>NZ_CP115921.1:0-1200000 GCF_040412085.2 Vibrio sp. CB1-14 | reverse complement strand
AAATGCATTTGAATCCTTTGATTAGTTTATCCATTTCATCGTCGTTGTAGAACAGCCCAACTAAGCGCTGCCAACGTAGTAGTTCGTTCTGCTGTATACTGGGCTGCGCATTGATAATCACCTCCTGCGCTTCTGCGTCTAAGTACATTCGAAGCTCATTGTACTTTTTTAAGTGATGATCATTTAACGTAGGCTGGTCAATGATGATAAGTGATACATCTTCATCACCAGGATGCCCTCGATAATTACTAAGCCGATCTGGGGAAATAAGCCGAATATCCATATCCAGATTTTGCTCTAGCAAGTCTTTTAGCAAGCTAGACTGTAAATTGTTTTCCGCCAACAATACTGCACGTTGGCTCTTCAGGTGAGCCTTTGTCATTATTCACTCCATGTGATGAGTTGTGCACGAGTCTAATTACAAAGTTAATAATAGGATGAAGTATCACCTAATCGTCAAGCCGATACTTTTGTGATAAAAATCACAATGAAATCGATTTCATTCAATTAAATAGATTTATAACAGCAAGTTAGAGTCACGTCTCACTTTTGAGAACACTAAGAATAACATTGACAAATAGTCAAATAATTTGCCGAAAGGCACAGAACGAATGGAAAAATCAAACGATAGTTTATTTATTCGATTTAATTAATGGGTTACTTATGTCATTTTTTGAAGATATATGTAGAACAATATACCCTCGACAACGACTGATAAGTGGCGAGGGTTTTATAATCTGATTCTAAGACCTAAGCCTAATGAATAGGTGTCTGGTTATCTTTATTAAACTTGCCAAAATACTGCTCAAGTACTTCTGGCGTTAACTTGCCTTCAGCTTCTAGTCGCTTTAGCTCTGCCGCAATTTCGCGCTGCTCTTCAATCGATGGCAATGCCACCTCAGGTTCAGATTCTACCTGCGAAGCCATTTGCTCTAACTCTTTCTCAAAATCGCTCATAATGATTAACCTCATCAATACTTGTAAACTGTGGCGATTGTACTTGTTTTAGCGAGCAGGTACCAACATTGCGTGGAACGCACTACGCTACTGTTTGCTTTTGCGTCGTTTTGCTATTGAAGTTTTGATTAAACTCCCCAAAGTTATATAGTTACAAAACAATGACCTAGAGTTTGGAACTTTTCGCTCTTCAACTTTTCTATGTTCTTACCTATGTTCTTATATCTGCAATAAGGAATTTTCATCATGCCAGCACAGTCTTTCCAACAACTACAACGTTACTTGCAATCCCAAGTTATTGGTCAAGACAACCTTGTCACGCAACTACTCATCGCCCTACTCGCCGACGGCCATATTTTGGTTGAGGGTCCTCCAGGGCTTGCGAAGACTCGTGCCGTAAAATCTCTGGCTGATTGTCTTGAAGGCAGCTTTCATCGCGTGCAGTTTACTCCGGATCTTTTGCCTTCTGACCTCACTGGCACCGACATCTATCGACCAGAAACCGGTGAGTTTCAATTTAAGCCCGGGCCAATATTCCATTCATTGATCCTTGCCGATGAGGTAAACCGAGCGCCTGCTAAAGTGCAAGCGGCAATGCTGGAAGCCATGGCAGAGAAGCAAATCAGCGTAGGGCAAACTACATACGCGCTTCCTGAACTGTTTTTGGTGATGGCGACTCAAAACCCTATTGAGCAAGAAGGTACCTACCCGCTTCCAGAAGCGCAGCTTGATCGTTTTTTACTCCATTTGGAGGTGGACTATCCAAACGAAGAGAGCGAACTCGCTATTCTGAGACTGAACCGAGGTGAAGCTCAGGGTGAACTCCAACAGTTTGAAGGCAAACTCAGCCAAGAGACCATCTTTAAGGCACGCCAAGAGGTGTTAGCGATCCATATGGCGGATGCCATTGAGCGTTATATCGTTCGATTGGTCATGGCAACAAGGCAGCCTGATACCTACAGCCATAAGTTGGCTAACTGGGTAGAAATGGGGGTGAGTCCGAGAGCGACGATAGCCCTGGATCGAGCCGCTCGTGCCCACGCTTGGCTCGCCGGTCGTGACTTCGTCAGTCCTGAAGATGTTCATCAAGTCATTTATCCAGTGCTGCGCCATCGTTTGTTGCTTAGTTACCAAGCTCAGGCTGAAGGTGTCACTGGAAACATTGTTATTGAAGAGCTTCTCAATACCGTGGCGTCAGCGTAATGGCTAAGAGCGTTAGAGGATTTGGGAGAGTGATATGTTAAATCAACTCAAATCAGTATTGTCTCGTGGGGTACCAAGAAAACACGCGCCTAGAGATACGCTTCGGCAGTTTATCGAAGACGGGAAACTTCCAAAGGCGACCAATGGAGCAACCGTCTCCATTGAAGAGCTGTGTTTTTATCAAACGCACAGCCTGTGTTGGCAGCCACCAGCAAAAAGTATTTGGTCACAGCTCAATGGTGCTCATGCAAGTCCTCGTAAAGGACGTGGCATGACGTTTTCTGAGGTAAGACAATATCAAGCAGGGGATGACGTTCGCCAAATCGACTGGCGAGTGACAGCTCGCACTGGAAAAGTACACACTAAGTTGTTTACAGAAGAGCGCGAGCGCCCAGTTGTCCTATTTGTGGATTTCACTGCGAGTATGCTTACAGGGACAAAACTACTGCTCAAATCCGTGCAGCAATGCCATTTGGCGGCGCTGTTGGCGTTTGTTGCACTCAGCAGCAAAGATCGTGTGGGTGCAGTGATTAGAGTTGGTTCTGAGCTTATCGAGATTAAGCCATCCAGCTCGCGTACATCAATTATGCGTTTACTCAGTCAACTGTGCGAGCAACACAATCACTTATTACAGCACAGGTCGTTGTTACAAGAAGAATCGCTCATCGACCCATTCAACGCGTTAAGCAACCTTTGTAAAAAAGGTAGCGAGGTGATTGTTTTAGGTGATTTTTCAGAGCTTGATGAACCTCAGATCCAAGCTATGGCTCGCTTAGCCCAGCACAACCGAGTGCGAGCCGTGCAGATCTTTGACCCTATTGAAACTGGACAAACTCACGCTCGGGGGACTCAGAAAGTCATCGGCAAACATCAAGAGCTCACACTCGACTTTTCAAGTGCTGGCATTAAAAGTCATATTGCAGACGCGTTTGGCGCCCAACACCACCAGCTAGCAGCTGAGTTATCAAAAAGCGGTATCGCCCTATCGCTGATTTCAAGCGGAAACCCGCTGCTTTCTCAACTTATTCGTTTTAATTAGTACCATTATTATGAACGCATCAACGCAAACTCACCCTCTGCCCCTACAGCCACTACACCTTCCTGAAGCCCCCGGGATGTGGCCACTTCCGTGGGGGTACTGGGCAATACTCGCGACTATTATTATCACTGCTTTACTATTGATTTGGCTAACGCGCCATTACAAACACAAAACGCGGGCTAAAAAGGCCGCCATTAAGCTTATTGAAACCCATTCTGGCTCCTCGCCCTCTTCGGCAATAGAGATCGTTAGGCAAGCCGCACTCAGTTATTTCCCTCGTGAGGATATCGCCAAACTAAGTGGTGAGCAGTGGCTAGCCTTTCTTGACTCGCAGCTCGATGACCCTCGATTTAAAGCGAAGGCTCTACAGTGGCAACACGTGCTGTATCGAAAAGCGGTCAGCAGCAAAGAAACGGATCATGCCCTCGTGAACGATTGTGTCCATTGGGTGCAACATGCCCTTCCTCCAAAACGTAAGTTTAGAAATTGGAAGCAGTCATGAGCGGGTTTAGTTTTGAATGGTGGTGGATGTTTCTAGCGCTTCCATTACCCATAGTCATTTACCGGTTGCGTTCTGCTCCAGCCACGCGGGTACAAGTCACCTTACCACATATGGATGGAATACATGCACGCATTAACCAACGCGATAAACTCTGCAAGGTAATGGCGGTTTTGGGTTGGGTTGCTTTAGTCACCGCTAGCGCAAGACCCGTTTGGTTTGATGAGCCTATTACCGTCTACCCTAAGCATCGCGATATGATGTTAGTCATTGATTTATCGTACTCTATGTCTCGTGAAGACATGCTGCATGATGGCGACTATGAAGATCGCCTTTCGACGGTAAAACGTGTGGTTTCGGATTTTGTTGAGCGCCGTGAAGGGGATCGCTTAGGGCTGGTCTATTTCGCTGACCATGCTTACTTACAAACGCCACTGACCTTCGATCGCAAAGCGATTCAAACCCAGCTCAACCAAACGGTTCTCAAGCTGATTGGAACCCAAACTGCTATTGGCGATGGAATCGGGCTTGCCACTAAAACCTTTATCGATGGCGACGCTCCGCAACGCGTGATGATTCTACTCAGTGACGGCAGCAACAATGCCGGCGTACTCGACCCAATAAAAGCGGCAGAAATCGCAAAACGCAATGACACAACCATTTACACCATAGGTATTGGTGCTGGTGAAATGCAAGTACGAGAATTTTTTATGACGCGCACCGTCAATACCGCAGAAGACCTGGATGAAAAAGCCCTTATCGCTATCGCTAAACTCACTGGCGGGCAATATTTCCGTGCTCGAGACGCTAAGGAGCTCAATACGATTTACGATACCATCAATGCGCTGCAACCGGTTCAAAAAGCGACTCAGTCTTGGCGACCACGCACTGAATGGTTCCCTCTTCCTGCTTCTCTTGGGCTAATTTGCCTTGTGCTCATTACCATTATTAGGAGAAATGATGTCTAGTTTTCAATTTCTCTACCCTCAAATGCTTTGGCTTATTGCACCTGCTATCGGCATCTTGCTTTGGCTCGCGACAAATCAACGCTCATCAGAGATCATTGCTAGTCACCTAGCCAAAGCACTTGGGCAAAGTAAATCTAAAGGTCGCCATCTCTATTGGCTATCCCCTCTTTTACTCTTAACTATCATTGCGTTGGCAGGGCCAAGCTTTGGCAATGCACAAAAGCCAGGAGCTCAATCAGCGAATGCTAGAGTGTTGGTGTTAGATATGTCTCAATCGGTCTACGCTACTGACATTAAACCCACGCGTCTTGCGCAGATCCGCTACAAAGCGCTCGATATTTTGCCACTTTTCGACCAAGGACAAACTGGACTCGTCGCCTATGCTGGAGATGCTTATACTCTTAGCCCATTAACCTCCGATGCGGCGACACTCGCGAATGCCATTCAATACCTTTCTCCAGAAATCATGCCGTTCCAAGGGGCACGAGCCGACCTTGCTGTCAAACAAGCCGTCGGCCTAATGGAGCAAGCGGGAATGAGCCAAGGCGAAATCTTACTGTTTGCCGATGGCCTAAGCACTAATGAGTCCGAGCAGATACAAAAACAGCTTTCAGGGACTGGGTTTAGTTTATCGATTCTTGCCTTTGGCAGTCAAAGTGGCGCTCCTATCCCACTTGCCAATGGCGCTCTGCTTACCGACAGCAAAGGCAACACTGTGGTAGCCAAAACTCCCTACGATGAAATGCAAAAGCTGGCTAAATCAGCCGGCGGACAGTTCACCAGCTATCAAAGTGATAACGTAGATATTGAGCGTTTGGTGAACACGTCTCGCTATGAACAAGTCGCTGGCAGCCACAATCAATCACTCGATATTCCTATCAATCACGGGTATTGGTTAATGCCGCTAGTGGTGCTGCTAGTTTTACCATTGTTTCGTAAGGGCTTTGTATTCTCGATATCTGTAGCGATGGTACTCTCTGCCAGTTACGCGCCATCTTCTCAGGCATCCCTTTTAGATAGTGCCTTTAAAAATCGCGATCAACGTGGCGTTGAGGCATTTTCTCAAGGCAACTACCAGCAAGCGGCTGAACTGTTTGATGATGCTAGCTGGAAAGCAGCCGCTTATTATGAAGCCGGAGATTATTCGTCGGCCATCGCCGCACTGGAGGAGCTAAATGATGTTAACGACGTTTATAACAAAGGCAATGCTTTAGCTCAATCTGGCGAGATTGAAGCCGCTAATGAAGCTTATAAAAACGTATTAGATCGAGATCCAGAGCATGAAGATGCAAAATACAATTTGGATCTCTTAAAGCGACAGCAACAGCAACAGCAACAGCAACAGCAACAGCAACAGCAACAGCAAAAAGCCTGAAGGAGATGCAGAGGACAAGCAAGGTCAGTCGCAAAAAGACTCTAACGAAAGCGCCTCTCAAGACAACCAATCGCAGCAAAGCCAATCAAGTGAAGAGCAAAACAAAAAGCAATCGCAAAATAATGCATCGAGGGAGAGCGCTCAAGAGCCCAATACGAAGTCACATGATGACTCTGAGCAGCAAGGTTCGAATCCACAAGCCGGTGAAGATCAAAATGAATCAAAACAGTCTCCCACCACGCAACAAGCAATGAGTAGCGAGGCACCGAAAACGTCTAATGAATCAGCCGAACAAAGCCAGGCTATAACCTCAAGTAGCCAACAGCAAGAAGCCAACGCGGACTTACGTCAACTAGAGCAAGTAGAAAGCGTGCGTGACCCTAGTTTGCTTCTTAAAGCGCAAATGTTACTTCAAGCCAAAGACAAACCGGCTCCGTCTGCAACGGATAACAACTGGTAGTAAGAATGAAATTGAAACGTCTATGTATAAATATCGCCATCGCACTGCTGTCTATCACCAGCAGCTTTACCGCTATGGCGCTCAATGTCACCGCCAGCGTGACGAAAACCAATGTCAGTAAGGATGAGGTCATCCAGCTTAAAATTGTCGCCGATGAAAAGCTTGATGGCAGCAAAGTTAACTTCGATACACTGAGTGATGACTTTTTCATGGGAAGACCCAGCTTTAGTTCATCAGTGAATATTCTTAACGGAACGCGCCGTGATAGCAGTGTTTGGACAATTGCTATCGCACCGCAGCGCCTCGGTACACTCACCATCCCAAGTTTCGATATTGATGGCGTGACCACTGCACCCATTACTCTTACTGTAACAATGGATGATCAAACACCGACCGCAGACGAGCTGATTGAAGTGAGAACACAAATCGGCAAAGCGGAACTGTATCCCAAAGAGAGCACGACTCTGGATGTGCGTATCATCGTAAAAGTCGACCCGAGAATGCTACAAAACCCTTCTCTTAGCGACCCTATCGCCTCTGATCTCGATATTACAGCTATGGGAGAGCCCAAACAGTATCAAGCAGTGTTGGATGGTGTTGAGGTATTAATCGTTGATCAGAGCTACCGTGTTACCGCAACACAAAGTGGCGACTACACTATCGTCGCTCCAACGCTACGAGGTGGTGTTTTGTATAGCAGCCAACGTGGTGGCAGCACGAAGATCTTGAACCTTGATAGCAAAGCCCCAGAGGTGAACGTCTCGGTACTGCCAGTGCCTGAAAACTACAATGGCATTTGGTTACCCACTCCTTCACTCAAGGCTTCACAAACATGGATGCTAGATAACGGCGAATCTATCAATTCTGACTCAGTGAGTGTAGAGACAGGTGATGCTTTGACGCGAACTTTATCGGTGACTGCCCAAGGGGGGTCTGCCGAGCAAATGCCAGAACTCAACATCCGCAATCCAAAAGCGTTTAGAGTCTATCCGGAAAAGCCGAGTTTCACTGAGAATGCTGATGGCTCTGTTACGATGACCCTAAAACAAGTGTTAATCGCTAAGTCTCCTCAAGTCGCCACTCTGCCAGCCGTGGATATCCAATGGTGGGATACAAAGTCAAAACAAGCCGCCACGACCACGCTCCATAGCTTAGAGGTCGAAATTGCTGCTAATGAAGACAACACAGCTGCAATGCCGACATCATCTACTCCCCCGCCTACTGAGATTGTTGTGCAAGACTCAGGGTTTTGGCCGTGGCTAACTGCGCTATTTGCCGCGCTTTGGTTGGCTTTTATGGGGCTTTGGATTAGAGAGAAACGTCACTCAACATTGCCATCAGAAAAATCTAGCGACAAAAGGCAAACATCGAAGAACAAATTTATTCAAGCGGTACACGCTAGTGATGCGATAGCGGCTCACACGCAGTTTGAAAAGTGGTGCAAAGAAGAAAGTCTATCGACGGCTTCTATATCTGCTATCAAACAAGAGCTTGAACTAATGAGTGCAAGTGCTTTGGGACACCAATCGAGTGAATGGGATAAACGCCACTTACTTGAACTCATAGAGTCGATGCGAATAGAAACGCATCCTAATGAAGCTTTAGCCAAACTCTAAAAGCTAGACACTAAAAAGGCGCTCAATGTGAGCGCCTTTTGTCTAATCAAACTAAGTGATTATAGGTAGAAACGAGTACCAATGATGAACTGGTGATCTTTCGCTTTCTTGTATTCCGAACCTTCACCTTGATTATCGTAGTTGTAACCAGTGTATGCACGTAGGCGTGGTGAGATAGTGTATTCAGCTTGTACAGAAGTACCAGACTTAACACGTAGACCTAGGCTGTCGTCTTGCATCTCTTCGTGCTTAAGGATTAGGTTTAGACCGTTATCTAGACCATAAGCTAGAATAGAGTCGAACGCTTTCGTGTCTTTTAGAAGCTTGCCATTTGCAGAGTTCATGTACTCGTTCACTGCGTAAGTCGCTGCTACGTATAGACCAGCACCGAAGTTACCGTATTTACCAGAAACTAGGTGAGATTCAGCTGTGCGTGCAACGCCGCGCTCTGTTAGGTTACCAGAGTTAAACGCGTAGTTTGCGTTGAAACCGTTGATAGCGTAACCAGCTGCGATTTGAGCACGGTTTTGAGAGTTAAGAACTACATCTTTAGAGGTAGTTACTTTACCATCTGTATCTACTTTAGAAACAGTTTCAGTTGTTTGGTTAGCACCCTGCCAACCAGCACCGATAGTTAGTGCGCCAGCTGTGTCAAAATCGATAGTGTTTGAGTAAGCAACCATTTTCTCAGCACGTGCTGTACCGAAGAAACCGTGGTTGTCGTATAGGAAATCATTTGACCAACCGATTGGCGTATCAACAACACCAGCTGCCATGTAGTATGGAGACCACTGTGTACCAGCAGCTAGACGACCGTAAGTCTCGTGACCAAGACCGATGTAACCTAGACGAGTCTTGAACGTGTTCTCAGCACCTTCAAGCATGTTCATTTGCCATTCAGCTTTGAAATCAGCCTTGAAGCCGTTACCTAGGTCTTGGATTACTTCAACGTTTAGACGAGGAGACTTCTCTTCAACACGAGCGTCTTGACCTTTGTGTGCACCAGTAAGACCAACAGTCACGTGACCGCCGATGTTCATTACAGTGCCTTCGTTGTTGTAAACTTCTAGAGCGTTAGCTTGAGTACCGATTGCTGCAGCTGT
Source organism: Vibrio sp. CB1-14 (assembly GCF_040412085.2). Taxonomy (NCBI): domain Bacteria; kingdom Pseudomonadati; phylum Pseudomonadota; class Gammaproteobacteria; order Vibrionales; family Vibrionaceae; genus Vibrio; species Vibrio chaetopteri. The sequence continues at coordinate 1,190,780 of NZ_CP115921.1, read as the reverse complement.
AACCGCTACTGCTAGTAGTGTTTTGTTCATAATGACTTCCATATGACAGTTTCAAACTTAAGCGCTTCTTTCTATCCATAAGAGCGAGAAGCAAAAACTTAAGTAATTGGGTGTTAATCGCACTACTCTGAACGGCTGTATTAACAGAACGCTCATTACAAGTGCATGAAAAACATGAATTTGCGATATGGGATTACTTTAAACGGGAAGTTCCGTGATGTGACGTTAAATGAAATGAAGAGTTAAAAAGCCAGCAAACCAAACAACTTAATTCTTGCATTTCAGATACATACGAGCAAAAGAATTGAGATGAGATGAGTATTACTCAGTTTTTGTAAGATATTTTTACCTTTTGGACATTTTTTCCACAAATGCAAGTAAAAGCATACATTCAAGCGATTTATCACTTAGAACAAAAGGCATAAAAAAACCCGCTCACTAGAGCGGGTTTTTGCAATCAAAAGACTAACTGTTTCTATTATAGGAAGAAACGTACGCCAGCTGCGTATTGGTTGTCTTTGTCTGTTTTGTAGTCGCCAGAACCTTGTAGGTCAAACTGGTATGCTACGAAAGCACGTACGCGTGGGTGAATATCGTACTCAGCTTGGATAGCAGAAGTAGCGTAAACTGTGTCGCTCTTCTTCTCATCGCTTACTGCTTCATAGTTAACGCTTAAGTTTAGGCTGTTAGATAGACCGTAAGCTACGATAGCTTCGTATGCACGAGTCTCTTCAAGTAGATCAGCGTAACCAGGCTTAGCTGCGTCATCGTAGTTCATGTAGTCGTTCATTGCGTATACACCAGCAACGAATAGACCTTTACCGTACGTACCGTACTTAGCAGAAACTACGTGAGATTGTGCTTTTTCTGTACCAGTGATAGACGTATGCTGGATGTCACCACCTGTGTATGCGTAGTTCACGTTGAAGCCAGCGATATCATAGCCAAGAGCTACTTGACCACGGTCATCAGTCATACCAGTTTTAACATCACCGTTTTTGATGTCTTGAGAACCTTGCCAACCTAGACCAACGTTAAGTGCGCCAGCGTCAGCAAAATCAAAACCTTTAGTGTAAGCAACTAGCTTATCAGCACGACCTGTACCGAATGCACCATGGTTGTTGTATAGGAAGTCGTTCGCAAACGCGATAGGAGCATCAGCAATACCAGCTGCAGAGTAGTATGGAGACCACTGTGTACCAGCTGCTAGACGACCGTAATCAGCGTGAGAAACACCGATGTAACCTAGACGAGTAGTGAAAGAGTTGTCACCGCCGTTAAGCATGTTAAGCGCCCACTCACCTTTAACGTCAGCCGTGAAGCCGTTGCCTAGGTCTTGAGTTGCTTCCATGTTGATACGTGGAGATTTTTCGTCTACTGCGAAGTGAGACTCGTCACCACCAGCTACGCCAACAGTTGCGTGGCCGCCGATTGTGAATGTAGAACCGTCGTTGTTGTATAGTTCAACTGCTTGTGCAGTAGTACCGAATGCAGCAGCTGCCACTGCTAGTGCGATAAATTTTTTGTTCATTGGGATTTCCATATTTCAAGTTTTTGTATCATCTCGATGGATGACATCACGCTCATTAAGAGGTTACGCACACAGACATAACACCCATGCATGCAACCCGACTCGATGTAACGCTGGATTAACATGACGAGAGCCACTCTAACCTCAAAGTTCCCAAAGCCTTCATAAAAAGACGTAAAACATTAAAAACACTGTTTTCTATTTTAATAAGTTCTTTTAAAACAACCACATACAGCAACAACAAAAATCATAAAGCGTTATAAAAGCAGTATTCAATTCAGTGATTTTTAGCCAATTTAGATCTTTTGGGGTCTGTTTTGTGATGTTAAGCAGTTAAATTTGTTTAAATTTCAAACAAATCCAATTGGGTATTGAATAAGTAAAACAACAGGTTAAGTCAGACAAATCAGCCTCTCTCTTGCCGGAACCGTACTTAGAGAGCACGCACTTGGAGAAATGAGTTACAAAACCACTAATGAAATGGGTGATATATGAGCAATAGATCACAAAATTACAGATAAGATGGAACTTTACATCAATCGGTGAGGAAACATTCAAAAGGCGTCCTATCCTTCAAATAGATCGCTCTTAGAGTGGTATCGGAGCGATCTCGCAGTGGAAACATTGCAGTGGTTAAAATAATTAAAGGATAGAATTATGAAAATGGCAGCCATCGCTACGGCGATTACAACAGCACTCGTCTCTGGTTCAGCACTTGCAGCAGAGGTTTATAGCTCAGATGGCACATCTCTAAGCATTGGTGGTCGTGCGGAATTCCGTGGTGACTTCCAGGGTCAAGAGTCAGGCGCTAAGCTCGATGGAACAATGGACAACAAGTCACGAGTTCGTTTGAACGTAGGTGGCAAAACCCAAATTACTGACGATTTGTCTGGTTTTGGCTTTTACGAAGCTGAACAAAAAGTAAACTCTTCAGGCGGTAACGACAAAGGCACGAAAGGATTGACTTTCGAGCAACGTTACATGTATGTAGGTTTAGAGTCGAATAACAATGCGGTTTCGTTTGGTCGTCAAGATGCAGCGACGGTACAAATCTCACAAATGTCGGATAACGTAGCAACGCACAGTGGTATTCAAAAAACGTACATTGAAGCGGGTGATGAGCAAATAAACAACGCTATCAACTATTCCGGTTACTTCATGGATGCCTTGTCTGTGAAAGCAAGCTTGCTAGCTTCAAGCGAATCAAGCGAAGATGGCTACGCTCTTTCGGGTATTTATACACTTCCGTTTGGTCTTGGTGTTGGTTTGGGTTATGCCGCAAATGAAAATGATGGAACGCAAGATTCTAAGCAGTTTATTGGGGGCTTGAACTATAAATGGGAAGGCCTATATGTTGCCGCAACGTACACACAAGGTGAAGGCTCCAAGAAGTTAACCTCAGCAGATAATGACTTCACTAGTTATGAGTTTGTTGCCCATTACTTGTTCGAAAATAACTTCCAAGCCCTAGTTGGCTATCAAAAAGGTGAAATCGATCCGTCTGGTGCATCTAAAATCGATGTAAGTGACTATTTCGAGCTAACCGGTGTCTACTACTTTAACAGTGCACTGCGCACCTACGTAACTTACAAAGTTAACAATTTGAAAGCTGATAGCTCTTCGCTAGTTGAAGACGCAGACAACTCACTACGTCTAGGTCTACGTTACGACTTCTAACCTACCCGGTTAACCAATACCACAAGGGCGAGTTTACTCGCCCTTTTTTACTTCGTGAAACACTTATATACACTCTGATATTGAAAATACCCAATTAAATCAGAATGTAATATTACCCACATCTATCTGTCATATTCAAATCATACCTTATCCACATCCCAAGGAAGATGTGATGTCGCTTCAATGCATCACGTTATTCAATACTTATAAAGGTAATTAAAATGAAAAAGGCAGTTCTAGCGAGTGCAGTATTTGCAGCAATGGTATCAGGTTCAGCTCTAGCAGCAGAGGTGTACAGCCAAGACGGTACTACGCTAAACATTGGTGGCCGTGCTGAGTTCCGTGGTGACTTTCAAGGTAAAGATTCAGGGAGCAAGCTCGACGGTACAATGGAAAACAAATCTCGCTTTCGTTTAAACGTAGGCGGTGAAACTCAAATTTCTGACAACCTAACAGGTTTTGGTTTCTACGAAGCTGAGCAAACAGTCCAAAATACTGACAAAGACAACGGCGGCAACAACTCAGCGAACAGCAATTTCAAACAACGTTACATGTACGCTGGTATCGGTACTCAATTTGGTGCATTTTCATTCGGTAAGCAAGATACTGCTAACGTTCAAGTATCTAAAATGACGGATATCGGCACGCACACAAACAAGCAAAAAGACTTTATCGATGCTGGTGATGAACAAGTTAACAACACCATCAAATATACTGGCGACTTTATGGATGCGTTGGTAGTCGAAGCTAACTTCGTTGCTAGTGACGAGAAAAGTAACAACTCTTACGGTATCTCTGGTATTTACCAACTACCAATCGGTCTAGGAATCGGTCTTGGCTACTCTGCTGGTGACCTTGGCGAAACAGCTGGTCAAGACAACGGCAGCTCAAACCAGATAATTGGTGGTCTAAGCTATGAAATTGGCTCTTTCTACATTGCGGGTTCCTACACTCAAGGCGATATCAATGATAAAGCGACGGGAACCGATACTAAAGAGTTCATAGGTACAGAATTGGCTGGTCACTACAAGGTTGGTAATGGTTTCCGCGTCATTGCAGCATACAACAAGTCAGAGGTAAAAGACGAGATTGGCGATAAAACAAGCAAACATGATTTTGTCGAGTTAACTGGTCGTTACGACTTCAACAAGAGTCTTCGTGCTTACGCAACCTACAAAATCAACAACTTGAAAGCAGATAGCTCGGCGCTTTCTGAAGATGCAGACAACTCTCTACGTCTAGGTCTACGCTACGACTTCTAAGCGAAACTTAGTACACCCTTTAATCCTATGCCTGAGACCTAGTTCTCAGGCATTTTTTGTTTCAGCCCAATGCATAAATGAAGCATATAAAATTCACTCAAACACAACCATCCCCACCCTGCAATAAGCTTCGAAAATGCACTTTCACAAATAAACACATTCTCACTTAACAACTTGAAAACAATAATAAATGTGTATTTTTCTCTTAATCAAACTGAAATATAAGCTTCATAAACGCCACTTACCTTAGCCTCAACTTTGAGGGGTATAGCCTCACTTTTGATAACCAAGGTATTTAGAAAATGAAAAAAGCAGTATTGGCGAGCGCAGTTGTTTCAGCATTGATGTCTGGTCTAGTCGGCGCAGCGGAAGTTTACAACAGCGATGGCACTTCTCTAGAAGTTGGCGGTCGTATGGAATTTCGTGGCGATTTTGGTGGCAAGTCTAGCGGCGAAAAAATGGATGGCTCTATGGATAACCAAAGCCGTGCACGTCTTAGCATCAAGGGCAAAACAAAAATCAATGACAGTCTAGCAGGTTTTGGCAAGTGGGAAGTTGAACACAGCGCGAAGAAAGCATCTGGCAAGGAAGAAACCTTTAAGCAGCGTTACATGTTTGCTGGCCTAGAAACTGACTTTGGTGCGGTTTCGTTTGGTCGTCAAGATACTGCTGGTGTTATCATTTCTCAAATGTCGGACAACGGCCAAATCTACACAGGTGCTCAAAAAGAGTTCATCACATCAGGTAACGAACAAATTAACAATACTGTGAAGTACTCTGGCAACTTCGCAGATGCGCTAACGATTGAAGCAAGTGCCATTGCAGGTCAAGAAAGTAACTCTAACGGCTATGGTATTGCTGCTCGCTACGACCTTCCTTTCGGTCTAGGGCTAGGCCTTGGTTACTCACAAAACAGCGCGGGTAAAAATTCTAACGGCGATCAAAAACAAACTATCGCTGGTTTAACTTACGCAATCGCTGGCCTAGAGCTGGGCGGTACCTACACTCAAGGTGATCTAGACACTGCTAACGGCACTGAATTCAAAGGTACAGAAGTCTCTGCGAACTACAAAATCGGTGGTGGTTTCTCAGTAATGGGTGCCTACCAGAATACCGAACAAGAACAAGCGGCATCTGCTGAAAAGAAGAAAACCGATTTCTACGAACTTACGGGTCAATACAAGTTCAACAGCAACCTACGTTCTTACCTAGCGTTCAAACTGAACAATCTTAAGAAAGGTGACAACGCATTGGCTTATGATGCAGAAGATTCCATGCGTCTAGGTCTACGTTACGACTTCTAATCACGTCTCGTAGCAACTAAACCACTGCCAACAATTTAGCTAGCATCCTGGACACCTAGAAACCTAGCTATATAGCTTCGTACTTTAAGGCTGAGCATCTCGCTCAGCCTTCCCTATTTTAGTGCAAATGCACCAGCCTACGCCCTTCCTCAAGATGACCTATCAATTCCATAACAGTTAAAGTCACACAAAATCAATACGTTAAAAACTTAAACACACTTGGCACGACTACTGCTTTAGTAGTAGAGACAAATGCTGGCAGCATTTGCACTTATCGGTCTCGGTGTTAGTCGGGTTGCTTTTTTAGAGGGAGAAAGTGACTTGATAAACACACTCTAGGCAGAAGGGACTTCATAAGTGGTCACTATTTGCCTCCCCTGAGCGAAACTAGGGGAGGTTTTTTTTGTCCTGATTTTGGCTATCGCGCTTATGACTACTGGATCAAACGAACAACCAAAGCGCCCGGATCACGTAGGCTATCTACATTGTAACTAAGAACCGTACCAGCATGAGGTGCATAATATTGGTCGAGTACCTGCCCAAAAGCGTCATACTGCGTGGCTATAAGCTGGTCAGCTTCCACTTGCTGTAATAGCTCAACCTGAGGGATAACAAACCCACCTTGACGTGCTCGCACTGTAGTAATGCTCTGCCCCTCTACTGCGCAAGGCAGCACTTCAGGCGCACTTCCTTTCATCAAACCATGACGGGTCAATATTTGTCGAACGCCGTCAACCGTGCGCTCAATGAGCTCAGGCTGAGTGATCTTACCCATCCCTACTTCAATAGTAATGCTCGGCACACCTGAGCTGTTCCATACCGTTTCAAGTACACCTGCGTCGCCCGGATCGTTAAGAATTACGTCTGGTTTTATCGAGCGAGCCATCTCCAGCGCAGGATCTAGCCTAAAGTCAGCAAACACATAAAGAGGATACGTAGCGCCTCGGGTTTGAGTATGCAAATCAATGGCAAACTCAGCATTGGGCTTCAGCAGTTGATTCCAAAGACGATAGAGATATTGATTTGCCGCATCACCATCGACTTTGCCAGGAAAGAAGCGATTGAGGTTGGCGGGTGACGCGTCCGGATCAGACGAGCTGAAATCACGGCTGTGACTTAAAATGCCAGGAATATTCACAGAAGGCACGATCGTAACGACGCCCGCATCCACATTGCCTTCCAGTTTTCTAGCAAGTTTATGAGCCGTCAAAATACCATTGAGCTCATCACCATGCACACCAGCGGTGATCATAAACTTAGCGCCCGGTTTTTCGCCCTTTATGACGATAACGGGCAGCTGAATACCCACGCCCATTGCGTTGGTGGAAACTTGAAACCAAAACCGGTGCTCACCGGAAGGAAGCGTATCGACATCAAGTGATGTGATGGTTGGATAAGTTGGTTTGATGTGTTGCTGAGTTTGTTGTTCCATCATTTCGCCCAATAAAAAAACAAAGCGGGACAAAGCCCGCTTTTTTAAACCTTCAAGTATCTAGGTATTACGCGAACCCAGCGAGGTGCGCACCGATAACCACAAAACTTGCTAAAACGAATAGCAGCAGTATAAAGCGCCAACAGAATTTTGCCCAGTCACCCCAATCAATACGACACACACCAAGCGTTGCCATCAAGGATGCTGATGTTGGTACGATAACGTTAGTAAAGCCATCACCAAGCTGGAATGCCAGTACCGCAACTTGACGTGTCACACCGGCAATATCTGCTAAAGGTGCCAGCAGCGGCATTGTTAGTGCAGCTTGGCCAGAACCTGAGGTCACGAAGAAATTAAATACCGACTGGAATGCGTACATTAACCAAGCAGCGGCAACATCAGGTAGACCGCTAATCATGCCACCAGCACTGTTAAGAATAGAGTTTAGAACGCTAGACTCATCAGTAGTACCGCCACCTAAAATTAGCAGTACACCCTTAGCACAACCAACAAGTAACGCTGGTGCAAGCATAATGCTTGCGCCCTCTTTGAAAGCATCAGCCATGTCATTTAGGGTCATGCCGTTCAAGCGGAATAACACACCAATAAGACCGGCTACAAAACCCATAGTAAAGAACTGAGAAGCGATCTCAGGGATGTACCAAGCGTGCATCACCACGCCCCATACTACCCATACTGTCGTTGCAACTACTGTAAGAAGTACCAGCGTATCGCCTAAGTTCCAACGAGATTCTTTAACCGTATCAGCTTGCTTTCTAAAGTAAACATCAGTACGGCGGCTGTATGAGAGCTCTGGATTCGCTTTAATGCGAGAGGCATAAACCATAGTGAACACAATACCAATAACGGTAAACACTGCCCACATAACCATACGCATAGTCATCCCTGACAGCACTGGAATACCCGCAATCCCCTGTGCAACCGCAACAGAAAATGGGTTCATCCATGACGTTGCAAAACCAATTTGCGTCGCTACGTAAGTCACCATGACCGTCGTAATACCGTCATAACCTAAACGAACCATCAACGGGGCAATAATAATAGCAAATGCCACCGCCTCTTCACCCATACCAAAGACTGCACCGCCCAGAGAAAATAGGCCAAACAATACGGGAATGAACAGCGCTTCGCTGCCTTTGGTTTTATCGATCAGTCGTAAAATACCGTTATCGATTGTGCCTGTGCGCATCACAATACCAAACGCACCGCCGATGACCAGCATGAACATGATCACACCAATCGCGGAACCCCATTTCGAGCCAGAAACTAAACCTTCAAAGGCAAAGTTCATTAGGCCGATACCGCCACCTGAAGCAAACAGTCCGACTGACTTGTATACCAAGTCACCATTTTCATCGGTTGCGTATTCAAAAGAATGTGGGTCGATAACGGTGCGCGTTTTTTCTGCACCGTCAACAAGGTAAGTCACTTCCTGGCTGTCAAAATGACCAGCTGGGACAAAGTAAGTTAGCAATGTAGCCAGGATGCCGACGATAAAGATAAGAATAAGGGTATCTGGCATTTGCCAGGTTTTCGTCCCTTGTGACACGTTTGATGACGCTTCAGTATGAGTATTCATAATTACGTGAGGGTTAAGCATAAAATTTGGCATAAATATCCTTTATTCAGCATAAAAAATCAATATCTGACTGGACATCATTTGAACATTCGGAGATTAAATTGATCTATCGCACTGGATTTGCCTACCCCTACCCCTTCTTTGATACTCTCTCTCGCTTGGTCGTGATTAACATTCGTAGTAACATGCGGAAAAAACTACCAAAACTATTTATGAGCTCACATCACCACCCTATTCGTGGCGCACTTTGGATGCTAGCTGCCGGTGCAGCCTTTGCCTTAGTTAACAACATTGCCCAAGTGGTCAGTATTCGCCATAGTATGCCATCAACCATGGTGGCGCTTATTCAATATGCGATCGCATTCTTCGTGATTCTGCCTTATCTGACATCACTTGGATTTAGGCGCTCATTAAAAACTCAGCACTTCTCCAAACATCTGTTTCGAGTTTTTCTCTCTGTCGTCGGGATCCAGCTCTGGATGTGGGCGCTAGCCTATCCGGTACCTATTTGGCAAGGCATCGCACTACTTATGACATCGCCTCTCTTTGCCACCTTGGGCTCAGGACTACTACTCAAAGAAAAAGTGGGACCAGCACGTTGGCTGGCGACGCTGTTTGGTTTTATCGGTGCGATGATTATTCTAGAACCTTGGGCTGACGACTTTAGCTGGGCGACACTGTTGCCCATTGGTGCGGCATTCTTCTGGGCGTGTTATTCATTGATGGTCAAACACTTATCTTCGGATGATTCTCCATCAACTATGGTCGTGTACTTACTGCTGCTCATCACACCATTTAACCTATTTCTGGCGCTTCCAGAATGGTCGTTACCAACAACAGGCTGGGTGTGGGCTTTACTTGTTGGTGCTGGTGCTTTAACAGCCCTAGCACAATGGGCAATCGTTAAAGCGTATTCGGTCGCAGACGCATCATTTGTCCAGCCCTTTGACCATGCGAAGCTGCCAATGAACGTTCTCGCGGGTTGGATAGTATTTGGCTGGGCACCACCAGGAAGGTTATGGCTTGGCGCGGCCATCATCATCGCATCGGTTGCCTTTATTACCCACTGGGAAACATCCAAACGCGACAAAAAATAATTTGCGCTGATTGAAATGAAAACCCGTATTCAAGGTTCTACTCTATTAAATGGAAGAATTAAGAGGCAAAGAACATGGCACAACCAATTAAACTGACTTTATACCGCTGGGCTGGAAGCTGGGGACCATTCAAAGTTAACATTCCGTGCGGTGAGTGCACCTTAACCAAAGACATACTGACCGACACCTTTGCCAATGAACTTGACGGTATTCCAATTGAACTAGAAGTAAAAGACTGGCTATCACATTGGTGGGAGCCGTTAAAAGCAGGTTCTTGGCATGCTCCGATTTTAATGGTCGAAGGCAAAGTCGTTAGCCAAGGGGAGGCATTGAATCGCGGCGTATTGGTTCAGTCGGTGATTCAAGAGTGGACGAAACGCGACACATTACAAGGCAATATCGTTTACGGAAAGGCCACTTGTCCTTACTGCGTTAAAGCCAAAAAGCTACTCGACGACGCGGGTATTCCTTATACCTATCATGATGTGGTCAAGGACAGCGCTGCACTATATCGAATGATACCGGAAGTAAAAGCACATATTGGCCTCAAGACGCCGGTAACAGTGCCGCAAATCTGGCTCGAGGGTGAGTATATCGGCGGAGCAGACAACTTAAAGACGTGGCTTGAAAGTCGCACCCCAGCAAAAGCGCCTGATAACGTCGTTGATTTTAGTGAGAAGAATGCCTCTTAAGCTAGAAGAATTGCTGTTCAGGCGTTTTCAAGATATCGATTCATAGCTTCAGATAAAAAAGAAGGCTCGCAATGTGCGAGCCTTCTTTTTTTCAATCCATTATTTAGCCAGTTTTTTCATCATTCGTTTAACGAAAGACTTTTTCTTCGGCTGTGCTTTTCCATAAAGCATGTCATCCATCATTTTCTTTGCTGCCAATTGACCAACATACGCTGAACCTAGTTCGTAGCTCATGATCGTTCTCCGATAGATATGTAATTAACTTTCAACTAATTGTAATTTTATACCTAAGAGAGAATAAAACAAGAGGCATATCACACTTTTTCGTACTAAATTTCCAAAAAATAGCGAAAACCCAATATTCGAGCCCTCTTATGGAACATTAATCCTGTCAAACAAACTTTGTTCTTAACACGACAAAAAATCGGAATTGCCACCAAGCAAGGTTCTGATCTCTAATTAGCCTTTGAGAGTTCTGACACTATTCCATTTTGGAATTTCTGTCTTTCCAGACTTTCATTCAATTGTTTCATATACTTTTGAACAAGTTAATTTGAGCCATGAATTAAATCTGTCGCAGCCTATGCTGGCGACACCTACAAGCAACGTGGATGCGCCCTTCTCAATGCTCATTTTTTGTTATTCACTTGTTTTGCAAGGTTAAGTTAATGCTCTATCCAAACAGCAAAGATTGTCTCATCATTGATAACTACCCTATCGTTAGGGAGTCGATTGCCAAGATCGTAACCAGTATTGATGACATGAACTTGGTGCACCAAACAGACAGCATTCAAACTGCTCTGAACCTGGTTAAAACTGGCAATATCGAACTGATCATTCTCGATGTTAACCTAGCAGAGGCCGATGGTTTCGAGTTAATGCGCCGTGCCTATACTGCAGGCTATAAAGGCAAAGCGATTTTCGTTTCAAGTTATGGCTACCCTGTATATTCAGAAACCGCGTATAAACTAGGCGCCAATGGTTACATTAGCAAAACGGAAGATACTGCGTTGATTCGCGATGCCATTGCGGGCGTGATGCGTGGATATAACTTGTTCAAGACGGATTACAAACAACGCAGCCGTAACATTGTGTTGTCGCAGCGAGAAACTGTGGTCTTTAACTACTTGAAGAAAGGCTACACTAACAAACAAATATCAGAATTCCTGTCGTTGAGTGCAAAAACGATCAGCACTTACAAATCACGAATACTGGACAAATATGAGGCTAATTCCATTGTTGAGCTACTGCATACACAAGATGTAGTACAAACTCAGCCTACTGTGGGTGTCGCTATCAGTGGTACAGCGGCGAATCATGACACTGCGCCAGCGATGACTCCTCTTCCAGTTGCAGAAGCAGTCTTATAATTTTCTAAACCGCTTACTTCTTGGCAAGGACGCCAAGTTACTCCCCTAAAGAACTCAATACCGCCAGCTTAATCACACTATGTAGCTTTTGATGTAACGGGTTTTGCCTATCACTCTGTTTAATACAAGAGACAACCGGTGCATAAGTCTGCATGCGCTCTGGAAACGGTATATATCGAACACCTTCTCTCGAAGCAAGATGCTTTGCCAACACCACCGAAGTGTTTTCCCGACGAACTAGCGACATCGCCAATGAAAAATTATCAAGCTTGGTTTTATAATCGAAAGAAAGATCGTACTGCGCCATTTGTCTGATCAGACGATGGTTTGTTTCATTCCAGCCCCGAACCTCAAAAAAGATACATGGGTTGTCAAACACATCTTGCCATTGGTGGAGATCACTTTGCTCGCCTACTAAGGCTCCCATCTCGACATTGAACAAAGCGCTTTGATACAAAGACTTGGAACAATCTTCGTTAAACATCTGAATACCCAGTTGCACTTTTTCATCAAGAATACGCTGATAAGTATCACGTCGCCATGTGATCAACTCAATTAACGAATTACCAAACTCCGCTCTAAGAGCAGAGAGTATAGGAAGGGCAAAACGCTCAATGGAAGTGTTGTCTAAGGCAATAACAATCGGATGTTCATATTGAGTTGCATCAAACACCTCACCTTGCTTGAGAGCATTTTCAACCGAGCGCAAACCGCGCTGTATGCCAGGCATTATTCGCTCGAGATAATGTGTAGGCTCTAAGCCTGAACTACGGCGAATAAACAGCGGGTCACCAAGCTGTTCACGAAGCTTCGCCAAATGCTTACTAACCGCACTTTCTGTTTTACCTAACTTTGCCGCCGCCGTGGTTAGATTACGATGCTCATAAATGAGTACCAATACCTTCAGTAAGTTATAATCGTGCTCTTTATGCATGTTGCGTACTCGTCTGTTCAACCGTTCGCGCTTTGCTGCGCTTATCTCGATACAATAGATTGTCAGCGCGTTGAATCGCGGCCTGTAAATTATCACCTCGCTGAATTTGGCTTACGCCAAAGCTGATGGTCATAGTCAGTGACTGCTTACCGAAAGGCGTAGATTCAATATCACTCGCTAGCCTATCTGCCAACTGATACGCAGTTTGCTCACTGCAGCCAGGCAACAGCACCAAGAACTCATCACCACCACTTCGTATCAAATAATCACTGTCTCTAAAGTTATCCGTCATACATGTCGCTATGTGAATGATAGCCTCATCTCCAACATGGTGCCCGTAGGTATCGTTAATCGTCTTTAAGCCATCTCCATCAATGACGATAACCGACAACCCTTGCTTTTCCTTGATGTATTTAAGTGCACTGTCTTTGAGAATAGTACGATTGTAGATCCCGGTTAACTCATCGCGACTGATGGCAATTTCTGCCAACTTTAGCCGCTCGCGCTTAACGTGGAGTTCTTCTAGCTTTACAAAGATATAAAATAAGATCGCCACAAGAAGGAGGAGTAACCAACTGGTATCAATGACGAGCTTGCTAAAAGGAATGAGATAAACAAACTCAAAGTAGTCATCAACAACAAAATGTTTAGCAAACGCGTGCTTTTTTAGTGGGTAACGTAGGTTTTCAATAATGACCTGACGCTTGTCGCCATCTTTAGCAGAGACAAAGGTTTTATTGGAGATAAAACCAAAATAGTTCAGATAGATATCAACATTAACATCACCAATCATCGTCATTCCATCATAAACAGGACTCGACAACGTAATCGTAGGTTGTCCGGTCACCTTGTCCTGATGCACATCAGACACAACGAGTCGGTTTGATAAATCTTCTGGCGACACAAAATACGCACAGTTTGATGTCGCGAGACACGATTTTTCCGAAAACGCTGATTTAACAACATTGGCGGGAATATCGAACGACTTAGCTGATAGCAGCTTTTGTCCCTCGTAGGAGCGATAGTAAAGTGAATAAGACGGCACGCTGACCATTTCTGGCATGCTCCCAAACATTTTTTCAGCCGTCGCACTGATCACTTTTTCATTGTGAGTCAGTGTTTTATTGTCATCATAGTAATAGATCTTGCCACGATCAAACGACCTTTCGTCCACGAATTTACCGCGATTCGCCTCGACTTGAGCTTCAAACATCACCCCCATGATGTACAGGGTAGATTTATAATCTTGTACTGTTTTTGTGAGAAGGCGAAACTTTGCTTGCTCATTTTCCACCAAGTTGTCGGTACTGTGATAAATGGCAACCCCATATAACAATACCGACAGTATCAGCGCTCTAGCTAAGATAAATGTGTATTTTTTTGCGTGAGAGTGCATGCAATTAATCGTGAACCTTGAGAAAGTGAAAGCGCGCAATTATCAGACAATATTGTTTGATAATCAACAAGTCAGCTTTTAGGTAATAACGGTTATTCCTAATATATTAGCTATTACCAAACGCACTAATTAGGTGGCTAATACATGCTCTGATCCGATTGGGTTGATACTTGTCTTTGTGGTAAATGATCGACAAAGGAACATCGCTAACTTGCCAGTCGGTAAAGACAGAAACCAGTTGCCCCTGCTCAATTTCTCTCTCACAGTAAATCCGCGGCACCCGGATAAGGCCAAGCCCTTTTTTCGCAGCATTTATAAGCACTCTGCCATTTTTGCAACTCAATACACCTTCAATAGGCACTTCAACGGACTCTTTAGTTTCTATATGCTCAAAACGCCACTTAGTTACGGAACCCGTGATGCAGCGGTGAGATTTTAGATGTTTAGGGTGCGTGACAGGCGCAGAGTTTGCTAAGTAGCTTGGACTAGCCAGTGTTTGCATTTCAATCGTGGTGAGCTTGCGCGCGACATAGCTGGCATCAGCTAATTCTCCCATTCGAATCGCTAAATCAAACTCTTCCTCTAAGAGATCAACACGGTGACTCGAAAAGTCGAGTTCAACGGTCACATCAGGATGAGCCTGTAAAAAGGCAGCAATGAACTCCGAAACCATCTCCTCGCCAATATAACCGCCTACACAATTAATTTTGATGTTTCCGCGAATCGTCTCAATATCATCAACCGCAGTATGTACGGCTTTATCGATACTATTTAATGCTTGGTCACACGAGGCTAGAAACGCCCTTCCGGCCGTGGTCAGTTTCATTGAACGTGTAGTGCGAATGATCAAGCTTACACCCATCTGCTTTTCCAGTGACTGTATTTGTCTAGAGACATGAGAACGTGATACGCCCAATGCTTCTGCAGCCTTAGTGAAGTTCCCCAAGTTCGCAACAAGGACGAACGCTCGAACATCGAGAAGATTAATGGAAGAGTGATACATGGCTTCGCACCTTTGTGAGTGGTAGGTTTATTTTGTCTACAATCCCACGAATTGCAACACTTGCATTGCACCTCAACGTTGACATGTTTGTTGTGTGCTCAACCTTTTCAAGAGTGCTTTTGACGCATTCAGTACCAAATGTAAGTTTTCAGCGCAATATTTACACTTCGCACAATAAATAGCCAAAAGTGATTCAGTTAAAACAATCATAGCTTACCGAAAATACAATATTTACATCTACCCACCTGCCGATTAACCAATATTAAACACCCTGTTATCACCGATAGATAATGTTTGTTCTAGATCAGCAATATGGCGTATTAGTGTCGTGCCACAGGCTATTAAAAGGTAGAGTCATTGACACATTTAGAAATAAATAGACATGTATTTTAACAGTATCAGGGGAGATTTATGTTAGAACTGATGATCGGCTTAGTGGTGACCATCACCGTTGGCTACTTTATCGTTAAAGGCTACAAGCCAGCAGGTGTGTTGCTTACCGCCGGTATTTTATTACTGCTTTTGACCGGTGTATTAGGTCACACTGTGTTGCCAGCGAAACTGACATCAACAGGCAACATGGTGACGGATTCGCTAGAGTATGTGAAATACATGCTTCAGTATCGTGGCGGCGGCCTAGGTATGCAGATCATGCTGCTGTGTGGTTTTGCCTCTTACATGACGCATATCGGCGCTAACAACGTGGTGGTAAAACAGTTCTCTAGGCCACTGTCTTTCATTACCTCTCCATATGTTTTGTTGGTTGCGGCGTACATCGTAGCCTGTCTGATGTCACTGGCCGTTAGCTCGGCTACTGGGCTTGGTGTGCTATTGATGGCTACTTTGTTCCCAATGATGACGGCAATGGGTATTTCTCGCCCAGCAGCAGTGGCTGTCTGTGCTTCACCTGCAGCAATTATTCTTTCTCCAACATCTGGAGACGTTGTGATTGCAGCAGAAAAGTCTGGTTTGGCTTTGGATGTGTTCGCGGTGCAAACGGTGTTACCCGTTTCTATCTGCGCGATAATTGTTATGGCAGCAGCGGCATTTTTCTGGAATAAGTACTTGGACAAAAAAGAAAATACGCCAATGGAGCGTGTTGACGTTTCAGAAATCAAGGTAGACGCTCCGGCGTTCTACTGCATTCTACCGTTCTTACCAATCATTGGTGTTTTCCTCTTCAATGGCCGTACAATTCCGGGGCTGTCATTGGATATCTATACCATTGTTGTTGGGTCGATCTTCCTAGGTGCTGTGATTGACTTTATGGTTAAGCGTTTCAACGGTAAGAAGACCTTAGAAGACCTAGAGTCTTGCTATCAAGGCATGGCCGACGCGTTTAAAGGTGTGGTAATGCTATTGGTTGCCGCAGGCGTGTTCGCACAAGGTTTGATGTCAATTGGCGCAATTGATAATTTGCTTCACTTGGCCGACAAAGCGGGTGCTGGCGGTATCGCTCTAATGCTTATCCTAACCGGATTAACGGTCGCAGCCGCAATCGCAACAGGCTCTGGTAACGCACCGTTCTATGCCTTCGTTGAGCTTGCGCCATCTTTGGCCGCTAAGATGGGACTAAACCCAGCATTCCTTATCATTCCAATGCTGCAAGCATCGAACTTAGGTCGCACCATTTCACCAGTATCTGGCGTTATTGTTGCAACATCGGGTATGGCGCAGATTTCTCCGTTTGAAGTTGTCAAACGTACGTCTGTTCCAGTCATCGCTGGCCTTGTCACTGTCATCATTGGTACACTGGTTCTTGTACCAATGAGCGCTTAATTAAAACATAGCGTCGTCAAAACACAGCTTCATCAAAACAAGGGGAGCTAACTAAGCTCCCCTTGTTTAAAACGCCTCACCAACCGATAAGTGCAACGTACTTTCTTCTGGCCCGCGCGCTATATCGAGTCGAATGTTCATCTTCTTCTGCTCTACTGGTTGCCACCTAAGGCCTATACCTTTCGTGACAACCGTACTTTGACGTAAGATATCTTGTTCCGCTTCTGCCGTTTTCCCAAGTCCCACAAAGCCAACCGCGCCAAAACGTGGCATAAATGTCCAACGCCCCTCAAACTGCGCCTGAACAATGTTGTCATTTCGATAGCGACCATGGTTAAAGCCACGCATTTGTAGCGTCGGTTTTTCATAGAAAGGCACATCACCTCCGCTGGTCATTGCGGTCAGTTTTGAGGCAAACACTAGGTCATTTCTGACGCTCCAGTAGTTACTCGTCGACAGCTTACCAATGTTGTAATCACCATCACCTCCCCAGTTTTGGCCATAATCCATATAGCTAAACTGAGTGTACCAACCTTCTGTCGGATAGTAGTTGTCATCACGCGTGTCGTAGTGAACAACCGCGCCAAGTCCAGCCGACTTCACTTGCTCGGTTCCCGGCCAAAAATCGTTAAGTTCTCGGAACGAAATGTCGGTTTGCATGTAGTTATATTGAGGGCCAATGTACCAATGCGACCCAGCAACTTGGAACAAGGCTCTGAGCATGACACCACTCATTGTCATGTCATACTTAAGCGGATCATCCGCAAAAATAGGATCGTTTCCGTCTCCGTAATACTTAAGCTTTAGATCGCCATGAAAGATGCCACCGGTATAGCGCACTGAATCATCTTTTAACGCGCCATCATGGAACGCACCAATCAACCAGCTCTCTGTCGACGTGTACATGCCGACGATACCCGACGTATCGTTGTGCGCCTTAGAGTCTGGCTCTTTGGCATGCATATACAGCCCTACCAGTTGAACACCTGTTCCTAGGGTGGGATTTGACATTGGAATCGGCAACGCAATGAAACCCTGCTTTTCTTCATTACTTTTACTGGTGCTATCCACTTTAGACTTCTTGTCATCAACGTGGTCTTTATACTCGGCCGACCAGGCGGGAAAAGTACTCAGCGCCAACGTTAATGCCAACACAAGAGACTTACTAGGAGTAGCTTTAAAACTGAACTCACGGTGAACCATTTACAACATCCCTGTATCGATAGAACCTCTAGTATACATACAAGTTATCCCTAAGATCTAAGCCATGTCTTGGGGAGGTTAGCAAATAATCGATAAAACTCTGGCAAAAAATTCATATACATACATCCTCATGTTTATCTTTCCCGTACTAAGCTTTTGGTGACAAAGTCAGACAGAAGGGACAACAATGAAAACGACACTTAAAGGACTAACACTGTGCGCGGCTATCCTAGCTCCAACAGCGATCGCTGGTGAGCACGTCATTTATGAACTAAATGGCCAGTCGTATGAAGGCTACTGGGCAAAAGTAAACAACACCGCGCCGTTAGTACTCCTAGTACATGATTGGGATGGCTTAACCGAATACGAAGAAAAGCGCGCGGAAATGCTCAATGAAATGGGCTACAACGTCTTTGCTGTTGACCTCTTTGGGCAAGATGTAAGGCCGACAAAGGTCGAAGATAAACGTCAGCATACCGGTGAACTGTATAAAGATCGCGCCAAGTTACAAGCATTGATGAATGCTGGGCTAGCAGAAGCTGGCAAGCTCGGCGGCAATCTCGATAACACTGTGGTGATGGGCTACTGCTTTGGAGGTGCAGCTACGTTAGAGTCAGCGAGAGCCGGCATGCCTGTTCGCGGCTTTGTGACCTTTCATGGAGGACTAAAAACACCAGAAGGCCAAAGCTACGCCCAAACAAAAGCGCCAATTATGGTGCTCCATGGCACCGCTGATTCAGCCATTCCTATGTCTGAGTTCGCTGGACTTGCGGTTGAGCTTGAAGAAAATGGCGTAAACCACGAAATGATAACCTACAGCGGAGCACCTCACGCATTCACTGTGTTTGGCTCTGACCGTTATCGAGAAGATGCGGATAAGAAATCATGGACTGCCTTCTCTACTTTCTTGAAAGAGACCACAGGAAGCTAAGCAAACCGCTAGATGCAGGGTATAAATGTAACAGCTTGACTAGGCAATAAAAAAACCCAGGTATTAAGACCTGGGTTTTTAGCTTTCGTTTTACAGCTTACGGTTTTCGATTAGCTTGGATTCTTTGCCTTGAACAAAATTGCGTACATCACTGGGATAAACACCAAGGTCAATACGGTTGCAAAACCAAGACCAAACATAACCGTGATAGACATGTTCACGAAGAACACATCACCAAGCAGCGGGATCATGCCCAAGATTGTCGTACATGCTGCCAGCATTACTGGTCGCATACGAGAGATCGAGGAGTCAATGATCGCATCGTAAATCGGTTTCTCTTCCGCTTGCATGTCGATCTCTTCGAGGAGAACGATAGCATTCTTGATGAGTAGACCTATCAAACTTAATGCACCTAGAAGTGCCATAAAGTCAAACGCACCATCAAGTAACAATAGACCTGCGGTAATACCAATGATAGCCAAAGGTACGGTGATCCAGATGATTAGCGGCTGACGCACTTTACCAAATAGAAGTACCACCACGATGATCATCATGATAAACGATACCGGAATCGCGCTAAACAGTGCACCTTGCGCTTCCGCTGAATCTTCGTACTCACCACCCCAGTCCATCGTGTAGCCAGGTGGAAGTTCGATAGCTTCAATTTGTGGCTTCAAACGCTCGAATAGT
Organism: Vibrio sp. CB1-14; assembly: GCF_040412085.2. Taxonomy (NCBI): domain Bacteria; kingdom Pseudomonadati; phylum Pseudomonadota; class Gammaproteobacteria; order Vibrionales; family Vibrionaceae; genus Vibrio; species Vibrio chaetopteri. The sequence goes on along the minus strand of NZ_CP115921.1, from coordinate 1,170,879 downwards.
GGTGCTGCAAGTTCACCAGTTGGGTTCGCAGAGGCAATAATAGTCGTTAGACGGTCTCGTCCACGAATCATCGCATCTTCCCAAACGGTTTCAAAACCAACAACAACCTGCGCAATCGGCACTGTGCGCTGCAGCACAGGGCTATACACTTGTGCATCCATCAACTGAGACACATCTTGGCGCTCGCTAGCATCAGCACGGAAGTAAATTGGCAACAGGCGCACACCGTCACGGTAAATACCTACTTGGGTACCTTCACTTGCTGCTCGAAGTGACGCTGTAAGCTCCGTTCTCGTCACGCCTAATTGACGCGCAACTTGCTCGTTGAAGATAGGTTTGATCAGCTTAACTGGTTGGCGCCAGTCGTTACGAACTTCTTTGGTACCCGGATCGGCATGCATGATCGCTTCAGCTTGAGATGACAGATCGCGCAAGACTTCTGGATCTGGACCTGCAAAGCGCGCTTCAATCTTGGAGTCACGTCCTGGACCGATACGTAAGCCTTTGATCTTAGGTTCAATGCTTTCGATATTCTCCGTCATGAACTGATCGATCTTAGCTTGCAGTGGTGCAATCACGTCTCGATTTTCAGTACGAATAATAATCTGGCCATACGCCTTGGTCGAATCTTGCGGTGTGTATACCAAAGAGAAACGAGAAGCACCGCCACCGATAAAGCTTGCCGTCCACTCTACGCCCTCTTGGCCACGAATAAACTCAGCTACCTTCAGTGTATCATCACGAGTTTGACGAATATCCGTGCCTTCTACTTCCCAAATATCCACAAAGAACATTGGTGTGTTCGCGTTCGGGAAGAAGGCGTTCTTAACAAAGCCAAAGCCCCAAACAGCCGACACAAACATCGCTAGAATGACACCAATAGTCAATACACGCTGTTTAAGTGCGAACTGAAGAATACCTTTATAAATAACAAAGCCAGCCCCCGCATAAGGGTCTTTCTCTTCTTCCTCTTCTTTCTTGTCTTCTTTCTTAAGAAGCATCGCACACAACAGCGGTGTTGTTGACACTGCTGTCACCCAGCTCAAAGAGAGTGAAATCAAGATAACGTAGAAAAGAGAGCGCGTGAATTCACCCGTGTTACTTTGCGACATACCAATCGCGGCAAACGCAAGGATACCTACGGCGGTACCACCAAGAAGTGCCAAGCCGTTAGCGCCAACAACTTCACCCGCTGCTTTCATAGCAGGCATACCGCGCTTGATCCGTATCATCATCCCTTCGGCGACAACGATGGCGTTATCCACCAACATACCAAGGGCGATGATCAGGGCACCAAGAGAGATACGTTGTAGCTCGATACCATAAAGGTGCATGAGTGCTAGCGTACCAGCAACAGTAATCATTAGAACCGCACCGATGATAAGACCTACGCGCAGTCCCATAAACGCAAGTAAAACAACAACTACAATGATCAACGCTTCGACTGTGTTGGTAACAAAGCCTGCAACCGACTGATCAACTTCGTTTGGTTGGTTGTAGATGATATCTAGGTTCATCCCTAGTGGGATCTGGTTCTCAAGGCTGGCTAGCTTATCTTCAATAAGGCCGCCTACTTCAACCACATTACGCCCACTTAGCATCGAAATACCAACCGTTAGCGACGGTTTACCATTGAAATAAATGAGCTTGCTTGGCTCGTCGCTGTATTCACGAGTAACCCTTGCAACATCACCCAGACGGATAAGCTTCTTATCAGTACTAGAGATAAGTAGGTCTTCGATTTCACTTACGTGCTTAAAGGAGCCAGTCGGTTCAATACGAATGTACTCAGGACCAACTCGGAACCGGCCAGAGTCAGACACCAAGTTTTGCGACTGAAGCAAATTCTCAATCGTTGCCATGTCGATGCCAAGCTCCGCCATTTTCGAGCGAGACATTTGCACGTAGACCACTTCTTTTTGGTCGCCATCAATCGACACCTTACGCACACCAGGCACCAAGACCAGTTGCTTCTTCAGATTGTCAGCAACATCTTTAAGTTCACGGTATGTGTAACCTTCACCATTAAGTGCTAGGAAACCACCATAAACATCGGCAAAGTCGTCGACAATTTGTGGTTCACCGGCACCTGGAGGCAGCTTATGCTTGTTATCCGCAATTTTACGACGTAGTTCATCGTAAATACCCGGCATTTCGGCAGAACTGTACTCATCTTTAAACTCAATCGTGATGTCGGACAGACCTTCACGTGTAACTGAGCGTTTGATGCGTTTTACTTGCCCTAAGAGGCGAACCGCATCTTCAATGTGATATGTGACTTCGTCGTACACCTCTTGTGGTGACGCACCTGGGTAGGCTGTAATGATTTTCGCTTCTTTGATTGTGAATGCTGGATCTTCGAGTTTACCCATTTCAAAGTAAGCTAATACACCGCCAATCGTCATCAGCAGCACTAGCAGCCAGCTGTTGACTTTATTCTTTACTGAATACTCACCTAAATTCATATAACTTCTCTTCTTGCTGAGTCACAGTGGGTTATTGCGCTTGATCGATCTCTGGCATCAGGCTCACTTCCATACCTTCAATCAGGAATGGAACACCAACAGTCACAATGCGCTCACCCATTTCAAGACCTGAAAGAATGGTAATGCGATCGCCTGACATATTTGAAACTTCAACAGATTTAGGCTCTACCGTATTGTCACCTGTAACAACCCAAACTGTCGCATTGTGTGCGTTGTCGCTCACAACAGCCGTCGCAGGAACTTGAATAGAACCAGACGTTTCTTGCAGCTTAGAGAAGTCTGCCGTCACATAACCCGTCATCCCAGGAAGGATGTTTTGATCGGTTGGTGCTTCCATCGACACCGTCACTTCGAACGTTTGAGTATCCGAATCTGCTTTAGAAGATACTTCTGTCACCGTTACTGGATACGGCTTTTCACGCGCGGTATCAAAGTAAGCGAAAACAGGAATTTCTACCGGTTCTTCTGCTTGTTCATCACGGATCTGACGAACCAGTTTCTCAGGTACGTTGAATTTAAGTTCAAGCGTGTTGAGGTTTTGGAAAGTAAACACAACCTGTTTAGCTTCAACGTTCTCAAAGTTTTGAATATCACGCTGTGCGACAAAGCCATCAAAAGGGGCAAGAAGTTTGGTGTAGCCTAGCTCTGTATTCGCTTTATCATATGCCGCTTTAGCTCGTGTTAAATTTGCACGTAGCTGCTCGAAATCTTTCTGAGAGATAAAATTATCTTTAATCAGTTCTTGAGCACGTTTGAAATCAGCTTGAGTACGTTGCAACGTTGCGCGAGTATCACGAACCGCCAGTTTAAAGCTCGTATCATCGAGCGTTGCTAGTACCGTTCCTTTCTTAACGTTGTCGCCTTCTTTAACAGGAATACTGTTTACTTTGCCAGAAACGCGGAACGCCATATCTGCACGATCCGATGCAAGAACTCTTGCAGGGAATTCGCGAATCATGCTTTGGTTTTCTAGCCCAATAACAACCGTCTTCACAGGCCTTACTACCGGCGCTTCCACTGTCTGTTCTGGCTCTGGACTACATCCTGTCAACGCAACACCAATTGCTGCTGCCAGAGTAAGAGCACGTAAATGAGTTTTCATAACAACCACCCAATAAAAATTTATAAAAACCAACACACTATTTGGTTAACGAGATCAAATGAACGCTATTTCACAAGTTACATTAAGCGTAGCAAAAAGCAACAAACCTTACACAAAACTATAACGCACAAATGAATGTTCTATGCCAGCTAAAACTTATGGAATAAAAAAACTCTTGTTAAGACCGTCAATTAGAGACAAGTTCATTATTTTTTTCGTTTTTTTATCTTAAATTGAAACAGCAAATAAGTATCCCATAATGATACGTATAATCAATACGAATGATACATATTATGAACATTGTAGTTATAAGGTGGTTAGCCGCTCTAGGTGCTCTTATCACATTGACAACATACCTATTTTTTAGTTTTTCGGCACCAGAAAAGCCGGCAAATAGCACCCGTTCAGAAACCACTATCAATCTCAAAGATATAAGCGCTCAACTCATTCAGCCGATACCAGAACCAACACTGAGTAGCCGCGAACTGAACATTGCGAAACTGGGGATGCAGATCTTTTTAGACCCTAACTTATCCTCAAATAATCGCGTTAGTTGTGAGTCTTGCCATCATATATTCGATAATGGCGCAGAAAATAGACAGGTCTCTTTAGGGGTACAAGGCCTTGGCGCTAGGAACTCTCCTACAGTCTTCAACGTTTCCCACAATTCGCGTTTTTTTTGGGACGGGAGAGCTTCTAGCCTGGAAACACAAATGGATGGTCCGGTTCACAATCCGTTAGAAATGAACACCAACTGGCAAAAAATCACACGCTATGTCGCCTCTGTTCCAACCTATAAACAGCAATTCAATGCCCAATTGAACGGCACCATTAATGAATCCACCATCAAAGAGTCCTTGATAAGTTTCATGACGGCGTTAGATACACCAGACTCACCCTTTGATTTGTTTTTGAAAGGCAATGAAACGGCTATCTCCCAAGCGGCCATAAATGGCTGGCAGCAATTTAAAATACTAGGCTGCATAGCTTGTCATCAGGGAACAAATATTGGGGGCAACCTATTTCAGAAGTTTGGTAACTTGAACGCTACCGATAAGAAAGAGTCAGACCTTGGTCGTTACAACGTCACAGGATTAGAGTCTGATATGGGAGTTTTCCGCGTTCCCAGTCTACGAAACGTGGCGAATACCGCCCCCTACTTTCACGATGGACGTGCAGAGACCTTGGAAGCTGCCATTGTTACTATGGCCTACGTTCAGCTAGGCCGAGAGCTTGAGCCTGCCACTATCTTAGAGCTAAAAGCGTTTCTCAATGCCCTCTCTGCACCACCACCTCCCGTACTCAAGGAGCTAATACCATGACTCGGCGGATACTTACCAAAAAGCGTGTTGAAACACTTTATCAAATGGCTATCGTGCTATCAGCGCTATGGCTAGTAATCAGTGTCTCTTACAGCCGAGTTAGTGATACCTATCAGCAAGCTTACCTTGCTCTATCTCATCAAATCACTCAGTCCCTTGAGGACATCTACACCTTTGACTACAACAATGAACAGTCCTATGACAATTTCTCTAATGAGTTAGTCACCATAGAACTCGAAGCTGGGAACCTCTATGACAACCTGCTGCAGAACCAACAAAGCTACCTCTCTCTTATCAGCCCGATACCCGAGCAAGGCGTACAGTTTGGACGTCATATCAAAAACCAAGTACTCGGTTTCACCCAAAGATTGGAACGCTTGCTCAGCGCTAAAGTATCCTTTGAATACTCCACCAGTACCCTAGAGGAGCTTCAGCGAGGACTGCTATCAGCATCAACTTCCGATACCGACAAACTCAAACTCTATCAATACTTCGACAATCAAATAGCACGTCAAGCGCTGACTAGTGATGCTCAAACCAACAGCACTATCCTCGCAATCGACAGCTACATTCGGCTTAACAGCCGAGTTAAAAATGAAATAGACCAAGAGAAGCAAGCACTTCTTGGCAGTGAAATTCACACCTTACTCAATGACGTCAACACCTATTGGATGACGAGAACATCCAACCTTCAAGGACACGTCGTTTTTTCCGGCGTCATGCTGTTTGTGTTTCTTGGTGGATATATCTACTGGCGTCAATGGATACAGCAATATCGCGAAGCCAAACTCAATCGTGAGCTTTTCACTAAAGAAAAAGAACGTTCTCATTTAGCCTTAGTGGTCGAGCATGCAAGCGATGCCATTATCATCACAGATAAACACGGCTTTGTTACTTGGGCAAATACGGCATTCGAGCGACTCTCAGGCTACCAAGTGAAAGAAGTCATCGGACTTAAGCCAGGTAGTTTTTTACAAGGGAAAGAAACGTCACAACAGGAAGTTGCGAACATTGCAGCACATCTGAGAAAAGGTGAGCCTGTTCAGTCTGAGCTGATTAACTATCACAAAGATGGAGCACCATATTGGATAGACATCGCGATAACGCCCATCAGGAACTATCAACAAGAAGTCGAGCAGTTCATTGCCGTAGAGCGCGACAGCAGTGTTCGAAAAAACCTAGAGCGAGATTTAAGACTTGCGGTTGATAATGCAGATGCTTCTAACAAAGCAAAGTCCACTTTCCTTGCCACCATGAGCCATGAGCTACGCACGCCGCTCAACGGCATTCTTGGAATGGCACAGATTCTCGAGTCTTCAGTCACCGAAACTCAGCATAAAGAGCAGCTCAACATTTTGCTTGAGTCTGGCAATCACTTACTTTCGTTGCTTAACGATATTCTCGATATCTCAAAAATTGAAGAAGGCAAACTTGAACTTGAGGCCATTGATTTTGCTATCAGCGATCTCTGTTCGCCCATCGTCACGACCTACTCTTCTATCTGTGCAGAAAAAGGCGTCGAGTTTGTTCTCGACAACCAGCTCGAAAGCGGTAAATCCTATCGGGGGGATAAATCCCGCATTCGCCAAGTTATTTTCAATCTACTCGGCAATGCTGTGAAATTTACCCGTGATGGCAAAGTTACCCTCACGCTCAGCAGCACCAAAACAGAAAACGGTAAGGACGAAACCCTAACTATCTCTGTAAAAGATACTGGCGTCGGCATTCCTTCAAAAAGGCTAAGCACTATCTTCGATCCCTTTACTCAAGCCGAAGCTTCGACAACGCGTAAATTTGGCGGCACAGGGCTTGGACTGGCCATCGTTAAAAAACTGGCCAACATCATGAATGGTGACGCAAGCGTAACAAGCGAACCCGGCGTTGGAAGCGAGTTTGTTGTTACCATGCAGATTAGTCCGGCAGAAGCTGTCAAAAAACAACAGAAAGCGCATGTTTCGCTTGATGATCAAGCCCTCGCTCAGTCACTCAATATCTTGCTTGTAGAAGACAACAAGGTAAATGCGCTCGTTGCAAAAACCTTCTGTATTAAGCAGGGACACAAAGTAGAAGTTGCGGTGAACGGTCAAGAGGCAGTAGAAAAAGTAAAACAAGGTCACTACGATTTAATCATTATGGATAACCACATGCCTGTTATGGATGGTATCGAAGCGACGCGAATAATACGCGAAGAACTGCATTCAAAAACGGTCATCTTCGGTTGTACCGCCGATGTCTTTAAAGAAGCTCATGACAATTTCATCGCCGCTGGCGCTAATCACATCCTGACCAAACCACTTCAAAAAGAAAGCTTTATTGACGCATTACAACAGTATCGCCATCTGCTAGTAATGCCACCCAAACACGAATCCAATAACAAGGTCGTCGAGTTGATCCGACACGACTTGTCTCAGATGTCGATATCAAACACGACCGAAGCAGAGCTTAAAGTGAGTCCTAACAACGGAAAGTCACTGCTGTCTGAAGATAGAACAAAACAGTTTAAACAAACCAGTGAAGATGCGCTCACCACACTAATCACTAGCTACTCAAGCAAAGACAAAGCAACGCTTTCAAGTACTATGAAACTATTAGATACCGAATGCAGTGCAGTTGGTCTATCTCGCGTAACAGAAAAAATGCGATCACTTCAAACCACACTCGATAGCGAAATTTGGCCTGCGCTAGAGGAGATGCAGTCACTAGTAAATCTACTTGAGGTCAATATCCATGAAGCAGTTCGAATTCTGGATAAATATCGCGATACGCGAAATCAGTCAGTGTTAAAGTCGTCTAAACTCTCTCGGTAAACGTATCAGTAGCATGACGTAGCAAGGACTAACTCATTTCAATGATTAAAGCGGTAGTATTTGATTTAGACAACACACTGGTGACATCAAACATCAACTTTCAGCAGCTAAAACTAGAACTTGCTTGCCCTGCTGATAAGGATTTATTGACCCATGTCGATGAAACCTTTTGTGATAACGAACGGCAGCAACGTATTGAGACCATACTCAAGCATGAACTCGACGATGCCGAAGCCAGTGATTTAATGGCAGGTGCACGTTCGCTGACAGATTGGTTATCAAACGAAGGCTTAAGATTTGGCATCATCACCAGAAATTGTCGTGAGGCCGCGACAAAGAAGTTAAGCGCTCATGCACTAACAATAGAAGAGCTTATCACTAGAGAAGACTTCCCCGCCAAACCTGATCCCAGTGCTCTGCTACACCTTGTGGACAAATGGCAGCTAGAGCAACACAACGTTCTTTATGTGGGCGACCATCAATACGACATTCTCACAGCGCAAAACGCTGGCTGTTTAAGCTGCTTTATTTCCAACTCAAGCCACGAGCCAGACACCTTCGGTGCAGATCTGCATTATTCATCACTGGATGGGCTTCTTGCCTATTTGCAAAAAAACTATTTACGAAAAAGCTATTTGCACAAAAGCCATTTGTAGAAAAGCTGTCTTTAGAAAGCGATTCACAGAAAGAGTAACCTTTAACCTTGCCCTTGAGAGGCTTTATTTAAGTAAAGCGCTTTGTCAGCCAGGTCGAGCAGCTCATCGTGATCAACATTATCGAGCGGAGTGCAACAAACAATGCCAACGCAATAACTCAAGGCGTAAACTGCTTGATGATTGCGATTGAACGACGCGACATTGTCATTAAACCGTGTCATTGGGAACTTGGAGTCGTTTCCTGTGGTTCCGGACATCAAGACAACAAACTCATCTCCCCCTACTCTGGCTATCACGTCAGAGTCTCTAAAACTCGCTTTTAACAATTTGGCAAATTGGCGTAGTGCCTCGTCGCCAACAGAATGCCCGAATGTATCGTTGATGGCTTTGAAGTTATTGAGATCAAACAGGGCTACTGTGTATGGCTCCGTAGAAAAGCGACATTTTTGAATCACTTTGTCGGCAAGCAATCGATAACCACGTCGATTGGAGATTTGAGTTAACTCATCAAGGGTAGAGTTTAAGTTCGCCACCAGCTCAGATTCGGCTAACTTCGCGAGATCTATCAGGTCATGAACTTGCTGATCGGTAAACAGTCTCGGTTTACTGTCTATAACACACAAGGTACCGACCTTGACACCGCCCTCTATTTTGATAGGCACGCCAGCATAAAAACGGATGTTGGGGTCACCCGTCACCAATGGATTATCGCGAAAACGTTCATCAATAGACGCATCGTGAATAATGAATGGCTCGTCACCTAAAATAGCATGGCCACAAAATGATTCTCCACGACCCGTTTGATTCGCAGCGAGTCCTACATTGGATTTGAACCACTGTGTGTCTCTGTCAACGATGGTTAACAAAGCAATATCTACATCAAACATCCGTTTTGCTAATCGCGTAACCCGATCAAAACGCTCCTCTGGCACACTGTCGATATTAAGCTGCCTAACAACTTTCAAACGGTAATCATCATCGATGGGTATAGGAGCTGGCTGCATGTGTGAGAGTTCCTTAGCATAGACGTACTAGACAAATTTGGACTGCGTACTGACACCTTTCATCACTCTCGATGCGCTTTTGAGTTTAAATTTAAAGTGTCCGCTTCTAAAATTAGTCAAGATCACGTGGGCATGCCACAAAAGCATCACATTCTTAACGTAAATTGAAATGAAAATTCGGCAGAGCTTATTGAGAAGAGTGTTAGTAGGTTGCATATTGCAAATATATTGCGGTTTGCATTTGCAATATAAGAACGCATCGAACCTTTTATGTGTAATGACGCACAAAAAGTCGGTAAATAGCTTTCGGCAAAGTTGGCACACATCATGCTACATATATTATGACTTCAGCAATGAAGTCACCTAGCCAACTGACGTTGTTAGTGAACCGATTTGTTCACACTGTTTTCGGCCGATTGATTTATCAATCGGCCTTTTCTTTATCTCAAAATCTAAGCCAATGCTTGCCTAGACAATGTGATTAGCCTTCTTGGCTAGACTCCACCTGTTGAGCCTTCTCCATTTCAGCCAACTTTTGCTCTAACTCGCGGATACGAATTTCAGCCTCTAGCTCGTCAGCGCGCTTCTCCGCATCACTGCGATTGTCTTGCTTTATCCCATCAGCTAGCGTTTCTGTACGCCCTGTTTCACGGGAATCATCCAAGTCTTTCATAGAGCCAGCAACGCCACCAGCAACACCACCAGCAACCGCGCCTTTTACAGCCAGCTCAGGTTCGCCTGTCAGTACGCCCATTGTGGCACCAAGTAAAGCACCTCCCGCTGCGCCTCTATTACGTGCTGCGTTCTCATTGTCCTTATCGAAAGCAGGTGAAGCGCAACCAGCAAGAAGAGCTAGGGTTGCAGCAGCAAAAAGTGATTTAACAGAGTTTTGAGATAGTGTCATAACGGGTTTCTCGCAGTGGTTGTGTCTACGAGAGAAAGAATACTGTTTCAATGTGCTTCAGGGAATTCACTTGTCGTTATTAGCCTGATAAGCAGGAGTTATCAGTTCGGCTAAAAATGTTCGTCTCAAACCGCAATTAAAAAAAGCCGGGTATTACTTTGAATTTTGTATCCTTAAGTAATTCCCGGCTTGTCGTTCTTGAACAATCGTTACTTAGTGAACGTTTTCAGTAGCATTTCTGTCGGCTTAACGATAGCGACGATCGTTTCATCAATGATAATCGCAGACTCGTTAATCATTGCTTGATACGCCTGTGCATCCGCTTTGCTCACGCTATCACCAGATTTCGCCTTTGATACCAAGGTTAAGCCTATTTCAGCAACCTGCTTGGTAGCTTTGGTCAGTGCCACTGTATCGACAGACGCCACGTTGGCGGCAAATACAGGCTCTGCAGCCGCTGCAGCGTTCAAAACAGTTTGGTAGTGCTGTTCTAACGCTGTTAATGCTTGCTTATCCCCTTTCTCGAACTGCTCCACCAAATCATTCATTTCATAAACGGCGTAGCTCTCAACCGGAAGGGCATCAGCAAAACGATTCAAACGCTCATGCTGATTGTAAAGGTCGCCATGGTTTTCCGTTTGAATCCATTTTTCCCAGTTACGAGCATAGTACTGCGCAGGCTCAGTATATCGCGCTAAAGCTAGTAGCGGCGTGATATCTGCGCCATTTGCTAAGCGTTGCATCATCACTCTAGAGTCCGCATGATGGCGCATCCCTAAAGAAATCTCAGACCAATTATCGATAGCACGCATACGTTTATACATGCTTGCTTCATCGGTTAGCTCTTCAGAAGACCAGAAACGCTCAGCAATTGCATAGCTGCGTGGCCAAATGCGATTTTCCATGGTTTGAGTATTGATGTTTTCCGCCCAAACAGTAATTTCACCACCGAGAATCAGCGACTGCTCCTGTTCTGTAAGTTCCGCAGGATAACCACCAGTTGGTTCAGGGATCACCGAGCCCGGCTTAGCTGAAGAGGCAACAATTTCACCCGTGGTCGGCCAACGCACGTTACCAATAAGCTGATAACTGCCTTCTGCCAACTTGTCGCCAGCAAGCTTCAAGTTGAACTCGGTGTAAGACATGAAGTTATCAAAGTGACCCTTGAAGCTTTCACCTGGGGTGTACTCAAGGATTTCAACTTCAGTACGAGATTTGCCGTTGTAATCAGTGAAGGCTCGAACGCTGCCGTCTTTAGCTTGGATGATCGTTAGCAAGCCTTTGCGAGGGCCACCTTTGGTACGTGGCTTCTCCCACTGGTAACTGACAAATCGCTCGCCTTCATGCAGTTGATCGTCAACAGTAATACCGTGAGGCATAGGGTCATTGCGGTAGTGGTAGCTAGTCGGTTGAGGTTGGTCTAGGTAGTAACCTGTCGAAAGCAGTCCCTGATATCCCTCTTGCGCTGCTCGGCCAATACTATCGTGGCCGCGCCAGCTTTGAATAACGATAGATTTAGGCAGGTCTTTGTGCCATATCTCATCCCAACCAGACATCTTCTTGCCACGCTCTTCGAGCATTTTCTCTACTTTCGCATTCAAGTAGGACTGAAGGCCGCGCTCGCCATCTAAGTTGTTTTCCTTAATAAACGCCTGAATTTCTGGATTATTTTGCCACTGTTTGTAGTTCGGCTCATCACCACCAATGTGGAAGTAGTCATCAGGGAATAACTCAACCACTTCATCAAACACGCTGCTCAGCATGGTATAGAGCTCTGGATTCGTCGGATCCATAAGCGGTTCAAATACACCCCATTCGCGCTGCTGTGGATAGCTTTGTTCGCCTAAACCAGACATCAGCTCTGGATAAGCATGTGCAACCGCTGATGCGTGACCAGGTAGCGAGATTTCCGGCACTACACGGATACCCAACTCACGAGCATAATCAACAACATAGCGAATCTGATCTTTGGTGTAGTAGTCACCATCTGTGGTTTTCTCCCACAGCTTAGTGTAGTTATCAAGCTGAATGCGAATGCCTTGGTCGTCCCAAATATGCCAGTGGAACACGTTCATCTTCGCAGACGCCATAGCATCCAACTGACGCAAAATCACTTCCATCTCAATAAAGTGACGTGATGTGTCATAAGAGACCCCACGCCAGCGAAAACGTGGTTCGTCTTCTACATAGATAGCCGGTACTGAGTATCCGATGGCGTCTGTTTTTACTAGCTGAAGGATAGTCTCGATACCACGAATCGCACCATAAGGGCGGTTGGCTTTAAGCACGATCTGACCATTCTGAACATCCAGCGTATAGGACTCATCAGCATTGATATCTTGCACTGCCGATTTTGGCGCTTGGTCGATATCAATCACTAAGGTTGCTTCACTAGCGCTTTCCGCTTGCCAGTTCAGTGTCGGAAGACCCGTTTGACGCTCAATACGATTAACAAAACGTTTTGCGGTCGCTTCCACGCGCTCAGAGTTAAAACCTTTGATGAAAATACTAAAGTCTTTGTCGATGACGACAGCGCCCTGTCTTAGCTCCACAGTTTGTGGATAAGGCATTAGATTCAGATCTGTATTCGGTGCCATAGCCCATGCCGTTGATGTTAGTGTGCCTGCAATTAATAGAGAGACGAGTTTTTTGTTCATGACTACTTCCTTAGAAAACAAAATTTAGACCAATGCGATAGCGCCACTCTGTCGCGCCTTTGTTGGGTTCGGGGATATAAATGTTCTTATCAGCGTCGACAATTTCCGCATATGGGCGCATAAAGCTTGAGTATTTGTACATAAACTTCACTGTATGTTCGCGAGCCGTTTGCTCACCGTTGGCAAGTTCGCCTGGATGATTAGTGATCTGGTCAAAGTAGGTATAGGCATACGACAGCGTAAATTTGTCGTTGCTGTATCCTGTCCACACGTCGTAACGATTTCGTTTGATGGTCTCCAACTCGCCTGCTGCATTTTGAGCTTCGGCACTGGAGAAGTCATAACGATATCGACCGTGAATAAAGAAGCCGTTATCGAAGTTGTAGTTCAGCTTTAGATACGGCATGTAAAAGGTGTTTGAACTTAGGAAGTTAAGTGTAATACCTGGGTTCAAAGTGAAGTTGTCATTCACACCGTAAGTGTAGTAGTTGGTCACCTCAGTATTAGATAGACGTAGGTTACTACCAAAGCTATCAGCGTAAGTGCCGTGGTTAATATTGGTCAGCATTTCAATGCCATAGCCGTTATCAAAATGATGACCAAGAATGACTCGGCTGCGATGTCTATCAGACGGGTCTCTATATTCGTGGCGTAAGTCTAAATAGGTAGTGGATGCCAAAGCTGATGAAGACATCAGTACTAACAAAGGGTAGATACACTGTTTTTTCATTATTTTTTTGTCTTAATGGGGGAGAAATGTTTTAGAGTCAGGGTGTCTTGGGCTACACCCTGACTTAGAGTGTGATTACTCGGTAACTGGCGTAGTCGTCGTTGTACTGCCCGATTCGCCGCCTTGTTCCATTTGCGCACGCTCTGCATCTAAGATGGCTTGCGCTTCTTCTGGAGAAACCATGTTTCTTGGGGTGAATAAGCTCACAGCAACGCCCGCTAGTGTTGCAACCGCTACAGATGGAATCACAGGGTTACCCCAATAAGCGGACAAGCTTGGGCTAAGGATGACAGTGAACGAGGCCGCCGATGCACCCACCAAGGTTGCGATAGCACCTTGCCAGGTGTAACGCTTCCAGAAACGTCCTAGCATGCCGCAGACGAACATGCCTGACATCACGGTAGAGATCATCTTGGTGATGTAGCCAATGATGTCATTCGACGTCAGTGCGAATAGTAGAGCAAAGCCAATCACCACGACCAAAGCGAGTCTTGAGTAGTTCATCATCGATTCTTTGTTTGGTACGCGCCCTGTGAACATCACGTAGACATCACGCAGCAGAATCGACACACCAGCAATGGCATCAGAGCTCGCACTTGACATGGTTGCAGACAGACCCGCAATCAGAACAATCATGCCGATACCCACAGGCAATACCGTTGCCGCAATGTATGGGAACGCAAAGTTTGGATTATCAAGGCTTGGGTCAATCGCATGTGCCGCCATACCAATGATGGCTGGAATGATAGAGAAGAACAGATACAGCACGCCAGAGAGCACAAACGAGCGACGAATCGTTGAAACATCCTTACCAGAGTAGATACGTTGGCGGAAAGAAGGCGTTGCTAACACTCCCACACCAACCACAACAGCGAGTGAAATCGCAGGGATAATGCCTAGCTTCTCGATAGCCAGGAAGCTGGTTGCTGCTGGATCCATTGCCGCATATAAGTTATCCAGTCCACCAATGTGCTGAACCGATAGCACCGCCATTAGAATGAAACCAACGAACAGGATGACAGCTTGAATCGTGTCAGTCCAAACCACCGCAGTATAACCACCGATCACCACGTAGATAGTGAATGCCGCAGCAATAATGACCTTAGCCACATTGAGATCAATGTCAGCAATCCAGGCGAGGTACATGCCGCCACCAAGAATGTGGGCACCTAACCAACCAATGGAAGCGATAAAAATCAGCACTCCAACTAGGTTTTTTACTACGCGGTTTGCACCCACGTAATAAGACAGCTCTTCACTCATGGTCATAAAATTGAGACGACGTACAGGGGCAAACCATAGAGCAAGAAGCAGAATACCAAGTGCGCCACCAATACCATACAAAGCACCAGCCCAGCCGTTCGCGTAGCCAAAGCCAACCGCGCCCATACTAGAGCCAGTACCCACCATGGTCGCGACGGTCGTACCCAACACTAGGAACAGTGGTAGACCACGCCCACCAAGTAGAAAATCTTCACCTGACTTTTGGTTGCGGGATACAAACCACCCTAACCAAATAAGGAAACACACATATACCCCAAAACTGGATAAAAATAGTGTACTGTTCATTGAACTACCTCCAGAGATATAAGCAGATAAGACACTGCTTACTTTTACGTTATTTATATCGAAAAGTAATTACATTATGTGATCAGAATGTCATTGTTATTTTTATTGATAAGGGCATCGCAAAATGCCCTTAATAATGTTGCTTACTGTTGAATATTTATTTTATCGGCGATCTTCGCGATAGCAGGTTACATCGACTTCAACCTTTACATCGACCACAAGGTCACACACCATGCAAATTCGCGCTGGCGGGTTAGCACCGAAGAACTCTTTGAACACTTTGTTGAAAGATTGGAAATAGCGTGAGTCTGTTAGCACTACTTTCACATGCACGACATCTTCAAGGCCGTAACCCGCTTCTTCCATAATGTCGACACAGTTTTGAATCGCTAAACGCGACTGATCAACAATACCACCTTCAACAACTTCGCCATCTGTCATCGGTGTTTGACCCGACACATAGAGAAAGCCACCGGCTTCTGTTGCACGAGCAAAGGGTAAATGTTGTCCGCCAGTACCGGTTCCACCTTCTACACCATAGCGTTTAATTGTCATTGTTTACTCCAGTTTGTTACTTCTTATTTAAATGTTACACATCTCGAATAGTGTTTATTCAAGAGCAATTAGTGCCATCTCTATATATAAATCGACCAAATCTTTTGTTGGCGACTAATTTATTCTGATAGCTGATATTTCCGTTTACGAATACACATTCAATTCCGTCTGCGACGGAAATTGGTGATTCAAACGTCGCGGTATCGCGAACGTTATGTTTATTAAATAAAACCAAATCAGCAAACGCGCCTTCTTTAATAACGCCTCTATTTGCCAGGTTATAGCGCTTCGCCGACATTCCCGTCATTTTGTACACTGCTTCCTCAAGAGGAAATAGGCCGCGATCTTTGCAGTAATGGTTAAGAACTTTCGGGAAAGTGCCCCAAAGCCTTGGGTGTGGATGAGGATCGTTTGGCAACCCATCTGATCCCACCATAGTGAGCTTATGCTTAAGCACTCGCTCGACATCTGCTTCATCCATACAGTGATACACAGCACCGGCTGGTTGAATGGCTTTAGCCGCTTCCATCAATGGCAGTTCCATTTGGTTAGCGATGTCAGCAAGGAGCTGCCCCGCATACTCAGGTTTTGTTTCAGACCAAGTGATGAAAATATCGAAGTCATCGGTCACTTGTTTTAAATCAAGCGTTGATGAGCTTGCTGAATAGGGGTAACAATCACAGGAAACATCTTGGTGCTGAGCCGTTTTTTCGAGCAAATCGAGAACTTCAACGGTTCTTCCCCAGTTACCAGCGCCTGCACATTTCAAGTGAGAAATAACCACAGGGACACGGGCATGTTGCCCCGTTTCAAAAGCCTCTTCCATCGCACTCAATATTTCTTCAAATTCAGTGCGCATATGAGTGGTATAGATGCCGCCAAACTCAGCCAATACCTCTGCTAGTCGCATCACTTCACTGGCGGTTGCCTGCTTAGCGCTGGCATAGGCCAAGCCAGAGCTCAATCCCAGCGCACCTTCGGACATCGCTTGAGCTAAGGCAGTTTGCATCGCCTGAAGCTCATCTTCTGAGGCTTCACGAAGCAGCTCATCCATCACGTTATTGCGAAGTGTGGTGTGCCCTATCAAGGCAGCAACATTCACCGCAGGCTCCGCTTGCTCAACCGCAGTCGCGTATTCAGCAAACGTTGGGTACTTAAAGTCTTCTTGCTTGCCCAATAGATTCATCGGGTCTGGCGGTGCAACGTGTAACGTTGCCGGTGATGCACTTATGCCGCAGTTACCAACAATCACCGTTGTCACGCCTTGACTGATTTTCGGCAAGCAATCTGGGTAGCGAATAACATTGGTATCATCGTGAGTGTGAACATCAATAAAACCAGGACTGAGCACCTGACCCTGGCCGTCGATGATCGTGCTCGCCTCAAAGCCAGCAAGATCACCAATTTTAGCGATGCGATCTTGCTTAATAGCCAGATCGGCATGGTAGGACGCCTCATTGGTTCCATCGACGATTTCTACATTTTTTATAATAGTGTCGAACAACATGACCTTATCTCTCGTCTTCACGCTTTCCATGACACCTATGTTAGAAATTACCCCCATAAAACTCAGTGACAAATTACACAAAAACATCAATAAAGTTTGATAGTTTCTAACATGGTAAGTATCATAAATACCATCAACCATTATTAATCAACAACTTAAATCATGTTAGTGTGAGGATTAAAATGAATAATCTATTTAAAAAAGATAGAAACAATCACAGAAGCCATGCGTTGGGATATGCAATTGGTCAAAAAGGAATGGCGTGCTGCGACCAAGAAGTGCCCAGTTACAGCTTACCTAAAGAAGAAATTAGCTTGCCTGCAGCCGTGATTAAGCGCAGTCATTTAGAAAATAACATGCAGTGGATGCAAAAATTTGCCAACCATCACGGCGTTAAACTTTGTCCACATGGCAAAACAACCATGACTCCGGAATTTTTCCGTCAGCAGCAGGAGTGTGGTGCTTGGGGTGTGACGGTCGCCACCGCCCCACAAGTTGAAGTGGCCGCTCACTGTGGTATCACCAACATCATGATGGCCAACCAACTCGTAGGCAAAGCCAACATGGCCATGATTCATCGAGTACGACGAGATACCGATGCTCGCGTGATGGTATGTGTAGATTCAAAACAAAATATTCAGAAGTTGCAGCACTATTTTGAACACGCTAACAGCTCAATCGACGTTCTGATTGAATATGGCGTTGCAGGCGGTCGCTGCGGCTGCCGCACAGTCGATGAAGTCGTCGCGCTTGCTCAGTTTATAACCGATATGCCAAACGTTAATTTGGTGGGGATTGAAGTCTATGAGGGCGTGATCCACGGTGGCGATGAAGAAGCCCGTGTCCGTCAGTTTCTTGCCAATACTCTTGAGTTAGCCGGTCAGTTAGTTGCAGACAATCTACTGCCTGAAAAACCGATCGTCACAGGTGCTGGCTCAGCATGGTACGACGTGGTCGCGGAAGAATTTGCCCACCTCGACGCCTTTGATGCCATTTTACGCCCTGGTTGCTACGTCATTCATGACACTGGTATCTATCTAGATGCCCAGCATAAAGTGATGCGACGTGCTGAGAAAAACCAGGGTTTTGCTTGTGAGCTTGGCGGCGATCTCTCTTCCGCTTTAGAGGTTTGGGCGTATGTCATTTCTCGCCCTGAAGCCACAAAAGCCATCATAGGTTTAGGCAAGCGCGATGTCGCATTCGACGCAGGGCTTCCTATTCCTGAGCGAATCTATCGCGATGGTGAACAAATAGATACAGCAGGCCTTGTGGCGACGGATGTGATGGATCAACACACATTTTTGTCGGTTCCAGAGGACTGCGATCTCCAAGTTGGTGATATGATTGCCTTTTCAACATCGCACCCTTGCCTAACCTTTGATAAATGGCGCTACATTGCCATTAGCGATGACCAGCATAATGTCGAACATTGGGTCGAGACAGCATTCTAGAGGGAACATTTTGAGCGTAGAAATAGACATTATTTCTCAAATCACGGAGCGCTACAGTGCGCTTCGTGACGCAGAAAAAAAGGTCGCAGACCTTATTACAGATGATGTAAGCAGCGCTGCCAACGCCAGTATTACGGAACTCGCAGAGCAAGCAAGCGTGAGCGAAGCTACCATCACTCGCTTTGCAAAAGCCGTGGGATGCAAAAATGTTCGCGACCTTAAAATCAAACTGGCGCAATCACTTGCGGTAGGCCAGCGCTTTATTATTGAGCCGCCGGTGCAGACTGGTCATCAAGGCATTTACGAGTCCATCAAACAGGCTTTGGACATCAACCGAGCGCTTATTAACGAAGCAGACATCAGCAAGGCGGCGGAATTACTTCACTCAGCAAGGCAAATCATTGCGATTGGCGTCGGTGGTGGCTCAACCATCACCTCACAAGAGCTGCAGCATCGTCTGTTTAGACTTGGCTACCCAGTAGTGTCATACAATGATGGATTGCTCACTCGCATGGTGGCGGCAACAGCCGATGCCAATGACGTGATGGTGGTGATATCGGCGACGGGTCACACACCAATCGTGGTCGAAACGGCTGAAACTGCAAAGCAATATGGCGTCCCTGTGATTGCTATTACCCCTTCAGGCTCACCACTGGCGAACCTTAGCGATCTTGTTCTGCCTATCGTTCACAAAGAAACCGATTTTATTTACAAACCATCTGCGTCACGCTATGCGATGCTTGCCTTAGTTGACGTAATCGCTATGGAGCTCGCAGTAAACCACAAGCGCCGCTCTCGCGACCGCCTTCGCCGCTTAAAGCTTGCCTTAGATACCCACAGAACCGGAAGCGATCGCCAGCCATTGGGCGACTAATTACTGCTTCAACTCCCCCCACCAAACATGAACATCTTTTTGAACCAATGTTCATGTTTGGTTCATATTCCTTAGCGTAGTATTTCGATATAAAGGAGCGATACCAGTAAAGGATGCCCATAAAGACTCGTCCATTTTTGCATTCGGTTTATTACAAAGAGGTCATTATGAAACAAGCACTCCTAACCATTAGCGCACTATTTATCGGTTTTGTGGCAATGATGTTCAGCCTACTAATGGCAATCCCAATGGCCATTGCTGCATTCATCACTGGCAACCGTATTAAAAAGCAGTTAGACAAAGAATTTGCCCGTCAGCGCGAGGCACAAGGCCAAACCGCAAACGGCAATACTATCGAGGGTGAATATGAAGAAGTTTCGTCCAAGTGAATCTAAACGCGAAAAACTATCGCGTCACAAGCGAAAGTTGGTGGCGTTAGCGTTTTATCTGTCTGCTTTTATTACTGCCGGCATCATTGGCTGCTCAACGAAAAACGAAAACCCTTCGTTTTCTCATGCGCCAAGCCTACCTAGCTACCAACAGTCAAATTACCAAGACTATGTTGACGAAACTCAGCAGTGGCTAGCCGAGCATCGCGTCTACAAGACTGATGATCACACGCTAGAAGTGGCACTCAACAGCCCTTTCGAAGTTGTTCCTGAAAACCCAAACGGCGAGGCCGTACTATTAGTGCACGGCCTTGGCGATTCTCCCTACTCTTTTCGTGATATCGCTAACCATCTTGCCAAACGGGGTTATCTCGTTAGAGCGATATTACTTCCTGGCCACGGCAGTAAAGTGGGCGATCTCATTCTACCAAGCTATGAAGATTGGCATGGTGTCGTTGAGCACCACACTGCCCTCTTGTTAGACGAGTACCCATCTATTTGGCTCGGTGGCTATTCTACCGGAGCTAACCTAGTGACTAGTAAGGCACTGCAAGATGACCGCATTTCTGGGCTTCTGCTATTTTCCCCAGCCTTTGAGCCCAGCTCTACCGCGGTTAAATATGCAAGCTTTGTAAGCGTATTTGTACAATGGGCGGATAAAGACCCTGAAGACAACATTCTTCGCTACAATTCTCTGCCGATGAATGGAGCTGCAGTCTATTACGAAACCGTTAGCCAAGTACAAAAGCAATTAGATAAACACCAGTTCGATAAACCCACAGTGATGGTGTTGAGCGAAGGCGATAGCGTTGTTGACACAAAAGCCGCGGTAGGTTGGTTCAATAGCCATTTTTCAAATCCAAATAACAAGCTGATTTGGCAGGGCGACAATGCGCCACAAGTTAGCGGAACGATCGCTCAAACCATGCGCCTCCCTAAGTTTCGTGTCTCCAATGGATCGCACATGGGAATGTTGTTTAGCCCAGAAAATCCATACTATGGGACTCAAGGAACAGTGCGCATTTGTGACAATGGTCAATCCGAAGAGGCCTATACAGCTTGCCTAAATGGAGAACCAATGTGGTATTCCTCATACGGCTATCAAGAGCTAGGAAAGATCCACGCTCGTTTAACATTTAACCCCTACTTCAACCAAATGTCTGAGATTATTGACACCGTTATGAACAGTGAACATCATTACGAACAGACAGCCAGTGCAAAGAAATAGACAGCGCTCGCTACTTTTTATCTCCTTCGATCGCACTTTTGTCTAGCGGAGCACATTATTGACTGGGCTTCGTCCAACTCGCTGTAAAATCTACTAGTATCGCTATATAGCTGTGCTCGAGTCACGTTTAAGCGTAGAGTCATCGAGATAGTTTGAGCACATAGTTGACAGTCATCTGAGGTCAAAATTATGAAGAAAATAGCGGTTATTCTGAGCGGTTCCGGCGTCTTTGATGGTGCCGAGATTCACGAGTCTGTATTGGCCTTACACGCCATTGAGAAGGCTGGAGCGACGTGGCATTGTTTTGCGCCAAACGTAGAGCAATATCATGTTATTAACCATATCACTGGCGAGGAAATGGCAGAGTCGCGCAATGTCTTGGTTGAAGCGGCGCGAATTGCACGTGGCAGTATTGAAGATGTCGAAAAACTGAATGTTGACGACTACGACGCGCTGCTTGTACCAGGCGGCTTCGGCGCAGCCAAAAACCTGACCGACTTTGCCATCAATGGTGCTGAGTGTTCCATTAACGCAGGTGTTGCATCTGCTTGCCGAGCTTTCAAGCAAGCGAATAAGCCTGCGGGTTACTTGTGCATTGCCCCTGTTATTATCCCGATGATTTACCCCGAATCTGTGTCCGGTACCATCGGCAGCGATACAGGTACGGCTGAAGGCTTTAATGCGCTTGGTGGACGCCATATTGAGTGTGCCGTAAACGATTTTGTCTATGATGAGAGCAATAAAGTCCTCTCAACGCCAGCCTATATGCTCGCAAGCAGTATCTCAGAAGCGGCGAGTGGCATAGACAAGCTGGTAAGTAAGCTGGTTTCATTGGCCTAACAGCTAAGAACTAATAGAATTACCTACACCAAATCAATTAATTAACATGGTGTAGGTGACTTTATTAATGTCAGTATTTTGTAACATTCTACATCCCTCTGTCTGCAAAAGTTTCAATCTCCTTCGAGCTCACGTACAATATGCGCCCTTGTCGATGTGCGGCAAACCTAGATTTTACATTTTGGTCTATTGAATATGCTTAAGTTTTTAAAATCAAAGCTGAGTCCTTACTATGAGTTTTGGATCCTCAATGCATTGCTTGCGACGCTAATTGGCGCCCGCTATTTCCTTTATTTCCCAGACTTGCCCTTCGATGGACTTCAGTTCTCGTTTGCTGTGACCAGTTTGTTCAGCCATATGGCGCTACTCGCGTTAGTCTTCTGGCTTGTGGGTTTGGTGGTTTGTTTCTTACCATTAAAGATAAAGCGTCCTATTTTGGCACTGGTAGCCACCATCGCGCTGGGCTTTTTGTTTGTCGATACCATGGTATTTGGCTTCTACCGATTCCACCTAAATTACCCAGTACTCTCTATGGTAATGTCGGGACAAATCGTTGAGTTTCCATGGTCTGCATGGCTTATGCTTGTGGTTGGTCTTGGCTCTGTGTTTGCACTTCAATGGTGGGCGCTAAGTAAAATGGAGCTTCGCAGTTTCACGTTGACCAAAAAACTTCGCAAAGTATTTTTCCCATTATTTATTGCCACCACATTGGCAAGCCACGGTATTCACATTTGGGCAGCGGCGAAAACCTACCAGCCTGTCATGTTTGTGAACCAGTATCTACCGATGTTCTATCCAACTATCGCAAACTCCTTCCTAATTAAAAAGGGCTGGCTAGACCGCGAAGAGTTAGAGAGAAATCAAGCTAAAGCACCAAAAGTACAAGGTGGTCTTAACTACCCCCTAAATCCAATTGTCGGTGAGGCACCGTCACAGCCGAAGAACATCATGTTAATTCTGATCGACTCATGGCGCCCAGATACGGTGACACCCGAGTACATGCCAACCGTTTACGATCTGTATAACGAAGGCTTATCATTCGATAAACACTATGCCTCTGGTAACGCGACTCGAATGGGCACATTTGGTCTATTCTACGGTCTACCTGGTCCTTACTGGCATCCAATGCTAGCAAACCAGCGTCCAACAGTGTTGATGGATCGCTTGCAAGAGCTTAACTACGAGATTGGTGTGTTTACATCAGCACACATCGAGTCACCAGAGTTCAACCGTACTATCTTCGCCAACATCCCGGATCTACGTATTCGTGGTAAGAGTAAAGGTAATTCTGCTGATCGTGATATCGAACTCGTCGACGATTGGATGGTTTGGTATGACGTCAATAAGTCAAAACCAACCTTCTCGTTCTTGTTCTTTGATGCGCCACATGGATTCGTTTTCCCTGCGGATTATGAGCCGAAGTTTGAGCCAATGTCTGGACCAAACAACCCGTTCGTACGCAGTAACGATTCCGATCCGGAGCCTATCTTCAACCGCTACCGTACAAGTACTCACTTTGTTGATAGCAAAATCAAAGAAGTGATTGCCAAACTAAAAGCGGAAGGCACCTATGACGATACACTGATCGTTATTACTGGTGACCACGGTGAAGAGCTCAATGACAATGGTCAAAACTTCTGGGGTCACAACGGCAACTTCACCGAAGCTCAAATCAAAGTACCGTTTATTATGATTGGTGCTGGCGTCGACAAAGAAGCCAGCCAGTGGCCACAAGGCAAGATGACCACACACTATGACTTTGTGCCGACCATCATGAAAAACTACCTAGGTGTGACCAACGACATCGAAGACTACGCGGTTGGTGAAGATCTCTACGGTGAGTTTGTTGACCGCCCATACACCATCGTTGCAGACTACGGCGACTACGCCGTTGTGTCCGAAGATAAGATCTTCTCACTCAAAGGTAACGGTCTTTATGAAGTAAAAGACGGCACTAACCGATTATTGCCACAGCAAGAGATCGACCACGAGCGTATGCACTATGCCATTGAGCTGCTTACCCGCTACACGGAGTAATAGCTAGCTTCAATAAAAAAGCCCTCGCAATATTTTGCGAGGGCTTTTTGTATCAGCTCAGTATGTTTAAAGTTAGCGACTTAAACCGATACTAAAACCTCAGCACTCATCGGTTCGATATGCAGCGCGCCATCAGCCTCAACCACAGCATCAGAAAAGATCGAACTCAGTGTGTTAGTTTGATTGAGAGCCACTACTTTACTGCGTGATGACTTGTTGATCACTACGACACCTTTGTCACCTCGGCTAAATGCCAACAGATCTTCATTCGCCTCAATGATCTCAACGGTCGCTTCGTGAACGGTATGGTAGAAACGAATCAACTTAGCAAGTTTAGGATCTTTCCAACCATCCACCCATCTTGGTAAACCTCGTTTATTGGTGATACCACTTGGATCAAGGTCACTGTATATGAGAGGAACCCCTTCGCCGCGTGTAAGGATGTACACATACGCCAACCACTCATCCTGCTCCTCCATGACCATGTCACTAAACACATCGTTATTTGGAATATCATGAGTTGTCACAAAGGTAATTGAACGCTCATGAGTCAGAGCCAGACCAAAACAATAAGGATCAATCAATGACGTTAAGCTTCCGTCTTTGGATGAAAAGGCTTCAAAAATGGTTTTGAACAGCGGAAAGTCGTACGCCGCCAGTCTAGTCTCTTCAAGATATGGTTGAAGGAACAGCTCGTACTCTTCCTCAGTTGCACCGCCATCAGTAATGATTTCGCCGAACACATGCATGCCTTCAGTGATCTCATCAGTGAACACCTTTTTGATGTGCTCAAGAGTAAGGTGTTTTGCTGCATCAATGCGATAACCACGCACACCAAGATCTTTCATCGCCAATAGATACGCTTGCTGCTGAGCAATAACGTGCTCGCTTGTGCGCAATGTCGGCAACCCTGGATCCTCTGGTCCACCGGTCAGGCGGCCATTTTGCACTTCCCAACGATCTTTCCAGTTCTCGATACCAAACGCTTCAACAAAATCCTCTTCTGTGAACAGAGGTTTGCTCAAGTCACCAAATAACTTTTGCTGCTCAAAGTAGCTAGGATGCTCCTGATAGCACGTTATGTCTGATTTACCCGGGTATTGAAGATCGAGACGCTGACTCAACTCATTCGCCATGTGGTTGAAAACCACATCTATGTATACCCAAATATCGAGTTCATTCAGTGCCGCCATCATGGCTTTAAAATCTTCAGTATTACCGAGTTTATTATCGATAACGCGATAGTCTTGAGGCTGGTATAACTGCCACCACAATACTTCCTTCTCGCCACGGTAGGACTTCATCGGTGGGGAAACAAGCACTGTCTTGTACCCAGAGGCTTTGATTTCCTGAGCGCGCTCAGTCACTAAAGCGTAGGGCCAATCGAACGCATGAAGGATCACGTTACTTTGACTGGTGGTTTTGATAGACATTAGGATCGCCTTTATTACTTGGAATTACTTCAGTTGATAAAATTATAGTGATTGAGGAAAACCGCGGCTCATCCTCAACTTAGTTTCTGTTGGTTTAGGCGGTAGGCGTAGAAGACAATTAACCCTTGAAAATCGTGCCAATCACTTAAATACGACGATAAACCATTGAATTAAAAAGACTAAACAAGAAACATTGTGCAACAACCCAAGTTGTTAACCGAGATCGCTTTATCGTGAAGCCGTGAGCAACATCACAGCGTGTGAGGAAGGTATAATATTCCATCTATATGAAACACAAACAAAAAAGGCGCACGTTATTCACGTACGCCTTCTTGGCTAAAACAACATTAAAATGGTTTTGGTGCGTAACCTGTCATTACCTTTAGCTTCAGCTCTTTACCAATTTTCGTCATTGGGTGAACGACAACTAAGCCTTTCACAGACTTTTTCAGCTTACCCATATCCGCCTGCTCTGCTTTGGTGATTTCACGAGAGAAAGGCATGTCCAGCAAACTCTTACGCTCTTTGTTCATGTCGTAGCTTTGCTTATGGTTTAACTGAGCCAATTTCTTAGTTAGCTTGTCAATTTCATCGGTAAAACGTGAAATCAACTCATTGTCACCACGAGCTTTTGCTCCATTTAGCTTATGCTTGCACTTATCTAGGCGGTTTTTCAGTTTCTGGAGTTCTTGTTTCGAGCTCATGGCATGGACCTTTTTATGGTAAATGATGGGGACAAACGCTGGATATTCAGAGTCTAACTTATCCGCAGCCAATCTGCATAACTGACATCAGCGCGCACGATCCCGTATCTTGGTCGCGCATCATAAAGTTTACGATTCAAGAATGCCAGAGTTGAACGCAGAAATTTCTCAAACCGTTGAAATAGAAAAAAGCAAACGGTTGCAATCGCAAAAACCTTTCTATAGAATCCGCTCACCCCAAATTGGGGACTTACTGTCAGGCATTTTGTATAAGCTTCAGATAGGGTGAAGCGTTTCTACAGAGCACCAATAATGCTCCGCTATAAAATGACTCGAATCCATATCTGCTCTTATGCCAATAAGTCTGATCAGTGAGTGTAATTTTTACACACGCACTTAATCGCTGAGACAAGTGCGCCACTTAGATTTATTACTACCTATTTAATACGGACATTGCTAGGTAACACATGAAAGAGTTGTATCATGTCACTACTTATGAGCATTGTCGGAATCATCGCACTGCTATCCGTTGGTTTTCTTTTCTCTGAAAACCGTCAAGCCATCAATAAACGTACTGTCCTACTTGCCCTAACTGCACAAATTAGTTTTGGTGCCTTCGTTATGTTTGTCCCCCTTGGTGAGCAAATTTTGCAAGGCATGTCGAATGGCGTCAATCACGTTATTTCCTACGCTAATGAAGGTCTAGCGTTCGCTTTTGGCGGCTTAGGTAAGTTCGAAATGGGCTTCATTTTCGTTATCAACGTACTTTGCGTCATCATCTTTATTTCGGCACTTATTTCGGCATTGTATTACCTCAACATCATGCAAACGCTGATCAACGTAATTGGTGGTGTACTAACCAAGGTACTTGGCACGTCAAAAGCAGAATCACTTAGCGCAACCGCAAACATCTTCGTTGGTCCTATTGAAGCGCCATCTATGATTCGTCCACTCGTCAAAAATATGACTCGTTCAGAGCTATTCGCTGTGATGACAGGCGGTCTAGCAAGTGTCGCTGGCGGCACCATGATTGGTTATATCAGCTTAGGGGTGGATCCAAAGTACATTATTACTGCATGTTTTATGACTGCGCCCGCAGGCCTGCTGTTTGCAAAGCTACTGTGTCCACAAACAGAGGAAGTTACCACTGACAAAGCCATTAAAGTTGATGACAAAGACGCTCCAAAATCGCTTCTCGATGCCATTACTGAGGGCTCTCTGGTCGGTATGCACCAAGCAGCAACCGTAACCGCACTCGTCATTTCTTTTGTTGCGTTAGTGGCACTACTTAACGGTATTATCTCCGGTCTTGGTGGCCTTGCTGGCTTCGAGAATGCGAGCCTTGAACTGATTATTGGCTACATCCTGTCACCACTTACATTCCTAATGGGTGTGCCATGGAGCGAAGCGGTTACCGCAGGCGCTCTTATTGGTAAGAAGATTGCTGTAAACGAATTTGTTGCTTACATGAGCTTTGTTGAAGTCAGCGAAACCTTGTCAGCAAAGACTCAAGCTATCATTGCCTTTAGCCTGTGCGGCTTTGCCAACATTGGCTCGCTCGCCATGGTGATTGGCGGTATTGGCGCTATGAACCCAGAGCGTCGTCCTCTGCTTGTTGAAATTGGCTCACGTGTACTATTTGGCGCCATTCTAGCGAACTTAATGTCAGGCACTATCGCTGGCCTGCTTATCACTCTGTCTTAAGGAAAAACTCCATGCCTACTCCACATATTAATGCGAACAAAGGTGACTTTGCAGAAACGATTCTAATGCCAGGTGACCCACTTCGCGCTAAGTTGATTGCTGAAACTTACCTAGAAAATCCGCGTTTGGTGAGCGATGTTCGCAACGTATACGGCTATACCGGCACTTACCAAGGTAAAGAGATCTCTGTTATGGCTCACGGTATGGGTGGACCTTCAGCAACGATCTACTTTCATGAGTTAATGACTGAGTTCGGCGTTAAAAACTTCATTCGAATCGGCAGCTGTGGTGCCATTCACGACGATGTAAAACTGAAAGACGTTATCGTCGCGATGGGTGCATCGACCGACTCTAAAATCAACCGTATTCGTTTTCGTGATCACGACTACGCCGCGCTCGCTGACTTCAACATGCTGCAAAACTGTGTATCCGTGCTAAGCGAAACCGACATGAGCTACCGTGTGGGTCAGGTGTTCTCTTCTGATCTATTCTATCGCCCAGATTTCGATATGTACGAGCTTATGGCTAAGTACGGCGTACTAGGTGTAGAAATGGAAGTGAACGCGCTTTACTCATGTGCTGCTGAAAATGGCTGTAAAGCAATTGCAATGTGCACAGTGACCGACCACATCACTAAAGGTGAACACCTCACCGCTGATGAACGTCGCACAGAGCTGCACGAAATGATTAACGTGGCGCTAAAAACCGCGTTGACGCTGTAATCATTATCAAGCCCAGCATTTGGCTGGGCTTTTTAATGGCTCGCTATTGAAAAGCCACTTTTTAGATAAGTCGTATTTTAGCCATACGGTTTTAGGAACTGAGATGACAAATCAAGCCTTTGTTGCCAATCTTTATCATGCCCCAATCAAAGGGACATTCGACTATATCGAACAGGCGTGTATTGAAATTGATGGTTTGGGAATGATTACCCAAGTATTATCACCCAATCATTCAGACTACACGCAGCTCGTCGAACAACACGAAAATAATAGTAGCTTAACGCGCTTAGCCGACCATCAATACTTGCTGCCGGGTCTCGTTGATCTTCATACTCACGCACCGCAATGGCCTCAAGCAGGCAAAGGGCTGGATCTTCCGCTGCATGATTGGCTAAACCAGTACACTTTTCCACTAGAGAGCAGCTACAGTGATCTCACATTTGCCGCTCGAATTTACCCAGAATTAGTAGACACACTGCTTGCACATGGCACCACAACCGCCATGTACTTTGCCACAATTGACAGTGCACCATCAGAATACCTTGCGCGTGTGTGTAAAGAGAAAGGACAGCGCGCGCTGGTCGGAAAAATCTCTATGGATGAAAAGTCGATGTGTCCGGATTACTACGTTGAATCATCAACGCAGCAAGCGCTCTCTGACGCAGAAGCTTTCATCCAAAATGTGAATGAAATAGATGCACAGCAAGGACTGGTTTATCCCGTCGTCACACCTCGCTTTGTACCGACATCAACCAAAGCACTACTAGAAGGTTTGGGCAAACTGGTTTCCCACTATCAATGCCACGTGCAAACTCACGCCTCAGAAAGCGATTGGGCTCGAGATTTCACAGAACAAGCCTATCAAAAAACGGATGTTGAGTTGTACAACGAAACAGGACTACTGACTCGTAAAACGGTGCTCGCCCACTCAATCTTTCTCAGTGAAAGTGATAAAGAGACCATCAAATCTGTTGGCGCAGGCATTGCGCACTGCCCACTCTCCAACATGTACTTTGCCGATGCAGCATTTCCACTAAGAGAAGCTCTCGATAAAGACCTTCATGTCGGTCTAGGCTCCGATTTATCCGGCGGACCACTGCCTTCAATCTTCCATGCGGCCTTAGATGCAGTGAGTCACTCTCGCGTGCGCGAAGCGGGCACGAATACCCATATCATGGAACAGCGCGGCGAAGCAAACACGCGCGTGTCATTCGTGGAAGCATTCTGGCTTGCGACTCATGGCGGTGGCCTGACGCTTGATTTACCTGTTGGCGTATTCAAGCCCGGATACTGCTTCGACGCACTTGTGGTTGATAGCAACACCCAAGGTAGCCAAGTTCGCGTTTATGATGATCTCGATAGCGAGCAAGACATCTTAGAGAAAATCATTGTGCACACCACCGAACCGGCGATTTCATCGGTTTGGGTCAATGGTCGAAAAGTGAAGTAGCTTCAATGCCTGCATGGTTTGCATAGCAAGGTAGTATAGAAAGTAATAGCCCGCGCTTAATACGCGGGCTATTTTGTATTTGAACGTCTCTGTTTAGCGAGAATGCTCGAAGGACTTAAGTTCTATACAGAACCTTCACCACATGCCAACCAAACTTAGTCTTCACCAAGTGTGGTACTAACGTCTCGCCCGTGAAGCAAACCTTATCAAATTGAGGTACCATTTGGCCTTTACGGAACTCGCCTAAGTCGCCGCCTTTTTTGCCTGATGGGCAAGTAGAGTACTTTTTCGCAAGTGTTTGGAACTTAGCACCTTTCTTCAGCTGTTTGATAATATCTTCAGCTTGCTCTTTGTGTTTAACCAAAATGTGAAGTGCTGCCGCAGTTCTCGCCATGGGTTGCCTCGATCTTTATTCGACTATGGGATGATAAGTGGCGCTGAGTGTAATTCAAAACGAGATGCAAATCACGTTTACTTTTCGCGCAACTAAAGTTTTTCGAGCAACTGCCGCATTAACATTTGCTAGGAAAGTTTATAAAATCAATCTATTGGCAAATAGAGAAAGCGATATAATGAAAGCAACCATCAGTAAGGCAAATCAATCACAGGGCATGTTGTTGTTTACCCTCAACATGCAAAAGCAGCGCTTTGCCATCGGCACACTCAAGGTACGTGAGATCGTTCCTTTCATGCCGACAACACAGATCCCCTACTCACATCAACACGTGGTAGGAACGGTGAGTATTCGCGGCCTGACGGTGCCCGTGATTGATATGGCAGCGGCTATCGGTTTTCGTCCTATTGCGCCAGAAGAGTACAGTAGTACCTATCTAGTCGTTACAGACTGCCTACGTACCGTCGTAGCCTTCATGGTGCGAGAGATAGACAAAATCATCGAATGTGATTGGAAGTCGATTGAACCCGCCCCCGAGAGCAGCGGCAAAAATGTGTTTGTCACTGGCGTGACACGCTTCAACGACCAAATCGTCCAACTGCTGGATGTGGAGCTGTTGCTATCTAAGATTTACCCACAATACGCCGATACCAAAATTCCTATGCTCACCGATGTGCAGAGGGAGCGAATTAAAGCACTCAACATCTTGCTGGTTGATGACTCTTCTATTGCCCGGAAGCAGCTTGGCGATGCACTTAACCAAATTAATATTCCGTTCGATATTTGCAAAGACGGCAACAGCGCGCTCACCTTTATGCGCAATAAAGCTGAGCAAAACGATGCTATCGACATTCTTGTGAGCGATATTGAAATGCCAGGGTTAGATGGCTATGAGTTAGCATTTGAAGTACAAAATGACCCCAAATTGGGACATGCATATCGCATACTGCATACGTCGTTATCTAGTGAAATGTGTACCGAACGTGCTCATCAGGTGGGTGCTCATGAAGCATTAGTGAAATTTAACGCGGGCGAACTGATTGAAGCGATGTTGCGCGGTGCTGAGCAGCTTACTGCTCACTAATCCTTTTTTTTGATACCGACGCCGCTTTCCCATTGCACTTTGCCATTAGAGAAATGCGGCGCCGTTGATCAACGTTTAACTAGTTAGCGTCGTAATTGTTGTTTGGGGCAAACGAGAAGCCCTGACCGCCAATAGATGCTTCATACATTAGACCGCCCTTGGTCATAGTAAACACCGCCATCCCATTAATGTAAGTCGCCTGACTTTGCTTATCGCCCGCTTGTGCTCCAGCACCAGTAGAACCCGCTTGCGCACTCGCGCCTAATGTCAGAGCCACAGCGGAAGCTTGCGCGCCAAATTCAAAGCTGCCGCTGGTGAATGCGTAGTAATCCGCCTTGCTCTCAAAGAAAATAATTTCGCTGTAAGCCTGGGCTCCAAGTTGCAATCCAATACTTAGCTGCGCCAATGTTGAATCGCCCACATGCATACCTTGTTGGTACACTTGCCCTTCACCATAGGAACCGCCAATACCGAAGCCGCCCTTGCCGACAGTCGGGAATACCGCGTAGCCGTAAGCGTTTTCAAAAAATGGTAAGGTTGCTGGGGCTTGTTTGAACTTATTGAGTGTCGCCTCATATTTGCTACTTGATTCAGCACCCTTTGAATTGCTGTCATGACTTGTATCTTGTGCTTTTTCCTCTGAGGTCGTTTCTTCTGCTGCAAATGCGTTAGGGGAGAGTGCCAAACAGGCGGCAAGAAAATAGGGTGTGGCCTTTACTAACATATGATTTCCTTGTTTAAGGTCGGTATTACGTCAAAGCTAAACTGAGTTTTTAGACGACATGCCTTGCGGTTAGTTCAACTCGGCACCACAAATTGAAGCCGCTCTTTTGCACCCAACAAGAATCAGCTCTACACTAAGCAATAGCCTAGACAATTCTTAACATAATGAAAACTATGATAAAGAAGCTATCAGTCAATATCACCTGCATTCTGCTTGGCGTACCGCTGCTATTGGTGATCTTCTTTAAGTTCATAAACCCACCTATTTGGGGATGGAAGATTGCCCGTACTGTGTCACCACCGGAGGGTTACCCCGCTCAAGTCCATCAAACATGGACGCCACTAGAAAACATCTCATCGAATATGCCTAAAGCGGTGATAGCATCCGAAGACCAACGATTTCCCGATCACAACGGTATCGATGTTGTTGCACTGTGGAATGTCATATCTAACAGCGGTGCGGCAGGTCCGAGTCGTGGGGCAAGTACCATTACCCAACAAACGGCCAAAAACGTATTCCTGTTTCCGAGTCAAACGTATATCCGAAAAGCCTATGAACTGTATATCGCGCTACTGTTAGAAGTGATTTGGGGCAAGCAGCGCATTATGGAGGTGTATCTTAATGTCATTGAATTCGGCCCTGGGATCTATGGCGTGGAGGCCGCTAGTCAGCAATTTTTCAAAGTACCGTCTTCTCAATTAACCGCGATTCAGGCAGCACAGCTTGCTGTTGTACTGCCAAACCCTTATCGAATTCGCCCTACCCCTATGTCTGATTACGTGAACAAACGAACGCACTGGGTAGTAACGCAAATGAACAATTTAGGCCCGCTTTCGCTTTAATGGTTCAATGACAGGTTTGAGCAAAGACCACAAATCTCTGCGACATCGAAGCTCTGTGACATAGAAGCTCTGTAACCTAGAGGCTCACTGGCAAAGCTAGTTGTCTAAGGGTGTAACGCTGCGTCCAAAACGTCGAACCTGGCTCATCAGCAATACTACCGCCATTAGTAACGCAGACATTAGATAGAAACGTCCCAATGCCAGCTGATTAGTAACCCAATACTCCACTAAAAATCCACCAAGCACGCCTGCAACAACCATTTGTATCGATCCTGAAAGTGCCGAAACCGAACCCGCCTGAGTCTTATGTGGGCCTAGTAACAGAGCAATAGAGATTGGAAACGACAATCCTTGAGCAATTGTCAACACAGTGAATGATAGCAGTAGATTGAATACGGTCATCTCTACCATTAGCAGCCAAAGCCCAGCCATTGCGGACAAGGCAATCGCTAGAAATAAGATCCAGCTGTTTGAAAAGTAACGGTTCAGAATATTGAGCGAGACACTTCCCATCATTAAGCCTGCCGATGGGATAATCATGATCGACCCATATTCCGCTGCAGTCAGACCCAGTTCGTGCTGCATTAAAAACGGAAACAGGCTGAGTGATACCACGGCAGTAAGGTAGCTGATCCAGTTATAGCTCGCACTTCCAATGACTTGAGGGTTTACAATCAATTTAGCGTACGTCTGCATGACTTGTTTAGGTTTAAAGGCACGCGGTGCATAAGGTAAGGTTTCTGGCAGGATAAACCAGCCCAAACTAAAGATTGCCACCAAGTACACCAACACAAAGACAAACACCGCTTCCCAATCTAAATGAAATGCGATCCAACCGCCAAACATTGGGGCAATAATAGGCATCACCGACGCCGTTACTGAGATGTAAGACAAAGCTTTGGTGAGCTGCTTTCCGTCATAACTATCACGCAGCACACTCCGCCCTAGCACCGAGGCACTGCCTGCACCTAAGCCTTGCAACAGCCTACCAAACTCAAGCACAGCGAAGTGATCACTGAAGACGATACACAGCAAGGTACCCAGCAAATAAACACCTTGCCCCAGAATGAAGACTGGGCGTCGGCCGATAGCATCTGACAAAGGCTCATAGAAGAGTTGTGACAGACCAAACCCGACCAAAAACAAGGTCACCAGCATTTGAACGTCGGCATGACCCACCGCAAGTGACTCACTAATGAGAGGCAGTGAAGGCAGATAAATACTGACACCAACTTGCCCCGTTGCAATGATCATCATCGCAAGCAGCATTGGTGTTTTATTGAATGATTTTGGCTTTGTTTTATTCATACACACATTCTATATTGCGTATGAATCATTGATAATACACCATAAAGGAAACAGAATACGTCCTGTTAGGAAATAATAAGAGGCTGAATATGGATTGGATTTCGTGTATCAACACTTACATTCGAGTAGTCGAAGAAGGAAGCTTCAACGGCGCAGCTCGCCGTCTCAATACCACCAGCTCAGCCATCAGCAAGCGGGTTCACTGGCTTGAAGAACGCATTGGGGTACAGCTTCTCAAACGCACTACTCGCTCAGTGACCCAAACCGAAGCGGGTGCCCTTTTCTACCAGCGCGCCAAGGACTCGCTTGACCGATTTCAGTCCATTATCGATGAAACTCGATCCGTCAATGAGACGCCAGCAGGACTTCTAAAAATCGGCGCAACCATTGCCGTTGGATCTAAATTCCTAGTTCAATATCTCAACGATTTTCTTATCCAATATCCAGACATTCGGATCCAGCTCACCACTACGGTTCCTGGTGCGATGCCTGACAGCAACCTGGATGTATTCATCAGCCGAGAGCTCGACACCCTCAATACTCTCAGTATTAAACAAACCCCACTGTTTGAGCAAAGAATTGGCTTTTACGCCGCCCCTTCCTACATTGCTAAGTTTGGTGAGCCACAAACGGTGGAATCACTCAAGCAGCACAACATTTTGATTTGGGGAGAGCGCCCGCAACGAGAATACAAAATTTCCAAGAACCAGCGCATCATGCTTTCTGGAAACTTTGCGACCACCAATCCAGAAGCGCTGTTTTACGCGGCCAAAAGCGGCATGGGTGTGCTCATTAGCAATGACATCATGATCAAAGAAGATGTCAAATCTGGCGCCTTGATTCGCGTACTGCCAGAGATCCAAGCCATGGACTCGACAGTCTACGCCTACTACCCCAAACTCGACTACGACCACACGCGAACCAAACTGTTTCTCGATTACATTAAAATGCGTCTCGCGCAATCGAACGAGGAGTCGTAATCCATTCCATCAAAGCGCTTCTAACAGACGTACCACACAGCATCGTTGCCCTAAAATGGTCACACTGCACGGGTGAAGTGCATCTTCACCTTGGTAAGGAATGACTCAATGCTATAGATCGCGACAAACAAACATGAGAAAAACCAGAGTACGTGCATCATGATCACGAACCATGCGTTTTTCCATTCAGATGCCGTAATTACAATAGCTTGCATACCAAAAAAGTAGATCATCACTCCTAGAATTAAAGCTAGGCTCAAAGAAATCACGGTAATAAGTGGAAACCATTTCGTCATGGGAACCTCCAAAAAGTTGAATTAAGTTACAAATGCTATGTGTAACCGAGCACAAATAGTGCCACTTTTTGTATGGGCATAGATGTGTTCAAATTTTTCGAACTAGATGCTCAAACAAACCGCCTTATACAACATCACCCCAGTGTCTAAACTGACCCCATAGATTGAGAAGCAGACGTTGCTTCTGATAGAGAGGATAACCCCATGTCGAATACACTTGTTTTAAAATCCAGCATTCTTGGCGACTATTCACAGTCTAATCAAATCATTGCACAAGCAATCGAAGGTAAGCCAAACGTAACAACACGCGATCTTGCTGCTGAGCCAGTGCCGGTTTTGGACATGGCAGTAGCAACAGCCCTTCGCAGCGCCGGTGACGATCTATCAGACGAGCTAAAACAGATCGTTGAACTGTCTGATTCATTGATTACTGAGCTTAAGGAGGCAGATACCGTCGTGATTGCTGCGCCAATGTATAACTTCATGATCCCAACGCAGCTTAAGAATTACTTCGATCTTATTGCTCGTGCAGGCGTCACCTTTAAATACACAGAGACAGGCCCTGTTGGTCTTATCGACAACAAAAAAGTCGTTGTTTTGACTACTCGCGGTGGCATTCACAAAGATACGCAAAGAGATAGCATGCATGATTACTTAGCGACGATTCTTGGCTTCTTGGGTATGACAGACGTAGAGTTTGTCTATGCGGAAGCGCTGAACATGGGTGATGAACCAGCGGCTGAAAATAGAGCCTCTGCATTGGAAGCGCTTAGCCAGTTGGTGTAACTCGCCTTTCAGGTTGCATCAAGCGTAGTTCGGAGAAGTGGTGGGTTGGCCTAGCGTCACTCACCACTTTTTGTTGACGGTAACAAATATCAAAGGGTAGCGGCTTTCTGTAGCTGCATTTTCCGTTTGAGATCACGAGCAAACTCTCGAAGCTGCCGCGCGTTATCAGCATACTGCTCATCGCCGCAAACTCTACCGTTATTGGTTATATCAGGGCTCGAATAAATCGACAGCAGTTCTGATTCGTAACTCATAATAGTACCTGCACCGCCGCACTGATAACCTCTCGCATAAGGTTTGAGCCTATCTTTGTTCATTTCCGAAGTATGCTGCTCTAACGTTTCATCAAGAACTTTGAACCATGAGCGATCGTCATGCCAAGCCCAAGAAAGATGGCCTAATTCATGCTCTAACGTGTATTCATCGGCATACTCAGACAGCATAAAGAATTGACTATTTTCATCCGGGTTGGTGGTACCAATAGTGTCATATTCAAAATAGCCATCCTCATCGGCGAGGATCACGCCATAAAACTGATTAGGAAGCCGTTCAATGTTGCGTACCTTTTCTTCACCAACGCGCTTCGTCAGTTGGCGTCTTATTTGGTCGATATCAAACAACGACGCCGAGTTAAAATCGACGGTTTCTACCGTCGCCAATGTTCGCTTCATGGGAATGCACGAGTTTCTCATTATCACATTGCTTTTACGAACCGACTTATCTAACTCAGTATTGACCTCTTCAAGGCCATATTTATCTACAACCATTTTGGAAACGAAGAAGAAAATAGGGGTTTCGATCACCTCTTCCATCGTGCAGTCTGGGATCTTCATTCCTGGTACATCGACTTTGTAGAATAACGGGATCAAAGTAAACGATAAGCAGCCGACAATCATGGCGCTTTGAATTGAAATCAGTTTTTTCATTATTATGCACATTCATTGATATCACTCTATCCTACCCGACTGAGTACGATATGGCGTATAAGCTTGGTGAAAACCCAAACTGGCTCATGAATTTACATTGATTTACTAACACTGACGTAAGGTTACATTGCAAGGAGTAGAGTTAAAGCTCAATAGGAGCGTTATGATGAAAAAACTCTATTTTATGGTGCTCACCCTCGTACTGGCTGTCATCTTGATATGGCTTCAAGCCGAACCCCCATTGTTTACTTATGAGACCTTTATGCCTTGGCGCAGTGCTTTACTTCAACTGACGGGCATTGTGTCTGTGTTGCTGTTAACGATGACCATGCTTCTGGCAATGAGATTGCCGCTGTTTGAGCGTCTTACTCGAGGTCTGGACAAATCTTATCGCTTACATAAATGGACGGCCATTTATGGCGTCGTTATTGGTGCGATCCATTGGTTACTTGCAATTGTCCCAAAACAACTGGTTAGTGCCGGTGTTATGGAACGCCCACAACGAGGGGTAGGTGTACCTATCGATCCGGACTCGCTTTACGCAATCATTCAGCCACTTAGAAGTGGTGCAGAAAGCTTAGGGGAGTGGACGCTGTATCTGTTTATCGGCCTAATACTGCTAGCGCTTTTTGTCCCAATTAAGTACAAGCTATTTAAGTGGACACACAAGCTCATGGCTATCGCTTTTGTTGCGATTGGTTACCACTCTTTGGTGCTGCTCAAACACGCTTACTGGGGCAACTTAATCACACCCGTCACGGTGATCGTCGTTGTCGCAGGTATTATCGCGGCCGTTTGGAGTCTTGTAGGCAGGATTGGTCATCGCCGCAAACACACAGGCGTAGTGACTAGTGTTGAATACAACAAAGAAAACCAGACAACCAAAGTTGTGGCTGAGCTTCCTAATTGGCGTGGACACAAGGCTGGGCAATTCGCGTTTCTCAAGCTTGGTGATGAAGAACCTCATCCATTTACCATTGCCTCATACGATGACCATAGTCACCAAGTTAGCTTTCTTATCAAAGCACTTGGGGATTTTACTGCCGATATCCAAAACCGCGTGACAGTAGGTCAGGCCGTTGAAGTAGAAGGACCTTATGGCCAATTCGATTTCGAGGACAACAAGAAACAAGTGTGGATTGCCGGAGGTATTGGTTGCGCAGCGTTTAAGGCCAGACTGGAGCAGTTAGCAAAACAACCAAGAGATCAAAAAGTGGTGTTTTATTACTGTACTCAAGCGCCGTCACCGTTACTAATACAGGAAATGAAGCTAGCCGCACTGAGCGCTAATATAGAGTTTCACCTTATCGATAATAGGCTTACCCCGTTTTTATCGATTGAGCAGATCTTGCAGCAACATCCAGATCTGTCAGAACACAGCATCTGGTTTTGTGGCCCCGTCGGATTCAAAAATGCTCTACAAGGTCAGTTGAAGGCACTCAACATGAAAACAACCGCTTTCCATGCTGAGCTGTTTAACTTTCGATAATGGCTGGCGAAGCTAAATCGGATACAAGAACACAAAAGGCGCACATCGCGCCTTTTTGGTTGTTCCGTTTTTTTGCCTGATTGTGCCTCTTTAGGAAGATGAGCTACCCATCCATTGCGACTCAGTTTAGGCTCACTTCTACATCAGACTTGATGGTGCTAGAGCAAGCAAGAACATAACCGCTTTCTCTCTCTTCATCAGACAGAGTTTCATAGCTCGACGACTCTACTTGGCCAACTTTTACCTTACATTTACAAGAGCCACAGATGCCACTTCGACAAGCTGCAATGACTGGCACGCCGCCTTTCTCTAAAGCATCAATGAGCAAGCTACCTTCGTCTGCTTCGACTTCTACGCCAAAGTCTGGCACAGCTATTTTGACTGTTCCCTCACCCGCTTCTGCTGCAACTTGAGCTGGCGTAAAGCTCTCTTGGTGAAACTGAGACATGTCAAACTGCACCTCTTCCAGAGCCGACTTAACCGCTCCCATAAAACCAGTTGGTCCACACAAATAAATTGTGCGCTGCTGAAAGTCTGAAACCAAAGCTTTTAACCACTCAAGACTGATCAAACCTTGAGGAAAATCTGTTCCCGCATTGTCTTCAAGCAACATATTGAGATGAAAACTCTCTACGCTCTGATTTAGCTCCATCAACCTATCAAAGTAAATCGCATCGAGTTTGCTTTTCGCCAGATGCAAAAACTCAATATCGATATTTGCCCCCTCAGCTAGCCATTGGTCAACCATTGACATCACAGGCGTCACACCACAACCAGCGCTGATCATCAGCACTTTTTGCTTTGGCGTACAATCGACATTATTGAACTGACCCACAGGCGCTTGAGCTTGCACTTTTTGGCCAACCGACAACGTATCGACAATGTGATTTGATACCAGACCATCGGGGACGCGCTTAACGGTAAATTTCAGTCGACTGTCACCCGGGATAGAACTAATTGAGTAGGCACGAAACGCTGTGTTACCTTCGATATCAAAACCAAGCGAGGAGAATTGCCCTGCTTTGAATTGAAATGAGTCACTCGCTGAATCACTCGACAGCTCAAACGATACCGAATCCGGCGTCTCAAACCATTTTTTGGTACAGGTTAATTGGATTGTTTCTGAATGGTACCAAGCCATTTTCTGCTTCTCCTAAAACATGAAATGGCGCACCAAAGCGCCATTTCAATCACTGCTGATTATGCTGCCAGAATAGTTTTTAAATCGTTTTCAACCGTGGAGATACCACGCATATCGAATTTCTGTTGCAGAATACTTAGCAAGTTATCCGTTAGGAAAGCCGGCGCCGTTGGTCCTGTGTAGATACCTTTTACGCCAAGCGCAAACAGGGTAAGTAGAATCACAATCGCTTTTTGCTCAAACCAAGACAGGACTAAAGTCAAAGGCAGTTCATTGATACCACAATCAAATTCCTCTGCCAGTGCAAGCGCCAACTGGATTGCAGAATAAGCATCATTACATTGGCCAACATCCAATAGACGAGGAATGCCGTTGATGTCACCAAACTGATTTTTGTTGAAGCGGAACTTACCACAAGCCAGGGTCAAGATGACGCTGTCTTCTGGAGCTTGAGCCGTAAAGTCTGTGTAGTAGCTACGTTCAGACTTATCGCCATCACAGCCACCGACTAGGAAGAAGTGCTTGATTGCGCCTGCTTTCACTTGCTCCACAACCGCAGGTGCGGCTTGCATCAATGCATTACGACCAAAACCTACGGTGATCATCTGTTCAATCTCATCATGCTGGAAGCCGTCTTGAGCCAATGCACATTCGATCACTTGTTTAAAATCATCACCCTCGATGTGCGCAACGCCAGGCCAACCAACAATGCTACGTGTGAATAGACGATCAGCATATTGACCAACATTCGGGTTTAGCAAACAGTTTGAAGTCATGACGATGGCGCCAGGGAAATTAGCAAATTCTTTCTGTTGATTCTGCCATGCGCTGCCGTAGTTACCTGCAAGGTGTGGGTATTTTTTCAGCTCTGGGTAAGCGTGAGCTGGAAGCATCTCACCATTGGTATAAACGTTGATACCTAGCCCTTCGGTTTGCTGAAGGATCTTCTCAAGATCATGAAGGTCGTGACCAGACACTAGGATACACTTGCCTTTGATAGTCTTGACGTTCACCTGAGTTGGCTCTGGGTGACCAAAGGTGTCCGTTTCGCCTTTGTCTAGCATCTCCATGATCTTATAGTTCATAAGACCAATCTGCATTGAGGTGTTTAGAAGCGGCTCTAAGTCAACAGGGTCAGTACCGAGCCACGCCATGATCTGATGATACTCGCCATACACTTCCTCATCCGTTTGCGATAGCACACGAGCATGCTCTAAATACGCCGCTGCACCTTTCAAGCCGTATAGGCAAAGTAGACGCAAGCCAATCACATCTTCATGCAGACTGTCATGACCACGGTTTACCGCCGCCGTCGGCGCAAACGCTAACAACGCTTCTTTTGTTGTTGGCAGCTCAAATTTCGCAGCAGGAGACAGCTCATCAATGGCTATACCCTTAACCAGCGATGCCGCTTGTACTTTTTGTTGAAGTCGCGCTTTATAATCAGCAGCTTGAGTAGAGAGCTCAATAATGCGCTCTGGGTCGAAGTTAACGTTCGTCAGTGTAGAGAAGAAAGCTCTAGGCGCCCATTGATCGATATCTTGGTCAACGATGCCAAATTTACGACCTTGATCGGCCCAGAAAGAAACACCCTGTAGGGTATACACTAATACGTCTTGTAGGTCAGACACTTCTGATGTTTTGCCACACATGCCTTGTGTGTATGAACAACCCTTAGCAGCAGGGGTTTGAATGGTTTGTTCGCATTGAATACAGAACATAATAAGGACTCCAGTATATTAAGTCGCGCTTTGGTACGTAGCCAGCGCTGATTATTTCCTGCAGCTCTATAGCATAGTCTGTGCCATAATTTATCTTGCTGTTTTTTATGGACTAATTTAAAAAATCAAACCATAAAAGGTCATAATGACCCAACATAAAATCGCATCAAAAACAAACCATCGAGTCATAAAGACTCTATTTCGTTTTAAAATTGTTTATCCGAGAGCATTGGATATCTTTGCTACTATTTAGAGTAGAGTATTGAGATGCTGTATCGATATTGCTAATGTTATGAGAAATAACAAAAACAATGGGTTCCATGTGAACGCAGTACAATTTAGCGACGTCAATAAATGGTTCGGAGACTTTCAAGCTCTGAACTCTATCCAACTGGAAGTAAAACAAGGCGAAATCGTCGTCATTTGCGGCCCTTCTGGCTCTGGTAAATCTACGCTGATCCGTTGTATCAACGGCTTAGAAGCCTACAACTCCGGTGATATCCAGGTACTCGGTCACGATGTGAACTCCAAGAGTATTCAACCTGGTCAAGTCGGTATGGTTTTTCAGCACTTCAACCTTTTCCCACACCTTACTGTGCTTGAAAATCTAACACTTTCGCCAATACGCACGCTTAAGCTTTCAAAACAGCAAGCAGAGTCGCGCGCTATGGAGATGCTTGAACGAGTGAAAATTGCCGAACAAGCTGGCAAGTACCCCTCTCAACTCTCTGGAGGCCAGCAACAGCGAGTTGCGATTGCCCGCTCTCTATGCATGAAACCCGATATTCTGCTTTTTGACGAACCAACGTCAGCGCTCGATCCTGAGATGATTAGCGAAGTGCTCAACGTTATGGTTGAGCTGGCTGAAGAAGGTATGACTATGCTATGCGTCACCCACGAAATGGGCTTTGCCAAGCGAGTGGCGCACAATGTTATTTTCATGGATGAAGGGCAAATTTTAGAATCAGCGCCGCCAAGCCAAATCTTCGACGCCCCTCAGCACCCGCGTACTAAGGCATTTTTGGACAAGATCTTAAATCACTGATGATATTCAAGATTATAAAGCCGGTTCTATCAGCAATCCTACAAATCGCTCTGGTTGCGATAGCATTAGCTTGGCTACTCAACAGTGGTGCCGAGGCCATGGGCTATCGCTGGCAATGGGAGCGAGTGCCGGACTATCTAGCATTCTATGAAGATGGTGAGTGGTGGCCTGCAGAGCTTTTACAAGGCCTGATTGTCACCATAAAGCTGAGCGCTTTGGCGTTACTGTTTACCTTGCTGCTAGGCCTCATCACTGCGCTGTTAAAAACCTCGAATTCGATCGTAGGCCGCGCTATCGCCCATTGCT
This sequence comes from Vibrio sp. CB1-14, assembly GCF_040412085.2. NCBI lineage: Bacteria > Pseudomonadati > Pseudomonadota > Gammaproteobacteria > Vibrionales > Vibrionaceae > Vibrio > Vibrio chaetopteri. The sequence goes on along the minus strand of NZ_CP115921.1, from coordinate 1,127,706 downwards.
ATGTGGAAGCCATAAGAAATACGCCGCTGTTGGTGCAGATCTACCTCCTGTATTTTGTCTTTGGCCCCATCATCGGTCTTGATCGATTTTCTACCGCTGTATTTGCTCTAGCGCTATTCCAAGGCGCCTACACGGCTGAAATCCTCCGAGCGGGCCTGAACAGCGTTCCAAAGGGTCAATTCGAAGCCTGTCGTTCAATAGGTCTATCTCGTTTTTATACCTACTATGATGTGATATTGCCTCAGGTAGTACGACGTACACTGCCACCGCTCACCAACGAAGTGGTCTCGCTAATTAAAAACTCATCCATCGTCAGTGTGATGGCGATTTTCGACCTCACTACCGAGGGGCGTAACATCGTGGCTGAAACCGCGATGCCATTTGAAATTTGGTTTACTGTTGCCGCGATTTACCTCGTGTTAACGCTTACCTTGTCTGCTTTCTCTGCCTGGCTTGAATATCGCTTAAGTCAAGAGAAGCGGTCATAACTCTCTATGCTAACCATGATTTACTAACAAGGAGTCACCCCATGAAAAGGACACTCAAACATCTAGTAAAAGCAGCCAGTTCCGTCGCAATTGGCCTTGCGGTCTCATTTGGCGCCGCAGCCAGTGAGACACCTAATCTCGATAAGATAAACGAGCGCGGCACTTTGCGTGTCGGAATGTCAACGTTTGTACCGTGGGCCATGCGTGACAAACAGGGCGAACTGATAGGCTTTGAAATCGATGTAGCGAAACGACTCGCTGAAGATTCAGGCTGGAAAGTTGAGTTTGTGCCTACCGCGTGGGATGGCATCATCCCTGCTCTGCTTTCTCAAAAATTCGACGTCATTATCGGCGGTATGTCTGTTACGCCAGAGCGCTCAAAGAGCGTGCTGTTTACCTCGCCTTACTCACACTCAGGTGTTCAAGTCGCGGCAAGCAAAGCACTGGCTGGCGACTTTTCTAAGATTGAAGACTTTGACTCACGCCGCGTTAAAATCGCTGCTCGCCGCGGTGCATTCACCGTGCAAGTTGCTCGCGAAACGTTCCCGAAGGCAAAAGTTCTGCAGTTTGACGATGATGCACAAGCATTCCAAGAAGTACTGAACGGTAACGCCCACGCAGTGATCGCCTCAAGTCCGAAGCCGGAGCATGAGGCAGTTAAACATGCGGACGCGTTATTTATTCCATTTAGCGAGCGTCTCTCTAAAGGAAACGAAGCTTTCGCTGTTCGTCTAGGTGAAGAGGACAAAAAAGCCTTCTTCGATGAGTGGATCCAAGCAAGAACCGATGATGGCTGGCTAAAAGAGCGCTATGAATACTGGTTCTCTACCCTAGATTGGCAAGACCAAATCGCTGGCGGACAATAATTACAATGAGCAACACCAACTCAATCAAATTGAATTCCGATAAAAAACCATCATCACCAGCAAAGCGATGGCGTCCTACCCTACTGGATGGCGTATTACTGCTCGCCGTGGTGGGACTTATTGTCTGGCTGGCGTACCGTTCATCCATTGGAATCAGCTATCACTGGCGCTGGAGTCAGGCGTTTGAGTTGGTGTTTAACCCGACTGCAAATGGAGGGTTACCCTATTTTGTCCAGGGCATCATTGCCACACTGAGACTCAGTGTGTGGGGTATGGTGCTTGCCGTAACTTTGGGCACCTTACTCGGCCTAGCGAAACACTCAGCGATGGCCGTATTTAGCATCCCCGCCAATCTATTTATCCAGTTGGTTCGAAATATTCCGCCACTGGTGTTTATCTTCATTTTTTACTTTTTCATTTCGAATCAGTTGATCCCATTACTTGGGCTCAGTGATGTGCTCCGTGGCTATAGCGGTGAAATATCAGCTTGGCAGGCGTTTTTGTTTGGTCCTAGCTCGCTATGGGAGAACCTACTTTCTGGCGTTATCTGTATCGGTCTTCTATCGTCGGCGTATGTGGCAGAAATCATTCGCGCGGGTCTTGCTTCTATCCCAAAAGGGCAGTGGGAGGCGGGTCAGTCGTTAGGTTTATCAACTTGGTATCAATATAAAGATGTCATCGCACCGCAAGTGCTTACTGCAGTCGCGCCAGCACTGGCAGGACAAGCGATTTCTCTAGTCAAAGACACCTCTATCGTCTCGTTAATCTCCATCCAGGAGATGACCTTTGTCGGCACTGAAATGGCTAACTCTTCCGGGCTTATTTTTGAAATCTGGCTCATTGTTGGCTTGTGCTATTTCTTACTTTGCCTAGCACTATCCCTACTGTTTCGACGCTTTGAAAGCCAGCAGAGATAGGCTTCGCTAGTTAACGGTAGATCGTTAATGGTTAGACTGGCATGTAATGGTCAACAAGCAGTAGAACAAACAGCACCATCAAATGAATGATAGAGAACTTAAAGGTCTCCATTGCAGTTTTCTCTGTTGCGGCGACTTTAAGCTTCCACGCATAGTAGATAAACCCAGCACTCAAAAAGGTTGAACCAGCCAAATAGACCAAACCCGTCATCCCAACCAGAGCTGGCATCAAGCACACTAACGCCAATAGAATTGTGTACAGCAAGATGGACGTTTTCGTGTATTCCACCCCATGTGTTACTGGCAGCATTGGAATATCAGCCTTGGCGTAGTCATCTTTTCGATGTATCGCTAGTGCCCAAAAATGTGGCGGAGTCCAAATAAAGATGATCATCACCAAAAGCCACGCATTGGCATGCAGCTCTCCGGTCACAGCTGTCCAGCCCAATAGCGGCGGCATGGCACCAGCAATCCCGGCTATAACGATATTTTGCGGCGTTGCCCGTTTCAAATACAAGGTATACACCACCGCATAGCCAAGCAAACTTGCAAACGTTAGCCAAGCCGTTAACCAATTCACGCCAAGCGCCAACACGGCAAAGCCTGCTATACCTATACCACTGGCAAACGCCATTACCTTGTCCGCACTTAGGTCACCAGACGGCAAAGGGCGTTTGTGGGTACGCGCCATAATTGCGTCGATACGGCGATCAATTAGGTGGTTGAACGCGGCTGCAGAACCCGCCATCAACGCTATACCTGTTAAACCCAAGATACTGGCTTGCACAGGTAACGCACCGGGCACTGCAAGACACATCCCTACTAGGGCAGTTAAAATCATCAAGGCGACTACTTTCGGTTTCGTTAACGTCAGATAAACGCGCCAGTTGATTGCAGGTTTGGAGGCCGAGTTCACCTCACGATTGCTGATTATCGTCGTTTTACTCATAGAGAACTCTCCTTGTCTCCAGACACTTTGAGGGCTGTAACTTGGCTGTTGGCTTCAACAATGGTCAATGTTGGTTTTTCAATTCGCACATAGCGCGCGCTATGCACTACGTAGTTAGTGTGAATAAGCGATAGCAGTAAAAAGGCCGCGCCAAGGTTGTGTAATACAGCCACAGGCAGCGGAAGGTGGAACACAACGTTGCTCAGCCCCAACATTAATTGGAGTGTCAGAAGCACGGCTAAGGTAACCCCCACTTTACGTATCGCTGGATGTGGATAGCGCCATAACCGAAATGCCAATAGACCTACCACAAACGCAACGACAATCGCACCGATTCGATGAGTCACGTGAATAGTCATCCTTGCAGGATATTCAAGTACTCCAAACTCATAGTCATCAAACCCGAAATGAACAGGCGTGAAGGCGGTTTTGAAATCCAAGTACTGCGCCCAATTCCCTTCACAGATAGGCAGCGCGGTACACACCACCGCAGCATAATTCGATGATGTCCATCCGCCCAACATGATCTGCAAAACCGTCACAAACAGCGCAACCAACGCAAGTATTTTCAGGCGTGAACTGACCAGCGTCGGCAATGTTTGTGTTGCAGGCTTGTCGACAACTTTAGGTTCAAATGCCATATCAGCGTTGCAGGCTTCGTCTGTAGTATTGGCACGGCGAACCTCAATCTTAGGTCTTAGCTTTAGGTAGGTAAAAAACAGCAAAGAGAACATGGTAAAGCCGCCAAGCAGGTGCCCCATCACTACGATCGGCATGAGTTTGAGCGTAACCGTCCACATACCCAGTGCCGCTTGGAACACAATCACTAATGACAGAGAGATTGGCAGCACGATGCCTAACTCCCTACGCCTCTTTGATAAACCAATAGCGGTGATCGCAAACACCATCAACCCCAAGCCTCCTGCTAAGTATCGATGAATCATCTCCAACCACGCTTTGTACGGCTCTACGGCTCTCTCTGGATAAAGCGTATTCGCGACTACCACTGCTACCTTGGAGCTGGGAACCGTCAATTGCCCATAGCAGCCAGGCCAATCCGGGCAACCTAACCCGGCATCAGCTAACCGAGTATAAGCACCCATGGCAATCACGATGACCGTAAACACCAGTGAAGCTCTGACTAAGTTGATTAACCCCATAGCGACTCCTTGCTGTAACTATCGAATTACTACCATTAGATTTGCAAACAACGCGCACCTTTCGTGCGTCTAACCGACTCGTGATAATTTCAGTAATTTTCTAAGATCCGAAAGCAGCCCCTTACTGTGTGCGACTTGCTTATCTTCTGAGGTAGGCGAAAAGTACATCACCAACTGACCAAGAGTATCGGTAATCAAATATCCTTGTTCTGGCACAACATCTACAAAGGCCGCATTGACCGTCACCACGCTTAGAGATTCTGGTAACGCTGGCAGCACTTGATCTGGCAACACATACACCACTGGTGTCACACGTTCTTTGTATTTGCCTAATGCCAAATAGGTTTGCCCCATGATGTAGAGGCGGTTGATACACGCATCATTGCAATCCGCGGGTAACATAAATCCAAGTTGCCAGCTCTTCGTTTGCAGTGGGTTCACCAAATCGAGAGACTCAAACGTCACCCTTGGCTCAACTAGCGCACCATGGTTAGTTACCCCCGATTGATACCAATGGTTGCTCAAAATAGCTTTGGCGATGATAAAAGGCAGTGCAAAAAACACTATTAGCGCCAAGAGAGTTAAGCGACCGCGTCTCACTGAAGACGCACTAGGTGTAGCGTTGGACGATACTGTACTTGTTGTCTCTAATTTACTGCTCATCATCTAACCTCGTTTATTCGCCGGTCGTGCTATGTGTCTATTTATGCTTTGAAGACAAATTACGCTTTGAAGCCAACTTTCTCTTTCCTTTAGAAGCACGATTTCGATGCAAACTGCTACGCCAAAATGCCATTGAGACAACGACTGCAAACACCGTCGCCATAGTGAACCATTGAAATGAATAGCCGAAATGTTTGGCTGAGTTCATTGATACTGGTTTCCAAGGATGAGGGTAAGCCGTCAACGTATCCGTTGGTTGAACTACCCAAGCTGATAGCTCGGCATCGACAAGAGCACTTATCTGCGCTGTATTAAGATGCTGGATTCGATATTGCTGTGTTGACTCTAAGTCAAAACGCTCGTTGTAAAGCTCTGAACCCAAAGGGCTTTCCATTTTCTTGTATAAGCGCCCACTGAGCGTCACCGGCTCCGATAAGGTGGAAACACTAGGAAGAGTTTGACGATCTAAACCGCCTGCCACAAAACCGAGCTCTACCAGATAGCGCTGATTCGTCTTCTCAATATCTCGCATCATCTGCAGCACCAGGTACCCGACCGTTCCATCGAGGATTTGGTTATCGAGAAAGAACAAAACCGGCTCAGGTATTAAGTGAGCACTCACTGGCATCGCAATCCAACGTTGATAGTTATGGTCACCGTAGTGAGCCAGCGGCAAGTCGAGAGACGATAAAGCGACAGGAGGCTGCTCATTTCGTAAGGCAAGCGACTGTTCTAACGCTACTTTTTCATTGCCGCGCTGCTTTTGCCACAGTCCCAATTTGACCAATGATGAAAACACAACCACAGTTAATACGAACCCCAACCAAAACTTAGTAGTTTGGTAAAAGCGAACATGAGGAGTATCCATGTCACCCACACTGTTGTTTAAGATTGCTTTAGTACTACTGTTACTCTTCATCATCTTTAACTTAGCGCTTGCCCTTATTCGAATGGTGCGCGACGACCCTTCTTCTGAAAAACCAATGAGTTATTATCTTGGCCGCCGTGTTCTGTTCTCCGCGATTGTCATTATTCTTCTCATCATCGCGCTTCAAAGTGGTTTTTTAACGCCTAACCCCCGACCTTATTAGCGAGTATTTACTACCCCAGCGCTATATAGCGCAGGGGTTCATGCCTTTACAATACGTAGACAAAGACAAACAAACACAGCCATACCACATCAACGAAGTGCCAATACCAACTCCCCGCTTGGAAGCCGAAATGATCTTTCGGTGTGAAATGGTCTTTGGCTATTCGGAACAGCAATACAATCAAAAACACGGTTCCAATAAACACGTGCAGTCCGTGGAAGCCAGTGAGCATAAAGAAGGTATTGCCGTAGATACCGGACTGAAGTGTTAGCCCCATATCTTGATAGGCATGAGCATACTCAACGGCTTGGAAATACAAGAAAAACACAGCAAGCACTATGGTTAGCTCAAGCCAAACGATGAGTGCTGTACGGCGATTTTTCTCTAAACTGACATGAGCCATGTGCAGTGTGATAGAAGACAAAAGTAAGATCACTGTGTTTTGCAGTGGCAGCCCTTGCCAAGGCATTGCTTCAGTTGTTGTTCCATCCGGTGTTAATGTTAGCGGCCACATCGCTTCAAAAGCCGGCCACAAAACTTCATGAGTCATCACATTGTTGTCGGCGCCAGCGAGCCAAGGAACTGAAATCATTCGTGCATAAAACAGTGCTCCAAAAAACGCACCGAAGAACATCACTTCAGAGAAAATAAACCAACTCATACCTTGTTTGAATGAGCGTGAGAGTTGGTCTGAATAGAGTCCAGACATGGACTCAGAGATCACATTGCTCATCCATCCAGAAAACATATAAATCAGCACAGCGACACCAAGCGCTAGCACAACGCCGCCAATGACACTGCCTGCCCCGCCAGAATCTAGATTTTGGACGGTCAGCCCCGCGCCGACTGCGACAAGAAACAGCGCCACAGCCCCAACGATGGGCCAACTACTCTGCGCCGGAACATAATAAGTTTGAGCTTTACTCATAGCTTATCTCCGATGTTGGATAATCGAGTGCAGGGCGACTGCTACTACCGACCTGTGCACGAGAGATATCGAGAACGGCACCGTCAGTAGCGGCGCTGCTCGTGATGTTATACAAGGTGTAAGAAAGGGTCAGGGTATGAATTGAGTCTGGAATGTCTGGCTCAATGTAAAAGATCAGCGGCATTTCAGCCTTACCCTTGCCTTCTAATGGTTGATGGTTAAAACAGAAACATTCGATTTTATTGAAATAGGTCGCCCCAGTTCCCGGAGATACTGAGGGCACAGCCTGACCAATAAGTGATTGATTAGATTGGTTATGTGCAAAGTAGACAGTCTGGATAACCTCACCAGGGTGAACATCCAACGACATTTTCTCTGGTTTAAATGACCAAGGCATATCCGGATTGACATGCGCCATAAACTCAACCCGAATTGTGCGCGTGATGTCTGCCCGCATACCAATAGGTTGAACCGCTGATTCTGTATTGGTTTTGCCGTTAATGCCTAACGCTTCGCACATAATGTCGTAAAGAGGCACCAAAGCGAAACCAAAGCCAAACATCGCCACAACGGCCACACCGAGCCAGCCTACGAGTTTGCGGTTTGATTTTCTGGTTTCGCTATCCATCTCAACCTACCTTTAGTCAATCTTAGGTGGTGTGGTAAAAGTATGGTGTGGTGCTGGACTTGGTACTGTCCACTCTAAGCCTTCTGCACGCTCCCAAGGCTTAGCTTCGGCTTTGTCGCCTCCTTTGATGCACTTAATGACCAACCAAAGAAAAATGAGCTGAGATAATCCAAACGCAAAGCCACCGATAGAGACGATTTGGTTCACGTCGGCAAACTGTATAGCGTAGTCCGGAATACGGCGCGGCATCCCCGCGAGACCTAAGAAATGCATAGGGAAGAACAGCACATTCACTGAAATAACCGAACACCAGAAATGCCACAGACTGAGCTTGTGGTCATACATATTGCCAGTCCACTTCGGTAACCAGTAGTAGGCCGCTGCCATAATCGAGAACACAGCACCCGACACCAATACATAATGGAAATGCGCAACTACAAAGTAAGTATCGTGATACTGGAAGTCCGCCGGCACAATCGCCAACATCAGCCCCGAAAACCCACCTATGGTAAACAGCACAATAAAGGCGATAGCAAACAACATCGGCGTTTCAAACGTGAGCGCACCGCGCCACATGGTCGCCACCCAGTTAAATACTTTCACGCCTGTCGGCACTGCAATCAACATGGTGCAGTACATAAAGAACAGTTCGGCAAACACCGGCATACCTGTAGTAAACATGTGGTGTGCCCACACGAGGAATGAGAGCAATGCGATACTGCACGTCGCGTAAACCATCGAATGGTAACCGAACAGTTTTTTGCCACTAAATGCAGGGACAATGGCCGAAACAATACCGAAGGATGGCAGAATCATAATGTAAACTTCTGGGTGCCCAAAGAACCAGAAAATATGCTGGAACATCACTGGGTCACCACCACCCGCCGCGTCAAAAAAGCTGGTTCCAAAGTACTTATCTGTCAATACCATGGTCACCGCCCCCGCCAACACAGGCATGACAGCAATGAGTAGGAAAGCAGTAATGAGCCAAGTCCATACAAACAATGGCATTTTCATTAACGTCATGCCCGGCGCGCGCATGTTGAAAATAGTTACGATGACATTGATTGCCCCCATAATGGAGCTAATACCCATGATATGTACCGAGAACACAAACAGCGCCGTACTGTCTGGGGCGTAGGTCGTGGAGAGAGGCGCATAAAATGTCCACCCAAAGTTCGGGCCGCCACCAGGCATAAATAGTGACGCAATTAAGATCAGAAACGCGAACGGTAAGATCCAGAAGCTTAAGTTATTCATTCGTGGCAAAGCCATATCTGGCGCGCCAATCATCAAGGGTACCATCCAGTTTGCCAATCCCGTAAAGGCTGGCATAACCGCGCCGAATACCATGATCAAACCATGAACTGTGGTCATTTGGTTGAAAAAATTCGGTTCGACCAATTGGAGACCGGGTTGGAACAGCTCGGCACGAATGACCATAGCCATCGCCCCGCCTGTTAGGAACATAATAAAGCTAAACCACAGGTAGAGTGTGCCAATGTCTTTATGACTGGTGGAGTATACCCAGCGCTGCCAACCTGATGGCGCGTGATCATGATGATGATCGTCTTCGATGACTGCCGTGCTATTTGCTCGGCTCATGTCCGCATCAGTCACCGCCGATGCTTTCACTTTTTCCATTGGGTCCGTTTTCATCATAACTCCTTGGAGCTTGGCTCCGCTTCCTGAGTTTTGTAGCTGTTGATATCCGATGCCTGAACCACATCACCGGTATTGTTACCCCACGCATTGCGCTGGTAAGTGATTACTGCGGCGATTTCTTTATCGGTTAACTGATTGGCAAACGACTGCATGGCTGTCCCTGCCACACCATCAACGATTTTACTAATGTGAGTATCGATAGAGCCCGATGTCGCCACTTCCGCCCCTGCGATTGCTGGGAAGGCGCCGGGTAAGCCTTGACCGTTAGCCTGATGACACACTGCACATCGAGAGGCATAGATACCTTCGCCTGTGGTCAATAGCTCTTCAATCGATAACGTTGCATCTAGTGCCTTGGCCGCTTCTGCTTTAGCGAGCGCCATCTCTTCTTTCTTTCCTGTCAACCAAACGTCGTAGTCATCTTGCGCCATGGCCTGCACCACTATCGGCATGAAGCCATGTGCTTTACCGCAAAGCTCCGCACATTGGCCACGATAGACACCAGGCTCATCGATTTTTGTCCATGCTTCGTTGATAAAACCCGGAATTGTGTCTTTTTTAACCGCAAAAGCTGGTACCCACCACGAGTGAATCACATCATCGGAGGTCATCAGGAAGCGAATCTTTTTATTGATTGGCACGACAAGCGGGTTATCCACTTCTAGCAGGTAATGCGCACCTTTTTCTTCAACACCATCAATCTGCTGTTGAGACGTGGACATTAGTGAGAAAAATTCCACATCTTCGCCAAAGTAGGCGTAGTGCCATTTCCACTGTGAGCCAGTAATTTTAATGGTGATTTCTGACTGGGAGGTGTCTTCCATCGCAACCAAAGTCTTGGTTGCCGGAATCGCCATCAATATTAAAATAATGACGGGAATGACAGTCCAAACCACTTCCACCTTGGTGCTTTCGTGGAAGTTAGCGGCTACCGCCCCTTTGGACTTACGGTGCTTGAAAATAGAATAGAACATTACCCCAAACACAACTGCTGCGATGGCACAGCAGATGTAGAAAATGAGCATATGTAGGTCATACACTTGGTTACTGATATCAGTAACCCCGCGGGTCAAATTGTATTGGCTCGACTCCGCGAAGAGAGGTTGGCTGACGAGCGCAGTCGCCAAACCAGTTCCAGTGTGAACGGTCAGCAATCTCTTCAAAAGATTTCTCCTTTGCCTAGCCACGTCTATCCTGACGTGGTTCCCCTATGACTTGTACCAAGCACATCTGAAAAGTGATCAAACTCTCCAGGATGGAACAAGTCCGTAATCAAAACCCAACAAGCTGTGATTCGACGACGATAAACGAAGACCAACTAGGTTTTCGACTCTTTCATGAGTCCAAAAAGTAACGCCAAACTACACAAGTAAACGGTCAAAGCTACTCACTGACCACTTACTTATTGAGTCCGGTATCAGTTAAATACAACTAGAAACAATTTGTTATATTTTTGTTAACTAAATGCTAGTTACTGATTTCCAGATCCGCAAGAAGAAAAATAATCAGCGAATTTTTGTGAGGGAAGCGGAGACGATGAGGATGATATTTTTGACAAATTGCGATTTTGGATTCTATGTAATCCAAAGTTAAACTGGAGATCGCAAGCAATCAATCTCCAGGAATAATATTTCCATTAGAAGGAGCTCAGTGACGGTTAAATAGCCAACCACTCCACTTCAATGACCGCTTTACCTTGGTGCTTGATACGGCCTAGGAATCGGTCGCCAGCGACAATTTCTCCCACCCCCTGAGGTGTGCCTGTCATGACGATATCGCCGTCTTCAAGGTGAGTGTAGGTATTGAGCTCGCTTAGAATAACGTCCGGCTTGTAGAGCATCTGTTTCGTTGAGCCCAACTGCATTCGCATACTGTTGATAAATAGCTCCACTTCGAGCTCGTTAATATCCATGTCACCTAGCGGCACAAAACGACTGAATTTTGCAGAGTGATTAAACGCTTTAGCGCGTTCCCAAGGCAAGCCTTTGGCTTTTAATGTCGACTGTAAACCGCGTTTGGTAAGGTCGAGTCCAAAACCAACAGCATAGAGTTGTTTATCGCGGACGATAAAACAGATTTCCGCTTCATAGTGCAGCGGTTCATCGAGGAAGGAATACAGGTCAGTCGCGATGCTCGAGTTAGGTTTGTTGAACACCACCATATTCTCCGGAACTTCATTTCCTAGCTCACGAATGTGCTCAACATAGTTTCGGCCAACGCATAAGATTTTCGATGGATAAAACGTTTTTTCACCGACTACAACCGACTTCATCACCCTTCCTTGCCCTATTCCTTTGTAAACGAACTCGCTATTTTACCCGAAGTTAAGTGACAGACTGATGATTTCGCAGAGAAAATATCAAACTTGAGGTCAAGATCAGCTTTTGCTCTAAGTTAAACCAAACAAGCTCAAACCCGCAAAAATAGTGATAAATGATGTGATGCCTTGCATTTTCATGCAAATTCTATGACCATTTGTATATTCAAATAAATGGATTTAGTGAATGATGTCCCAAGAGCCGCTATACATTCAGATCAAACAGTATATTGAAGACCGAATAGACCAAGGAGTGTGGTCAGTCGGTGAGCGAATCTCCACCGAAATGGAGCTAACAGAGCAGTTTGCTGTGAGCCGCATGACCGTCAATAAGGCTATTCGCGATCTCGTCGGTCAAGGCAAACTAGAGCGTCGCCCGCGACTAGGTACCTTTGTAACTAGCCCAGCAGAAAAAGCCCAATCGCCTCTTCTTGATACTCGTAACATCGCCAAAGAGGTTGCAGCTCGCGGTAAGCAGTATTCCAGCGAAGTGGTTCGACATGAAGCAACCAAAGCGGATCAGCTTATTGCGACTAAGCTTGGGGTGATGCTTGGCAGTGCCGTCTACTACAGCGAGATTCTCCATAAAGAAAACGACAAGCCAATCCAATTAGAATGTCGTTGGGTGAATGCTAAATACACCCCCAAGTACCACCAGCAAGATTTTACTCAAACCACACCTAACGAATATCTAACCGAAAACTGCCCAATGACTGCCGTTGAGCATACCGTTGAGGCCATTACCTGTGATGAGCAAATCGCCCGCTTACTTGAGATGGCCGTCACTGAGCCTTGCCTACTATTGCATCGTCGAACCTGGAGTGAAGACAAACTCATCAGTACCGCACTGCTTTATCATCCTGGTAGTCGATATCAGCTCAGTTCAAAAATAGAGTTATAGTCATCCGACATTCATCTGTTCAAACGACGTCCTGATAGGCGATCCGGTTTGGATCGTCATTTCCTACTCTAACCATCACACCTTCCTTTTGAAGGAACACAATTTCACAGGTCTATCCTGATCACATTTCAACCACTCGCACTTGATCAATTGTATATATTCAACTATTCATTTGTATATACAATAAAACAGAGCGATGTTATGAATCTGATCCTTACTAACGCCCGTCTAGTGACTATGGAGCCGGGCGCACTTGGTTATCTGCCCTCTAAGCCTTGCACGGTAGTCATTCGAGGTGGTTACGTTAAGGCGATCCTTAGCGACATTCACTCGTTAGATACCCTACACCATGACATCACCGACGATGTGCCGACGTTGGATTGCAAAGGTAAAATCGTCACTCCGGGTTTGATTGACCCTCACACTCATTTGATCTTCGCTGGTAGCCGAGCTGAAGAGTTTGAAAACCGTTTAAATGGTATGTCTTATGAGGCGATTGCTCAGAGCGGTGGTGGTATTAACAGCACGGTTCGAGCAACACGGGAAGCGACGATAGAGGAACTTGTTGAACTGGCTCTTCCAAGACTCGATAGTCTTATCCGCAGTGGCTGCACGACTATCGAAGTTAAGTCTGGATACGGGTTAACGCTCGATGATGAAGTGAAGATGCTGCTTGCAGCAAAAGCGCTCGAGAATCATCGCAGAGTCAATATCACCACAACCCTTCTTGCCGCGCACACAGTGCCGTCGGAGTATCGCGATCGCCCCGATGACTATATAGATTACGTCACAGAGACCATCATCCCTCATGTAGCAAAGCATCAACTCGCTGATGCTGTTGATGTTTTTTGCGAATCAGTTGGTTTTAACGTTGAGCAGACGAAACGTGTTTTTCAGGCTGCGAAACAAAGCGGTCTTGCGATTAAAGGCCATACAGAGCAACTCAGCAACCTAGGTGGCAGTGCACTAGCGGCTGAGCTTAATGCGCTCTCCGTCGATCACATCGAATACTTGGATGACGCCGGCGTCGATGCCTTGTCCAACAGTGGAACCGTCGCCACCTTGTTGCCAGGCGCGTTCTATTTCTTGCGAGAAACACAACAGCCACCCATCGACAACCTACGAGCGGCACGAGTGCCTATGGCCATTGGTAGCGATCTTAATCCAGGAACCTCACCATTCGCTAATCTGCAACTGATGATGAACATGGCTTGTACTTTGTTCCGCTTAACACCAGAAGAAAGTCTACGAGGCGTAACGTGCCATGCCGCACAGGCCATTGGTCAAGGCCGCAACATAGGCCAAATCAAGCCAGGTTTTCGCGCTGATCTTGCTATCTGGGACATCGAACACCCTAGCGAGCTTAGCTATCAATTCGGCATGGGTGGACTGAGTAAGCGAATCGTTGCAGGGAGTGTCGAAGATGTCCTCTAACAACCAACATCCCTTCAATTGGACTGGTCGTGACGACCATGAGGACGGCAATAAACGCTTTCGTGTGCATCATAAAGTCGTTCACCGTTCTCAAGGCGATTCCCCACAACTTCAGCTAATAGGTTTTTGCACTGATGAAGGAGTGAAACGAAACAAAGGACGAATTGGCGCCAAGCAAGGACCAGATGCTATCAGAGCCGCGCTTGCTAATTTAGCTTGGCACCAAGATAACGAGATTATTGATATTGGTAATGTTGTTGCCGATTCTGATGACTTAGAGCTTCATCAGCAACAAGCCGCTGAAACGATCACTAAACACCTGACTAATGGACCGATCGTGGTGCTGGGTGGCGGACATGAGATTGCTTGGTCCTCTTTTAAAGGTCTATCCGATTTCCTATCTCAAACCAACAATAAGCCAAACATTGGCATTATCAACTTCGATGCTCACTTCGATCTTAGAGAATATCAAACGAACGACAAAACACTAACGGATGTTGACCTCAAACCCAGCTCAGGGACGCCATTTGCTCAAATCGCCGATCATTGCCATGCCACTGGGCAGAACTTTCATTACTTCTGTATAGGTGTGAGCGAAACAGGTAACACTCAGGCTTTGTTTAAAAAAGTCGACAGTTTGCAAGTTCAATACATCAAAGATACTGATCTTTTAGATAGACCCATACATGAGCATATTGCTCAATTAAAACGCTTCATCAATAAGGTCGACACCCTGTATTTCACCATTGACCTTGATGTCTTCAACGCAAGCCTAGCCCCCGGCGTGAGTGCACCCGCCGCGTTTGGCATGAATTTAGAGCAGCTCATCCCCATGCTCAACACTATTGTTGCCAGCGACAAGTTAATGCTGGCTGACATCGCCGAATATAACCCGAATTACGACATAGACAACCGCACCGCAAAACTTGCCGCAAGAGTGTGTTGGCAGATATTGGTTGCCATGTCCAAACAGCTACAAAAAACCGATAACGAATAACGTAAACACTCTCTGCCAGTCACCATGGTCATTAATCATGACAAGGGCGCTATAAAAAAATAAAAGCCCCGAGTAAGGCAGAGTTCAAAAGGAAATGACAATGACTGATAAACAATCTCTACATCCAACTAACTCACGACTCGACACCTCTCGCTCCATCAAAGCGCCACGTGGTACCGAGCTCAATGCGAAATCTTGGCTCACTGAAGCACCGCTCCGCATGCTGATGAATAACTTGGATGATGAAGTAGCTGAGCACCCACAATCACTCGTGGTTTATGGTGGTATTGGGCGAGCAGCTCGTGATTGGGCTTGCTACGACAAGATTGTCGACGTGCTAAAACGCCTTGAAGACGACCAAACCTTGTTGGTGCAATCTGGAAAACCCGTCGGTGTCTTCCCTACTCACAAAGATGCGCCACGCGTGTTGATCGCCAACTCCAACCTTGTCCCTCATTGGGCAAACTGGGAGCACTTTAACGAGCTCGATAAACAGGGGCTGATGATGTACGGCCAAATGACAGCAGGGTCATGGATATACATCGGCTCTCAAGGCATAGTACAAGGCACTTACGAAACCTTCGTCGCTATCGCTAAACAGCACTTTAACGGTGATCCTGCAAATAAATGGATCCTAACAGGTGGTCTAGGCGGGATGGGCGGTGCGCAGCCTCTTGCTGCGACCATGGCAGGTTTTTCAATGTTAGCGGTTGAATGTGATGAATCGCGTATCGACTACCGTCTCAACACGCGCTATGTCGATACTAAAGCACACTCTCTAGATGAAGCGCTATCCATCATCAAAAATAGCGACAAACCTATTTCAGTCGGCCTTCTAGGTAATGCCGCCGATGTTTATGCTGAGCTTGTCGAAAGAGGCATCACTCCAGACGTCGTTACCGATCAAACTTCCGCTCACGATCCACTTAATGGTTACCTGCCTCAAGGCTGGACGATGGATTTTGCCAATCAGCAGCGCGATAGTGACCCTGAAGCCGTCGCCAAAGCAGCAAAAGCGTCTATGGCAGTACAAGTTCAAGCCATCTTAGATTTGCAAGAAAAAGGCGCGGTCGCCACTGACTATGGCAACAACATTCGCCAAATGGCTCTTGAAGAAGGCGTTGAAAATGCGTTTGATTTCCCAGGTTTTGTACCGGCTTATATTCGACCTTTGTTCTGCGAAGGCGTGGGACCGTTCCGTTGGGCAGCGCTATCGGGCGATCCTGAGGATATCTACAAAACCGACCAAAAAGTGAAAGAGCTCATACCGGACAACCCTCACCTACATAACTGGCTTGATATGGCTCGCGAGCGCATTCAGTTCCAAGGACTGCCAGCGCGTATTTGCTGGGTCGGCCTGAAAGATCGTGAACGTTTAGGCCAAGCCTTCAATGAAATGGTCAAAAATGGCGAGCTGAAAGCTCCTATCGTGATTGGACGTGACCATCTCGATTCAGGCTCTGTCGCTAGCCCGAACCGCGAAACTGAAGGCATGATGGATGGTTCTGACGCGGTATCCGACTGGCCATTGCTCAATGCACTACTGAACACCTCTGGCGGTGCGACTTGGGTGTCACTGCATCATGGTGGCGGCGTAGGTATGGGATTCTCCCAACATAGCGGTATGGTGATTTGTTGTGATGGCACTGATGATGCTGCGCGTCGCATAGGCCGTGTTCTTCACAACGATCCTGCGACGGGAGTGATGCGTCATGCCGATGCAGGCTATGACATTGCCAAACAGTGCGCGCGTGAGCAAGGCCTTGATCTGCCGATGATGGACAGTAATGAATCTAACCACCAAGACAGCAGCCATGGATAAGGAGCAGAACATGTTGAAGTTAGAACTACTCCCAGGGCAGCTTACATTAGCTCAGTTACGCCAGATTAGTCGCTCACCGCTGCACTTGTCACTGAGCCCTTTAGCGCTAGATGACATTGAAGCCAGCACACAGATTGTTGAGCAAGTGATCGCCGAAGATCGCACCGTCTATGGCATCAATACGGGCTTTGGTTTGCTGGCCAACACTCGAATTGAGCCTGACGATCTTGAAGTGCTGCAAAAGAGTATCGTGCTGTCGCACGCCGCGGGTATTGGCAAGCTGATGAGTGATCAAACCGTCAGACTGATGATGGTGCTGAAGATCAACAGCCTAGCTCGTGGTTTCTCCGGTATTCGCCTCAAAGTCATTAACGCATTGATTGAGTTGGTTAACTCACAAGTGTATCCATGCGTCCCGCAAAAAGGCTCCGTCGGTGCATCAGGGGATCTCGCCCCGCTTGCTCATATGAGTACGATATTACTCGGCGAAGGCGAAGCACGTCACAATGGCAGAATCATCAGCGGACTCGAAGCGCTGCAAATTGCCGGACTTGAGCCAGTTACCCTCGCCCCGAAAGAAGGGCTGGCGCTACTAAACGGCACCCAAGCTTCTACCGCCTTTGCTCTAGAGGGACTATTTTTGGCTGAAGATCTGTTTGCGTCAGCCACCTTATGCGGTGCGATGTCAGTAGAAGCCGCGCTTGGTAGTCGTCGACCATTCGATCCGCGCATTCATCGCGTACGTGGTCATCGCTCACAAATGGACGCTGCCCACGCTTATCGTCACCTTCTTGGCAACAGCAGTGAAATTGGCAACTCCCACCAAGGCTGCGAAAAGGTTCAAGATCCCTACTCCCTTCGCTGCCAACCACAAGTCATGGGGGCGTGTTTACAGCAAATCCGCAATGCCGCAGATAGCCTGCAAGTGGAAGCTAACTCGGTATCGGACAATCCGTTAGTCTTTGCTGACGATGGCGATATTATCTCTGGTGGTAACTTCCATGCAGAGCCAGTCGCTATGGCAGCCGATGGTTTAGCACTGGCTATCGCAGAGATTGGTAGCTTGTCAGAACGAAGAATGGCACTGCTCATCGACAGTGCATTAAGCAAATTGCCACCGTTCTTGGTCGATAACGGCGGGGTCAATTCTGGCTTTATGATTGCTCAAGTTACCTCTGCCGCACTGGCGAGCGAAAACAAAACCCTGGCACATCCTGCCTCTGTAGATAGCTTACCAACGTCTGCCAACCAAGAAGATCATGTTTCTATGGCGACGTTTGCTGCGAGAAGGCTGAAAGACATGGCGGAGAATACCCGAGGGATCCTTGCTGTTGAGTATCTTGCTGCCGCACAAGGGCTCGACTTTAGGGCACCACTGAACTCTGCACCTCTTGTTGAGCAGGGTAAACAAATCCTACGAGAAGTGGTGCCGTTTTATGATAAAGACCGCTACTTTGCTCCTGACATTGCTAAAGCCAACGAAATCATAAAGCTGTCGCTTCACAATGCCCTAATGCCAGCTAACTTACTGCCAAGTATCTAATAGCGTCCGACATCATCACAAAACTAAATTCACTTGCCTAAATAATGGTCTTATTTTGGGTAAGTGAATTTCTCACCTAATGATAAAATCAACATTTAATACGACATTGGTTCAAATCATTGGAATATTCGTCCAAAAAATGTCATTTAAATGCAAATTACACTAATTTGTAGAAGTGCCTTCCAGAAACAATTCAACCCATTCGCTGAACTTATTTTTCATTACTAAATTATGCCTACACTTGCGGGAAGCAAGTGCTCTACTAAACATGCACTGACTCAACGTGCAATTAAAATTTTAAGAGAAGGTATTGGTATGAGACACACAAAAGTCTTAATTTCATTGGCGGCTGTTGGATTGGCTACCAGCCCACTTGTCCATAGTCATGGTTACGTTTCTGCAGTCGAAAACGGTGTAGCGGCGAGTCGTGCTGCGTTATGTAAGTTTCCAAATGCAAATGGCGAAAAGAACAGTAACTGTGGTTCGGTTCAATGGGAACCACAAAGTGTTGAAGGTCCAGAAGGCTTTCCACTATTAGGTCCATCTGACGGTCAAATCGCCAGCGCTGGACTGGTACAGTTTTCTCCACTAAACGAGCAAACCTCAGATCGCTGGGTAAAAACGCCAATCCAAGCGGGTTTACAGAACTTTGAATGGACATTCACAGCAAATCACGTAACCCGTGATTGGAAATACTACATCACTAAACCAAGCTGGAATCCAAACCAGGCATTGAGTCGTGACTCGTTCGATCTAAACCCTTTCTGTGTGGTCGATGGCAACATGCAAAAACCACCAAAACTGACGACTCACCAATGTAATGTCCCTGAACGTGAAGGCTACCAAGTGATCCTAGCTTATTGGGATGTGGGTGATACCGCAGCGGCGTTTTATAACGTGATTGATGTGCAGTTTGAAGGCACCACACCAGGCATTCCTGGCTGGACGCAAGCAGGTACAATCAACCCAACAATGGATCTGAAAGTTGGCGACTCTGTGTATACGCGTGTGTTTGATGCTAACGGTGAGCTGCCAAATCTATCGACCAGCATTACCATTAATTCGAGCGAACAAGGCGCAGCAACCCAATGGTCGCACGCACTAGCAAGTGCCATTAACTCAAGCACGACAGATATCAAAGCAGGCCAAGCAGACAGCAGTGGCAATATCGCTCCAGTATTTGGCGCTAACACTATCTACGTGGCTGATAATAGCGGATTGGATCGCGTTGAAATTGGTTATGACATCGTAACGCCGCCTCCAGCATCAGGTGCTGAGGTAACAGGACTAGAAACGCAATACGTTATTGGCACCGCACCAACTGAACTTGCCCTTACTGTCACGGCGGTCGGTCGAGTAGACGTATCGATGAGTGTCTACAACCACGGTCAAGAAACACTTGCTGGCAGTGAGCTTGCGTTAAACGATGGTGATAGCAAAAATGTTGTCTTAGCTCTTTCTAAGTCTGAGCCTGGCCATCACATGCTGGTTACCCGTGTTCGTGATGAAAAAGGCAACCTGCTTGATCAAACCACGCAAGATTTTATGCTCGTCGACCAGACTGCACCGACTGACTACGACTTTGTATTCCCGACGGGTGTAGAAAGCTACACAGAAGGTACCAAAGTACTGGCAAGCGACGGCGCTATTTATCAATGTAAGCCGTTCCCACACTCAGGATACTGCAAGCAGTGGTCTCCTACAGCGACTCAGTTCGAACCAGGCACCGGCAGTCACTGGGATTCAGCTTGGAACAAACTTAACTAACCATTTCTAGCAATAAGGCTCCAAAACGTTTGGAGCCTTTTTTGTTTGTGCGTTTACGATTTCGCAGCCTTTATCGCTACAACGAACATACAACCTAAACATTTCCATAACCTTCTGATATATTGAACTTGTTTAATTCATAAAAATGATGTCAGTTAATCAATGTAAGGTGATAGAAATGGATCTTCGTCATCTGGTCGCGCTAGGCGGCCTCGCGTGTACAGCAACCTCTCCGACCCTGGCGGGTCAATTTCATATGGCCGGCGGCGCGTTTTTTTCCGAGGCCGATACCTCTATCGGTGTCACAAACCCAAACACAGGCAATGACTTTGACTTAGATTTTGAATCGGATCTAAGCCTCAAAGAACGCTCAACACTACCTTACCTTTTGGTCGGCTATGACTTTAACGAGCGTCATGGCATCTTTTTAGATTGGCGTAGCCTTCATCGCAAAGCGAGTAATACGGTCGTCACTAAACCGTTTCAATTGCCTGATTCAAATACTGAAGTGCAAGCAGGCGCGCGCCTCGATTCAACACTCAACATCGACATCTTGCGCTTTGGCTACAACTATAAGTTCTACGATGGTGAAGATTGGGACTGGAAAGCCTCCATTGGTCTTCACATAATGAATTTCAATGTCGGCTTTGGAGGCGAACTTGGTTACCGTGTTGATCAAGATGACCCAACCCTCATTCCAGTCAAAGATGAAGAGTTTACCGATCTCACCGCACCATTGCCCAATATTGGCTTAATCACTGACTATAGGATTACTGACAATTGGCACCTATTAGGCCACGCGCAGGTGTTTGCCCTCAGTATCGAAGAAATCTCAGGACTGCTTCTCGATTTAGGTGCTGGCATCGAATACAAGTTCACTGAAGATTTTGGCCTAGCGGCGACTTACAGCTATTACGAGATTAATGTTGACTACGGCCGAGACTTTGCCGACCTCGATGCAAAGTTTAAGTTCTATAGCCCAATGGCAACGCTGACCTACGCTTTTTAATCAAAAGCTCTCTATTTCAAAATCATAGAGATACAAAAAAGCCCATCATAATCCGATGGGCTTTTTGCTGTCTAAAGAGGGTTAGGCTTCAGCAGGTTGCTCGACAAGATCTTCAACCATAGCTATGGCAAGCGCCTCAGCAACTTTGATGCCGTCGATACCGGCAGAAAGAATACCGCCCGCGTAGCCTGCACCTTCACCAGCTGGGTAGAAGCCTTTCAAGTTAACGCTTTGATAGTCTTTACCACGTTTAATGCATATTGGTGAGGAAGTACGAGTTTCAACACCCGTCAATAGGCCATCTGCACCAGAGAAACCTTTGATTTTCTTGTCGAACGCAGGGATCGCTTCACGAATGGCTTCAATAGCAAAATCCGGTAACGCCTTAGACAAGTCTGTCAGTTTGATACCCGGTGTGAACGATGGCTCAACATCACCTAGTGCGCTTGGATCGTTACCTTTTAAGAAATCGCCAATTTTCTGTGCTGGCGCATCGTAGTTTTCACCGCCTAGAAGGTAAGCGTTACTTTCTAGTTCACGCTGGAAGCGAATACCTGCCAGTGGATCACCTGGGTAATCCTGATCTGGAGAGATGCCCACTACAATCGCACTGTTGGCATTGCGCTCTGCACGAGAGTATTGGCTCATGCCATTGGTCACCACTCGACCTTCTTCCGACGTCGCCGCAACAACCGTACCGCCAGGACACATACAGAAGCTGTATACCGTGCGACCATTTTTACAATGGTGAACCAGTTTGTAGTCAGCCGCACCCAAGATTGGGTTACCTGCGTTTGGACCAAAGCGCGCTTCGTCAATCACTGATTGTTTGTGTTCAATACGGAAGCCGACAGAGAAGGGCTTCGCTTCCATATACACGCCACGATCGTGCAGCATTTCAAACGTATCACGAGCACTGTGACCTACTGCTAGTACCACATAGCGAGTTTTGATCTCTTCGCCGCTCGATAGTGTTAGACCCGTGATTTGGTCGTTTTCCATGTGAATGTCATCAACACGCGTGCTAAAGCGGATCTCACCACCTAGCTCAATGATTGTCGCGCGCATCTTTTCAATCATGGTCACCAATTTAAAGGTACCAATGTGAGGCTTGCTCACATACAGGATCTCTTCAGGTGCACCTGCAGCGACGAATTCTTCAATCACCTTACGGCCATAGTGTTTTGGATCTTTCACTTGGCTATAAAGCTTGCCGTCAGAGAACGTACCCGCACCGCCTTCACCGAACTGTACGTTCGATTCAGGGTTAAGCGTACGCTTTCGCCAGAAACCGAAGGTATCTTTAGTACGCTCACGAACCTCTTTACCACGTTCAACAATAATTGGCTTAAAGCCCATTTGTGCCAAAATCAGTCCTGCAAACAAGCCACATGGGCCAAAGCCGATGACGACTGGTCGCTCAGCCTGGTTTACTGGTGCTTTCGCAACAAACTTGTACTCCATATCTGGGGTGACTTTGACGTGTGGGTCATCAGCAAACTTCTCTAGCAGAGCCGCTTCATTCTTCACTTCAATATCTAGAGTGTAGATAAGCAAAATGCGTGTTTTCTTGCGCGCATCATAGCCACGCTTGAACACATTGAATGAAACAACTTGATCTGAAGAAATACCAAGTTTTTTTAGGATGGCTTGAGAAATTTCGCCTTCCTCGTGATCAAGAGGAAGTTTGATTTCAGTTAAACGTATCATGGAGGGTCTCGCGTCGTTGGTGTCTTAGCTTACAAACCCGTTCTCTAAACCGAATGGCTTAAACTTAAGGCTTGCTCGCTCACAATGGCGCGCATTTTACGTTAACTTGATTTGTCTGTCATACTTAATTGCGACTTAGACGGGTGATAAAGGGATCAAGTAGCGCCAAGATATTGAATTTTGCGCTCGGATCAGTATTATCGCCCCTCCACAAATTTGGCTAATAAGAGTTCACCATCATGGCATTTGTCGTTACCGATAACTGTATTCAATGTAAATATACCGACTGTGTCGCGGTATGCCCTGCTGACGCCTTTCACGAAGGCCCAAATTTCATGGTGATCAACCCAATCGAATGCATTGACTGTGGACTGTGCGTACCTGAATGTGACGCTCAAGCTATTTTCCAAGAAGATGAGCTCACCGATGACCAACACGTGTTTATCGAACTCAACGCAGAGCTTTCGGAAGTATGGCCAGTTCAAACTGAAGTCAAACCCGCAATGGATGAAGCAGAGAAGTGGAATGGCGTACCAAACAAACTTGGGATGCTAGAGAAGTAGCCCTGAAGGGTATCGTCACCCCTGCGCAGGCAGGGGTCTACTCAAGTCTCGCGCCAGTTTTTAACTAAGCTGATTTTTAACTATGCTGACGACGATAGTTATCCATGATAATACCGGTCGCCATAGCCACATTTAACGATTCTGCGCCGCCGAACGCCGGAATGGTGATTTTATCCGTAACATAATGCTCAGCTTCAGCACGTACACCGTGCGACTCACTGCCCATCAACAAGATACCTTGCTGAGAAAAGTTTGTCGTGTGAACGCTTTTCCCTTCTAAGAACGCTCCATATACCGGTATTTTTGCTTCATTGAGATAACGAGGTAAGTCGAGCAGCGTGACCTGAACTCGTCCAAAACTGCCCATCGTGGCGCGGATTGTTTTAGGGTTGTACGGATCCGCACAATCGGTACTTGCGACAATGTGTTTAATACCGTACCAATCAGCAATACGAATGATGGTGCCTAGGTTGCCAGGATCAGAAACGCCATCCAACGCGATCATCATACCTTTTGGTTCCGGTGCATCTGTCTGAGGGATCTCAACCACTGCAACTGCCGCATTGTTGCTAACAAGCGAACTCGCTTTTGTCAGTTCATCTAAGGTCGCTTCAATACACTCATAAGCACGAAGCTCACTAGCATGCTTAGCTAAGAAGTCTGATGTGGCAAAGACTTGCTTTACCTTCAATGACGTCTCGACAAGCTCAAGCACATTCTTTTCGCCTTCCACCAAAAATAGGCCGTGTGCTTTACGCTGTTTTTTCTGCCCAAGGGCTCTCAGCAGTTTTAGTTGGTTTTTTGAAATCATTGTCTTACCTCAGATAAAAGCGGGCGCATTATATACTTAATTGGCAAAACTATGCGAGCACGGATGCTAGCCCGGATTTGAGCAATACTAACAGCATAGTCAAAACTCATACTTTTGAAGCAAAACTATCGTTTTTCGATCAAACTAAGAAAAACCACTAATCAACCTCCACTAGCAAACGTTTCCCTAGTTTGGCTGGAAATTAATTTTCAAAATAATTTCCAGCCATAATTTTATTAACCTTATGATTAATTGGCACTAATAAAGCGAAGCTAAAAAACAACGTCACTTTTGGAGAATTCAGCGCTTGACTCTGTGATTTACATCACCATAATACGCGCCGTTTGCCTGAAATACAGGTAAACGTACGAATAAACATATTTAGTGAATTGTGAGGTATCAGATGTCTGCGGATAACAACTACAGTTTAGGGCCAGTTCCGGCAACGGCCAGGAAGGGAGTCGCTTCATTAACCATGGTAATGCTTGGTTTGACCTTCTTCTCCGCAAGTATGTGGACCGGTGGTTCCCTCGGTACTGGACTTGCTTTCAATGATTTCTTCCTCGCTGTTCTCATCGGTAACCTCATCCTCGGTATTTACACTTCTTTCCTCGGTTACATCGGCGCTTCTACTGGTCTCTCTACTCACCTCCTTGCTCGTTTCTCTTTTGGTTCTAAAGGCTCTTGGCTTCCTTCTGTGCTCCTTGGCGGTACTCAAGTCGGTTGGTTTGGTGTTGGCGTCGCCATGTTCGCTATCCCAGTACAAAAAGCGACCGGCATTGATACCAATATCCTGATTTTGGTGAGCGGTCTGTTGATGACAGCGACGGTTTACTTTGGCATTTCCGCATTGATGGTGTTGTCAGCTATCGCGGTTCCTGCTATCGCACTATTGGGTGGTTACTCTGTACTGACGGCGGTAGATAGCGCTGGCGGAGTTGCCGAACTGCAAAAAATCCAACCTGCTGAACCATTAGATTTCTCTGTTGCACTTGCGATGGTAGTGGGTTCGTTTGTGAGTGCGGGTACACTTACCGCTGACTTCGTACGCTTCGGTAAAAAGCCAATGGGTGCAGTCTTCATCACCATGGTGGCGTTCTTTATTGGTAACTCGCTGATGTTCATCTTCGGCGCTGCCGGCGCATCGGTAACAGGCCAGTCAGATATCTCTGAAGTGATGATCGCTCAAGGTCTATTGCTACCTGCCATCATCGTACTAGGTCTGAACATCTGGACTACCAACGACAACGCGCTTTACGCCTCTGGCCTTGGTTTCTCTAACGTCACCGGTTTACCAAGTAAATACTTGTCGATGGCAAACGGTGTTGTCGGTACTTTGTGTGCACTTTGGCTATACAACAACTTTGTAGGCTGGTTAACGTTCCTATCTTTGGCTATCCCACCAATCGGCGGCGTGATCATCGCAGACTTCCTGATCAACCGTAAGCGTTACGCAAATTTTGAAACAGCAAAATTCCAAACGGTAAACTGGGCAGGTATCATTGCCGTGGCGCTTGGTGTTGCAGCTGGTAACTTCTTACCTGGCGTTGTGCCACTAAATGCCGTACTTGGTGGCGCGTTAAGCTATCTTGTACTAAACCGTCTTCTTAATGCAAAAACTGCTCAGCTAGAAAACGCTGACGCTTAATTACTAGGAATTTGATGCCATGTCATCTTTGCTTATTCAAAACGCAACCATCAATGGTCAACAAGGCCAGTTCGATATTCTTATCGAAGAAGGGGTGTTTAAAGCGATTGAAACAGCAGGAACCAAATCGTTCACTGCTGACCGTGTGATTGACGCAACGGGTCAAATGGCAACTGCGCCATTTTGTGAGCCACACATCCACCTCGACACGACGCAAACTGCGGGTGAACCGAGCTGGAACATTTCTGGTACGCTGTTTGAAGGTATCGAGCGCTGGGCTGAGCGCAAGGCTATGCTTTCTATTGAAGATGTGAAAAGCCGTGCTAAGCAAACCTTAAAATGGCAAATTGCCAACGGCATTCAACACGTGCGTACCCACGTCGATGTGTCTGACCCAACACTCACCGCACTAAAAGCAATGGTTGAAGTGCGTGAAGAGATGAAACAGTGGGTAGACATCCAAATCGTAGCGTTCCCGCAAGAAGGCATTTTGTCTTACCCAAATGGCAAAGAACTACTTGAAGAAGCAGTTAAACTGGGTGCAGACGTGATTGGTGCAATCCCACACTTCGAATTCACTCGTGAATACGGTGTGGAATCTCTGCATTATGTGTTTGAACTTGCGCGTAAATACGACTGCTTGATTGATGTTCACTGTGACGAAATCGATGACGAGCAATCACGCTTTGTAGAAACACTTGCAGCCTTGGCACACAAGTTCAACATGGGTGACCGCGTAACCGCTAGCCACACAACGGCAATGGGCTCATACAATGGTGCCTACGCGTCACGACTATTTAGATTGCTGAAAATGTCTGGTATTAGCTTTGTAGCGAACCCATTGGTGAACATTCACCTACAAGGTCGCTTCGATGACTATCCGAAACGTCGCGGCGTCACACGTGTCAAAGAAATGCTAGCAGCAAATATCAATATTTGTTTCGGTCATGACGATGTGTTTGACCCTTGGTACCCATTAGGCACAGCAAATATGCTGCAAGTTCTGCATATGGGACTGCACGTTTGCCAAGTGATGGGTTACGACCAAATCAACCAATCGTTGGATATGATCAGTCACAACTCAGCCAAGGCACTAAACATTCACCACAATTATGGGATTGAAGCTGGAAAGCCCGGCAGCCTGTTGTTGCTACCTGCAGAAAACGGCTTCGATGCCGTTCGCCGTCAAGTTCCAGTAGGCTACTCTATCCGCAAAGGTGAAGTGATTGCCCACACCAAACCGGCAGAAACCTCAATTCACTTAGGCACTGAAGAAAGCGTTACATTCCAACGTTAACTGTCTTCAACCGGGAGGCTAGCCTCAAAACACCAGTGCAAGCGACAAAATCGCTTGCATTTTTTTTACGATTTAACAAGAAATTCATTTAAACCCTCGATAGGTGGTGGTACACTGCTCGTGCTCTGGAGTTCAGAGAGTTATTTAAAGTAAGAGTAAAAAGAGTACGATAAGTTTTGTCAGATTTTCCCCTAGGGTATTTGTCATTCGTTTTATCCATTTACAGCTTGATTAAATAAACAGAACCACAAAGCGAGACCGCCTAAAGGCAAAAATTTTTAATCTGAAAAGTAAGGGACATAATATGTCTAGCACAAATACTGGCACTGTAAAATGGTTTAACGAAGAGAAAGGCTACGGCTTCATCGCACAAGAGAACGGTCCAGACGTATTCGTTCACTTCCGCGCTATCTCTGGTGACGGTTTCAAAACTCTAAAAGAAGGCCAAGCGGTTTCTTTTGGTGTTGAGCAAGGCCAAAAAGGCCCACAAGCTGTTAACGTTGTTCCAGCTTAATAACGCAGCTTCGTAAGAATGCTAAAAGGCCTCGAGAAATCGAGGCCTTTTTCTTTTCTGTCTGTCTAAGAACCCTCACTACCCACACTCGTCAAAAGTCGAGATAGAATCCCAACTCGACATTGCTGCTGTCTTCGATCGGTCTACCTGGACGCACACGATATTGACCCTTTGTGTACTTCACATACGGTTGAACATAAGGCGTGTTCACTGTCGCTGAAATGTCGTAGCTACTGCGCGTACTGTTTTCAAACCCATGCTGTGATGTCAACACATCCACATTGTAACTAACACCAATATCCAGCAAAGGGTGAACGCTATAGCTTGCGCCTAAGGTGTTTTTCCACTCCCGGCGATGATTAGCGTAATCAATAGGCTCTGGCAGTTCTACAGCTTTGCTGGTATCTCGCCATTGATAATAAGTATCCCAATAAACAAATAACGATGGTGCAGCCGAGTAACCATACATAAATCCAACGTCGTGGATGTCGATAGTGTCGTCAAACCCATATTGACCATAAACGTTGAAGTAATGGTTGCCCGTAAGCCAATCGTAACTCGCACCGAATTGCAGATAGCGATCGGTATCAACCTCCGCACTTAAAGTGACGCTATCCGTCGCTGCCACATCTATACCGAAAACACCAATGACTTCATCTTGATACTTTGTCGCTTGAATATTGAAATCAACGATCTCTCTTTGTGATTCACTGGCAGTAGCAAAAGATGGAATGAGCGATGAAGAGAGTAAAGCAAGGGTGAGCAATCCGTGGCGTGACGTCTTCCATGGTAAATAGACGTGTCGCATGTCATGGTTCTCTATGGCAATTTGAGGGAAGAAAGCTAATCTTCTGAAACAAGGATAGCTTCAGAAAGTACCACTATGATGCGCGTTTTTAGCTATTTAGAAAACTGAGCTAGATATATAGCTGACATTTAGGCTATAAATATCAGCACCGATACACAAGTGCTATATTCAAGAAAAACCGAAGCCCATAGGACTTCGGTTTCGACAGGTTCAATATTTATTCAAACCAGGTTAGAAGAAACCCAATGGGCTGGTTGAATAGCTAACCAACAGGTTCTTGGTGTTTTGGTAGTGACCCAGTGCCAGCTTATGAGTTTCGCGGCCGATGCCCGATTTCTTATAGCCACCGAACGCGGCATGTGCTGGATAGGCGTGATAGCAGTTCACCCATACTCGACCAGCTTGAATTTCTCTACCCATGCGATATGCCAAGTTGCCGTTTCGCGTCCAAACTCCAGCACCTAATCCGTAGTCTGTATCATTGGCAATCGCCAACGCTTCCGCTTCATCTTTGAACGTGGTGATCGCAATCACCGGACCAAAGATCTCTTCTTGGAACACGCGCATTTTGTTGTTACCTGCAAGCATAGTTGGCTGAATGTAATAACCTTGCTCTAAATCGCCCTCTTGCTTACTCATGTCTCCACCAATGATCACTTTCGCGCCTTCTTGACGACCAATCTCAAGGTAGCTCATGATCTTATCAAACTGCTCTTGTGAAGCTTGAGCACCAACTTGCGTGGTAACATCGAGTGGGTTGCCTTGTTTGATGCCACGAGAACGCTCTTCAAGCTTGGCAATGAACTTATCATAGATCGACTCTTGCACTAACACACGTGATGGACAAGTACATACCTCACCTTGGTTAAAGAACGCAAGCAATGTACCTTCAATACACTTATCTAGATAATCGTCGTCTTGATCGAAAATATCTTCAAAATACACATTTGGAGATTTACCTCCCAACTCGACTGTCGATGGAATCAAACTCTCTGCTGCGCATTTCAAGATATGGTGGCCGATTTCGGTAGAACCTGTGAAGGCTAACTTGTTGATACGTTCACTCGTCGCCAAGGCCTGACCTGCTTCTGCGCCGTAACCATTAACAATGTTCACCACACCTGGTGGTAGTAAGTGACCAATTTTCTCCATCAGCATCAAAATAGACGCGGGCGTTTGCTCCGCTGGCTTGAGTACCACGCAGCACCCTGCCGCCAGTGCAGGTGCCAGTTTCCATGCAGCCATTAACATCGGAAAGTTCCAAGGAATAATTTGCCCAACAACACCAACGGGTTCTGGGAAATGATAGCTCGCCGTTGTAGCATCGATATCGGCCGCTGTGCCCTCTTGCGCTCGGATACAGCCGGCAAAGTAACGGAAATGATCCACCGCTAAAGGAAGATCCGCAGCTAGCGTTTCACGAACGGGTTTCCCATTCTCCCAGGTTTCAGCGACAGCAAGCGCTTCAAGGTTCTGTTCAATTGCATCCGCAATTTTCAGCATAATATTGGCGCGCTGCTCAACACTGGTTTTACCCCAAGCTTCTCTTGCAGCGTGTGCCGCATCCAGCGCTAGATTGATGTCTGCTTCACCTGAGCGAGGAACCTCACAAAACGGTTTGCCATTTACTGGTGACACGTTGTCAAAATACTGGCCATTTACTGGCGCTACCCACTCGCCTCCGATGTAGTTTTCGTAACGGCTTTTATAGCTGACGACGGCGTTTTCTGTTCCTGGTTGAGCGTAAATCATGTTCATTCCTTTTTCTATTTTTCAGACTGTTGGCAGCACTTTTGCAACAACAAAAACAAGCGGTTGCAAAAACGTACAGTGATAAAGGCAACATTTACGCCAAGCCAAATGCTTTAAATGTTATAATTATGTAAATTTATGATTAATATATTTTTATTGTACTGCCTTTGGGTGACACTCATTGAGGTCATCAAACCCACACTGTTACAAGATGCCACAGTGTGTCACACACCGCTGTTACAGATTGGCACAGTCACTACAAGCCATTGAACAGCGAAGAATAATCGAAAGAGAACCGTCGGTCTTATCGGCAGAGAAACTGGAACACTCACATTCGGGAACGTTATGTTAGTTACTCAGATACAAAACAACAAAACTTGGTTAAAAGACTCTTGGCGACGCAGCGTACTCGCAGGTTTAAGCAGTCGAAAGCAGCCCGACGACCGACGCATCGATGGCGAAGAAATCAAGTCACGCGCCGAGCAGCACCAGTCACTCATCCAAGTAGTTGAACAGCATGCCTATCCGTTGTTTTGTCAAATATTCTCCCGTACCGACAGTCGTCTGATCCTCGCCGATACTCAAGGCGCCATTATTAAAACATGGGGACAAAAACGCTTTCGCGAAAAACTTACCGAAATTGCCCTCGACCAAGGGGTGGTCTGGGATGAAAAGCTCAAAGGTACCAACGCCATTGGTACGGCATTAATAGAAAAGCGCCCTATTTCGGTTATCGGCGGCGAACATTTCATTCGTGACCACCAATTTATCAGTTGTACCGCCAGCCCCATTTTTGCTCCCGACGGCAGTTTGCTTGCGGTGCTCGATGTCACTAGCGAATACCAAACTCATAACGATGCGACTCAAGTACTCATTCAATCTATGGTGCAAAAAGTCGAGAGTGAGCTACTCAATCATATTCCAGACGCCGCTCTGCGTATTCGTATCGGTCATGACCGTTCCGTACTGGACAGCGGCTGGCAAGGTATTGTCGTCACCGATAAAAACGGCCAAGTACTGGCGCAAAACGCTATCGCATCAAGTGTTCTTGCCAACCAAATCCAACCTGGAGATGCCATCGATAGTGTCATCGGATCGCTGACCATGAACCAAATAAGTAAAACCGCGCAGTTTTACTATCAGGTTGAAGCGGTGCGCGGCAAAGCAAAGATTCCATTAAGCAGCATCGTGAGCTCTCCGAACAAACCGCGTCCCTGCCCGCTTCACTTCGGAGACAGCAATATTGAGCAGTTATGGACACAAGCGGCCAAAGTCATGGACAAGCGAATTAGCTTAGTCATTGGCGGTGAAACTGGCTGCGGGAAAAATGAACTGGTTAAAGCGCTGCATCAGCAAAGTGACTTGGCAGACAAGCCCCTTATCTCTATCAATTGTGGTGCGCTTCCTAAAGATTTGATTGAGTCGGAGCTGTTTGGCTACGCCCCTGGAGCCTTCACTGGAGCCAATAATAAAGGCTTTGAAGGCAAGTTTCGCCAAGCCAATGGCGGCATACTGTTTCTCGATGAGATAGGCGATCTGCCACTGTCTGCGCAATCTCGTCTGTTGCATGTTCTACAAGATAAAGTGGTCTCTCCCGTCGGCTCTCCAAAAACCTACCCTGTTGATGTTTACGTGATTGCCGCCACACATGCTAACCTACCGCAGCAGGTTGCCAGCGGTGAGTTTCGTGAAGATCTCTGGTATCGACTTGAAGGGTTAACCATTACCTTGCCACCAGCAAGAGAGCGTGACGATCTCGACGCGCTTATCTGCCAGCTGTTTCACCGTGAAGCACCAAAGCAAACCCTTTCCCCTTCTCTATTGGATGCCATGATTCACTATCAATGGCCTGGAAACATTCGAGAAATCGTCTCCGCGTGCCGTTTGCTGGCAGCGCTGTGTGATGAAGAGATAATCACACCCGCATCTATCCCAACTAGCCTCCACCAAAAATGGTTTGCGTTAAAAACGGCAGACGACACCAACAAACAAAACTTACGTTCTACACTGGATCAAACACTGATCGCGACCTTTAATAAAACCAAAGGTAACGTCAGCCAGACGTCACGATTACTCGGTATTAGTCGCAACACCATCTACCGAAAACTGAAAAAACTCGGCTACAACCAACCGTAATCGTAATGACAAATATCTTTTGTTAGACATGAGGGATGATTTGTCCGTTAATGCGCACAAATCTTGAGTAAGCGCTCCACAACAATAAGCACTCAAGATCCTATTCGTGAGCATCATGGAAGATCATCACGAGGTTTGATTTTTCAGGTAAATGCTTCTTCTCAATCATCAAATCGAGCAACAATTCGAATCATATACCTTAAGCAAGTATAGAGATGAGCGACAGCCTGAACACATGATAAGTGAGACACGCTGTGACAACGACTTCAAAGCTTGACCGCGTACGTGCGGATTATAACGTCCAATACTGGAGCCAAAATTTCTTCGGAATCAATGACGAAGGGGATGTCATTGTTTCTCCACATAAAAATGGACAGCACCAAGTACCACTAACCAAAATTGCTAAAGCTCTGGAAGATAAAGGGCTGACGCTACCGGCATTGGTACGCTTTCCACAAATCATCCACCAACGCGTTCATGGTATCTGTGATGCTTTCAACCAAGCTATTCAAGATTACGGTTACCAGAACCAGTACTTGTTGGTCTACCCAATTAAAGTAAACCAACAAAAAGATGTGGTTGAGCAAATCCTAGAGAGCCAAGCGGAAGCAGAAACCAAGCAGCTTGGTCTAGAAGCAGGCAGTAAACCAGAATTGATGGCCGTCCTTGCGATGGCACAACGTGCCAGCTCTGTGATCGTTTGCAACGGCTACAAAGACCGTGAATATGTGCGTTTGGCACTGATTGGCGAAAAGCTGGGGCACAAAGTTTTCATCGTACTCGAGAAGCTCTCTGAACTTGATATCGTACTAAAAGAAGCAGCAGCACTTAACGTAAAACCACGAGTGGGTTTGCGTATACGCCTAGCCTCTCAAGGTGCGGGTAAATGGCAATCTAGTGGTGGTGACAAATCTAAATTCGGCTTGTCTGCCTCTCAAGTACTGCAAGTTGTCGACCGCCTAAAAGCGCAAGACCAATTGGATATGCTGCAACTTGTGCATTTCCATTTAGGCTCGCAGATGGCCAACATTCGCGATGTGCGAAATGGGGTAAACGAAGCGGCTCGCTTCTACTGTGAACTTCGCAAGATGTCTGTACCTATCTCCTATTTCGATGTAGGCGGTGGTCTAGCGGTCGATTATGACGGTACGCGCAGTCAGTCGAGCAGTTCTATGAACTACGGACTTGCCGAGTACGCTCGTAACATCGTGAGTACCGTTGGCGACGTATGTGCGCTCTACGAAGAAACCGCACCGGTAATTATTTCTGAGTCCGGTCGCTCGCTAACCGCGCACCACGCGGTACTGATCACCAATGTGATTGGCACAGAAAGCTATAATGTTCAGTCTGTTGACGCTCCAGCAGAAGAGGCTCATCCTCTGCTTCAAAATATGTGGCAAAACTGGCAGAGCCTAAAAGGCGGCACTGATGCTCGCGCTGTCATCGAGATTTACAACGATACACAAAGCGATCTAACAGAAGCACACACCTTGTTTGCATCTGGTGTAGTTGATCTGCATCAGCGTGCCTGGGTAGAGCAGCTCAGTCTAAGCATTTACGGTGAATTACATCGCCAAATGGACAACAAGAATCGCTTCCACAGACCGATTATTGATGAGCTTAACGAACGATTAGCAGACAAGTTTTTTGTGAACTTCTCTCTATTCCAGTCGATGCCAGACGCTTGGGGTATTGAACAGGTATTCCCAGTATTACCACTATCGGGTCTCGGTGGTGAAGAGCAAACGCGCGCGATCATGCTTGATATTACCTGTGACTCTGATGGTACCGTTAAGCAATATGTTGATGGCCAAGGTATTGAATCTACGCTACCAGTACCTGCTTGGAACAAAGATGAACCCTACCTAATGGGCTTTTTCCTTGTTGGTGCGTACCAAGAGATCCTTGGTGACATGCACAACCTGTTTGGCGATACACACAGTGCCGTTGTTAACGTTACTGACGAAGGCGAGTTTGAATTTACCGCCATCGACGTGGGTGACACTGTTGAAGACATGATGCGCTACGTTCACATCGACGTAGACGCGATTAAAAAGAACTACAAAGAGCTGGTTGAACGCCACATAGCGGCTGACGAACAAGCGCTTATTTTAGAAGAACTAGAGTGCGGCTTAACTGGCTACACCTATTTAGAGGATTTTTAAATGAATGATTTGTTTACTAAAACTGATTATTCACTGTATTCGAACGCAATGACCTTCTTGCGTCGACCTTACGTGAAAAACCCAGTATCTGCGGACGCAGACGTGGTGGTTTTTGGTGTACCTCTAGACATGGCGACTTCCGGTCGCCCTGGCGCTCGCATGGGGCCAGACGCGATTCGCCGCGCTTCGGTTAACCTAGCTTGGGAAGGCAAGAAATTCCCATGGGATTTCAACGTTTTCGACAAGACCAAAGTGATTGACTCTGGTGACTTGGTGTTCGATACCGGTGATGCTGAAGACTTCACTTACCGTTTGGAAGCAGCGACGAGCGAGATTCTAAAAAGCGGTAAAACCATGCTTGCTTTAGGGGGTGATCACTTCATCACTCTACCTATTTTGCGCGCTTACGCTAAACATCATGGTGAGATGGCATTGATTCACTTCGATGCTCACACAGACACGTACTCAAACGGCAGTAACTACGACCACGGTACTATGTTTTACCATGCACCAAAAGAAGGTCTTATTTCTGCTAAGCACTCCGTGCAAATTGGTATTCGTACTGAATACGACGACCACGGCTTTAACGTGATCAACGCCATGCAAGCGAACGATCAAAGCGCAGAAGAAATTGTGACTCAGATCCGCAGCATCATTGGCGATAAGCCCGTGTATATCACCTTTGATATTGACTGTTTAGATCCAGCGTTTGCTCCTGGTACAGGTACTCCGGTTTGTGGCGGTTTGAACTCGGACAAAGTTCTGAAAATCATCCGCGGTCTAGCAGGTATCAACGTCGTGGGTATGGATGTGGTAGAAGTGTCACCTCCTTACGACCAAAGCGATCTTACTGCACTAGCAGGAGCAACCATCGCACTTGAGCTACTTTATGTATGGGCAAGTAAGGAAAACAAGGAATAGAAACTAACACAGTGGGGCATTCAGCCTCACTGCTTTTTTAACACTGCGCCCTTGTTGATTCACCTTAAGCAAATTGATGTCAGCCTACAGTCGTCTTGCTCGTAAACTAGTGGTAAGCTCCACGGTTCTTTGGCTCGTGTGCCTTCTCTGTTATTGCATCAGGACTCCTACTGTATGTCTAAATCTGACCCTGCTAATGAAATCATCGATAACTTTGTGGCACCAAAATGTCAGACTAATGTAGAAATCCTCTATCAAGATGATGATGTTTTACTCATCAATAAACCGAGCGGGTTGTTAAGTTTATCCGGTAAAAATCCACTTAATTGGGATTCGGTGCACTATCGACTAGTAAATGGTCAAAGCGCAACCCAAACTCAAAATGAAACCCCTGCTTTTACAGGGGCAAAATTGCCACATCGGCTCGATTTTGGGACTTCTGGCGTGATGGTTATTGGGCTCAACGACACTGCATCAAAATCTCTTAATCAGCAATTTCAAGATCAGACTGTGCAAAAGCGCTACCTCGCGATGCTAGCGGGATGGGTTGAAGCAGATAGCGGCCAGATATCCGCTCCGATAGCTAAAGATAAAGCTCTATTTCCTCGCGTCAAAATTTGCCACCATACAGGAAAACAAGCCCTCAGTGACTACCAGATCATTCGCCGCCTAGACAACCCACTCAGAACGTTAGTGCAATACTCTCCCATCACCGGTCGCACACATCAATTGCGGATCCATAGCCTTGAGTTCGGCCACCCTATTCTAGGATGCGATCTTTATAACAGCCATCAACTAAATAACGGCTCACAGCGCTTAATGCTACATGCCAGCGACATTTACTTTAACCACCCATCCACTGGCGAGCGCATCCACGGCCATAGTCCTAATCCTTTTTAGCAAAATCGGCGTAAACCATCGCCCGATAAGGTCAACAACGCACTGGTCGAGCCGACTTCCCTGGAGGAAGCGCTGAGTCCATAAGACGACCATCGGTGAAGAAAAAGGTGCCAACGCCTTTATGGCAGCTCAAACCACAAAGCAGCAATTTGTTGATAAGCGAGAGCAGCGCGACCACCAGTTACCAGAGCCTAGATTGGTCGCCCCGGCTCTAACCTACAACCTGACAGCATCCATTTTTGAAAAAAGACAACGAGTACACCACTAGCTCAGACAAATAAGATATGACACCTCTGAACATTAATTAATGAATGGAAGTCAAACACTTATGCCTGATGGCGCAAAATGACAAATTTCCGCTGAGCATCTCCCCTACACTACGCCTCATCCAATTGTTACCACAATGAGACACCCATACAATGCGCAAACTTATCTTTATACTAACGGCCATGCTACTTCCTGTATCAATCAGCTTTGCAAGTATCTCTATTAAAGGCGATCACCTTGAGCTAAGTGAAGACTGTGTAAGCTACGAATCAGATCGCGTTCGAATTGAGTCCGAAGAGTGTGATAATAAACATAACAAAAACAAAGAGAACCGAAGTGTTCATGGCAAGGACAACCCAGGGAAAGGGCACGGAAAGAAAAAGTGAAAAACCGATAATAACGTCAAAATGATAAACGCAAGGC
This sequence comes from Vibrio sp. CB1-14, assembly GCF_040412085.2. Lineage (NCBI taxonomy): Bacteria > Pseudomonadati > Pseudomonadota > Gammaproteobacteria > Vibrionales > Vibrionaceae > Vibrio > Vibrio chaetopteri. The sequence continues at coordinate 1,090,646 of NZ_CP115921.1, read as the reverse complement.
GTTGCGAGCAAACAAGAAGTGGCGATTGTTAATAACTATGACCGCCACTTGACAGCTTCTTAAACTAGCGGCTATCACGTCGATAAATGGAACCCAAGAGCGCAACCAGACAAACTAATACTAACGGTAGATTGATAAGCCCTCCGGGTGCATCACCAAGTGTGACAACGGGTTTCCAGCTACCAACCACAAACCTTCCAGCATACTCTGCGATAGCGATAACAAACATCAAAGGAATAAGGCTTTTATATCGAGCAGCCACCAACAAATATATAAAGGCAAGTAACAGCTGTGAAAGCCCCCACAAAGCAAATATACCAACGATGGTTGACGCGGCCCCCGAACTAAATGAGTCTAATGGAATGGTTGCAATACTTTGTGCGCCACCATCTGCGGCCAATAAGTGATGCTGACTGCGCCATAACGTCATAGCAGTAAGGCAATAAAAGAAATATTGGCTCAGCTTTACCCCTTGATAGCTGTTATCTATCACCTTAGGGAGTATAGATTTAAAGTCAAAATACATGATAAGTGATCCTTATTTGGCGTTTTCGGGTATCTGGTTCAACGTTTGTTCCAGTTTATTTACCCACCCTCTAAGTATGTTTTTAATTTCCTCTTCTGGCTCCAAGATATTATCTAGGCTTTTTTCACCCGCAGTGATGTCAATCGCAGAGAAGAGCGGCTCTTTAGTTTGACTATCAGATATTAAAACTTCAATCCTCGCCGTCGTTACATTGGTATGCTCCCCTGTTGTCAGCAGAGACGCATAAGAAATCGCAAGTCCAATCGGAAGCACTGAACTCGTTGTTGCAAGGATGGAATTTGGCGTAGCAACGTTGCTGATTGCGAACTGGACGGTCAGGCCATTTTCTTTAGGAGAAGACGCCGGCGTTTTATAGTTGGCCAGCGTCGTTTGAGCTTCAAACTCAAGGTAGTTGGCAAAACCTCTCAACTCCTGTTCGGAAAACTCAGAGTCTTGAACCTCCAATCGTGTTGGTGCGATATAAAAATTGGAATACGTGGAGAACTTCTCTTTGAGTAATGTTTGATCAGAATACTCTGCCGGCAACCACACATATCGCCAAGAGTCTGTGTTTGTATTAACTTGATAAGTGAAATCATTGTGCTTAGAGCGTTCAGAAACAGCGCTGCACGCCGTGAGTGTCGCAATCAAGCCCATAATAATGAGTGTACGCATCCTACTTCCAATGTTTGATATTCAAAGAGCTTGCTACTCTAACGCAGTAAAACTATTGAGTGAGTTTGTAGAGAATGAATGGGTACTAAACCGGTATGAACTGTCCGCATTAGAACAAGTCATTGAGGGTTACCCCAATGCCAAGACGTGTCTGAATATGGTTATAATCGATTAAACTATCCCCATAACCATGAAATACTTTGATATAGCCACGCAACTTGCCATAAAGCGGGGTAGTCACATTGAGCGTCATCGCACCTTTGCCTGTCTTGACATTTCCTCGCCCGAAAATCGACACTTTGTACTTGTCGAGATCGTAACCCAAGCCAATTTCACCATGACCAACGTAATCTTCAATATCTGGGTTATCATCACCACGAGCATCATTGATATCCGCTTTCGGATCTTCCGGTAGTCGATACCATGGGCGAATATAGGCCACGACTCGGTCACGTTCATAAGCGAGATTCAGATAGATACGATTCCACGAACGCGACTGAACGCCGGCACGACCATTGGATTGATGCTCAATACCTACCATCATTCCGGTATTGCCGCCTAAGGGATGCCAGTCAAGTGGCATCGCGTAGAACACCTCTGGCCGATAGTTAGTTTCTCGAAAGGGACTGGAAATATCTTTAGCATACACCTGCCACCAAGCCTCAAGCGTAAATGCTCCATAAATTTTATCCCCTGGTACGAAGAGTGAGTCAAACGTTAGAGGAAATTTCAAGCTTATTTGAAATTGCGTTTCGACGGTTTTGAGACCCTGATAAACTTCGCTCGAACTTTGGTTTTCAAGCGGGGTCAAACTCGACGTTGTATAAACTGGCAATATGTAATTCATTCTATGAGGCGTAAGAACAAAGGCTCCACTTTCGGCCTCTCTTTCCTGATTCAAACGCTGACTGATCGCCCCTGATTGGGACTTATTTGGCGCTGCTATGGATGGCGTCGAGCCGGTTTCATTGCAATAGCGCCTAACCTCACCTAATGTTGTGTCATCGTCTAACAAATGGAATCGTTCAAGTTGGCAGTCTGCGGTCTTTCCGCCATGAGCGTTATTCGCAAGACTCAGGGCAAAAAGCGTAATCAAAGTCCGTTTCATGAGGAGCGTATCCTATTGATATTATTTTAATATCAAACTACCCCTCTCTTTACTTTAACGCGACAAACTAGGGCACCAACGGGCACAAAATGGGGGTCAATGGGTCATTTCCCCATCCCCCTCTAAATCAAGCAAGTATCAGTACAACCCAGTTAATCGATGCGCGTCCAAATCATGGTTTTTTTGAAAAACCCGGCTTTCACCTCTATTTGCAATGTGTCATCCACTAAAAATATGTCTGCATCATAGTGCTTCGCCTTCTTGATCGCGTACACCTTTCCTTTAAAGCCATCCGCTACTTCTATCATTTCGGATAAGAGTTGTTGTCCTTCTAATTTAGGTTGTAACGGTGATTTAGTCACAATGCCTTGCCAAAGGCCCGGCTTAGACTGGCTAATTTCAATGTGTGTGGTTTTGTTTTCCGCCAACCACTGACCTTCGATGACTGTCGAATCCGCAAAAGTCATCATCGACCATAGGGTAAGGAATAAGGTAAACAGTATTTTCATTTTAATATCCTTGTAGAATTAAAGCCCACTTTTGAAAGTTGATAAAGGGAGCAAACCTCCCTTTATCATTAGCTCTCTAACAATCATTAGTTAGATCTTCACTCGATAGAAGACGCTATACAGTACAGGTACAAATATCAGCGTCAGCACAGTAGAGAAAATCAGACCCGCGACAATGGCAATCGCCATCGTCTGCCACATCGCTCCACCTGTAATCAGTAGCGGTATCATGCCCAGTACGGTCGTCAAAGTGGTGAGAAGAATAGGTTTCATACGCCTCTTACCCGCGGCAATCAATGCATCAATCGCTCGCTTGCCAGACGCAATCTCAATGTCTACTTGCTCTAGTAAAACAATGGCGTTATTAATCACGATCCCTGCTAGCGATATCACGCCTAAGAAGGTCATAAAACCAAAGAAACTTTTACCAATAAGTAAGCCTGCTACGACACCAACAAACGCGATCGGAATAGTCGAGAGAATGATGATTGGCTTTCTAAATGAATTAAACTGCGCCACCAGCAAGCCAATAATGACAAACAGCGCCAACGGTAAGTTCTCACTGATACTACCCGTCGACTTTTCCGACTTCTCAAATTCACCACCAAGTTCAAAAAACACGCCGCTTGGCCAATTTCCAGACTCTGCCTCTAGCCAAGGTAAAATCGCATTCAACCCTTCACTCGCGGTATAGCCAGGCCCCAACTGAGCGCCAATGGTGACGGATTTATAACTATTACGACGATAGATTTTGGCGTTTTGCCATACGATATCAACGTCAGCAATATGCGCGAGAGTCACATCTCCCGCAGGAGTATAGATAGGCAGCGCCAAAATTTGCTCGACATTGAGTTCCTCTCGCTCTTCATTGGAGAGCACGATAGGAATACTCAAGATACCGTCACGAAACTCACTCAAGGTCTTACCCACCAAAGAGGTCTGCAAACTCAGCGCGATATCTCTGTTACTCACACCTGCGAGCGCCGCTTTTTGTTGATCAATGACAATACGAATCGTCTTGGTTTTTTGCCCCCAGTCATCACTGATGTCTTTAAGGCCATCAATGCTCGCGAGTTTCGCCTTGATTTCTTGAGTAATCGCAAACACCTTGTCCTGATCCAATCCATTTAATCGGATTTCAACCGGGTTTAAAATTGCCGCACCATTTTCGATAAGCCTTGTGGTGGCAATGGCATCTGGGTGATGCTCATTGACGTAAGACTCTATGCGTTGCATCAATTCTGGGTTATCACGATAGTCATGCGTGTTAATGATCCAGAATGAGTACTCTGGGCTCGACGTTCGAGAACTGTGCGGCAAAACATAACGTGGGCCACCATAACCAACGTATACAGACCAGTTTTTAATTCCTTGGTTCTTGATACCTGTGTTTTTGATCCCTAGCTTGTTGCTACCTTCATCATTCACATCGCTCACAGTGATGCTAGGTTTACCATCCGAAGCGTCCTTAGCTTTTAGGGTTAATAAGTACTGCTCGATGTCAGCAACCATGGCTTGATTGTGCTCAATGGAGGTGCCCATTGGCATCGTCACTTCCATCTTGAAAAAAGCTCGCTCCGATGGTGGGAAGAAAATGTTCGGTAACCACTTCATCGCATGAAAAGTGAACACCGTAGCCACCAGCATCGCCACAACCGTCAACCAGCGAAAGCGAATAAGCGTTGTCAGTAGATTGGCATACCAAGCAAGTTGAGTAGGCGATTGTTGCTTCACCTGTTTGGTTGGTTTTAAAAGCAGCACACAAAGCAATGGGATCATCACCAAGCTTAATAGCCAAGAGGTCAATAACGTAATCGTCACGACCACAAACAGTGCTCCCGTATACTCACCCATGGTCGACTTTGCCAAGAAGATCGGCAAGAAAGCGGCGGACGTAGTTAAGGAAGACGTCAACAAAGGAAGTTTAAGCTCATTGGCACTCTCAATCGCTGCCGTTTTTTTACTCACTCCTTGGTTAATGCGAACTAATATGTTCTCTGACATCACAATGCCATTATCAACCAACATACCAAGTGCGATGATAAGTGCAGCAAGAGAGATCTGATCTAGACCGACCCCGATTTGAGACATCACTAAAATGGTCAGTAGCATGCTAACTGGCACCAACAAGGAGACAATCAAACCTGTACGCCAGCCCAAGAAAATAAACATGACTAAGCCAACGACCGTCATCGACTGCACTAGACTCGATACAAATTGATTGACCTTGTCTTCTACTTCCTTAGGCGCAAAATTGACCTTGCTGATCTCAAGACCAATCGGTAACTGACGAGTGAACTGCTCTACATAAGCGTCGACTTGTTCGCCCAAACGCACATTATTACCGGTTTCGACCATTGCAATCGCAACGTTAACAGAAGGTTTTCCATTGAAGTAAACGGGATTATTGATAGGAAACTCGTAACCAGATTCGAGAGTGACTAAACTGTCTAACCTTACCGTTTTACCGCTTGATGGTAGCGTCACTAAGGTACCTTTGACCTCATCGGGTGTGTTGTAGTTACCACTAGGTTCTATTGGCAAGCGTTCTTGCCCAAAGACGACACTCCCCCCACTCAAGACGATATTCTGTTTTGACAAAATATCCGCGAGCTGATTAGGCGTTAAATCATAGGCAGTCAGCGCATTAGCATCGAATTTAAGTTTGATTTGCTCTTGCTGCACACCATGAAGGTCAACCTTAGCCACAACGTCGAGTAAAAACAGCCCACTACGAAGATCTTCCGCCGTTTGCTTGAGCTCACGATAAGAAAAGCCTTCACCGTGAATCGCAAGAACAATGCCGTAGACATCGCCAAATTCATCGTTGACTACAGGCGCTCCAACCCCTTCAGGTAGCGTACTCGCTGCACGTTCGATCTTACGACGTAATTTATCCCAAATTGGCTGAAGGTCAGAGTAGTCCTCTTTGATAGCAACGGTGAGTATCGACACACCGTTTTTCGATTGGCTTTTAACATAGTCCAGTTCAGCAAGCTCTAACACGGCTTTTTCAAGCGGATCGGTGACCAGATCTTCAACCCGTTTTGGACTGGCACCTGGAAACTGGGTGATGACCTGAGCATTTCGAATTGTAAAGCCAGGGTCATACGCTTCTGGGATGGTGTTGTAGGCTTGGATACCCAAAAACGTCAACACCGCAATAATAAGCAGCGTGATACGGCTGTTGTTTAGAGAAAAGGCAGTCATCGACATTACTTCGCCTCCACTCTTACCTGTTGCCCGTCATGAACTTGGCTCACTCCGGCAATCACGACGCGCTCGCCGTTCGATAGCCCTTCGACAATATTGATGCCCTGCTCACTGACGCCATCTACGCGCACGGTTCGCTTCTCGAGTAGATGGGTTGTGGGATGTACTACGAACACATAATGCCCGTTGCCATCGCTAAGCACAGTATGACTAGGTAGTACCATTCCATTGCTGAGACCAAACGCTTCGGCTTTCACTTTGACTGACGTCCCAGTAAACAATCGGCGCTCAGACGGTGGCTGCATCACTAAGGTAACGTGTAGCTGCTGGCTACTTTGCTGACTTACACTGAGCTCATCGACTTTGAGTGGGAATGACTGTGCGAACCCTTCTATCTCTGCACTGAGTTTAACGGCGTCGGCTGTTTGAGTTTGCACAAACTGTGATTGTGGCACCGTGATGGTGATTTTGTATTGTTCAACATCCTGCAACGTAAGGATTTTGGTCGACGAAGTGACTTTAGAGAAGTTATCAATATAACGATGACTCACCACACCAGAAAAAGGAGCAAGTAAAGAGGTGTACTCAACATCTTTTACACTTTGCTCAAAAGCGGCTTGGGACGAAATATATTGCGACTCCAACGCATCTAAATTCGCTTGGCTGATTGCCTTTTTATTAATAAGTGACAGTGCTCGTTCGTACTCTGCTTTCGCTTGTTTTAAAGAGGCCTCACTCGATTTTTTGTTAATCAGCTGTTGGCTACTATCTAGTTGCGCCAATAACTGCCCTTTTTCTACTTTTTGACCAGATTTGATAGGAAGGTCTGTTAACTCACCTTGGATTCGAAAGTTCATATCGATGGTTTTGTTCGCCTCGAGAATCCCAGTAAAGTACCTCACCTGTTGCTGTTGTTGATTTACAACCAACGTTTTCACCGGTTTGATTGGCGCAGAGGTGGCTTCCGGCACTTCATCTTTGCTACACCCAAATAGGCTTAGCGCGACTATCAAGGTAGTCAGTCCGTTTTTATAAGTTTGTGGCGTTCTCATTTCATTCAACCATTACAACGACATTTACGAGCCATAGTAATCGGCTGGGCTTATCGCAAAATGGTAAAATGTACGATTGGGTCTATTTCGGTCATGAGCGGGTCAACAGACAACGTCGTTTCACTTATACTGTCAGCACCTTATTCCTAGAGTGCCTATGTTGAAACCTCCAATCCTAAAGTCTTTGTTCTCAAAATCACTGTTATCCAAGTTGTCGTTCTCACGACAGGACTTGCTGTTGCTGGTCGTATGGCCACTCATCAACTCTGTGATTATCTACTCTTCACTGTACTACGTTATGATTGCGCTGGATGAGCCTCTGACCTTGAACATGGTCTTTCGTGCCCTCACAGGCATATTTTCAATATGCGCACTATTTTGGCTATTGCGACGACTATTTGATGCCAAATTTGGTGCTCTCTATCGCCACAAGCTGCCATATCAAATCTTGATCAACTTGGTTTTAGCTTCATTAGCTATCGCCTTTACCTCCGGCGGTCTCCCGGCGCCGCAAACATTTGACACCGTAACCGTCTTTCAACTCGTCCGGCTAAAGCTGCTTACTCATTTGAACCTATTACTACAAGTGACCATTTACACTATGGTCGTTCACAGTTGGCAGCTGAAACAAAAAGCATTGGAGCTTGAGATGTCATTAAAAGAGTCTGAGATTTCTCTACTGCGCATTCAAACCAATCCGCACTTTCTGTTCAACACACTGAACCTGCTACACAGCGAGATCCCAGCACGTCCAGAACTCGCTCAGGAGCTTATTTTCGAACTCAGTGACTTACTCAGAGGCACGATTGCAATCTCCGACAAGAAGCGAATATTACTCAGTGATGAGATAGAGCTGATTGAGCACTATTTAGCGATCCAAAAAGCTCGATTTACCGAGCGATTGCATTTCTCCATAGATGTAAGTGAAGAGAGTCAAGCGCTGCAAATCCCGCCAATGCTGATCATGCCATTGGTAGAAAACGTCATTAAGCATGCAATAAGTAAGACCATCAACCCCATTCATCTTGAAGTCAAAACCCGCTATGCAGATGGGGAGCTTTGCATTGCTGTTAGCAACAGTTGGCCAGAAACCACAACGCCTAAATTTGAAGCTGGCAGTGGTCACCGTAATATTGTTGACACCCTAAATTTAGAATACGACGACGCCAATTTTTCAATGGGTTTTTCCAACGATACTAGCTGCGCACAAATCACCATTCGTCATGATTTTTAAGGAGAAACCTGTGTACCGAGTCTTATTAATAGATGATGAGCCCGCAGCGACTCAAGCTTTAGCACGTAGCCTTGCGGCATTTGAAGAGATTGACGTAGTTGGTAGCTACAACGATCCCCAAAAAGGGATTGAGGCAATTTGCCAGCAGACACCCGACATCGTATTTATGGATATAGAGATGCCAGGACTGGATGGTTTCATGGTCGCCAAAGCCACAGAGCATGTACCTTATCATCTCGTTTATGTGACAGCTTATTCAGAGCACGCGTTGAGCGCATTTGAAACCAAAGTCGTGGACTATCTATTAAAACCCGTTCGCCAGACCAGACTTGAGCGCTGCCTTGAAAAGATTAAAGCCCTTCCACCTCTGGTATCACCTTCTTTGGAACTGGAAATTCTAGTCCATGATGGCAAGACAACCTACAGGCTCACCGAGAACGATATCAGCTACATAGAAAGCATCGGCCGCTACCAACAAGTTAACCTAACAGCCTCAGGACAGAGAAAGTTTCAGTTACAGACGATAGTCACAGAAGAAACCATGACCAACTTTGAAAAAGAGTTGAGCACAGAGCAATTTTTGCGAGTACATCGCAGTTTTATCGTCAACGTGGGTTTGATAACCCAAGTCCAACGTGAGGCTAGAAATACTCTGCTGTCATTGAGTGGAGTGAGTCAGGCGATACCGGTCGCTAGAGCGAAGGTGGCTGTGGTGAATGAGTACTTGAAGTAACCGCCTTTAAAACCATAAAAAGCCCAATACAATGATTGGGCTTTAACGTAACGTTTGAGTATTACCACATCAGATCGTCTGGCACCACATATTGTGCATACGGGTCATCTTCTTCAACGACTTCTTCTTTCACGTCGTTTTCGATAATGGTCTCTTGGTCACGCTCGGCGATTTTCTTCGCAACGATGGTTGGGATCACCGCGTAGCCTTCTTCTAGACGTGCAATAGACAACTGACCTTTACTTAGCTGGTCACGCACTTCTTGAGTAACATATAACGACTTAACCAAAGTACCATCAGTGAAGTTGTATTTAATGTCACCGTTGCCATGTTCAATAGTGTTAAGAGTAATCAGTTGCTTCACTTGAGCTTTGATTTCTTTGCTCAGTTTTTCTTCATCACGCTGCTTGTTCAACGCTTGATCGCGCTCTTTTTGTGCCGCTTTACTCTCTTCAACGGCCGCTTTTGCTTCACGCGCTTGAACACGTGATTTTTTCGAACCTTTCTTGGCTTTTTTCAGTTTTTTCTCGTTGACCAGACCCGCTTTTAGCATCTGCTCTTGAAGGCTTAGTTTCGACATGGAATGCAATCCTAATTTGTTCTCACAATTGTGGGCATGATCCCAAGAAAGCCCGACAAGAGCAAGCCCAAACAAAGAGAATATCGACGATTTAGCTCTCAATTACCCACCGAGAGACATCAACAGATGATGACTCTGAGATCACGCTTCGGAATGCTGGTTTTGAGAATGAGTTAGGTTTGAGCTATGTTGGCTAACACTCCCCATCTCATTGATTTTACCGATTATGCTGCTTGACCTATCACAGATTGCTTTACTGTTTATTGCTGGTGTCTTCGGCGGTGTACTCAATTCTGTGGCCGGCGGTGGCAGCTTTATTACCTTTCCGACGCTGCTGTTGGTCGGTATCCCGCCAATTGTCGCTAACGCGACTAACACGTTCGCAGCCTGTGCCGGTTATTTGAGTGGCACCTATGCGTTTCGCCGAGAAGTGCTTAAAGACCGCGGCAATTTACTTAAGGTGGTGCTACTCAGTATCGCCGGAGGCATCAGTGGCAGCTACTTACTGATTATTGTGTCGGAGCAACAGTTTGTCAGCACAATACCTTGGCTATTACTGTTCGCCACCGTGCTGTTCATTTTTGGCGATCGTATTAATGCTCGGCTGCAAATGGCGAGTAGCCATCGTAACCTTGGTGGGTTAGTCGCGTTTGGATTAGCGCTGTTTTTGTTCCTTGTGGGTGTATTTGGTGGCTTTTTTAACGCTGGACTTGGAGTGATTGGCCTAAGCTACCTCGCGGTTGCTGGTTACAAAGACATTAATTTGATGAACGGCTTGAAACTCCTTATCTCAACCTGCGCGTCGGCGATTGCCATCGTGCTATTTGTATTTAATGGCCTCATCGATTGGTATTCAGGCATCGCTGTGATGCTCGGAACACTCACTGGCGGTTATGTTGCGGCTAACCTTTCACGACAGCTACCACAGATCTACGTGCGACGCTTTGTCACATTAAGCTCCATCGCTATTACCTGTTATTTCTTCTACGACACTTACTTATAACGCGCAACTATCACCAAGACCTGGTTTATCAGGCTCTGACCAAGTGATAACAAAGCTATGACCTAACGGTTAAACAAGCATCAAGTGGATATGTTACTGATAGCACCTATCTTTATTTGTATCCATGACACACCGTTTAGAGGCTTTTATGTCATTTCGTATCGCGTTGATCGCTACGCTTGTTTCATGCTCGGTAATAGCGCAGCCTGACCCGTTTCCTACTGAACCCAACGACACTGGCAAGTCCTTTATGGTCAGTGCCACCAACCCCTATGTGACCAGCACGGGCTACTCCATTCTCAAACAAGGCGGTAATGCGGTCGATGCGATGGTCGCCATGCAACTGGTGATGTCGGTGGTAGAGCCTGATATGACGGGTATTGGCGGTGGCACCTTTGCTCTCTACTACGACAACAAAGCTAAATCCTTTACCGCTTACGATGGCCGTGATGAAGCGCCTTCCAGTGCCACTCCAGACATGTTTCTAGATAAAGATGGTAAGGCGATTAGCCGCGACGACATTTTGGGTCCTCGCTCCGTAGCGGTTCCAGGTACGCTTAAGCTTCTTCAGCACACTCACGAAAAGCACGGCAAACTGGATTGGAAACAGCTTGTACAGCCAGCTATCAATTACGCTGAAAACGGCTATTCGATGAACAGCTACACCTATGACATCGTAGTGCGTGAACAAACCAGACTTATCCATGATCCAGAAATAAAAGCGCTCTACTGGGAAGGCGATACCATCCGCCCAACGGGCACTAACATGACCAACCCTAACATGGCGACAACGCTTAAAGCCATCGCCGAACAAGGTGCTGATTATCTGTACCAAGGAGCACTGGCAAAGCACATTGTCGAAACGGTCAACGCTCGCCTCGAAAAAGACCAAGCGAAACTCTCTCTCACTGACTTTGCTAACTATCGTGTGAAGACGCGCGACATCGTTAAGTCAAGCTACCGTGGCAATGACATTGTCTCGTTCGGCTATCCTGCTTCTGGTGGTGTATTGGTCTCCCAGTCTCTCGACATGCTTGAAAAATACGATATCGCTTCAATGCCAATCACCACAGCGGAACCTTGGCGACTGATGGTTGAAGCAATGCGCCTTGCTAAAGAAGACCGCATTGCCTACGCCGGCGACCCAAGCTATGTAGATACACCCGTTGAAGCATTGCTCGATAAAGACTATATCGATGATCGCTTTGACATGATCCCAGAACAAGGCGCGGGTGATAGCAAGAGCATTAAGCCAGGATTACCCGAGGTAGCGACACCTGCTGCACACGAAGGCTTTGAAAGCCAAGATACTGGACACATTTCTATTGTCGATAGCGAAGGTAATGCCATCGCGATGACCAGTACCGTCGGCACGGGTATGGGCTCTGGTGTCATGGTCGATGGTGTCTTGCTGAATGCTCAAATGGCCAACTTTTCATCGGTTCCAAGCCTAAAGGGTAAACCGGTACAAAACGCCATTGAAGCAGGCAAACGTCCTCGCTCTGCCATTACCCCGCTGATGGTGTTCGATAAAGACGATAATCTGCGTCTCGTCGTAGGCAGCCCTGGTAGCTCGCAAATTCCGGGTTATGTACTGAAAACTATTGTTGGCATTGTTGATTGGGACCTATCCGCTCAAGATGCGATTGACCTGCCGAACATCCAATACGGCACCAAAATTGACCGCACTAAGCCATACAATCCGACTGGCCTGTTGGTCGAAAAGCGCACCTTCGCCGAATCTATGGTGCCAAGCTTTGCTGAAATGGGCTACAAGGTACACGTTATTCCTGTTGTGAGCGGCCTCAATGCCATTGAAGTCAAAGATGGAATGCTACATGGCGCAACAGATAGACGCAGGGCTTCGACCTCACTAGGCGATTAATTTGGGAAGGCTAAAAGCAGGTGCTTTTAGCCTTTTTTGTAGCGCAGCTGCAAAGATGTCAAAGAGACCATTATGTTGGGCAGATAAACTCATCACTATCTGTGGTAAAGTGCACGCCGCTTCCCAACTAGCACAGCAAAGGTTAAGACCAACACTATGCCGTTTTCTCAATTCTCTCTAAGCCAAAAATTGGTAGCAGCGCTGCCCGATACATTTCGCTCAGCAACGGAAATTCAGACACTCACTATTCCTGCGATTTTGAATCAGCAGGATGTATTGGCCATCGCTAAGACAGGAAGCGGTAAAACACTGGCATATGGCTTACCACTGTTGGAGCAACTTCTCGCAGTGTCATCACACTCACAGGCGCTTATACTGGTGCCTACTCGCGAGCTTGCCTCACAAGTCAATAACACGCTCTCTCTGGTAACTCAGCATACAAAGCTGACATCAATCAGCATTTTCGGAGGAGTGGATAAAGAACAGCAAAAAGCGGCTCTTGCCAAACAACCAAGCGTCATTGTCGCAACGCCAGGCCGCCTGCTTGAACTACTCACTGAAAACGCGCCAATGGCCAGCAACATCAATAAACTGGTTCTTGATGAAGCCGATCGCCTGTTAGAAATGGGATTCTGGACGGATGTCCAACGCATCATCGAGATGCTGCCAGCAAAGCGTCAAACACTGATGTTCTCTGCTACTTTCCCGAAGCTACTAGAGAGCAAGGCCAACGAACTACTTAACTCACCAGCACTCATTGAAGCGAAGAAAACGGAAGATGCAGAACCATCGATAAATGAAACACTCTATCTCGTTAATAAGGGAAACAAAACCAAAGCGCTGATTGACCAAATCAGCCGTCATAACTGGCGTCAGGTACTTGTATTTATTGGTGCCAAAGACAACGCTGATGCACTTTGTAAGAAGTTAAACAAAGCTGGGCTAAACACGGCTGCACTGCATGGCAACAAAGATCAGGCAGAGCGAGAAGCTACTCTCGAGCAATTCAAACAGCAACAAATCAACGTGCTGATCGCCACAGACCTACTTGCACGCGGTATTCATGTAGAGCAATTACCTGTAGTGATAAACTTTGAGTTACCTTCAAGCGCAGAGACCTATGTACATAGAATCGGTCGCACTGCAAGGGCAGGACAAAAAGGTATCGCGGTCTCTTTAGTGTGTCACGGTGAGACAGAGTATTTGACCGCTATTAGAAAGGTGACTCAACGTGAACTAGCGCTACAAGAGTTGGATGGTTTTCCTGTTACCGACCAGCCTTCGTCTGGCGAAAGCAAGCGAGCTCCTAGAGATAAGCAAGCTAATCGCAGAACCAACAAAAAGAAGAGCATTAAACAGTTCCAGGGCAGAACTAAGCGCTCTTAAATGGGTTTGGAGCGAAGGTGTGCCAGAGTTTAAGTTAACAACCTTCTGGACTTTGGCCTCTTGTTTTATCGCGAATACCAGCTCACCGTTAATTCGTCATCCTCACAATAGTGAGGATCTCCTAAAGCGCTTAGCTAACTGCACAGTCACGTTAGTTACATTCAGATCGCGCTGACTGAGATTCCCTTTTCCAAGGGAATGACTTTTTTGGGGGAGCGTTGACGCTCGGCGTGGGGCAAGATGCCATATTTAGAGCTTATCGAGCAATACCAACTAATCCGCTTCACACCATTCTAGGATTTCATAACCGAGCCCTTTTGCATTCACTTTTTCAGGCTCAGTCATCGGCACCGAGTAGTCGCCAACTGGACAGGCTGAAACCGCAACCAACAGATCCATATCTGCGACAAATTCAACGTAGTCACCCGGATTACTTTGGCTTGGCATGCTATCACCACTGCCATCCATTTGAATAAAGCTCGGCTGGAATACCATAAAGTTGTCATGGATGATATCTTGCTCACCCATACCATACTCAGACACGGCCTGAATACCATTGTCGTGACAACTGTTATGCCCTTTGACACCGCTTAACATTTCCCACTGCGCTTGGGTACAGTGACCACCTAAGGCAACGTGGTTATGAAAGTTTTCTGGTAGCGTTGGGTTACCAGAGTGTTCCACCAGCATTGTTGCCATAGGACGAACATTTGGCATACAAGACCACAATTGGCTGTATTGGGCTAAATACGCACCTTCATATAGGAACGTCGTATGCCCCATAAAGTGCTCAGTACGGTCATGCTGATTGAATACCCAAACATCACCAATTTGCGGGCCATCAGATTGAATAATTCGAAACACTTGGCCTTTACTGACTTTAAAGGCTTTGCCGCTATGGCGCTCAATATAACCCTTTGAGACAGAACGCAACTGGTCACGTTTTTCTGTCATTTCAAGATATTTTGAGGCTATGGGTGTTCCCATCAACATGCCGCTTTGCTTCGTGACTGTTTTAGACATCATTCTCTCCTACCAATCAATACGTTGACGATCTGTGAAGAAGCCAGCAGTGGGTCCTTCTTTTGTGAGTGTTGCTAACCAAACAGAAGTGTCCGCCCCTTCTCTAACAGTTTTAGGTCTCGCTTGTGAGTCACCATAATCAGGCAGATCATCGAGGTTCATGTCTGTCTCTACCCAGCCAGGGCAACAGCTATTTACTTTGCCCGAAAACGGCTCTAGTGCTTTAGCGAACAAGACGGTATTGGCGTTAACACCAATTTTGCTCATTTGATACGCAGAGCAAATATCGTCTTTCAACGGCGAATCCATATCACTTAACTGTGCAAGCTGTGCCACCTGTGTCGAGAGGTTCACAATGCGCGGTTCTTGAGACTTCTTGAGTAATGGGATCAGTTTTTGTGTCAACAAAAACGGACCAATTTGGTTGATTTCTAGCACTTCACGAAGCATCTCTTCCTGAAGTTCAATAGGACCAATACCAAAATCTTTCAAAATAGCGGCGTTGTTGATGAGTGCATCTAAATGACCATAGGTTTCCTCAATGGTTTGATACACCGCAGAAAACGTATTTGTGTCAGCAAGGTTGATTACAACCGGCGTCACCTCATAGCCCTGCTCTCTATATGTTTTTGCTTTTTCAGAGCAGTCTTGGATGTCTCCCATCACAACCGCGTAACCTTGCTCCATAAGTAGCTCACATGTCGCTAAGCCAATTCCTTGATAAGCGCCTGTAACCATTGCAACTTTCATAATTATCTCCTGTGGTCATCTCGATTTCTGTATTCACTATACTTGACAAAAATCGAGTATAATTGTTCTTATAGCTCAAGATTACTTTTAGGTTACCATGGATATTATCAGTGCGGTTGGGCCTCTAGTTGCCCCTTATGATTACAATCAAGACACGCTAAAAAACCTGCGGACGCTGTTCAGGCGATACCAAGAGGTAAACACAGTATCGATTAAAGTTGAGCAACTGCTTATCTCCCAACAGCGTATCGATATTGCTACTCTCGTCGCGCTACAAAAAGAGTCTATCGAATCGTTGTGGCACGCTGGGCATTACCATGCGGGCTTTGCTTTAGGAGAATTGTTCTCGGTGGAAAGTTTTGGGCGTTTCAATATAGCTCTACAAAGCGCGCCAGACTTAACCAGTGCCGTGCGCTTGATCTCGCTCTACGCACCGCAATTTGAGGCCATTCTCCAAATTAGATTCTGTGAAGACTCCGGAAGACTATATGTGGAGTTTGAAGATGAACGAAACACCGTCGCTTGGCAATTTGAAGATGCACTGATGGCTTGCTGGCAACTTCTTACTCAGTTAACACAAACTCAGTTACAAGCAACCAGAGTGTGTTTACAAGCGCCTGAACAAGGTAATAGCCAAGGCCTCAACGACCTGTTTGGCACCAACATTGAGTTTTGTGCCCCCTGCACTTACATCGAACTGCCGGCTTCAGATTGGTCAAGAGCTATGGGGGCATCATCTCCCATGATCACGACACTATTTAACTCTTGGTCGGAGCAAGAAGGTAATGATGAAAACCGTTTCCTAGCAGAGATTTACCACTCGATTTACGATCAAATCGCACAGCGCAGCACAGAAGTAACCTTACCTGAACTCGCCACACAGCATCACTGCAGTGTTGCAACGATGAAGCGACGCCTTGCTAAGTACAATAAAAGCCTAACGACGATGAAAGATGAGGTACACATGCTAGTGTGCTATCACTATGTGACAATGACGGCATTACCGTTATCGACGGTTGCCGAATGGCTTGGTTTTAGCGACAGTGCAAACTTCTGCCGAGCTTGTAAGCGTTGGTTTTCCATGCCCCCTAGTCAACTTAGACGTCTGAATACTAAGAAAAGTATCCAGTAAATTAAAACAAAGGGTAGGTACTTTTCAGTAACCTACCCTACGTTATTGAGTTGCGTTAACTAACGATCACTCCCAACCATCGTTAGCTCAGCACTTATAAAACAGGCGCTGGTAATGCAGGAAGGCTAGATTCAATCGCTTTCGCAGCCGCTAGCACCTCTTCATCTTTCCATGGACGTCCAATAATTTGAATGCCAATCGGCAATCCATCTTCGTTCATTGCGACTGGAATGGTTGCAACCGGCCAACCTGTTAGGTTGTAGGCTTGCATCATCGATGAGTCCGCCGTGCCATCGGCTGAGTTGTGCTTAAATGCAACAACTGGCGCTACTGGTGCAATCAACACATCTGCATTTTCAAATACTTGAATCATTGAATTGCGCAGCTTCGCTAAGCGTGCATTAGCCTTTTGCGCGTCTTCAACGGTTGCATCAATACCTAAAGACAACCAGCCTTTAAGCTCTTCACCCATTAACTCTGGGTTGTTGGCATTCACAAAGTTTCTTAAATGCTCGCTACCATCATATAAGAAGTGTTCCACCAGTATTTCACCACCAAATTGGACTTGCTCTGGTAGTTGGTGCGACGTCTCACAACCCGATTTTTTAAGCGCTTCCACAGCGTTGTTAACCGCGTCTTTGTACATCTCTGGTACGGTGACCAAACCATCATCGGTGTAGAAACCGATGCGCAGTTCATTGACTTTTACATCGCTGCTAGCGGCCAAAGGAACGTCTTGTGCAAACGGGTCTTTCCAGTCTGGACCGTTTAGCACTTCTAACAATAGCTCCAAATCATCCACACTGCGCGCCATTGGACCAGCATGGTTAAATTGAGAAAAAGCGTCGCCGTAGCTCGGGATATGCCCTGTGGTTGGAATGCGGCCATGAGTCGGTTTTAAAGCACAAATACCACAAAAATGCGCTGGCAAACGTACGCTACCACCAATGTCGCTACCAATATCAAATGGTATCATTCTTGCCGCGATGGCTGCCGCAGCGCCACCAGAGCTACCACCTGGCGTTCTAGTTAGGTCATAAGGGTTGTTGGTTCGACCATAAACAGGGCTGTTGCACTCATCTGAAAGTGCGAGTTCAGGTGTATTCGACTTACCTAGCAAAATAGCGCCTGCCGCTTTTAGTCTTTTCACCAGCGTCGCATCTTGCTCTGGGACATTGTCTTTGAACATATTACTACCCGCAGTGGTAATAACTCCTTTAGTCTCAAACAAGTCTTTAAGTGTAAATGGAATACCGTGCAGTGGCCCTACCGGCTCACCCGCTTTCAAGGCTAAGTCCGCTCTTCTAGCTTGTGCAATCGCTTCTTGCTTTTGAATTTGGAACACCGCATTGAGCTTTGGATTATGAGTTTCAATTTGAGTTAGACATGCCAAAACTAGCTGCTCTGACGTCACTTCTTTAGCAAGTAGCTTTGCTCTCATCTCAGTGGCCGTCATATTGTGGATACTCTCGATACTCATTGTCTCTCCTGACTTAGTCGCAAATGAAGGAGAAGTCATAGTGGCAGCGGACAACGCCATGGCAGATTTTAGGAAGCTTCGACGATTCAGTGGCATGATTTTCCCCTTCAAAATAATATAGTTAGCTCAACTATAGCGACCGCGATTGACAGAGGTAAGTATATGTAACGGTAACATACCGGAAATCTATAGTAACTCGAACAAGCGATGTGACTAGCATTAGTCGTTGATGAGCGATACTTTAGAATACTGCCTAGCAAATTCAACCATAACCCGCCGATTATCCGCCCTGTCACTCTCTCCACACTCCTTACCATTCCACTTAATATCGGGACTTGAATAAACTGGCATATGATTATCTTCATAAGACATAATTGTACCCCGTTCGCCACATATGTAGCCAAGAGAGTAGTTTTTTAGCGGAGGATAAGTGCTTAACCGATGTGCATCTAAATCAAACTCTTCATAGTAACTCAGCGTTTTAATGTCATGAGAAGCGCCACTAAGATGACCAATTTCATGTTCGAGTATCGAGTCGGGGCAGTTGATAGCGATAGTAAAAAAGAACGAGGAGCTTGAAGCGTAACCGCAATAGAGCGATTTGTAGCTATCAAATGCGTTGGCAAACACTATCGCGTTAAAAATAGGCTCACCTTGTTTGTTCACCTCTGGAAAGGTTCGATTGAGCTCATTGATAAGCAGTCTTTCAGCGACCGCGATGTCCTGAAACCAAGA
The DNA here is from genome assembly GCF_040412085.2 of Vibrio sp. CB1-14. Taxonomy (NCBI): domain Bacteria; kingdom Pseudomonadati; phylum Pseudomonadota; class Gammaproteobacteria; order Vibrionales; family Vibrionaceae; genus Vibrio; species Vibrio chaetopteri. The sequence goes on along the minus strand of NZ_CP115921.1, from coordinate 1,071,622 downwards.
ACTATCAATTTGCGACACATATTCAACGTGAGTTACACGACGGGTCGTTGGAATACACGAGTTTTTAAGTGTCAGGTTGGAATACGCGATCCAAGCGTCTATTTTGGCTTTAACGAACTGTGGTGAATACTCATCCAATATATCTTTGCTAATGTAAAAATGCACCTCAGTATCAAGGGAGCGCGCAAACTGGCAAGTAGGTAGTGTTAGTACACTACCGTATGATTTCAAGGCGCACATTAAGACTAAGAAAAGTAAAGCAATTTTGACTTTCATGACACCTCTTGGACAACGTCATTTTCCATCTAGTCAGTTTGCTTGGTTTACCAATAGTAATCAATGTGCATATTAAATATCCGTGAGAAAGAGTCGCGTGTCGCTGGAGAGAGAAGTCGATGTTTAGAGATGGTTTGAAAGCAGAGCTTCGATTCAAAGCTCTGCCCTATAAAGCCTTACTTTCTAACTGGACGTTGCGGTATCTCATCTCCCGAAATAAAACCATCGTTGTTACGGTCGATGCGAGAAAAGTCATTTCTTAGCGGCCCCCGCACTTCAGACTTTGATAGTTTCCCATCGCCATTACTGTCCATATTTGCCATTGGATTGCGCCCTCGTCTGCCATCCTTTTTTTGACTATCAGCACTCGTGGCACTGCCAGAAAGCGTGTATTGCTTAGTTTCTCGCTCTAGTTTAGTTGGGTTTTGCACATACTGAGTATTTTGGTCGGTCACACAACGAACGAAGTTTTCATAACGAACCGCATCACCTTGGGGACCATGTCCTTGTGGATAATCGACGCCGTTGTATTGTTTCGGGTCACTACGCTGAGCGCCTGCGCCGTGCACATCAATCCATTCACCATTGATGTATCCTAAAGAACTCCCAAATGCGATATAAGCAGCATTATTAGTGTTCTTTAGGTTCGCGTGTGTTGTGCTACTCCAGTAGTTCGCGTAATCGACTTTTTGACCTTCGTTGATGATGGTGCTGGCTTCAAATACAGAATCAATAGCTGCACTACTGGTTGTATCCGGGGAGCGAGAATAGTCCACAATCGATTGTAATTCTTTGATATTTGGCATTCGCCAATCGCTTTTTCCTGCAAGCTCTAGATTTTCACAGTACTGTATTCCACTAAACCAATCCATCCCTTGCTGGCTGTCACCTTGCTGCCACGTCAGGCCAGTTGCTTTGTCTGTGACTGTCTTATCACGGTTATCAACTAGGTTATTGATGCCATAATCGTTGTTACCTCTTACCGTCAGAAGATAAAACGTTTTTTCACCCCCTCTTGGAGATGTCGCCCCATAACCCTTGATTCGTCCATCAATGAAGTTAACGCCAAAAATCGTTTCATCACCATTCATGGTCGTTGATACGTATTTGGTAGAGCTTAGGTATTGAGAGTCAATCAACCGCTCACCGGCGTCCATATCACCAGATTCGAAGCCAAATACAGAGTGGTCGATAAACGGCCTAATTGAGTAAGTGCCAGTACCATTGATGCCACTAGGGTCTTCACCATCAAACAACATTAAAGAATACAACTCTTTAATGGTTGGGACGCGCCAATCGTTGTGTCCACCGAGCTTTAAACTAGAAGCATACGCAATACCTTGATCGTAAGTGACTTTATCGTCGGCGGTAATTTTTCCATCACCATTGAGGTCCGTCGTTTGAGCCCACACTAACCCCGTGTTGTTATCTGTTACCGTGCCATCGCCATGAGCGGTATAGCTGGGAACATACCCTTGATATTGCGCATCTTGACCAAACGCTCGCTCACTTCGACAAGAACCCATTGTTAGAGAATCGCCTAAACATTCAGTTTGGTTTGTATCAACAATGGTATAGGTTAATTGGGCAAACGAGTGTGTACTGACACCCAATAGTGCAATTTCCGCCGACAATTTTACTAAACGAAACATGCAGCGGTTAAGTCCTAGAGACGTGTGAATTAATTTTGATTGGCTCATAGTGCCTCCTAATAAGCGAACGACTTAATCTTGAGGTCATTCTTTTCGACCGCACTACTATGAATCCAAAATGTTCAGAAAATATAGAGATAATAAAAACACCGATTAGCCCCCGTTCAAACGACACAATTTTCTGTCGACATCTGCATTTTCTTCATACTCCCTACACATTGTTTAATTAGCGTACTAATCAATCAGCTATCAATGATCTATCAAGGACTGATGAATGAACAGAGTATTGGTTTTTCTACTTTCCCTACTCGTTCTCACGATATTGCCTTCACTGGTTCTGAGCGCATTTGTTAAACACGCACTCGGGTTATCTTTTTAGTGAACAAAACGGTTTGTCGATACAGAACCTAAACATAACGCTCTACAAGGAAACGAAATTGATATGAAAAACCCTTCTAAAATTGTATTCGGTGGCTCACTATTTTTTGGTGCTGGAATATTAGGCGTTCTGACGATAGAAACCGTCGTCCGAGTTCTTATAGTCTGCGCCCAATGGTTGAACTTTTTAGTCAATTAACGCGCATTCTATGTCCTCCTTTGCTTTCTCCTTATTTTCTACACATTCGTCTCACTTTCTCTGCTCAATCAGGCGACACAATGAACATTCACTTTTGATTTTTAGAGAAATTAACATGAAGAAATTTGCTCTCGCTCTAAGCGCTTTGCTGCTTGCTGGCGCATATCACCCCGCTCAAGCTCAGGAAGAACGCCGTAAGCCGCCTTCCTTTGAAGAAATGGATGCAAACGGTGATGGGCTACTGACAAAAGATGAGCTCAAAGGCCGTTTATTGGACGAGTTGGATCTGCTTGATAGTGATGGTGATGGCGCGTTATCGGAATCGGAACTACCCGAACCACCTAAACGTCGCAGCTGAGACGGTGACTCTCAAAGCCGGCTCTAACTACAACATAGTGCCTAAAAAGCTATGTGTTCATTTGTTATATGGAAATAAGGTTAATACGTGTCCAAAGTTGTCCACTTCCCTTTGGTTTGCACTCTGCTTACCTACTCTTTTACCAGCGCCGCAGCGCTCTATCGTGTGGTAGAGGTAGACACCTCAATTGCTACTGAAGCTAACGAATACTATTCTACGGCCATCGCACCTTCCTCATCAGAATGGTGTTTTGAAGATAATTGTACTGACAACCAATACAGTGCGCTTGGCTATAGCATGAATGGTATGGAGGGAATACCACTAGACCAAGAGGTCGCTTTTGGCGTTGATAACCACTTCTACTATCTCGATTATGATGATCTTTACGATTATTGTGACAGCGAGTTAGGCTACGCAACCTGTGAGGCATGGGCGAGCAATCGGTGGTATGGGGATGCCAGTACAGGTATTGGCGGTCTCGAAAACCATCAAGATGCATTTTACAACGCAAGCTACACACCGCTCTACCACTCCTTTATGGAATACGACTCGCCACTGGACATCGACCCTGACATCCCTTCTGGCTATGAAGAGATGCTATTTGCAGTCGAAAGCACCATCGACATAAAAGCTCGTACTATCGACTCCGCAGGCCATATCATCGCTAATAGCAGCAGCGGCTATTTTGACTATGACGGGTATTATGTACAGCCTTATGGCGGCCGTGGGCTTGTCTTTTCCGATGGAAAGACCACATCCCTAGAACCGCTTGCCAATTCAGCTCTGAGCTTTGCGGACTACGAGGGTGAGCAGTTAATGGTTGAAGAAATGGGTTCAACCATTGCCTTTGATAGCTTTACCTACCCCGCCAATGGTGTGGACAGTCAGACCTATGTTGTCGGCAGTGCCTCGGTCGCGACCTTCGATTACTCAGACACCTCAAAGTACTATAACTCACTAGATCTTAGTGGCTGTATAGAGCTTGAACATCCTATCCTATCCAGTGCTTGCCAGCACTTTGGGTTTGCGACACAAGCCTTTATCTGGTCGCTGGCCGACGATGGTAAAACTCGCTTTCCGGCCAGCTCTTGGGCCACTAGCTATGACAACTATAACTATGCATCAGCACAGGCCAGCATTCGAGCCGCAACCATTGTCGAACGCAGTGACAGTCATTATTTAGGTTTACCTGTATTGGTTGGATTCAACTCCGATCTCGCTGATGACAATCTCATCATGCAAGCTGCGGTATACTTGCCAACCACCACCGATGACTTCTCTGTTGAAGAAAACGCCTGGACATCGGTATTTATTAGCAATGCTAAACTCGAGTACGACGATAGCTATTACTACAGCAACTCTGTCGCTACAGATATTAACTCCCAGCTGATTGTTATTGGCGAAACCAAGCGTTTGGGGAGTGTACCTGAGGGTGGTGCTGCAGCAAACCGAATGTTCATTGCTGACGCGGGACAATCCACACCATCAGCGACCTATTTCAGCGAACTGTCACAGTCGATTTTCTTTGTCGGTGCTGGAGGGCATGCCAATGCAATCAACCAACATAACGAAATCGTTGGTGAAGTGGATGCTGAAAATCATACCGAAATTGATGGGCCGCAACGTCGCCGTCGAGGCTACATCTTTCCTTACAATGGCATTGGAAGCGATGAATCGCGCATAACTCTATTCAACTCACGCGCATGGTGGCTAGATGATCTCACCAATGGAGGCAGTTACAGCGACTTAAACAATGCCTATCGTATTGTCACTGCATCAGACATCAACGATGCAGGAGTGATTTCAGCGACAGCCATCAAATGCGCTTCGGGTTATGACTCCACGGATCACTTCGCCACTTGTGGCAACGGAATAGAAGCCGAAACCGTTGTCGCCGTAAAACTCATCCCTATACAGGGAGCTACCAGCAGCGATATTCAGAGCCGATCGGAAAACACCGCTACCGTTACCCGAGAAGGCGGCAGTATGACTTTAATGGGCATCTTTTTATTACTGGCATTCAGGGTCGTGCGAGATGGGTGGCGCAACCTCATTGATGGTACACCGTCACTCACACTATAACGTCTCAACCAATTTACTGATATGTCACTTCGCCTAGATGAAGATCAAAAAAAGCCGAGCTTTCGCTCGGCTAGATATATCATCGCTTGGGAAGAGTGATGAGATATTCGGTTATTCGCTGTCGATTAAACGATGCGTAGGCCACCTTGAGCAATCGCGAAGCGACGTGCACGGGTGAACGATAGTGCGTTAGTAATACCTTCGCCTGTTGGACCTGCGATAGTGAACGTTGACGTACCTTCTGCGTTGTAGCCAACACCAGATAACGTTGGACCATTGTGTGCGAAGATAGTGGTGTTGATTCGGCCACCAAACTTAGTTACGTTCTCAATGTTGCCTGAGTAGATACATGCAGAGTGCTTGTTACCACGCTCAGCTGCTACCGCACGCTCAATCGCTTCGTCGATGTCTTTACAGATAACCACTGGTAGTACTGGCATCATTTGCTCTACGTGTACGAGTGGGTGGTCGTTCTCAACCAACATTACTGCAAGGCGAGTGTCTGACTTAACGCCGATAGACTTTAGGATTTGACCCGCATCTTGACCTACGTGCTTTTTAACTGGGTGCCATACACGAGAAATCTCGTGTGCAGTGCAAGGTTTCGCACCTTCGAACTCGTCTAGTGTTAGAATTTCTTCTGTTAGCTTCTCAGCTTCTTCCGCTGTCAAAACATATGCGCCAACTTCTTCAAGCTTGTCTAGGAACGCGTCTGCAACGGCTTCTTCAACGAATACTTCTTTTTCACCGATACAAAGTAGGTTGTTATCGAAAGAAGCACCACCGTATACGCCTGCAGCTGCTAAGTCTAGGTTTGCAGAAGCATCAACGATAACAGGTGGGTTACCAGCACCTGCGCCTACACCTTTCTTACCAGATTGCAGGATAGCCTTAACTAGACCCGGACCACCAGTACCAACTAGCATGTTCACTAGTGGCGAGCTCGCGATTTCATTTAGCGTTTCTAGTGTTGGCTCTTGAACCATAGTCACTAGGTTTTCTGGGCCGCCTGCTGCAATGATCGTTTCGTTAAGAAGGTCAATCATCATCGCCGACACAACTTTTGATGATGGGTGAACGTTGAACGTGACTGCGTTACCACCTGCTAGCATAGAGATAGCGTTGTTAACGATAGTTTCTGTTGGGTTAGTCACTGGCGTTACTGCGCCAATCACCCCGTAAGGTGCACGCTCACCAAGAGAAATACCGTTATCACCAGACCAAACCTGAGTTTCTAGGATCTCAGTGCCTGGCGTTTTTGCTGCTGTCAGCTGGTGCTTAGCGATTTTGTCTTCAACACGGCCTAGTTTTGTCTCTTCACGAACTAATTTTGCAAAGTCTTCTGCACGCGCTAGTACTGCACCACGCATCGCGGTGATGATGGCTTCGCGACCTTCTTTGGTACAGTTTACGTAGTACTCGATTTGAGCTTTGTGAGTTGCTTCAATCGCAGCGTCCACTGTCGCGAATACACCTTTAGCGTTATTGATATCAAAAGACATAGTGATTACCTCGTGAGATTTGGTGCTATAAGAGCTGGGCTTTATCGTCGCCTAGATTGCTCTTTTGAGCTTGTTGGCTAGGTCTATTGCCCGCCTCAAGATGATGCTAATTTAACCCAAGCATTCACCCAAACTATGTCACTGAGCGTCAAGTTTATTGACCAAGATACCTAATTTGACCAAGTATGTTACTTGACGGTTTTTTACCTCGAAAAGGAAACATAAAAGTGCTACCAAAGATCATAAAGTTAGCTTAACTCACGCTTCAATCGGACTGGCGTGCGGGACAAAACGTGTTACTTATCTAAGGACAGAACGTAACAGTAACTCACAATACATTGGCAGCAGTTATGATTTAAGTCTTTGTTTACAAACTGACTATAGGATGCAATTAAGATACATCACAGACCTTACCAAGACCCCAACAAATGCACCATGGCGCACATTATTAGTAAGCCTCATAGTGAATCCGATCAAAAAAACCACCAAATTCAAGCTATCGTCAAAGCAAACTGTGCTTTCTGCACATTTTCTCCATAATAGGGTTATAGAATTGAATCACGATATTTAATGCCATAACGATTATGCGAATTACCCTGTTTCAAAAACTCTTCATCTCACTATTTAGTTCGAGCTTGATACTTTTGCTTTCTATGGCATTTATGATCAATTCCAGTTTCAAAGTAGAATTACAAAGCTACTTGAACCAAGAAGAATTACAAAAAGTTGAAACCCTAGCAAAGAGCGTCGCAGGACTCTATTCAGATACTGATGGCTGGCATCCACTTCAGCGCTCACCCAGAGCTTTCGGGTCACTTATACAACAAATCGGCGAAATGCCACCTCCCAAACCTCGACCAGGGGATCCGTGGCGTGTTGAACCAGACTTACCTCGAGTTCGTGATAACAGTCGATCTCACTCGGCTCTTTTCGTGCCTTTAGGCATGCGTATCTACATTCTCGATCAAGATGGTGAATCGCTTTTCAGACGCAACGTTAACCAGGACGAACTAAGCAAGGATCAATTTTTTAGCCGAGTACCAATAGTAAAAGAAGGCAACACGATAGGCTGGCTAGCTGTATTACAAAGCCGCCAAGTCTCAAATAGGTTAGCTGAAAGCTTTATGTATTCTCAAACGGCCAACATTTTTACTGCGACTGTTGCTGCATTTGTTCTAACGCTAATAATTGCATTCATCACGGTTAAGTACCTGCTTACTCCTTTAGGCGCTCTGCACCGAGGAGCAACAGAAATTGCCAACGGCAACCTAGATCACCGTATTGAGCAAATCGGTAATGATGAACTGACGGATCTGATTTCCTCATTCAATCTTCTGGCCGCATCATTGGCTAAGCAAAAGGAGATTCGAGAGCAGTGGCTTTCTGATATTTCTCATGAACTTAGAACACCCGTCGCGGTGCTTAGAGGAGAAATTGAAGCACTGCAAGATGGCATCAGACCAATGGAAACCAAATACCTAGAAGGTCTGCATGCTCAGGTAACGACCCTTACACAGCTTATCGACGACTTACATTCACTGTCGATTTCCAGTGATAGTGCATTTCGAACCAACCACAGAAACGACGTCGTTCTAGCAGACATCATGGATGATTTACTTGCTCGCTTTGAACTCAGATTTGCTTCAAAAAGCTTAAGCGTAGCCAAGGAGTACTCCTCAAGTATCGATACGTCGCTGTATGTGGATGCGAAACTGATACAACAGGTATTTCAAAACCTGTTCGAGAACTGCTTTCGATACACCAATGAAAGAGGGAATATTCGTATCACTCTGCAGTCAAAAGCGAATGAACTGGTCGCTATCATCGAAGACAGCGCTCCTGGGGTACCTGATGAATCGCTGCCCAAATTGTTCGATCGCCTCTATCGCGTAGACAGTTCACGTAGTCGCGCAAGTGGTGGTTCAGGGTTAGGGTTGGCAATTTGCCAGAATATCGTCGAAGCACATCAAGGCACGATAGAGGCCAGCCATTCATCTTTAGGTGGCGTGAAAGTCGTAGTACGCTTACCAAAACAACAATAATTAGAAACTGAATTAGAGGTTTTATGATCCTTATCGTTGAAGACGAGCCATCGCTTGCTCAAGTTATCCAAGACTATCTTAATCACAGTGGTTTTGAATCCCACATGATTGGCGATGGAAACGAAGTGATTGATTGGGTAAAGGAAAATCAACCGGAACTGATCATTCTCGACTTAATGCTCCCGAACCGAGATGGTCTCGATATCTATCGAGAACTAAGAACCTTTAATGACGTGCCAGTCATGATGGCAACAGCAAAAGTCGACGAAATAGACCGCTTAGTTGGATTAGAGCTAGGGGCTGATGACTATATTTGCAAGCCTTACAGCCCAAGAGAGCTCGTAGCGCGCGTCAAAAATGTCCTGCGCCGCAGTCGTTCTCAATCGAGCCAAGAAACGTTGGATGCCGACAAGAATCCATTGCTGAACGTAGACCAACAATTAATGAAAGCCACCGTCACAGACACGGTTCTGCCATTGACGCCAGCTGAGTTCAAACTACTTGCTCACTTTCATCGCCACCCGGGTGTCGTATTCAATCGCGACCAACTCATGGATAGAATCTACTCTGATGGACGTGTCGTTACCGATAGAACAATTGATAGCCACATCAAAAATCTTCGTAAAAAGATCTTCGCAGTTAACTTGGAGTTCGACTGGATAACATCCATCTATGGCGTTGGGTATCGGTTTGAAATTATCGAGACAAGCCAAGATTAATATTCGCGCCATACGTAGTCCAACTAACGGATGCAGTCGCTTCTCAGGCGTATGTATCCACACCCGGCTTTTTGTGCGCTATCTGTTCACCTTGATAGGTTTTCACCACCACCCCTTGCTCATTCTTAATCTTAATGTCGTTTTGGCTACCCAAGGTGGCAGTAGCACCACCCCCATTCGATTTCAAAAAACCGTTAATGTACTTGGTGGTGTCCTTTAAATGCTGCTGAATGTGCGGCTGATGTAGGGCATTGTTGGTTTTCAAGATAGGGATTCTCAGGCGATGATGAGCGTAATATATTCCAGTATTGCGCTGAGGATCTTTATCTTTGATCACGATTTGAATACTTATCAATATTCAAATCGCTAATACAAAAATTCAGTCTGCTTAACCAAAACGCGCGCTCAGTGGCGGCAACGCAATACGCTCATCTCGTAAGCGCTGATCATGGTGATAGGCATCATTCGCAACTACCTTCCACTCCGTTTTGTAGTGTTCTTTCAGCAAGCACACCAACTGATAGAAACTCAAGCGGTCATTGGCGTTGCTATCAAGGTGGTAAAGACCAGGCTCGTTTCTTTCGATAAGCTGCAAAAAGCCCATGGCTGTGTCGTCCATGTGAGACGTAGCTGGATACCAACTTTGGCTAGCGCTAATTAAACCATCTTCTCGCTGCTGCCTTTCAAGGTGTGTGAGCATATTATTGCCAACGGCTTCATCATGGATTTGCCAACCAATTCGCGCAATCATAGCATCTGGATTCATCCGCCAAATCGCATCTTCACAGCGCACTTTATATAGACCGTAGTCATCTTTTGTATTGCGCTCATTGAAGATGCCATAAGGACCATCCACTTCAGCATCAAACACCATAGCGGTGCTGACGAACAGATAAGGGATTTTTTGCTGTGCACAGCGCTTGGCAAGCCATGCTGCCCACTCCTCACTTCCCATCGCCATGTGACACACGGCATCAATCGTTTGGCTTTGCCAGAACGTATTGCTGTCCTGTTCGCTATCAGGCGCAACTTGGTGATGATTCCACTCTACGACATGCCAGCCTCGCTGAGAAAACTGTTTTGCGACTTTTGGGGCAAGGGTGCCGGTGAGTCCGGTCATTAGGATTGTTTTCATTGTGTTGCTCTGCACTTTGTGTTCTTAGGTTAGTTAACCATAAGCGGCATAGAGCTCAATTGGGTGTTTGGGGAAGTCTGATTGGGAGCACGGTTTGTAGGGGTGTGGTTTTGCCGCTTTGGAGCAATTTTGTAAACGATGTGCCCGGTTTGTACGGGAGTGGTATTGGGAATTTTACTGGTAAATTGAGAGTCGATAGAGACGAAGAGCACCCCTCCCAGCCTCCCCTTATAAAGGGGAGGAGCTTACAGGCTCGCTGCGCATCGCCTCATAGTAGTCAGGTGATGTGACGATAGGAACGAGCCTGCTGTTCTCCCCCTTAATAAGGGGGAGCTAGAGGGGGTGCTCTTAAAAAAGCAAAAGCCGAAGCAACAGCTTCGGCTTTTTCACATCAATCAGTCAAACAACCAATTAAACAATACGCAGACCGCCTTGAGCGATTGCGAAACGACGTGCACGAGTGAACGAGTACGCGTTTGTGATACCTTCACCTGTAGGACCTGCGATAGTAAACGTTGAAGTACCTTCAGCGTTGTAACCTACACCAGATAGTGTTGGACCGTTGTGAGCGAAGATAGTTGTATTGATAGCACGACCGAACTTAGTGACGTTCTCGATGTTACCAGAGTAGATACATGCAGAGTGCTTGTTACCACGTTCAGCAGCTACTGCGCGCTCGATAGCTTCGTCGATGTTCGCACAACGAACAACTGGAAGTACTGGCATCATTTGCTCTACGTGTACTAGTGGGTGATCGTTCTCAACAACCATAACCGCTAGACGAGTCTCTGATTCAACACCGATAGACTTAAGGATTTCACCTGCGTCTTGACCAACGTGTTGCTTAACTGGGTGCCATACGCGAGCAATTTCTTGCGCAGTACATGGCTTAGCACCATCGATTTCATCCATAGTTAGGATTTGTGCAGTTAGCTTCTCAGCCTCTACTGCAGAAAGAACGTAAGCGCCCGTTGCTTCTAGCTTAGCTAGGAACTCGTCAGCGACTGCATCTTCAACGAATACTTCTTTCTCACCGATACATAGTAGGTTGTTATCGAAAGATGCACCGCCGTAAACGCCAACCGCAGCTAGGTCTAGGTTAGCAGAAGCGTCAACGATGACAGGTGGGTTACCAGCGCCAGCGCCTACACCTTTCTTACCAGATTGTAGGATTGCTTTCACTAGACCTGGGCCACCCGTACCAACAAGCATGTTGATAAGTGGAGACTTAGCGATTTCATTAAGCGTTTCTAGAGTAGGCTCTTTAACCATAGTGACTAGGTTTTCAGGACCGCCTGCTTCAACGATAGTTTTGTTGATCATGTCGATCATTACCGCAGACACTACTTTTGAAGATGGGTGAACGTTGAACGTTACCGCGTTACCAGACGCTAGCATAGAGATAGCGTTGTTAACGATAGTTTCAGTTGGGTTAGTTACAGGCGTAACCGCACCGATAACACCGTAAGGTGCGCGCTCTTCTAGAGAGATACCGTTATCACCAGACCATACTTTCGTTTCTAGAACTTCAGTACCAGGCGTCTTAGCAGCCGTTAGCTGGTGCTTAGCAATTTTGTCTTCTACACGACCTAGCTTCGTTTCTTCACGAACCATTTTCGCAAAGTCTTCAGCTTTAGCTAGAACTGCACCACGAATAGCAGTAAGGATAGCTTCGCGGCCTTCTTTTGTAGACGTTGCGTAGAACTCAACTTGCGCTTTATGAGTTGCTTCAATCGCAGCGTCCACTGTTGCGAATACACCTTTAGCTTTATTGATATCAAAAGACATAATGATTACCTCGTGAAGAATGAATGGTCTGTATAACTATTTTTATAGAGACAGGCTTTATAAAGACGGAACTCTTGTTGTGCTTACTGTTTAATAACGATGGATTATGTTTGCTCTATCACGGAACGGAGTGATTTGGCTTGCCGTTATTGAATGACTATAAATTAGCCACCCAGCTTCAAGTTGTAACGTCACTGAGAGTCAATATATTTGAACGAACAGAAGCAAAAAGGACACTTTTTACCCACGACGTTACTTGACTTGTTGTAAACACAATTCATTTACTCACAAAATGTTAACCAAGCTCACAAAACCACGTATGAGCTTGCGTAGCACCGACAAATCTCGCTACTTACTTGATACTGGAGTGTATCTGTAACCCCAAAGTAACTTACCTAGCACGGCAATCTAATGTTAACGTTTCATTCAGCAGCAAAATCAATAACCAGCAATACATTAGACGCCAGTGTAAGTTTTTTTGACTCTGGGTGACGTGTTGTTTTTTCCACCGCCGAATACACTAGATACCAACAAATCAGTTCATACCTTTTCAACGATTTCGTGAGGAACGAATATGAAATATCAAGCGCGTTTAGAAGACTCAGTAAAGCAACTAAGTTCTGTATTAGAAGAGCAACAGCGTCTTCTTGCTGAACACAAAGCAAACCAGAACTACGCTGAGCGTCTACAAAACATCCTAACGCCAACTGACGAGCTAACAACAAAAGGCGACGACCTATACATCGGCGGCTGTAAAGCTTCTGACTTGGTTGAGCAATACGGTAGCCCGCTATTCGTTCTTAGCGAAGACACACTACGTGGAAACCTACGTCGCGTTAAAGCAGCATTCGGTTCAAACTGGCCAAAGCCTGTGAACGTGATGTTTGCAATCAAATCAAACACTAACTTTGCTGTTCGTGCTATCTGTCACGAAGAAGGCGTGGGTGGTGACTGTTTCGGTCCTGGTGAAGTTGAAGCAACTTACATCGCAGGTGCGGATCCAAAGACTATCGCACTAAACGGTACTGTTAAGCCTGAGCTTGCTATCCGCAAAGCGATTGAGTACGGCTACGCAGTCCACCTAGACTCGTACGAAGAGATCGAGATTGTTGAGCGTATCGCTCGCGAAGTGAAGCCAAAAGAAAAAGTACGCATCGCTGTACGTCTGAAAGTTATCCCAGAAGATTTCTTCAACGACTTCGAACCAGATGCATACCCATTCCCTAACTTCATCGGCGCGATGAAGTGGATCAAATTCGGTCTGCTAAAAGAAGAAGCGAAGAAGATCATCAACCGCGTGAAAGAAATCGATGTGTTCGAATTCTACGGCTTCCACACTCACCTAGGCCGCTTCTCTAAGCAACCTGAAGGTTGGGATGCGCTATACCGTGAGTATGCACGCAACGTTATCGAAATCTCTCGCGAGTGTGGCGTTCAACCATTCCAAATCGACCTTGGCGGCGGTTGGCCACGTGAGCGTGAGCCAGAGTGTCGTAGCGCTGAGCACATGATGAACCCGAACACTATCGAAGATTACGCGAAAGTAGTGTGTGCAGGTATGCTAGAAGAATTCAACAAAGAAGGCTTCGAGATCCCACAACTATGGCTAGAACCTGGTCGTTACATCGCTGGTAACATCGGTACACTACTAACGTCAGTATACGTAGTGAAAGATGACCAAGAGATGGACTACACCTACACAATGGTTGACGCATCAACTTACCTAGCGACGCTAGTTGAGTCTCAAGAGTCTAAGAACCCTGTTCTACCAGCAAGCAAGATGACTCAACCACTTGTTGAGAAGACAACTGAAATCGCAGGTCCAATCTGTATCCCATCAATCTGGGAAAGCGGTGCACGCATGCCAGCTCTAGAGCCAAAAGACGTTCTAGCTATCATGGATGTGGGTCACTACGCAGAGTCTCAAGCGAGCCAGTTCAACTCTCTACCACGTCCTGCAACTGTGCTAGTTAAAGACGGTGAAGCTGAACTAATCAAGCGTGCTGAAACCGTTGAAGATGTGTTCGCAACTCAAATTCTTCCTGAGCGTCTAAAGCAAAAGAAGAAAAAGCCAGCTGCGAAGAAGCCAGCAACTAAGCGTGCTGTAGCAAGAACGCCTAGCTACGCTAAAAATACAAAGAAAGCGGCATCTGCAAAAGCATAATCAAACTCTGATTTAGCTAATCAAAAGCTCCCTACGGGGAGCTTTTGTTGTTTTAAGGAACCAGAACTTTTCGAAAAGTTAAATTTATCCTTGGCGCCACAGGTCGCTTAGTCTTCGGAATGGTATGTTGCCAATAATGCTGAGTTTCTCCAGCCATTATCAGTAGTGATCCGGATGCTAGATTGAACTCCAATTTCTCACCGGTCGACTTGTGTTTGAGCAAAAATCGCCGCTCACCACCAAAGCTAAGTGAGGCAATCACTGGATTGGTGCCAAGCTCGGGCTCATTGTCACTATGCCAACCATTTGAATCCTGGCCGTCACGATACAAATTGGCGAGTACCGTATTAAACCTATGTTGCGCGTATTGTTCACACAGCGCCTTTAGCTCAGCGAGTTTGGGATACCAGGTCTGAGCCTCTAACTCTAAATTAGAATAGCGATAACTGACATCCCCATACCAAGCTTGAAGTCTCGGGATCGGGTGCACTTTTCCAAACAAGCGAATGTTATCTTGTCGCCAATTTAGCGCGCTTTGTAACTCATGGAACACCGCCTCAGCAGAGTCATGGTCAAACAGTGTTTCAATGTAAAGCAGGCGACCATTTTCAACCTCCTGCCATTCATATTGATGCTCTAGCACGCTCAGCCCCACTATATAGCTCTTAAAATTCGAATGTTTCACCATCCTCTGGAACCGATACTTTGTCAACTAAGCCATGAGCGTTCAACGTTCGCTTCAGCGTTGTTCTATCCACCGGGCAGTGATTCAACGCTTCCAAATGGTTAGCGATAACTTTGCCTGGTGAACGCTTAATAAATTCAATGACCTCATCTGTTGGCATAAGGAGTGGCTGACCAACGTCCATCTGTGCTTGACCCGCTGCAACAACAGTAATGTCTGGCTTAAGCTCAGTGAGTGCCTTATTGACGTCGTTTGTTAGCACCGTATCGCCACTAATGTAGATGCTTGGTTCGTTAGGTAACTCAATATAGAAACCACAACCGTTGGCCATCACTTTATGAATCCAACCATGTCCATGCTGCGCAGGTACCGCAGTAATTTGTCCGCCCAAAAATGGGGTCGGTTGCCACGGTTCCAAAACATTTTCGACAGTCATGCCATACTTTTCCAGGTACGCCTTGTCTTTGCTTGGTGTGGTAACTGGAATCCGGTTTTCAATCAAAAAAGCTTCACCAGCAGGATCTAGGTGATCGCCATGTTGAAGAGGCTTAAAGCCAAAGGTTTGACTGTGCGTCACGAGTGCATGAGTCACTTTAGCAAGTAGCTCATCAGCATTCGCGGGTAGATTTACCGTTGGATTTTTTTCCGCTTTGAATCGAAACACAGAAAACGGAGGCATGGACCCTTTGCTACCCAACATAGGGTCGATAAGAATAAAGTGATCGCCCGATTCAATAACAAATGTCGCGCTTCTTAGATGATGAATTTTCATAGTAACCTCCGATTCTCAAGATGAGTCCATTATGCAGCTGTTGAGAACTGTGCAATACTGTCCCTAGTGCCAACTATCGCTCAAATCAGGCCAACCAATTCATCATTAAGGTTTACTTCTATTTACGGTTTAGTTCTATGCAGCCCTATAAAATCGCGCTAGTTGCGCTCAATGATATTAGTGCTTTTCATCTCTCCGTCCCGTGTCTTGTTTTTCAAGATGTGTTTCTTGGCCAACAGGCTGCGTTTGAATTAACCATTTGTAGCGAAGAGAGTGAGCAAATAACTCTTAGTAGTGGATTTCAAGCCTCGGTAAACGCGGGGCTAGATAACTTAGAGCTAGCAGACATTATAGTGATCCCAGGTTGGCCAAATCATCTACCCGAACCTAGCCATACGCTCATCTCGAAATTAAAGGCCGCTCATAAAAGGGGAGCTATGGTGGTTGGTCTGTGCCT
Source organism: Vibrio sp. CB1-14 (assembly GCF_040412085.2). NCBI lineage: Bacteria > Pseudomonadati > Pseudomonadota > Gammaproteobacteria > Vibrionales > Vibrionaceae > Vibrio > Vibrio chaetopteri. The sequence goes on along the minus strand of NZ_CP115921.1, from coordinate 1,055,413 downwards.
TGGTGCCTACGTATTGGCTAAATCGGGGTTGTTGGACGGTCGACGGGCAACTACCCATTGGGGATACCAGAAGGAGTTCATCGAGAGATTTCCTAATGTCATTATCGATTGCGACCCGCTATTTATCGAACAAGACAATATCATCACTTCTGCGGGCACCGCCGCCTCGCTCGATTGCTGTTTGCACATTGTACGCACTCTTTGTGGCAGCGAAGTCGCGACACAACTTGCTCGGATAATGGTAGCGGCACCGTTTCGAAGCGGTGGTCAGCAGCAGTACATTCCTAATCCAATCGCTAAGCAGCCTGACAAAGTCACCAGCTTTGGACATGTCATCAGTGACGTAGAAAGAAATCTAACCCAAAGTTATGATCTTGATGGCATTGCAGAGCGCTGTGCAATGAGTCGTCGCACTTTTACCCGCCAGTTTAAAGCCGCTTATGGCTGCACTTTTGGAGAATGGCTCCTTAATCGGAGATTGGCACTTAGCCAACAGCTATTAGAGTCAACTGATTACGGCATCGCTACCGTTGCTGAGTTATCGGGTTTTGGCTCCGAGAGTGTGTTTCGTAAGCACTTCTCGCGCAGTTTTAATGCCTCACCATCTCAATGGCGAGTGACATTTAAAGGGGGGTAACGGAAGGTCTCAACCAGGGGGTAAGCGCATATCCCTTGCACTCAACAATAGAATGTGAATACCAGGCCTCAATTGTCATCGAAGCCAGCGTATTCACGCCACTCTGGGATATCACGAGGGTCACCAAACTGGCGAAAGAATCGAACAGAACTTTGTGGCGCCTTACAATCAAACTTATCCTGGCAGTAGTTTGTCAATTTATAGTGACTTTGGTAGCCGTCACTCCAAGCATCATAGGCAAGGTGGGACTGCTTCCAAAACGCATGATCCACCTGCCCTTTGGTTGCGAGAAATGGATAGCTTGGTTTGGATTGTTGGATAGAATAAAGAGCACCGCCATATAAGTTCACCAACTTTGATAACAAGTCAGCGCCGATTTCTTCGATGGTCAGGGCTTTAATTTTCTCAATGTCACCACCGACAAGCGACGCAACTCGCTCAGTTAAGAAATCCATATCGATATGTGGTTGCAACTCATAGGCAAGCCAATTGAGGCGCTCGCCGATTTCATCAAGGAACTCTTGCTTGGTAAACTGCCCCTCGCGAAGTGCTCGGTTGTAGTTAACCACATTTGGATTTTTGCGCGCCAAATAATCTTGGAGCTCAGGGTAGTCATTCAGCGAGGAGTGACTTTTTGCCAGCACGTCCAGTAATGCTTCTTGATTTACGAGCAACTTCCCTAGCTCATTTTTGATACTTTCGTTCATTTCGACCTCATTATTGATTTGAAGGCATGATATATAGAACTGTACATATAATCAACAGCAATGACAAAACACCCTACCTATCAATCTAAAATCCTCCCTGGTTAGCCATTTTATAAATGCTAGGATTTGTGGCCTTCTTTTGTGAGTACCCTCTTTGGCAAAAACAAAAGTTGTGCGGTTGAACTCAATATTGACATCTAAGTCAATATTTTGACTCCTGAATTCTTGTTTTTGATTGCACTTTAATGAGCGAAACCCTAGAATTTTGTGAACACGGTTCAAAAATACAACACGTGTGACTCAAAGCAATTCATATAAAATATCCGAGATAAAGGTTTGAGTGTAGGTAAGAAAACGTCAGGAATTATCAGGCAGTGACGCAACAACAAAAATCCAATCCTCCATCACGCACGACGCAAACACTGAACAGCACCGATGCTCTCGCTATGATCGAGCATGGTGGCGACGTGACATTGACGGTTAATACACCTGTCGGCACTTCTTTTCGCTGTGCGACCCAATTTATTGGTGCTCATTCTGAGTATCGTATTTTGCTGGAAACGCCTAAGATCGATGAAAGTGATCTCAAGTACTTCTTTCAAGAGGGGTTTTGGCTAACAGTAAGAGCGATTTCTCAGCGTGGCGAAGGAGGAATTGTTCAATTCCGCGCACAGCTACTTAATATAGTTGAAGAGCCCTTGCCGATTCTTATTCTGTCTATCCCGCAGTCGATGCAAGTGACCAACCTTAGGAAAGAACCAAGGTATGAAGTAAACCTTGAGGCGATGCTAAGCACTGGGCACAGTCAAACGCGCTGTGAGCTAAGAGATATGTCAAAAAGCGGCTGTCGGTTTATTCTGCCAGCCCTTGGCAAAAGCTTAGTGGTAGGCCAAGAAGTGGCGTTAAACGTTGCAGCAGGCACGCAAAAAGGGCGATACTTCCCGCCACTATCTGGACTTATCTGCAACCAACAAAAATCCAGTCATTACACCGCTTACGGTATCAAATTTGATGAAAAAGGTGAGGCGAATGCCAAAGAGCTGCTCTCCCACCTTAAGTTTGATGGCACAAAACTCAAACTTCGCGCCTAACAGTTAGCACCTAAGCTGCTTAAAAAGTGGAATCGTTAAAAAGCCAAGCATTCGCTTGGCTTTTTAGTTACTTACGCAATGCGTTGAGTCTTGCTTGAGCGATACCAAATATGGTGTCGATGGGGTAACTGCCCTCTAGCGAAGCGGTACCCGCCTCTTTGCCAGTGAAGAGCTCGATCGCTTCGGTCACATGATCGATTGCCCAAATATGGAACTCACCTTTATCGACAGCCTTAACGATGTCAGCACGTAGCATCAAGTTATGAGCGTTAGAGCGTGGAATGATTACCCCTTGCTCGGAGTTACGACCCTTGATCGTGCAAACATCGAAGAAGCCTTCAATCTTCTCATTTACACCGCCAATTGGCTGCGACTCACCAAACTGGTTCATTGAACCTGTAATGGCTATGTCTTGTCGATTTGGTTGACCCGAAAAAGCAGAAACCACAGCGCAGAATTCCGCCATACTGGCACTGTCACCGTCCACGCCACCGTAAGACTGCTCAAAAGTGATCGTGGTTGTGAGTGGTACTTTGGCAGTTTTTCCAAACACAGAGGACAAGTAGGCGGTGAGTATCATGACGCCTTTAGAGTGAATGCTGCCGCCAAGATCGACACTACGCTCAATATCAATCACATCACCGTCGCCGTAGGACGTGGTGGCAGTAATTCGGTTTGGCGCTCCAAACATATGATCGCTGGTCGTTAACACCGAAAGTGCATTCACTTGACCAATCGCTGAGCCTTGAGTGTGGATTAACGTCGTACCATTAATGAAACCTTCCATCACGTTATCTTGCAATCGATTGACTCGCATCTGCTGGTATTCCAATGCTTGGTCGACATGCCCCATACGGATCAAATTAGACTTTGCATTCCGCGCCACATAGTTCGACTCTCGCAGCAAATTGGCAATGTGCGCAGAGTGAAGCGACAGTTTGTTTTGATCACCTGATAGACGCGAGCTGTGCTCAATGATACGAGCAATGGCTTTGCGGTCACAATGCAACATGTTGTTATCATGAACGATACTGGAAATAAAACGCGCATAATGCAGCTCGGAGTCCGCTGTTCGCGGCATTTCATCTTCAAAATCAGCTGTGACTTTGAACAGCTCACTAAACTCTGAATCGTAATGTTGCAGTAGTTGATAGGTACGGTAATCACCAAACAAAATTATTTTCACATTCAATGGAATAGGCTGTGGATCGAGTGATACCGTCCCGGTCAGCGTCACCTCTTTTTCAAGAGAGGTAAAGCTTAGCTGACGTGCACGCAGCGCCCGTTTTAGACCATCCCAAACATATGGCTGCTCTAACACCTTAATTGCATCCATCAGCAGCACGCCACCGTTCGCTCGATGCAAACTACCTGAACGGATTAAAGAAAAGTCGGTGAAGACTGTGCCTTTGTAGGTCGCGGTCTCAATGTAACCAAATAGAGAGTGATAGTTTGGGTTTTCCTCAACAATGATTGGAAAATCACTGCAAGACTGCTTCACAATCAAGTTCACTTTGTAACGTCGCGGGAATTTTTTATCAAGAGAAGCCGTAGCAATTTCTCCCTGCTCATTCCCTTCTTCAAGGAAGATATCAACGTTCTCACAAATATCCTGCTGAAGGGCGCTAAAGTACTTTTTAATTTCTGTGTAACCGTTGTATTCTTTTTTCAGCTTTTTGATCAGGTGACTGATCACCCCAAGGGTCACTTCTTCATTAAGCTTTTGAATGTTATCAGTGAAGGTCTCTTCCCAATCGGTCAGCTCTCTGGCCATACCACGCAGACTCACCTCAAGCTCATCAATGGTGGTACCAAATCGCTCTTGCTCTTCCGGTGGCAGCTCAGAAAAGCTCTCATCAGTATGTAAATCTTCACCATTTAGGGCGACAAATTGGTAATCCCCCTGCGGCGTAATAGTCAGGCTGATGTCTTTCTCTTTCGCCTCTTCGCTGAGCTTTTGCAACTCAACTTGCTGCTTGCGAGCCAAGTCATTTTTGAGTTTATCTGCTCGGCCAAAATAGAGTTCATTGTCAAAAGCCATTGGAATGGCTTTCACCAGTTTCGAAATCAGCTTTTCAACATCTTTCTTCAGCTTCTCACCCATACCACACGGCAACTTTAATACCTGCGGCGTACGAGTATCGGCGAAATTGGCCACATAGCACCAATCATAGAGTGCTTCAGTGTCGTGAGGATGGCGACTTAAATAGCGCAGTATCATGGTACGCTTACCCAGGCCGTTTTGGCCTATCGCGTAGATGTTGTATCCTTTTTCCTTAATAGACATTGCGAACTCAACCGCTTTTTGAGCACGCTCTTGACCGACAATTTCATCAATCGGATCCAGTTCTTTGGTCGACTTGCATGGCAGTTTTTTCAGTTCTGCGGCATGGTATAGCTTGTTAGCTTCGAGTCTTTGAATCGCCATCACCAGCTCCTACTTTTTTCCCTTATTGATTTCAGTTTAGCTGAATTGGCTTTACATTTTAGTGACTTACTAGGTAAATACGTTTAACTGGTGACTTTTTGCACAATCTCCCATTTTTCATCGCACGCCTCATCATGTTTGCTCTCATCTCATTTACTAAGAGAATCAGTTTGGTTATGGTTAGTGCTGGACGTTTCAATTTCAAAGCAATGTACTGAATTAGATGGCTTTGAAACAAGGAGTGATATGGAAAAGATCGTTGCCGCCAGCAGAGTGCTACTTGCCATTGCTATTTTGGCCTTGGCTTGGTCTATCTATATTTTCACCCTCGAAGCCAAACAAGTCAGGGTCGAACTGCCCACTCTAATCAAGCAAATCGACCAAACGGCGCAGCGCATTACTCCCGTGGTCGAAGAAGTACAAAAAATCCAAGCTATCATCCCTAGCATTCTTGAGCAGAGTGAGAAATACCAGCAAGCCATTCCCGAAGTACTCGCAAGAGTTGACGACATGAACCGTCAAATCCCAGTCATTCTCAATGAAGTTCAATCTGTCACAGCGGCCATTCCTCCGATTCTTGAGCAATCAAATCAATGGCATAGCTCTTTACCTAGCCTTCTAGAACAAGTTGAACAAACCAATAAGACGATTAGAGCGACCAACCAGCAAATTGCCGCCACCAACAAACAAGTCCCTGCCATACTGGCCGAGAGTGAAGCGCTGCGCGTCGCGATGCCTGAAGTGATTCGCCAGGCAGAATCTTTAGTACAACAGGCAGAGCAAGCAGGACGTGAAGCCAGTAAAGGGGCTGTTACTGGTGTGATTGGCGGCATATTGTCATCGCCGTTTCAGCTTGTAGACTCGCTCACGTCACAAACCTTCGGAGTCGAAGATAAAAGCTTCTCCGACAAAGACCAACAGCTACACAAGCAAGCGGTAGAAAGCCTCCTCCGTGACCCAAGCGCTGGACAAACCATTCCATGGGAAAATTCCAGTAGTGGTAATTCAGGTACGGTAAGTATCCAATCAACGACTCAAAATGGCAGCTCTACTTGCTATAACATTTTAAGCCGACTTACCATCGCGAAAGGAACTGACAAAGGCACTCACAGCATCGTCACAGAGCGTTGCGTAGTGAGCCAATAACACTATGAAAATACACTATATTGAAGATAGCTCCGTATCCGAAGAGCTCAACCAAGGACTAATCACCATTCTTAGTAGCTGCTTTACTAAGCCTAGTGATAGTCGTTTTAAAACCCAACGCTTTTACAACGAAATGCCTCAGCATCGCTGGTACATAACCGGCGATCATGACCATCACGTTATTGCCCACCTGGCCGTTCATGAGAAGACCATTACTGCTGCGGGAAAAGCAATCCCTATCGCAGGTGTTGCCGAGGTTTGTGTCCACCCAGACTATCGCAAAAAAGGCTTGGCGAAAGCCTTAATCGAAGAAGCCCACCAGTGGATGGAGCAACAGCCGTTTCATTACTCAATACTGTTTGGTCGTGACGAAGTCTACACCTCAAGTGGTTACAAACGAGTCACTAATCTTTCGCTGCTTCCCAATGAGCCTTTGGCTCAGCCTACCCCGGTTTCAGTGATGGTCAAAACGCTGAACCAGCACAGCTGGCCAAAACGAACCGTGCTACTTCCTGGTCTTACTTTCTGATGTTTTTCTACCTGGCGGCGTAAACGTAATTTGTTACTTGCTGCCAGTGATCGATAGCGATACCTCACCGTAACAGACGTCTGCGAATACAAACAAACAAAGGATCACAGATATGAAGACTTTACTAACACGTTCGTTTGCAGCAATGGCAGCGCTACTTCTATCCTTCTCAGCTCTCGCTGATCATCATGGAATGAAAAAAGACATTGTTGACGTTGCGGCTGAAAACGGCTCCTTCACAACACTCGTGGCAGCAGTACAGGCAGCTGGGCTGGTCGACACATTGAAAGGTGACGGCCCATTTACCGTGTTTGCGCCGACCGACGACGCTTTCGCAAAACTGCCTGAAGGCACGGTCGAATCTCTGCTAAAACCAGAGAACAAAGATAAGCTGGTAGCGATTTTGACCTACCATGTGGTGCCAGGAAAAGTGATGGCGGCGGATGTGATGGGACTTGATAAAGCAACGACAGTGCAAGGCTCTGACATCATGATTACGAAGAGTGACGGCAAAGTGATGGTCGACAACGCGACCGTCGTGGCAACTGACGTCAAAGCGAAAAACGGTGTGATTCACGTCATCGATACAGTCATAATGCCAAAATAAATCAAAGCGATTTTGACAAATTGCGGCATTGCAAAGGCCGAAGCTTAACGCTTCGGTCTTTGCTATTTAAAAACGTCGTAGGTTAGCGAGAAGGTAAATCGTCCAGCATAGCGCCAATTAAATTCTTAAGCTCTTCACGCTCTTCTGGGTTATCGATTCGATTTTCAGTCGGCCCCTGAGCTAAGGCTCGCCACCGTGGAAATGCGCCTACCGAATCAAACACTGCGATGTACAAACTGCCCTTCTCACTTTTCTGGCCTGTCAAATCAAACTGCACCCCAGTCTTAATTTGGGTGCTGGCAAATATTTGCTCATCATCCATTGCCGTTTCAGTTGCAATACCAAAGTCAAGGTGCATCGTCGCAGCCTGACCATCTTGAACCGCAATATAACCCTTAGATGTCAGCACTTCATCGATTTGCGCTTTGATTACAGAAAGGTAATGTTCGGCGTCAAAGTCTTCAGAAACTCTCGCCACAGGCAAATTAGTGCGCCACGAATAGGTCACCGCCCCTGACTGGGGTAAAAAACCAAAGTCTCCGGTTTTAGCAACACCATAAGAAAAGTTAAGGGGGGCAGCCGGTTTGGTGGTCGTCGTACACCCCACCAAAGCCAAACTTGTGAGAACCAAGGTCATCACTGCGTATTTCATAGACTGGTGCTTTATAGGCAGATGTTTCATAAACAAGTGTCCTGTGCGATTAAAGTCGGTTGCATAAAGACAATAATGCACGAAAAAACAACAAGTACAAATTTAACTCATCGCTTGATGACTAGCGGTAGACAGCCCGATAGGCGATCCCTTCCAATCGGCGACGTAGGTTCTGCGCTTGGCCTGATTGATGATCGTAGTTGGTGAGTACCTTATCGACAGAAAAGTCGTCACCATACAAGGCATTGTTCAACTTGTCGTCTAATGTCATGTTGAAGGTGTCAATGCTGCCACCAAAGTAAAGTCCTTTGTTTTGCGATACCATCATAGCGCTAATGCCGCTGGTACCACCGACTACTTTACCGCTGACACCATTTCCAATCGTCACGTCGGCTGTACCGCCTATTTTGGTTGAACCAGACTGCAATTGCTCAACCACATCATCAGAAAGAATCACACCCACACCGTTAATTTTCTGCGCGCCCGCTAATAGGCCAAACATCGCACTGCGGAAGGTCACAAACACAGGTTCACTCCAGTGGTGTGCATCTCTGGTAAGCAAAATGCCCTTGCCCCACTGCACGCCCAATAGAAACCCCGCCTGGCCTCCCGATGGGAAAATCACGATGGCTTTGGCAACGCCAGTGACATTCTTCACGGATTCCCAATGCGATACTGAGTCGAACTCATCAATGTTTTGCGCTGCTTTTACTAAAATAGCGTTCGCTTGCTCAATCATTTCTCGGTCGCCAGAATAAGCGTGACTACTAATAAGCAATAGGGACGCGAAACATGACCAAATCCAGCGCTTTGATTTTAGAAACATAATCAACCTATCCAAAAACTAGCCTGTTAGCATAACAAAAAAAGGTGGTACCAAAGGCACCACCTATTCGGAGATCAGATAATTAGTATTGAGTTTTACGTTACTTGCGACCAACACCCATCAGTACTTTTTGTGTGCCTTTCGAGGATTCAATTTCAAAAGCAATAGACACATCGACTTTTTCGAATCCAGCATTGAGGAGTACTTCTTTAGCACGCTTCTCGGTTATACCAAATCCTGCATCATCACTTTCGACCGCCCAGTCCCAATGAACAAACATGCCGAACTCATCCAGCAAGGTGTAGATCACATTAACGGTATCTTGAAGGTTATCAACGAACCCACAAACAGAAGACGCAACGACAAGATCGAATTGATTACGAAACGCAGGGTGCTGGGCAACGAGACCGCGCGTTAACAGATCCACGACTGGCTCTACGTTGTCTAAGCCTTTTTTGTCTAGCTCTTCAATCATGGCTTCAGAGCCATCCAGCGCGACAATATCTTTGGTCGTGGGTGACATTAATTGGCTCAAAAGGCCAGTACCACAACCAAAATCTAAAACTGATTTACCTTTCAACGAGGTCATTTCTGAAAGCGCGTCATAGCATGACTGAGCAAAGACCGCCGTCGCATCGTTATTTTCCCATGTCGCGGCGTACTCATCCCACTCATTAGACATAGTTTACTCCATTGTTTTGCTAGTGCTGAACATAATATAAGCACTTCATTTTAATCCTTGATGACTAGGCATAGATTAAACCAGAACGCCAAGCAATTCCTAGTGTTATCTTCGTATTCTTTGGCACACGTGCTATGATTTTTGCTCCCTTGATTTACTGGCGTTTTGCGATCAATGTCTATCAATCTTTCTCAAATAGAAGCTTTCTGTGCCGTGGTTAGCGCAGGCTCCGTGTCCGAGGCGGCGCGAGTGCTAGACTGCAACCGAACCAAACTTAGCATGGCTATCAAAGCACTAGAGAAAGACCTCGACACCGATCTTTTTGTCCGTACAGGCAATAATGTGACGTTGTCAGAAACAGGGAAGGCAATTTATAAAGACTGCGAAAACCTGCTTGTCACCTCGGCTCGCATTCGACAAACCTGTGCTCAGGTGTCTGGCGACTTTGCCACCGAACTGCGCATTGCTCATGATGACAGCCTGCCAGACCAAGTTTGGCAAGATCTCACATTGGAACTTAACCAGCGTTACCCTGCTCTATCACTCAACATAGTACTGGCCTCATCTGGTGATTTGGCTGACATCGTTGAAAAGAAACAGGTCGATTTCGCCTTTGGTGTTGATTTTGAAAGAGAGGATGACCCAAGACTCACCTACCAGCCTCTTGGAAAAATTCGCATGATGTCGGTGTGCCGAGCCGACCACAAGTTGTCGAAACTGCCTCGTGTCTCTGATGAAGTATTACGCGATGAGATGCAAGTGTCGCTCGCGTATCTCAACTTGCGTGACAACCCTGAGCTACTGCCTTTCTCATTGAAGTACATTGGTTTTTCAAGCTTTGAATTCATGCTAAAAACCATCCTTTCCGAAGGTGCTTGGGGCGTTCTGCCTGAGCCACTTATCCGTCAGCTCCTACGTGAACAGACACTGTCTGTTATCAAACATACCTACGGTCTAACACAAGAAGACTTCTGTATGTTGACCTCATCAGGCATGTCAGAGCACCCTGCGATGACTTGGCTCGCCGACCAAGTCAGTGATTACTTGTTTACCTTCTAGTTGCTCACAAACAGATGTGCGTGCCATCAGTGGGCGTCATTAATCCTGACAGCACAACCCATAGATTAAGCTATTGATTTTAAATAATATTACTAACCTTTACTGCCCCTACCCTCACTCAGTGATACAGTTAATGTTTGAAAGTTAATCACCCCGGCGAAATAATGGCCTTAATTCAAACAAAAGGTAAATCCCATGTCTTCGCTAACGCAACACAACGAATCATCAGTCTTGAGAGTATCAGCCATTATAGCTACTGGCTTCGCTGTCGCAGGCCTAGTGGTTGGTGTGTTGATGGGCTCGCTGGTCATCGCTTTTGACGGTGTTTATTCTCTGGTCAGCTTGCTGTTAACTTTATTGTCACTGGCTGCTGCGCAGCAACTAAAGAACCCGAAAAGTCAGGCTTGTAAATACGGCCGTCAAAGAGTTGAATCTTGGGTGATCGCGATTAAGGGTGCCGTTATTCTGATGATCGTGTTGGCGTCATTGTACTCCGCTATCAGCTCTATGTTTACCGGTGGTCGTCCAGTCGATACCACTGTCGCGACATTGTTCGGCTTGTTTAACGTCATGGGCTGTACTTACGCATGGTGGTACATAGCGTCAAAGAACAAACTAATGTGTGCAAACCTTATCGAAGCGGAAACAAAACAGTGGCAAATGGACACGCTACTCAGCGTAGCGGTAATGGCTGGCTTTATTTCTGCTTGGGTAATGGAGTTCACACCGTGGTCACACCTAAGTGTTTACGCAGATCCTGCGATGATGATTATGATCTCTGCCTACTTCATTAAAGTACCAGCACAGATGTTGTTCGAGGCTTGCAAATCGCTCTCAAACGCTGATGAGGCCAGTGTTGCTAGCAACTCATAAGCGCAAGCTCAATCTATGACATTTGGATGGGAGAGGTGCTGATAATCGGCAATCTCTCTCTTTAATCCCTTAAAGGTTTCTATAGCTCCTTCTATTGTTAATTGATTGGCCAACCAATCTGGCAATGCTCCCCCAACATCAGCAAACGCGGTGTAGACGACAAAGACCTGCCCATCGTCTATCTTGGTCAGTTCCCAACGAGACCGCACCTTATGGATACGAATATAGTCTGGTTGTGGCGCGAGGTAATCCGAAGCATCACTGATCTCCAGCACAAATCGCTTTCCAGTTTGGTAGTACCGCGAGTAAGTGACCATGTCTCTGTTTTTAGCAGGCCAGGGGGCAGCGAAGGTGGTATACACGACATTTTCATTCGGTGAGAGTTGAGCCAACACCTTAGTTTGGTCGACATTGTGTAGCCAATTCGGCACATTCATGGTGTCTTCAAACAATCTCAAAAATGCCGAAAACGTGGTTGATACATCGGCATGAACACGAATTTCGATTAAGCCACTATGGTGTTCACGCTTGTACAAAGTCACGGCATCTTGATTGTAACTTACTAGCCAAGGCTTTCCGCTGGGCGCAGCAGCTGCAATTGGGGTGTTCAACAATCCCAGACAAACCAGTATCACCCCGTAAACGTTCCATTTTAAGCCCGCTCGCCGCCGCATTTCGCTTTGCCTTTTTCACCAAACCTGTCCCTATTACGATAGTAAAGTGAAAAAGATTGCCTAATTTGTTCACATTGAGTGTGCACAGCGCTAGGCGTTGACTTTTTGTTCAACTGACTTTGGCTCTCTCGTTGCCCAAGCACACAGCAGAGACCCAAGAGTAACCATTGCCACACCTTTCCAGAACGATTGAGTCAACGCAACGGAAAAATAGAACGAAGAAAACACCGTTGAAAATACTGGTGTAAAGTAGGAAAACGTCGCAATAAGCACCATATTGCCGCCGATGATTGCTTGATTCCATAACGCATATCCGGCTCCCATAATGACCCCAGCCAACAGCAGCGTAGAAACAGAAGAGAAAGTAAACATCATCTGACTTTCATCACTCAACGCATACTGTATCCACAGCGTGACCGACGTCATCGTAAAAAACAGCACAATGGCATTTTTTCCACCGCTCATTTTAGGGGTAATGTTGCAATACAGCGCCCAAATAAATGCCGCGGCGAATGCCATGGAATATGTCAGCGGGTTCGTTGCTACATTGTTTTTAACGCCCTCGATAGATAAAGAAGCATCTCCCGAAATGCACCAGACGACCCCAACAAATGCCAGCACCACACTAGGGTAAACAAGAAGGTTTACTCGGCGACCACTCATCGCCACTGCGAGCAATACAGTCAGCGCCGGCCACAGGTAGTTAATCACCGCCATTTCCATGGCTTGCTGACGATCATTTGCCATCCCTAATGCAAGGGCAAGACAGATCTCATAACTGACAAACAGTCCGCCACCAAGCAACACGTAGCTAAGTCGATACTCGCCAATCTTTGGTCTTCCCATGACCAACATCAGAGCTAGTGTACTCACGCTATACATTAACGCCGCGCCGCCAATCGGGCCAAATAACTCGGCAATATCCCTTGTTAGCGCAATCACACAGCTCCAAAGCAAAATGGCCATAATGCCAAACAAGGTATATTTATTGGTGCCTAAACCTGCCATCAGTACTCCTAATATCCGGCAACTAAAAACGAGCAAGATTCGTTATAAGTAATTGTTATGCAACCTAGTCGATTTCAATTAGGCTATACTTAATTGCTATGAAATTTATCAGTAAAAACGCCAGCGACCCAGTGCAAATTCTATGATGAGCCGTTACACTCTCGCTGCATTTCTAGAACTCAATCGAATACCAGCACTTTAACTATGCCCAACATTTTGTCTATCAAAAATTTTTTCGCTCTCTTGCTCATCGTCACTTTGAGCGGATGTGTCTCTTCCAGCATTGACCCTAGCCGGTACGAAAAACAATCTTCATACACCATCATCAATGATGAGCCAACCAAACTCGACTTGTATTTCGCAAGAGAAGTGGCCTCCCATTTTCTGATTGATGAAACCGGGTTTCACCCTCTGGATAAGGGTCACGATGCGCTACTCGCTCGGCTGGCGATCATCGAAACCGCTCAATCCAGCATTGACGTACAGTACTATATTTTCCGAGACGACGAAGCGGGAAACCTGATCGCGTGGCGACTATTCGAAGCCGCTGAGCGTGGCGTGCGCGTACGCCTTTTGCTCGACGACATGCAAAAATACGACGACAACGATCTGCTGCGCTTTAGTAGCCACCCCAATATCGAAGTGCGCATGTTCAACCCGCATCACCTTCGCTCTGCGCGCGGCATAGCAATGCTCAGTGACTTTGAGCGACTAAACCACAGAATGCACAATAAGTCGCTGACTGTAGATGGTGTCGTATCCATCATTGGCGGACGAAACGTTGGTAATGAATACTATTCCATTGAATCTACCGTAGAGTTTTCCGATCTAGATTTGATGATGGTGGGTAAAGCCGTGCGTCAAGTAAATCGCCAGTTCGACCTTTATTGGAACAGTGATTACAGTGTGCCAATCGAGTGGATTGCACCAAATCAAGATCTTCGCTATACCGATGCTGACGTCGAAGCTTGGGTCAACGAGCTCGGTCTTGAAGCGAAATTCTCTGGTGGTCAATATGATTTCGCTAAGCTCCCGCTCTACAACGATTTAGTCAATGGTACGGTCGAACTGTATTGGGGCATCGGTGATCTGCTCTATGATTTACCCAATAAACCGGACAGTAAGCAAAGTACCCTTATCGACAGCTTGAGCGTTGTGCTCGACGACTCGAAAACATCGCTCGTATTTATCTCACCCTACTTTGTGCCAACCGAGCAAGGCACCAAAGATCTCATTAATGCCGTTGAACAAGGTCTTGAAGTCATCATTATTACTAACTCACTGGCGTCGAATGATGTCTTTGCCGTGCACGGTTGGTACGCTAAATATCGTGAAGATTTGGTCAAAGGCGGTGTAGAACTGTGGGAAGTGAAGTCCAATGCTGAAATCAAAAAGAACTGGAGCTTAACAGGGAGCAGCCGCTCAAGTCTTCATACCAAAGCGATGGTCATTGATAAGCGTAAAGTGTTCGTTGGTTCAATGAACCTCGACCCTCGTTCAGCCCATCTTAATACCGAAATGGGCGTTGTTATCGAGCAACCTGAGTATGCAAATAAGGTCTATGACGCTATCGGCAAAGAAATCTCAAAGACCGCTTACGAGTTAAAAATGGTCGATGGGGACTTGATATGGTTTGACCACGCGACAGGGGAAACCTTGACGTCTGAGCCAGACGCCAGTATTTGGCGCCGCATGGGCGCTTGGTTCAGTGGTATCTTACCGATTGAGGAGCAGTTGTAACCTTACCCTCGCAAAGCGCTCTGAGGTAACAATACTTCAGAGCACTCAAGTCTAGCATCTTAAACATTGTCACCAAGTGCAGTAACCCGCTCGTCAAATACTCGAAAAACCTCATCTAGAGCGGCTGTCGCATCATCAAAATATTCAACTGCGGTAACGCTCGGGACAAGCACGAGCACTTTATTCTCTATAGTCCCGAGAAGCTTCTTAACGGTAGGAAAATCCGAATGACGTTGCGCGGTGACAAAACGGCGAATCGACTGGTGCAGATACTTCAATCGAATTCGCTCAACGCTACTGCACGTCGCTTTGGCCGCCACACCAGTACCGAGAGCTCTAGCCTGTCCGACACATTCAGCGACCCTCAATAAATCATTCCAAAGCAGTGCGATAGACTCGCCTTCTCTCTGTGGCAGCTCTGTCAAACGGTAATATTGGGCACACTCCTCCACTGATTCAAGCAACGAAGCCAGCTGTTGATTGTGAGTGGCAAGATTTTGCTCTGCCGACCACTGCTTAAACTGAACACGAACCCTTGGCCAGTTTTCTTCAACACTTCGCCAACTGCTAGTATTGCGGACACCCTCATCCAAGTGAGTCAGTGTCTGCAGATGATTATTAATGTCGCTTTGTAGCGTTGGAAGGCGAGATTGCAATTTGTCGTCTCCACACAGCACACCATTGGTGATTCCTCTGTGTTGTTGAATCGCCGCCAGAAGCTGTCTAAGTGTGGTTAAGTACTGCAATCCCGAGCGCTTTGCTTGCTGGCTCTTACTCAGCGCAAGTTTCCTTTTCCACACAAAAACAACCATGCTCAAACAGGCAAAAAGCATTACAACCGTTGCTTGAAGATTGGCCATTACAATATCCATCATCATTCACTCCCTATGCAGTCAGCTTTTCAAGATGCTCAGCCACCTGAGCGTTGTCAGCGGCAGTCTCGGCGTTGTGTTTTGCCGTTAGCGCGACCTGCTCCATATTGCTCGATATTTCCTGAATCGCGATTGCTTGTTGATCGGATGCGGCTGATACGCCAGCAACTTGATCGGTAATCGATGCCATGGATATGCCCATCTCCTCCAACGTGTTTTGAGCCACCAGCGTCTGCTCAGTGCAACGCGTGTTACCCTCGCGAACTTGCTCTATCATCGCTGTGACATCACTCATGCTCGCGGTCACTTGTTCAACATGAGAAGTAATGGCATTAGCGGACTCATGACTTCGCTTAGCGAGGCGGCCAACTTCTTCGGCAACCACACTGAACCCGCGACCATGTTCACCAGCTCGCGCCGCTTCAATCGCAGCGTTGAGTGCCAGCAGATTGGTTTGCTCGGCAATCTCTCGAATAAACTGGGACATCTCCGAGACCGTGTATAAATTGCTCTCCAGTGTAACGATACTCTTCGCCGTTGAGCCTACTTGAGATTCCACTTGCTCAACACTACTTTGAACGCTCACAAGCGCCTGATTGCCTTGTCCACAAAGAACATTGCCTTGCTCAATTGCCTGCAAGGTTTGCTCAATGCGAGTGGATACATCTTCAATACTCTGTGAAATTTCCGTTGCCGCTGATGCAGAAGAGAGCGTCGACTCCGCCTGCCTATCACTGTCCTTGGCCGCATCGGCTGCATTGCTTGCCAATTCTTGAGCACAAAATGCCATTTCTGAACGCACTGCTTCCGCTTTGCGCTGTTTTCGTTGCATCAACTGATGAACATCATCAATGGCGTGGAAGCTTGAATAAAGTAGGCCAAGTGATTGAGGTACAGAAGGCACCTCACCATGCCTTAGCTGCTCAAAGTGCTCATTGAGTACTCGCATTTCTCGATTCAATGTGAACAGCATCAGCCATGCCATCGTCGCAATGGATAGCAATACCAAAAAACCCGCTAGCATCGCATTCAGCGCAAACAGCACCACCGATGACAACAGCACTAGTAGAATGAGCAAATTAAGTATGCTTAACGGTGTTGTGCGCAAGATAAGTATCATCTTTCCCCTCCTTGGCTAAAGACCCACTTTCTTTATGTCTATGATTGAACTGCAACTTTCGTTCCAGACAAAAGTTGAAAAACGAATTTGTATTGATACTAAGTAGCGCTAAGGCTTGCATGAAAACTAGCGGTTGCACGCTTAATGCGCACAGCTGGACTAATGAGGGGCATTGCACAGTGAAGGTGCAATGTATTGATAAAATTAAGAGCAAAAGAAAATGGCGACCCTAGGGTCGCCATTTACAAAGAAGAACTCAACGTCAAAGGTTACGCTTTTTGTAGGTCTTTTGCTGGGTAAGTTAGAGACATGCCGTCTACTTCTACACGAACGTAGAAGCCGCCACTGCTCAAGCCAGTCACGACCATTTTACCTAGATCGATACCTTTAGTTGCAACTACAACATCATCAATAGCAAACATTTTAAACCCTTAATTGGAAGTAAGATTAACAGCAATCTTTCGGACGCTATTGAAGCAAAGTTGGTTGAGTATCACTAATCTAGTTTTTTGTCGTTTTCATCATTTTTTGTTATCAAGCAGGCATAAAAAAACCACCGCAAAAAGCGATGGTTTTTAAAATCAGTGCAGTAAGATTACAGCGATACAGAACCAAATGCTTGGTGCCATACTGTGTGACGATTTTCGCCGCCGTTTTCCCTCTTACGCTCTTCTGCTAGCCAGCAAAGTAGCTCCCAACCGAAACCAGCAGCAATGATGCCGTCTTTATCTGTTGGGTCAGTATCTGGCGTGTACTCAGCGACGTCAGCACCGACAAGACGAACTTTACCCGATGCCTTCACTTTACGAATGATGTCGTAAACCTGAAGGTGCGTCAGACCAAATGGATCTGGGCTTGAGTTTGAACGACAGAACGCAGTATCTAGTGCATCAAGGTCGAATGTGAAGTAAACCGGACCGCCATCGCCACAAAGTTCGATGATCTTGTCTGCTACTGCATCAACGCCTTGCTCGTAAACTTCGTTGGTCGTGAAGCCAGTGGTACCAAATGCGATGTGGTTACCTTTTACAAGCGCAGTTTGACGACCACGCATACCAATTTGAACTGTGCGCTCTGGATCCGCTAGACCTTCAGAGTACAGTTTTGGTAGCCAGTGACCAGACGTGTATGGGTAGTCAAAGTCAGCACGAGTTGATAGGTCATAGTGCGCATCGAAGTGGATAACGCGAAGAGGACCATACTTCTCACCTAGAGCACGCATTGTTGGGTATGGGATTGTGTGGTCACCACCAAATACTAACGGCGTACAATCTTTTTCAACAACCATGTGGTGTAGAAGTTCTGTTAGCTGCTCAACTTCTGCTTTCAGCTCGAATTGGCCTAGGCTATCCCAGTTACCGTAGTCAGAGATACGACACCATTCGAATGGGATTTCACCGTTGTCACCAACCGTACCCATACCCATTTTACTTAGGTGGCGTAGACGCTGTGGTGCGAACTTGTGTGAAGAACCAGTAGGAGAACATTTTTCAATGCCCATACCGTAGATAACAACGTCGGTGTTATCTAGATCTTGTGAGAATGGCGCTTGATAGAAACCTAGGTAATCTTTGTTGATGAAGCTCATTTGTTCGATACCCTTGCCGCCGCCTTGCTCTTTAACGCGAGCTAGGTATGCCGCAACTTCTGGGTCTAGGTTGTCTGCTGCAGAAACGTTTTCCCAGATGTGCTTATATTTCGCTACTTTTTCTGGATCGATTGCAGGCCACTTTTTGATGTTAGACATGATATTGCCTCTCTACTTGGTTGATGGCTAAATACTAGCGTAACAATTTGGGCACCAACAGTAACAGTAGGTACGCTTTACGTTTTTACAAACGTAAATTACTCAGATTACCTTTGAGTAATTAGGGACATTAACTGTCGTACCAAGTACAAAAAATGGTGAACAACTTAAGAGCGCTAGTCTGTGATATTGGCCAAGCTTAATCTGGCATGCTCTAACGTCGCGCGAAGGGAATTATCAAGTATCATAACATCAAGTTGCTGCGCTGCGATGGCGTCGATGTCTATCACGCTTTGTTTAGCCTCGCTCCAATATTGCCTAGCCGTCTCTTCTTGGCCTGCGACCTGATAAATCAAAGCAAGTAGCGTGGTCTGAAGCACATTTCCTTCTGCATAGAACAAATCCAGGCTTTGCAGCGCGGCTTCATTGTCTTGTTGACGAATGGCGTTCAACGCTTGACTTAGCTTAAGCCAGATTGGGAAATAATCATCCTTGCCCAGCAGATTGGTCAAAATCTTGATGCCGTAATCAAAATTGCCCGACAAGCACACTAGCCAACCCACCGCGCCGATAGTGTAATGAGAGTTAGGATTAAGCTGAATAATACGCTCAGCACAGCCGCTGACTTTCTGCGGATTGTTTGTCAGCAATGCCCACCAAGCTTGAGCCAAAATCACTTCGCCATCACGCGGGGCATAATCCAACGCTTTCGAGACCAACTTTTCGCAGCGCTCAATCACCTCGTCATAGCTCATCATGCCAAAGAGTAAGGCGTCACAATAAAGCTGAGCTAACGTAGCCAAGGTTCTCGCATCATTGGCGTATCGACCAGCGACCAACTGTTGATAGAGTGTAATCATATCTTGTAGGCGCTCCTGACTCATTTTGGTCAGGTACTCCAAATAATAGAGACGCGCTTGATAGTCGTTGAGTGAGACCGAGTCTTGCTGTTTAACACGCTGAAATTCATGCATCGATATCACGCCATAGGAAGACGCCATTTTGGTAGCAATACGTTGCACCACCGTGAGTTGGTCGCCGAGCACATCCTCACTAGTAACCACCAAAACAAATCGCTCACTCCAGATTTGCAGGCCGTGCTCTGTCTCATTGAGTGCGACTGTTACACGCAATGACTCACCCGCACGGCGCACTGACCCAGACACAACGTAGCGTGCGCCTAGCTTGTCGCGAAACTCACTTAACGACAGTGAACCTCCCGCCATTTCTTGCACCCGCAGCGGCGATATCACTGCTAGCTGCTCAAACAAGCCCAGTGCATAACTAAGTTCTTCTTGTAGCGACAATGCTACTTCATTGCAGATCGGGTCTTGCAAGGTCATCGCAAAAGGCTGAACCACGAGAGTCGGATAGTTGATATTTGGGATAAGTGGCGAAGGCTCGGTGCTCTCTTTTACTGCAAACTCTGGCATGTAATTGCGCTTAGGCAAGGAGATGACAATAAGCTCACTGTCGTTGTTGCTTTCATAAAAAGCGGTCAGCAGCTTGCGTAATTTCGTTGCCAGCATACGAACCATAGGATCCGAAGAAGGGTTAAAGCTCGCCGGCTTTTCAAACAGATCTGTCGCGATTGAATATTGAGTAAGTTGACTACCTTGGCCTGCCAGCGTTTGCTCCACAACGTAACGTAAAAACGCCACCAGTTTGGGCGACGAATAGAACGGAGGGAAGACAACGATCTTCTCTAAGGTGGTCTGAACTTGCTGCTCCGTGATGGGCTTGGGTATAGGCTCGGTGCTTGGCATACATACTCGAACTAAAGTGCTTTGTGTTTACTAGTTTATCACCTAGCGAGGTGTTTCCAAATCTAGCTGCTTTCAATGCAGTATTTGCCTAACGCAAACTGAAGTTCAAAAAAAGGAGCCTGTCGGCTCCTATATCGGCTTTAAAACATTAACTATTGAAGTAGAGACAGACCTTACGCCCATCGACCTCACGTATATCAAACGGGATCTCGTAGATGGCTTCCATGGTTTCCTGCTGAACCACTTCATCGACTTTGCCCGATTTGATGACCTTGCCTTTCTTCATCGCTACGATGTTATCCGAGTAACAAGACGCAAAATTAATGTCGTGAATAACAATCACCACAGCCTTATTGAAATCGTGCGCGAGACGGCGAAGCGTGTGCATAATTTCAACTGAGTGCTTAATATCAAGGTTATTTAAAGGCTCATCCAAGAATACGTAGTCAGTATCTTGAGCCACTACCATGGCGATAAACGCCATTTGACGCTGACCGCCGCTGAGCTGATCCAGGTACTTATTTTGGATCTCTTCAATCCCTAAATGGCCGAGAGCCTGGTCAATGATTTCGTTGTCCTCTGCCGTTAGACGTCCACCAGAATGTGGAAAGCGACCAAAAGACACCAACTCACGAATGGTAAAACGCATATTAATGTTATTGGATTGACGAAGTACGGCGAGGTGTTTTGCCAGCTCTTTAGTATCCCATTGGGCAAGCAGCTTATCGCCAATCACGACTTCACCCGCATCGCTCTCTGTTAGGCGACTCGCCATCGACAACAGCGTACTTTTACCTGCACCGTTAGGGCCAATAATCGAGGTCACTTCTCCTTTCGGGAAAAGTGCATCTGCATCTTGTACAACGAAGGTTTTGCCGTACTTTTTACTTAGACCTGTTAACTTAATCACTGTTAAACCTCTTAATTAATTCTGTTTCTTAACAATAAGAACAGGAAGTAGGAACCACCGACGAGATTGATGATCACGCTGATCGTGGTTTCGAACGCCAATACCTTTTCAACAAACCACTGACCCGTCACCAGCAGAAATACCGCCAGTAGACTGCTCGCAATCATGAGAAAACGGTGCTGATAATTTCTGAAGATCTCACGAGTTAAACTTACCGTAATCAAACCAAAGAACAGCACAGGCCCCACCAACGCCGTAGAAATGGCAATCATAATGGTAATTAGGATCATCACTCGCTGAGTGAGTTGCTGAGTATTCACACCAAGGCTTGTTGCGTTATCTGTCCCTAGCCAAAGTACATCTAGCTTTGGAGCGTAGTAAAACAGAATTGCTAAGCAAAGTGAGAGTGGGACCAGGCTCCAGTAGACCAATTTGGCATTCACGTTGTTAAAGCTCGCGAACATGGAGTTTTGAATGCTCGCGAATTCATTGGGATCAACCAACATGGTCAAAAAGCCGGTCACACTGCTAAACAAACTGCCGCAGACAATACCAATCAACAATAGCGTGAACACATTGCTGTCTTTGCGCTTAAAGTAGAAATGAAACAGCAATAATGAGAAGCCAATCATCACACAGGTTGAAAGCAAAAAGTTACTCATTGCGTGAATTACCCAAAAACTGGTACTGCCTAGAATGACCACCATCAGTACTTGCACCATCAGATACAAACTATCAAAACCCAATATAGATGGCGTTAAAATGCGGTTGTTGGTGATGGTTTGGAACACCAAAGAAGAAGCAGAAATCGCTACGGCTGCTAGGACAATCGCCAACACTTTTGGTATACGACGTGATAGGAAAAAATGATAGTTATCCGCTGTCAGCCCTTGACCTATAAACCAAGCAATAATGGCAACGCACCCAGCGATGAGTAAGGAGACTTTTAACGAATCACGCATTGCGTTTCTCCCTTAACACCAGATAAATGAACACCGCACCACCGAAAATACTGATGATCATCGAGATAGGCATTTCATAAGGGAAAATAATCAAGCGACCTAAAATGTCACATGCGAGCACCAAGATAACGCCCCAGTAAGCAGTCCAAGGCAAGATCCGCTTCATGTTGTCGCCCATAAATAGCGACACGATATTAGGCACGATAAGACCAAGGAATGGGATAACACCGACAATCATGACTACAGTGGACGAGCTTACCGCTACTAAAATGACACCAATAAAGACTATCTTCTGATAATCGAGGCCGATGTTCTTTGCAAAGCTCTCACCGACACTCGCCGCGCTAAACTGTCGGGCATAAAAGTAAGCCAGTAAGCAGGCTGGTACTGCTAGATACAGGATCTCATAGTTGCCTTGCAGCACACTGGCGAAGTTCGCCACCGTCCACGACGACATGGTTTGCACCAAGTCATACTTATAGGCAATAAAAGTGGTAAGTGCAGAGATCACGTTGCCATACATGATACCGATAAGCGGCACTAGAACTGCGTTCTTAAACTGCAGCCTTTGCAAGAAGCGTACAAAAATCAACGTACCTGCGACGGCGAAAAAGAAGATGGCACCTAAGTGTACCCATTGGCTAGCACCGCCAAGGAAAATTAGCCCAACAACGTAGCCAAGCAGCGCACAATCAATAGTGCCCGTTGTCGAAGGTGACGCGAAACGGTTCTGCACGATTTGCTGCATGATGAGGCCCGCGACACTTAAACCGGCACCGGCAAGAATGATGGCAAGCAATCTAGGAACGCGGCTGATGACATAGATGGAATAGGCATGCTCATCACCACGAAACAAGTCGGCCAGTGAAACGGAAGCAGCGCCAAGAACTAGGGAGCAGACGGCCAATACAATAAGCAGAGCAGTCGCCAAAATGGTTTTATGAATGGTCATTACAACGATGGGCTAATAAGATACTTAACGAGAAGAGTCTCTGCTAATTAGCAGAGACTTTTAATGAATAACAAATTAGTTCAATGCTTTGTCGATATCACTGATCATGGTTTGCGTTGCGGTTACACCGCCACCCGAGATATACCAGGCGTTTGGATCGATATAGACAATCTTGTTGTTTTTCGACGCTGGTGTTGAATCCACTAACGGGTTGTTGAACAGCTCTTTCGCCTTACCAGTACTACGGCCAATCGCTTGTTCGCGGTCAAGAATGAAGATAACTTCTGGCTGAGCATCTGCAACATATTCGAATGAAATAAGATTACCGTGCGAGCCTTCAATTGGTGCTACGTTTTTGCTGCTAGACTCTGCAAAACCAAAATCATCAAACACAATTGAGAAGCGGCTACCTTTATTGAACATGGCGACGTTGCTGCCGTTGTTCATTAGCATCAGCGCATTTAGATTTTGCTTCGCGACTTTAGATGATGCGTTGTCTAGTTGCTGCTGAGTTTCAGCGATAAGCGCTTCCACTTCGTCTTGTTTGTCAAACAGCTTACCTAGCATACGCCAGTTTGCTTGCGCGTCTTGCCAGTACTGACCGTTATCAACGTAGAACATGACGGTAGGTGCAATCTGGTTAAGATCATCGTATACGCGAAGCATGCGACTTTCTGCGATGATTACGTCAGGCTTCAAGGTAAAGATGGCTTCAAAATCCGGCTCACCGACAGAGCCTGTGTTGCCTGTCGTTTGTTTGTAGTCAGCTAGGTATTCTGGAAGCAGTGAGTGAGGCGCGCCTACAGGTTTCACACCAATACGGTCTAACACGTCTAGACTACCATTGCCCAGTACAACGACACGCTTTGGTGTGCCATCAAACTCACTGGTGCCTTTAAAATGCTGAATAGTAACGGCACTGGCCTGAGCGGCCAAAGCTAGACTTGCGGTAAGGGTTAGCGCCAAACGCTTGACGAAACCAAAGGACTGACTCATTCCGATTTCCTTATATACTTTATGGTTATAGTTAACCCGCTCATTATCACTTACTGTAAAATAGGAATCAATATCATTTTCATAATCAATAGTGATTTTATTGTCCTAGCTCAATAATCCTCTGATCTAGAAGCACCTGGAGCTCGCCTCTTCCTAGAAGTCTTGCGCCGATCTCTCCAAAACGCTGTTAAATCATCGCTATTGTTTTTACTCCTGCGCGTTTTGTCATACTATGTCGAAAATCATCGACTTATAGACAGCGCGACACTATGACCACCAAAGCGAAATACTCCGATATCTACCAATCGATCAAGCAGCGCATTTTGAGTGGGCAATACTCCACAACACAAAAACTACCTGGTGGTAGTGAGCTGGCCGAAGAGTTCGGCTGTAGTGAACTGACGATAAAAAAAGCGCTAGATATACTGGTCACAGAAGGTTTGGTCGTTAGAAAGCGAGGTTCGGGGTCGTTTGTTAAAAGACCGCTGGGTAATGCAAGCTACGCCCACTTACATGGCACCAAAGCCAATGTCCTCGCTAATGGTCAGTCCGTTGCGACTAAAGTACTCGAATTTCAGGTAGTGCCGGCCAATGAGCATGTTGCCAAGCGCCTTAACTGTGATGTAGAAGACATGCTCTATAACACCACCCGACTGCGCATCATTGACGGCATCGCCTCTTCGCTAGAAGAAACCTATATGCCGATCAGTATCATTTTGGGTCTAAAACGTGAGCACGCAGAGGACTCCATCTACAGCTTCATCACCAATAAACTTGGCCTAAAGATACACAGTTCAACGATGGAAATTACCGTGGTCAAGGCGAGTCAGTTTTACGCCAAGGAATTTGGAATCTCTGAGGGTGAGCCACTCGTCAACGTTGAGCAGGTGGTATATCTCGATGACGGCGAGATTTTTGAGTATTCGAATGTAAAACATCGCTGGGAGAGCTATAAGTTCGCCACTAACTTCTTTAAAGTTTAACGTTCGCACTCCTCCACATACACGCTGAAATAAGGCCTTATTTCAGCGTCGATAATCCTCATTTTAACTAGCAAAATTTGCCCACATTGACGATAAGCACTCTTTGTCGTCAAGGTCATTTTTTTTCGTTTTACTCACCTCCCCTAAAGCCTCATAGTCGCGGCGAAAACTTCATCAAATCTTACATTTTTTGATTCCCCACGACTAAATTTGGAGGCTCCGCGAGTGGAAAACACAACTGATTTCGCAGTAAAAACTGGCTTTAAAGTTCCTGTTATTGCGCTATCACTCTATGCTGTGGCATCAGGCTATCTAATGAGCTTGATCCCGTTGATGCTCAATCAGTATGGCATAGATGCAAGCAACGCAAGTTGGCTCGCAAGTGTGTTTTATGCGGGTCTATTAGTTGGCGCTGTGATTATTGAGCCAGCGGTTAAACACGTGGGTCACCGTATCGCATTTATTGCTTGCTTGGTGCTATTTATCGCAACCATCGTTGTATTGCCGCTTGTCTCTATCGCTTGGGCATGGCTGATAGCACGTTTTGTTGCGGGTATCGCGGTTGCAGGCGTATTTGTCATTGTTGAGTCATGGTTACTCGTGGGTGACGAGTCAAGCCGAGCAAAACGCCTAGGCCTATACATGGGCTCACTATACGGTGGCTCTGCTCTGGGTCAGCTTGGCATCGGTTTCATTGGAATCGAAGGTAGCGTGCCGTTTGTGGTGATTCTATCTATACTTAGTGCTGCGATTCTAGTGCTAATGTTTATACCAACTCAGCAGCCACAAAGCGCACATTCAGCGACACTGTCACTCAAACAAGTTGCGAAGCTGAACCATGCCGCCATTATTGGTTGTATCGTATCGGGTCTGACACTCGGCTCAATCTACGGTTTAATGCCGGTAGAGCTGACACATCGCAACGTGTCACAGACCAACCTAAGTGCATTAATGGCATTAGTCATTCTTGGCGGTATGGCAGTACAAACGATTGTTCCAGCACTGATTAAAGTAGCTGGGCGCACACCGCTAATGGGTCTATTCTGCCTACTCGGTGTGTTTGGCGTGGGTTTAGTGATTTTGAGCGATGACTTGAGCGTACTTGCCATCAGCCTATTCTTGATTGGCATGGCCACGTTCGCGCTCTACCCGATCGCGATTAACCTTGGCTGTGACAAGCTTGATGAAAGCTTTATTGTGTCAGCGACTCAAGTGATGCTTTTCTGCTACAGCATTGGCTCAGTAGCAGGTCCTGTGATTGCAGACTGGTTTATGAATGGCACCCAAGGTTTGATGGCATACCTGCTAGCAACCATGATGGCGACCGCTATCTACATGTTTATCGCAAGCATTCGCACCAAAAACCACTTGGTGGCGGGAGAATAGAAGTAAAAGGGTCACAATCGTGACCCTTTTTCAATTTTACTCGTTTATTAGCAAACAACGCTTTGGAACCCAACATTCAACTTAGTTCAATGGTTCTATCAATCACCAATCGTCCAACGAACCCTTCATCATGACTAACAAGGATCACTGTACCTTGGTAGCCATTAATTGCTCCAATCAACTGCTGTTTAGCCTCCAAATCAAGATGGTTATCGGGCTCATCCAGCAGCAAAATTGAGGTGTGTGATTGGTGCGAGGCGATCAACATCGCGAGCTTCATTTTTTCTCCTCCGCTAAGTGCTGACACGCTTTGATGCACTGTTTCACGCCGAAAGCCAATGCCAGCCAAAAGCGTTCGTGCCTTGGGTATGTTCAAGGCTTCACAGCGATGACAGACCATATCCAGCATAGAAACCTCAGCGTCTAAAAAGGAGAAATGCTGATCAAGATAGAAGCACTCGCCATTTACCGTGAAATGTCCACCAAAGCTCGAATGATTGCCCCCCTCCAACAGGCGCAACAAGGTGGATTTTCCAGAGCCATTAGCCCCTTTGAGCCAAACATGCTCGCCGGAGAGTATCTGCTGGTTAATTGGCTCCGATCCGATGAGCGAGTGGCTAAAGTCTTCAAAATGCACCTTCACTCGCCCACCAGACTGAGCCTCGCAGGTATACCATTTTTGTGGCTTGAACTGCTCAAGCTGTGATTTCACATCCTGCAGCTTTTGGTCAAGTTCGGCCATTTGACGCTCACTTTGTGCTTTGACTGCCGCGTTTGCCAATTGTGCGCCCTGCTTCTTACCATCCATTAATATTTTGGGCTGACTGCCTGAAGCTCGCTGCTTCTCTCCTCGACTAGCGAGCCTTTGGGCGGTTATTTCGCGGCGCTGGGCTCTCTCAATCTTTACTTTTCGGGCTTTCTCCAACATTTTCGCCATCTTATTGATAGCAGCTATCTTCTCCTCTTTTTGTTTAAGGTAGCCTTGAAAACCACCGCCAAAACAAGTGATACCCAAACTGTTGAGCTCTAAAATGCGATCCGTGTTATTCAAAAAAGTGATGTTATGACTGATCACTAAAATGGGCACATGACGTTTCTGTAGCGTCGCTACTAGCCATTTAATGTGCTTTGCATCTAGATGATTGGTGGGCTCATCGAGGATCCAAGCATCGTGCTCTTGGTGGAGTAAACGATAGAGCCTAATAATCGCTCTCTGTCCTCCACTTAAACGGCTCAATTTAGTGTTTAGAACTTTGGGGAGTCGCAGTGTCTCCATTAAATCGGCAAGTACTTGCTCCAACAGCCAGTCTGAGTCTGAAATACGTTCAAACCACTTACTGTCGGTTGCCCCTTCAGAAATGTGTTTAAGTGCTTCGAGCTTATCTTCAACACCTAAGTAGGCGGCTATCGAGCACTCAAAATCATCGGGCGATGCTTCTTGAAGGTAAACCCCCACGGACTTGAGGCCGCCTTCCCACTCAACACTGCCGCTTGTCGGTTGAGATTGCTTAGCCAATACTGAGGCTAAGTGGCTTTTGCCACATCCATTTTTCCCTACTAGAGCGGTAACACCGCATGGAATCGTGAACGAGAGTTCGTTAAACAGATCTTGTCCATCTAAAAATTGTTTTGATAGTGAAATAGCATGAATAGCATGAATAGCAGTCATACATCCTCCTTGGCAGAGCATGAGACGCATGGCAGCACATACAGTAATGTCGTGATAAGTAGTGATGTCTAGACCAGTAGCGATACCATGATCAGTAGACAAAAATATAGAACGAGCCAACGCCCACTAACTCTGCGATTTCAAAAGTTACTTGTATAAAACGTTCGAAATTGAGTTAGTTGTTCATGTAGGCGTGCGCTCCTAGGGAAGTGATGGGACGGATTATACACAATTGAGCGACGGTGGCAGCCTCAAAACCCGAGACTGCCAACAGGATCGCAAAATAAAGCGCTAGTGCTCACTAGCCAAGTAAACCATTTAGAGCCAGTGGCTCTGGTGCGCCTGGAAAAACTTGAGTCAAAGCAGTGCTATCTGCTCCCATATGCTGTTTTAACACCGCCTTAATCACGGCACGAGTATCGGTCGTTGGTGCCAAATCACGCCCTTGATAGCGCTGTGCTTCAGAAAGCCCAGGCCACTCGGTGATAACTTCAGATTTCTTCAATGCGCCTCCAAGCACAAACATAGCGTTGGCTGTGCCATGATCGGTACCTTTAGTGCCGTTTTCTGCCACGGTACGACCAAACTCACTGGCGGCGATAATAACGGTTTTTGACCACTGTTCACCTAGTGCCTCTTTGAGAGCTGCCAGTCCTTTGTCTAGTTTGGTCAGTTGATTGCTAAGTCGCCCCTTGACCGTACCTTGCGCAGAGTGGGTATCCCACCCTCCTAGCTCTAGTACAGCAATATTGGGACCGTTAGGTGCCCTCATAAACTCTCCAGCTTGGCGCATTAAGCCTGCAAATTGTTTGCTTTGGTTGCCACTTGAGGTCATGGATTCAAGTTTCACCGCATCTTCAAAGTTGGCCGATAACACCTCATCATTTTGGAATAGCTCTGCAAGCAAATCTGCCTGTTGCTGCTTAGCTTTGAGTTTATGGGGAAACCAGCTACTGACTTTAACATCACCGCGCACAATGAGCGGCATACCCGCATCAATCGCAATTGCTTGCTGCGATGTTACTTGAGAGTTCTGCGTTGCCAAGTAACGGTTCATCCAGCCAATGGGATCGAACGGATCGGAGGTGCCATTTTCTAGTACTTTTTGACCATCAAAGTGAGAGCGCTGTCGGTAATTCGTCGCACTGGCATGGACAAATGCCGCTTGTCCTTGCTGATACCACTGATGAACATTCACTAGCGATGGGTGTAAGCCAAAACCTTTATCGAGCGGCTTAAGGTCGCTTTTCGCTATCGCGATGTTTGGACGCAGCGCATAATAGTCATCATCAAAAGTTGGCACTACAACATTCAACCCATCCATAGCGCCACGTAGCGTTATCCAAACCAATTTGTTAGGTGATTGAGTAGAAGCAAACGATAAGTTGGGCAGCAAACCAACCAGAGATGCCGCGCCAACGCCTTTAATAAAATCTCGTCTTGTCGTCATCGTCTTTACCTATATTGAAACTGTGGGCTCATCCAAAGCACGACAAGCTTGGAGACAGGATCTTGCGCTTTATCTATCGCCGTAAGAACATGCTCATCAACTTCACTGCCGTACAGCCTTTGAATCATTTGTATCAGTTTGTCATCGACATTTTGTTTACTGCGCTCCATTTGCCTCACAACCAGTTTGGCGGTTTGATCCGCGACTTGCCAGCGCTGCTTTAGCGCCGATGAAGAATTGTAATCAGCATCGCTATCAGGCCAACCCGCAGGCGAGCCAGACATAAAGGGCTGCTGACCTAACAGTCTCAGGTGCTGAATCATTTGCCTTGGATTCGGCTCAAAATTGGCACTTCGAAGAACTGAAAAATACCACTCTTGAGGCGTGCGAAAGCGCAATTGCTCGGAACTGTTTTTCAGTGGTGAGTTAATTAACGTGAGGTATACAGGGATCAGCATACCTTGATTGTCGAGCCACACCTTGGTCAGCTCATCGATTAAAGAAGCGTGTCCAGTACCATAAAAATGCTCCACCAGCTTGCGACACAAATGCCTTGCGGTATTTTCATGGTTAGCCAGGTCGCGCAAACAGGCGATGCCTTGCTCTTCACCTGCTTGGTCATACACCTGACCAAGCACGTTGATGGCACCCGGCTCATGCATGTCCTCGACAAACTGATAGCCGGGACGCGCTGCTTTGAAGCTGACACTCCAACCCGTTAGGCCTTGCGCTAACTCTATGACATCGTTTTGGGAGTAACCGCCATCGACTCCTAAAGTATGCAACTCCAAAATTTCTCGCGCGAGATTCTCATTGAGTCCTTTATTGCGCTTTTGACCCGCCTTGGATCCAGGACCAATCGAACGATGATTATCCAAATAGATCAGCATGGTCGGGTGCTGACACACGGCAAGCAGCATCGATGGAAAATCGATACTCCAAAGCTCACGAATCACTTCATTTTCGATACCAGCAGCAATAGGTCGAATGCGGCGGTTATCCGCAGATACAGCGAAATGGTTACTCCAAAATTGGATAAGGCGCTCTTGAAATCCAAGTGGTGTGGCTAACGTTTGCTGGTTTCGAGCTGTCGCCAATGCTTGATAGCTTTCTTGGAAAAACGCATTGTTCGATTTGGTGAACAGCTTTTTCTCTTCTTCCGTCATAGATTCTTTTCGGCGACGGTTGAGATCACCCATATGAGCAAGCAGCTCATCAGTGGTAGGCAGCGACGTGATTGCTTTGTTCACATAAGGCTGAGACTTGAGTTGGTCATTGAGTGAAGCGGCGAGTTTTGCATCCCCCACCCTTGGACCAAAACCAAAACGCTGCGAGACAATATATTGTGCGGACTGTGATTTCTCCATGACAACCTCAATGACGGGAGCATACAAAAAGCATTGCACATTCACGCCAAATTGCCCAATCACAAACAGCAAAAACAGCAGCGGCGCTCATTATTGAGCGCCGCTGCTGTTTGATCAGTTAACGATTACGAACGTTTTGGCTGACGGTAAGTTTTACCTGCTGTCTTGTAAGTATCGCTTTGCTTGATTTCAAACATCACATCGAAGAACCATGCGACAAACTTAATCACGTCGTCACCTTCGTTCATGATGTGCTCAGCGTACTCTTGCTCTTCACCATTATCATCAACGTCGTTAAATACGTGATAGATACGCTCTTCACCATCAACTGTCGCCAATGCGAACTGACCTGTTAGGCTCTCTGCCGCTTCTTTGACTTCTAGGTTTTCAGAGCTTTTCAGCTTGCTCAATGCGTCTGGAAGTGTTTTCAACTCACACAGCTGCATGACCAGCAGCTGAAATTCTAATTGTTGCATGCATTACACCGTTATTATTTGCAGACCAAGTGTTATTTGCAGACCAAGCCGCAGCACTTAAAAATCTTAGAGATTATAGGCTCGCCAGTTTGGTCTCTTGTTTCTCAAGCATAGCGTCCAGTTCGTCTCGACGCGCGATAAACTGCTTGAGTTCGTTTTTCGGGACAGAGTCTGCCATAGGAATGTTAGCTCGCATAGCATTTACTGGCCTTCCACGGGAAATCAACTCGTAATGCAAATGTGGGCCGGTGACTCGACCTGTTGCACCAGACAAACCAATTCGAGTCCCTCGTGTCACTTTCTGTCCTTTCTTCACTAAGATTTTACTCAAGTGAAGATAACGCGTTTTGTACGGACCACCATGATCCACAACCACGTACTTACCTGCGTATGGGTGATTGCGCACCATAGCTACAACACCATCACCCGTCGTATAGACATTGGTACCGGTGCGAACGCCAAAGTCCGTACCATTATGTGGAGAAACACGCCCGGTCACTGGGTGACGACGATTTGCGTTAAAGCCAGAAGTAATGCGGTGGTTTTTCACCGGATAACGCATAAACGCACGCTGCAAACTATCGCCTTTTGCATCGTAGTATTGACCGTTGGTATGCAGGTAAGCTGAGTACATCGCGCCGCGGTTGAAGATCTTAATCGCTTGGATCTCCGAATTCCCAGTTGGGGTACCATCGACAAATTGGCTATTTTTCACCACTTCAAAGCGATCGCCAGCACGCAAGTCACGCGTGAAGCTGATCTTATCTTTTAGCAAGGTCACGACTTGGTCGATTTCTCTTGGGTTAAGCCCGAGTTTATTCGCAGAGGCAGAGAAGCTGCCGTTGATACTACCAACCATAGCGGCGCTTTCCCATTCACCCGGGATCGAAATATCTTTGAACTCGTAGCTTCCATCATCTAAGCGAGCATACACTGCTTTTTCAGCGACACTACGGCTAACTTCAAGTTTGCTTAGCGTACCGGTCGCTTCACTTTGCCAAAAGCGCAATCTGTCGCCCGGTCTTAAAGTGTCGAGCACAAGGAAGTTCAAGTCGGTTTCCATTACAGACATCATGTCACTGTAAGGAAAACCCAGTTGGTCAAAGATCTGGCTTAGGCTATCACCAGATTTTACTTTGTAAGCGTATTTAGGTGGCAATTCAGCTTTTGGCGGTTCTTCAGAAAGCACAGCAACGACTGGAGAATCATTGAGGTTAAGATCAATGGTACCCTTCATATTTGAGTCAGGTAAGCTGTGAAGAAAAGCAAACGCTGCCATAAAAGGCAGTCCAAAAGCGATGCTTGTTTTGAGTTTTCGAGACGGATTCTTAGCCGTGGTTGATCCGCCTGCTGGTTGATTCGATTGCACAATGGTTCCGATGCATGTCGTAAATTGAGCCAATAGAGTAATCGTTTCCTATTTTAAATGCACCCAAATGTCGGGAAAAGTCAGGTAAAACATGTGATGAGAGTGTAAAAAAGCGACGTTTGTCATCTATTCAATCTCGCCCATTTTTCAGGCATCAGTTCCAAGATTATCTAACTGCTTGAATTTACTTGAACAGCGTAGAACTGCGTGAAAGAAGAGCTTTATCGGCAACTTATGTGAAAATTCTGGCGACGTTCAACACTTGCTCTATCGCAGAATTAGTAGCATATCAATGCCTTTAATTACACTTTCTATTCATATCCATCCCCATATGATTGCCTAGATATGATAGAATTGTCAGCTCAGGATTAGATGTAAAACGGATAATTTCATCATAAACCTCTGATTGAAAATTGTTTTAGTCACAGGAATTTCGAATTCTAATCAGTAGTTCAATAAACATGGAGTTGGTCTTTATATTCGTCTACACGAATATGTAAACCTCATAATTATGAGTTTCAAATCTCAAAAATACAGTATCGATTCAACTGACTATCAAGTCGGCCAAGACAACATCACTAAGTGGGGCATGGATGTCCACAATACAGTTTTCACCGCTTCAGCGGGTCTATCCATCCTCTTCATTGTCACTCTTTTAGTTCTTTCCCCTGCAGATGCCAAAGCTGCCATTGACGCCGTTAAAGCCGCAGCGCTATCTAAGTTCGATTTCGTCTTTATGTGGGGCGCGAATATCCTTCTGATCTTTGCGATCCTTATTGCCCTATCACCGCTGGGTAAAATTCGCCTAGGCGGCGACAATGCCACAACTGACTATTCCACTTTATCCTGGATTTCAATGTTATTCGCCGCAGGTATGGGTATCGGCCTTATCTTCTGGGGTGTGGCTGAGCCTACCGCATTCTTCACTAACTGGTTCGGTACGCCGCTCAATGCGGAACCTTTCACGCCAGAAGGCCGTGAAGCAGCATTGGGAGCTACCGTATTCCACTGGGGATTGCACGCGTGGGCTATTTACGGAATGACGGCTCTCTCGCTGGCCTACTTTGTTTATAACAAGGGGCTTCCTCTTTCTATGCGCTCTGTGTTCTACCCTCTATTGGGAGACCGAGTATGGGGACGTGTGG
Source organism: Vibrio sp. CB1-14 (assembly GCF_040412085.2). NCBI lineage: Bacteria > Pseudomonadati > Pseudomonadota > Gammaproteobacteria > Vibrionales > Vibrionaceae > Vibrio > Vibrio chaetopteri. The sequence goes on along the minus strand of NZ_CP115921.1, from coordinate 1,021,584 downwards.
GTGACATTATCGATGTGATGGCAGTTCTGGTTATCTTGTTTGGTCTTGCTACGTCACTTGGACTGGGCGGCTCACAGGCGGCAAGTGGTATCAGCCACGTATTTGGTCTAGAGAACAGCCTATTGCTCCAAATTGCTATCATTCTGACCATCATGGGTTTAGCTATTGTATCCGTTGTACGTGGCATGGATGGTGGTGTTAAGGTGCTTAGTAACCTCAATATGATCATTGCCTTCGTCTTCCTTGGTGTCATGGGTATTTTGAACTTCACTACCGTTCTAGATTCTGTGACTACATCGATTGTGGGTTATGTGAAAAACATCATCCCGCTGAGCCAAACTGCTGGACGTGAAGATACCACATGGCTGCACGGCTGGACGGTCTTCTACTGGGCTTGGTGGGTTGCGTACGCGCCATTCTTCGGTATGTTTGTAGCACGCATCTCGAAAGGTAGAACCATTCGTGAGTTCCTAGTCTGCGTACTTGTCATTCCAACGATCGTTACAACTGCATGGATGTCTTTCTTCGGTGGTATTGCAATCCAACAGATCATCGACAAAGTTGGCCTACTTGGCATGGAGCAGGGAATCACAGATGTCTCACTAAGCTTGTTCTACATGCTTGATGCTTACCCTATCGGCAATATTCTGTCGCTGATTGCGGTCGCGCTAATCGTTGTATTCTTTGTGACCACATTGGACTCTGGCTCTATCGTTGTCGATAGCATGACGGCAGGTGGCAAACTTGAGCTACCAATCAAACAGAAGGTTGTTTGGGCTGTAATTTCTGCTGTCATTGCCATGGTCATGCTATGGATTGGCGGTACAGACTCCATTCAAGCGCTGCAATCCATAACCATCATTGCTGCACTGCCGTTTACTCTTATTCTGATATTAGGCTGTGTGAGTCTTCTTAAAGGCATGTTGACTGAGGTTGAAAAGCCAGAAGTAGCCCATAACAAGCCCAACTAGCGCTTAAGAGGTAAGCCGATTTCGGTTCACTTTAAATCGCGATGATTAAAAAAGCCGCCCACTGAATAAAGTGAGCGGCTTTTTTTAATTGTAACGTCGAGTATCGCCTATGTATCTATAAAGAATTACGCTTGCGCGGTTTTAACAATACAGTTGTCAGCGCCAAAACCGTTCGGGACATACTGGTCTGCTTGAGCGTCGTTTACCCACTCACTTTCGTTTACTAAGTAACGGAACTGAAACTCCGCATCTTTTGGCAAACGAGTTTTGTACTTAAAGGACTTCGTCTTGGCGACCTTTTTCATTGGGGTCGGTTGCCAATCCAAGAAGTCAGCCATCAAAACCACACTGTCCACATTGGTCGCATCTAACTCAAAGGTGACTTCTACTTCATCTTTTGTTTTAAAAAAGCGCTTATTAATCATCGCAAGCTCCATTTGTCTAAAAATAACAACATCAAAAGTCCATGTTATGTAATTAATGTCACATTCTCAAGTGTGCATTTCGCAACCATTTATTTCCAAAAGCTATAGGAGGGATCACGGTCGGTGTAAAAAACTGGCTAACAACCGACCCATTTGAACGACTTCGCTTCACACGTTAGAGTCTCATTTTCATCAGGCGCTTCACTCATCGACTGGTACTGCCCGTGACTCTTAAACGCCAGTGTCATCCGATCGTCCATTCTTGTGAGCGTTAAAAGTGCTATTCGATCGCCGGCAAACTTCGCATCAGATAGAATCACTCGCTGACGTGAACTGTCCCATTTGAATAGCCCGAGGTAATAGAACACGCCGGAGCCTTGGTTACTCACAGCAAACGGAATAGCAATTCCCGCAAGAGACTTGCCGTCATAAATTGCCTGCTGGTAACGGTAAAGAAGGTAAACATTACCTCGCTCCATACCGTCATCGTAACTTCCTGCTGCGACCTGTTTCTCCGCATCGATATCTGTTAGTAATGAAAACGCACTCGTCTCTGGCACTTGAATCGTCCAAGGGTTCGGCACTTGAAGACCCAATATTGCTTCAACAACAGGATCTGCTTGTAAGCTTTGCTGCGAAGGGAATTTAGCAAGTATCTCTTCATCAGAAAGGGAGAACCGATAGACTCCCGCCACGATAACAACGGCGAGTAAACAAAGAGGGATCAATAGAATCAGGGGGACTGGGAGCTTCTTCCTAGGCATTGTTATAATTCTCAATAACTTTTTCAATCATTACAGTTTAGCGCGTTCTTGAAAACGCCGAAAGCATCAATCCCCACTATACTTTGTGCATACTCACACCAACACTCACCATACATTCTGTTGCGTATTATTGGTTATTGTAGAACCATATAGTGAATAATTACCCTTAAATGATGAATAGTATTGCCAGCATTCAAAAAAAAGAGTAATCTTGCGCTCAATGCACAAATATGGATGTTTAGTGAATAAATAGGCGAAGGACGTCGTCATTATTAACTAGTTGTAACACGAGAGAAAAATGCAAAATAGTGCTCAATCTGTGCCGGAAAGCGGCAAAAAAGGCAATTTCTGGATGTTCTTCATCCCGTCTTTAATCGGTCTATTCTTGTTTATGGCCCCAATCAGTTACGATGGCGGTCTAACTATCCCTGTTGCTGTACTTGCTAAAGCTTTACAAGCGGCAGTGGGCGACTTCATTGTTCCGTTAGTCACAGCAATCATTGCAGTGATGGCAGCAGCGTCAGTCTTGTCACGCATTTTTAAGCCTGCTTTCATTACTAACAATGAATTTTTAAACGGTTTGTTTAACCCAACACCAATGTGGCTCGCGGTTCGCGTTATCGGCGGTATCGCGGTACTCATGACCTACTTCCAAGTGGGTCCTCAAGCCATTTGGGAAGAAAACACGGGTGGTCTAGTGCTAGAAGGCCTTCTACCGACGCTATTTGCCGTGTTTATTTTCGCGGGTCTTCTTCTACCACTTCTATTGAACTTTGGCTTGCTTGAACTGTTTGGTGCACTACTGAGCAAAATCATGCGCCCAGTGTTCAACCTACCAGGTCGTGGCGCTATCGATTGTATGGCTTCTTGGCTAGGTGATGGTAGTGTGGGTATCCTTCTGACCAGCAAACAGTATGAGAACAAGTTCTACACCATGCGTGAAGCGGCGGTGATTGGTACAACATTCTCAGCAGTATCTATTACATTTAGCTTGGTTGTTATTGCCCAAGTTGAGCTTGAGCACCTATTCCTACCTTTCTATGGCGCAATTTGTTTGGCAGGTATTGTAGCGGCGGTCATTATCCCTCGCTTGCCACCACTGCGTAACAAGAAAGACCTATTTATCGATGGCACTAAACCATCAGCAGACGCAGAAGTCACACCAAAAGGCCACACCACGTTCTCTTGGGGTTTAGATCTAGCGCTGCAGCGTGCTGGTACAGTGACATCGGCCAAGTCCGTATTCGGTGAAGGCGTGAAGAACGCTGTCGACATGGTATTTGGCGTACTGCCTGTCGTGATGGGGCTTGGTACTGTTGCTCTTGTTATCGCTGAGTACACATCGGTATTTGAGATCCTAGGAACACCATTTATTCCTTATCTAGAACTACTTGGCGTACCTGAAGCCGTAGCGGCTTCAAAAACGATGGTTGTTGGCTTTGCTGATATGTTCATCCCATCGATTCTCGCTGCATCGATTGATAACGAAATGACGCGTTTTGTCATCGCAGCCATGTCGGTAACTCAGCTTATCTACATGTCAGAAGTCGGTGCCCTACTGCTTGGTAGTCGCATCCCTGTGAATATTTTTGAGCTGTTCGCTATCTTTATTCTGCGTACGCTGATCACACTGCCTGTGATCGCTGGTGTCGCGCATTTAATCTTCTAAATCGCAGACCACTTTTTCTCTTGATGAGGCTCACCTTTTTAGGTGAGCCTTTTTTATTCCATAAAAACAACATGATGTGTCGTTTACTTTATATAAATATCAATTATCATATGCTCGCGTGTGAATAACTCACAGCAAAGCAGTGGCGTGCTCTTTGCAGAACTCCGGCAAGGAAGTACGTAAAGATAAGACTCATTGGATAATGAGTACTAATGCGAATGAATCGCAGGACATAATAATGAAAAATATCACTAAAGTGGCCGCCATCGTTTTGGCAGCCACCACTCCAACTATATCGAATGCAGCTAACAATATGATCGAAGCGCGCGGCGCCGCCATGGGTAACACTGGCGTAGCCTCGGCTGACTATCTAACGGCAGGCTTATACAACCCAGCCTTAACGGCATCATACAAGGATAGTGACGATGTTGGTCTACTACTTCCAACATTTGGCGTAAGCGCTCGCGATACTGATGAAAGTATCTCTACGCTTGACGATCTACAGTCGTTGATCGACGAGTACGAGAAAAACCCGTCAGGCGAACAAGCAAAGCTAATCGAAATCAACCGCCTACTTGATCAACTCGAAGGCAACAAACCGACAACCGTAAGTGCCAACTTAGGTTTTGCGGTAGCGATTCCATCGAGCCTAGTATCTAGTAATCTCTACGCTCGTGGCTACGCAGAAGCGATTGCAGCGCCTTTAATTGAACCTAACCAAGGTGATACTCCTACAGATATTCAAAATCGCTACGAGAACTCTGAAGTTCAAATGCAAGCTTTTGCTAGTGCAGAGCTCGGCCTAGCGCTAGGCAAAAACTTCACCATTGCCGATCAAGATGTCTCGTTTGGTATCACGCCTAAGTTTCAAAAGCTGCGTACGTACGCATTAATCGCAAGCGTTGCCGACTTCGATGCCGACAATGCAGAAGATAGCATGGTTGAAAAGAGCGCTTTTAACTTCGATTTGGGCGCAGCATGGCACTATAACAACTGGCGTCTTGGTCTATCGGTTCGTGACCTCATTCAACAAGAGATTGATGTACAGACCTACGAAGGGACCAAGATTGATACATACAAGCTAAACCCGATGGCAACCATTGGTTCTGCATACAATGGCGAGTTCGTGACCGTTGCGGTCGACATTGAACTTACTAAGCAAGAGCGCTTTGCTAGCCTAAACGATGAAACTCAGTTCCTACGTTTTGGTATCGAGGGTAATGCTTGGGATTGGGCACAGCTTCGCGCAGGTTATGAGATCGACATGCAAGACAACGTCGACAGTGCCATCACTGCAGGTATTGGTTTGAGTCCGTTTGATGTGGTAAGTCTAGATATTGCGGGCAACTACGCTGGTAGCAATCAATTGGGCGCATCTGCGAACTTAGCATTTACGTTTTAATTGCTAAGCAAATAGAAAAAACGGAGCGATGATCGCTCCGTTTATGTATTTGGCAGTTCTGTTCTATACGACTAAGCGCTTAGAAGAAGTACTTGAAGCGTACACGAACACCTTTGTCTGTATCTTCCTCAAACACTTTCGCAGTTGTTTGGTCATCTACAGTTGTGTAGTAAGCACCTAGGTAGATTGAGAAATCATCTACTTCTAGTACATCTGCAAACTCGTAAGACGCGTACACTGTGTCTACTTTCGCCTTACCTTCTGTGTACGATAGCTTCTTGTTTTCGTACTCGTTATTTGCGTGGATGTAACCAAGACCGAAGCCTTTGTATAGTGCGTTCACACCAACAGTCATGTTGTCTTCGTCAACTGCATCCATATATGCGAAGTTCGCGATAAGGTTCCAGTCAGTTGTCGTGTAGTTTGCAGTCACACCATAACCTTTACGGTCAGAGATATCTACTTCGCTAGTCTTAGTGATTACCGCATCTTTAACTAAGTTAGCTTCCATAGATGCTGCAATACCAAAGTTACCTGCTTGATATGCTACGACCGGGCGAATCAATACAGAGTCTTTGTTATTTACAACTTCGGCATTGTGGTACATTGCTGCTCCCTCAGTACCGGCTGGTGAACCGAATACTACAGAGCGATCACCAATCATTGAGCCTAGCTCGAAGTATACGTTACCAAAGTTTTGGCTATACATGATTTGACCGTCAGAACCACGGCCACGACCTTCTTTCATTTGGTATACATATGCTGCGTTATCACGGTAAAGGTCATTGGCTGTATCACCAGAGTACTCTAGGAAGGTATCTTGCCCCACAGGGAACATATCGTATGCTTCAAAACGACCCATACGTAGGTTCCAGCCATCTTGTGCACCAAACGCAAACCATGCATCATCCAGAGCGACGTCACCGTTGCTTTGCATCAAAGGTTGAACATTTACTTGAAAAACATGGCCGTTGTTTGTGATGCGCTCGCCAGCAAACTCAAGAAGAATACGACCAGATTGGTTGAATTCGTTGTTCTCTTGACCTTCGCGGTCTTGGAAGTTGAAGTCAAATTCAACGTCACCACCGATAGAGAAGTTACCAGTCTCGTTATCTACGATGCTGATACCAGCGTTTGCACCCATAGCAGCAGAAACCAAAACTGCAGCTAGCGATAGCTTAAATGTATTTTTCATTATTAACCCCAGGGATTGTAATTAACTATTTTTTTTATATTTAAAAGCGTTCTGTTTGTAGTGAATGAGAAGGGATAAACCTAGCGCCTCATTCACACGTCACATCAAACAAAAAACTTGAAATCATTTATCGAATGAACGAGGGCAATTTTGGGCAATTTCATTCACACCATCAATCCTAATAAGTTAAAAATGCCTATCTAAATCACGCTTTTAGATAAATACAAAAGATGATAAAAATCAAAAACTTATATATAAATAAATATCCATTTAGCTTTAAAAACATTTATTGACTCAATTTATATGAACTTTAATTGAATTAACGGTCTTACAGTGATGCTTGTCACAATTACAGATTGATAAAAATATTAATTATTTGTTTAAATTGCAGGCCGGGCATGTAACACAAATGTAATTGTTATTTGCGTGTCGACATAACAGCAGTTAACTAACAAGTTGTACAGATGCACCGCGATCAAGGAGAACTCGCTACAACACCTCTTGATGCCAACTTCTCGGTCGTGCCGTGGTCAGACAAGGCACATCGGCCTGCAAATAAACTTGCTATTAGGCGCATATGGTCTAGGTTAACAATATGAAAGTAATTGAGGAGTGAGTCGCATGAATCAAACGTTGGAGCAGGACATTGTTGACGCCATTCATCATTTAGATACTAACCAACTTAGAGACGTAAAATCGTTTGTTGAACGCATATCGAGCGAGAAACAGATCAAAGACTTGGTCACTGAAGAAGAGCTGGCCATGATACTCAAAGTCAGCGCAAGTAAGCAGCGCTGTTAAAGCTCGCTCGCCAGAATATAGACAAAACAAAGGCCAGCATTTGCTGGCCTTTGTTATTGATAACGAGAGCGTCAAATATCACTACTGATACTGAAGTCCCTTTAGATAATGAATCTTCCCTTCTGCACCCGTTAGCAGGAGCTGACTAAGCTGCGCTACGAACAGACGTGACGTAAACACCGTTTCCCCGTCATCACAGAAGATTTCAATACTTGAGTTATCGACAAACACTCTGACTCGACTCTGAGTACTCAGGCGCTTAGCAAAACGCACTGTGCCAAACTCAGCAGCGTGTACCTCTGTCACATCGGTTCGATCCAGAATCCACTCTTCTTTATTGCCCGAGAACACCATTTTGTCACCGTTATCATTGGCAAGTTCAATGCAGAAGTTGCTTTCAACGGATAGCTCTAGCTCAAATGCAGCACTACTCAATGTGTTGCTCGTCGTTAACGGTTGAGTGGTGTGTCTTAGTGCTTTAAGCTCTTCTAGCGGTTGCTGAATCAGTTTATTACCGCGAATCGTCACTTCTCTTGGCAGCGTGAGCATGTGAGCCCAATAGTTTTTATCGGTTGGGTATTCACTTTTAGAATTGCCAAGCCAGCCAATAAGAATTCGCCTGCCTTTCGGGTCTAAGTAGGTTTGAGGGGCATAGAAATCAAACCCCTTATCCAGTTCAAAGTAGCCTTGGTTTTCAAACACACGCTTCTCGGTATCGATAGGTTTGCCCACGATATAGACCACAGAAAAGACGTTCTTTAAGTCGTACTTACTCTCAGACGTCACGCCTTGAGGCGAGAAGATAAACACTCCCCTATCATCTTGCTCATAATAATTTGGACATTCCCACATGAAACCAAAGTTATCGAGGCCAATATCGACATTACCCAGATATTGATAGCTATCGAGAGAGGAACCGCCATAGATTGCCAGTTTTCCCTCATTCTGATGGCTTTCAGCACCAATCAACATATAGTAGTCATCACCACGCCTTAGTGTGACAGGGTCACGCATGTTATGAGTGTAGTGCTCGGAGTTGAAATCGACCACTACCCCTTTTTTCTCGACTTTGCCTTCTTTATCCATGACCGCCAGTATCTGCGTCGGATGACCAGAATCTGGCTCGGGCACATAGTGCGCAGTGTAAAGCAGGTTCAATTGCTCATTTTCAACCACTGCGATTCCAGTATGACAACCGTGTTGATCGTAGTCTTGGTCTGGATAAAGCGCGACACCTCGGTCAGTAAAATGCACAAAATCTTTGGTCGTCACGTGATACCAGTGCTTCAAACCATGCACAGGACCAAGTGGGAACCACTGATAAAAGATATGGTGCTCACCGTTGAAATAACACAGACCATTTGGGTCATTCACCAACCCATGCTTTGGCGCAATGTGATAGCTTGGATAATAAGGATCCTGTTTGGTGAGCTTCGCAATATGCTGCAAATACTCATCCGAAACTTCGTCTAGCCTAACCATACGGTTTTGACGGTTCGAAAAATCCATAACGACTCTCTTTAAAACTCAAAATAAAAAATCCCCTCATGTGACTCGCTCATCCATGAGGGGATAAAATCAATGTGTTAGTTTGTTTCTTTGTAGAACAGTTTGGTCATTGCGAAGGCAACCAAGGCTGCAACTAGCATAACAACAACATACATGCCTAGACCGCCGCCCAAGTAAAGCAACATACCTGGAAGCATAGTGGCACCTGTACCTGCAGAGCCAATACCTGCAATCGCACCGATACAGCCACCAATCGCACCACCCACACAGCCGTACAAGAAAGGCTTAACGCGAGGTAGAGTTACCGCAAACATCGCAGGTTCAGTGATACCAAACAGTGCTGGCAGCGCCGCGCCAAACATGCCTGACTTTTTGACCTTGCTGGTTTGCATGGTCATCACTGCCATCGCCGCGCCAAATTGGCCAGCAATCGCCGCCGTACCGAGCGGGTTGATGTAGTCGAAACCTGTCTCAGTCACCATCGCGATCGTAATTGGAACAATCGTATGGTGCATGCCTGTCACAGCCATAAACTGAATGGCGCCGCCGTAGATGAGACCACCTATGCCGTATGGGATTTGCAGGAAGTAAACAACAATATCAGTAATGAACTTCTCAATACCTAATAGCAACGGACCAACAAAAACCAATCCAGCAATCAATGACACGAGAAGCGTGATAAATGGGGTAAGGATCAGATCCAATACCTCTGGCACATATTTACGAGACGTCTTTTCCACCATAGCGGCGAACCAGCCCATAAATACGGCAGGTAGAATGGAGCTTTGCAGGCCTGTCACCGCAATTTCGAAGCCCATAAATGGAATCATTAGCGCTTCCGCGTTACCAAAGGCGACATCCCACTTATTGGCAAGCTGCGGTGCCACCAGCATCAATCCGAGCACGATACCCAATACCGGGTTGCCACCAAACACGCGCATCGCTGACCAAGTGACCAAAACAGGGATAAAGATAAAGGCGGTGTCGGTCAATACCTGAGAAAGTGTCGTCAGCTGCGGAGACAGCTCAACGCCAAAACCACTGACGATCAGTCCGCGCAGTCCCATGAGCAATCCCGTTGCAACGAGTGCAGGGATAATCGCAACGAAGATGTCTGAGAAAGTTCGAGTAACGCGCTGAAACGTGCTACCCGATGCTTCCTTCTTAGGTGCTGCACTTGTGTCTACTTCACCATTGCCAGTGAGCTCAGCAAACACTTTACCCACAAAGCCGGTACCTAGAATGACCTGATGTTGGCCATTCTTAAAGAAGTAACCGTGAACTCCCTCTGTTTCGCCTAGCTTTTCAGCGTTAACTTTTGAGTCGTCCTTGGTGACGACGCGAAGACGCGTTGCGCAGTGCGTCAACTGTTCGATGTTGCCTTCACCACCGAGCAAGTCCATAACTTGCGATGCGACAACTTTAGCATTTCTTGCCATGGTTCCGTTCTCTCCTAAGAGCACAAAATAGTAACCTGTATTCAACGTGTATTAATGTAATACAGGTAAAATACAGGATAAACCTTTTTGTTGTATTGAACGTGAGAAACGTGCTTGTCATCACAATCAATAATAGATAGAGGGCATATAAAAAAACCACCTTATCAAAAGGTGGTTTTATTGATCTTGGTAGAAACTAGAGCCTCGCTACTATCTCAAAGTCATAGACACTCGACTTATAATAGACAATGGAGTACTCATACGGCTCAGTCTCACTGCGATAGTTAATCGATTCGTTGATCAAGATCGGCTCAAGCGCTTCAACTGATAACTTATCTTGTACGAACTCACTCGGCAATGACGGCTTGATCTTTTGATGCGTTTTTACCATCTCGATGCCTTGCTCTTTTAAATAAGCAAACTTAGATCCAGACAACACCTCTTTATTGAGGTCAGGCAGCAGTGCAACCGGAATGTAGAAATCTTCATAAGACACGACATCACCATTGACCACACGCAAACGGCCGCATCGATACAATTCAGAACCCGGATCAACCAGCAGTTTTTCGGCCAACGCTTCATCGGCCACTGTCTTTTCAAAATGGATAACTTGGTTGCTCGCTTCTAAGCCTGCACCTTGCAGCTCTTGTGCGAAGCCCGCCATGCCCAAAAAGTCATGTTTGAGTTTTTGAACCGCAACATAAGTCCCCTTCCCTTTTTCAGAAACGGTATAACCAATATCGGCCAACTGACCAAGTGCTTTGCGCACAGTCACACGGCTCACCCCCAAACTGTCTACTAACTGACTCTCAGAGGGCAACTTGGAACCTTGTGGGTATAGCCCATCATCAATACGTTGTTTGAGCGTATCGGCGATCTGTATATAGAGAGGTTGTAGTGATTTCGAGTCCATGTGGCGCTAGCGTCTCCGATTATGAATGTGAGCAGGGATGCTCATCTTGCTTTTATAGTCCTTATTAGACAGCGTCTTTTGCAAACAATCAAACGTCTTCACCGCCAACTGTTGGCAATCTTGCTCGATAGAGTCGATTTGCAGTGGCAAACAATCGAGCACGGAATAGTTATCAAAGGTAGCTATGCGCATCGGTTGCTGGGCGGCATCTGCCATTAGGTTGTGCTCATTTAGATACCTGAGCACCCCCTCTAATAGTGAGTAGGATCCAGTAAATAGTGCAGCAGGGAGCCGACCGAGATTCTCAACACAGCTTTGCATCATCTCATAACCACTTTGAGGCTGATAATCTTGGTTAAAGACAAGTTCAGGTTGCAGCGACTGTCCCCCCTCTTGAACAGCATCGACGAAGCCTTGATAACGCTCTCGGCTAGGAGATAAAGAGAGTTGTCCGCCGATAAACGCACATTCAGACACATCTTTTACCAGTGCAGATACAATAGTTTTCGTGGAATCATACGCATCCGTCGTTATCTCACTATAGCGCTCGGACTCCACCTCTCGGTCAAAAAACACTACTGGAATATCTTTGATATGACTTTGATAATAGTCATCGCTATCTAAGCATGAGGCCACCATCATGCCATCAACTTGGCGTTCAATAAGGTTCGCCACCGCTTTTTGCTCTTGCAAGGGATCGTCATCGGTAGAAGCAATCAGCAACTGATAACCCGCGGTTAAGCACAACTGTTCCAATGCTTTCGCAATCGTAGCAAAACCCATATTGGTAAGATCTGGAATCACCAAGCCAAAGGTTTGAGTCTTTTTCGACTTGAGCGCTCTGGCATAAACACTGGGCGAATAGTTATGCTCCTCAACGACACGCAGCACGCGTGCCACCGTCTCTTTATTAATGCGGTGTTTTTCTGCATGTCCATTCAGCACAAAACTGACGGTCGATTTAGAGACCGCAGCTAATTGTGCGATATCGGCCAATTTTAGCTTTTTGCTCATCGCGTTCTACTTATGCTTCCTGCTTGTTGCGTCTTATATAGAGAAGATCTTCACTGCGGATCGTGATCGTGCTTCAGATCACAATTTTTAGCGCCGCTATCATAGTGTCTATTAAAACACATTTTCTTTGCTAAATCGATTTAGTAAACTCAAAACAAATCGATTAGTACAGGAAATTTGTTATGAGTAAGGTTTGGGTAACTGGCGATGCCGTTGTAGATTTGATTCCTGATACGGACACGACGTATCTAAAATGTCCCGGCGGCGCTCCTGCAAACGTCGCTGTTGCGATCGCTCGACTCGGTGGTGAGACCGGCTTTTTTGGTCGTGTTGGCCAAGATCCACTTGGTCGCTTCATGAAGCAAACACTTGGTGCAGAAAAAGTGAATACTGACTTTATGCTATTGGATGATGCCCAGCGCACGTCAACGGTTATCGTTGATCTTGATGAATCAGGCGAGCGCAGCTTCACCTTTATGGTTAAGCCAAGTGCCGATCAATTTATGCAAGTAAGCGACATTCCTGAGTTTAGCGCAGGCGAGTGGCTGCACGTTTGCTCTATCGCTCTTGCTAATGAGCCAAGCCGCAGCGCGACGCTGGAAGCGATGAAACGCATTAAACAAGCTGGCGGCTTTGTCAGTTTCGACCCAAATCTTCGCGACGAAGTGTGGGGTGACCAAAGCCTCATCAAGCCTGTGTGCCAGCAAGCCATTGCTCTGGCCGATGTGGTTAAGTTCTCAGACGATGAACTGATGCTCCTAACTGAAACCGACAACCTTGACGCCGGTATCGCAGCGCTCGGTGAATACAACAATACACTTGTGCTCATTACTCAAGGCGCAAAAGGCGCATTGGTTATTCGCGACAATGAGCAACAACTCATTGCGGGCACACCAGTCAAACCCGTTGATACCACAGGCGCAGGCGATGCGTTCGTTGGCGGCCTACTGACTCGCTTATCTAAAACAGCAGATTGGATCAATGATGAAACAATCGTAGATGCGGTTCGCTGGGCAAACGGCTGCGGCGCTTTGGCGACAACACAAAAAGGCGCAATGACCGCGCTACCAAGTGAGCAAGCCCTTATCGATTACATCAAGTAATCTTGTGCCCCTTGCTGCGGTAAGGGGCGACTTCTTCCCTGTTATACCTCGCCTTTTTTTCTCAAGCGTTATCGTCACGATAAACAACCTAAATTGAAGCACACTGTCTATTTCTTTATAAAGCGCCCTCCCAGTTTCTAACAACGATGGTGCATCATGCAAACACTGATCGACAACCTGACCCAACATGGCTATTTCGTTTGGGATGACTTTCTCTCAACCGAGCAGGTTTCAGCTCTCAAAGAGTGCTTACCTGAAGAGTGGAACAAAGCGCGTATTGGTCGTAATGATGATGTGGCGCGTGAAAGTACCATTCGCAGTGACAAGATCTGTTGGCTTTCACCCGATCTTGGCGATCCGGTAGGGCAATTTCTTAGCAAGATGGAAATCATTCGCCAAACTGCAAACCAACACTTTTTCTTGGGGCTATTTGAATATGAAGCGCACTTCGCCAAATATGAGAAAGGCGATTTCTATCAAAAGCATCTTGATTGCTTCCGTGGCAACGAGAACCGCCGCCTGACGACCGTGTTTTACATGAATGATGAGTGGACAGACGAAGACGGCGGCGACTTAGTGGTTTACGATCTTGATGACAATGAAATCACTCGCATCAAGCCTAAGTCCGGCCGTTTGTTTGTGTTCTTCTCAGAAATGTTCCCTCACGAAGTTCTGCCTACACAACGCGAGCGCTTTAGTATCGCTGGTTGGTTTCGAATTAATGGCGTGAAAGACAACGTTCTTGATATCGCTCGTTAAGCCTCCTCCTACTCTATCCATCTAACACACTAGCAAGTTCTTTATCAAGAATTTGCTAGAAGTGTCCGCTAGCGGATACTCTTCTCCCTCCCCATCTCTTACACTCTCTCACATCAACAAGAAACACCCGCTATTAGCCTCTATAATTTTTTTAGACGACATCAAAAAGGGGCAGCGATGACAAAGACAGTCTGCAGTAAACAAATTCGATGGACGACCTCCTTATCAAGTGAGCTATTGAGTGACCTTGAGTTCATCGCTGAGCGCACAATGCTGTCTAATCAGAGCATTGCTGGCGCAAGCTTGATTAATAAAGGCGTTAACTTTGTTGAAAAAGGGACACTGGCGATTTGCATTCAAACGCCAAACTTGAAAACAGCAAACTGTTTACTGGTGGGTGAAGGAGGTTGGTTTGGCAACTATATTGATGATGCTCATTCCTTGTCCTCATTTATCATGATTGAGATCGAACCTTGCAGCATCGTTCATTTTAGCAATCAAAAACTGACGCCAATTACTCGCAAGAACAATGAGATTTTCAAATGGTTCTACTCACTCACATTCGAATCTCGAGAAAAATGGCTACAAAGCCAAATAGTCAACAATGCCAATATTACTGAACGGATCGTCTATCAGTTGATTGAAATCTTAGCTCATATTAGTAGTAAAAGCATGCCTATGGAAATAGCAATTTCCCAACAACAATTAAGTGATATGACAGGTATTGCAAGACAAAGAGTTAATGAAGTGATGAAAGAGCTAGAAAGAAACCAAATGGTTTCACTGCACCGCGCTAAAATTATTATTAACTCAATTGAAAAACTAGCTCGTTATTTAGACGATATGGATCTCAGCATTCGAGATCCACGAAATATTATTTAATACCTAGTACCATCGGCCTTTTGGCCGCGTTTACCACCAAACAATCAGGGTCTCCTGAGGACTCACTTTATCTGAAGGTTACTATGCCATTTATCTACGCTATAGCAGTTAATACCGATACAAAAGACGATGTAAACAAAAAGCTCCGGGTCAATGGCCTTGAGGGTGAAGTCGTCGTAGATAACGGTGGCAATGTTTATATTTGCCCACAAATAAGCACAACTAAGTGGATGTATTATCCAAAATCAGAACAGCGAAATCATCGTAAAGATACACGCTGGGACTCGATTTTAGAAACAACATTACTGTTCATGGAAAAGCACTACATTATCTCAGTGGATGATAGGCACCCTACATGGTTAGATATCGACAGTCTATTCCGCTGTCCGAAGATGGAATTATATATTGAAAGCTTAGATTTAATATCTAGCCGTCATAGCTACCACAATTAATCGAGATTTTACTATGAAATTATTCAACTACATTCCACACTCATTATTTATCTTTGCCCTTGGTTCACTTTATGGCTGCGGCAATTCGACACCTCAAATTAATGAGCCTGAGATCATGACAACCTCATCCATGAAAATTCGTACATTCGATCTCATTCAGAATCACTCCGGCTTCGCAATTCATGATGTTGTTGCTCAAACTCACTCTCAGCATAAGTACCACTTGCTGAAAGATCATGTCCTAAGTCATTCAAGTCTTCTGACCACCGTTCACTTTAGCGAACCGATTGACTCGCTCCACCCGTTTACCATCAGTTTATTGGATAGAAACCTACAAATTAAACGCGCAAGCACCCAAATAGACATCGTTGATGACGCTTTTTACTGGGTATTTGCTATTGGTGATGTCATAGCAAGTCAGTATTCACTCTACGCAATGACCAGGCCTGATATCACACCTGTTGACGATAGTGTTCCACTGTTTATTGTTGATACAACCTTACCTCAACACAGCATGGCACAACTTAAGGTGACTGATAGTGATTTGTCACTGCAAACGTTGTTACTCGACTCGCCAACACAAATTAACTTACCAAAGGATATTGGCGACTTTTCCATCGAAATAAAACACAGCGAATCCAATACGATTCTCTGTGAGAATCTACTCTCTAAATATACCCACCTATATAGAGAGGAGGTGATTCACTGGCAAGATGGACAATGGTTAGTGGTTGTATCCGGTAATGAGCAGTGCTCTCTTCATCTTATCTATTAGACTATAGTGTCGCGTATGGGTCTTGTAGTGAGCACTGACCCATATACTGCCTATTCATTCAATAAAACTGCAAGAATAGTAGTTTAAAATATTAATAAACATCCTTTATAAACAATAACTTAATCAATAAACACCCAGTAGCACATAAATTTCATCACTGCAGAATAAAGCTGTTTTTTATGATACCTATCGCAGCCATTGGTACAAACCCCATGAAATGCACTTGAGTGCATATATTCTTCACACGTTTCTCATCGGTTTTGACTAGCTTGAATTTCATACGCGAGCTGCACAGCTGTTTCAAGCACTCGCACTGTCAGTTATCTCAACGCTGACTTTATTCAATAATTCGATAACTTTTGAATGGAACACAATATGTTAAAGACATTTTTGACCTTTTCTATCGCATCGGTTTTTGCGATCAACTCTAGCTATACCCTAGCTGAACAAAACCTTGCAACTCCAGAGTTACAACAAAATGAGGTATTAGCACCGCTAGTCACAGCATCAGCAGACACTGCGCTTAGCGATCAGTACATCGTGGTACTCAAGCAACCTATGACGCTAAGTAACGATCCTATTGCGTTACAACAGTTCACAGAGCAGACCGTTTCCGGTCTGGCTACCCAGCATTCATTTGAGATAGAAAAAGTCTTCAATCGCTCGCTAAGTGGCTTCGTTGCCACACTTACCGCCGAGCAATTGTTAGAATTGCGTGGCGATCAGCAAGTCGAGTTCATCGAGCAGAACCAGGTCATTACACTGGATCCGATATTCTCAACCAACGCCAATCAAAGCAACGCTATTTGGGGACTGGATCGTATTGATCAGCGCGATCGCCCACTAAACAGTAACTACAGCTACAACTATGATGGCAGCGGTGTGACCGCATACGTTATCGATACGGGTGTCACCAACACTCACCCTGAGTTTGGTGGCCGCTCGCGATCTGGTTACGATTTTGTCGACAATGACAGTGATGCCACCGACTGTAACGGCCATGGTACTCACGTCGCTGGCACCATTGGCGGGGCGCAATATGGTGTCGCAAAAAACGTTAATATCGTCGGTGTCCGCGTGCTTAGCTGTACCGGTTCTGGTACCACTGCTGGCGTTATCAGTGGTGTAGACTGGGTGGCGGCAAACGCATCTGGGCCTTCGGTTGCCAACATGAGTTTAGGAGGTGGCGTATCTACGGCACTTGATCGCGCTGTTGCTAGTGCCGTGCAATCAGGGGTGAGCTTTATGCTCGCTGCCGGCAATGATAATGCCAATGCTTGTAACTCCTCCCCTGCTCGAGAATCCAGTGGCGTCACCGTGGGCTCCACCACCAGTAATGATGCACGTTCAAGCTTCTCTAACTGGGGCAGTTGTGTCGATGTCTTTGCGCCGGGCTCAAGCATTAAGTCTGCTTGGTATGACGACAGCTACAAGACCATTAGTGGCACTTCGATGGCAACGCCGCATGTCGCTGGTGTCGCAGCACTGTATTTGCAAGAAAACGGGTCACTCTCACCCGCTCAAGTGGCCGCTAAAATCAGTGAGCGTGCGAGCATCAACAAGATAAGCGATACCAATGGCACCGTGAACAAACTGGTTTACAGCCTCACCGATAGCGGTTGCGGCAACGATTGTGGCGGCCAGACACCAGATGGTGAACTCAAGAACGCGACACCCGTGAGCAACATTTCTGGCGGTCGCGGCGAGCAAAAGCAGTATTACATTGATGTCACTGCTGGACAGCGTTTGAGCGTCACGATTTCAGGTGGCTCTGGCGATGCCGATTTGTACTTGCGCTATGGCTCGGCCCCAACGCTCAGCAGTTGGGAATGTCGACCTTATCGCTACGGTAACCAAGAAACCTGTACCGTAACGAGTACAAAAAACGGCCGCTACCACATCATGCTTAACGGCTACACCAGCTTTAGTGGCGTAACGCTAGAAGCGCGTTATTAACTCAGCTTTTTCATCTAACCAATGAGTTATGAAAAACGCCAGCCTTCAAGGCTGGCGCTATTGCATTAGTCCGCGTTAGGCCGAACTTTAAACTCAAGGACTTTCGGCACACAAACATCAATGCAGCGTCCGCAACTGATGCAGTCCTGACTCATTACCCGCTTGTCACCCGCTTTTAGTGGCTGTCTAAGTACATCCGGCTCTGGGCAAACATTATAGCAGTCCATACACTTAGTACACGCTTCGCGGTGAGTGGCTTTTATACGTATTGGACTCTTACGACCAATCACACCATAAGTTGCTCCAAGCGGGCACAGATGCCCACACCAACCGTGTTCGACCAGCACCAAATCCAACAAGAACACCAACGCAATAAGGATCCAACCTGCGCCCATCCCAAATACCAACCCACGATGCAGTGTCGCGACGGGATCCACCCACGCCCAGAGCAGCGATCCCGATACCGCACTGCCAAGTAAGATCACGGGGATCAACCAGTAACGTATTGTTGGAGACCACTTGAAACTGGTTTTGAGATTCAGCTTACGGCGCAGCCATGCCGCCATATCCGTAACGATATTTAGCGGACACACCCAAGCGCAAAACGCGCGAGGAGCTAGCAACGCATAAAAGACCGCAACGACAGTGACACCAATTAGTGCATTCACCTCGGGCCAATGTCCGGTAGCTAATGTTTGCAGAACCAATAAAGGATCACTCAGTGGGACAGTACCTAGCAGCATGCTAGACGACAAATTGCCCTGTAAAATACCCCACGTAGGCCCCATCATAAATAAGCCAATTATCGAGAGCTGACACAACCTACGTAGAATCAGAAATCGATGAGCGCGCCACCAGCCAAGTTCACGGATAGCGTCATTACCAGCATCTTTAGCGAGATTCTTAGCCATTATTTTCTCCCGTCATTGATGCGAATATGCTCAGTTGGTGCAATTTCCGGCGTTTCAGGGAAGGTACCATCTCGCAGCTCAACCTGTTCTTCCCAGCCAAGCTGGTAATGATCCCCCATGTAACCCTTAGCGAGTTCAATCGGAACCACTTTGATAACAGGTACCTCAGTCACGCAGGCTTGCTCACATTTACCACAGCCCGTGCAAGCATCGGAATGAACGGTAGGGATGAACATCGCATGATAACCAGTTCGCTGGTTACGAATCGGCTCAAGCGTGATTGCTTTATCTATAAGAGGACAAACGCGATAACACACATCGCAGCGAAGCCCTTGCCAGTTGAGGCACTCCTCATGATCAATCAGCACCGCTAGCCCCATCCGCGAGTCATCAATGTTAGTCAGCGCATGGTCTAGAGCACCGCTTGGGCAGGCTACGACACAGGGAATGTCTTCACACATCTCGCAAGGAATATCGCGCGCGGTAAAATATGGCGTTCCAGAAGCAACGGGAGAGAGCAATGTGGCGAGTTTCAGCGTGTCATAAGGACAGGCTTGAACACAAAGGCCGCATCGTAAACACGCTTGGTCAAACTGATTGCCTTCCAATGCGCCGGGCGGACGAATAGGCACGCCACCACTGATTCTGGCTTGTCCTTGCTTGGATTGAAGTCCTAATACAGTCGCGGCTGCGCCGACACCGACCGCGGTTCGAGCGGCGTCGCGAAGAAATCGACGTCGACTCTGTGAAGTTTTCTCTGGTGACATATACTCCGCCTTATCAGTGATGAATAAATGGCATAAGGCTATCCCATAAAGTTAATGGGAAATCTGTCATTTGGAATAGTGCTTTATGGTTATACCTAACCTCGCTTGATTTCGGTCAAGAAAGGCTGGTTACTTAGATCACATTACGACATTTTGGGTATGCCAAACGTTCCAGCTCACAATAAGTGACAACGTCACCAGAATAAGTTAGCACTGACATCCCAATACAAAGTATAGCGTATTGAACGTCGCGAAAAGGACATGTCAATCGAAGAGGAAAGGCGCCTCAATAGAGGCTTGAGGCGCGATAAGATTGTTTTGAGCTATGCCGTTTTCACCGCTTTAGCCGCTGGCTTAGCTGCCGGTTTCACTTGATTTGCACCTGATGCCGATGCAGGTTGCGGTGAACTTTTGGACGCAGGAGATGGTGTATTGGCCTCTTTCTTAGCTTGGCTAGTTAAAGTCACCACTTCTTTCTCAGGCAGTTCAGCGGTTTCACCAAAGAACTTGCCACCCGGTTCAATGCTCAAATTGTTGCTCCACACTTTGCCTTTGACACGACCATTTGCCAGAATCTGGATCTGCTCCGCGTGACAATCGCCTTCCAATATGCCATTGACAATCAATTGCTTAGCATAAACTTCGCCTTTTACTCGACCAGATTCAGCCACCACCATCACACCTTCAATGTGCAACTGACCTTCAACGATACCATCGACTTGTATATCGTTTTCTAGTTTGAGTTTTCCGCTAATAACACAGCCTTTGGCGATGAGAGTTGAAGCTGCTGAGCGACTCTTTGTTCCACTGTTTTTACTAAAGATTCCCATCGTATTGCTCGCTCCTTTTTAAAGATATCTTCGAAATCGTTTACGCCCCACTCCACGAACGGCTTAGGGTCAAGTGCTCGCCCAACAAAGCGAACTTCATAATGCAAATGTGGACCCGATGACAGGCCACTGTTACCAGAAATGGCAATGAGCTCTCCCTTACGGACGAACTGTCCCGGGCGAACTTTAAAGCCCTTTAAGTGAGAGTATGAACTGGAGAAACCGAACGAATGCTGCAACCTAAGAAAGTTACCCGACCCTTTCTTACTGCGTCTTGTCACTTCAACCACGCCATCCGCTGGCGCGTAAATTTTTGTGCCAGTATTGACCGCAAAGTCCATACCTCGGTGCATTTTTAGTTTGCCCGTCACCGGGTGCTTTCGCTTACCAAACTGTGACGAGATGCGCTCTTTACCCACCGGTGAACCACTTGGGATCTGGTTGAGCATCGTCATACGCACGTTAGAGTGAATCGCCGCTACATCAAGTCTTGAATCTAAGTCGATATTCTCTGGTGAGTCGGCTACGCCCAATACCTTTTCCAAATCTGCTAGGCGCTCTGACACTAGGCTAATTCGCTCTTCACGCTCAGAGAGATCTTGTTGCAATGTCTGCTTAAGATCTTGCAGGTTGGCCAACTCGTCCCCAAGCGTTTGTGATTCACTGGCAAGCTCCGCCTGCTTTAACTCCGCGTAATCCACCACCTGATACAAGTGCTGAATAAGTAGCACGGCCCCTAGCACTAACACCAGCCCGATCCCCGCCAAGCTCTTTAAGCTGCGACGCATCGATTTACTTAGCTGCCAGTGGGAGGAGCCATTAATCGTTGAAATTGAGATTGTGAGTTGATCTTTCATGATAGTGCAGTGTTCCATAACGCGGTGGCAGCCTTTGCCGTGTTCCTAATTGATAATCTACGAAATCCCTATATCAGGTACTAGTCAGAAGCGGCAAAAGAGTGTCAATACGTGATGTGGTTTCAGACAATTTAGAAAAAACTATATTACGTTTAACAACCAGTTAAAAACATCCGCAACAAATTCTTCTACCTATGTCGTAGTAAAATTCACAATCGCTGGCGTTGTGATCATAATGGCAGTGTAGATTATCGAAAATACAATCAATATTCTGGACTCACGATATAGACACTGTTAACACGCTCGCTCTGCAGTATCGCATAGCAAGATAAGTACAAAATTAATCGAAAGAAATCTATCCAGTCACCGAATCGCTAAAAAGCGACTTGACTTCATAACTTGATGAAATTCAGCTAGAAAATAGCCAACACCCTTCTAATATTGATAGTAGATCTCCATAGAAGGGTTAGGTATGAAACGTTCACTGCTAATCATTATTCCACTAGTCTTAGCGCTCCTTGGCTGCCAAAACGATGACAACGGCAAGGCATTAGGCACACTGGAAAGAGATCGTATTTCTTTTTCTTCCACAGCTAATGAGATCATTCGTGAGCTACCCGTAAGAGAGGGAACCCGTGTCAAAACTGGTGATGTACTTGTCCGCCTTGATACTAAACGCCAAGAAGCCGTGCTAGCGCATGCCATCGCCGAAGAGGCTAAAGCTAGTGCTTACTTACTGCGTCTAACCAATGGTGAAAGACCGGAAGACATTGCTGCCGCCAAAGCGCAAGTCGATATGGCAGAAGCAAAACTCACCGAAGCTCAGAAAAACTATTCCCGCGCCTCTGAGCTAGTGCGAAAAAAACTCGCCAGCCAATCGCAAAAAGACCAAGCGGTCGCCAGCCGTGATACTGCCAGAGCCGAGTTAAACTCTGCCAATGAGGAATTTTCCAAACTCACCGCAGGCTCTAGACCCGAAGATATTACTCAAGCAGAAGCCGCGCTTGCCGCCGCTAAAGCCGATGTTGCTTTACAAACTCAACAGCTTGATGAGTTGACTATTACTGCCACTCGAGATGGCATCTTAGATAGCCTGCCGTATAACCTAGGCGAACGTGTTTCCGTTGGGGCGTTTGTTGCTGTGGTGCTTGCAGATCGTATCCCTTATGCCCGAGTCTATGTTCCTTCTTCTGTGCGCGTAAAGTTCGTTCCTGGACTGCAAGTTGATGTACACGTTGACGGTCTCAATGAGGTGTTAACTGGCAGCGTGCGCTGGGTGGCTGCCGACCCTTCGTTCACGCCTTACTATGCCCTCACAGAAGACGAACGCTCTCGACTTATGTATTTGGCCGAAATTGACCTTCCTGCGAGTGCAGAAAGCCTGCCGACTGGCGTCCCTGCTCAAGTCGACTTGCAAGGACTCAAATAGATGACAGACATTGCAGTAACAGCGACCAACTTGGTCAAAAAGTTTGGTGACTTTACCGCCATCAACGGAATTAACCTCTCTGTGCCTAAAGGCAGTATCTACGGGTTTTTAGGGCCAAACGGATGCGGTAAATCCACGACAATTCGCATGCTCACAGGTTTGCTAAAACCCACCGAAGGTGAGGTCAATGTGCTCGGCTTACAGATCCCCGAACAATCTGAAGCACTCAGGCTTAAAATTGGCTACATGACGCAAAAATTCTCTCTCTATGATGATTTGACCGTTCTTGAAAACCTTCAGTTCATAGGCCAGATATTTGGCTTAGATAGGGCTTTGCTGAAACAGCGAATCGCCGAGCAGATGACCATCTATGGGCTCACTAACCTCCAAAAGCAGCGAGTCGGCGGCATGAGCGGAGGACAAAAGCAGCGACTTTCTCTCGCTTGTGCCACCATGCATCGCCCCGAGTTGTTGTTTTTAGATGAGCCCACATCCGCCGTTGATCCTGAGAATCGTCGCGACTTTTGGGAACAGCTGTTTGATCTAAGTGATCAAGGCACCACGATACTGGTCACCACTCACTACATGGATGAAGCCGAGCGCTGTCATCGCTTAGCCATTATGGAATCCGGTGAGATGCGCGCCGATGGCGAACCAGAAACCCTAATGAACAACATGGGTGTCAACATCATTGAAGTAAAAGCCTCGAATCTTAGAGCGTTAAAAGAACGCCTCATTGCATGCCCAGAAGTACGCTCTGCCGCTCAGCTTGGTATTCGACTGCGTGTACTCATCTACCAGCAAGTTACCGATCCCATTAAGTGGCTCATTAACACATTTCCCGAGCTAGAAAATTGCGAACTCACACCAGCAAGACCTAGCCTCGAAGATGTCTTTGTCTCTGTCACAGGAGAAGGCCGACAATGAAAAGTTTCACTCGTATGAGCGCCATTATGGTGAAAGAGATCCGCCAGCTTTCACGCGATCGCATCACCTTTGGCATGGTGATTATGATCCCACTCATTCAGCTTATTCTGTTTGGCTTTGCCATGAACACGGACGTCCGCAATATACCGGTTGCTATCGTGGATAAAAGTGAGTCAGCGCCTGGTCGGGTGATTGTAGAAGCCGTCAAAGTCACTCAAGTCGTAAATGTCAAAGCTCAATACGCCACCGTAAAGGAAGCAGAAACGGCGATTAGAGAAGGCGTCGTGCGCGCCGCATTAATATTACCAACCAACCTAACCCAGCGTATCACGCACCAAGAAACACTTGGGCAGTGGCTTGTGGATGGTTCTGATACCATGGTAAGTGCAGCCTTACTCTCACTGCAAACTATGCCGATAGCGGAGTTTGCTATCGCAGGGTATCAGCCCAACCAAACCAAAACTTTTGAAGCAACCTTGCTGTATAATCCCAGCCAGCGCTCTGCGGTCAACATCGTGCCTGGTCTGCTTGGGGTGATATTGACCATGACCATGATCCTCTTTACCAGCGCGGCCATCGTGCGCGAACGAGAGCGGGGCAACTTAGAGCTACTTATCACCACGCCGATCCATTCGCTTGAATTGATGATTGGCAAAATCGTGCCCTATATCTTCATCGGTCTTATCCAAATTTTCATTATTTTAGGCTTGGGCTACCTCATTTTCAGCGTTCCCATTAATGGGCAAATCAGCCAGATACTACTCGGTAGCTTACTGTTTATTGCCGCTAGCCTCACCTTAGGGCTGGTGATTTCAACCATCGCTCAGACCCAGCTACAAGCGATGCAAATGACCGTGTTTATTCTGCTTCCCTCCATTCTACTCTCTGGCTTTATGTTCCCCTACGAAGCCATGCCCACTGCCGCTCAGTGGATTGCAGAAGCTTTACCGGCCACTCACTTTATGCGCATGATTCGAGGGATTATTTTACGCGGTGCTGATTTAGCAGACGTATGGCGAGATACACTTTGGCTGGCTGGATTTACCTTCATCGGTATTGTTGTGGCTGCGCTAAGATTTAAGAAGAACTTGGACTAACCGAGCCATTCATGTCGGCCATCCAACCATTACAACAAATTGACAAGGAAGCACCATGGTTTCGAATAAACAAAATAGCAAGAAGTTCGATCTCAACTTGTTGCGAGTGTTTGTCTCGACCTATGAAACACAGTCTGTCACTAAATCAGCTGAAGAATTGGATTTAACACAATCGTCAGTCAGTAACGCACTGTCAAGACTAAAAGGCGCACTTGGCAGTGAACTGTTTACCCGAACAGGACGAGGCATTAAACCGACAAGGTTTGCGGTCGACTTTTACGAGCACATACATGAACACTTGTTGGGTATCGATAAGGTAATGGAAGGGTTGGACAGCTTCGACCCACTCACTAGCCGGCGAAGCTTTGTAATCTATTGCCATGAAGCGGCTCTACTGCGGCTTCAAAAACAGCTCCATGTTCTTGACAAGTACCCAGGCATCTCTTTAATCCTAAAAGAGCTACCTCCCAATGATGCACGTATTTATGAGGACTTAAGGCTCGAAAAAGTCGATCTTGTCATTGACGTAGCCCCACCTGACGGTCGCGTTTTTCAGTCACAGCTTTTGCACAGCGACGGTCTAGTCTGCATTGCAAGTCAGCATCATCCTCGACTCAAGAATGGCCAAATGACCAAACAAGTCTACATGGAGGAAAGCCATGCGCTGCTAAACATTCGTCGCGATAATCTCACTTTTGTTGAATGGTTAGTCAGCGATGTTTTGCCTCCTAGGCGTACCCACAGCCAACATTCATCACTACTAGGCATGTTGCCTTCTATTTCTCAATCCCAGGCAATTGCAACCGTCCCTGAGACGTTATTTGAGGAGTATGGTGAGATGTTCCACTTACAGTCACTACCGTTCCCTTTTGAGACTAAAACCTTTGACACTTATATGGTTTGGCCGAGCAAAATGGCACGTAATTCAGCATTAACTTGGATACAGCGTCTAGTGAAGTCGCTATTGGAAAAGCGTCATGTATAGCAAACTGATTAGTTTTACTGAACCAAAAATACAGAAACGCCGCTCAATGCATGTGCGGCGTTTCGATATTCAATTCGTTATCTCTGACTAAATCAGATTAGAAGTTGAACGTTACACCCACACGAACGCGGTTTTCAGTTTTCACTTCAGCGTTTTGACTTACGTAAGTCTTGTCTAGGATTTGGTAATCTAGGTAAGGTGCCCACGTGTCGAAACCAGTGTATTTAACTTGGAACGTGTGTTCCCATTTGCTGTCTGCACGAGAAAGATCGCTGTTGATCTTACCGCCGTTGTTTTGTGCGATGTAAGCTGGGTTATATTCTAGGTTGAAGTCTGAAACGTTGTAACCTACCCATGCGTCAACTTGGTTTGTGTTCTCAACACCATCAGTTGCCGCTTGGAAACGGTAACGTGCTGCAGTGTAGAAGTTACCTGTTGCGTAAGTCGCTTTTAGGTAAGGACGGTATTCTGAGTGGCTAGTACCGTTCCAGTAAACGAAACCAGGAGTTAGAGTTACGTTGTCGTTGATTGCGTAGTTGTAGTTTAGTTCAGTTTCGAACGCTGCTACTTTGTGGTCGTCTTGGCTAAACGCGCTATCGCCGTGGCCTTGAGTACCTTCTAGGTGAATTTCCCAATCTTCAGCAAAGCCCATGCCCGTGCGAACACGGCTTTCATAAGTTTTTGCTTCTGTGTTGTAAGCGCCACGAACGTCAACGTAGTTTGCGCTTGCTGGAAGTGCTACTGCAGCAACGAGTGCCGCTGCTAATGTCATTTTAAAAGTTTTCATTAAAAAGCTCCGTATAGAACAGGAATGCCAAAAATGGCACGGATTTAATGTGCGAACGACAAGGCCACTGCCAAGCATCCTTGAAGGTCACACCGAAACTGAGCTCAGAATATTTTTTTGAACATTGTTTTTGTCATGGAAGTGTCAAAGACAAACATTGAGTGATATCGATCACACCAAAGTAGTCCATAAAACAACTCAAATGAACATTAAGGAAAGGTAAAAATAACAATAGTGAAACAGAAATTCACATGTGATTCAGTAAGGTCATATGTGATAAGTCGAAAGACCAAATTTGAGTAAAGACTACTTTATTGTGAATAGTGAGTATCATAACTGGAGTAGCTGTATGAGCTTGCCGTGTCCTCGGTAGCGTCCTCAATATTTGAAGAGATCGTGCTCTCAGTCTCGCTAGGCTTGGCCTCTGGCGGCACTTCGTTTTGAGTTGTAGAGGCTGGTTCCTGCTCTCCATCCTGTACTAACCCAAATAAAGGTAACTCCCGTTTGTAGAGTTTGTTTAGGGCACGAATCAACGAGTGTTTGACGACGGGACCAAACTGCAGTTTTTTCAAAACAGGCTTAGCCAGTGACTGCAGCCCAACGACGGAATCAACGCCCAACGTGCTGCCCACTGCATCACGAGCCGATTTAGCGGGCTCATAGCCCATGTACGCAGACATAAATAGCCAAATATAAGCGATAGCTGCGCCATTCGGTTTTACATCACGCCACGCTTCACCGGAAAAATACATCGCTTCGACGTTACCCTTTTCGGCCGCACGTTCAAGCCAGTAACATGCGCGCTGACCGTCTTGCTCCACGCCAACGCCATTTAAGAAGTTAAGGCCAAGCTTAGTCATTCCTTCTTCGCTTTGTTTGTCCGCGGCTTTTTCAAACCACTGGGTGGACTGCTTTGGTGACGGTACAGGGTTCTCGGGAGAAATGCTCCAATCTCCCATAAACAGAATCGCTTCAAGGTTGCCTTCTTCAGCTACCTCTTGAATTTTAGCGACGCCTCTTGGGATATTGCGCTCAACACCTTGACCAAATATTTGCGCTTTCGCAGCTTCAAACTTAGCGTGAACGTCACCTTCTGCACCTGCTATACATAATCGCCAATAATTGGCTTGTTCGCGAAGAACGAGGTCTTCGCGCTTTTTGTCGCTAAGGCGAACAATGCCGTACATTGAGGTAATATTGTCGAGCTCTGCGCCTTTGTGATACCAATATAGCGCTTCGTTAGGTTTGCTTCTCTCTGCTTCTTTGGCGAGATAGAGAATGGTTGGTACATGACCGGTCTCGGCTTTGAAGACGCGATCTTGCCTCTCTTGCTGACGCGCTTTTTCCATCGCTCGACGATAGGCGGCCTCTCGCGCAAGACGCTCTTCCTCCATACGCTTCTTGCGCAGTGAGAGCGAGAACATCCAGACGAACACCAGCAACAGTGACAAGCTGGTAGCGCCAATAGCAATGGTAAGTGTCGACATAATTGAGTGGCTTTTGTGGTAACGGTTACTCTCTATAGTAACGGCTGATTGCGCCAACAATTAAGTGCGATTGTCGATCAACACCACGCTTTTACACTAATCGGTCAATTATTCTTCCGTTTTACTGCGAAGCAGCAGCATTCACCGCTTTGTTGAACGCCTCGCGCGCACCCTCCACGCCAAGTGACTCAGCCTCTTCGAGTAAACTCACTGCTTTTTTTAACTGGTTGTTATCAACTGCATGGGTGATCGCTTGACGATAAAACTCACTCGATTCTTGAGTCGCTTTTGCCGCAATGACCTTGCTCTGAGTGACTTGTTCATCACTTGGGGTTGGATTGGCCTGTGACTTGCGGCCATCAATGGCAATAATAACCTCACCTTGATCACTAAAAGGTACCTGAATATCTTTCACCTCAGGCAAATAGTTCCCGCGAGCTTTAGCATCAAGTTTTGCTGGATGAGTTACCGTCACGCTGCGAGTCGCGGCTTCCGGTTTGGTGTACACCACCAGCATGAGCTTTGAGTTTGCACTTGGCGCAACAAACGTGAAGTTAAGAGCTAATCGATTTCCCAAGTGAAAACGTGCAGGCAGATACCCAAACTCATTCAAATCATATTGCTCAACCACGCTACCATCATCACGGATAACTACCACATAAGGAGCAAAGGCAGAAGAAGATATCAGGCTAGTGATTGTAATATCGAGCGCACCTGAAGTTAGGGGTAGTGAGACGACTGCAACTGGACTCTCGACACCGTCTATGACATAGCGCTGGCTATTCTCATCGATTCGAAATGTCTGTTCACTCGGTGCTTTCATAGCCAGTACGTTAAGGCTAGCCGGATCGAAAATCGTTGCTTGAGAGCGAAGTGGCGCTTGCTCTACCACTTCGGCACTCTGACATCCAGCGAGTAACAAGCAGCTACTAATCAGGGTCGTCGATAGTTTGATCATGTTCGTCTCCAAAAAAGGGCGAAGTCACCTTCGCCCTTCGTCTATTAAATTAATGAGTAAAACGTTAGAACCACGCTTCTACTTGTACGCCTACAAGGAACTCGTTTTTCTTTGATTTGTCTGCAAGCTGTGCGCTGTCCGAACGATCATTTAGATAAGTGCCATATACGCGAATTTCAGGACGAGCAAAGAAGCCTTCACCCATAGAAAAAGCCTGCGCAACCGTCAACTTGCTGCCTTTTTTGTTACCGTAATTGCTGTAGTTTTCAACGTAAGTACCCGCTTCAAATACCGTACGCACTGTGTCAGTCCATTGGTACATTGGGCGAATTACTGCAGAGAACAAATCATGGTCAGTCTTAGCACGGTTCGTCGCTGAAATTGCCGCGTCTGTCGATCGTGCAGCAAGGAATTGGTGACCCATTTCCCACTTCTCACCTAGGCTAATCACACCCCAGTTCAATAGTCGAACACCTTGTGCGTCGTTGTTCGCACCGTCGCGGCGATCGAAATTACCACCGTTACCAAGGTCGGCCATTTGTGCGCCGTACGCGCTGTTACCGTATTGCACAACCGTTTGGTTAAAGCCGGCTTCCATATTTTGGTGAAGAATAGCGGTAACCAATGCGCCATCATCGGCTTGTACGTTGGTATTACCTGAGGCAGTACCCGTTGAGAAGTTGTACGCACCTGCAACCTCTAGTGTTGCATCTTCCCAAAGGTTAATGTTCGCTAGACGTACGTCAGCGATGTAACCTTTGACTTCATCTTCTTTGTATTTATCTTGCTGCTCCCAGCTACCTTCAACACCAGGGTTAGTACCAGGCTTTTGTACCCACTGTTTGCCATCAAGCGTTTTTTGCTTTGAGCTACTATCTTCAACAAGCGCAAGCGACAGTTTTTGATTACCTACAGAGATGTTCTCGATACCACCACCAGTACCAGATGTGTTTAGGAAGTAGAAGTCCGTGATGTGTACGTCACGACGTTGGTAGTAACGCTTACCAGCCCATACTGTCGCTTCTTTGTCTGAACTGAACAGACCCGTCGCTTGAACGTTATACTGTGCAACGTTGAAGTCACCATCTTGCCAGCCATTTGTGCCGCTGTTGCCAGAAGCAATCATCGATTCCACGCGCCACGTTTGCTCACCCGTTTTTAGATCTTTACCAAAACCGAACTCTGAGTAGTTGTCGTTCTCGTTACCTAGACGACCCACTTTTTGCTTCTCGTAGTTGGCATCACCAGTTCCGTTTGAACTAAGCGCAGTGCCCGCACGAAAATAACCAAAATAATCCACAGCGAAAGACGGCGCAGCAACAAGTGCAGTAGAAACAGCTGCAGCGACTAAACATAATTTTTTCATTATTAACTCCGATTTTTATCGTTATATTTCTCAATCGACATTCAAAAAGGCAGCAGAATGTAAGATGTGGTGAGAAAGTTGTCGGAGAGGAGAATAATGGGGTCAATTTTGATGGAGTAGGGGCTGTTATTGATAATAGTGGCAGTACTTCTAAGCACCTCCCCTCATTCATCAATAGTACTTGGCTACGGTTTTGGAACTTTAATTTTCATTGCGGAATTAAATTTGAAGTTGAGCACGGAAAAACCGGAATGATGCCTGTAAAAAACGGCTTAAGTCACACTTTCTTGGTGAAACAGCTCTTGAGTAACAAATACCAGCTATTTGAACAACGTCACTTTTTGAGGTTAATTGGATGTAAACCTGAGAGCGGTATGGTTGCGGAGAAAAATATAAACCCCGAAAACATTGAGAGATAAATTATCTCAAATCATTTTCAGGGCTAATAATAACTATATTATGAATATGCTATTTTGCATTAATTGCTTTAACGAAGATCTCTTGAGCACCTTCAATATTAAGTGCTTTGGCTTCATCTAGCAGGCTAAGTGCCTTTGGAATGTTGTCTTCTGCAACCGCTTTTTCTATTGCAGATTTGTAGTATTCTTCACTGGTTGCAGCAGATGGTATATATTCGTTTTCCGTCTGCTCGCGCTTCGTTACAACATTATTAGCATCAATTTTAACGGTCAAAGTACCATAGAGTGAATGCAGAATGACAGGATCAGCGATCTCTGGTGGTTGGTTGCTTCGAGCTTTCGCATATAGCTTGGCAGGATGAGTCACGGTGGAGCTACCCGCTATATCTTCTTTTGTTGAGTACACCAAGATATGCAGCGCTTTAGAATCATCAAAAGGGATTACCGTTACTTTTGCAGCATATTGGTCAGGATCTAAAACCTTCGCCTCTCTGTACTCAAATTCAGAAAATCGCTTTTCACCTAACACACGGCCTTTATCGTCAGTGACCTTAAATGAAGGCGCATACATACTACTTTCTTTAACTACTAAACTTGCTACCTCAACATCCAAGCTACCGCGATTTCCATCGACAGTAAATGTAGCAACAGGACTTGCTGTTCCATCCAGTAGCAAAATTTGAGAGTTTTTACCAAGCTCGGTCGTTACATTCGCTGGAAGATCCAGCTTTGTCCAACTCAAAAGCTCAACCGATGTAGATACCTGTTGAGAGGGCTCCACATCACTAGAAATAACTTGTGGTGCAGAGCACCCTGCTAGTGAGAAAGCCGCTACTAAGGGCAACCATTTATACTTCATAATTACTCTCCGAAAAAAGAGTACAGCCAGACTAGCTGGCTGTACATGATTAACGTGGTTAGCTATTACGCTAGATTACCACCAAGCTTCAACTTGTACACCAACTTGCATTTGAGATTTGCTCTCGCCGCCGTTGAACTTGTAGCTACCATCTGATTTACCGTCTTCATCTTGATTTAAGTAAGACGCGTAAACACGTAGTTCAGGACGAGCCCAGAAGCTTGAACCTGCTGACCATGCTTGGGCGATAGTGAACTTGCTGTTTGTTGTCTTAGAGCCATCGTTATCATCTTGCGAGTAACCTGCTTCTAGGATTGTACGCATGTTATCGTTCCACTTATACATTGGACGAACAACTGCAGAGTATGTAGTCCATTTGTCTTGGCCATCCCACATACCTTCACCAACACCGTAAACTAGCTGGTGACCAAACTCAACGTTCTGACCGACTTCTGATACACCCCAGTTGATCAAGCGGTAACCAGATGCACCAGACTTAGCTTCAGCACCGTACCAGCTGCCGTCACCATAGAACGCAAACGCTTTTGAGTAACCCTCAGTACCGTATTGAACTACAGTTTTGTTGAAACCGCCGCTCAGACCTACAGTCAATTCAGCCGTACCCATGAAACCATTTTTTGCATCTTTAGCAGCTTGCGATGCTTGGTCAGTTTCATTTAATAGAGCTGCGTTACCAATTAACTCAAGTGATGCGCCTTCCCATAAAGGAATACCAGCATAACGAATGTCTAATGTATTAACATTTAGTGCACCGCCATCGTTTCCTGCGTCTGGAGTTTGACCAGTGCTTGGGTCACCATCTTGAACACCGTCGTTGCGATCGTTGCGAACCCAAGCTAGAGAAAGCTTACCAGGACCTGCTTCGATACCCTCAATACCGGCACCTGCACCTGAAATATTTAGGTAGTAGAAGTCACTGATGTGAATATCTTTACGTTGGTAGTAACGCTTACCAGCCCAAAGAGTTGCTTCCGGAGCAAAACCCAAGAACCCTTTTGCTTGAACGTTAAACTGACGTAATGCAAACTTTGCATCGTCGTTTTCAGTACTTTCCCAGTCGTTTGAACCGTTCGAAGTCATAGCAACCATAGAGTCAACATACATCGACTTACCGTTATCGTTGTATACTTCTTTACCTAGGCCGACCTCACCATAGATGTCGCCTTCGTTACCTAGACGACCAACTTTATTTTTCTCGAATGTCGCTTGCTGACCGCCGTGCTCACTAACACCAACACCAGCACGCATGTAACCATGAAAATCTACATTCGCCATTGCTTGACCAGCAGCCAATACACCTACCACCGCAGCAGCAACTACACTTACTTTTTTCATTTAGAAAACTCCGTTTAACTTATTGTTATATTCAATTTCTTCTTTTTCTTCGACGCTTCGAAGGCAGTAGCGAAGCGTTTCAGACTTACTTGAAATATCGGTTAGGGTCCCGAGTTGATTGAACAATTGCAGGTTAACGAAGTCGTGTAATGGAAGCGTCCTCCACCCTATAGATAGTTAAGGGGGATGAGAAAGGAGTAGAAAAATAACCGTATGGCGTTTTTTTAGGGCAGATCACAATTCAAGGGGGGAGTAGCATAGATGGGAGTAATGTTTTGACGCGCACAATATGCTTTACATCACTATTTTTAACTTTTAGGAAAGAAAACTGAAATTAAATTACATTTAAATTTCTGTGATCTTCGCTTGACCTAAAGTTTACAAAGCTATTAACTAGTGAAAGTAAGATTAATGTCATTCACGAACAAATAGAAAAAATCTCTATGACGCAACATCAATCTAGCCCTTATCCGCTGGGTGCAACACTGGATGAAGCCGGTTGTAACTTTGCTATTCATGCACCCGATTGTGAGGCTATTTATCTCGCTCTCTATGATGACAACGACAAACAAGAGTTGTTCCCACTTTTTAACAATTATGCCGGAATCAAGCATATTCACCTTAGCGGCATAAAAGCCGGGCAACGTTATGGTTTTGTCATAGAATCGTGCGAAGAACGTCAGTACATAGCCGATCCCTACGCAAAAGCATTAGACAAAGCACTGCATTATGTTCCACCATTTTCAGCTGAAAAAAGCTTTAAACTGCCGACTTGCGTGGTCGTTGATGATGCCTTTGACTGGCAACAAGTAAGATCACCCAACATTCCTCGTGAAGAGATGGTGTTATTTGAAACTCATGTAAAAGGGGTTTCTAAACTCAACCCGCAAGTGCCTACTTCAGAGCGTGGCACCTATCTTGGATTGGTCAGTGATGCCATGCTCACATTCTACAAAGAGCAGAACATCAATACCCTTCAGCTACTTCCAATTGCTGCTTGTATGCACGAGCCTCATCTTCTACAAATGGATAAGGTGAACTACTGGGGCTACAACCCTTATGTGTTTATGGCTCCCGATCCACGCTATGCCCACCAAGATGCGGTGGAAGAGCTCAAAACCACCATTCGTGAACTGCATAGAGCAGGTATCGAAGTGATTCTTGATGTGGTCTACAACCACACTGCTGAAGGTGGCGATCAAGGTCCGGTCTTTAACTTAAAAGCTTTAGATTCTAAATTCTACCTTCGCCATGGCGAGTACTTCGCGAACTACACCGGTTGTGGCAACACCGTCGATCTCAATTATCAGCCAGCGCTCAACTTAGTCATGGACACGCTGCGTTACTGGGTACAAGAGTTTAAAGTCGATGGATTCCGCTTCGATTTGGCGGCAACACTGGGTCGTAACGGTGATCACTTTAATCGTGAAGCGGCCTTTTTCCGCGCGGTCGCTCAGGATCCTATTCTCAAGATGACCAAATTGATTGCCGAGCCTTGGGATATCGGGCCAAACGGGTATCAAGTCGGAAACTTCCCATTTGGCTGGAATGAATGTAATGACCGTTTGCGTGATATCACACGTAGCTTCTGGCGTGGCGATCAAGGTTACTTGAAAGAGTTTGCGACGCGTATAATGGGCTCCCGCGATTTGTATAGCGCTGCCAATTGGCCGTATAAGTCGACCGTCAACTACATCACTTATCACGATGGCTTCACCATGCAAGATCTTGTCTCGTACAAGCATAAGCACAACGAAGCCAATGGTGAAAACAACCGAGACGGCCACGGAGACAATCGCTCAAACAACTATGGCGTAGAAGGCGCAACGGACAACCCTGTTGTCCTCGCTACCCGTGAGAAGCAAAAACGCAATTTCATGGCTACTTTGCTGTTCTCGTTTGGTATCCCACACATCCTTACTGCAGATGTGCTATCGCATACCCAGCAAGGCAACAACAACGCCTACTGCCAAGACAACGAAATAAGTTGGCTCAATTGGGAAACCAGTGAAGCTAAACAGCATTTCAAACAGTGGCTTTCGGAAATGCTGGCTGCACGCCAAGAGTATATGGTACCGTTCATCCGCGCCTTTAGCGGTGAAAAACGCAACGACAACCGCATTTTTTGGAGTCGCGTCGACGGCAAATTAATGAGCATGGAAGATTGGAACCGACTAAGCAGTGTCGCTCTGCACATCGGCATTGGTGAAGAGGGTGACGAACTGGTCTATCTCATCAACCAAACCAAAGCTCCGGCTCGTTTCTCTTTGCCGAATGACCGCAATCAAGTTTGGAAAACCATCTGCGATACCCATATCTCAGATGCTGAAGTCGGTCATGCTGAAGGGGAAATCTTGCAAGCGCCTATGTCGATGGCCATTTTGCATT
This sequence comes from Vibrio sp. CB1-14, assembly GCF_040412085.2. Lineage (NCBI taxonomy): Bacteria > Pseudomonadati > Pseudomonadota > Gammaproteobacteria > Vibrionales > Vibrionaceae > Vibrio > Vibrio chaetopteri. Next base: position 986,132 of record NZ_CP115921.1, on the reverse strand, counting down.
ATTCCGCTCAGTCTTAACTGACAACATTGCCACTAGATTGGTCGTTAATCACCCACAAAGAGCTCACTTGTTGAGCTCTTTTTTATTTGAATTGATCTGAGTTATTGATAAACCAATTAAGTCTTTAAAAGCACTCCATAATCAGTGATAGTAATGACGTAGTGTTCAATTTGTTTTATATGTTATGTCGTTACCTAAGCTGTTGCTCCGCCTGTTTAAACCGCTCACTTTTGTGTTGATTGCGGTGCTCATTTACCTCTCCTATCAGCACTATCTGCACTCTCAGTCACTGGCGAAATCTCAATCTCAAGATAATGTAAAGGTGGCGACAGCCTTAATCTGGTCGCAAATCGAAGCGACTTTTGCAAAGGTAGATCTGTTACAAGAGCAAGTCGGTACAACTAACTTTGCGCCTCTTGCCAACCAAATACTTGCCAACAGTTATTTGTACAAAAGCGTTGCGGTTTATGATCGACGAGCAGATCAATACGCAAACTTTAACGATGACCGGCTCACTACAAACAGCAAACGCAATATTGAGTGGCATACCTTTGATGGGTTTACCAGACAATACGCCGTCTCAACTTTATATCAAAAATCCGATGGGATTTGGGTGTTTGCCATCAAGCAGGTTCAGTATCACAGCCCAATCGAAGTGTGGTTTGAAGTGGATGTTCAGCACACCACGCAATATCTATCGAACCTAAAAACACTGAATAACGGTTATGTCTTTGTCATTGACAGTATGACGGGGAAATTGGTATTTCATCCCAATCCAAACCGCATTGGTACCTCTTCGATTAGCTATCAAGGTGGGCTGAAGGAGCAGGTTGACGCAGGGAGAACACGTGGCAGCTATGACTACTTTTACAATGGCGAACTAAAGAAAAGCATTTTCGATGCTCGAAACCCAATTGGCTGGGTCGTCGTGTCCGGTACCAGTCAAACTGATATCCTGTTTACGTCTTACCAGATTTCTTTAACGGCCATCGTCGTATTCGCGCTGCTGTTTTTAATTATATCGGTCAACTACATCACCTTTCAGTTGAACCAAGGGCTGTCTCAACTGACTTTAGCGACAAACATGGCAGCCTTTAAGCAAGACTTGAAACATATCTTTGATCGCTTTACCTACCACGGTGGGGTTCAGTTTTGCCTATATGATGAAAAGGCAAACCAGTTCAATACTATCGATTATCACGGCAATACCAAAGCCAGCTACCAACTCGACAAGTTGCCAGCGTATTTTAAATCCCGTGGCATTAACTACCTTTACAGCAACGAGTACGATCCCCTTGCAAAGCAACTGCAGATAAACGGACGACACTACGCCCTTCCCCTCTATCACCACGATAGCTTGATAGGGGTTATTTATGTCAACAGTGTTTTCTACGCCTTCGAAGGACTCATGCGCGCAATACGTGACTTTTCTGAAGTGGCGTTGGCGAACCTATTGTTAAGCAAACAAGTGGCAATGAACGATCCTCTCACTGGTCTAGAAAACGAGCATCATTTGCGCCAAGAACTGACGAAAGCGAGTGATAGTGAATCACTATTTTATGCAGTGGTCGATGTGTGTGGCTTAACTACGATCAATGACCGTTATGGTAGCGATATTGGTGATAAAGCGATCAAGCAAGTTGCTAACGTTATAAAAAGAAGTTTTCCGAAACCTCAATCGCGCTGCCTGGCACGCACCAACAATGGTCATTTTGGTTTGCTGTTTAGCGCCAATAACTCTATCGATGCGCAAAAGCAACTCGAATGGTTAAGACAGCTTGTCGAAAAAAGCCCATTAGCCATTGATCAGGATGTTATTGGCCAAGCTGACATTGTCAGTACCGTCTCCATAGGGGCGACACCAATAGAGGGATCGGCTGACGGCACACTCAGCCTTGGTCTGAAAAACCTTCAGCAAGCAAAACTTCAAGGGCGAAACTTAGTGTATCTGTCTCCAAGCGAACTTAGAGCCTAAGTCGACCAAACACAAAAAAACCTCGCTGTTGAACGCGAGGTTTCTAATGCTGATGTGTCACTGGCTTAAACTGATTATTTGCGCTTTCTGCTTAAAAGACGCCCAGCATTTCACAAAGATATTTAGCCGCAGGACCTAGGCGTGTATTGGACTTCCAAAGGACATCTGCAGAGTTGAGCATTTCATAACGCTGGAACTCAGGTCTAAAGTCAATCAAGGTGCCCATGGCTTGCTTTTCGACGATGTAGTCTCTCGGTACGATTGCCCAACCAATTCCCTGCTCCACCAGCTTAATCACATCTTCTTGATCATCGGCTTGCCAGATATCTTGTGAGAATGCGCCTTGAGCCTTGAGTACTTTGTTCAGCATCATGCTGCGACAAACGATCTGTCTTTCACCAATCAAGGTTTCATTGCTGACTTGCTGCATATCAGCAAAGATGGAATCTGGGCTGCAAATACACACCCACTCAATGTTGGCAATAGAGATAAAGTCAACGCCTTCAGGTACCGCATCCGCCGCCAAGTTGAAGCCAAGTTCCACATCATCATTAATAATGGCACTCGTCAGATGGTGGGCACTCAAACGTGATACATCCACTTGAGTAAATGGAAAACGCTGCGACATTTTCTCAATCGCCGAATCCAGCAACGAGAATGGCAACAGAGGGTCAATGGCAATTTTCAGCGTATCTTCGACGCTGTCCACACTGGCTTTGGAGTAATTACGGATCCGCTCAGCTTGGCGCAACAACACTTTCGCTTGTGCCAGCATGCGCTCACCTTGCGGGGTAAGCTTAGGATATTTTGTGCTTCTATCGAAAAGCGTAATGCCTAAATCGAGCTCAAGGTTATTCACTCCGATACTTACAGAGCTTTGACTCTTACCAAGATGCCTCGCGGCCGCAGAAAATGAACCTTGCTCTGCCGCAGCGACGAATGCCACTAGCTGTTCAATATTCAGCATACTCAACCCTTTGATTAATTAATTAACAGGCGTACCATCGTAAAACAATAGCACATAAATTGCACCTAAATATAAGCACCACAAATGCTCACAACCCACTCATTCACAATGATTATTTGCAAGTATCAGGATGGCGATTAGTACGCAGTTAGAACGCTTCTCCAAATCGAATATAGAAGCTAGTGTTACCCATTTTCGATACCGCAGCATCGACACCTACAGTAAATCGCTCTTTGGCATTAAGTAAATACCTGACACCAATACCTGCTGACGGGATCACTTCTGACTTGACTGAGTTTGCAAATTGGCGGTCTTCATTGCGTACCACAGCGGCTCCAGCAAAGGCGACGCCGCTCCACAAAGTAGAAAACTTGTGGCGATATTCCACTTCAGCTTGATACACTGAGCTGCCTCGATACTTGTTCCAGTCCGCACCGCGTAAATCAGGCGTCACAAACTCATACTCCGGTGCGTCACCCAGCATTTCCTTACCAATCACTCGATATGCTAAGACATCATCACCAATTGGAAAATACTGACTAACCTCAGCATCTAAACGATGAAATGGCTTTCCTGTTCGTTTATCTTTGGAGTAATGAAGTGTGCTCAGATCAACATTGAGACCTTTTGTCGCCCCCATCATGTTATCTCTTGAGTCATAGGTCATAAGAAAGCCAATAGCGTGGTTACTGCCACTCATTTCTTGTTCAAACGCTTTCTTTATCGCTGGATCGGTTTTTTCATTGAGCTCAGCATTGCCGCCGCTCCACAGCCCTTGAACACCAAAATACAGATCATCGACAATTTGCTTACGAACTTCACCGTAGACAAAGTTGGAATAAGACGCGTATTGGGCGGCTTTCGGAAGCTGAGCACCGATACGACCTGTGTACTTAAGGTTTAGACTGAAGTGTCCAGCATAGAATCCTGCACGCCAAGCATCATGGGCGAACACGTGCTCGTGGCCAATGATGGCCATACCGCTGTCTGAATCTGTATATTGACCATAGAACATACTGGTCGATGGATTGGTTGCACCTTCTTCACGATCGTGAATGTACATCGCGTTTACACCTAGGCCTACGCCCAGCGCATCATCGGTAATTGGAACAGGGAAAGCCGCAAACTTTCTATCTGGGAGCGCTTCTGATTCCTCTTCAGCCTTGGTAGATTCTTCAGGCTTGACTAGGGTTGTTTCCGCCTGAGGCTTCTGCTTTTCAGTGGCTGTTGAGTCTTGTGCCATGGCAGGAGACGCCGAACACAGCGCGGCCAAGATCAAGGACAAAGGACGTTTTGACATCTTCAAATGAAATCTCTTTAAGTACAATAGGATTGACTACAATCGCACTGAGATTCCATTCATTTAACCCATCTGCTGTCTTGGGCCATTCAGTGCTCGTTAAACGATTCTCGCTTGGGGGGCGATGCTACTAGATTCAATTTTCATCGCCAAGCCAATCTATTCGATTTGCATATAGAAACCATTAGCAGCCAAGCGATTTAAATTTACGTGGTATTGTCCGGTTTCGTTAGCAATTTTCATCGCCTCACAACTAAGTCACCTGTTGCATTTGAGAGGATATTGGTTGCCTTAACTTAGTTAAATTGCTTTATATTCACAACATAAACAGCGAATTAGCAATTTTTATAAACTAAAAACACAATAAAGCACCGAGTAATCCACGCCAATGTCAGTTTTTAAAGAAATTCAACCAACCCGTGCATCACAAGATTGCAAAGTGTCGCTAACCTAGGCAAGCTAGAAACCGAAAACTGAGCTAACCTCAACGTAAACATCTTTAGTTCACTTGAACACACCATGATTCACATATTCTGCTAGGGAAATAATAATGAAAGCATCCAATCTGATTGCTGCTGCGCTACTCGTCGGTTGTAGTAGCCTTGCGATGGCTGACGTGACCATCAAAATACCTGACAATGTTGATCTTCTTTCTGTCAATGCAGGCGACCCAACCACAGACTCAAGCGGTTTTTTCTCATCCGGTGAAACAGCCACGCTACCAGATGGCGTCAATCAAATCGTGTTTAAATATGAACCTTTCTTCGATGTGAATCGCGATGAAAGAAAAGTGATTTCTAGCAAAGCCATCATCGCCCGCTTTGAAGCAACAGATGCTGAATTGACCCTGAATGTCCCAACGTATCGAGACGCTCGCCAAGCGCAGAAAAACATTGATAACTTAGAGTGGTCGCTGACTGATAAGAACGACCAAGTTGTCCCTGTGGTTGAAGACAAACTTATCAAAGATGGTATGCAAATCGGTCGCGACTATAACCGTGAAGCTGATGACTACAACCGCAAAGGCGGTGTAGCAGCACTTACTGTGGCTACAACAGCAGCTGTCGTGACAACAACCGCAGCAGCCACAACAGCGGCGGCTACTACCGCGGCACAGCCAACTACGCTGCCGGCAACCGCTCCAGCCGCTGGTGACAACACAGCGGAAGAAATGCTGATATTCTGGTACAACAAAGCGGACGCAGAAACCAAAGCGCGCTTTAAAGAATACGTTAGCAAGAACTGATCGCTCAAAAACTACCAAGCCGCTCCTATAGAGCGGCTTTTTCGATCTTAAGAGAACAACTATGAAAAACATCGTATTGCTCGGTGATAGCCTCACGGCTGGCTGGGGTCTTGCTAAAGGTGAAAACTGGTCATGTCAATTGATTAGCGAGTACCCCAACGTTTCATTTACCAACTGTGGTGTACCTGGCGACACGACAACGGGAATGCTGTCTCGATTCAAATCACAGGTACTAGAAGCAAAACCTGACGTTGTTGTGTTATTTGGCGGATTGAACGATCTCAACTGGGGCATCGACATTGGCGTTGTAGCCAGTAACCTAAATAGCATGATTGCTCAGGCTCAGCACCACGGTATTAAGCCGATCCTTGTTGTGACCAGTGCCATTGACCCTGTTGGCGCGCTTCCGATGTTTGGCAACGAGCCAAGCACCGTCGAACGTTTAAGACAGTCAGTAGAGACATTGAGTAGCGTGCACAGCAAAAAGCTTAAAATGATGTACGGTCATGGGGAGACGGGCATTGAAATCGTCGACGCCTACCAAGCGTTTGAAGCACACGCCCAGAAATATGGGTACAGCGACTTGTATCAAAACGACGGGATCCATCTCTCCAAATTGGGTGCAGAGATCATCTTTGATAAGCTCAATTGCCTAATCACAAAAATTTAGTGATTCAAACTAACAACAACGCCCCTACTCCATCGGAATAGGGGCGTTTTCATTGTAAGTCTTCAACTAACGTTAACTATGCCCAGAACGTCACTGCAATTAGGGTCAAGGCACCAATACAAGCAATGTTGAGCAAGATACCTATTCGCATCATCTCTTGCTGCTTAATATAACCTGAAGCGAACACTATTGCGTTTGGTGGTGTAGCAACAGGCAACATAAACGCACATGACGCGGCAACAGCGATCAGCACCGACAAGATCACTGGCGACATACCAAAGGCTTCGGCAACACTGGCGAAGACAGGAATAAGCAGCGCAGCACTGGCTGTATTACTCGCAAACTCTGTTAGGAATACCACGAAAGCAGCAATCACCAAGATAATGAACAGCATACTAAACTGAGAAATCAGTTCGCTAAGCTCATTCGCCAAGAACACGCTAGTCCCTGTCGCTTTCAACACATTACTTAAACAGATACCGCCACCAAACAGCAATAGCACACCCCAGTCAGCGGTTTTCTCAATGTCCTTCCAGTGAACTACACGGGCAAAGTTAACGGCGACAATCGCACCCAATGCCACAATAGTATCGAACTTAGCATAGCCACCTAACATAGCGTTGATTGGCTTACTAAAGATCCAGAAAAACACGGTTAAAGCGAAAATCAGTAAAGTAACGATTTTACCTTTGTCCCAATTTACAGGCTCATGGCTAATCTCAAATTCTCCATCGAGTTTTGGCTTAAGCACAAAAAACAGCACAGCCAACGCTATCGGCAACAGGATAAACGCAGTCGGTAAACCAAATGCCATCCAATCCGTGAATGTCATTCCAATCTCAGCCGCGGCAATCGCGTTGGGAGGGCTACCGACCATAGTCGCGATACCACCTATACTGGCGCTGTAGGCAATACCAAGTAACACAAACACATAAGTGTTGTGACCACTTTCTTCATTCACTTTACTGAGTACACCAAGCACGAGAGGTAACATCATAGCTGCGGTTGCGGTATTACTGATCCACATCGACAGCAATGCAGTCACGCCGAAAAGCATAAACACGGCGACACTCATACGTCCTTTTGCCAAGACCAGCACTTTGTCGGCGACCACCTTGTCTAACCCTTGTCTATGCATAGCGGCAGCTAAAGCAAACCCACCAAGGAACAAGAAAATTATCGAGTTAGCAAAATTATTCAGCGCCGTCTGAGTATCAAAAACATTGAACAATACCGCGATCACAGGCACCAGAACTGCCGTGACCGTCACGTGTAAGGCTTCTGTAAGCCAAAGCACAGCGATAAACGTCAATATGCTGATACCAAGTACGACATTGGGTTCAAAAGGTAGGGTCGAGTAGAGGACGTAAAACAGAACAATATCAGCAAGAATGATTAAACTATTGCGGTTAAAAAACCACTCTCGAGTATTGGAGGGTAAGGGGACACTATCATTTCTATTCATTATTATGGCTTCCTTTAGTCAATAGGCGGATGCTCCCTTGAGGGGCTATCTCAAGGTGAACGCCCTAGAAACCACAAACATCACTAAGCTATCGATCACTAAACTAATGATGACTAAGCTACTGAAAGTAGGGAAACTACCGTGAGTTTTAACTCGATGTTGTAATTGTGTTTTGAGATGAAAACCCAACACTCAGCAAAGATGTAAGTGGAACCAGGCCATGATCCCACATACCAAACCATTTACATAATACAAACCTATCAATTCGTTAACCACATCAACATTGTGGATACATAAGCGTAACCTTGATCAAATCGCTGAGGATTATGACGTTAGCCTGTCAAATGCGGCTTTCGCCTCATCACTATGCATAACTCGACCATGTCCCTGACCCTGCGTTGTGATCAGGGTGACCAACGACATTTCTTCAGCCGCTTTTTGAGACACTGAGTAATTAGTAAATCGGTCTTTTTCATCATGTACGATGATTGTTGGTGTGCTGCGGCGACCTAGCTTGTTGTATGGGTCAATCGAGGTGATCGGGTAGTGATATTGCGATTGAATATCATCAACAACCGCCTCAAAAAGTCGCATTGAATACCCGGAACGCGCCACGCTGCCAAACAGGTTATCGAGATAATCAAGCACAGGTGCGATAAGTAGCAAGGGCTTATCTTGGAGCTTGGCATGCTTACATTCAATCGCCGCTGCCGTACCCATACTATGCCCGACTAAACCCGCCACTTCCTTTTCACTATCGAGCAAGCCTTCCAAACCACCTACAAAGGCGGGGATGTGCCCGTAAGCGCCTTCGCTTTGTCCGTGAGCTGGATGGTCATACGCAAGAGCGGTATAGCCTTTACTCGCAATATGCTCCATAAGTGGAAAGAATTGGCTCGCAGTACCAGACCAACCGTGTGTGAGTAACCAAACGGGTCCAGTTCCCAAACTATACGTCTTCAGCACACCTTCAGAGGTCGTCACGTCCGAAATGCTTAAGCCTTCCGGCTGAGCATTCTTTGGCGTTGAACGCACTGGCGTCAGAAGCAATTTCTTAGCAGTACTTTTAGCATGATTAGGTGCGAGTTTATGGTGAGCTCGAGTGGTCAAGTTGACCATTTTCTTCTTGAAGCTGAATTTTTTTGATGTATTGAAGTAGATTTTATCACTCATGACTGACTGTCCTTTTTATCCTCGTCATCCTCGGATAGTTTTGTTGTTGAGCATCTATTTAGAACGACCGTGCTTTTTTAAGTTAGCGTTTTACTCGGTCTCTCAATCTAAATTACCGCTCCATTTAAATAGTTGTTCAGATGTAAATCGTTATTCAGGAATCGACCAAGACTTTATAGAGGTGTCAACACTGTTCCAAAATCGCTGACTGCTCTCCTGCTCACCCACCAGCGAGTAGAATACATGTGCACTTAGGTAGTGCCCATAGAGCTCAAACGCGGCTTGTTGCGGATCGAGTGTCGGCTTAAATTCACCACTGTCGACCCCTTTTTGTATTTGGATTGTCAAATAGTGGATCCAGCGATGGATTGCTTTTCTGAGCGCTTGCTGTAGTTCGTCCTGCTGACTGTCTCGCCACGCATCAATAAACATGCAACTCCCTTGAAATGAATGGTTCCAGCTCATCCAATTGTCGATAAGATGCTTAAGCTTTTTCGTTACCATCTCATGCTCGAATTCACGAGCAGGAGAAATCACTCTAGTTTGAAACGTGGCATCCGCATGTTGAACTACGGCAACTTGCAGGTTGACCTTAGAGTTAAAGTGAGCAAACAGACCACTCTTCGACATGTTGCATTGCTTGGCCAGCTCACCGATCGTTAGACTTTCCAGTCCATCTCTGCTCGCAATCTCGAATGCCTTCATCAAAATATGATCTTTTGTTAGCCGACCTTTACTCATAATCACCATCATCAATTCTTCTGCATAGTTTCAATTTAGCACGGTCGTACTATTTTTCAATCTACATTTATTTGTATGACAAGCTATGAAATAATCACTTGGACATCATCCCCTAACAATATGGAAGTAAATCATGGATCTATTGATAGAACAGTTGCTGTTTTCGATTTCAATCACCGGTCCTATTTGCTTACTCATTATTCTTGGTGTTGTCTTCAAACGCATCGGACTTATCAACGATAATTTCATTGAAGTTGCTTCTAAACTCGTCTTTAAAGTTACGCTACCAACTATGCTGTTTCTGAGCATAGTGACGTCAGAACACGATTTCGCCTCAGCTAAGCAATTTCTTACCTTTGGCGTTATCGCTAGCGTCACTTTCTTCCTATTTAGCTACTTCTCCGTGGGCACATTGTTCAAGAAGTCGGCTGATAGAGGCGTGATTATACAAGGGTCGTTCAGAGCTAATACTGGTATCATTGGTATCGCCTATGTCGCCAATGCTTATGGTGAGCGCGGCATTGCTCTAGCCGCATTGTACGTTGCGATTACTACCTTTATCTATAATGTGCAGGCGGTGATTTGCTTAACTCCGAAAGGGGCTGATTCAGGAACATCTGCAGGCAAAATCATGCTCACCACACTCACTAAAAACCCACTCATTATTGCCATCTTGCTGGGTTTGCTGGTGTATCTGCTATCGATTCCAGTCCCAACTATCGTAGTGGACGCGGGAAACTACTTTGCCACCATGACGTTGCCACTTGCGTTGCTGTGCACAGGCGGCTCACTTGATCTTAGCTCAATGAAGAAAGAGCAAGCCCCAACTTGGATCGCCAGTGGCTACAAGTTGGTATTGGCACCGCTTGCCGTTACGCTCGCCGCCTATTTAGCCGGATTTCGTGGTCTCGAGCTAGGGATTCTGTTCTTTATGAATGCCTCGCCTGTTGCTGCTGCTAGCTATGTGATGGCACGCTCAATGGGCGGCAACTCGATCCTTGCTGCTAACATCATCGCACTGACTACCGTACTTTCTACCATCACTTGCACCCTAGGCATTCTGGTCCTTTCTTTGTATGGACTGATCTAGTCTCTGCTCAGACTCTTATATAAAACCATCATAGACCAGTGCTAGCCTAACCACGGCTAGCACTATTTTTATATCCCAGTACAATGAATATACCCAAGTGACCTCAAGATGACGGATTCAGAGCGTTAGACAAAGCTTATATCAAGGAAAATATCTGAAATAATGGCGATCCATTTCGAAGATATTTGACGCGGAGATAAGCTTTGTCTAACGCTCCCTTCGGGCGTGTTTGCTTGGTTCGGATTCATTGTTGGCGGTTTTCAGCATAGAACCACCATGCTTTCAAACCGCCGCCGCGACTCCAAACCAAGCAAATCTCGCTGAACCATCATCTTGAGGTTACTTGGGTATATATGAAAAAGCTCGAATGAGCCTTTGGAGAATAGAATGAATAAACAACAAATCGTCAGTGCCCTAAACAAAGTCCGCGAACAAAAACCGCTGGTAGTGAATATCACCAACTTCGTGGTCATGAACAACACCGCCAACGCATTATTGGCCGTTGGTGCCTCACCAATCATGTCTCACTCAAAACAAGAAATGACTGAGATGATGTCGTTCGCTGGAGCTCTAGTCATTAACATTGGTACGCTAGACAGTGTATGGCGCCCGGGTATGTTCTTCGCTGTTGAGCAGGCTAATGAAAACAACAAACCTGTGATTCTTGACCCTGTGGGCTGCGGCGCAACGAAACTGCGTACCTCTACGGCTCGTCAATTAGCGGAACTTGCCGACAACTTGATTATTCGCGGCAATGCTTCTGAAATCATCGCAATGGCGGGTGAGAAGTCGCAAAATAAAGGCGTGGACGCCCTCGATGCCAGTGAAGCCGCTCTATCAGCCGCTCGCTCATTGGTAGAAAGCTACGCATGCAGCGTCGTTGTGTCTGGAAAAACGGACTACATCGTGACCAAAGAGCGCACCATTGCACTAAGCAATGGTCATGAGATGATGCCATATGTGACTGGTATGGGCTGCTCACTATCAGCTGTAACTGGCGCGTTTGCTGCCGTTGGTGAAACCAGTGGTGTCGCTGCTGCAGCGATCTTCGCGATTGCCGGTGAAATAGCTGCCGAGAACTCTCAAGGTCCTGGCTCGTTGCAAGTCAATCTACTCGATAGCTTGTATCAGCTAAGTGCGGATGACATCGAGTCTCGCCTTAAATTTCGCGAGTGCTAAACATTCCATGGCAAATAATCCGTACCGCTTATATCTAGTCACCGACGAAAACCAAGACTTGCCCACATTAGTTAGCGTTGTCCGCGAGGCCATCGCGGGCGGGGTTACCATGGTTCAGCTTCGTGAAAAACATCATGATGTGCGTGCTTTCATTGAGAAGGCGAAAGCCGTCAAAGAAGTACTAAATGGTACTGGCGTCCCTCTTATCATCAACGACCGTGTTGATGTTGCTCTTGCTGTTGATGCCGATGGTGTGCACCTTGGGCAAACAGATATGCCTGCACATCTCGCTCGAAAACTGATTGGTTCACAAGGTATTTTAGGCTTGTCGATTGAAAGCGAAGCTCAACTAGCAGAGGCTCAATCACTTCCCATCGATTATATCGGCCTAAGTGCGATTTTCGCCACCCCGACCAAAACCAATACAAAGACCCACTGGGGCTTGGAAGGACTGCGCAATACGCTAAGTAAAACGACACTTCCTGTCGTCGCGATCGGGGGCATCAACGACACCAACCTCAAAGACGTCGCAGCGACTGGTGCACATGGTGTTGCATTGGTTTCGGCCATTTGTCATGCGGAAAGCCCCAAACAAGCAGCTACAGACCTGCTTGCCATTATGGATACTTCATCGAATTAGGAGAGATAAATAAGGTGACCAGCCACAACAAACTTTCAACATCAGCGCTGGCGAAACAGCGTCAAATCGAGCCAAAATCTCTGTTTAACGAGTTAAAGCAGCTTGGCTACATTACCTGGCACGACGAACAGTGGATACTCACCGATGTCGGCGCTCGATTTGGTGGGGATTACGTTGAGAGCGAAAAATATGGTCGCTTTATTGTCTGGCCAACCAACTTAGTGTTAGATGACACACTCCGCAGCGACAAGCACCTAACCGCAACACAACTTGGTGAACGTCTAGGTCTAGCGGCCAAGAAAATCAATCTTCTACTCAGTGAGCTTGGCTGGTTGCAACGTCAAGACACTGAATGGATAGCCACGCTACAAGGTGTACGTGCTGGCGCCCAAGCTCGCACCGATAAAGCCAACCATAATAAGTTTGTAGTCTGGCACCCAAGTGTGCTGAGAAACCACAGACTTAAGCAGAGTGTTTTAGAGTTTAAAGGCGCAGATGCAGAAGCCCATTCAACCGAAAAGTCGTTTTCAAGCTTCCGCCAAAAGTTTACAGCAAAGCATCGCACGCTCGATGGCCACTATGTCCAGTCTAAAGGCGAGTTACTGATCGATAACTGGTTGTACATGGCAGGGGTCGTTCACGCTTACCAGAGGCAATTGCCCATTGAGCAAGACGTGGTCAGCGATTTCTATCTACCCACAGGTAAAGTGTATCTTCAATATTGGGGCTCAGATTCAGGGCCAATTGAGAGTAAAATGGTAGAGGTAACTCGCACTTTATATCAGCAGCATGATTTACCACTGATTGAAGTCTTTCCGGAAGAGATTGAGCAACTGGACAGCATTTTGCCAAAAAAACTCAAACCCTTTGGAATTAAAGCCTATTAGTCACCGCTTTATTGTCAGAAGAGGCACAAACAGTCTTGGTGTCCATGTTTACCAGCAATCATATATGGTGTGATCGCCACTGCGGCCACTTCGCTCACAACTTGTTGTGACGAGTGTGAGTCCTGACGCTGGGGTGGCTGTTTTTTCGCCACCATTTGTGGGACTGTCGTGGTCAGCTTCTGCGTAGTCGAGCGAATAAACGCATCGCGATAACTAGGTAGTAGACGCAGAGCAAGGAGATCTTGTTTGGCGTTTTCGAATGACTGATATGGCCCGACCAAACAGCGATCACCGCCCACATCAGGCTTCAACCAAATAGGCTGGTTGACAGTGTCTTGTAATTGACTAGGCGCCGTGCGTAAGCTGCCAGGTTTAACAAAGCCACACTGTATCCAAAATGACTGCTCTTCATGCGATGGGGCTTTTTTTCCCCACACACCTTTACCGATTGGGCATTCACTCTCCAAAATAGGTAACGTTGACTCAGAGCGACTGCCACTGTCACACACCATTGCCGCGTGAACAGGCAAAACCACCAACATATGTAAACCCGATAACAACATAGTCACCATCATTGCGAACCCTGTTTTCATGCTCCCTCCTGACGTCCTGTCAATCACTCAGCTTGATATCTGCTCACTATTTAGCCTAGGCGTTAATTAACTTAAGTCAAAACTTGGCGTTATGAAGAAAATTCAGCGAAGCGACGCACAAAAAAATGGCCACATCAGTTGAGCAGATCTGCGTCAGCTCACAACGCAATTGTTGAAAAACCATTAAAATACCGTATCGCATTTGTTAGCGCCTGATTTCATCTAAGCTTTTGAAGGATCAAAACATGAAGAAAATAAGTCGGTGGCCAACCTTTTTACTCCCCCTTTTATTTGCCACCTCTAGTTTCGCTTCTCCCAGTGCATCGTCTGATGCGTTTAATTTCACTCAATCTACCGTCGGTTATGCATCGTTATTGATTTTTGGCATCGCCTACACCTTAGTGATGATGGAGGAATACCTAAAACTGAGAAAATCCAAGCCTGTCCTGCTCGCCGCAGGTTTGATTTGGATACTCATTGGCTTCGTCTACAAAGACATTGGCCAGCTCGAAATCGCCAAATCCGCTCTGGAGCACAACCTGCTGGAATACGCTGAGTTGCTACTGTTTCTGCTTGTCGCCATGACCTATATATCGGCGATGGAAGAGCGGCGTCTGTTCGATGCGTTGCAGTCTTGGATGGTGGGCAAAGGGTTTGATTTTCGCACGCTATTTTGGCTAACCGGTATTCTGTCTTTCTTCATTTCGCCGATTGCCGACAACCTCACCACCGCACTTTTGATGTGCGCTGTGGTACTTAAAGTGGGCGGCAGCAACCTTAAGTTTGTCAACATTGCCTGTATTAACATCGTTATGGCAGCGAACGCCGGCGGGGCATTCAGTCCTTTCGGTGACATCACCACTTTAATGGTCTGGCAAGCGGGTCATGTGTCATTCTCTGAGTTCATGCCACTGTTTGTGCCTTCCGTGGTGAACTACATTGTGCCTGCGCTAATCATGTCGCTGTTTGTCCCTAAAACCCAACCCGATGCCGTACATGCTCATGTCGAGCTCAAGCGCGGCGCGTTTCGGATTGTTGGTCTGTTTATCCTAACCATTGCAACCGCTGTAGCGTTCCACGCAGTCTTCCACTTCCCTCCCGTGATGGGGATGATGATGGGGCTTGCCTATTTGCAATTCTTTGGTTTCTTCCTTCGCAAAACGCTTCCTCGCTCTATCGCGAAGAAAAAAGCTGTCGCTATTGCCAATAACGACGAAACGGCGCTTAAACGCCTCGGCTCAATCGTGCCATTCGACGTATTTAGGCGTGTCTCCCACGCAGAATGGGATACTTTACTGTTCTTCTACGGGGTAGTGATGTGTGTAGGCGGCCTAAGCCTACTGGGCTATTTAAGCGTCGTCTCGGAGATCATGTACACCCAATGGGATCCTATTTGGGCCAATGTGATGGTGGGTATTTTGTCTGCTATCGTCGACAACATCCCAGTGATGTTTGCCGTACTTACCATGAATCCAGAACTCTCTATGGGTAACTGGTTATTGGTCACGCTTACCGCAGGTGTTGGGGGCAGTTTGCTGTCTGTTGGTTCAGCCGCAGGTGTGGCACTTATGGGGGCTGCGCATGGTAAATACACCTTCTTCGGCCATCTCAAATGGATGCCGGTGATCGCCATTGGTTATGCCGCTAGTATCTTTGTCCACCTTTCAATGAATGGCAGCTTATTCTAGCCACCATTCGTGAATAAGATGTCTAATAACAACACTTAAGCCCCTAACTGAAGGGGCTTATTTTTGCCTGAAGACCCAAATAGGGCCAATGAGAAGGAATTGGATGTCATCGAAAAAAGAAGGCTTTTTTCCCTCAATTTTGTGCCCAACGAATTGCATGATCCACAGCACCACAAACAAGCCTATCGACAAGCTGAGAATCGATACGCCAAACATATCGGCAAATGTGATTACGGCTAAGCAAGCTAGAGTAAACAGCAGCATTTGAATAAACACCGAGCGCGACAACCTAAAGTAAAAAAACATCACTGGAAGCATCACGAGCCAAACCCAGTTAATGGAAACACTACCTAGGGATAAATGAGGAATGCACCATATGAGTCCAACGATAGATAAATAGATACCGGGTACGGCAACTTTATGTATTTTTCTGTTGATACTGTTCTGATGACTTTCTCCGTATGCATCTAACCATTGCTGTAACGACTTCATTTTACTTCCTTGTTGTGTATGACCGTTGATTTCGATTGGTGTTAAAACTCTAGACCAAAATCTGCAACTCTTCCTCCCTTCCTCAGGCTCTTAACATTACTCACTAGACGGCCTCCTGGTATTCACCTAACGCATATCAGTAATAACAATTCATGATTTCAAAATATAATCACGACGTCCTACTATAGCCACAGACCCAAGGAATGAAGTCGACACCCTGCTTGAGCTGCAAGCACTTCAAACTTGAATTAAGGCTATCTGAGATGAAAAAACTTACTATTTTGGCAACGATTACTGCTTCTCTATTTGCAACAACAACCTTGGCACATGATCTTGGTGATCACTTGCCTAAGAAAGGGCAACCAACCGCACTTCAAATCGAGAATGGCGGCAACACAAATGTCACCAAAGACAATTTCATTGCCGCGGAGTCAGACAAATATTTCTTCGAACAGCAAGCGAAGTCTGGTATCAACCACTTCACGCATGATCGACAACTTCTGACAATGGAGACACAAACGGTAGTTAGACAAAACCGCGACACTCTCTATTCAAAGTCAATATGGGACACCAAAGGCGGCGTAACGTTCGAGCTGCCTATTCTAGACAGTTATCAGGCGCTCCAAGTCATTGATGAACAGCACCGAACCGTAGCGGTACTATACGCTGCCAAAGGTCAAAACAAGGTGACCATTACTCCTGACATGCTCTCTTCAGGTCAGCACGTTTGGGTTATTGCACGCACTCAAGTCGCATCCAACGCACCCGCCGACATTCAAGAAGGCAATCGCAAGCAAGATATGCTCAAAGGCACAGCTTCTTCTTCTGAGCAGTACATACCAAAAGGCTTCGATCAGTTTGATCGAGAGAAGGTACGCTTAGCGCTTGAAGCAAACGTGCTGCAACTAGACTTTACCAAAGCAATGGGCGCACCCGATGGCAAAACGCTAAAACCTGAGCAACACCTTGAGCCACGTAAGGTCGAGCAGTTCCATGCTCTCGGTTTGACTTCAATGGGTTTTGGCGGATTACCGAGTGAACATGCCTACTACAAAGTTCTATTAGCACAGGACCGCTCTGGCGAGTGTCAAACTATGAACTTTGACGCACCACCACTGGGTAAAAAATGGGTTCTTCTCTATCACAACCTATGGTTCTGATGCGTATGTGCACACTGAAGAGTTTGCTTTATCGAGCCGAAAAGATGAGCTCAAGGCGAATAAAGATGGCACTTATACGGTGAACTTTAATTGTGGTGAACAAGCGATCAACAATATCGATGTGGAAAAAGGCTGGACCGGTATCCTGCGCATGTACAAGCCGAATTCAGACAAACAAATCGTCAACTATGCGAAAGAAGTTGAGCAGCCACACGGCTAATCACTAGCTCCATACCAACGCAGTTCGACAGATGTTGAACTGCATTGATTTACAATGTAAACACTTGATACCGCAAAATCAAAGAATAGCTACACTTTCCAAAATTTAACCTATCATTCAATAAACTATGTTTGGCGGTTTACCCACCGAAGCGCTCGTAACCTTTTATCGACCATGGTCTAGCTACTAAGCTAAACGTGGGTCGCTATGATGGTTCGTTAGTATGGCCCGTCGATTTATCGTGGCGCTGTGGGCTTGGCACCGCAGGCACTTGGTTTATCGAACAAATATTAGATCAGGAGGACTAAATGCTAGACCAGAATAACACCCAGCTAATGATCATCGACGTGCAAGGAAAGCTGGCTCAGTTAATGCACGACAAAGAGACACTATTTAGTAACCTCAACACGCTAACCAAGGCGGCTAAGCTCATGGAGCTGCCAATCGTGTGGGTTGAACAAATTCCGGATAAGCTCGGTGCGACGATTGACGAAATCAGCCTAGAGCTTACGCACCAGCGACCAATTGCAAAAGAGGTATTCAGTGCTTGGGGAGAAGAAGCCGTGCGCACTGCCACCGAGAATCACAACCGAAAACAAGTGCTATTGGTCGGCATCGAAGCCCATATTTGTGTGCATCAAACCGCCTGTGAACTGATTGAAGCGGGCTATGAAGTACATCTTGTTACTGATGCTGTCTCCTCCAGAACGCCTGCGAACAAAAAACTTGCCCTCAAGCGCTTAACTCAAGAGGGTGCAATTCTCACCTCGACAGAGATGGCACTGTTTGAACTACAAAGAGTCGCGCGGGGTGACCAGTTTAAATCCCTTCTTAAACTCATCAAGTAGTCTTGAGCTCATACCGCAGTTTGGTTGAGTAACCACAAGCCCGTTACTCAACCAAGGAATAGTAGAGCTCAGCTAACACCTTCACTTTATCTGGTATCGCCTCTATTGGGGCGTTACCAAAACCGAGAACAATGGAGCCATAATTACGCGGCTTCGCTAACGGTTGATAAAACTGCATAGGTCTCACCACCATACCCACCTCTTGTGCCATTTCAGACAGTGTTATTTCATCAACAGAACTTTGCCATTGAATAGTGGCGTGCAGCCCTGCCCCTTGTGAAACCAATCGCCAGTCTTGGCCAAATGCATCTTGTATACACTGCTTCATGACTCGGTACTTTTGCTCATAGAGTCGACGCATCTTGCGGATATGTCTAAGTAGCCCGCCTTCATCAATAAAGTCAGCCAACGCCGCTTGCACCAGTGCGGGTGTGTCGCCTGATAATGCATCTTTAATTTCTAAACAAAGCGGTACTAGATGAGGAGGAACGACCATGTAACCTATCCGCAAAGAGTTAAACATCACCTTACTCATCGAACCAATGTAGATCATTTTATCCGCGTTGCCGCTCTCTGCAGCTAGGCCTTGCATACTACGGAACGGGCGACTATCAAACTGAAACTCACTGTCATAATCATCTTCAATGATCCATGACTGATTCTGCTGAGCCCACTCAATCAATTGCAAACGTTGCTCAGTTTGAATCGAGCAACCCATGGGATATTGATTGCTCGGCGTAAGATAAATGCCGCTCGATTCACTGTTCACTATGCGCTGAATGTCCACCCCTGTTCTAGCATCTACATCGACAAAATCGTAATCCACTGCAAAGGTATCCAGCACTTTCACCACTTGACGGTAACCAGGAAGCTCCACCAAAAAACGTTGATGAGGTTTGAGCTTCTGAGTGGCGAGCAACGCGATAGCAATCGACTGTTGAGCACCTGAGGTCACTATGATCTGATCCGGATTACAAACCACGCTACGACTACTAGTAAGGTATCGATGAAGTGCCTCTCGCAAGCTCACCAATCCCTGTAAATCTTGGTTCCCAAGCAATGTACTACGGTTACTGTGACGCTGCAGTAATCGACTCCAAGCCGTCATAGGAAAGGCTGAAAACTCAGCAACACCTGGGGCAAAAAATCCATTATTTGGCGTATCATCCGTTCCACGTTCTGCTGTCACCTGCACCTGATCTGATGCCATGTATTGCTCCGGCAATGACAGTGCCACATAGAATCCACTGTTTGCTTTGGCATTCAAGTAACCCTCAGCAACCAGCTGCTCATAAGTCTGTATCACTGTATTTCGACTGATCTTAAGCTGAGATGCCAGCAATCGCGTGGAAGGGAGCTTGGCACTCGATGGCCAAAATCCTTTAAGAATGCGCGTACGGATCTGCTGAAACAGAACCTGCTGCAAAGTCACTTTGCCAGATGCTATAGCTTCAAGGTCAATAGAGAGGTCACTCGAATCGATTACGCTCAAACTGGATCCACCATTTTTAATATTTTGGATCTAAACAGAGTACCAAAACTTTCCTAATCTAGCTGCAACAGATGAATAAGGAGGTCATGCCATGCTGTCACAAACAGAGCGAACACAAATCAAAAAAGGGACTCACAAGGCCGTATTAGAGACCCAAGCACTTTACGATATTATCGACGAAGCACTCATCGCACATATCGCTATAAACGATACCAATGGGCCAATCATCATTCCCATGCTGGCTTGGCGAGTCGAGAACAAGGTGTATATACACGGTGCTAAGAACAGCCGCCTGTTACGAGTGCTAAAGTCAGGACAGAAGACCTGCCTTACTTTTACACTGTTTGATGGATGGGTATTAGCACGTTCCGCTTTTCATCACAGTGCTCACTATCGAAGTGCCGTCGTGTTCGGTGAATTTGTCACCGTCGATAACAATCAAGACAAAGATCGGCTTTTGAATCACTTTATCGAGCATATTGCCCCAGGAAGAACCGAGCAAATCCGGCTGAGCAATCACAAAGAGTTGGCAGCGACCGAACTGCTGGCTATCGAACTCAATGAGGCATCAGTCAAAGTCGGCTGCCATGGTGTCAATGACGACAAAGCCGACCTAGATATCCCAGTTTGGGCTGGCGTGCTTCCGTACCGGACTGTCGTCGGTCCGCTTGAACCATGCGACGATCTTGCTGAGTGTATCGACACACCAGACTACTCATCTGCTTATGGAAATCGTTGGCATAGCTCTTAACTGGTGAGTTCAATCATAGCAGTGGCATGAGGGAGCTGTAAGAAAACGCCAAACAACGTTAAACGGAGCAAAAGCAAAAGGGTGTAAAAATTACGATCAACCACAAATTGTTGCAAAATACTTGCACCCATACAGCAAATTATTGATGCCAAACACGCCAGTTAAACCAATAAATGCTAGTGTGAAGAGGTTTCGTTTCTAGTGAGAAAACATCTCTTCATACTATGCAGCAAGTTACTAATAAATCAGAAAAAATTACCAGCTTTGAGTTTGCTAGGGTCATCGCGCTACTGGCCGTTATTTCCATTCATGGTCAATTATTCATGGACTATGGCTATATCGGTGAAGAGCCTTGGCTTAACTTCATCACCAACCAAGCCGCTCGATTTGCCGTACCGTTGTTTTTTGTTATCGCCGGCTATCTTATCTACCCAAAACTCAACGCAAGTCCCTACACAACAGCGAAAAACTACAGCACGCCATTGATGATTATCTGGTTTATATGGAGCCTCATTTGTCTTGCGCTACCTTTTAACTTAGGTGTCGTAGCGGAGCACGGTTACTTAGCAGAGCGCACCGGCTACTGGGGTTACCTTATGCAAGCACCACTCAACTCTCTGTTTGAGGGTGGCTTAGTACACTTATGGTTTATCCCATCACTGGTGATCGCAGTCTTCATGATTGCGTGGTTTGTCGACAACAAGTGCCGTTCGTTAATGCTCCCATTTGCAGTCATTTTCTATATCTACGGCTTAGCAGCGGGTAGTTATAATGTGCTCACCGAGATGGAAACCCCAATTTTTACTCGCAATGGTCCTTTCTTTAGCTTCCTTATGGTTGCTATTGGTTTTGAAGCTCGCCGCCATCAATGGAGAATGAGCGTAGGAAAAGCTCTGCTCCTCGCTGCGGCTGGGATGGCGATACATTTTGCAGAAGCATACTACCTACACGGACATGGCCAAGTATTTAATCTCAATGACTTTTTACTCGGTACCTCAATATGGGGAGCGGGACTGATGTTTTTCTTACTCGCTAAACCGAACTTAGGAAAACACCCTATTTGGCTGTCCCTCGGTAAATGGGTATTGCCGATTTACGTGATACACCTATTGGTCACTATCTACATGACCAACATCGTCGCTATTTTAGGTGTAGAAACGGTTGCCGCAGACGCCATTGTGTTCTTTGGCACTATTATTGGCTCTGTCATCTTGATGTTTATTATTGAGAAAACACCGCTATCGTTTGCTAATCTGCGTCGCATTAAGTTCGGTAAAAACAAAGCAGCTTGTCGTGAGGCGTAATACCTGTTAGAAAGGTGCCGATCACAGGCACCTCAAACGTACAAAGTATTCCCATGAAACACGTCTCCGAACTGGAACAACTTCTTCATTCACGTCGCTCAGTACGCAAATACAATGCTGAAGCGGCGTTTGACCATAACGCGGTTCAACGCGCTCTCGAACACGCAACTCTCAGCCCAAACAGCAGCAACATGCAAATGTGGGCATTCCATCGAGTCATCAGCGATGAAAAACGCCAGCAACTTGCAGAGATCTGCATGGGGCAAAATGCGGCTAAAACGGCCAATGAACTGGTTGTCGTCACGGTAACTCCGAACAAATGGAAACAGCGCGCGGCAATGAATGCAGATATCGTGCGCGCTAATTTTGCGGGCCGCGAAGACGAGACCTCAAAGCGTGCATTTAAATACTACGACAAGCTCATTCCTATGGTGTACAACAATGACGCTTTAGGCCTGCGTGGGTTAATGCGTAAGATCTACAGCTTCTGGCTGGGGCGCAATAAGCCGATGGTAAGAGAAGTCAGCAAACAAGATGTTCGTGTGTGCCTTCACAAAAGTGCTTCACTCGCTTCAATGACGTTCATGCTATCGATGCGCGAGCAAGGATACGACACCTGCCCAATGGAAGGCTTTGATTCTGTACGTACCAAAGCATTGTTAGGTCTGGCTGATAACGATGAAATCACGATGATCATCAGTTGCGGTGTTCGTACTGAAGAAGGTATCTACGGCGAGCGCCATCGCGTACCTAATGAACAAGTGATTATCTCTCACTAAGCGAGCAGTCAGCATTGAAAAACGCCATTCCTACTAAGGCTGGAATGGCGAACTATTAAGACGACAAAATAGTAATAGCAAACACCTATCAATACTATCACTACAATCGATTATTCCTTTTTAACTCCCCACCATATACTGACTTCAACAAAACAAGATTCCACTCTTCCCAGAGGACAGTATTATGACAACCACTAACCTTATCGGTCTAGACAAAGACGCATCACAAGCAGTTGCAGCTGAACTTAACCAATTGCTCGCTAACTACCAAGTATTGTACATGAACACCCGTGGTTACCACTGGAACATCAAAGGTGAGCAGTTTTTTGAACTTCACGTCAAGTTTGAGGAAATCTACACCGATCTACAGACTAAAATCGATGAATTGGCAGAGCGAATTCTAACCATTGGTCATACGCCAGATCACTCGTTTAGTCGCTACCTTGAACAGAGTCAGATCGAAGAACATCAAAACGCTTATCGTGGCAAAGAATGTGTTACTGGTCTTGTGAATGGCTTCTCGGTTTTGATTCATCGTCAACGTGAGATCTTAGAGCAAGCATCACAAACCAATGATGAAGGTACTGCAGCATTAATGGGTGATTACATTCGAGAGCAAGAGAAGTTGCTGTGGATGTTAAATGCCTATCTAAACTAAAACGAACAATCGCCATAGGGCACTCACTCACCCTGTGGCTTCTAACAGACAACTTTATGGTTGAGACCAGCTAGTCGTCTATTTATTGGTTACCAAACTGGTATTCGACGACCGCACTGTAGGTTGTCACATCATTAAGGCGAATAAAGTAACGAGACACTTTTGCACCAATCATAATGTTTGAAGATAGCTTCCCCTTAAGGGCAAATGCGATGTAAGGGTCGATACCGTCTTCCGTCGACTCAATTTTTTGCCCTTGATACTCACTCTTAAACTCCGTTTGCCATGCCAGTGCCCCAGCAATACCATTGAGCGACACCCTGTCGTTTTCCCATAAGGTATAATCAACATCCAGACCAATACCATGCCCAAGCGCTGGCGTCACTTTAGCAACCGTGCGGTGATAATCCTCGGGAGATTGACCAACATCAGCTTCTAACTCGGCACTCCCTTTACCAAGGTTTATATAGTTAACTGACACCGCCCAATCTTGGTTATATCGATATCCTACCCCAAGTAACCAAGCTGTATCACGATCTTCGACACTCAGCACCTGTGGGTTATTGTCATAGTTTCTCTCATCCGCTCTCGCCTGACCGATGTCCGCCTTAAGAAACCAATCAGCGTTGACGTTAAATGCCGTTAGCAAGCCTAACAACACGGTACTTACACGTACTTTTCCAGCACGAATTGCACCGAATACCGCCAGTATCATCACAAGCCACCCTCCTATTGAGCCACCGCTTGAGCTATTTCTCACCACATCGTTGCTAGCAAGATTCACGTTTACCGAGACATTTGAGAATGCCGTACCACCATTACCATCAGAGATGCCATAGCTCAGCGTATCGACACCAAAGAAGTCTGCGGGCGCTTGATAGACTAGCTGGTTATTCTCAATCGATACGCTACCAAGCTGACTACTGGCACTCGTCACCTGTAGCGCATCGCCATCACCATCATTGTCGTTTGCTAGTACATTGATCATCACTGTACCACCTTTGACCACGGTGGCTTCATCCGACTCCGCTTGCGGAAGAGTATTCGATGAGGTTGTCGCTACGCCACCAGGGTCAACGATTCTGCCATTTGCTTCACCATCGTCATCATAAATACCACCATCCTTTATGGTTAATTGCACGCACCAGTGGCCTTCTATCAGCTGCCCCTGCTGCCATGAGCTATCACCAGGAGGTGGACAATATCCTTCAAATCCAGGTGCTGATGAGACGTAGTTGTCTGGATCAGTGCCATCATTTGCTAATGTTACCCAACCGTTTGCCTCACTGTATTTCCGATAAACTGCATTTAGAGGGATCGGTCGACTTTGAGGGAGTACCAAAGAATAGCTTTGCCCGGGGATCGGTAGACCAATCGCAACATAGTCAAATACCCCTCCGACATTTGTTGCGTCCTCATCTACAGGCAATTCCTGCTCTAGCAGCAACGCTCCTCCCGTCATTCCATCAGCAACCGTCACACCCTTACGCAAGCACACACCTGGCTCACCTTCTACCAGGTAACTGCTAGACTCCGACGCATAAGACTGAATGACATTACATTCGGCTATCGCATCTTGGAAATCTGGAATACCATCACCATCACTGTCACTATAACCCTCTTGGTTGTCTGGAATGAGATCACCATCAGTATCCTCTTCCCCGAGGGTGGCAAGTTCAGCCACGACTTCTAAGAACACGCTGGTGTTCACCGTTTCATTGCCAGAATCGGTCACTTCAATAGCAAGCTCATAAACACCATCGGTGAGAGCGCTTGGATCAAACTCAAATACTGACTCAGCCTGGCTGATGTTCGCCAGCGCAGAATTATCATTGATCCAACGATACTGGTGGCTATCGCCCGGATTGACGTCGTCAACAACAGCAGTGATGGTCACCATGCCTTGTTGCGGAGAAATGACCGTTCTAGGCTCCTCATTTTGAATGACTTGTAGCGCCACATCAGGTGCAACATTAACCTCATAAACCGTCAGCACATATTGATACTTACTGCCAAGGTTGACGGTATCAGATAAGGTGATGATTAAGGTTTCTTCACTATCTGCCACATCGTCGCTGAAGATCTCAAAATCAATCCCCCCCTCAAGCCCTGAAGTAATCACTACTTCCCCTGAAACAAGATCGTGATCTTGAGTATCCATTGTGCCGCCAGCCGTGTATGGGATGACCACAGGGTAACTGCTAGGCTTGCCGTTGAGATAAACCGCAACTTGATGTTCAGTACCTTCAACAGTCTTACCATCTTTCTCTATTGAGATTAATGGGTGAACCGTAATAGTCTGCAATGATTTACCTGTATTGCCGCTTTGATCCGTCGCAGCCCACGAGACTTTGTGAACACCAGGAGTGAAGAACCCGTCGCTGTTTTCAATCACAACAGGAAGTTGCTGACCTGAAC
The DNA here is from genome assembly GCF_040412085.2 of Vibrio sp. CB1-14. Taxonomy (NCBI): domain Bacteria; kingdom Pseudomonadati; phylum Pseudomonadota; class Gammaproteobacteria; order Vibrionales; family Vibrionaceae; genus Vibrio; species Vibrio chaetopteri. The sequence goes on along the minus strand of NZ_CP115921.1, from coordinate 960,396 downwards.
TATCAATCGCCGTTGCTACCCCAAGGTCAACTTTAGTAAATAGTGCAGAGGCATTGATCTCAACATCATCGGGGGCGGTGACGGTTGGACCATCACTTGCGACTATTTCTAACACAGCCTCACCAATCACTTCAGCATCGTTACTATCTTTGACACCATACTTTATGGTGACCACCCCTACATCAGCAGTCTGAAGCTCAATACTGTCACCATTAACGGTTAATGTTCCCGAGTCTGCCCTCGCCCAAGAGAGCGTTAATGTGTCATCATCAGGATCCATATCGTTGGCTAGGGGCGCAAAGCTATAAAGGCCTTGCGCTGTCGCAGCAAATGTTAGGATCTCACCAGTAACAACGGGGTCATCATTCACACTGATGACCTGAACATTAATGGTTCTATCTACCGTATAACCGCTTTCATCAGTCAAAGTGATCGTAAAGCTGTCACTGCCGTTGTAGTTGGCGGTTGGCGTGTAGACGATGTCCGTGCCGTTAATAACTATCTGACCATGACTCGGTGCGGATTTCTCCGTTGCTGTCACCGTATCGCCATCCACATCGCTAAAGTTGAAGCTCAACGTTTGGTTGTTGTCTTCATCGGTAGTGAGGGTCGACGCCACCGTGATGCTCGGCTCATCATTCACGCTGGAGACCGTCACGGTGATGGTTTTATCCACCGTGTAGCCGCTGCCATCGGTCAAGGTAATGGTGAAGCTGTCACTCCCGTTGTAGTTGGCGGTTGGCGTGTAGACGATGTCCGTGCCGTTAATAACTATCTGACCATGACTCGGTGCGGATTTCTCGGTTGCTGTGACCGTATCGCCATCCGCATCGCTAAAATTGAAGCTCAACGTTTGGTTGTTGTCTTCGTCTGTGGTCAAGGTCGACGCAATTGTAATGCTCGGCTCATCATTGACGCTGGAGACGGTGACGTTGATGGTTTTGTCTACTGTGTAGCCGTTACCATCGGTCAGTGTAATGGTGAAGCTGTCACTGCCGTTGTAGTTGGCGGTTGGCGTGTAGACGATGTCCGTACCACTGATGGCTATCTCACCATGACTTGGCGCCGATTTCTCGGTCGCCGTGACGGTATCGCCATCCACATCGCTAAAGTTGAAGCTCAACGTTTGGTTGTTGTCTTCGTCTGTGGTCAAGGTCGAGGCAATCGTAATGCTTGGCTCATCATTGACGCTTGAGACGGTGACGTTGATGGTTTTGTCTATTGTGTAGCCGTTGCCATCGGTCAGTGTAATGGTGAAGCTGTCACTGCCGTTGTAGTTGGCGGTTGGCGTGTAGACGATGTCCGTGCCGTTAATAACTATCTGACCATGACTCGGTGCGGATTTCTCCGTTGCTGTCACCGTATCGCCATCCGCATCGCTGTAGCTGAAGCTGAGCGTTTGGTTGTTGTCTTCATCGGTAGTAAGGGTCGACGCCACCGTGATGCTCGGCTCATCATTCACGCTGGAAACCGTCACAGTGATGGTTTTATCCACCGTATAGCCGCTGCCATCGGTCAAGGTAATGGTGAAGCTGTCACTGCCGTTGTAGTTGGCGGTTGGCGTGTAGACGATGTCCGTGCCGTTAATAACTATCTGACCATGACTCGGTGCGGATTTCTCCGTTGCTGTCACCGTATCGCCATCCGCATCGCTGTAGCTGAAGCTGAGCGTTTGGTTGTTGTCTTCATCGGTAGTGAGGGTCGACGCCACCGTGATGCTCGGCTCATCATTCACGCTGGAAACCGTCACAGTGATGGTTTTATCCACCGTATAGCCGCTGCCATCGGTCAAGGTAATGGTGAAGCTGTCACTGCCGTTGTAGTTGGCGGTTGGCGTGTAGACGATGTCCGTGCCGTTAATAACTATCTGACCATGACTCGGTGCGGATTTCTCCGTTGCTGTCACCGTATCGCCATCCGCATCGCTGTAGCTGAAGCTGAGCGTTTGGTTGTTGTCTTCATCGGTAGTGAGGGTCGACGCCACCGTGATGCTCGGCTCATCATTCACGCTGGAAACCGTCACAGTGATGGTTTTATCCACCGTATAGCCGCTGCCATCGGTCAAGGTAATGGTGAAGCTGTCATTACCGTTGTAGTTCGCATTTGGTGTGTAGACGATGTCCGTACCGTTGATGACTATCGCACCATGGCTTGGTGCGGATTTCTCCGTTGCTGTCACCGTATCGCCATCCACATCGCTGTAGCTGAAGCTGAGCGTTTGGTTGTTGTCTTCATCGGTAGTGAGGGTCGACGCCACCGTGATACTTGGTTCATCGTTCACGCTTGAGACCGTTACGGTGATGGTTTTATCCACCGTATAGCCGCTGCCATCGGTCAAGGTAATGGTGAAGCTGTCATTACCGTTGTAGTTCGCATTTGGTGTGTAGACGATGTCCGTACCGTTGATGACTATCGCACCATGGCTTGGTGCGGATTTCTCCGTTGCTGTCACCGTATCGCCATCCACATCGCTGTAGCTGAAGCTGAGCGTTTGGTTGTTGTCTTCATCGGTGGTGAGGGTCGACGCCACTGTGATACTCGGCTCATCGTTCACGCTTGAGACCGTCACGGTGATGGTTTTATCCACCGTGTAGCCGCTGCCATCGGTCAAGGTAATGGTGAAGCTATCGCTGCCGTTGTAGTTGGCCGTTGGCGTGTAGACGATGTCCGTGCCGTTGATGACTATCGCACCATGGCTTGGTGCGGATTTCTCCGTTGCGGTGACCGTATCGCCATCCACATCGCTGTAGCTGAAGCTGAGCGTTTGGTTGTTGTCTTCATCGGTGGTGAGGGTCGACGCCACTGTGATACTCGGCTCATCGTTCACGCTTGAGACCGTCACGGTGATGGTTTTATCCACCGTATAGCCGCTGCCATCGGTCAAGGTAATGGTGAAGCTGTCACTGCCGTTGTAGTTGGCGGTTGGCGTGTAGACGATGTCCGTGCCGTTAATAACTATCTGACCATGACTCGGTGCGGATTTCTCCGTTGCTGTCACCGTATCGCCATCCGCATCGCTGTAGCTGAAGCTGAGCGTTTGGTTGTTGTCTTCATCGGTAGTGAGGGTCGACGCCACCGTGATGCTCGGCTCATCATTCACGCTGGAAACCGTCACAGTGATGGTTTTATCCACCGTATAGCCGCTGCCATCGGTCAAGGTAATGGTGAAGCTGTCATTACCGTTGTAGTTGGCGGTTGGCGTGTAGACGATGTCCGTGCCGTTAATAACTATCTGACCATGACTCGGTGCGGATTTCTCCGTTGCTGTCACCGTATCGCCATCCACATCGCTAAAGTTGAAGCTCAACGTTTGGTTGTTGTCTTCATCGGTAGTGAGGGTCGACGCCACCGTGATGCTCGGCTCATCATTCACGCTGGAGACCGTCACGGTGATGGTTTTATCCACCGTGTAGCCGCTGCCATCGGTCAAGGTAATGGTGAAGCTGTCACTCCCGTTGTAGTTGGCGGTTGGCGTGTAGACGATGTCCGTGCCGTTAATAACTATCTGACCATGACTCGGTGCGGATTTCTCGGTTGCTGTGACCGTATCGCCATCCGCATCGCTAAAGTTGAAGCTCAACGTTTGGTTGTTGTCTTCGTCTGTGGTCAAGGTCGACGCAATTGTAATGCTCGGCTCATCATTGACGCTTGAGACGGTGACGTTGATGGTTTTGTCTATTGTGTAGCCGTTGCCATCGGTCAGTGTAATGGTGAAGCTGTCACTGCCGTTGTAGTTGGCGGTTGGCGTGTAGACGATGTCCGTGCCGTTAATAACTATCTGACCATGACTCGGTGCGGATTTCTCCGTTGCTGTCACCGTATCGCCATCCGCATCGCTGTAGCTGAAGCTGAGCGTTTGGTTGTTGTCTTCATCGGTAGTGAGGGTCGACGCCACCGTGATGCTCGGCTCATCATTCACGCTGGAAACCGTCACAGTGATGGTTTTATCCACCGTATAGCCGCTGCCATCGGTCAAGGTAATGGTGAAGCTGTCACTGCCGTTGTAGTTCGCATTTGGCGTGTAGACGATGTCCGTGCCGTTAATAACTATCTGACCATGACTCGGTGCGGATTTCTCCGTTGCTGTCACCGTATCGCCATCCGCATCGCTGTAGCTGAAGCTGAGCGTTTGGTTGTTGTCTTCATCGGTAGTGAGGGTCGACGCCACCGTGATACTTGGTTCATCGTTCACGCTTGAGACCGTTACGGTGATGGTTTTATCCACCGTATAGCCGCTGCCATCGGTCAAGGTAATGGTGAAGCTGTCATTACCGTTGTAGTTCGCATTTGGTGTGTAGACGATGTCCGTACCGTTGATGACTATCGCACCATGGCTTGGTGCGGATTTCTCCGTTGCTGTCACCGTATCGCCATCCACATCGCTGTAGCTGAAGCTGAGCGTTTGGTTGTTGTCTTCATCGGTAGTGAGGGTCGACGCCACCGTGATACTTGGTTCATCGTTCACGCTTGAGACCGTTACGGTGATGGTTTTATCCACCGTATAGCCGCTGCCATCGGTCAAGGTAATGGTGAAGCTGTCATTACCGTTGTAGTTCGCATTTGGTGTGTAGACGATGTCCGTACCGTTGATGACTATCGCACCATGGCTTGGTGCGGATTTCTCCGTTGCTGTCACCGTATCGCCATCCACATCGCTGTAGCTGAAGCTGAGCGTTTGGTTGTTGTCTTCATCGGTGGTGAGGGTCGACGCCACTGTGATACTCGGCTCATCGTTCACGCTTGAGACCGTCACGGTGATGGTTTTATCCACCGTGTAGCCGCTGCCATCAGTCAAGGTAATGGTGAAGCTATCGCTGCCGTTGTAGTTGGCCGTTGGCGTGTAGACGATGTCCGTGCCGTTGATGACTATCGCACCATGGCTTGGTGCGGATTTCTCCGTTGCGGTGACCGTATCGCCATCCACATCGCTGTAGCTGAAGCTGAGCGTTTGGTTGTTGTCTTCATCGGTGGTGAGGGTCGACGCCACTGTGATACTCGGCTCATCGTTCACGCTTGAGACCGTCACGGTGATGGTTTTATCCACCGTGTAGCCGCTGCCATCGGTCAAGGTAATGGTGAAGCTATCGCTGCCGTTGTAGTTGGCCGTTGGCGTGTAGACGATGTCCGTGCCGTTGATGACTATCGCACCATGGCTTGGTGCGGATTTCTCCGTTGCGGTGACCGTATCGCCATCCACATCGCTGTAGCTGAAGCTGAGCGTTTGGTTGTTGTCTTCATCGGTAGATAAAGTAGACGCAATAGTAATAGTCGGGGCATCATTCACTCCCTCGACACTGACAGTAGAAGCTATAGATAGGTTAGTACTTAGATTTTCAGTTCCGGTTTCTGATATTTCGGTAATAGTGACAATGCGATTCGTCGTACTAGGTGCGTTATCTGTGTTTTCATAACTGATGCTGTCAACAAGCGTCTGCAGTTCGCTAACACTTAGAGAGCCTCCGGTTAAACTTACTGTCGCCGTAGTCCCCGCCAAAGACACCGAATAGTTAAGACTATGTCCGCTCGTAGTGCCACTTTCACCATTCTCCAGTACGACAGATGTACCATCAATAGTAAGCTTTTCGCTAACACCATCAGTCACATTAGTCACGGTCAGGGTCAGTCCATAAATTTGTTGACTAGCCTCAATAGTATCGGCCTCAGCAGTACTGAACAAAGTAACCGAGCTATTTCCTTCTGTAAATGTTGGATTCTGACTGGTTGCCGTCAAAGTCGGCGAATCATTAACCGCACTGATAGTCACATTGACTGTAATGCTGTCACTGCCTCCGGCACCGTCCGAGACTTGAACTGTAAAGCTGTCACTACCTGTTTCATTGTAAGAAGGTGTATAGGTTAAACCGGAAGGCGTAATCGCGTTTGTTCCAGAGTTCTCTGTAGCATTAAAGCCACTGACGCTGCCTTTGGTTGGAGCAGCTACAACCGACCATGTTAGAGTTTGACCAGCACTGGTATCACTCACAGAAAGCAAATTATTAATAGCGGTCGAGCTTGCATCTTCGGATATAACTAAACTATTTGTCTCGCCACCATTAAAACTTGGAGCAACATTGTCCGTAGCTACGGCTGTCCCATTAATCGAACTTTCCACAGACGAGCCAAACGCAGCACCATCGTTAGGCGTCACCTCAAAACTGATATATTTGTCCAGTTCACTGGTTGTTAGTGTATACGTGCTGCTTGTTGCACCACTAATCGCTGTTTTATTTGCCCCAGAGACATTGTCACTCGCATACCACTTGAAAGTAGTGCCACTTTCAGCATCGGACTCAATATCCGAATAACTATAACTTCCCGTTAGTAACTCACCAACTTTCAAAATACCGCTAAACGCCACATTACTTGCTATTGGTGCATCATTCTCAGGAGTTATAGTGACATTTACCGTAATAGAAGCCGTTCCACCAACGCCATCACTCACCTGAATCGTGAAACTGTCACTCCCTGATACATTTGCTGTCGGAGTATAAGTTAAATTGGTTGGTGTAATATTGGTCGAACCTGAACTCGCTGTCGTCGTGAAGCCGCTCAAGCTTCCTTTTGACGGTGCTGACGTTACAGACCAAGTGAGCGTTTGCCCGTTACTCGTATCACTCACATCAAGTAGGTCGTTAATTGCAACTAAACTATCATCCTCTGTGATAACGAGAGATACGCTTGTACCATCATTGAAACTAGGTGATACGTTATCGGTCACCACTGCCGTGTTATTAATGGAGCTTTCGACCGCAATCCCTGCTGTTTGGGCGTCACTTGGGGTCACCTCAAAGCTGATGTACTTACCTAACTCATCCGCCGTTAATGTATAAGTACTTGACGTCGCCCCTGTTATCGCAGCCTTATTTGCGCCAGAAGTATTGTCACTGGCATACCACTTATAAGTAGTGCCACTTTCTGTATCAGACTCAGCGTCAGCATAGTCATAGCTACCAGTAAGTAACTGTCCGACTTGCAGTGTCCCACTAAAGCTAACATTACTCGCCGTTGGTGCAGTATTGGTCGTAACGTCTAAATAAACCGTTGAGATCGTCGAATCATCAGTACCATCATTTGCTTTCAAGGTAAAAGAGGCTGCATTATCACCGCTAACGTTGGCAGGGCTGGTGTACTGAATATTACTGGCTGTATCTAAATAGGTATTTAAGTTTGCTGATGTCCCGCTCAACGTAATCGTTCCCGCAGAGCTTCCATTTGGGCTCGCAGTCACCCCGCCAGCAGAACTCGCGGTGAAAGTACCCGTCGAAGCTGCCAACGTTAGAGTAATCGTATCCCCATCGCCGTCTGCCACAGTGACCGCACTTAGATCAACATTTGAAGCTAAACTTTGCCTAACCGAAACATCAGTAGGCATGTTGGATAATGTTGGCGCAGAATTACTTGATGGGAACACGTGATCTGCTGTAGAGATCTTTGTCAGGTTAATATGGAAAACATTGGTGCAGCCACTGTAGTCTATTTTAAATGAGCTTAAGTTTAAGTTCGATATCGCAGAGACATCTAAAGATGTAGTACCTGCTGGAATTGAAGCTGGGCTTGTCGCACTCGCTCCTCCCGCATAACTACCCGTTACAGAAACACTGCTGCAAGTTGCTCCATAGGAAGTGTAAAAATCAAGCCCAGTTAATCGAAATGTTTCCAGTTCAGAAGAGTTCGCTGTGACGGTAAGCGAGCCGGAAGATTGAGAATTGGCGTCCAAGTATATCCAACCAGTATATGCATACACATCCGCAGAACCACTGACCTGTAACCGATTATCACTAGAGGTATGCGTCGATTTCGGAGCACCACAAACCCCACCGTCATAATTTGGACTACAAAAGCTCGCACTAATGTACTCCACGCTAGACAGAACAGTGGTAAAACGGTTAAGCGATTTAGCATCAAATAATTGCGTCACTACTAGATCACCAGTGCGAACCTCAAGTTCCCAATCTCCCCCGACTGAACTGCTACCAGTGAGATCATTCGAGGCGGCAACATCAACATTTGCCCCCATAGATAGCAGCTCGAGAAACTTTTCACCCTCAGAGGTTTTAGCGACATCACAGCCATACAACATGACATCGGCACCATCAACTAAAGCACTGTCCATCACCGCCAGAACATGGAGATTATTTTCTAGCGCAGCTCTATCTACCTTGCTATTTCCGAGTAATAGCGTCCCGTCTTCACCGTGAGACACGATATGCAATGCTTCTAGATTATGGTATTGCTGCAAGGTTGCCGTTAGTTGAGCGAGTCCATCTTCGTCTGACACAAACTCTACGATGTCTACGCCAGGTTTGAGTTGTTGGTAGAAAAGATGTTTATCTGGCACGTTGGCATCAATAATGACGAGTTCGCGAATAGCTAAGCCGCTACTCAGCACCAAATGTTCATCAGCATGGTTAACCGATATCTCTCTGTCCGTTTCAGGGGGCAACTGTAACGGAGAGAATTGCGATGCCAGCAGCTCAAGAGAGTCCGATGGAATGTCTTGCTGTTGTGCCCACAGGGTTTTGCTGCTCATCAAACGCTTACCCTGCGCATCGTCTTCATGAGGTAACAATTCATTTATTGAGCGAAGATTTGACTTAGGAAGGAGGTGGCTTTCATGCGATATTCGCGACGAACTATCTGTTTGCTGCCAGGTCGAAACCTTTGACATGAGATAGTTTGCTTGCCGACCACGATTGCCACTATTCATGTAACCATAAATGAATCGACTTTGATAACTGCCGCTTGCTTGTGCATTTCCTGTGAACGCCCCCAATGGAACACACAAGGCTGCCAACGTTCGCATTGCACTATTCATTGTGCTTCACTCCAATTCCGTATGTTTTAATCCGCTAACTTACGCGGCGCTATAATACTTGCCTCAGTACCGGTATTGTCATTCCAAAAGGCCATATCGCTATACTGCTGAAATAGATCCGGTGGTAAAATGCTGCGTCTTGGTGTGAACTGGACTTTCTTCTTAACAGTATGGAGCCCTGATACCCCCAAATGGGCGTCAAACTCGCCAGCTTGATACTCCACGTCGTCAAAATCGTGTCTAAAAGTTGGTAGACCAAGAAAGTCGTAGACGAGCTGCATACTGCGTTGAGGATGCTGAGTCAGTAAATCGTAATCCAAGAGCAGCAGCCGATGGGAATGCTCGCTATAATAAGCCTCTTTTAACGCCGTCCATGCACTGCCCATGGCACCACTGACATTCGCAATCGCGTCACATCGCGTATAAACAGTTTGACGCGATTGTGCTGAATACATCCGGCTGTATTCAAAGGGGTTCTTTCGGTAAATCACTTCAAAGCTGTCCATGATCCAAGCTGGATTGCGAACACAGCAAATCACTTTAAAATCGCCAAACATCTCCACTAACTGGTGAAGGCGAGCCGTCCAATGGCGATTGGTATCAAAAATGACCTGTTTGTCACTTTGCTCTTCGTAGTAGCTGTCGAACAGCGCTCGACAAATTGATTGTCTTTTCGTGTCGTCGAAGAAACTTGCGAACTCGGTCCCCGTTCCCATTTGCTCCAAACTACCTTGGATCAAGTTAGCAACAGGGCTGCTCATAGCAGCATGAAACTGATGATTTTGACGCAATATGCCTGCCAGTAGCGTCGAACCTGAACGAGGCAAACCAGATATAAAATGTACGGTGCTCATAAAACTCTTCACCCTCAATTACGTGACGGGCACGTACCATCTGAACAAATCAAATAATTCACAGCAAGTGAGGGTTGATACATGGAGAATGAATTCGACTGCCCTGTGGCTGAGTTCGTCACTGTTCCCCCCGTGATACCGCCACTACCGCCACTCACTTCAATTCCTCCTAACTTAACGACATCACCTGGGTTTGATGAGTAAATGAGCTCTGGTTGATCCTTGCCTCCTGATGGAGGTTTCGCTTGGGCTAAATAAGCACCAGTTGAAGGCGTTTCTGAAGTACCAACCGCCGTTGTCGCTTCTATTGTCACGGAAATAGGCGTACTTGCTCCACCACCAATCGGATTAAATGTCGCTGTGTGTGTAAGTTGAGGCATATGAGCCTGTGTTAGAGTTTGAACTGCAGAACCACCCTGTATACCAATGCGAGGAAAAAACGAGGTCGACGGAGAGCCCCCCCAGCCAACAGGCGCTGTACCGTGCAGATCGGGGAGCTGAAAACTGACCCTGCCATCTCCACCAAAGGTGGTACCCAATAATGAAAAGAGCGCTTGATCATTCGAGATGGAAACGTGTCCACCTTGAGCTGAATAAAATTGTCGTGGAATAAAGTTAAAGCCAGCGGCTTGGATCATTCCGATATACTGATTGTCCATAGACGAATCCTTGAGTTGGTGTGATCAGTTTCTAGAGGGGAACAATCCTTCTATGCAGAGAATAAAGTTCACAGCTAAAGAAGGTTGGTACATAGAAAAAGGGAGAGAACCACCAGCAGTGTCATTGGTCACGGTACCACCAGTAATACCGCCCCCACTACCTGTGACCGTTACGCCCCCTAGTGGTACTATGCTGCCTGACGACGGATCTGAGGTATAGATCATCTCTGGCTGATCCTTACCTCCGGATGGAGGTTTAGCCTGTGCTAAATATGCACCTACCATAGGTGTGGCTGAGTTACCTTCTGCGGTCGTTGCATGTAGTTCAACATTTAATGCTGAACCACCCGGAGAGCTTATTGGTGAAAACGTTGCATTATGAGTGTGTGTCGGAAGCTCTAGGATAGATAAAACTCTCTCTGGAACACCATCTCTCTCACCTATCGAGTAGTAAGGGAGCCCAGGGCCTTGCCCCATCCCAATTGGAGTGCGTCCACGAAGATCTGGAACCCTAAAAGAAGTGCGACCATCACCACCAAAAAAGGTACCAATTAAAGCAAACAAGGCATTAAACTCACTGATAGCGAGCAACTGACCTTGTGCTACAGCAAAACCTCTAGGGGCAAATTGAAAACCTACACTTTGTATTGCGCCAAGGTATTGACCATCCATTTATCATTTCCCTTTGTAATGTGATGGAACACGAATAAGCATTCCAATGCTTATTTGGAATCGTCGGGCAAAATTTACGCCGCTGTATACGCCGTCATCACAAGCAACAACGCTTAAACGCACAGCTTCTCCGTTCAAAGCCATCACCAACCCGTCTTGTAGCCCAATGGCGAGGATTGTTCCCGCCTTACAACCATGTACTAATGTATCTGATTCATTTGCCTCTATTAGTTGGAAACATACTTTCTCAGCGAACAGTTCCACTGGAATTGCCGTCCCAGCGCTCGCTCGGCATAATGCAGCTAACTCGTCAGAACGAATCAGGTTTAAATCAATATCGGAATTGCGCTTTGTGGGCTTTGGTGCCCATATTCGGCTCTGTGCTTCGACAGTGGCTTTACTTTGATTGCCATTCACTGATTGGGGCACATTGGTAAGACTTGAGCTGTTTGCTTGCGGCACTCCAAGCTCAGCTTTACCCGTTGTTTCCAGACGCTGTGCCAAAGCTAAAACGATTTGACTCGATACTTGAGACATTTGATTGCTAAGTCCCAGCCCTGTAATGCAGGGGGCAATGGAGATGGGTTGCTGCACAACAATATTACCGCTGTCTAACTCGCTAGTGACACAGTGCAATGTAACGGCAGCTTCACGTTCTTGATTGCGAATTTGCCAATACACAGGAGCAGCCCCCTTGTAATATGGCAAGGCAGAGCCATGGATGTTGTAGACACCCAAATCGAAATAAGCCAATAAATCACTCGGTATAAGATATGGAAAGGTTGCTAGAACAGCTGCCCGAGCTTGCCAGCGATCAAACTCCCGAGATAATTCAGGCAATTTAGCTGCACAGCAAAAATGGTAAGGAACCTTGTTGTGTTGCAATAACGCCGCCAACTGCTGCACCTGTAGAGCCTGCTCATCAACCTCCGCTGGATCAGGCAAAATGACACCACCTAAATACCCCGCTTGCAAAAGCAGTTCAATAGAAGGCAAAGCAAATGAGCTAGAAGCAAAGATGACTAACTTAGTCGTTTGCATCATGCGCCTCCTCTTGAGGTACTACTAAGAACCCGGGCATACCATTAACTCGGTAATAAAAACGCACGCTATCCCCCGAGCTCAGTAGCACATCACCCTCTTGTTCTTCAGCCGGCACAAAATTTATGCACGCATGTAAATCTGGCAGAGGGTGTGTGATACCTGATTGATATTGTGTGAGATGTTCATCAGAAAAGGTGGTTAACTCCGCCATGACTAACAACGTCTGCTTAGTCGCATTTTCCGCAAGCTCTGGTATGTTAAGCCGATTGCACGCAGCCACTTTAGTGTTGTTATCTAACTCCCGCCACTGCATACGTTTCAAAAAATCTAAGTTGATGTTTGCAACTTCACCAACATCTGTCCGCTTTGTACGAACATGAATCTGTCTTTCCAATTGCTCATCCGCTGAAAGATCTCTATCCCATTGCTCGCAAAATTCCAGCTGTGGTATCGCCAATAAAGCGCGAATTGAGATCGACTCAGGAATCATAACGGAGTCTTGAGACATTATATCGGCAAAGTGCTTTGCTATTGGTAAGTGCGCTTCTCGGGTAAAACCGTGCTGCATCGCCTCCAACACTAAAATATCGATGTCACCCTCTGGTTGATAATCAAGTGCATCTAAAAGTCTAATTTCCTTAATAAAGTCTTCGACCTCCAACTCTTCAACAGCCGCATTCAACATTTTCACCGCACCAGGCTGAATATCAATAAGAGTAACCTTCAACTGCTCACTGGTTACGCTGCTCTGCTGACGAAAATAACTAAGAAGTGGCAAAACCAAAGGGGCTAGTGGGCCACAGGCTGGATAAACAAGATGTATTGGTGAGGGCGTGCTCATTAAGGAGAGTCGTTCAGAGATCGCTTGCTCAATACCTCGAGTAAACGCCGCAACACGATATGTATCTTTTATAGTGGTCAAACAGTGCTCTGGAGACATCACCAACCCCGTCGCCGATATATACTGTCGCGTCCTGAGATCGATACTTACATCGAGGTTTTCAAAGATGACCTGAAAGCGTTGGTAGAGCTCATCCAGTTTTTGAGCGATCTTACTGGCTGGTTCAGATTTAAGCATAGAATCAACCGCTTCATGAGCTATTCTAGCGGTCGTCTGAGGCACCTGAGATAGACATTGGCCTGCCAATTGTTCGCGAATTTGCTGATCAAGCTTTCCTTGAACTTGCTTGTAGTCGAATTGATCCCATGTCGTTGAGGAGACCGCTTGGATTGGTTTCTTCAGTGCTTTCTTCATCTCTGGTTGCTGAGCTAAACGCCCATGTTCTTTTCGTGACTCCAAGTCGTTTTTCCTTACGTTGTTATCCATTTCTATCGCAATCCATTTCTAAAGCGATGAATACTCAGGCGCTCCCTCATCACATTGAACACCTCTTACTTGTGCTTGTGAGATCTGACGCCTTAGCCAATCATTAACCTCACAATCGATAACCAAATGAATCCTTTCCACTGAGCCAAAGTTCTCAACTTGATGAATCTCATTCGCGTTAACGTACCAAAGCTGCCCCGCCTCCATAGGGACTTGATGACCGTCAACCAAGAACTTCACCTGCTCAGCGCCTTTAATGGGAAGATGCAGCCTCGCTGCGCCATATTCATGGCATAGCCCTGCATCTCTATGTGGCAAAATGATTGATTTCGAGTGCAAGCGCATAAGCCGAACTGACTGCAACGGCGTGTCTATCCACTTCAACACCGATGCAATGAGCGGAAGATTTTCAAGCCTCGGTAGATCGACCCATACATCTGCTTGCTCAATGGCAAAGCACTGTAAAACCTTATGTGAGTCAACATGTTGAGCGGCAACCCTAAGCGGCATAACATCCCAACATCCATGGTAAGCATTTTGATTGACATGTGCTGACCAGCCCTCTGCGGGTAGTTTTTCACACTCTCTTTTAAGCTCAGTGTTATCGACGCCAAAAGGCAAACGCGCAAACAAATCCATCTGAGTACAATTCTCATCCTTGATTTCCAACTGAGTACAGAGTAAAAAGCACACCTAGTCGAAGGCATTAGTGCACATGGACACTATTAAACCTTATGCATTAGAGTTATAGTCTCTGATTGGCAGGAGTCAACTTTTGTTTTTTGTGTTTTTCATCGTGAAATGTGGTGAATGAGGTGGGTTCACTACTTCTAATCGACCTTAGAAGCTCTGATTTTATGGTATGAAGTCCCTTTACTAGCTAAACTTTAGTATTAATTTATGAATTGTATACATCTAAAGTCCAGTAACATGCCGACAAGAGAAGCAGATTAAGAGCCACTTGCGCCAATTGTGACAGATATCACACTGAATAAATGGAGCCATCCGTAAACTTGTTTTGGCGCTTGGTCTTAGTTCAAGCTCTAGAAGTGAGAAAAGATGAATTCGACTCTTTGGTATAAAGTAACCAAGCCTCAAACTCGTCAAATGATGGCTGATATTCACAAACATAGCTCAGCGCTAGGTGATAACTAACATCAAATTTCTCTAGTAGCGCGATATCCGTCAGTATCTCGCGCTCAACAAACGCCTCTCCATGACGGCCGTCACGTATCAATCTCGCTCTATGCCAAAAGCGCTTAATACCCTGTACAGCTATCGCCCCTAGTTCTGTTTTTTCTGGTAAAACAGACGACATGGACTCAACCGGAAACGTAAACTCAAATTTTGGCAACGCCGTCATTCTGTAACAAAATTTTATACTCCCACCAGGTTCAAGTTTTAAGCCCGCATAGTCGATCGATAAATTCAGACTGCACTGACCGAACGTTAACCAGTGTGCTCGGTAAATCTGTATGTCGGTGCGAAAAGAGAGATGTTGGTAGTCAATACTTGAGAATGAACGCGGCAAGACAATCTCGCCAGTGAAACCATCCTGATGCCCTTTGGCCAGACTCCTCACCAGCTCTCTATTCAACTCGAAAAACTGACCTAACGGGATATCAGGCAAATTGGCGCTTTCATATGGCACTAAGACAGCAGAAAGGGACACTTTTTTGGGGATCAATACTCCATCATCCGCTAAAAACTGTTGTAAATGTGCAAAAATCGCCACCTGCGGCTCCCTTCCAAGTAATGCGGTCATGGTTTCTGATATTACAATATCAAACTGCACTGAACTCTTTGGTGACCACGTTGTCGCATCTGCACACTCAATTGAGGTTATCTGATGACCAATTCCAAGGTGTTCAACAATACGTTGAATTGACTCCGTGTTGTCTTTATGAATATCAATCAAGCTTACTCGAATAGGTGCATTCGGCATCAAAGCTAGAAGGGGCAACAACAAACAGCCATATGGACCGGTGCCCGCGTAAACAACATTCACAGTGTGTTTCTGAGACAACTTTTCAAGCAAGCACTGGTAAATACCTTTAATAAACATTTGTGTGCGCAGAGTTTCCTCCAAACATTTTGCCGCTTGTATTGGATTAATTGCGACCCCACTATCTAGCTCAACATTATCCCAGTCATTGATGTTTTCATCTGAGGAAATACCTCCTACCTTGGCATACAACTGTGATAATTCACGTGTAATTTCGTGGTCACGTCCAATATTACAGTCTCTATTAAGTAGTAACTTGGTGTTGGCAATGATTCCGGCCTTTGGTGTTAGTTGGCCTAAAGGTTTTGGTGTTGTCACGCACTGTCCCATCCATATTAGATTGAATGGGATACATATAGTTGCACATGGAAATTTTGCCAGATAATGCGCCGACCCTGTGAACTTGTTCTCGATTTTCCTTTGTTCACAACTCCAAAACTAACAATTCTCGTTAGAGCTAATACAATCAACGAATTATCTACATTTTTTGCAAGCAACCATGTATGAGGCACCATAACCACTTGACTCAATCTCAGAACATTAATGATTCATTAGATAAAATAGTTAATTTCTTCAATGAGATAGGGATTTCTTGGTCATTCGGCAATGTCAACTCAAGCACATTCCTTCCTGGTATCGAAGTCAAACACGGCGCACTTGTTATCGATAGACAGAAACTAAAGCACCCAGGGGATTTACTCCATGAAGCAGGCCACATCGCCGTGACAACTCGCTTAAAACGTTTAAAATTCTGTGGAGATGCAAAATCTATCGGACACAAAGGTGGAGAAGAAATGGCCGCTATAGCCTGGTCATGGGCTGCATTAAACTACATTGGCTTATCACCCGAAGTTGTGTTCCATCAACAAGGCTATAAAGGCGCTTCAGAGTCACTCATCGATGCCTTTGAGAACCAAGGGGGATTTGGTCACCCGCTGCTATCTTACTGGCTAATGTGTGAGCCTCAAGGCACCCTCGGCGGTTACCCCAAAATGAGTCGCTGGCTACGTGAAAATTAGTGCCTAGCCTCACCAGCAAGCTTTCCATAGAGCGCTGACTAATACTTACCCAGTTCTACCGGTTAAAGTCAGAGTGAATCTGGAGGTTGAGACATCCTAGGTGAATCGCCAGCAAAGGCACCTATTATGGCTGTCTCTTGTCTTTTAAACGTGCTCTAACATGTTAGAGACCTTTCTCGACTATCAGATAAGTATGTAACTCTGGATGCTGATCAAACTCTAAATGACGAATGATACAGCCAAGCTCCATAAACAGTTTTAAGAACCCATTTGTCCCAAAAGAAGAGTAGTAAACCTCGAGGCCCATAAAATGATCGGTATGCTCGCCAGCCTCGTTAGTACCACCGAATGAAAAGATAAACACGCCACCAGCATTCAGACTATCTACGATTTTGGTCAACACTGGAACTTGTTGCTCCAAAGGGATATGCCAGATGCTATCCCAAGCGGTAATAAAATCGTACTTGGAAGGCAGCTTACCTTCGCATATGTCTTGGTAATGAAAAGTCGCATCCGGATGACGTTCTTTGGCAAGCGCGATCATCTTGGTCGAGATATCTAGACCTTCTGGTACGAATCCATTTTCCTCAAGTAAATCGATAAATCGCCCGGTACAACCACAGCCAATATCCAATGCACTACCTTTTGCCTTAGCAAAATCAAGAGCGCGCTTGTGGGCTGAAATACCATTCTCGCGATTGAAGCCCTCGCTTTGCCACATATGAGTGATCGTATCGTAAGCCTGTCCTATCTGACGTGGTTTCATTCCTAACTATCCTTCTTTTTCGTTCGATGTCGTTCTTCAAAATAGTTGACCGACCCATTCAAATTACTCCTATTCATTGCTGGCTATCGCCCGCCTAAACTAAACCTCAATGACACAGAGTAAGCAGCTCGAAAGTCGAAAACATAAAGAATTAGAAGCAATGGAGACTCACTATGATCACTGTCAGACATTCACAAGACCGAGGTCGAGCCGATTTTGGCTGGCTAGATAGCAAGCATAGCTTTTCATTTGGCAGCTACTATGACCCTGAGTATATGGGTTTCTCTGCCTTACGTGTGATTAACGATGATGTTGTGCAAGCCAGCGCAGGTTTCGACACACATGGTCACCGTGATATGGAAATCATCAGTTATGTGCTTGAGGGAACCATTGAGCACAAAGATAGCGAAGGTAACGTGCAAACGCTACCGGCAGGAGAGTTACAATTGATGTCGGCGGGAAGCGGTATCTATCATAGCGAATACAACGGTTCGAACTCAGAGACATTACGCTTTTTACAAATATGGATACAGCCAAATGAGTTTGGTAAAAAGCCGGGTTATCAGCAGAAAGATTTCGGACAAGAGAGTGGATTAACTCCAATTGCCACACCAAATGGCCGTGCAGGAAGCTTGCACATAAAACAAAACGCTGAGCTTCATCAGCTCATTTTGGAACCTAACTCTTCGCTCAAGTATGAGATAAAGCCTGGCCGTAAGCTTTATATACACCAAGTAAAAGGGAAGCTTCAGGTCAGCGGAACGCGACTTGGCGAGGGCGATGGCGCAAGCATTGAGTCGCAAGACTTCGTTGAATTTAAAAACGAACACCAAACGCCGGCTACTGCTTTGGTATTCGACCTACCGTAATTCACAAATAAAGCACTACATGATTGATAAGCTTGCCATCATAACGACTGTAGCACTCTTATCACACGCTCAAAGCCCGCTTCCATTTCACGCATCATCATGCGTACATTATTAAAAGCATCGAAGCCGATAATAGCTTCCACTTCTTTGGGGTGATAGCTTGCTATCAGAACCCCAAGTATAACGACTAGGTAAGCGATAAGTTTACTCAATTGATATCCTTAACTTTTTATGGGCATCCTGCCCTTTCGCTAACATAATTAGCAGTCTAAAAGTTAAGTAGAAAAAGTCCAATTTATCTGAGTTCCGACTCAATAAGAGAGTAAAGACCGTCAACCAGTATCGCTTTGGTTAACTGGTCAGGACATTGAAAAGATGAAGTAGCAAACAACCCAATTAGGCGGGCTGCTTGCTTTTGGTTAAAGCTCAGTCGTTCGTGTTGGTAAAAACACTTCTCCCAGCATACATCGCACGCTGCCACCGCCAATACTTTCTATGGTAGAAACATCAAATGGCAGTAATTTCCCATGTGTTGCAAGTTGTTGCTTTTGAGCGGGAGTAAAGGCATCAAATGCCGATTTCGACATCGCGATCACTTTGCAGCCATTCACCGTCTCCAGCTGTAAAATGTTGCCACAAAAGTGATTCACCTGATCTAAGCTGATATCAATCACTTGCTTACTATTTGCGAGTGACTTGATAACAAAACGACGCTCATATTCGGGGATCACTTCTGAGCAAATAACCGCAAAGTGCTCGCCAATCGCCATCATGACGTTGGTATGGTAGATCGGGTGGCCCGATGGCAAAGCGGTCTGGAATGAGACCACGCGGTGATAACCAATTCGCTTAGCATAATCTTCCAACGCTTCGCGCTCACACCGCTGCGATAGTGCTGCATAAATGGTCTTATTGATGTGATCTTTGACCATCACACCAGTACTTTCCAAAAATGCCCCTTGCTCCACGTAGCTCAGCAAATTGTCAGTGGCAACCACATGACGCCCTGCGGCATTGAGGCTATCAATCAAGGCTTGTGGGCGGACTTCTCTCTGGCGGTTTTTACATGCCATCGGAAAGGTGTAAAACGCCCCATCATGGGTGGTACTAAACCAGTTATTGGGAAATACGGCGTCTGGCGTTTCTTCACCATCTAGCGGGTAGTCAAACTCGATAACCTGCACACCGGATTTACGCAGGCCAGCAACCATAGCCTTAAACTCCGCCATCGCTTTGGCTTTGACAGCTCTGGCGTCAAGAGCAACTTGGTGCTGAAATTCATTATCGGCCGCAGTCTCTGCATTAAAACCGAACTCTTTTGGCGGTACCATCACCACACAATTGGCATTTTGAATCGAACGGCCGACACGAGCAGAAATCGTCGTCTCGACAGATGCAGTCATTCCATGATTCATAAGCATCCCACTTCACTAGTTATCGCTTGAAAGTCATCGTTGTTAGCAACGTATTGTTGTTTTGTTTGTTATCTTGCTTAGGTTCTTAAATTGTAAATAGTGTGTTAAATATTAATTTACTGAATGCAGGATTTAATCACAGATTAAACCGTAAAATTGACTGATTGATGACAGTAATTCAGGAAGTTTTACTGCACAAAAACTACGCAGCAATGAAAAAATTGCACCATTTTGTGGATTATTATTCCGACAGTTCAATAAAATCACGGGGTTATGTATGGCAGCAGTTGTGAGTATTGGTTAAAAGCTATACACTTACTAAGTCTGATTCATCAGATCTCTTGCACACGTTCTATCCCGCGAAACGGAACATTCGCCATGTAAAATCAAAATCATAACTCTGACTCACAAGTATCTTCTGCACAGTTGCACATCAACTCGTCAACCGCTACTTGTGAATATCTACTCTTATCTTTGGATAGGAGGATTTTTGACTCTTTGAAATACGACCAAATATGCAGTCAATTGATTACAAAGAGTCTTTCCAACGTTGTTAGGTGAACCATGTACAAACGCTTTGAAAAATTTACAGAAGCTTTTCCAAAGCAAGATCCGGAGAAGCCGCCAGAGGGCATACTCGCTTTCTGCCGCTACTACACTCGCGGCTTTGAAAAGCCGATCATTTTAATGTCACTATTTTCGACCATCATCGCTATCGCAGAGGTGATGCTGTTCGGATTTATGGGACAGATCGTCGACTGGCTAACGGCCAGCGATCCCCAAACCTTTTTATCCGAAAACGGCCACACCCTGTTTTGGGTAGGTTTTTGTGTTCTAGTGGTGTTGCCAACCATATTGCTGATAGCTTCACTGCTCGTACACCAAACACTGCTTGGCAACTACCCAATGGCCATCCGCTGGCAGGCACACCGCTATTTACTCAAGCAGAGTCTCTCTTTCTATCAAGATGATTTTGCTGGGCGTATCGCGACCAAGGTGATGCAAACGTCTTTAGCGGTGCGTGAAACGGTGATGAAAACAGCAGACGTGTTCGTATACGTCTTAGTGTACTTCACCTCAATTTTGGTGATGCTAGCTGCTGCTGATTGGCGTTTGATGATGCCAATGCTGGTTTGGTTATGTGCTTATATTGGCATTCAGATTTACTTCGTACCAAAACTGAAGAAAGTCGCGACAGAACAAGCGGACGCACGCTCTACGATGACCGGGCGCATTGTGGATAGCTACACCAATATCTCTACCGTAAAGCTGTTCTCTCACACCGATCGTGAAACCGAGTATGCAGAGAAAGGCATGAAGGGATTCTTGGATACGGTTTATCGCCAAATGCGCCTTGTGACAGGTTTTGATGTCGCGGTTGAATTTACCAACTACGTGTTACTGTTTACCGTCACTTCTATCTCTATCTACTTGTGGATGGATGGCGCGATTACTGTCGGCGCTATCGCGATTGCCATTGGTCTTGCATTGCGTATCAACGGTATGTCGATGTGGATCATGTGGGAAGTCGGTGCCCTGTTTGAAAACATGGGTACCGTTGTTGATGGTATGAAGACTCTTTCTAAGCCTATTGATATCAAAGATGAAAAAGATGCCAAGCCAATTGTCGTTGAAAAAGGCAGCATTGATTTTGATGACGTGAGCTTCCACTATGGTGAAAACAAAGGGGTCATCAGTAACTTGAATCTCAACATCAAACCGGGCGAGAAAGTTGGTCTGGTCGGACGTTCAGGTGCAGGTAAATCAACACTAGTGAATCTACTGCTGCGTTTTCACGATGTTGAGGGCGGTAACATTCGAATTGATGGTCAATCCATCTCGAAAGTCACTCAAGACTCGCTACGCAGTAAAATCGGTATGGTGACACAGGATACCTCTCTGCTGCATCGCTCAATTCGTGACAACATCCTCTATGGTAAGCCAGATGCCACCGAAGAAGAGTTACTTGCTGCAACCAAGCAGGCGCATGCTCATGAGTTTATCGAAACCTTGACCGACCCGTTCGGTAATAAGGGTTACGATGCGCAAGTCGGCGAGCGCGGTGTCAAGCTCTCCGGTGGACAGCGTCAACGTATTGCCATCTCACGAGTGCTGTTGAAAAACGCCCCTATCCTGATCCTTGATGAAGCAACATCAGCGCTGGATTCAGAAGTAGAGGCCGCGATTCAAGAGAGCTTAAATGAGCTGATGGAAGGTAAAACGGTTATCGCCATCGCGCACCGACTATCAACCATAGCGGCTATGGATCGCCTGATTGTTCTCGATAAAGGTGAAGTCATCGAGCAAGGCAGCCACAAAGAGTTGGTTGCTCACGGCGGAGTCTATGCTCAGCTCTGGGCGCACCAAACGGGCGGCTTTATTGGTGCCGAAGATACCGATAAAGATAGCGTAGCCTAAAGCACAAAGCGGAGCAGAAATGCTCCGCTTTTTGTTTCATTTCAGTCACATATTGATCTCACTCGCAACAATGTGACCCTGTGTACAATTTTACACACCCATTCAAGTTTACAAGCTTTTCCGTATCTAGATCAGTATTTCGAACTGCATACGGACGAATAATAACTCTGTCGCTATAAAAAGGAGTTGTTATGTTTTATGTTCACATGCTACTGCTTCTGGCAGTCATTTTTGTAGGTATTCGCTACGGCGGTATCGCCTTCGGTTTGTTAGGCGGTCTCGGCGTTTCTATTCTTAGTTTCTTCTTTGGTATTGCTCCCGGAACGCCGCCCATTGGCGTTATGCTCATTATTCTTGCGGTGGTTGCGGCATCAGCAACACTTGAAGCAACAGGCGGTCTAAAACTACTCGTCCAATACGCTGAAAAGTTGCTTCGTAAGCACCCATCTAAAGTGGTCTTCCTAGGACCATTGTGTACCTATTCACTCACTGTGATGGTCGGCACGGGACACTCGGTGTATCCACTGCTTCCTGTTATTTATGACGTCAGTATTAAGCGTGGTATTCGCCCTGAGCGTCCTATGGCTATTGCGACAGTCGCATCTCAAATGGGTATCACAGCTAGCCCTATCGCTGCCGCTGCCGCTGTAGTCATGGCCACGGCAGCGACCAACCACCTAGACATCTCTTTGGGTCAAGTGTTAATGGTCACTATTCCAGCGACATTAACGGGCGTATTGATTGCTGCGACTTGGAGCTTAAAGCGTGGTAAAGATTTGAATGACGATCCAGAGTTTCTGGAGCGTATGAAAGACCCACAATTCAAAGCGCAACTTATCGACACAAGTGAAGCGAGCACAGGTGATGCTGGCATCAAAGAGAGTCAAACTGCAAAACGCGGCCTAACCGTATTCTTACTCGGTATTTTGACTGTCATTTGCGTTGCTATGTTTGGTAAAGATCTGGGCCTACTGCCTGATGGCGTGAAAACGTCGACCGCTTTGCAGTTCTTGATGCTCTCTGTCGGTGCTATCATCTTACTGACCACCAATGTTGACCCTAAAAAAATCGTCAACACCAACGTGTTCATCGCTGGTATGAGTGCGGTCATCATCATCTTTGGTATTGCTTGGATGAGTGACACCATCATTGCTTACAACAAGCCTTACATTATCAGCTTAGTTGAAGACGTAGTGAAATCGCACCCTTGGACCTTCGCGATCGCGATGTACGTTTCATCTGTGTTCCTCAAGAGCCAAGCAGCGGTGCTGACCATTATGCTCCCTCTAGGTTTTGCACTAGGCATTCCCGCAGAAGTCCTAATTGGTGTACTTCCAGCTTGTTACGCTTACTACTTCTTTCCATTCTACCCATCAGATCTGGCAGCGATTACCTTTGACCGCTCTGGTACCACTAAGATTGGTAAATATATCCTTAACCACAGCTTCCTGATCCCTGGCTTCATTGGCGTGATCACGGCGACAGCTATTGGTTATGCGATATCTACGGGTGTGCTACCTATCTGGTTGTGGGCGATTGCCGTTGCTGGACTGGCGTTTGCGGTAAACAGCTATATGAATCGTATGAGCAGTGAAGCGCTTAAATTAGCGTAGAGACTCAAACAAACAGCACAAAAGGAGTGGAGCCAAACAAACGGCTCCACTTTTTGTTCCTTCGGCGCTTGCTCCTAGTTTTATAAGGTTCCCTCTTAACGGCTTCGGTGTACAACGGGCTTTACCTTTTTAACACTTCATTTACACCCCATTGTTCTACCCCCCTCTTCACAGAGTCTTTAATTTGCTTTTTATTTCAATACCTTAATTAACAAAAACCCCCACCCCCGATCACACCAAACAATTTGTAGCAAATTTGTTACACAGCCAATTCGCCAACTGTGTTTTTGTCTAACGCACTGACCCTATTCCCTTTTCCCTCAACTTTGCTCAAATTTAAGTCAACACCCTACAACAAGGTCTTCCAACGAAGGAGACCGTTTGACTATCAAAAGGAAATGACCATGACTATCAACTTCAACCCTCTTGGAACCGATGGCTTTGAATTCGTTGAATACACAGCAGCGACTGACGACGGTATTAACGATCTGAAACGCCTATTCGACTCATTAGGGTTCGCTGAGATTGCTAAGCACCGCTCAAAAGAAGCTTGGTTATATCGTCAAGGAGACATCAACTTTATCGTCAACGCGCAGCCACACAGCCAAGCAGAAGAGTTCGCGCGCATTCACGGTCCATCTGTGTGTGGTATGGCGTTTCGCGTAGAGGATGCGGCCAAAGCGATGGCACATGCGTTAGAAAATGGTGGCGAGCAGTATGTCACCGAGATAGGACCTATGGAATTAAGCATTCCCGCTATTTACGGCATTGGTGAGAGCCTACTTTACTTTGTCGACCGCTACGGAAGCGGCAGTATTTATGATGTGGATTTTAAGTTCTACCCAGATGCGCAAAAACGCCTGGCCGAGCAAGATGTGGGTCTCTACGAGCTTGATCACCTGACTCACAACGTTAAGCAGGGCAACATGGATGTCTGGTCCGGTTTTTACGAACGTATCGGTAACTTCCGAGAAATCCGCTACTTCGATATTGAAGGTAAGCTCACTGGGCTGGTTAGCCGTGCGATGACGGCACCTTGCGGCAAAATCCGCATCCCTATCAACGAATCTTCTGACGATAAATCGCAGATCGAAGAGTTCATTCGTGAGTATAACGGCGAAGGTATCCAGCACATCGCACTGACCACGGACGATATCTATCAGACGGTGCAAACACTACGCGATCGCGGCATGGAGTTTATGCCAACACCAGACACCTACTATGAAAAAGTCGATTCTCGAGTCAAAGGCCATGGTGAGGACGTAAGCCGTCTGCAAGAACTGCGGATTCTTGTCGATGGCGCACCGATGAAAGATGGCATCTTACTTCAAATCTTCACCCAAACCGTTATTGGTCCAGTGTTCTTTGAAATCATTCAACGCAAAGGCAACGAAGGCTTCGGCGAAGGTAACTTTAAAGCGCTGTTTGAATCGATTGAAGAAGATCAAATCCGTCGCGGCGTCTTAAACGAGGTAACCGATAATGCGTAAATGGCCAACGTTCCCTCATCGTGAGGGGACTTATTCGAAGCAGGCTCATGCCGACTTTCCAGACGAGGCGATTTATGAGCGTGAAGCAGGTCGAGAAGGCTTCTTTGGTCCTGCCAGTCACTTTCACCACCAGCATGCGCCAACCGGGTGGTCTGAATGGGAGGGTGAACTCAAGCCTCGTGCGTTTAACCTCAATCATGTTGAATCTGATCACCAAGCGTCACCTTGGTCTGCCCCAAGCATACTGGAGAACCGCGAATGTAAAGTGCGAGTCTGGAAGCTCGCGGAAAAAATGCCGGGTCTTGCTCGCAATGGAGATGGTGATGAACTGCTGTTTATTCACCAAGGCAGCGCTGACCTCTATTGTGACTATGGCCATCTTGAAGTTGAAGAAGGCGATTATGTGCTGATCCCTCGTTCAACCAACTGGCGGCTAGAACCCAAGGCGCCGATGTTCATCTTAATGATTGAAAACACTGGCTCAGCTTACGCGCTTCCAGAAAAAGGCATCGTAGGCCAACACGCGGTGTTTGACCCTGCTGTGCTTGAACCACCAGCGATTAATGAGCGTTTTAAAGCACAATACAGTGAGGAGCAAACCACGGTCTCACTCAAGCGTGGCAATAAGATAAACACCATTACTTATCCGTTTAACCCACTGGATGCGATTGGCTGGCACGGCGACTTATCGGTACTCAAGCTTAACTGGCGGGACATCAGACCATTGATGAGTCATCGCTATCACCTACCACCGTCAGCGCATACCACGTTCGTCGGCAATGGGTTTGTGGTCTGTACCTTTGTACCAAGACCTATTGAGAGCGATCCCGGTGCACTGAAAGTTCCGTTCTACCACAACAATGATGACTACGATGAAGTGCTGTTTTACCACGCAGGGGACTTCTTCAGTCGAGATAACATCGAAGCGGGCATGATGACGTTCCACCCCGCCGGCTTCACACACGGCCCTCACCCAAAAGCATTCAAAGCCGGGCTGGAAGCCAAGAAAACCTTTACTGACGAGGTCGCGGTAATGATAGATACGCGCAATGCGCTTGAGCACAGTGTCGAAGCCGAGGCGGTGGAAAACCGTGAATACGTCTACAGCTGGAAAGCAGGGAATTGATATGAAACTAGCAACAATTAACAATAACACCCGCGATGGCCAGTTGGTTATCGTCAGTCGCGATCTCAGCCAATGCATTGCCGTGCCTGAAATTGCCCCAACGCTACAAGCGGCTCTCGATAATTGGCAAAAACTTGAGCCTCTTCTCAACGAAGTTTACCTTGGCCTTAACCAAGGCATTTTGCTGCAAGCGATGCCGTTTGAGCAGTCGCAATGCGAGTCTCCTCTCCCACGCGCTTACCAATGGGCCGATGGCTCGGCTTATGTCAATCACGTAGAACTGGTTCGCAAAGCGCGCGGCGCAGAAATACCAGAGAGCTTTTGGACCGACCCACTGATGTATCAAGGCGGCTCAGACACCTTTTTGGCACCGCACGCACCTATTGTGATGGCAAGCGAACAGTGGGGCATCGACTTTGAGGGCGAAGTAGCGGTCATTACCGATGACGTTCCGATGGGAGCAAGTTCTGAACAAGCACACAGCGCCATTCGACTGCTGATGCTCGTTAATGACGTCTCATTGCGTGAACTCATTCCAGGAGAGCTTGCTAAAGGATTCGGGTTCTTTCAATCCAAACCTTCATCGGCCTTTTCACCTGTTGCTGTCACGCCCAATGAACTTGGCAAATCATGGCATGACAGTAAGGTTCACCTGCCGCTTATTTCGCACTACAACCGCGAACCATTCGGGCACCCGAATGCGGGTGTTGATATGACCTTCGACTTTGGTGAACTCGTTGCCCATGCTGCGAAAACCAGACCGCTGTCGGCAGGTTGCATCGTCGGCTCAGGCACAGTCTCGAACAAGCAAGGCACCGAATACGGCACATCCATTGAAGAAGGTGGCGTCGGATATTCATGCATTGCAGAGAGACGGATGATTGAAACCATTCGCGATGGTCAGCCAACTACATCGTTCATGCGCTTTGGCGATAGCATCAAAATAGAAATGCTGGACGAAAGCGGCCAATCCATATTTGGCGCGATTGAGCAAACGGTCGAGAAGTATTGAGGGTCATGATTTGATTCTATATGACTACTGGCGGTCATCGGCTGCTTATCGGGTACGAATAGCCCTAAACCTAAAAGGTATTCCGTATCAGTCGGTGCCTGTTAACCTCATCAAAGAAGGTGGACAGCAGCATTCCGCTGACTACGCTGCACTCAATCCCAATGAACTAGTGCCAGTTTTGGTCGATGGTGAAGTAACACTCAATCAATCGCTGACTATCATCGATTATCTCGATGAGCACTACGCTGGGCCACAATTGACACCCAGCGAGGGTAAGCAACGTTACCTTGTCAAAGCGCTAGCGCAAGACATTGCCATCGACATACATCCAATCAACAACCTCAGGGTAATACAGCAATTAAATCATCGATTTGATATCGATGAGCGGAATAAGGTGCACTGGATGCAGCATTGGATCAATACCGGCTTTGCTGCGCTTGAGCAAAAGCTGGCACCGATTCGTGGCATCTATTGTGTTGGGTATGAAGTGAGTCTTGTTGATGTCTGCTTAGTGCCTCAGGTATACAACGCACTGCGCTTTGGGGTCGATATGTCGGCCTACCCGAACATAGATGAAATAGCGGGCAGGCTTAATGAACTCGACGCCTTTCAGAGAGCAGCACCCGACAATCAAAACGACGCCACATAACTGAATAGACCAGTTAAATAGAAAAGCTAAATAGAAAAAGGCCCGTCGACTGGCCTTTACTGTTCGCTAACTTGAACTTGTGAATCATCCGCGCTTTGATAAGCGGTTGGCGGCCACGGACGATGCTGCTCCGAATCTATCCACTCTTGCACCCACATTGGAATATCACTTGTCATTGGCTTCTCACCCGCGGCATCAATCACTTGCTCTGGAGGCACCACGCCGTTTTTAGAGGTGACCCCTGCACGAATCAGAACCGAAGAACAGGGGTGTCCTTTCACCCACATAGACTGCTCTAGATAGAACCATTTATCGTCGGTGGCAACACACTGGGTTTTCATGGTGATCTTGTCGAACATACGCACGCGCTTGCGATAGCGAACCGAACTTCCTGCGACCACTAAACCCCAACGGTTTTGTTTGAGAGTACGCATCAATCCACACTTGACCGATAACGCCGTACGTCCCAAATCATAAAGAGTAAGAATGCGACCGTTGTTCATTTCCATGAACATATCGATGTCCCATGGATGACAACGAAATTCGATTTCATCTTGTTGGGTATAACTGATGGCTGGCTTCTTATTAGATTGAAAAATGGTCTTGGCCAGTCTTAAAAAAGGGTACATGTTATTACTCATCTTTGAATGCTGATCTGTAACCATAGACCGGAGATTGAATTTTTACTCTAATTGAAATGAATTTTGTGATGTAAGATTAACATTGATATCGGAGAATAGAGCTTTCACTAGAATTGGAATCCAACAAAATGTCAGTATTACCGTTTGCAGTACGACTCCAGCGTGGAACAGATCTAAAGCTGGCTATTAGAGACGTCGTCGATCAACTAGAACTGAATGCAGGTACCATTGCCTCTTGTGTCGGTTGTTTAACCAAAGCGACCCTTAGACTTGCTGGAGCGGAGGAAACTATCACTTTAGAGGGTTCTTTCGAGATTGTATCAGTGATGGGGACACTCACGGCTTCACATCAACATGTACACCTCTCAGTCGCTACTCGCACTGGTGAGGTGCTCGGTGGCCATCTTTTAGAAGGGTGTATTGTCGACACGACAGTAGAACTAATTATCCACAACTACACCGATAACGTATTTACTCGTGAGTACGACCCCACCACAGGTTTCAGTGAACTTGTGATTCCTCAAAATCGCTAATCATGCTGGCATTGCTCGGCGAGCCACTGTGCAAATTTAATTAACTCAGGTTGTCTTGCACGACTTTCTTTATACACTAAGTAGAAACTATCTCCAGTTTCCAAACCATGTGTGGGGATAACCATAAGATCTTGTTTATCTTTTTCCGTCATCATGTAGTCATTAGCGAAGGTGATCCCTTGGTCATACTTCGCCGCCTCTACCGCAAGTAAAATATGACTAAAGTGCTGTATGTCTAGATTGTTTGGTAATTCAAAGCCCCCCACTTCACACCATTTCACCCAGTCTTTTCCTCTTTCACGAAAGACTGAGTCTGTTGAAAGGATGGGGTATTCCCATAAAGCATCAGGCAAAGGTGCACCTTGGATCGCTTTCCAAATACGATGACTACAGACAGGGTAAAGCGTTTCACTGTACAAAAAATTAGCGACAAATTGGCTTTTAGGAGCCTCTAATGTAATAAAGCAATCCCCTACGCTATCCGACAGCTTAGGATCTTCGGTGACCATATTGAGCGTTAATTCTATCTCGGGATGGCGCCGTTTAAAGTCTGAAAGCCTTGGGATCAACCACTTAACCGCAAGTGTGCTATAGAGAGCTAAACGAATCGAGCCTTGCTCTCCCTCCCGAACCTTTTGGCTCGCTTTAGCGATGGCTGCAATGGCAGGACTGATCTCTTCAAGGTATCGCTCACCTGTCTCAGTTAAAGACAGTTTTCGTCCTCGCCGTAGAAATAGACTCTCACCCAAGTACTCTTCGAGAACACGGATTTGATGACTTATGGCACTTTGAGTCACATTGAGCTCCTGTGCTGCCTCAGAGAAACTTAAGTTTCTGGCAACGGATTCAAAGCAGTGTACTGATCGCAAAGGAGGAAGTTTCATTATCTAAATATCTCATAGTAAGAAAATATTTATCATTTCACTTCATCCTATGTCATCACCTATGCTCTGGTAAAGTTCATCAGGGGTAAATCATGAAACCAATGTCTGTCGGAGTAGCAATGTTGCTGCTAGTTTTTGGAAACCAAATTGCGATCCTGTCCGATGCCCTCATTAAAAGCGTTGGTAACGAGGTTGCGGTGTTTCAGTTTGTGTTTTTTAGACAGCTATCTGCGGTATTGATTTTACTACCCTTTTTCCTTTGGTCACGACCACATAACGTGTACGAGGGCATAAAATGGCACGCTGTCCGCGCTCATGTCTGGCTTTTCGGGGCGATTTTTATGGTCTACGCTATCTCAGCAATGCCGCTGGCGACCGCAAACGCTATTTTTTACGCAGCTCCACTAATGATGTTGCCTCTAGCGTCGTTATTTTTTGGCGAGAAGCTCTCTTCACAAACCATTGCCGCTGCAATAATGGGATTCATTGGTGTAATCGTGATCATTCGTCCCGACCAAATCGACATTGCCGCCTTGGCCGCTTTAGTTGTAGCGTTATCCATAGCCGTTAATAACCTTTTGATTCGCAAATTGCCTAAGCAGCAATCAGTAGTCCAAACTTTGTTGGTCACTAATTTAGTAGGGATCCCAGCTTCTTTGTGTTTAGTTGCTATAGAAGGGCAACCGTGGGACTGGAGCGCTTTCCCTACTGCCGCCTTATCTAGCATGTTTATATTGATCTACGCAGCCACGTGTGTTTTGACCTACCGTGCAGTCGATAGCAACAAAATCGCCAGCGCAGAATACAGTGGCTTGATTGGTGCGGTAGCAGTGGGTTTAGTGTGGTTTGGTGAAATGCCAGATATCTATATGGCTATAGGCACTTTGATGATTGTAGTGCCCATAATCTGGCTAACCAAACACGAACGGAAACAGCGCAAACTGGATTGTAAATCACCGACAACCTAAGCTTTTTGTTGTCGCTGATTCTAAAAACAAAGGCTTCCAAAACTGGAAGCCTTTATTATATTTCTCAGGGAAAGAGTTATTGAGGATTCAGTCCAAGTGTTTGCAACACTAACTTAAAGTTGTCCTGTCGCTCCTTAACAGCGTGAACTTTACCACTCACCGGACACGTACTATCTGGACAGCCACGATTAACAATACCTGACACCGCATCGATAAACTCAGTGCCTTGCATTCCACCATCTACATATTTCTTAAGCTCAGTATGATAGTTCCAAGCCGCGTATGGACCACCTTCGTCATTGTAGGTTTGAACCGAAGAAACCCAATAGAACAGACCCGCAATCCATTTGATTTCGCGATTCTCCTCAGAGCTACAGATCAAGCCTGGATTTGAACAGAAATCCAAATCAGCATATAGAGGGTTGGCCGGAGGTGCTTCCACCACCACACCATTCACAGTAGTGCCTACGGTATCTGGGTCAACATGCGAACGTCCCATAAAGTGGTTTAGAGTACCGAAGTTTTGGCGACCAGTCGTTTGAATAACACCACGTCCCCACCAACCACAGCCTTCAACCGTTCCAGTCGTATCACTTCCATCCCAAATGAACTTACCCGCCTTTTGACCTTCGTACACTTTACAGTCGGCACGCTCCCATACTTGTTGTGAACTGTCGACAGTCGATGGGACTTCCATACAGTGACCATCGTTGGTCCAGCGGCCAACATTCCCATTCACGAGGAGTCCTTTCTCTGCAAGCACTGAGTCTGGCGCTGCAAAAATCGGAGCCGGTGCGCCGTACCATTTAGCATTGGTCAAAGCGCTCACTTCCATTTTCGGATCGCGCGGACACGAATATGGATGATCAATACCTGTCACTGGATCCATGCCATAATCTGCGTACTTCTGCCCCAACTGACCACAACTTGCTGTCATTGGGTAGTTAACCGCCGCGCCGTATCTTACTTCTGACCAGTTGTTCTCGTCACAGGCATTATAGCGAATGGTCTCTTGCATGCTTTGTGATAGGAAAGCAGCAATCGCTACTTTTGCATACTTAGCATTGGTCGCATCGTCTACGGTCTCATCCAATAGCCAGAACGTATTTCCAGCAACACCCACGTTGTGCATAGAGTTAAGGCCAGCTAAGAAATCTGCCCATTTATACACAGTCGACGGTGCCCAGTTGCCTTGCGAGACTTCATACAGGAATGCTTGATTATTCATTGCATTTTCCGCACTCGCCAGCTCGCCGTTAAGTGCAGCGATACGCGTAAGAGGACCGTTAGTGATGCTCTCTCCTACGTAGTAGAGTGGTAACTTAGCGGTTTGGTACTGCTCAATCTTATTGGTGAGCTCTACAGTTTCACTATCAAACAAAATCGCAAATACATTGCTGTGAGCAGCTTTACGCAACTGACCTTGCTTAGACAAATCCCCCATGAAGTAGCTGACCGTTTGCGACGTTGGCATCGAGGTTAACAGTGCAGGGGTACGAATGTGATCGGAGATTTGCTTCACATATTCTAGGGCGTAGTACCACTGCTCATCAGATAATGCCGCCGTATTCGCCGATTTAGTAAAGGCGATGAAATCTGCTCTGGTTGTCGAACCTGCGTCATAAAGTGCAAAACTTGAGAGCAGATCTGCAGAAGATGAAGAGGCAGCATTCCAAACAGCTCGCTTACCGGAATGAGGATTGAAAGCAAAGTCACCAATAGTTAATGTCCAGCCAAAGGTCGCCTGAGGCGCTAAAGTGGAAATAATAAGGTTATGAGCCTGCGCCCAGCCATTAACATCATCAGTCAGTGCATTAATGGCACTCGCTTCAATCGCACTTGCGGTTGAAGCCACTGCGGCCGTTAACGCTTGTTTGACCGCCACTGTACCAAGCGCTTGCCCTTTATCGGCAGTCGCTATATCAAGGACATCAGATGTGAGTACAATCGAACTGCTACCCGCCGCTTCAGCGGTTTGAATGAGTGCGACAAAGATATTGGTCAACTTAGTAACGTCAGCCAGATCTTGGCTACTATTCGTTGCAAAGTATTGGCTAGCAGGCGCATCAAGTGTGGCAGGACTTGCCACCACCAAATGACTTGGCCATCCCGCGACTTCTAACCTTACCGGATCAAGAGGGTTTGGCAGAGCAAGCTTCGCGCTGGGCTCAGAAGAAGCTCCACCACAATCCAGATGCGTTGCCCAGCTGCTATCGCTGCCTGGAATGGAAGACGTCCACCAGTTAGCCTTATACGCTACATTCTCGTTAACCATGATGTCGCCAGCCGTAGCGTGGTTGCTTTGCGTCCAATCTGGATAAACATTAAAGTCGGCACAAGCACCGCTCGATGGAGTCGTGCCTGGATCCGGTGTCGGTTCAGGCGTTGGTTCTGGAGAAGGATCAGGGGTTGGTTCTGGTGAAGGCTCCGGTGACGGATTAGCACCACTGACTACTTTCCATGGAGAATCCCATTCATTTGCATAAATGTCCGTCGGGCTTTGACCTGCCCCAACCCACCATTTAGCTTCGTAGGTGGTACCATCCACCGTTACTTGACTACCACCAGAGTACGACTGAGTGGCATCATAAGGTTCCGCAGCAAACACATGGCTGCTAAACACTAGGCACGCTATAGAGAGCGCGACCTTGTTCATCCTAAACATATTTATACCTTTCTAAAGAGAATATCTTTCTGTTTCACGAGCTAAAAATGAGCGAATAGAAACCATTTCGTTATTTAATAGCTAAAAATATGCTAGCAGCCCAAAGGAAGGTTATCAGGCAATAGGTCAATAATAATGATCAGATGCGGGAGATTTCACAAAATAAATGCAAACTTATAATGAGTTAATTATTAGTTGGAAATAAGTTCAATTATTGAACAAAGCTCGCTTGAATCCTGTTTTGTCACTCATCTCTCTTTAACTCCACGAGATGCAACAACTCAGAACCCTTTTCAAAAACCCCAAATTCTTATTCAACACTTTGCAATAAAGCTGTCACACTTTGTCACTATCTTGCATCGCGACACTCAAACGAAACCACCTTCATTCGGTCAGTTAATCAAACGCTATGCAACAACACAAACACCCGATGGACGCCACTATCGTGCGTCTGATGCAATCACAAGGCTTGATAAAAAGTGAGGCGCGCTCAAGGCTTAAACGCGAAGTCTATCAGCTCGACCCAAGCCAAATTCAGAAGGTAAAACGCTACGCTGAACATTTTGGTATCAATGCACAAGAAAAGTTAATTGAAGAGATACTAGAACTAAGGCGAGAAGCATTGATTTCTCGCCTATCAAAATGAAATCAATTGGCGCTTGGAGTCAACGATACTGAAGGTGGCATTTATCACCTGAACAAACGACCTTGTAGATTTCTGCGCCGCCATCATGCTCAGCAACTTCAAAATAGATCGTACTCTTGTTGCGACCATATTTGTAGGCGAGAGACAACTTCGCGTCATCAATAGTGAGCCCTTCTTTCTCCAAGTGTTTTTGCATTGAAGCCTTAGCAGATTCGAGCGTGTCATTACTCACGTTAGGGTCTAAGCCTGCATATGCACTAAAGGCAGTTATAGCCAAGCACCCCATTATAAATCGTCTCATTCCATACCCCCTCAGTTGTGATCCTATACTTCCAATAGATTAGAAAACGCGATAGCAATGTCTAGTTGGTTTGCTGCAAAAACCCTACCTCTAAGCTCACCTAAGCTATATTTTGAAGATTTCTTTAGCAAACAACACAAGAAATCCGTTGAACTATTGACCTTCCCCTAGGGGTAACCTTTATCTTTAGTGAGTCTTGTTAAAAAGGTTCTGTATGCACGCCATTATCGCCAACAAATCGTGGATCACATTCGTGAGCTTGCTTGCACTCGTTATTTCAACGTTTGTAACTAGCGCGCCTGCGATGGCTATGCATAATGGTATGACCGATGCATCGATGTCTTGTGGTATGACCCAGACAGCGTCCCATCACGCTCATCACAGCACGAGTCCAACACCGGACATTGCAGATAACAGCCAGTGCGCCAGTGCAGAGCCCGACTCCCACACCACCTGTTGCACCACAATGTGTGGCACTACCTTAGGCTTTGCCCCCTTTGTCTTGCTTTCAAGCGAAGGCCACGCTCGCTTCTCCAAGCGCTCTGTAGACCCATTCACGCAACCGATCCATAGAATCGAACACCTCGAGCGCCCGCCCTCGGCGTAATCATTCCAACACACGCTAATGCCCAACCCTAGTTGGGGACGTTTTATCGCGCCTGTTATACAGGCACGTAGTTTGGAAATGATCGTGAAAATAATCAAACATCCGATTGCACTGGCTGTAAGTGCAATCATTCTACTCGCACCCACTGCACAAGCGACAAGCAGCGCGGGAGCAACACAGCAGTCTCAAGCGAGCGCACAGGCGTTATCGCTCGATACATTAATCAACTTGGCGATTGCCAACGATGCCAATCGAACCCAGTATCACGCCCAATCTCAGGCGATGCGAGATACCGGTATTGCCAGCTCAACGCTGAAAGACCCCGTATTAAAAGTCGGGGTCGGCGGTTTACCGACAGACAGTTTTCGGTTCGACCAAGATCCGATGACGAATATTTCGGTCGGTATGATGCAGCAGTTTGGCCGCGGCGATACGCTTGGTCTGCAAAATAAGAAAGCCCAGCAGCAAGCCGATGGTATTGAGCTTCAAGTAAAAGTCCGTGAGCTCGACATTGCTAATAGCATTACTCAGCTATGGCTTGAGCTTGGCTTTCAGCAGCACTCAGAGCGCGTACTGAAAGAAAAGCGTTCCCTGATGGTAGAAATGGAGCGATTCATTCAAACCAACTACGCCATTGGCAACAGCGAGTCACAAGACTTAATCCGTAGTCAGCTACAAGTCAGTCAGCTCGATGACAAGTTGCACGCCAATAGGCAAATGCAAAGTCGGTTGCTGTCTCAGCTCTCCGAATGGCTGGGTTCAGGTTGGCTAAACCAAAGCTCAGATCTTAACGCCAATATCGCAACTGATTGGGGACGTCTTGAGCAGCAATTGACTAGCCAAAGTGGCTCTGGCTATTTCAACTTACTTAACCAGCACCCAATGGCGAAAATGGCCGACATTCAAATTGCTGCCAATGAGACTCAGGTCTCCATTGCCGAAGAGGCCTACAAGCCGCAATTTGGTGTTGAAGCCATGTATGCCCATCGCCAAGCCCCCAACATGCGTGGCGCCCCTGCGCCCGATCTCCTTAGTGCCTACGTAACCATGGACATTCCCTTATTCACCGGCAATCGACAAGACAAGAACCATGCAGCCGCCCAGCACCAAGTGGTCGCGTCAAAGTCGAGCAAAGATGCGTTGTTGGCTCAGATGAATGCCAAGGTTAACGCGCTGATGATGGACAGACACAACCTCATTGAACGCTTCGAGCGCTACCAGCAGAGTCTTCTGCCCCAAGCCAAAGCGCGCACTAGAGCTGTAGAGCGAGGTTACGAGAACAACACCGCACAATTTAGCGATGTGATCACCGCCTCCAGTGATGAGCTAGCCATTGAGATTGAAGCACTGAGGTTGGAGACAGACCTCAACATTGTCAGTAGCAACTTGGCGTATTTCCTTGGTGGATTCGAATACCACGCAGAAACGCCAGTTATTTCTCAGCCGTCATCAACAAAACAACCATAGATTCAAGGGAAACAATAATGAAAACACGAAATGTCGCCCTATTGGCGCTGGCCGTTGGTGCAGGTCTGGGAATAGTGGGAACGCAGTATTTCGGTGCACACTCAATGAGCTCAATGTCGTCACAAAGCACTATGTCATCACAAAGCAAAGGCAATAGCGATGCGAATGAGCCGCTTTACTGGGTTGCCCCTATGGATCCCAACTATAAACGCGACCAACCGGGTAAGTCTCCAATGGGGATGGATCTCATTCCAGTCTACGCCGATGACCTCAACGGCGCGAATGACAAACCAGGTACCGTTAAAATTGACCCGGCAGTAGAGAACAATCTTGGTGTTAAAACTGCCTCCGTCGAGACACAAAAGCTCTCGCCTCGCATTGCTACCGTCGGTTACATCGCCTTTGATGAAAGCCGTCTATGGCAAACCAACGTACGTGTCGCGGGTTGGGTAGAAAAGCTCTACATCAATGCGGTGGGAGAGCGAATCAATAAAGGTGACGTGTTATTTAAACTCTATTCGCCTGAGCTTGTTAAGGCGCAAGAGGAGCTACTCAATGCCTATCGAACTAAGCGTGGCTCTCTTATCAAAGGGGCGACCGAGCGTCTAATCACCCTTGGAGTCGACAAAGCGCAAATACGTCAAATTGTCCGTCAAGGTAAAGCATCACAAACCATCGATATCAAAGCGTTCGGCAGCGGTGTCGTCGCTACGCTTAATGTACGCGAGGGCGGCTACTTGTCCCCATCTCAGTCGGTGATTAGCGCCGGCCCTATCGACCAAGTATGGGTCGATGCTGAGGTTTTTGAGCGCCAAGCTGAATGGATAAAAAACGGTAGTAGCGCAGTGATGACTTTGGATGCTATCCCCGGTAAGGAGTGGCAAGGGCAAGTCGACTATGTCTATCCGATCCTCGATCCATCCACTCGAACCCTGCGCGTTAGGCTCAAATTCGACAACCCGGATTTTCAACTCAAACCTAACATGTTTGCCAATATCGCTTTACAACCGCAAACCGATGACGCTGTGCTGACGATTCCGCATTCAGCGGTGATTCGCTCGGGTGGCATGAGCCGAGTTGTCCTCTCTGAAGGTGACGGCAAGTACCGCTCTGCTCGCATTCGAGTCGGCCGTGAAGCCAGTGATCGTATTGAGGTACTGGAAGGATTAACCACACAGGACATCGTAGTGACATCAGCACAATTCATGCTCGACTCAGAGTCCAGTCAAAGCGCTGATTTGTCGCGCATCAATGGCGTAGAGCCTCCGGTTGAAACTGTGTGGGCAAAAGGTGAGATCACCAATGTGATGGCGGGTCACGCTATGTTAACCATCAATCATCAACCGGTACCTGAATGGAACTGGCCGGGCATGGTGATGGATTTTAACGTGGAGCCAAACGTGGCGATAGAAGCACTTAAAGCAGGACAACAAATCGAGTTTGAAATGGCCAAAACGCCCGATGGTCAATACAAGGTTACGGCCATCAACCCTAGTGAAAACCCTATGCCCACAGAGATCTGGGTCAATGGCAACATCTCTATGCTAATGGCCGATTTTGGCATGATCACCATAGTGCACAGTGACGTCCCAGAATGGAACTGGCAATCGGGAGAGATGAATTTCTCTACAGATGGCAACGTTGATTTCACTGGTTTTGAAGAAGGTGATAACGCACGCTTTTTGATTCAGAAGCAAGGCAGTGAGTTTATTTTGTCTGAGCTCAAACATGGAGGAGAACAGCCATGATTGGAGCGATTATCCGCTGGTCTATCAACAACCGATTTCTGGTGTTGGTGGCGATCTGCTTCTTAACATTAGCCGGCCTTTACAGCGTCAAAAACACCCCGGTGGACGCCATACCCGATCTCTCCGACGTGCAGGTAATCATTAAAACCAGCTATCCGGGACAGGCTCCTCAAGTTGTCGAAGATCAGGTGACTTACCCACTCACCACTGCCATGCTTGCGGTACCGGGCGCAGAAACCGTGCGCGGTTACTCGTTCTTTGGTGACTCCTATGTCTACATCATCTTTAATGATGATACCGACATGTATTGGGCACGTTCACGGGTACTGGAATATCTCAGCCAAGTAGCACCAAAACTGCCTTCGCAAGCCAAACCAACGCTCGGCCCCGATGCAACGGGAGTCGGCTGGATATACAGCTATGTACTGCAAGATACCACAGGACAACACGACCTTGCGGAGCTGCGAAGCTTACAAGACTGGTTCTTAAAATACGAGCTGCAAACCGTCGATGGCGTCTCTGAAGTAGCCACCGTAGGCGGCATGGTGAAGCAATACCAAGTGCAGATCGATCCCGCTAAGCTGCGCGCCTACGATTTAACACTTCAACAAGTGAATGCAGCGATCAAAAACGGTAACCAGGAAAGCGGAGCTTCGGTGATCGAAGTGGCAGAAGCAGAGCACATGGTTCGTACTACGGGCTATTTGACCAGCATAGAAGACATTCAAGCCCTACCACTTAAAGTCACAAGTAAGGGCACACCTTTGCTCCTTGGCGACATTGCCGACATTAACCTTGGCCCACAAATGCGTCGTGGGATCTCTGAGTTTAATGGTGAAGGTGAAGCGGTAGGCGGCGTGATTGTGATGCGCTTTGGTGAAAACGCCAGTGAAGTTATCGACAACGTCAAAGCCAAGCTTGATGACTTACAGCGTAGCTTGCCGGAAGGCGTCGAAATTGTCGCTACCTACGATCGTTCAACGCTTATCAATGCCGCGGTAGACAACCTTTGGAATAAACTCGCCGAAGAATTCATTGTGGTCGCGATTGTGTGTGCACTATTTTTGTTTCACATCCGCTCCTCAATTGTCATTGCCATTAGCTTGCCGGTGGGGATTCTTTGCGCATTCATCGTCATGCATTGGCAAGGCATCAACGCCAACATCATGTCGCTGGGTGGTATTGCCATCGCTATCGGCGCCATGGTCGATGGGGCGATCGTGATGATAGAGAATGTGCACAAGCATATAGAGAAAACGCCGCTCAACGACCAAAACCGCTGGCAGGTGATCAGTAAAGCGGCAGAGGAAGTTGGCGCGCCGCTATTTTTCTCGCTGCTCATCATTACACTCAGCTTCGTGCCCGTTTTCGCCCTTGAGGGTCAAGAAGGCAAAATGTTCTCGCCGCTGGCTTACACCAAAACCTACGCCATGGCGGCGGCAGCAGGTCTAGCGATCACTTTAGTGCCTGTACTCATGGGTTACTTCATTCGCGGCAAGGTACTCCCAGAGCACAAAAACCCAGTGAACAAGGCTCTGATTGGCCTTTACCGGCCGATGCTTAACTTGAGCCTTCGTTACCCGAAAACCATGATCATCATCGCTTTGGGTTTGCTAGGTTCTGCTTACTACCCGACTTCTAAACTGGGTAGCGAGTTTATTCCACCGCTTGATGAAGGCGACTTGATGTACATGCCGACCACCTATCCCGGCATTTCAATTGGTAAAGCACGCGAACTGTTGCAACAAACCAATAAGCTCATCAAAACCGTACCTGAGGTTGAAACCGTGTGGGGCAAGATTGGCCGCGCAGAAACGGCCACTGATCCTGCGCCTCTCACTATGATTGAGACCACCATTCAGCTTAAGCCGAGAGATGAGTGGCGCGAAGGTGTGACGACCGAGTCACTTCGCAAAGAGTTTGACGATCTGGTTCAGTTCCCGGGTTTAACGAACGCTTGGGTGATGCCAATCAAAACCCGAATCGACATGCTCGCAACCGGTATCAAGACCCCTATTGGGATTAAGATCGCAGGACCTGAACTTAGTGTAATTGAAGAGATTGGTGCCAACCTTGAGCCGATTCTCAATGACATCGCGGGCACCGTTTCGGTCTATGCCGAGCGAGTGGCAGGTGGCCGTTACGTAACCATTGATATTAAACGTCTAGCAGCCGCGCGCTACGGGCTGAATGTCAGTGACGTTCAACAAGTGATCTCTACGGCCGTTGGCGGTATGAATGTGGGCGAAACCGTCGAAGGGCTCGAACGTTACCCAATTAACGTGCGCTACCCACAGGACTATCGTAACTCAGTGGTTAAACTGCAAAACCTGCCCCTAGTCACCCCAGCAGGTGCACGCATCGCACTCGCCGATGTGGCAGATATTCGCTATGAAGATGGCCCTCCGATGATCAAAACCGAGAATGCACGCCCGAACGGCTGGGTACTCGTCGACATTGCCGAGCGCGATTTAGGGTCCTACGTCAGTGAAGCGCAGCAAGTGGTCGCTGAAAAGCTGGTGCTGCCCGCTGGCTACTCACTGGCATGGTCCGGTCAATACGAATATATGGAGCGTGCCAAACAACGTCTTGGTGTCGTGATCCCGATTATGCTCGCCATCATCATGTTATTGCTCTATTTGAGCTTTCGCCGCGTGGGTGAGGTACTCGCCATCATGGGCACCTTGCCACTCGCGATGGTCGGTGGCTTATGGGTCATGCACTATCTTGGCTACAACTTCTCAATCGCAGTTGGCGTCGGCTTCATCGCGCTTGCGGGTGTCGCGGTTGAGATTGGCGTCATCATGTTGGTCTACCTCAATCAAGCATGGCATGGACGAAAGCTCTTGGCAGAGCAAGACCATACACCGCTGACCGCTGACATGCTGACTGAGGCAATCCGAGAAGGAGCAGGCCTTCGCGTACGACCGGTCATGATGACCGTGTTAACAGTCATCATTGGCCTTATCCCCATTATGTATGGCTCCGGCACCGGCTCTGAAGTGATGCAGCGTATCGCAGCACCAATGATAGGAGGTATGGCTTCGGCACTGTTGCTCACACTACTTGTACTGCCTGCCATATACAAACTTTGGAAATCTAAAGAGATCAAACAGTAACTAGCTCGCACCTGCTTGTCGCTTGAAAGTACAGTCCCTTGAAAGTACAGAGACGGCAGGTGCAAACCACAAAAGGACATCAAAATGAAAAAGACACTCATCGCACTAACCATGACATTGATTGCCACACAAAGCTTCGCCGATGGCATGGATCATTCAAAAATGGATCACGGAGCTATGAATCATGACACGATAGATCATAGTAAAATGAATCATGGCATGATGAACATGGAAGGCATGTCAGTCGTCGGCATGCCTGCTGCAGGCGCAAAACCCGACAAGGTGGTACACGTCATTCTAAAAGATGACATGACCATCTCATTCAAACGTGATGTCGAAATCAAACCGAACGATGTCGTTCAGTTTGTGGTAATGAACACAGGCAAAGACGATCATGAGTTTGTCATCGGCTCACCATCCGAGCAAATTGCTCACCGTAAAATGATGGAAAACCCAACAGAGGATCACGATCATCACAGCATGGGCAATGTCCTGTACCTCAAGCCAGGAAAAGCGGGAAAGCTCAACTGGCACTTCCACGGTGAAAAAGAGATTGAATTCGCCTGTAACATTCCAGGCCACGCAGAAGATGGTATGACTAAGACGATCGTTCTCAAATAGTCAGCCAGACTCAACCCATTATCAAAAGAGCACGAATTCGTGCTCTTTTCAGTTTCAAACTATGATAGATATGACAATATAATGTGATCGATACCAACGGCGACATCCGTACCACTCATGGCAACTTACTAAGGACAAAGTAGAACATGGAAACTCTAATCAACGCCGATTTTGACCAGCGCGTAGTGATACGACCAACAGACTACCAGTGGGTCGGCTCTCCTATGCCCGGCGTAAGTCGCATGCGTTTAGACCGCATTGGTGATGAAGTGGGACGTGTGACGTCCATCGTACACTATGAGCCAAACAGCGCGTTTTCAGCGCATACCCATAGCGGCGGTGAAGAGTTTTACGTTTTGGAAGGCACCTTTTCCGATGAGCACGGCGACTACCCAGCGGGCAGCTATGTCCGTAATCCTATTGGCAGCGCACATACGCCGAAAATTGGCTCTGACGGTGCGACTATCTTCGTCAAACTGCACCAGTTTCATGAGCAAGACCAAGCTCAGTTTTGCATCAATACATCAAAGCAGTCATGGTATCAGGGATTGGTTGATGGGCTTACTGTGATGCCGCTACATGAATTTGAAGCGGAGCATGTTGCCTTAGTGAAATGGGCGCCCAATACCCAGTTCAATGCCCACCAGCATTGGGGCGGAGAAGAAATATTGGTACTGGAAGGCACCTTTTATGACGAGCATGGTGAATACCCTAAAGGCACTTGGATCCGTAGTCCTCACCTTAGCAAGCACACCCCCTTCACCAAAGGAGATGGCGCGCTTATTTACGTCAAGACTGGGCATTTATAGTCGAGTTTATTTGATGGCAAACTCATAACTTGTACTGTGCTTATACTGATTGCCAGGTCGAAGAATCGCATCTGACTCTTTCCAGCCGCGATTGGGCGAGTCTGGATAAAACTGAGTTTCCAGCGCAACCCCTTGATAATCTTTGTATAGTCCGCCTAGACGATTAGGTGTATTCGCTAGCCAGTTACCCGTATACAGCTGCACTCCTGGTTTCGTCGTGAAGACGCTCATTTCAACACGACTGTCTGGAGAGACGAGACGCGCCACCGGCTCGTTACCTTGGCTCTCTAAAACGTAACAATGATCATACCCATTTGCTTGTCGTTGCTGCTCATCGGCCAATAGATGGGTCGAAATGGGCTTGGTCATATTGAAATCGAAACTGGTCCCCGCCACAGCCTCTGGTTCTGTAAAAGGAATACCATCCG
Organism: Vibrio sp. CB1-14; assembly: GCF_040412085.2. Classification (NCBI taxonomy): domain Bacteria; kingdom Pseudomonadati; phylum Pseudomonadota; class Gammaproteobacteria; order Vibrionales; family Vibrionaceae; genus Vibrio; species Vibrio chaetopteri. Next base: position 917,206 of record NZ_CP115921.1, on the reverse strand, counting down.
CTTGTGTCGGCAAATAGTGCGCAGCACGAATCTGCAAGCTATGACCTAAGATATCCTCTTCAGACTCAGCACCCAAAAGATTAAAGTAAGCGTGATTGGTTAGGTTAACCGGCGTTGCCGCGGTTGTTGTCGCACTGTAGTCAATAAGTACTTGGTTTTGTTCACTAAGGCTATAGCGGACACTCACCATTAGCTCGCCGGGAAACCCTTGGTCACCATCGGCTGAAACTAAACTGAGCTCAACACTGTTATCACTCTTCTCAACCAAACTCCAACGGCGCTTATCAAAGCCATCCAAGCCGCCGTGTAAACTGTTGCCTGATTGGTTGGTCACGGCTTGAAACTCGTGGCTATCAATCTTAAACCTTCCACCAGCGATTCGATTGGCAAAGCGGCCGACTGTCGCACCTAAGAAGACCTTTTGACGCGCAAAGTCCTCCATCGTCTCAACGCCCAACAGCACTTCTCGTTTTTCATCGTCGATAGGGAGCTTACAACTGAGCCATGTCGCACCAACATCCATCACCGTTACTTCCATTTCAGAAGCATTCGACAAGGTGTAAAGTGAAGGCGGTTTGCCGTCTGCTGCAAGTCCATTCATTATGGCTGTCATCGCAATCCTCTTATCTCAAAGTCAGTCATTCTCAATGCTCAAGTACTTCAACAACACCTGCACCTGCACTTGCTTGGCACACATAAATCGATGCTTGCAATCCAGTGGCTGCTTGATACTTCGCGGTCACAGCTTGCTCAACGGCATCGGTTAGACTTGGCGGGATCAGTGCAACGATACAGCCGCCAAAGCCGCCGCCAGTCATTCTCACGCCGCCTTGGTCGCCAATCACATCTTTGACAATGTCGACTAAGCAATCTATCTCGCTCACGGTGATCTCAAAATCATCGCGCATTGAAGCGTGTGATTCAGCCATAAGCTCGCCCAATCGTTTCATGTCTTGAGCTCGCAATGCCTTCGCAGCCTCAAGGGTTCGGTCATTTTCCGTGATAACGTGGCGTGCTCTCTTCGCGACTACATCGTCTAAGTTTTGTTGGTTTTGATTGAACTCTTCAATACTCACATCACGCAGCGCTTTGACGCCAAAAATCTGAGCGGCTTGTTCGCACTGCAATCGCCGTGTGTTGTACTCGCTGTCAACAAGACCGCGCTGCTTGTTGGAATTAATGATGACCACAGCCATTGCTTCAGGCATCGATACCGCTTGCGACTCTAAAGTTCGGCAATCAAGCAACATGGCATGATTTTGCTCGCCTTTGGCGGAAATCATTTGATCCATAATGCCGCAGTTGCAACCCACAAACTCATTTTCAGCTTGCTGGCCATTGAGCGCGATTTCCGCTTGGCTGATATCGAGATCGTAAAGCGTTTTAAAGGTCTGCCCAATCACCACTTCCAACGCTGCAGAAGAGCTCAGCCCCGCACCTTGAGGGACATTGCCTGTGACACAAATATCCGCACCTTTAAACGTATAGCCTCGGGCTAGCAAGAATTTCACCACGCCGCGAATGTAATTTGCCCACATTTTCCCGGGCAAAAACTCTATTGGTTTAGATAGGTCAAATTCATCGGTATCATTGCCATAATCGACCGACACCAAACGAATGAAGCTGTCTTCGCGCTTTGCAGCAGCGACGACCGTTTGGTAGTTAATGGCACAGGGCAACACAAAGCCATCGTTATAATCAGTATGTTCGCCAATTAGGTTCACTCGACCTGGCGCTTGAATAATATGGGTCGGTTGATAGTCCAATACCTGTTTAAACACGCTTTTCACGTTAGTTATTAATTCAGACATAATACGCCCTCAATCCTTGGCTAATCACGGCGGCGTCGCCGCCGTTTAAAATAGGGTGGTTACTGCTCTTTGTAATGCACATCACTCAACGCTCTTAGTCGCTCAGCCGCTTGCTCTGCCGTTAAATCACGCTGCGATTCGGCGAGCATTTCATAACCCACCATAAACTTTCTCACTGTTGCGCTACGCAGCAGTGGAGGATAAAACAAGGCATGCAACTGCCAATGCTCAATATCCTCACTAGCTTCAAAGAACGGTGCGAAGTGCCAACCCATGGAATATGGGAAAGAACACTGGAATAAGTTGTCATAGCGGCTGGTCAGTTTTTTCATGGCAACAGCCAAATCATCTCGCTGCTCGTCGCTGAGTTCGCTCATGCGGCGAACATGCGTTTTTGGTAGCAACATGGTTTCAAACGGCCACGCTGCCCAGTAAGGCACAACGGCAAGCCAATGCTCCGTTTCAACTACAGTTCTTGAACCGTCTTGTCGCTCGGCCTTCACGTAATCGACCAACAGATTTGAGCCATACTGCTCAAAATACTCTCGTAAGTGCTTATCTTTGCGCTCGATTTCGTTTGGCAAAAAGCTGTTCGCCCAAATCTGGCCATGAGGATGCGGCTGTGAGCAGCCCATAGTTTCACCTTTATTCTCAAACGCTTGCACCCAAATGTATTCTTTGCCGAGCTCTTCAATTTGCTCATTCCAGGTATCGATAACGCCTCTGATTTTACTGACGCTGAGCTCGGGCAAGGTTTTACTGTGATCAGGAGAGAAGCAAATCACTCGGCTTAAACCGCGTACCCCTTGAGTTCTGAATAAGGGGTTGTCGGATTGCGGCGCATCGGGTGAATCCGGCATTAGTGCCGCGAAGTCATTGCTGAACACATAAGTGCCTTGGTAATCCGGGTTCACATCTCCTGAAATGCGAGCGTTAGCTGGACACAAGAAGCAGTTTTCATCAAAGCTCGGCAGCGCTTGCGTAGCAGGCTTTTCATCCTGACCACTCCAAGGACGCTTAGCGCGATGTGGCGAGACTAAGATCCACTGCCCGGTCAATGGGTTGTAACGACGATGTGGATGATCCACTGGGTCAAACTGAATGTCGGTCATAGCTTCTCTCAATAGGTTAATTGCCCGCCGCTGAACATCTTATCAAGCCTTGTCTCGCTCGATCCGTGATCCAATTCGCGACTATGAAAACGTTTACACAAAGTTTTCATCAAAGTAAGTCCTAAAATACAGTGCATTAAGGCCTTGCAGCCTTGATATTAATAGTGATTACCGTGATATTATTGATAACGGTTACAAACCATCAAGTCAGGCATTAAATCTTAGTGCTACCTCATATCGATAGCGTTGCTCGCGAAGTTGATAAGCCTTGTGAACGCTTGGTGTCCAAGAGTCATCACCTCCTACGCCCATGTGGTAACCATCGATGCGCACATACAAGCAGCCATCTTTTTCAAGCTCGTTGGTGTGCTTAGCATCAGCTAAACTATGTTGGCTGAACTCGCTGACAGAAAAATGAAACTTGCCCTTCACTGTCAAACTGCCAACCTTTAACTCACGGCTATCACAGCGCAGACCATTTTCCGATGGGAAAATATAGTCAGTATGCATACTAGACAGTGGCTGTTTATAGCGACCAAAGTGCGCAGATCCAATTCGGTCAGGGTAGTTTTCATGCGGCTCACGTCCAAACCACTCCACTTGGGTGTCATCTTGTGGCTGATGGTATAGCCCGAGCTCCAACCCCACTCTTGGCATTGGTGGTAAGCCTTTGGCGAACGCAACATCCACATCCACTGTCAGTTGACCTTCGCTATCAATGTGGTAACGCCAAGTGCTGGAAATGATTGGCGCCTGAACGTTGCTGTAGAGGGCAACACAGGTGACATTGACACCACCCTCAGCCTCGTCATAGTCGAAGGAATGGCACCCACGAGTTAGGTTCGCCAAGCCTGCAGTTTGCCAGCGGGCAAACCAAGAGTTGGGGTCAAGTTTATTGGCTTCACTGGTGCCGATATCGTTGTCGATAGGCGCTCGACAAAAATTGTCTTTAATCGGCTGCGTTAGCTTCTCCACGCCGCGAACCTTACAGCTCACAAGATAGCCGGCGGCACTATCAAACTCAAAAGCGATATCATCGCTCACCACCGAGAGACGCTGCTCCGCTTTCACAACTGCTAACTGAGCGATAATTGGCGTTTGAGGCACCAAAAGCATCGGCAAGGTTTGCAATTCTATTTGCTCTATCGCAGTGACATGTCCCGCCTCTGCCCACGGCGTCTCTTCAATCAATCTGGTTTCTAGGTTGAGGTGGTACTCGGAGCCTGGCTGCTTATCGATAACATCACATAAGGTGATCTGCTGTTTCTTCCCAGGCTGAGTTGTCATGACTAACTCACCAGAATTACTCGGCGTACCATCTTGGAGCAGTTGCCAGCAAAGCATTTCATTGTCACTGGCAACAAAAAGATTCTCATTTTCTACTTCAATAGTGAGTGGCTGCTCACTAACCAGCTTAAACTGATAATATTGCTGCGCTTTTTTTACTTCAAATAAAGCGGGATGTACTGTTCTATCAGGGAATATCAAACCGTTGATACAGAACTGGCGATCGTTAATTTCATCACCAAAATCGCCACCGTACGCCCAGTAGTGACGCCCTTTATCATCCACTTTACTCAGGCCTTGATCGACCCAATCCCAAATAAAGCCGCCTTGCAATCTTGGGTGGTCGCGAAACGCTTGCCAATAGTCGACAAAGCTTCCCAAACTGTTGCCCATCGCATGGGCATATTCACATAGGATCAACGGCCGTGATTCATTTGGTAGTGCTATGGCCTTTTTGATTCCGATACGGGGAGTGACTTCTGGCTGGTGTCCAACTACAGGCAAGTCCCAGTTTACGCGTGCGTACATAGGACAAATAATATCCGTCGCCGCCGTCATCGCACCGCCGCCTTCATATTGCACTGGTCTTGACGGATCGCGCTGCTTAACCCATTGATACATCGCATAATGATTGCCGCCAATGCCTGATTCATTACCAAGCGACCACACAATCACAGACGGATGGTTTTTATCTCGTTCGACCAAATTCACCATACGTCGCATATAGGCGTTCAGCCATTCGCTGTCATCAGACAAACGGCACATTGGCACTTGACCATGGGTTTCAATGTTGGCTTCATCGACTAAATACAGCCCAAACTCATCACACAGTTGATACCACATCGGGTGATTGGGGTAATGCGCAGTTCGAACCGCATTGAAGTTGTTTTGCTTGAGGAGTTTGATGTCTTCTATCATCGCCTCACGAGTCATGACATGCCCAAGCTCTGGATGATGCTCGTGACGATTGACGCCACGAATAAGAAGCGGTTTACCGTTGACGCAGATCTGGCCATTTAAGACTTCGACATTGCGAAAACCAACCGAATAGGCTTCGCAGTCAATGAGCTGATTCTGGTCATCAATGAGTGACACCACAACGCGATACAGATGTGGCGCTTCGGCGCTCCAAGCTTTCACATCGGCTACCGACAAGCGATGAATCGCTTTGTTGTCCCACGCACCTTTTTCATCGACAAATTCGACGCCAAATGCCTGAGTTTGAGCTGCTATTTCATTACCTGCTGCATCAAATAGTGCCACGTTCACTTTAAGCGTGTCGCTTGGCGAGGATACCGTTGTCGTCACCGTTAACAGGCCATCTCGATAACCAGATTGTAAACTGGCGACAGTCTCCACATCCGCTATATGCGTTATAGATTTCGTGCGCAAAGTAACATCACGGAAGATGCCACTTAGCCACCACATATCTTGATCTTCAAGATAAGAGCCGTCAGACCATCTCAGCACCATCACAGTTAGTTGGTTGCGACCCGATATCAGATGCTGGCCAAGGTCAAACTCAGCCGGCAGTCGAGAATCTTGTGAATACCCTACCCAATGTCCGTTACACCACAGATGGAATGCACTGTTCACACCATCAAAGGTGATGGTGGTGGAGGTATTTTCTCGTGGTGAATAGTCGAAACTTTTGCGATACACCCCTGTTGGGTTCTGCTCTGGCACATAAGGAGGATTGTCGACAAATGGGTACTTCACATTGGTGTAGATTGGTTTATCAAAACCGTGTAATTGCCAGTTGCTTGGAACAGGAAGAGAGTGCCAGTCTGCATCATCAAAATCTGGTTCAATAAAGGCTTCGGACATAGCCTCTGGCGCGGTCAGCAAGGTAAACTGCCAGTGCCCATTGAGTGAGGTTTGATTGTCTGATGCTTGACCAACTCGAGCTTGCTCAATACTGCTGTAGGCATGCAAAGGCGCGTGAGCGGTGAGGACGTTGCGCTGGACAACATGTTGATTTTCCCACTCTCGTGCCGCCATCACTTGGGCAAAAGTTCTCATCTCTACTTCCTATGGTTCCATTAACAACTTCTTTGAAACAAAAAGAGCGCTCCAATGGTTTGGAAACGCTCATTGGTATCGTTATTTAAACGCTTTACAGATTAGTTCTTAAACGTGCGTTGACGTACTTTTTCAAGACGTTTTAGGATTTGATCCACACGCTCAGGTTTCACCATGAACTCTTGGAACCCTTTCATGCCTTCTTTCGCCATCGCAGGATCAGTATCGCGGTCATAGAACTGCGCCGTACCACTCGCCTCTGCCAACATTTCCACACCGATGTTTAGGAACTCATCATCCGCAGGTTTGGCTTTGCTGTTGGTTGGGATTTGCAGTAGGACATCATTTACCAGTTGCTGGATCTCTGGTTTGGCAACAAACGCTAGGAACTTACGTGCATCTTCTTTGTTCTTCGCTTTGGTTGGGATATGAATGGTATCCATTGGTGCATCTTCTGCGATAGGCACAGCAGGGTCGATGACTGGGAATTGGAAGAAGCCCATCTTGCCATCAAGTTCAGCTGGGAAGTTAGGCGCAATAAAGTTACCAATCAGGTACATAGCCGCTTCACCGTTGTACAAGAACGGCTGCGCTTCCTGCCAAGAGTATGACGCGTGGTTGTCTAGGTAGTAGCCTGGTTCCACTAGCTCAGCCCAGTTTGCAAAGGTCTTCTTCACTCGATCGTCGGTATAAGGCACTTTGCCGTCCATCAGGTCGATGTGGAAATCAAGGCCGTTAGTACGTAGGTTGATGTAGTCGAACCAGCCTGCTGCAGTCCATAGGTATTTGGTACCGATAGCAAAAGGCGCCACTTCATTCTTCTTCAGTGTCGCAGCGGCCGCTTTTAGCTCATCCCACGTTTTTGGTTCAGCGATACCATACTTCTCAAAGATGTCTTTACGGTAGTACACACCCCATTGATAGTAAGTGTAAGGCACACCGTATTGCTTACCATTCACCGTCATTGCTGGCGCTGCCGATTTAAAGTCTTGAGCCATGTTGTTGTCAGCCCAAATGTCACTTACATCTTCCAATAGTCCACGATCAACGAATGTTTTCATTCGGTTACCCGCATACCAGAACACAACATCCGGCGGAGAGGTGACCAGCCAGTTACGAATCGTCGTCTTGTACGCTTCTTTATCATACAAGTTGTACTTCACCGTAATGTCTGGGTTTTCAGCTTCAAATCGTTTCACGATTTCAGCCCACGCTTCTTTTGGTGCAGGGTCTGCTTGATCCGAGTTAATCACTAACTCGCCCGCCCAAGCGGTTGTTGAGAGGGACGCGCCAAGTATGGCGGTAGCAGCGAGGTGTTTCACAATTTTCATAGTAAGATCCTTATTGTCGAGCTTGCGCTCAGGCTCCATTGTTATCGTTATAGCTTGCTGGTCGTCGCCAACCAGCACTGATTGTGCGGCTAAATCGGGATTAACCTTTGGTTGCTCCCAACGTTAGACCAGCAATAAAGTGACGCTGCATGGTAAAGAACAGCACCACTGGAGGAATTGCAGCGACGACGGCACCAGCAGAAATAAACTGCCATGACGCCAACCACTGCCCTTTCAATGCACTCAATCCTGCCGTTACGGGGCGCACTTCATCGCTTTGCACTAAAACCAGCGCCCAAAAGTAATCATTCCAAATAAAGGTAAACACCAACACAGACAGTGCGGCTAGTGCCGGCCTGACAAGCGGCAATACTACGTGCCAGAAGATTTTCATTTCACTCACGCCTTCAACGCGCGCCGCCTCAATCAAGGCATCGGGGATGCCGACAATAAAGTTGCGCATAAACAGGGTACAAAAGCCGGCTTGGAAGGCGACGTGGAAGAAGATAAGCGCCCAATGCGTATCATAAAGACCAAAGGTAATGGTGAGATCGCGCACTGGAATCATCAGGATTTGGAACGGTACAAAGTTACCAGCAATGAACATCGCAAAGATCCAAATATTGGCCTTGAAGTTATACTTCGCGAGCGCAAATCCTGCCAACGTAGACAGCGCGACCGCGCCAGCCACTGCCGGTAACGTAATGATCAAACTGTTCAGCAAATACTGGCTCATCGGCGTTGCCGTAAACACTTGCGTGTAGTTTTCAACAAACTGAATATCACTCGGCCAGCCCCAGTAATTACCTTTGTTGATGTCTTCCATTGAACGGATCGACGTCATCATCACCGCGATTAGCGGCAGCAGCCACATCACAATCGAAATCGGCAGCGCCGCTCGATAGCTGATATTGGTAAAGCGTCCAGATTTTTCTATCGGTTGTGGGAACATTATTTTTCACTCCTTAGCATTCGCCACAAGAAGTAAGCGATGTAGATATCCATAATCAAAAACAGAACAACCGACACCGAGGCGCCATAACCCATGCGGTAGTTGAAAATTGATTCTTCGTACATTTGATAAGCGAGCACGGATGAGCTCCCCCACGGGCCACCCGCTGTCATGGTCGCCACTAGGTCAAACGAGCGAAGTGCGCCGATAACCGTAACCACGATAGCAATAAACGTCGCTGGACGAAGCTGAGGCAACACCACATACCAAAGCATGCGCAGTTTCTTGGCACCATCAAGGCGAGCGGCTTCCAACTGCTCTGGATCCAAATTATTCAAACCAGTGAGATATAAGATCATGCAATAGGAAATCTGCGGCCACAGACCGGCGGCAATGATCCCGTAGGTCACGTAATCTTCGTTGGACAAAATCGCAATGGCTTCAATATCGAAAAAGCCAAGTACGATGTTAAATAGACCAAAAGAAGGGTCATAGAACCACGCAAAGACGAGACCCACCACCACTTGAGAGATGACAAAAGGAAAGAAAAACAGTGATTTAACTACGCGAATCCCTCTTACTTGTTGATTGAGAAAGAGCGCAATAGCCAATCCAATAGGTGGTGCCAACATAAAGAACACCAACCACAAAAAGTTATTTTTAAGTGAGGTATAGAAGGCTTCTGAGTCAAAAAGCTCTCGATAGTTGTCGAGACCCACCCAAGTTTTTTCACCCAATCCATCCCATTCATAAAAGCTCAGCCAGATACTGTCCAAAATTGGATAGATGACGTAAACAGAAAAAATTAGGATCGCTGGCGCCAAAAATATCCATGGCGCGACTTGGGTATTAATACGACTTTTGCGTCGCTGTGACGGTAGCTGATTTTGTGGGTATACCGTTTTCACAGATTGTTCCATTTCAAGGTGACTCCCTACCCCACCGCAACATACTGTTAACAGTCATTAATTTCTGAAAATATCAACAATAAGTACTGTTTTAGATGGGTTTTAGTGAAAATACACTCGAATATTAGCCAACATGGTGAAATGTTGTACTGCTCAAAATTAAAACTGTAAACGTTTCCACAGTTTTCACTCAAAGTCGTTAACAATTTATGATCACGATCAACTATTCTCGGTTTGACAGCTAACAAATTGTCAATTAGCGCGTATGGTCATGGTATTCAAAAAAACTGGCATTCACGCATATTCATGCTGCCACTTGTCTGCATAACGAGGAGTTCTTATGGCTGACATCCGCTTAAACCAAGTCATCAAACGCTATGGCAAGGTACAAACCATTCACGGCGTCGATCTCGACATTAACGATGGCGAATTTGTGGTGTTTGTTGGTCCATCGGGCTGCGGCAAGTCGACATTGCTGCGCCTAGTCGCCGGTTTAGAAGAGATCAGTGACGGTGAGATCTTTATCAATGATGAAAAGGTAAACGATGTCGATCCTGCTGAACGCGGGGTGGCTATGGTGTTTCAGTCCTACGCTCTCTACCCACACATGACAGTTGAAGAGAACATGGGCTTTGGCCTTAAAATGAATAACCACCCTAAAGAGTACGTCCATAAACAGGTGCAAAATGCCGCCAAGACACTGCAACTTGAGCAGCTTCTGAAGCGCAAACCCAAAGAACTCTCTGGTGGTCAAAGGCAGCGAGTCGCGATTGGTCGTGCGATAGTACGTAATCCAAAGGTCTTTTTGTTCGATGAGCCACTTTCCAACCTCGATGCCGAGCTTCGCGTCGATATGCGTTTGCAGATCGCTAAGCTGCACCAAGACCTTGCCAACACCATGATTTACGTCACTCACGACCAAGTGGAAGCGATGACACTGGCCGATAAGATTGTGGTACTTCGTGATGGCCGAGTTGAGCAAGTGGGTAGTCCACTGGAGCTGTATCACTCACCACAAAATGAGTTTGTGGCAGGGTTTATTGGATCGCCAAAAATGAACTTCATTCCTGCTCATGTTGAGCAAGTGAACGAGCAAGATATTACTGTTAAAACCGCTAAAGGCGAGCAGTTCACATTGCCAAGAACCGCAGAGCAAGCTCCAAAAACCGGTGACGCACTTACCCTAGGCGTTAGACCAGAGCACCTTACGCTTAATCACGACAATCCAGTTAGATTCGAATTCCAAAGTGAAGTCGTCGAAAGGCTAGGCAACAGTACGTATTTGTTCGGCCAAGCTTCTGGCGTCGATGGTTTCAAAGTTCACCTTCCGGGCGATCAGGCTGTAAACAAATTTGAGCAAGTCGCCATTAGCTGCAGCTATGACGATGTGCATCTGTTTGATGTCGACGGTCAACGAGTGAATTTATAGCAAACAATGCGAGTGAGCTTTGAAAATAAAACCCGATTCAAATACTCACAACATACTGTTAAACATACAAATTGAACTCTTATATGAAACGAGTTCTAATACTCGCAATCGTAATAGTTCCAATGCAAAAGGTGCCCCATGGCAACCATAAAAGATGTCGCTAAAGAAGCAGGAGTCTCTGTCGCCACAGTGTCTCGTGTTATTAATAAATCGCCCAAAGCCAGCCAGTCTTCCATCGACTCAGTGTCTGCGGCGATGAAAAAGTTGGGCTATCGCCCCAATGCGGCAGCAAGAGCGCTGGTCAGCCAAAGTACCAATACCATCGGCGTCGTGGTTTCTGATGTGTCGGATCCGTTTTTTGGCACCTTAATCAAATCAGTGGATCAAGTCGCCAGAGAAGCGGGCAAGCACATCCTTATTGGCAATGGCTATCACAATGCAGATGACGAGCGCCACGCCTTAGAGCTGCTCATCAATAGCCGCTGCGAGGCAATTATTCTGCACGCAAAAGGGCTCAGTGATGAAGAGCTCATCAACTACGCCAAAGAAGTGAAAGGGCTGGTGATCATTAACCGCTTTATTCCACAAATCGAATCACGTTGTATTTCGCTCGACAACGAGCGCGGCGCTTATCTTGCTACGTTGCATTTAATTAAGTCCGGTCATCGCAACATTGCCTGCATTGCTTCTTCCCAAGACATTGAAGATACCCATCAGCGCATTAAGGGCTATCGAACTGCTCTGGAAGATCACGGTATTCTGCTTTCCAAAAACTACATTGAAGCAGGTGCACCAAGCAGCGATGGCGGCGAACTCGCCATGACCAATTTACTGTCTAAATCGTTAGATATTACTGCGGTGGTCACCTACAACGATTATATGGCCGCTGGAGCAATTCAAGCGCTTGAAAATAATGCCATTTCGGTACCTAAAGACATCTCTGTTATCGGTTTCGATGACGGCCTAATCGCCCGCTTTGTGCACCCACATCTCACAACCGTGCGCTACCCAATCGCAATGATGGCCGAACGTGCCGCTCGATTAGCATTACTGCTGTCTCGCGGTGAGGCCATCGAAGATGACCCGATTGTGTTCACGCCAACACTTGTCCAACGTAAATCTGTATTCGCGCGCTAGCCAAAGCGCGCCCTGCATAAATAGGTGGTTGAATGATTTCGATTAATGACCAAGGGTTAGAGTTTCACCTTCAAACCAAACGTTCTAGCTACCTGATTAAGGTCACGAGCACCGGCCACCTTGTTCATCTTCACTATGGAGATAGGCTCACCCATCGACCTCAGTTCAATGCCCTTGAGCATCTTTATCATGACAAGATGGGCTCCTCGACAGACTATGCAGACATACCTGGGCAAACTCTAAACACCTTCAGGCTCGAAGTACCTACCTTTGGCAAAGGGGATTATCGAAGCCCACTTTTGCATGTTGAATATACCGATGGCTCACGTGTCACCGATTTACTCTACCAATCACACCAACTTCTAGACAGCAAACCTTCGCTTGAAGGCTTACCGTCTGCCAGTGCAGAGCGAGATAGTCACCACCTAGTGATTACCTTAGCCGATCCCGTGACCAAACTTGAAGTGGATGTGCACTACTCAGTCTTTAGCCAATCCGACGTCATCACTCGCCATTTAGTGGTGCGAAATCATGCCAGTCGACCAGTACAACTTCTTCGCGCACTCAGTAGCTGCGTCGATTTTGCTGACGAAAGCTGGGATCTGATTCACCTGCAAGGCAAATGGATCAAAGAGGCACAAATCGCGCGCCAAAGCCTTGAAAAGGGCACTGTTCAGATAGACTCCAAAAAGGGGGTGAGCAGCGCCAATCACAACCCGTTCATTGCCCTAGCGAGAAAAGAGACCAATGAACATCTTGGTGCCTGCTACGGGTTTGGGCTCATGTACAGCGGTAACCATTTGTCGGTGGCTGAAGTCTCCCCGTACAACCAAACGCGGGTCATGACCGGCATTAATGACTTTGATTTCCGTTGGGAGCTGGAATCAGGCGAGCGTTTTACCACACCAGAGATTGCGCTCACCTACTCTGCGAGCGGCTTGAACCGCATGAGCCAGCAACTGCATCAGTTCATCAACCAGCATGTTATTTCAGAGCAGTGGCGCAATGTAGAACGTCCTATCCAAGTGAACAACTGGGAAGCAACCTACTTCGATTTCGACTACGACAAACTGGATGCCATCGCACAAAAAGCCAAGTCTATTGGTGTCGAGCTATTTGTGCTCGATGATGGCTGGTTTGGCAAACGTAATGATGACACCACCAGCCTTGGCGACTATTTTGACAACCCAAAACTTGTCGGTGGTATCGCACGCATCAGTGAGACCGTGAAAGATTATGGACTCAAATTTGGTATTTGGGTCGAGCCAGAAATGGTCTCGCCTGACAGCGAGCTATTTCGCGCCCACCCTGAATGGGCGATTACTCATCCCGAGCGCACACCATCATTAGGTCGAAATCAGCTCGTACTCGATATGGCCAACCCTGAAGTGATTGACTATTTGTTTGAGAAGCTCAGTGACGTGTTCTCCCGCGCCCGAGTCGATTACGTGAAATGGGATCACAACCGAAACTTCAGTGATAGCTACGCTCATTCCTTGTCAGCAAAGGAACAAGCTTCATTTAATCACCGCTACGTTCTGGGACTGTATGACTTACTCACGCGACTAACCAAGACCTTCCCGAACATTCTATTTGAGTCTTGCTCTAGCGGCGGCAATCGCTTTGATCTCGGCATGCTCAGCTACATGCCGCAAACCTGGACGAGTGATAACACCGATGCCATTGAGCGCTTGAACATCCAGCACGGTACCTCTCTTTGCTATCCGTTGTCGGCCATGAGCGCCCATGTAGCCGCGAAACCATCGCACCAAGTTCTGCGACGCACACCGCTTGAAACGCGCTTTAATGTCGCTGCCTTTGGAAACTTCGGCTACCAACTCGACATCACTCAACTTACCGAGCAAGAAACCCAAGCGGTGGTGGAGCAAATCGCATTCTATAAGCAGCACCGACAACTGCTTCAATTTGGCCGCTTTTACCGTCTGTCTTCCCCATTTGAAGGCAACATTACCACCTGGTTGGTGGTCAATGATGACGGCAACGAAGCCCTACTCGGCTACTACCAAAAACTGCAGCAAAGCAGTGGCGAGCTAGAAACCATCAAACTGCCTGCGCTGAACCCAGAGCTGGCATTTATCGTCCGCTCTAGAGCGCAGTATCGCGAAGAGATTGAAACCACAGATACACGTGTTAACAGCGAGCTGTATCAGCTCTATGGTGACCAACTAGCCAGTGTTGGCCTACCGCTAAACAATCAGTTTATGGGAGTAGAAATTACCGAGCATACTCGGTATATCGGTGATTTTGGGTCTCGGATTTATCATATTATGGCCGAGGGTTATTAAGCCTGGGATGCTGAACGCCAACTTCAATAGTGATCAACGCTGAATATCGGGGCAACATCTGTGTTGCCTACTCAGCGCCCCTCTGTCACCTTCTTTACCAACATTAAATATAGACCTTGCCAAATGTCAGGTTCACCAAGATGTAACTTGATGAAAGTCAGCCCGTCGCTCCCCGCAACAACTCGATAAATAACTGATCCTAACTATACTTTTGGTTGCTCACTCACAAGGAATATGTCTAATGAAAAACACATTTATTCTTCATTCTGAGTACCCACCCTCTGGTGATCAACCTGAAGCCATTGCGAGATTGATTGAAGGCGTCAATAGCGGCAAAACCCACCAAACCCTCAAAGGTGTCACTGGGTCTGGCAAGACCTTTACCATGGCGAATATCATTCATCGCCTGCAGCGCCCTACGCTAATTTTGGCTCACAACAAAACACTGGCCGCTCAGCTGTATAGCGAGATGCAACGATTCTTTCCAGAGAATGCCGTTGAGTATTTTGTTTCTTATTACGATTATTTTCAGCCAGAGGTCTACATCCCTGGCAGCGACCGTTTTATCCGTAAAGATTCAGCCATAAATGAACAACTAGAACGATTACGTTTATCCACTACGAAATCTCTGATTGAAAGGCGTGATGTAGTGGTTGTCGCGTCGGTGTCATCTGTTTATGGATTAGGGGATCCGCAGGCGTATCGTGATTTACAAATCCCTTTAGCGGTTGGAGCTCAGTTAAATCTAGATGACCTGTTGAACCGTCTAGCGCGCTTACAGTACACACCTACTCAGCCAAAACTTTCACGCGCGGGCTATAGGGTGCAAAACAATACCATCGATATCTTTCCCGCAGACTCTGAGAAAGATGGCATTCGTGTAGATCTAAACAAAGGGACGATTCATCGTCTGAGCTGGATAGATCCAGCGACAGGAGACGTGCTAGCACCTTGTAGCGAATACAAAGTGTCACCAAAAACCCTCTACGCCTCTTCTGCAGAGAAGGTACGTGAAGCTAGCGAGCAAGTTAGACTTGAAATGGAGAGCAGAGTTGCAGAACTCAGTGCAGAAAATAGAGTGACCGAAGCCGCTAGGTTGTATGAGCGCTGCATGCACGATATTGAAATGATGCGGCAATTAGGCTACTGCGGAGGGATTGAAAACTACGCCTGCTATCTGAATGATAGAGATCCCGCTTTGCCACCAACCACTCTCATGGATTATTTACCTAAAGACGGTCTCGTCTTTATTGATGAATCCCACGTGATGGTGCCTCAGATTAGCGCGATGTCAAAATCAGACCGCAGCCGCAAAGACACCTTAATTGACTATGGATTCCGTTTACCCTCAGCACTCAATAATCGCCCGCTAACCTTTAGCGAGTTTGAAAAAGTAAAACCTCAAACCATCTTCGTGTCAGCGACACCAGGGAAGTATGAAGTTAAACGTTCAAATGAAGTCGTTATCGAGCAAATTATCCGCCCAACAGGGTTATTAGACCCTGAAGTTGAAGTTCGCCCTTCGGCAAGCTGCATGGAGGATTTGTTAAAAGAGATACGTATTCGCTCAGCACAAAACGAACGGACGCTTGTGACAACATTAACCAAGCGCAGCGCCGAAACACTGAATGATTTCTTTAATGAGCAAGGTATTCGGGCTCGCTATCTGCATTCTGACGTCAAAACTTCCGATAGAGTGGAGATCATTAATGCTCTCAGAGCCGGTGAATTTGATGTGTTAATCGGTATCAACCTACTACGTGAGGGATTAGATATTCCAGAGGCTTCGTTGGTTGCTATTTTGGATGCTGACCATGCAGGCTTCTTACGTTCTGTAGAAGCTCTAATTCAAATCATTGGCCGAGCTGCACGCAACGTCAATGGCAAAGCCATTCTTTACGCAGACAAGGTCACTCCAGCAATGAAGCAAGCAATAGATGAATCATTGCAGCGACGTACGCGGCAACAGGCCTACAATCAAACCAACAACGTGATTCCTATGAGTTCGCGTAGAAAGATTGCGTCAGCGGTAGAAACCGCGAGACAAAAAGCCCATCACCATGTGGGGTTTTGTGATGATCTTAAGAGCTTGTGTCAGCAAATCACTCAAAGGGAAAAAGCTCTGTTCGAAGCCGTAGACACTAATGATGACCAAAAAATTCAACAAATTCGCGCGGAGCTAGACAGCCTTTATCGGCAGTTCATCTTTATGTAGTGGTGGTGTCACTGACAAGACGTTCACGCAATTTAAAGAGATGTCGTCTTTTTGAATTCTTGATCGTCTTACTAAGGGTCGAAGAAAACTGTCGGTCACTTTGAGCAACAAAGAGGTTAAACTGAGTAGCTCTAATCACTGGCTAACAAACACTCTTACTAACACAGTTAAGCTGAACACTATGAGGTATATGAGACAAATGAAACTTGAGCCAATCTGGTTAGCCTATCAATCCAGCCTAAAGGCGTTTCTACATAGTAAAATCGCTAACCCGGCGGATGTTGAAGATCTACTTCAAGAGATTTTGATTAAAACTCACAATGGCTTTCAAGCGGTGACCGACGAGAGCAAAATCAAACCCTGGCTGTTCCAGATTGCCAACAATACCATTATCGACTTTTACCGAAAAAACAGTAAAAGGCAGGAAGTGACATCGGATGATTTGTGGCACCAGGAACAAGATGAAGCGCAGCTTATCAGCGAGCTCTCCCACTGTCTGCTGCCATTTATCAAGCAGCTACCAGAGCAAGATGCCGAGCTACTCATCGCAATAGAAATCGACGCAGTGTCGCAAAAAGATTACGCAATGAACAAAGGCATCAATTACTCCACGCTCAAGTCGCGAGTGAAGCAAAGCCGTAAAAAACTATTGGATGTATTTCATAGCTGCTGTGACTTTTCCGTTGATTTTCAGGGGAATCTTATGGAATACGCGCCTAAGTCCGGCAGTTGTCATCGCTGCTGATCGTCATAGGTTAACCCTTTGGCGCGGCTAACCTTGCTCTATCCAAACTAACCAGGCTTCAAGGCCTGTTAACACGACCGGGTAGCTCACGCACACCTCAGCTTCATCGCCACCGGAATAGATGCCTTGCAGATAAAACCCTTCCTGCGCACACCAAAACTCATAGCCATTACCACCACCGTCGTAGCTGTCACGCTCACCAGAGAGGTAATCACGAATACCCTGACGGATCTCTTTACCAATTAGCGCTGAGTATTGGATATCGGAAGCAAAAAAGTCCTTCAAGGTGCAATGAGATGGGTTGGCCTCATCAAAATCAGGCCATTGAAACGCTTCGTGTTTTGTCATGATTCTCTATACACCTTTAAAGGTTCAACGCTTACCCGACTTCCATCTTTGCCACTAAGGTTGGTAAATAGGAAAGCCCGTGTTTATCTTACTATTGTCATCGTAAAGCAGCGCACTGGCAACTTGGAACGGCTTGCCATCGTTGCCGTTGCAATAGCCATCGGTCACATCGGTAGCGGGGGCACTCATGCCACACTGTGCCCAACTTGGGTTACTGCAATTGCCGGTTGACGTGGTATTGGAGTACACAATGCTGGCGGTAATTTGGTCTGCACTGCAATGCTCTGGAAACATAGAGCTAAACGACTTAGTGTACACCTTGCCGTTAAACTCTAGCTTAATCTGCCTTAGAGTAAACACGCCTGCTGTGTTGGGTGCATCAGTAGGTTGTGCCGACTGAAAGTTACTCGGTTTCACGCCCTTGGGAAAGGCATGAAATCCTTTCGCGCGGTCGTTTTTCGACGGTTCTCCGCAAAATACATGGTGCAAATTCACTTGTTTGCCATCAATGGTTGGGCTCCATTCATCCAATGTGTTGCAATTGATAGCAAAGGCTTGGCTGGACAGGGCTGAGCCACACAATACATAAAGTGACAAAGCCCATTTTGAAGTCATTTTCATGTTAATAGTTCCTGTTCTAGCCTGACGATATGTTGTACTAATCAGTTTGGACTCTAGACACGCTTGAAGGAACACGCGAGTAAAGCACGGCTAAAGTAGGGTAAGTTGTGACTCAAAGATAATCTTGATGTAAATGACAAATTTCAAAATTTCAGCTTCCTTCAAACACACAGACCCATTTACGTCTCGCTAAGTCATTTAACAAGCAGCAAAAATTTGGACTACCGCACAGATGCCGATATGGAATATGTTAGGATGCGGTTACCAATTCTTCTATGGGTTAACATCACCTTGAACAGCAAATTAAAAATTCTCCTTGTTGCGGCAGCGCTAGGCGCTGGCTTTTATTTGCCATCGGCGTTTAAACAAGCGCCAAACACAGAGATAGATTTGACTGACTATTGCATGCTATCTGACGAAGTTTGCGAGCAGCAAGGCGTGAAAGTTAAGCTCGATACGCGCCGTGTCACGCCGCTGACGCCGATTAAGGTCGATGTATTTTGGCCAAATGCCAATACGGAGTTTTTAACCGTTTCTCTGGAAGGCAAGGAGATGGACATGGGCGTCGCCAAGTATCAGCTTGAGATGATCAAACCCGACGTCTATCAAGGTGAAATTATCTTACCAGTTTGTGCCGAGCAACGTATGACTTGGTATGGTAAGGTTTCTGATGGTGAGACCGACATTAAAGCAGCCTTGAGGATGAGTGCTCGATGAACAAAAAATGGATAGGACTTCTAGCGGTTGCGTTTGGCCTTGGCATAGGCAGCAACCTCTATCTCAACAACCAACAACAAAAACAACAGCAGGCCGAAGAGCTTGCCAAACTGCAAGCGGTCTCCGAATCGGTACTGTATGGCGAGAATGGGCAAGCTGTAGCGATTTTTGATCAAGCTGACCCTCGCACCCGTGTGGTCTACTTTGGGTTTACCCGCTGCCCCGATGTCTGCCCAACCTCATTGGCGATGCTAGCTGGCGCGCTAAACCAGATCGACGATGAAACCAAAGCCACACTAAGACCTATGTTTGTTTCCCTCGACCCTGAGCGCGATGCCGCAGAAGCCTCTGCCGAGTACGCCCACTACTTTCACCCAATGATTGAAGGCTTATCTGCGCCGCTGGAAGTCACCAAACCGCTTGCTCACAAGTATGGCGTTATCTTCCGTAAGGCAGAACTTGAGGACTCCAAGCTTGGCTATACCCTCGACCACAGTTCGTATTTCTATTTCCTAAGCCCGGACGGCACGCTTATTGAAAAAGTGCCGCACACGCTCAATCCTGCTCCGATTATTGAGGCGATTCATCGCGTTAATAAGCAAGGATAAGCAACACTATACTTTATAAACGATGCACTTATAACGATGCACCTTTAACAATGGAATGAACCATGAAGCTCAACAAACTCCTTCTATCTGCAATCGCCCTAGCGCCTCTTTCGATGGCACACGCCGCTATCGATGTGAATGATGTGTACGCTCGCGCAACACCACCAAATGCAACAACCAGCGCGGTATTCGGCACCATTGAAAATACCGGCAATGAAGTTCGTACTATCGTTAGCGCAAGCTCACAAGCGTCAAGCGTGGTTGAACTGCACGATGTTATCAAAGAAGGTGATGTCATGAAGATGCGTCAAGTGAACACCATCGACATTCCAGCCAATGGTAAAACCATCCTTAAGCCTGGCAGCCTGCATGTGATGCTATTGGATGTAAAAGCGCCTATGAAAGAAGGGGACACCATTAACGTTGAGCTAAACTTTGCCAATGGTGAAGTGAAAGTCCTGACCGTGCCAGTGAAAAAAGTCATGTCGGGTATGAAGCATCATAAACATCACTAATCTCAATGCTCTATATCGCAGCGCTGTACAATCAGCGCTGCGCTGCTATTATTAGCCTGTTTTCACTCACTACATTGGAGGATTTTCATGATTGTTATTCATACCCACCCGGTAAAGTTGGCTAAAACTAACGGTTGAGCGAAGCACAACAACAGATACTGTTTCCTAACCCCTCCCCTTCTTTACCCGGTGTTCATAACCGGGGTCTTGTGCAACCTGCACACACTTACATCGGTAAGTACCTGACCCTTATAAAAATAAGACCAAATTTTAGGTACTAACAATGCATTCTATTTTTACCCATCCAATCGCGATCAACGAACTTGGCTGGAAAACCTATTTTCAACAACAGCTCACGCTAGAAGAGTATGACGGCATTATTTTCGGCCGAGTGATTGCTCATCATCGCAGCGGTTATATCGTTTGTACTGAGCAACAAGAGTTTCACCTTGAACACCACATTAGCTACCCAGCGATGACGGTGGGAGACTGGCTACTCCTTGACGAGCAACAGGGGTTTGTTCGCTTGCTGGAGCGAAAGTCACTGTTCAGCCGCAAGGCGCCGGGCTCAAAAATCGAAGAGCAGTACATTGCTGCGAACGTCGATACGGTGTTCATCGTCTGCTCGCTCAACTTTGACTTTAATCTTAGTCGCATCGAGCGCTACCTAACGTTAGTGAATGAAGCCAAAGCAGAAGCGGTTATCGTACTCACCAAAGCCGACTTGTGTGACGATGTCGAAGACAAGCGCCAGCAAGTGCAATCCCTTGACCCATTTTTGATGATAGAAACGGTTAATTCGCTTGATGTGGAGTCGCTACAAGGACTGCAATCATGGTGCGGAACAGGGCAAACCGTGGCGTTTATGGGATCATCAGGGGTCGGTAAATCGACATTGGTGAATACACTGATGCAAACGCAAACTCTGACGACAGGCGGCATTCGTGAAGACGACAGTAAAGGTCGCCACACCACAACGTCTCGCTCAATGCACAAGATGCCAAAGGGTGGATTGCTGCTAGATACACCGGGAATGCGCGAAATTCAGCTCACGGCCAGTGAAGAAGGCCTAGCCGAAACCTTTAGTGATGTTGAAGCGCTGATAAACCAATGCCGCTTTAGTGATTGTCAGCACACCAACGAGCCAGGCTGCGCAGTGCGCAAAGCATTGGAAGCCGGTGATCTTGATGAGAGACGAATGGAGAACTACTTCAAACTGCAGCGCGAGCAAGCGAGAAACAGTGCATCACTTGCGGAAAAACGCAGCAAATCCAAAGAGTTTGGTAAGTTCATCAAGTCGGTGCAGTCTGAAAGTCGCCATCGTAAAAAAGGCTACTAACGGATTAGACATTAAGCCCAAACAAACACGGCTCCGAGTACGCTCGGAGCCTTTTTACATCACTCTTAGGTTTACAGCACTCTTAGCGCAAATCGCTGCTGATACAAAGTATCCGTAGCACTGGTTTCTAAGTAGCTGTGATGCAACATTAAAATCGATTGAACGATCCTCGTTCCTATCCCCAATGACCCGCTCGGCGCGCTGGCTTCTACTCTATTAATAAACACAAACTGAATGCTTTGGCCATCTGGCGAAGTATGGGCTTGGCAATCAACGCTGGCACCGGATGGACTGTGACGCAACGCATTCTCTAGCAAGTTAAGCACCAATCGCTCCAGCAGTCCTTTATCCCCTATGGTTTTAATATCTTTATCCACCTCGACATTGAGTGTTATCTGCCGTCTTTGAAATTGACTTAACATTGTTTCGGCACACTCTGTCACCAAAGAACTGAGTTCAACAGGCTGATACTCATAACTGGGTAAATGAGAATCCGCTTTAGCGGTTTCGAGCAGTGAATAGAGCTGCTCCGACAGCTTACCGCAATTGCGATACGCCACTTCAATCAAGGGGTCAGAACCCGGGTGTTGCAATTTCCAGGTTTCCAAATACCCCAGAACGCTAGAGAGTGGCGTTTTTAAATCATGGCTGAGCTGCACGAGTGTGTCACGGCGACTACTTGCTTGGTATTCAAGTTGAAGAAACTGCTGCTGAATCTGCTTGGCCATTTTCTGATACGAATGCGCGATCGGCACTAACTCGGGTACCTGTTTGGTAAAATCCGGCTTTAAGCGAAAGTCTTGTTCGGCCTGCTGCTCCAAGTTCATGGTCACTTTTTCAATAGGGGTGAGCAGGCTGCGTTTCACTAACCAATAAGCGCCTATCGCAAACCCAAGAATCGACAGCAGCGTCAACCCCGTTAAGGCGATGTAGGGCGTATCCACTTGTGCTTTGGCAATCGCTGAATGCTTGGTGCTGCCAATGACCACATACAAGTAACCGATGGTAGAGCCAAACTCCTCTATCGCGGCGACTGAGAATACCGTGTCTTCCCCTGGATGACGTGGGTCTTGCCCGAGGATCGGAAACGGTTGATTTGACAAAAAACGCCGTATCCTACCCATGATCTCAGCCCCTTCTGGCGCTGCATGAGTGGTAATATTCCCTTGGGCATCAAGAAAATAGATCTCAAAATCAGGGCCGATGAGCATTAAGGTATGAAATATTGATTTCAGCGCTTTGGGGTTGTATTCGGTGCCAATCATCAGTGGATTGTCATCGCGCATATGTACCGCTAAGTCTTTATGCAGACTTTGGGTCGTACGGTACTCAATGGTTTGTCGCTGCCAATGATACGTCACGGCAATGATCACCGTCATAAGGCAGAACCAGAGACTGGTAAAAATCACTAAGCGCATTTTGAAACTCATACCACCTCCTTTTAGACTTCGCTTCCATCACATCAAACTCATCACATCCAATCCGTCACACGCGAATCGATTGAAACTTATAACCAACGCCCCACACCGTCTGAACAAAGCTTTGTTGGTTACTTGGTTGTGAATTATCGGAAGCCTCAGTGTCGGCGCTCATCTGGGTAGAATCGGGCACCGTCAGCTTAGTGCGCAGCCTGTTGATGGTGCTACACACTGTATGGTGATAACCGGTGTGGTTGGTGTGCCAAACATGCTCTAGCAGTTCATCCTTGCTATAGACCCTGCCAGGTCTTGAGGCCAAAAAGTGCAGCAATGTAAATTCAGTGGCGGTAAGTGCAATGGCTTTACCATGCAATGATACCGTGTGCTGCTCTGGGCTAATTGTTAGCGGTCCAAATACTAGCTCGTTATTTTCGCTCTCTTGCGCTGAGGAGCCAGGTCTTGTTTGGCGACGTAGAATATTCCGAACTCTAGCCTGAAACTCTAAGACGCTAAAAGGCTTGGTAATGTAGTCGTCGACACCCGCTTCCAAACCGTCGACTTTATCCATTTCACTGTCGCGTGCAGTCAACATAAGCACTGGCGTCCAATCTTCTACCCGTCGCAGCGAGTGGCATACATCGATGCCGTCACCATCCGGCAGACCTCTATCGAGAATCACAAGATCAAAAGGCTGGACGCTGCAGTGTTGGCGCGCTTCCCCACACAAACTCACTCTCGTGACCTGATGCCCCTGAAACTTAAGATGCATCTGAACTAGGTCAGCGAGATCATCGTCGTCTTCTACCAATAATATATTGGCGGCTTTATACGCCGCAGTGGAGGCTTGGGGCGCACTTGCAGAAAACGAACTGCGGTTTGGTTGACTTGCCATATCACGATACCTGCTCCAATTCCGTAGACCTAGCACATGACCGGAGCAGGTAGTAATAACTTTCATTATTCGATTCGTGTAATGGTAATTCTTGCCCCAGGGTTTAAGAACCTGTGATTCGCAGACAATGCAGATGTTGCTAACCCATCGTCTTTACTCACAATTCCCGGATGAAAAGTGACTTTGTCGTCATCATTCCGATTGGCGTTAAAGCCTTCGCCACCACCAGCAGGTCCAGGTATGGTTGCCGCCAGTTCATCATTCCCTTCGGTTCCTGAATCCCAGACATTCATGTCCATGACAAAGGTTTCGCCAGATGCGAGGCTACCAATGGACAATCCAGTTTCACCGACAAACGCATCATTCGTGTTCACAAACATAGACGCAACCGACAGATACTTAGCTTGCTCTGGTGACAAGGTCAAGGTGATGGAGTCACTCGCACCAGGCATGATGAGCCCTTTCCCTGATGTGCTGGTGTAAACATTATCGTCACTGCCACTTAACGCAAGCAACTGAGCATTGCTGCCACCTTCAGCCAAATGTTCTAGCTCAACAGATACGCTCTGCCCTACCTCAAACATGCTAAAGCCACTATTGTGAGCAAGTATCGCAAGTGGGCTCAATGGCTGATTCGCCGACAAATTTTGAACGCTCACCGTATAACGGTAGTTTTGAGTCGCTGGGCTGTCATCATCGTTGTGACCGCACCCTGCAATCACCGCAACAGCGCTGGCCAATAGTAAAATTCGTGTCTTCATGTGACCTCCTATTTCACTACAACAGTGATCGTTGCAACAGGGTTTAACCAGCGGTGACTGGTATTGTCTAGGTCACTAATACCACCAGCGGGATCACTATCGCCCAAATTACCTGGATGAACATGAACGGTGGTATTGGTTACTGTGGTTTCAACACCGCTACCGCCAGCACCAAAGGTAAGGAAAGGTGGATTAGGCATGCTTCCAGCAAGCTCGTCATTGGCTTCGGTGCCCGCATCATAGCCGCGCAGCGTCGCTTTGTAGGTGCCTGGTTCAGTTGGAATTTTCCAGCTATCTAGGCCAACAAAGCCGTCATTAGTTGGCAGTAACATCGCACTTAGAGAGAGGTAGCCAAAGCTTCCGCTATCCATTGAAAAGGTCGTCGCAACACCTGGGTTTAAAATGCCAGTCGCTGGATTTTCGACCACTACTCCGCCGGCGTTACCGATCACGCTAGCCAACGCAGAGATATCCCCGCCTTCAGCCATCGCCTCTAACTCGGCAGAGGCTGCTTGTCCGGTGCGAAACATCACCAAATCTGAATTGTGTGCAGCAACGATGAGCGGCGTGAAGTAGATGCCCTTAGTAGCATTAGTGATGGTGATTTCAAGCTCAGCGGCATTGACGGAGCCGGCTCCGAGAAGTAGTGATGCAGACGTTATAGCAAGTCCAAGTTGAGTACGTTTTTTCATTGTGATTCCATCCTTTAACTGTCCCTAAGGACACCATTTATTAAACGCACAATGCACAAGTTAAGGTTGTTGCGCGTTTCCATGTGTTAAAGCATGCAGGTTAAGGTTTGCAGCAGCCTCACCGATTTCTCACAAATTTCTCTCAATTGGCTCTGAAAATTCTTCCCTTAATAAATTCAAACCCTTAAGACTGATAGCCCGGTACATCTAGTAGCAACATTTTACTGCGAACAAACAACCCATTGCCTCGCCCGATCTCGCGATCTTCACCATCATAGGCAACCGACTCAACAATAAACTGGCTGCTGTTGATATTGACCACTTTGCCTACCGCTTTCATACGCCCCTTGGAAACAGGCCGAGTGATATAGGTAGTAAAAGAGGTCGTCAGAACAAAATACTCTTTCTCTAGACTTGCAGCAGCAAAAAAGGCGGCATCATCGAGCATTTTAAAGTAGACCGAACCGTGCACCGCACCTGCCGTGTGAAAGTATTTTTTATGTAGCTCAATTTCAATATCTGCCTGAGCTTCCTGAACTTTAATTCGAGGTAAATAGAATTCGTTAATTGGCGCTGCTAAGTACATGCTTTCTAGCGCTTGATAGTGCTGGAGATTTTCCATGATGTTCCTAGTTGAGACTTAATCGTTTGTTATCGTTATACAAAAAAGCCTGCCTACCGAAGTAGACAGGCTTTTAATGCTAGCTTGCGTTGGCGAGCGCCTTTTGTTTTTGAGGATCACCATTCGTTAGCGTGGTCTTCATATCATGGCTGAAATGGTCAACCTGAATCGCTCGGTAACGAAGCGCATCCGCCTCTAGAATTTTATCGACTTCCTCTTGGCTCAAGATATTTTCTTTCAGTGCTTGTGCCAAACGGTCAGCTAATAGTCCTTTGCGAGCAACCTTGCCTGCTTTAACGCCTGCAAGAAGCTTCTTCTCTAAATCTCGCACACCATACATGGCAACAAAAGCGCGATCCATCAGTCCAACATTGTCATCTTCAGCAGCTCCGACATAGCACAGATGCGTCAAGCGATCGCGCATTTCACCAGGTACCATCAGCTTGTTTGCGATGCGCAAAGTGACATCATCGCTTGGTAATTTGAAATGGTTACCAATTGGGAATAGCAGTGTTTTTAATGTTTTACCTGCGAATCCGCTTGGAAAGTTGCGGTAAGCTTCATTCAATGACTTCGCCGCATGGTGGAAACAGTAATCGACTGCATAATCAACAAAGTCACGTTCTTCTGCTCGGCTGCCCTCATCTTGGTATTTCTTCAATACTGCTGATGCCAAATAGAGGTATGCAAGACCATCACCGAGTCGCGCAGAAATCAGCTCTTTGCGTTTCAGCTCACCACCCAGCGTTAACATGGCAAAGTCAGCACTCACCGCAAGAGCCTTGCTCAAGCGCTTCAAATTTTTATAGTGACGAGCTGTTTCACCACTTACCGGCGACGAGGTTAGCGCAGAGCCTGTCAATGCAGCAAACAAGCCGCCAATAGAATTTTTTGTCGCGTGACCGATATGTTTAAACAACAAGTTATCAAACGCCTCAAGACCCGCTTGATGATCTGGGTTGGCCGCCGCTTCCATTTCTTGGAACACGTATGGATGGCAACGCGTGGCACCCTGACCAAAAATCATAAGGTTACGCGTTAGAATGTTCGCACCTTCCACCGTGATAGCAACCGGCACACCCAAATAGGCCGAAGACAAGTAGTTCATTGGCCCACATTGGATAGCACGCCCTGCGTGGATATCCATCGAGTCATTCAAGATGGTGCGTGAGATTTCTGTCATGTGATATTTGGCAATGGCGGTGACAATACCCGGTTTTTGCCCCATATCAAGCGACGTCGTTGTTAGGGTGCGGCTCGCTTCCAGCAAGTAGTTCAAACCGCCAATACGACCTAACGCTTCAGCCACCCCTTCAAATTTACCAATCGACATACCAAACTGCTTACGAACATAGGCGTACGCACCGGTTGTTCTCGCCGTCAAATGGCCAATAGCGGTGCCTAGTGCCGGCAGTGATATACCGCGCCCTGCTGATAGACATTCCACCAACATACGCCAGCCCTTACCCGCATAGTTAGCGCCGCCAATGAGCCAGTCCATCGGGATGAACACATCCTGACCTTGGATCGTGCCATTCATGAAGGCCAAATGAAGGGGGTCATGTCTTTCGCCTATCACCACACCAGGGTGATCGGTTGGAATCAATGCACACGTAATGCCGACGTTCTTGTTATCGCCAAGTAAACCGTCAGGATCTAGCATCTTAAACGCCAGTCCCATTACGGTCGCTATGGGCGCTAAGGTGATATAACGTTTGTTCCAATTAAGTCGGATACCTAACACTTCCTCACCTTGGTGTTCGCCATAACAAACAACGCCGGTATCCGGTATACCACCCGCATCAGAACCTGCTTCAGGCCCCGTGAGGGCAAAACATGGTGTGTCTGTACCATCAGCGAGTCGAGGCAACCAATAGTCTTTTTGTGCTTGAGTACCATAGTGTGAAAGCAGTTCGCCTGGGCCTAAGGAGTTAGGCACCATGACCGTAATCGCCGCGCTCATGCTACGAGTCGCGATTTTGGACACTATCGTTGAATTGGCCAGCGCAGAGAAAGCGCGCCCGCCGTATTCCTTGGAGATGATAAGGGAGAAGAAGCGCTCTTTCTTCAGATACTCCCAGACTTCTGGTGGCAAATCGCGATCTTCTTTGACGGCTTTGTGATCATCGAGCATCGACAACAACGTTTCGAGCTGATTTTCTATAAAGTTCTGTTCTTCCGCGGTCAGCGTCGGCTTGGGATAATTGTGAAGAGTATTAAAATCTGGATTACCAGAAAACAATTCGCCATCCCACCATACTCCGCCCGCTTCCATGGCCTCACGTTCAGTGGCAGACAGAGGTGGCAGCACTTTCTTAAACAGATTAAATGCTGGCTGGCTGATCAACTTCTTTGTAATGACACTCATATCCATTAATCCTTTTGTTGAGTTTCGCAATTATCTTGCTTGTTGTCGGTTTCTAAGCCAGCCGAAATGTAGGGTATGGCTTGCTCGATAATATTTAATAAGTCACTGTCTCGATCGAACTGGCTTGCAGCGATCTCGTTTAATGCCTTAGATGACACAGTGGCAAACACGAACGCCCCAAGGGCAAAATGCAATCGCCAAAACAAAGGCTCTTCATCAATACTTGGGTTAGCTGTGAGCATAGATAGTTTGAATAGCTCTAAAGTTTTCCCGTAATGATTAACAATGAACCATCGCAAATGTCCTTGAACATCGCTATAACCGCTAGCAATGAGCAATAAAAAGCTGGCCATGCCATTTGGGTGTAACTTATTTAAACCCAATAGCGGCGACTTTATTGTGTTCAACACATCCTCAACGCTATAGCTTGCTCTGAGGTTCAATTGTTCTAATTGCCCATGCACTTGTGGCATTAAATGAACGAGGTAGTCATCCAAAATCGCCTGTACTAAAGAGTTTTTATCTCCAAAGTGATAATTGACGGCAGCTAGATTCACATCGGCTCTTTGAGTGATATCTCGTAGCGATGTATTGTTATAACCTCGCTCTATAAATAGAGTCTGAGCAATATTAAATATCTTTTCTTTTGTTCCAGATTTTACTTTCATAATTTAAAACGCCCGTATCAAACGCTCGTTTAATATATCCAGCAAAATTTAATCCAACAAGTGATTAACATCAACTTTTTAAAATTAACATCCATTGCAGAGAGCATATACATCTAAGCTCATGAAAGTAGTAGGGAAATTTTTTAGGTTAATTTCAAAGCCAAAAGAAATTGCAATAAAATACTTAAAATACAGAAAGTTAACAATAAACCACCACAACAAAAACATGAATCACCAGCAAAGCATTCACACAAGGAATGCAACCCCGGATCCAACAGCAATCAAAGAATCGAATAGTTAATCCAGCATAAATAAAGCAAGTCGAATACATTGACTGCCTTTTACTACAGGTGAACGGCTGTATTTTTGTGATCTACATTTCAATTTTGGCAATTAATAGCCGTCTAGCAAAATCAAAATTCAAACACAATTTAAATAACAACAAGTCATTAACAGTAATTAAATTGGGCACTTATGCAATCAAACTCAAAGGACAATTAAACACTGAGCATTATTTTTAGAGCTGATCACCTATAAATTATGCCTTTTGAGGCTAGTGACAAAGGGTTAAGCATTCTTCATCATATCCGCATTCAAACACGCGTTTGAATTCCATGACTTAAATCAAAAAGCGAACAGGTAACTCGATATTAGAGACACGTTGTTCATCAAAAAGACGTTTAAAAGGAAGCTAACCATGCAAAATCAAGCCGCTCTAGAAGCAGTAAATGCTCAACTACAATCTGTTCTTAACCCATTTGCTAACTTCAGCCAACTGGTTGCGAAGAACGTAGAAACACTATCAAAAATGCAGATTGAAACTTTGACTGCATACAGCGAGTTGACTAACGAAAACCTACAAAGCCTTGTGGCGGTGAAACAACCACAAGATCTGATGAACCACGGCAGCAAACAACTCGAGATCATTACTAAAGTAAGCCAGCGCCTACTGGAAGACGGTCAAAAGCTAAGCCAGATTGGTAACGAGTTTAAAGCCGCTGTTGATGAAATTTCGGCAAGTTCAATTACGCCAAACAAGTAATCTTGGCTCCGCTTTTTGAGATGGGCGTACCTCGTTAATAACTATTCGTTTATAAACATCAGTTTCCGAGCATGAGTTTCTAAACATACGTTTCTAAACATGGTGTCGCCCTCTATTTTCTATGCAATAAAGGATGAGAAGATGGAAAATAAGCCCCCATTCCAAGATGTCATCGATAGTTACTTTCAAGCCACCCAAGGTTGGTTTGATGCGTTTCAAAAGCCTACTCAATCCACCATCTTCAAATCTCAAGTCGAAGACTGGAGTCAGCTCGCACAATCTGTCGCTAGCAACCCTACCAGTATCCTAGAGCAGCAAATGACATGGTGGAACCAACAGATAAACCTGTTTAATGACTGTATTTTGTCGACCAGCGAATCTACCGCTAAAGAGACAGATCCCCGTTTTAGAGATGAAAGCTGGTCTGAAAATCCGATGTATAGCTACATCAAAGAGAGTTATAAACTGGTCTGTAAATCGGTACTCGATACCATTGGTAATACCCAAGATATCGAACCAGAAGCAAAAGAGCGCCTCGAGTTCTTTGCGCGCCAGTTTCTCAATGCGATGTCACCAAGTAACTTCATCACAACCAACCCAGAAATCATGAAGCTGACGCTAGAGTCCAACGGTGAGAACCTCATCAAAGGCCTCGACCAATTGCAGAAAGATATGAGCAAAAGCGTAGACATGCTCAATATCCGTATGACCGATAGCGAAGCGTTTGTGGTTGGCGAAAACGTTGCGGCGACAGAAGGCAAAGTGGTATTCAAAAACCATCTGTTTGAGCTTATTCAGTATCAAGCGACAACAGAAGAAGTGTACAAGCGTCCGATGATGTTGGTGCCACCTTTTGTGAACAAGTACTACATCATGGATTTGAATCAGCGTAAGTCATTTGTGAAATGGCTGGTCGATCAAGGCCACACCGTATTTATGATCTCTTGGGTTAACCCGGATGCATCGTACCGTGATACTGACTTTGGCCACTACGTGATAGACGGCATCATCCCGGCGCTGGATGCGATTGAAGCCCAGACTGGTGAGCGTGAAGTGAACGGACTAGGCTATTGTATTGGCGGTACACTGCTTACAGCCGCGATGGCCTATCTTGCAGGAAAGCGTCGCAAGCAGCGCATTAAATCAGCCACGCTATTAACCACGATCCTCGATTTCCAGCAGCCTGGTGAGCTTGGCATCTTTATCAATGACCCGATGATTTCGGCTATTGAGTCTCAAAACAACCATCAAGGCTATATGGACGGGCGCCAAATGGCGGTGTCGTTCAGTTTGCTTCGTGAAAACAGCCTTTACTGGAACTACTACATCACCAACTACCTGAAAGGTGAAAAACCTGTCGCGTTTGATCTACTGCATTGGAATAGCGACAACACCAATGTGCCAGCAAGTTGTCACAACCAAATGCTGCGCCAGTTCTATCTAGAAAACAAACTCAGCCAGCCAAATGGCATTGAGATTGACGGTATTGGTATCGACCTTACCAAAGTGAAATCGCCAACTTTCTTCCTTTCCGCTATCGAAGATCATATCGCGCTTTGGAAAGGCACCTTTAAGGGCACGGATCTGCTAAGCGGTCAAAACACTTTTGTACTAGCGGAAAGCGGACATATTGCCGGCCCGATGAATCATGCGGATTCAACCAAGTATGGCTATTGGACGAATGACAAAGTGGATACGGACGCCGACACTTGGCTTGAGACAGCAGACAAGCACACTGGCTCTTGGTGGGGACACTGGCAAGAGTGGCTTGATGCGCGTAATTTCTCACAGAAAATTGAGGCTCGCGTGCTTGAAGGTGAGCTTGACGCACCGGGAAATTATGTAAAACAACGCATTGAAGACGTACTAAACACGCAAGAGGAGAGCTGCCATGTCGCTTGAAGTAGGACAATACGCGAGCCTAAGTAAAACACTCGATAAAGCGGCCGTAGAACAGTTTGCCTCGTTAGCGGAAGATTATAACCCGGTTCATTTGGATGAAGCCTTTGCCGCAATGACACCGTTCGAGGTGCCGATTGTGCATGGTATGTTAGGCGCGAGTTTAGTGTCTGGACTGCTGGCATCAAAAATCCCGGGGCCTGGTGCTATTTATCTTGGGCAAACACTACAGTTTACCTGCCCAATCCGTGTAGGAGAGACTGTGACCGCTCGCGTAGAGGTCACTGAAGTGCGAGAGGATAAACCCATCGCTAAACTGCTAACTCAAGTACTTAATGAGCAAGGAAAAGTCGCCATCAAAGGCGAAGCGACGGTCATGCTTCAAGGCTAAAACTGAGTCAAAAAAATCGTTCTCGATCCCCAAAAGGCAGCTAACGCCGCCTTTTTCGTGTCACGAACACTAAATTACCCAACATTTACAACCATTAAACTCAACAATAACAACTAAATCATTCAACAATTGAATTATTTGTAGACACATCATCCTGTCTTGCTAAGATACCGAACGCAAACACACTTTATTACATAATAACTGCACTAGCGGAATGGTGCTGTCTAAGACCATCACGACTCAGTGCAGAATCTATACAGGGATATAAAAATGCAAAGTTCTAGCATCCTTGCCCGTTATGCGAATGGTAATCTGGTTCTGCAGATCCTCGCGGGTATCGTTTTTGGTTTTATCCTCGCTGTCGCGTCTCCAACAACTGCTCAAAGCTTCGGAATGCTTGGTAGCTTGTTTGTCGGAGCACTTAAAGCTGTCGCCCCAATTTTAGTTTTCATTCTTGTCGCAGCTTCTATTGCCAACCAAAAGAAAAACCAAACCACGCATATGCGTCCAATCGTTGTGCTGTACCTCATTGGTACATTCTCGGCGGCGCTTACTGCAGTTTTGCTTAGCTTCCTTTTCCCAACCGAGCTTACCTTGGTTGCCGGCGCGGAAGGAGCAACGCCACCGCAAGGTATTGGCGAAGTTCTACACACACTGCTGTTTAAGCTGGTCGATAACCCAGTTAGCGCGCTGATGAACGCCAACTACATCGGTATTTTGGCGTGGGCAATTGGTCTGGGTTTAGCCCTGCACCATGCCTCTGACACTACCAAGGCGGTATTTGAAGATCTGAGCCACGGCGTGTCACAAATCGTACGTTTCATCATTCGTCTAGCCCCATTTGGTATTTTTGGCCTAGTGGCGAACACCTTCGCAACAACTGGTTTTTCTGCACTTGCTGGCTACGCACAACTTCTGTTCGTTCTGCTGCTTGCTATGGCAATCATTGCGCTGGTTGTAAACCCAATCATTGTCTACGTGAAGACCAAAGAAAACCCATACCCGCTTGTGTTCCAATGCCTACGTGAAAGTGGTGTGACAGCGTTCTTCACACGCTCAAGTGCGGCTAACATCCCAGTGAACATGACACTGTGTGAGAAGCTGGATTTAGATGAAGACACTTATTCTGTTTCTATCCCGCTAGGCGCGACCATCAATATGGCAGGTGCAGCGATCACCATTACGGTGCTGACTCTAGCGGCTGTGCATACCATGGGCATCGAAATCGATATCTTTACCGCACTACTACTTAGCATTGTTGCTGCGGTATCTGCTTGTGGTGCATCAGGCGTCGCTGGCGGTTCGCTGCTACTTATTCCTCTAGCGTGTGGTCTGTTTGGCATCTCAAACGATGTCGCAATGCAGGTTGTTGCGGTTGGCTTTATCATTGGTGTGATTCAAGATTCTGCCGAGACAGCGCTGAACAGCTCAACTGACGTGGTATTTACTGCGGCCGTTTGCAAAGCAGAGCAGAACAAGCAGGGTTAATATCCGCTAGCATCCCAACTTCAAAGGGCTGTGTCATCGACACAGCCCTTTTTCTATCTCGCATTCAGATATCTCAATGATTAAAGACGTGCCCATGCTACTTAGCTAAGAAGTTGGCCATCCACCATCACGTGTGAAGCACGATAGTCCGAGTTGAGAATGGTGACAGAGGCTTTACTGCCCGACTTTAGAGTGCCTAAATCGGAACGATTTATCGCTCGTGCAGGGTACATCGAGGCCATGCGAAATGCTTCAGCCTCTTCGATTCCCCACTGAATGACGTTGGCAACAGATTGATCCATACCGATATGTGCCCCAGCGAGTGCTCCTTGCGCGTTAACCAGTCGACCGTTTTGAACACTGATCTGTTCACCGTCAAGAACAAAGCTATTGCTGATGCTACCTACGCTCGCCATCGCATCGGTGACGATCAATAGTTGCTGCTGACGTTTGAGACGCTTCGCCAGCATTACGTTCGCCGAGTCCACGTGAATGTCATCAACGATGATAGAACACCAAGCATGATCGGCCATTAAAGCAGTTCCTACAACACCGGGGTCTCGCCCTTCCAACGGAGACATCGCGTTAAACAGATGAGTAAATCCGTCGATCAATGGCAACTTTTCACCAGATAACTCATGACTTGATGCATTGCTGTGTCCACAGGAAACCACCACGTCATTGTTCTTTAACCAGGCCAAGACCTCGGTATCTACGCACTCTGGCGCCAAGGTGACCAACGTTGTGCCCATCGCTAACCAAGGAAACGATTCAAGTTCAGAAACACTTGGGGCGTAGAACTTACCCGCATCATGAGCTCCTTTCTTATTAGCATTAAGCCAAGGGCCTTCGAGATGGATGCCCGCAACACCCGGGATTCGCTGCTCAATGGCATTGGCTACGGCGTTTAATGCGTTGGTCATGTCCGTTGTAGTGGCACTGATCAAAGTAGGCAGTAAATAGGCCGTCCCGTGTTTACGGTGTGCTTTACATATCGTATTGATGCCCTCAACGGTCATCGTGTTGTTGAACATCACCTCGCCGCCGCCATTGACCTGAATGTCGATAAAGCCCGGAACTATGGTCTTATCTGGATAATCGTCATAGGAAAGATCCGAAGGCACCTCCGCTTTAGGAAGGATATCGACGACAATGTCGTCTCTATACACAAGTACAGAGTCGAAATGAAACGTCGTACCATCAAATATTCTGTGTGCCGAAATGCCGCGTAGTGTCATAACCTTAGTTCATCCCTAAAATAATCATCAATCAGTGCTGAGCGTTACTATTATCCAGCGACAACGAAAATTGCTCTGCTGCTCCAAGCAAACAAGCATCATAGTCCCCAGATGCTTTGGTGATTGGAACTCTAAATGCCGCAGGCTTTTGCTGTATATACTCGTCGACAAGTTCCATGTAGTGGCTCGCTAATCCGACCCCACCACCTAATACGACTAGGTCGAGATCATAGGTTGCCTTTAGATTCGTACACAGCACGGCTATCGCTTGTGCGCTTCGCTTTATTATTGCCATTGCGCTTGCGTCGTTGCGGGCAAGCTCAAACAATTCAATATTGGAAATAGTCGGGTTAATGGTTGCTTGAGCGACTTTGTTAATAGCCGTACCCGAGGCAATCGCCTCTACACAGCCATTCTGTCCACAACCACAATCAGGGCCATTAATATCTATTACAGTATGACCAATATGGCCAGCTAGCCAATTAGAGCCTTTGTGCAGCTTGCCATCAATGATAATTCCGCCACCGACACCCGTTGAAACCGTCACATACGCCATGTTTTTGACAAGATTTGCATGCGATTTAAACTCAAAGCACGCTGCTGCTTGCGCATCATTAAGCATGGCCACCGGCCTATCACTAGTACGTTCAACTTCGCGATGGAGCGCAAAAGGCTGAGGAAATGGCAGGGTATCTGGGTTAATGGATGTTATCCCTTCAGGTTTTACCCAACCCGTGGTCGATATTCCGATGTTCTGAGCTTTTTCCAGCCACTCAGAGCAGGGAGAAAGAATGTGATTCGCAAACTCCCGCACATCAATCGTCGATGGCGTGGCTATTTGAGTTCGCTCAATAAGCTTTCCGTTTTCGACCATGCCCAAAGCGACTTTGGTGCCTCCAATATCAATAGCTAACGTGCTCATTTTGTTTTACCTCTGCGCGTGTTGCCGTATTGAACCACTGAGTGACGACTTCCAACCTTGTCAGTGCAGACCCGACGGTCACTGCGATCGCACCATTTGCAATAGCTTTAGCCGCAAGTTCGGGCGTGTTATATCGACCTTCAGCCATTGTAAAATACCCTGCGTCTGCGAACTGTCTAACAAGTAGCAAATCGGGTTCTGTCGGTTCAACTTCTCCGACATAACCTGAGAGCGTCGAACCAATAATGTCGACCCCATACTCAGCCGCCCAGCGTCCGTCTTGAAAACATGAACAGTCGGCCATTGCAAAACACTCTGAGTCTTTGATCGCGTCAGCGATAGCCTCACGAGTCTCTGGACGAACCCTATCTGTCGCGTCAAACGCGATGATGGATGCGCCTGCTATTTCAAGCTGCTCCACATCTTTTATGTACGGTGTAATTCTGACCGGACTGTCAATAAGGTCACGTTTCACAATGCCAATAATTGGTATAGTGACCTTCTCAGCGACGGCAGCAACGTTCGCGATTCCCTCAATACGAAGTGCTTTAGCACCGGCCGTTTGCGCGGCTAATGCCATAGCCACAATAAACTCCGTATTTTCCAGTGGACTGCCGACAACAGGTTGGATAGATACTACCGTTTGCCCTCGTAACTGCTCTTTTAATTCTCTGATTTTTAGACTTTTATCTCTCACGTCGAGCCTCTCGTCCTTCAATAAAATCTACGGATACCGGCATAACATATCCAGTCAAAATCTACATAAAGTCATCTATCAATAACTAGACTTGGTTAAATTTTGTCCGCGATCACAGTTTGTGAAAAGTTGATTTGAAAATAATCTTCACGACCATAATAATCCATAACGAAGATTTTTTTCAAACAAAATAAAAATTTTTTTTGAAGTGGTTAGATCTCATAAAACGAATGGACAAAAGGGAACATTATGAAAGCCATAAACAAAATCACTATCGCTATGCTGACAGTAGGGTGTGCATTATCAGTACAAGCGGCTACAACACTAAAAATGGGTATGCAAGCGTCTGTTGGCTCTGTGGAGTACACCTCCGCGAAACTACTGGCTGATACAGTGGAAGAGATGAGTAAAGGCGAGATCAAGATTGCTCTGTATCCTAGCGCGCAGCTCGGTGACGACCGCGCCATGCTGCAACAGCTCACTTTAGGTGATCTGGACATCACTTATGCAGAATTTGGCCGAATGGGCTTATGGATACCACGAGCGGAAGCGGTGACATTGCCGTATGTAGCTAAAGATTACGAGCATCTGCGCCGCATGTTTGATTCCGAGTTCGGTCAGGGTGTGCGCGAAGAAATGCTGACTAAGTTCAACTGGCGTGCACTCGATACTTGGTACAACGGAACTCGAGAAACCACATCAAACCGTCCACTCAATTCTATTGAAGACTTCAAAGGACTCAAACTTCGTGTTCCTAACGCGAAGCCTAACCTCAACTACGCTAAATTGTCTGGTGCTTCGCCAACGCCAATGGCGTTTTCAGAGGTTTACTTAGCCCTGCAAACTAATGCTGTTGACGGCCAAGAGAACCCATTACCAACCATCAAAACGATGAAGTTTTATGAGGTTCAAGACAACCTCGCGATCACCAATCATATCGTCAACGACCAGATGGTGATCATCTCAGACTCTACATGGCAAAAACTATCAGAGTCAGAGAGAAAAATCGTTCAAGACGCTGTTTTGAAAGCGGGTGAAGCGCATACCGCATCGGTGAAAAAACAAGAAGCTGAGCTGATCTCTTTCTTTGAGGCTGAAGGTGTCACCGTGACTTACCCAGAACTTGCGCCTTTCCGCGAAGCAATGCAGCCGTTGTACTCAGAGTTCGAGGCGAAAATTGGTGAATCTATCGTTAAAAAGCTAGCAGCGATGTAAAGGCAGCTATCAATTCGTGAAGTAAAGAATTGAAATTGACATCTTGGCTGGCCACTTTGGCCAGCCTTGGAGCAGAAAATGATAAGCAAACTATTTAAAAATATTGAAGAAATTATCACGGTTCCTCTCATGGCAGCACTGCTTGTTGTCTTGACTTGGCAAATCGGAACACGCTGGTTGCTCAATGACCCATCGTTGTGGAGTGAGGAGCTCGCACGAGTCCTATTTATGTACATGTCTCTCATTGGCTGCGCCATCGCAATCAAAAGAGGCACGCACGTAAACATCACCTTTTTTTCAGACAAGCTACCGCAAACCCTTCGTTATTCTCTCGTCATCGCACTTGAGTTGGCGGTACTGGTCTCAATTTTCGCGATTATTTACCTTGGTTACCAACACGTTCAGAGAACTGCTTTCTTCGAGCTCATTACGTTGGGTGTATCCAGTGCATGGATGAACTACAGCCTGCCACTAGGCGGTGTATTCATGGTCATTCGACAAATCGAAAAACTCATCGCCATTGGTATTGAGTTTAAACAAGCAAGTAAGGCAGACACGCCTAGTTCTTCACAAGTGGCTGAGAGGTAAGGAGTTCTCATGGCAGGTTCTATTTTTGGCTGGCTCGCGTTGCTGTTTGCAGGTATGCCCGTTGGCTTCTCACTTATTTTTGTAGCCTTACTATTCTTAATCCTCACCAACAGCACAGGCATCAACTTTGCCGCCCAGCAGATGCTTGGCGGGATAGACAATTTCACCTTGCTCGCGGTACCCTTTTTCGTACTTACCGGACATTTGATGAATAGCGCTGGTATCACCGAGCGTATTTTCAACTTCGCTAAGTCGATGGTCGGTCATGTTACGGGCAGCCTAGGCCACGTAAATATCATGGCTAGCCTACTTTTCTCAGGCATGTCAGGCTCTGCACTGGCCGACGCAGGTGGGCTTGGCCAACTCGAAATCAAATCGATGCGTGATGCCAAATACCATGACGACTTCGCCGGTGGTTTAACAGCAGCCTCATGTATTATTGGACCATTGGTTCCTCCTTCGGTGCCACTGGTGATCTACGGGGTCGTATCCAACACTTCGATTGGCGCGCTATTCTTAGCGGGTGCTGTGCCAGGCATTCTATGCTGCGGCGCACTCATGGTCATGAGCTATTTTATTTGTAAAAAGCGCGGCTACATGACGCTGCCAAAAGCCACACGCAAAGACCAATTTAAATCCTTTAAAGAAGCGTTTTTATCACTGATGACGCCAGTCATCATCATCGGCGGCATCTTTTCTGGCAAATTCACACCAACGGAAGCGGCTGTTGTTTCATCACTTTACGCGCTATTTCTTGGTACTGTGGTTTATAAGCAACTGACCTTTGTTGGTTTCATCGATATTCTAAAAGAAACCGTAAACACTACAGCCGTAGTTGCGCTCATGGTAATGGGTGTCACCGTCTTTGGATGGATCGTTGCTCGTGAGCAGCTTCCTCAAATGCTGGCTGACTATTTCCTAACCATTAGTGATAACCCGCTGGTACTGCTGCTTCTTATCAACTTGCTGCTGTTGTTCCTTGGCACCTTTATCGAGTCACTTGCACTGCTATTACTGCTGGTTCCATTCTTGGTTCCTGTCGCAGGCGCGGTAGGCATCGACCCTGTGCACTTTGGTGTCATGGCGATTCTAAACCTAATGATTGGCATTCTAACGCCGCCAATGGGTATGGCACTCTACGTGGTATCTCGAGTTGGTGACATTCCATTCCATGTTTTGACTCGTGGTGTTATTCCTCTATTAGTGCCGCTGTTTATTGTAC
Organism: Vibrio sp. CB1-14; assembly: GCF_040412085.2. Lineage (NCBI taxonomy): Bacteria > Pseudomonadati > Pseudomonadota > Gammaproteobacteria > Vibrionales > Vibrionaceae > Vibrio > Vibrio chaetopteri. The sequence continues at coordinate 877,680 of NZ_CP115921.1, read as the reverse complement.
TTGCACTCGTTGCTGTGTTCCCTCAGTTCACCTTGTTCTTGCCAGAACTATTCCTCGGCTACGGGAAATAATTAAGTTCTGAGCCAAAATTTGGCTCAGAGCGAACTTACTATAGGATGTTAAAAATGAATAAGTTAACCGGCCTCATTGCCGCACCGCACACCCCCTTTGACCGTAACAATCGAGTTAACTTTAGTGCTATCGATCAGATTGCTGCGCTACTTATTGAGCAAGGCGTGACAGGGGCATATGTCTGTGGCACCACAGGTGAAGGCATTCACTGCTCTGTTGAAGAACGTAAGGCCATTGCTGAGCGCTGGGTACAAGCGGCTGATGGCAAGCTGGATTTGATCATCCACACTGGCGCTCTCAGTATTGTCGATTCAATTTCCCTAACAGAACACGCCGAAACACTCGACATTCTTGCCACATCTGCGATTGGTCCTTGTTTTTTCAAACCAGGTTCCGTTGACGACCTTGTTGACTATTGCGCCTCAATCGCGAGTGCTGCGCCATCGAAAGGCTTTTACTACTACCATTCCGGTATGTCTGGAGTCAGCCTCGACCTTGAGCAATTCTTAATTAAAGGTAACGAACGGATCCCAAACCTGTCTGGCGCCAAGTTCAACAATGCGGATCTCTACGAGTATCAACGCTGTTTGCGCGTCGCTGATGGTAAGTTTGACCTGCCATTTGGTGTGGATGAGTTCTTGCCTGCTGGTCTTGCTGTTGGTGCAATCGGTGCGGTGGGCAGCACATACAACTACGCAGCCCCGTTATACCTTGCTATTATTGAAGCCTTTAAACGAGGGGACCAAGCGCAGGTCACTTCACTAATGGACAAAGTTATCGCCATCATTCGAATCCTTGTGGAATATGGTGGAGTCGCAGCTGGCAAAGCCGCAATGGAGATACATGGTATTGACGCTGGTGATCCTAGAACACCGATCCGAGCGCTAACATCAGCACAAAAAGCCGATGTAGTAGCGAGAATGCGCGACATCAACTTCGTTTAATCGCCTTGCTCACAGTCGTTGGCACCACCACACCAACGACTTTGAATAAGCGAAAATCGATTTTTTGAGATTTCCCGAGAACAGCACAAATGTCAGTGTAAAACCATTCGGGAGTCTGATACTTTCTAGTTTACGACACAAAAGATAAGGGGATGCCGTGGGCTCACCAAGCAATTTGCTGGTTCGTTTGAGATCCAATATGGAACCACTCAGCAAAAAATTAAGGCAGGTTGCCGATTACATCTTGGACAACGCGCAAGATGTGCAGTTTCAGACCATTACTGATCTTGCTCGGAACACCCAAACCAGTGAAGCTACGGTCGTCCGATTATGTCGAGACATGGGCTATAAAGGCTATTCCGATTTTCGTATGGCGCTTGCTGTCGATTTGAGCCAAAGTGGCAGTAAGCCAAAATCGGATCACGACGGCGACATCTGTGACATCTCTGCGAGCAGCGCAATCGATAGCCTTCAAGACACTGCCAAACTCATAGACCGTAAGTCACTCGATAGAATTTGCGCGCTGGTTCATGATGCCTCGTTTATTGGCTGTGTCGGTGTAGGCGCATCCAGTATCGTTGGTCGCTACCTTGCTTATCGGCTTATCCGAATCGGCAAAAAAGCCATTATGTATGAGGATACGCACCTCGCCGCGATGAACGCGCGTCGCTCTAGCGAAGGAGATCTTTGGTTTTCGGTGTCTAGTTCAGGCTCAACCAAAGAGGTGGTTCATGCCGCGAAACAGGCATTCAACCAAAACGTGCCCGTAGTCGCTTTAACCAACATTAACCACAGTCCACTGTCTGCTATTTCTACAGAGATGCTCGTTGCAGCGAGACCAGAAGGGCCGTTAACAGGTGGCGCTTTTGCTTCCAAAGTTGGTGCGCTGCTGTTGGTTGATGTGTTAATCAACTCTTTGCTTGAGAAGTATCCTGAATACAGCGAATCGGTTATGGAAACCGCTGAGGTGGTCGTTCCACTCATGTCATAAAAGCCACTTACCTATCAACAAGCTCATCTTTTGATGGGCTTTTTTATTACCCATTCAAAATATAATAAAAATTATTTTTATTATAACGAAGATCAAAGAATATTATCTCCAAAGATCGATAATAAGGTTGCTTTTTAACCAAGTAGTACCTTCGATAAAGGAAGAAATATGAACATTAGGAAAATGGTCACTTTGGTGGGACTTTCGACTTTGCTTGTTTCCGCAGTGGCAACAGCCAAAGATGCATGGCCAGATCTACCACAAGGCATAAAAAGTGGCGTGAGTGCGCAGATTGGTAACAAGCTTTATGCAGGGCTAGGCTCGTCAGGACAGGCATTTTACATGCTAGATACCACTAGACCTGAACTAGGCTGGCAGCAACTTAGTGACTTTATCGGTCCGGCTCGAAATAGCGCAACAGCGACCGCCATCGGCTCGAAGATCTACGTATTCGGCGGAGCAGGAAAAACCAGCCCTGACGCCCTATCTCCCATCCTTTTTGACACAGTTTACCAGTTTGATTCCCTTTCAAACCGTTGGAGTATGATAGAGACTCAAAGCCCTGTTGGTCTGCTCGGCGCGGCCTCGTACTCGCCTAATGACAATCAGGTGATTTTCTTTGGTGGTTACAACAAGCGATTTTTCGATCAGTACCTCTCGGATATTACTACTACCGATAAAAAAGCGCAGCCTGACAAATGGCAGTCCATCGTTGATCGATACATGGGCATGGCTCCTCGAGATTACAACTGGAACGATCTCGTCATTAGTTATTCGCCAAGTACCAACACATGGAAAACTGTAGGCACCAACCCTTACATTCCAAATTGCGGCTCTGCACTCGTTGCCAATGATACTATCGCCACCCTAATCAGCGGAGAAATCAAGCCAGGTTTGAGAACAGCAGAAGTGAAGCAATACCAATTTGGTAAACCACAGCCTTGGACAAGCCTTTATGCTCTACCAGCTCCAAGCGATTTAACCCGTCAGGAAGGGGTAGCCGGCGCCTATAGTGGCATGAGCAATGGTGCGATGATTGTCGCCGGTGGAGCAAACTTCCATGGGGCGAAAAAGGCCTTCGAGCAAGGGAAGCTATTTGCACACAATGGATTTAGCAAAGCCTTTAACCCTGAGATCTATGTACTTGTCGATAATTTGTGGCAACAGGCAAATAACCTACCCACTGGCTTAGCTTACGGAGCGTCGTTTACCACTAAGTCTGGTGTGCTGATAGCAGGAGGAGAACAAACAGATCGCTCCGCAAGCAATAAGGTATATCTGTTGAGCTGGAACGGAAAGAGTGTCGATATTCAAGACTAGGGAACCTTAAGTATGGCGATTCAACTTTCTCATTTACCTTCATTTCCTGTCCCAATAAAAAACGGTGTTGGAGGATTGCTTGGCCGCCGCCTCTACGCTGGCCTTGGCAGTGCAGGGACGCGCTTTTTTTATTTGGATGTCGATCAGCAGCCGCTTTGCTGGAAGCCTGCCCCCTCTTTCCCTGGTGTCGCGAGGAATGATACGGTTTGTGCATCCAATGGTCGTGAGATGTACATCTTCTCTGGTGCTGGAAAACTCAACCCAGAGGATCCACTTACGGTACTTATGGATGGCTATGTATTTTCATTGGAAACCGAGTCTTGGCAGAAAATCGACACAAGCCTCCCTGTAGGATTACTTGGCGCTAGTGCTGACTTTGTTGATGAGAAACACTTGCTGTTCTTTGGCGGGTATTGCAAAGAAGTATTTGATCGCCTATTTGCCGAGCTCGCCAATTGTAAAGGTGCCACAGAGCAGCAGCGCACTTTGGAAGCGTTTATGTCTCAGTCTATAGACCGCTATGGGTGGAACCAAGACATTTGGCAGTTTGACATCGCCAATCCTAGTTGGCATATCTATAGCGATAACCCCAACGGTGCGACTTGTGGAGCAAGCCTGGTCAAACACAAGCAACTGTTTGTTTTGATCGAAGGGGAAATTAAGCCAGGGCTGAGAAGCCTTAAGACCACAGGTTATCACTTCCTAGAGGGACAAAAGCTATCCACGCAGGCTCTGCCACGGATAGTCGACCATTATGATGGTCACGAAGGCATCGCTGGAGGGTATTCCGGCCTCATCAACAACACGATCACACTAGTAGGGGGCGCATATTTTATTGGTAGCCAATCCAATTTCGCTCAAGGTCGAAACTACAGCCATCAGGGGCTCACCAAGCATTACAGTGAGAGCATATGGCAGCTGGATAGCGATGATGGATGGAAAGAAGCGGGAAAAATGCCAGAAGGGTGCGCTTACGGCGTCAGTATTATGGTTGACGACAACTTGATAGTGATTGGCGGAGAGCTAGCCAGCGGCTGCGCTAGTGACCGCTGCTTGGCCATCTCCGATACCAGCCGCGAAAGCTCGGTGTGTTAAACCTAAAATCCTAATAAAAAAGGGGCTAGGGTATCCCCCAGCCCCTTTCACTTCAGCGAGTTATTACGGATCAATCTTAATCACGTTCATGGTATCAAGTTGATTGAGTAACTCTGTTTGATGATTACCCGGATCATTGATCACGCTAGCATCCGAAATCCCAAGCTCATTCCATCCAACACCTTCTAAGGTAATGTCTGTTTGTTCACCATTGTTGGTGACGCTAATTACCGTTGTCGCGTTGTCCATGGCATCTGCAGGATCATCCGTAACAGAAATGCTGATATTCCCAAGTAAGTCGCCAATGTTGTCGTGCACTGGTAATAGATCAGAAATATCCAAAATATCGCTGCCAACACTAAAGTCAGTAACGGTCTGTTCTGCAGGATCTGCAGTCGTCCCCGCGGCATCTTCGGTAAACAAGAACAAGTCATGACCATCCCCACCGGTGAGGATGTCATTACCGCCACCGCCAAATAGGATGTCACTGTCATCGGTACCCACAATGGTTTCCGTAGTCGCAGAGTCCGTACCAATCTTTATCTGATCTGGCAGGGTTAACTGTTCAGACTGATACAGCGCAACCAAGACTTCTGTTGGCGTGAAATCACTCACCTCACTTGGCGTTACACCAAGCAGGGTATGCAGTGCGATGCCTTCAAGAACGATGGATTGCAACACGACGCCATTGTCGGAAATCTCGAACACCGTATTGCCACTTTGCTCTGACACGCTGAGCTGATCGGTGAGCAACTGATCATCTTTAAATGCGACCGCCGTTAAATCGACGACATCGTGTTTAATGTTTGGATCACTGGTTGTGACGTCACGTACATCAAAGTCTTTGATGGTATCCGTACCGGCCAGGTTCGCAGTTTCCCAACGGAAGGTGTCTTGCGAGTCATTATCGCTACTAATACCGCCACCAGCCGGGATGGTATTACCAAACATCCATTCATCGTCTGACGTTGCGACTAAGATGTCATCTAGCGCACTGTCACCACGCAATCCTTGATTGCCCGTTACCGTAATGGTGATTGGTTGCTCAAGCGACGTTAGGCCATCACTCACATCGATAATAAAGTTATCGGTGTCAGTATCGCCCGCAGCGAGCGCGTTGCTATTTCCAGCAATCAGCACATAGGCCCAGATGCCGGTGGCAATGTTAAAGGTCAAGGTACCGTATGTCCCTGTTGCAGTATAAACATCCCCCACTAAAGTACCACCACGTAGAGAACGGGTAACTGTGCTGTCCACGTCCAACGCGGTGACGGTTCCTGTCGCTGAGTCGGTCACACCTTCCTGAACGCCAGCAGACACAGTGCCACCAATTACAGGGGCATCGTTAGTCCCTTGAATGGTCACTTTCACCGTCGATACCGTGCCATCAATCGACTGTACATTGAACGAATCAACCACTGAGTCACCAACGTTGAGACTATCGAATGCCTCGTTGGCATCATAGCTCCACACGCCATCTTCATCGATGCTAAATACGCCATGAGCGCCAGCAATACTGGCTTGTGCCAAGAACTTGTTATCCAAGTTATCTGGGTCGCTCGACGTTAATGTGCCTCCGGTACTTAACGCAGCATCGGTTTCAGCGATCACGCGGTCGACAGCACTAATAGTCGCGGCATCATTGGTGCCATTGATGGTCACTTTGACACTCGACTCAGTCCCATCCGCCGACTTAACGATAAAGGTGTCGGATACTGATTCGCCACTATTGAGGCCATCAAAGGCTTGATTTGCGGTATAGCTCCATACACCGCTGGCATCAATTGAGAAAGTACCATTGGTGCCAGCCACGTTGTTCTGTGGGATGAACGTATTATCTGGATTATCGACATCTGTTGCCGTCAACGTGCCACCGGTCGTCAATACAATGTCGCTCTCTTGTAGACTGACATCCGCTGAATCAACCGTTGCTGCGTCGTTGCTACCCGTAATACCGATGGTTACTTGCGACTGGGTGCCGTCGATAGAGAACACATCAAACACCTCTTCAACGCGTACACCATCTGCAAGGTTATCAAAGGCGCTGTTGGCCTCAAACGTCCACACACCCGATGCGCTCAGCGTAAAGGTACCTAACGTGCCAACCGTGCTGCTTTGGCCGATAAAACTGTTATCTGGATTATCTGGATCAACAGAGGTTAGCGTACCACCAGCCGTTAGAGCGCTGTCAGTCTCTGTTAGCTCTTGGCTCGCAGCGCTTATAGTCGAGGCATCATTGGTACCGTTGATCTGTACCGTTACCGTGGAAGGAGTACCGTCTACCGAAGTAACGTTAAAGGTCTCTTTGACATGCTCACCCACATTCAAGTTATCGAAGGAGTCATTCGCAACGAACGTCCAAACGCCGTTGGCGTCGATGGAGAAGCTGCCGTAGGTTCCTACTTCACTTGATGGGGTGAAAGTGTTGTCCGGATTATCCACATCCGACGCCGTCAAGGTATCACTGATGGTTAACGCTGCATCGGTTTCATCGGTCACAACAGAGCCTACACTGACCTGTGCAGCATCATTGGTACCTTCGATTTTCACCGTTACTGACGTTGGCGTACCATCAATAGTGGTCACTTGGAATGTTTCCGAAACACTTTGTCCAACGTTAAGCGAGTCATACGCTTCGTCTGCAACGAATGTCCACTGACCATCTGCTTGCACGCTGAACTTGCCATAGGTGCCCTGTACATCTGTTTGCGCCGTAAAGGTATCGTCAGGGTTATCGACATCGGTTGCATCTAGATTGCCGGACAATGTCAGTGCCGCATTGGTCTCATCCAGAGTCTCAGAGTCTGGGCTAACAATGGCAGCGTCATTCCGACCTTGGACAGTAATATCAATCGATTGAGTAATCGCATCACCTTGGGCAGCGCCGCCAACTAAGCTTTCAATATATAAATCAAAGCTCTCGCTGACAGGGCCATCGTTAAGTGAATCAACTTTATCCTGATCGATCACATACTCCCACTTCACCGTATCGTCGGTGTCGCCATCGATCAGTTTTAGCGTGCCGTAAGTGCCGACAATTTCGGTCATCATACTGGTACCGCTCAAACTATAGCTATGCGTATCACTTTGATCGACATCTGAAATTTTCACTTCACCCGACGCCGTACCTGACTCAGTGCCTGTTGGGTCTTCAAATACAGTACCGGTCGCGACGGTATCACCGGCAACGACCGTTGGTGCATCGTTGGTGCCCGTGACTTGGAACTCAACTGTAATGGTATCACTTGCACCATGCTCATCCGTCACTTTGACCTCATAAGTCAATGGTGCCGGTAGCGTTTCACCTTCAGACAAGTATTCAAAATCGCCGGTAAGATCAAACGTCCACGCCCCCGTTGTAGGGTCAGCACTCAAGTCACCACGCGGGTCACCAGAGACGACTTCCCAAAGATGGTCATCGGCAATATTCACCGTATCCACATCACCATCATCAAACGTTCCAGATAGCTGAGTATTGGTGTTTTCTGTGGCCATCTGCTGACCGATATCCACAATTTGAGGCGCATCATTGGTACCAACAATGGTAATAGTAATGAAGTGCTCGTTCGACTCTTCCGTTGCGCTGACATTGGAATCATCAGTAGCAATCACGCTTACCTGAACCGTCTTAGTTTGACCTTTGGCCAAAGCGTTAATTTCTGCATTTTCCTCATCGACAACAAACGTCCACTTGCCTGTATTATCGATGGTGAATGTGCCTAAGTCGGTGTCTTGTTTGACGTCGAAAGTATGGCCATCGCCAATATCCACATCGGCGACGGTGACTTTACCGCTGGCGGTGCTGCCTAAGTTATCGCTCACGGAACCTGTTGCCGCGCCAGAAACACTTGGCCTGTCATTGGTGCCGGTAATGGTGACTTCAACGGTTTGTGTCACCTCTGCACCAAAGCTGTCTGTTGCGCGCACCGTGAATGATTCAACTACTTTCACCCCGTCGGCCAAAGCTTGAACATGCGGCTCATCATTATAAAGTTCGTACGTCCAAGTATTGGTTGTTGGGTCGACGACAAATTGGCCATAAGTGCCATTGAGATCCGCTGCAGCCAGTGTCACCGTATCGTTGGTATCAACATCATCAAGGACAATCGCTTTGGTAACAGAAATACTACCCGAGCCGTTGGTATCATCTTCCGTCACTTCGCCATCTTGAGTCACCATTGTCGGCGCTTGGTTTTCACCACGGATGTTGATCGTGAGCGTTTGGGTATCGGTTAGACCAGATGGATCTGTAACCGTGACTTGCCAGGTTTGTGGGATTGACTCATTGGCACCAAGCGCAATGATATCCGCATTGTTTGGATTGACCACGTAAGTCCATGAGCCGTCGCTATTAAATTGAAGCGTGCCGTAGTCATTTTCTACGCTCGTTGGTGTCGCAGCCCAAGTATGAAGATTCTGATCTTGAGTATCGACGTCAGACACCGACAGCTGACCAGAAATGGTTTGATCAGGGTCGTCCGCCACTATGGTTTCTTCAACGTTCGCTTGCAGCGTTGGCGCGTCGTTTTGACCATTGACGTTGACTACAATCTCTAAGGTCTGAGGTAGCCCGTTTTCATCCACAATGGTTTTGCCATATTGGTCAACGGCATAGACCTCGAAGACATCCTGGCGAGTCTGCCCCTCTTGGAGTGATTGTACTGCTTGGCTGTCATTATCAAGCGTAAAGACCCAGGAACCATCTTGATTCACTGTGATATTTCCATATGTACCACTTCCGTCAATCAAGGTCCAGGTGATTTGGTCACCCAAGCCAAGATCAGGATCAAGTGCAAGAGGCCCTCCTGCATCCGCAGATGTAATCGTTATTGCAGAATCGCCAGTGCCGAGCTCATTCGGGTCATCGTTATCTTCATTCGCTGTAACGGTTTCAACTACGATTTTGTCTTCCACAACAACATCTTCAGCCGAACCGACAATCTTAACTTTCACCTCGCGTCTATCAGAGGCTGTACTTAGATCTTCGTTAGGATCGGTGTCTGTTACCGTTACAAAGAAGGTGTCAAAGACTTCTTCACCCGCAGGCAGTTCTACGGATGGGTCTAACACATATGTCCATTCACCTGTTTCTGAGTCAACCGTTAACGTACCATAGCTGCCTTGACCGTTCTCTACTACCCACACATGGGTATCACCAAGATCTGCGTCATCAACGCCCAACACACCCGAAATTGAGTCCGTTACGTCCTCAAAGGCTTCACCTAAGAAAATGGTGTCATCTTGTGGACTCGTTGTGTCTGAACTGTAAGTAATCTCAGGCTTATCCGCTGTACCATTGATGGTCACATCAACATTAATGTAGAACGGGCCAAGAATAATACGCCAATTCTCTGTCGCGGTTTCTCCCTCATCCAGACCTTGAACAAGGAGTGAATCATTATCAAGCTCATACTGCCAGTTGCCGTCTGGCGTTCTCACCAGCTGCCCATAGATTCCACCGTTAACCGGTACAAAGCGAGCTGCCTCAGGGACATCAAATATGTAAGAGTCGCCATCAATAAGTTGACCATCCTCAGTTACCTCTAATTCCGAGATATCCACTGGAATAATGCCGCCACCTCCAGAACCGTCACCTGGATCGCGCTGACCGACAACATCGATCACGACCTCTTGGCGATTAGATATGCCTCCGTCGTTATCTGTCGCCACAACATAAAACGTTTCCTGAACAGTTTCACCAGAGATCAAAGCTTGTGTGGCAGGCAAAGAGTTGTCGATGACATAGGTCCACTTGCCATTATTATCGACCGTTAACGTGCCATAGGTACCCACTCCGGAAGTCTCGATAGACCATCCACTAATAGAGCTTTCATTATCGACATCGCTGGCGACTAATTGTCCGTCAGTACGCGTCAAATCAACCCCATAGATGTCGGCCGTACCGTCCTCTACGACCGTACCCGTTGATTCACCGGTTATTACCGGAACATCATTTCGCCCTTCTATCGAGATCGTAATATCCTGAGTAATAGTGGCCCCATTTTGATCCTGAGCGATAACGGTAAAGACTTCTTGCTTCACCTCATCCTCATTCAACGACTGAATCACATCGTTTTTCGGTGTGAACTGCCAATTGCCATCTTTATCGATTGATAGATCGCCATAAAGACCTGAATAGACATTCTCTGTTTGACCATCTGCAATAACAAATTCCGCAAAGTCATCATTATCAACATCTGACAGTATCGCGCGCCCCGTTAACGGCGTCAGATCGTCTGATGGGTCATCGGTACCATTGTCTTCAACATAAGTGCCTGTGATATCTCCACTTACAGTCGGAGCATCGTTTTGACCTTCAATTCGAATCGTCACAAGCTCGGTGGACGTTGCATCATGACTGTCAGTCACCGTCACCTCGAAGGTGTCCGTCACCCGCTCTCCAGGCTTTAATGCTTTAATATCATCTAACTTGTCCGCTTGATCATAAGTAAATGTCCACTGACCATCAGACGACAGTATCAGTGACCCATATTCACCACGACCACCGTTAGAATCTGATATCTCCCATAGATGGAAATCATCAGCATCAACATCGCCAGGATTTAACTGACCGGTAGCGGTATAATTCCCTGCCTCGATTGTATCTTCTGAGATTGTACGAGTTTGAGCACCACGTATGTTCGGCACGTCATTTTCACCAACGATATTAATGGTGATATCTTGAATCGACTCATGACCAAACTTGTCCAGCACTCGAATACGCACGGTGTCTTCCAGCGTGTCACCCTTATCAAGTGAATCCACGGCCAGAGCGTTATTGTTAAGTACATACTGCCACGTGCCCGACGCTTCATCGATACTAAATGTACCGTATTGACCGCCGTCCAAAACGCTCCAAGTCACTACTTCATTGAGATCAGGATCACCGCCGCCAATCACGTTGCTATCGAGCTGACCTTGAGTTGGCACACCTGCGATGACGGTACCACTTAGGTTGGCACCATCTTCAATAACGGTGTAGCTCGGCTGCACTGAGATTTCTGGATCGGTATTGGTACCGGCAATGGTGACGTTAACGGTAATGGTGTCAGTCAGCCCTCCTTCGTCAGTGACAATGACTTCGAAACTGTCGACACGGCTTTCACCCGGTGGAATCTCGCGGGTGGCATCCCAGTCACTTTGCAACTGATACGTCCATCGACCATTGTCATCAACCGACATATAACCGTAGGTGCCGCTTGCTTGGCCTGTCGCTTGATCTTCGTTCTCGACTGTCCAGGTATGAGAGTCAGTGGTATCGATGTCGCTGACAGTAAGCGCACCAGTGGCACTTGAGCGAGCATTGGTCGCTTCGATCACGCTACCAGAAGTGTCGCCTTTAACATCCGGCGTATCATTGGTGCCTTTGATCGTGACAGTGATGGTTTGAGTTGCAGTGTTATCACTTTGACCTGAATCGTCTTTCACTGTAACGGTAAAGGTGTCGGTTAGCGTTTCACTATCGACACCTTTCAACCCCTGAACGGTCGGGTTGTTATTGTTGAGGGTATACACCCACTCGCCAGATTGTGGGTCGATGGAGATATTACCGTACTGCCCTTTGGTCGAATTAATTGACCAAGTATGGTCGTCACCAATATCGACATCGCCATCCGTCAGCGTACCCGATGTGGTGATTGGGTTGGCAGGGTTATCATCAGGATGTACATCTTCCGTCACTTCACCGGCTAAGGTTCCGCCAATCACTGGACGATCGTTGTCGCCGTTAACCGTAATAGTGATGGTTTTGGTGCTCACCGCGTTGTATTTGTCGGTGACGCTCACTGAGAATGTTTCAGTAACGACACTGTCGTGAGCAAGGGCATCTACAGAGGCTTTTTGGCCATCACTCACGCCCAGCGTATACTCCCACTCACCGGTCGTTGGATTCAGCGTCAAAGTACCATAGGTACCTACACCCGCATTGGTGTCGTTAATCTGCCACGCTTCAGTTTCATTGAGATCCGGATCGTTCGCGCCTAAGTCAGCGCCAACGGTTTGACCATACCCATTCACTTCATACAGTACGCCAGTACGCACACCATCAATGTCTGGAGCGTCATTGGTACCAATAACGTCAATGCTGACTTCGAACACCTTAGTTGCCGTACCATCTGTGACACTGACCTGGAATATTTGCTCACCAAATTGAGAATCCGCTGGATAGGTAACGTTATCCTCTAAATGCTCCGCACGATTTGGAACAAGCGTGTAAGTCCACTTACCATTCTGATCGATAGTTAAATCGCCAAGCACACCAACGGGATTCAACACTTCAAACTCAAACGTGTCCAAAGTATCGAGATCGCTAACGTCAATGACACCATCTTCGGTAATGTTGAGGTCTTCAACGACTGTCGCGCTATCATCACCCGTCAATACCAACGCATCATTGGTACCAGTAATATTGATCGTAACGTCTTTGGTGCGAGTACCGCCGTTGCCATCGTCGACAAGAACCGTAAAGGTCTCCGTAACGAGCTCATCTTTTTGCAACGAATCGGCTTTGTCGTTATCGAGAATGTACTCCCAAGTGCCTGTAGAGGCATTGATTGAGAACGAGCCATACTGTCCGTCTGAACTGCCAACGACAGACCAGGTATGCACATCAGTCGCATCCGCATCTCTTGGGTTGAGATCGCCAGTTGCTTTAACTTCGCTATCATCTCCTTCGACATTCTCAGTAATAGAGTCGGAGCTCCTACCACGGATATTGGGACGATCATTAGTACCAGTAATCGTGATAGTGATGGTTTCAAAGGACGTGCCATCAACAGAGTAAACACGGAACGACTCTTCCATGGTTTCATCCACACCAAGGCGCTGAATCGCGCTCTCGCGAGTGTTCACTTGATAATCCCAGTCACCAAGAGCATCAATAGTTAAAGTACCGAGAGGGGAACCGACTGGTTCAACGGTAGTGTTGAAGATGCTCTCTCCGGTATCAACGTCATCGACACGAAGTGACCCTTCACTGGTGATATAACGAACACCATTTTCTCGCGTGACATTTCTGTCTTCAACCACATCACCAGTATTGGTACCAGAGATCGTTGGCTGATCATTGGTACCATTGATGGTCACCGTGAGAGTTTGGCTAATGTAGGCATCTCGGTCATCGATTATGAAGGCATCAATATCTACCGTTGTCGACTCTCCAGCTCTTAGTGCTTGGGTGGCAGGTTTTGTGTTATCCAGTTCAAACGACCATGAACCATCACTGTTGATGGTAAAGGTACCGTATTGATTTTCAACGCTGGTTGCCGTGCTGTCATTAGAATCAAAGGCATAGCTCAACTGCGCATTATCCGCGAGATCATAATCATCAGCGTTAATTTGTCCGTCAGCTCGTTGATCGCCCGCTTCGTTGAGTCCAGATTCTTTGACTGAATCGGCAAATACCCCTCCGGAGGTTAGGTACGGTTTGTCGTTGGTGCCCTGAATGGTAATGGTGACCTGCTGGGTTGCAGTGGCGTTCTGATCATCGGTCACCACGACATCAAACGTCACAGTAGCAGTCTCATTTTCTTCTAGTGCTTGGGTAGCATCTGAACCATTGTTTAGCTCAAATTTCCACACGCCATTTTGGTCAACTGAAGCGGTGCCATAAGGGTTGGTGGCATTCGCTACGGAGTAATCCAAAACGTCGTTATCGGGTAGGTCGATATCGCTAGCTACAATCTGGCCTTCGATACTTGGCGTACCTAGGACAACACCCCCTGTATCTTCATGTCCAGATTCCACCACGGTTCCATCAGGATCACTCGTACCCGCAATGACTGGTGCATCATTCGTACCAATAATGGTAACCGTTATGGTGTGCGGAGTGCCATCTTCAGACAAGACCGTGAATGTTTCAGTTGCCGTTTCACCCTGCCCCAAATACTCAACATTGGCGTTCGGTATTTGGTAATTCCACGCTCCATTGGTGGTAATAGTCAATGTACCAAGCGCTTGATCTGCCGCAGCGCCTTCAACGGTACTGGTTGATGTAAAGGTATTCGGATTGGTATTGAAGACCTCTTCATTCGCACCATCGACATCAGACAATTCCAGCACGCCATTGTCTGACAGTGTGACTTGGGTGTCATCTTCGGTGACGCTGCCTATAGATTCAGATGGGTCACTGATTAGCACTGAACCGTCATTAACACCGACGATATCGACCGTAATGGTGTGTGTGGTGTTATTGTCGGTTTCAACGGTAAAGGTTTGAGTTGCACGCTCACCCGCAGCCAAACCTTGCACATTAGCGCTGCCGTTTGGAATTTTGTACGTCCAATTACCCGCAGAGTCTATGGTTAACGCCCCGTCGGTAAAGTTTCCAGCTGCTGCAGTCAAGGTAGCAGGAACGAAAGCTCCCTCCCCAAGGTCTACATCACTTATCGTCGCCTGTGATGTGAAATTCAAATCGCCGTTCGCATCTATTTGCGTTGCTTGGTCTTCAGTAAGTTCTACATACGACAGACCGCCGATCTGAGGGGCGTCATTGGTGCCATTGATGGTAACGACAACATTGTGAGGAGTGCCATCTTCACTGAGAACTTGGAAAGTCTCTGTTCTGGTATCGCCCGCACCAAGTTGCTGAACTTCAGTGGCGGTATTATCGACTTCATAACTCCAAGCACCGGTCGCTGTAATGGTGATAGTACCAATAGGTGTGATGCCCCCTACAGTCACTGGCGTGACAGTGGTTTGGAACTTAGCTTCGCCTGTATCCACATCAGAAATAGTAAGCTGACCATTATCTTTAAGAAGGTCGCCAGGCTGAACATTGATGTCTTCAATAACTAAGCCTACTGCATCGCCATCTATAACAGGCAGGTCATTGGTGCCTTGAATGGTCACTTCGATGGTTTCGGTTTTAGAGCCATCGATAGAGGTAACAGTGAATCGCTCGACGCGCGTATCGCCGTCGCCGAGGGACTGGATCTCTTGCAGTGCATTGGAAACTTGATACGACCAGTCACCATCTTCAGTAATGGTTAAGGTACCAAGCGGAAGCTGACCATTGTCGTTAACGACACTGGTGACGGTGGTACTGAATTTATTCTCGCCAGCATCGTTGTCAGTAATCGTGAGCGACAGATTATCGCCAGCAGTGAGAAGACCAGCATCTACATCATTGTCCTCTTTCACCGTATCTGTCGTTGGACCGGTGATGAAGGTTTCATCTTCGGTGCCGTTGATGGTGACAGCAATGGTGTGCTCGGTGCCATCCGCAGACGTGATAGTGAACTCTTCTATGACTTTGTCGCCATCATCCAACGCCTGAACGGCTGAGAGTGTGTTATCCAGCGTGTAAGTCCAAGTGCCGTCGGCCGTGATAGTGAGCGAACCTAGCGTGGTGCCCACTGGCGTTGCGGTACCGGCATCAAAGACGTTCTCACCGGCATCTTCATCGGTAATCACTAGCTTATCTGTGGCCACTAAGGTATCGCTAGGAGCTACAACGGCATCTTCGGTGACATCTCCCGATTCTCCGCTGACGATCGACGGCGCGCCATCGACACCCGTAATCGTCACTACTATGGTTTGACTCACGGAACCATCAATGGAAGTCACTTGGAACACTTCATCGCGAGTAATACCATCACCCAGCTCTTGCACGCCAGTGAGGGAGTTATCGACGGTGTAGGTCCAGTTACCATTGGCATCAATAGTGAGATTGCCTAGAGGCGAATGACCATCACCATTATTGAGCTTAGTGACGGTGGTGTTGAACAGGGCTTCACCGGAATCAAGGTCAGTAATCGTTAGACTGCCTGAGTCGGTGAGGATACCCGCCGTATCTTCGGTCACCGCACCTGGTTGGTAGTTGCTGATAATGGTTGGATCTTCAGTGCCGTTAACTGTGACATCGATTTGATGTTCAGTGCCATCGGCGGATGTCACTGTGAACGACTCCGTTAGACTGGTACCCACATCCAGCGCTTGGATTTGCGGCAGTGAGTTATCGACTTTATAAGTCCATACGCCAGCTGCATCGATGGTTAAGGAGCCAAGTGTTGTGCCGACCGGCGTTGCGGCGCCCGCATTAAACACCTCTTCGCCGGTATCATCATCGGAAATCACAAGGGTATTAGTCGCGACGATGTTGCCGTCGCCATCCACCAAGACGTCTTCTTGAGCGATAACAGAATCGCCCGAGGTGATAGTCGGCACATCGTTAACACCATTGATGGTAATGACGATATTTTGCGGGGTACCGTCTTCGCTCAATACTTGGAATGTCTCGGTGAGTGAGTCACCCTCGCCTAATCCTTGAACCGTTGGATTGGTATTATCAACTTCGTAGTTCCACGCACCCGTTTCGGTGATGGTGAGCGTACCCAGAACGCTTCCTACTGGCGTCACGACCGTTTGGAACTTGGCTTCGCCAGTGTCCGCATCAGAAATCGTCAACTGACCATTGTCTTTGAGAAGGTCTCCCGTTTGTACTTCAAAGTCTTCGGTAACGCTGCCCACAGCATTGCCGCCAATAAGAGGCAAGTCGTTGGTACCTTGAATCGTGACTTCAATGGTTTCGGTTTTTGAACCATCGATAGAGGTAACAGTGAATCGCTCGACGCGCGTATCGCCGTCACCTAGAGATTGGATCTCCTGAAGTGCGTTGGAGACTTGATAAGACCAGTCGCCATCTTCGGTGATGGTTAAGGTGCCAAGCGGAAGCTGACCGTTGTCGTTCGCGACACTAGTGACTGTAGTGCTGAATTTATTCTCGCCAGCATCGTTATCCGTAATAGTGAGCGATAGATTGTCGCCAGCAATAAGAAGACCAGCATCCACATCGGTGTCTTCTTTCACTGTGTCCGTCGTTGGACCGGTGATGAAGGTTTCATCTTCGGTGCCGTTAATGGTGACGGCAATCGTGTGTTCGGTGCCATCAGCAGACGTGACGGTGAACTCTTCTATGACTTTGTCGCCATCATCCAACGCCTGAACGGCTGAGAGTGTGTTATCCAGCGTGTAAGTCCAAGTGCCGTCGGCCGTGATAGTGAGCGAACCTAGCGTGGTGCCCACTGGCGTTGCGGTACCGGCATCAAAGACGTTCTCACCGGCATCTTCATCGGTAATCACTAGCTTATCTGTGGCCACTAAGGTATCGCTAGGAGCTACAACGGCATCTTCGGTGACATCTCCCGATTCTCCGCTGACGATCGACGGCGCGCCATCGACACCCGTAATCGTCACTACTATGGTTTGACTCACGGAACCATCAATGGAAGTCACTTGGAACACTTCATCGCGAGTAATACCATCACCCAGCTCTTGCACGCCAGTGAGGGAGTTATCGACGGTGTAGGTCCAGTTACCATTGGCATCAATAGTGAGATTGCCTAGAGGCGAATGACCATCACCATTATTGAGCTTAGTGACGGTGGTGTTGAATAGAGCTTCACCCGCATCAAGGTCGGCAATACTCAGGCTGCCTGAATCGGTGAGGATACCGGCGGTATCTTCAGTCACTGCGCCTGGCTGGTAGTTACTGATGATGGTCGGATCTTCGGTGCCATTGACCGTGACATCGATTTGATGTTCAGTGCCATCGGCGGATGTCACTGTGAACGACTCCGTTAGACTGGTACCCACATCAAGGGCTTGAATTTGCGGTAGCGAGTTATCGACTTTATAAGTCCAAACGCCAGCTGCATCTATGGTCAAGGTGCCAAGCGTTGTGCCGACCGGCGTTGCGGCGCCCGCATTAAACACCTCTTCGCCGGTATCATCATCGGAAATCACAAGGGTATTAGTCGCGACGATGTTGCCGTCGCCATCCACCAAGACGTCTTCTTGAGCGATAACAGAATCGCCCGAGGTGATAGTCGGCACATCGTTAACACCATTGATGGTAATGACGATATTTTGCGGGGTACCGTCTTCGCTCAATACTTGGAATGTCTCGGTGAGTGAGTCACCCTCGCCTAATCCTTGAACCGTTGGATTGGTATTATCAACTTCGTAGTTCCACGCACCCGTTTCGGTGATGGTGAGCGTACCCAGAACGCTTCCTACTGGCGTCACGACCGTTTGGAACTTGGCTTCGCCAGTGTCCGCATCAGAAATCGTCAACTGACCATTGTCTTTGAGAAGGTCTCCCGTTTGTACTTCAAAGTCTTCGGTAACGCTGCCCACAGCATTGCCGCCAATAAGAGGCAAGTCGTTGGTACCTTGAATCGTGACTTCAATGGTTTCGGTTTTTGAACCATCGATAGAGGTAACAGTGAATCGCTCGACGCGCGTATCGCCGTCACCGAGGGACTGGAGCTCTTGCAGTGCATTGGAAACTTGATACGACCAGTCACCATCTTCAGTAATGGTTAAGATGCCCAGCGGAAGCTGACCATTGTCGTTAACGACACTGGTGACGGTGGTACTGAATTTATTCTCGCCAGCATCATTATCGGTAATGGTGAGCGACAGATTATCGCCAGCAGTGAGAAGACCAGCATCTACATCATTGTCCTCTTTCACCGTATCTGCCGTTGGACCGGTGATGAAGGTTTCATCTTCGGTGCCGTTAATGGTGACGGCAATCGTGTGTTCGGTGCCATCAGCAGACGTGACGGTGAACTCTTCTATGACTTTGTCGCCATCATCCAACGCCTGAACGGCTGAGAGTGTGTTATCCAGCGTGTAAGTCCAAGTGCCGTCGGCCGTGATAGTGAGCGAACCTAGCGTGGTGCCCACTGGCGTTGCGGTACCGGCATCAAAGACGTTCTCACCGGCATCTTCATCGGTAATCACTAGCTTATCTGTGGCCACTAAGGTATCGCTAGGAGCTACAACGGCATCTTCGGTGACATCTCCCGATTCTCCGCTGACGATCGACGGTGCGCCATCGACACCCGTAATCGTCACTACTATGGTTTGACTCACGGAACCATCAATGGAAGTCACTTGGAACACTTCATCGCGAGTAATACCATCACCCAGCTCTTGCACGCCAGTGAGGGAGTTATCGACGGTGTAGGTCCAGTTACCATTGGCATCAATAGTGAGATTGCCTAGAGGCGAATGACCATCACCATTATTGAGCTTAGTGACGGTGGTGTTGAATAGAGCTTCACCCGCATCAAGGTCGGCAATACTCAGGCTGCCTGAATCGGTGAGGATACCGGCGGTATCTTCAGTCACTGCGCCTGGCTGGTAGTTACTGATGATGGTCGGATCTTCGGTGCCATTGACCGTGACATCGATTTGATGTTCAGTGCCATCGGCGGATGTCACTGTGAACGACTCCGTTAGACTGGTACCCACATCAAGGGCTTGAATTTGCGGTAGCGAGTTATCGACTTTATAAGTCCAAACGCCAGCTGCATCTATGGTCAAGGTGCCAAGCGTTGTGCCGACCGGCGTTGCCGTACCAGCATTAAACACTTCTTCGCCCGTATCATCATCGGAAATCACAAGGGTATTAGTCGCGACGATGTTGCCGTCGCCATCCACCAAGACGTCTTCTTGAGCGATAACAGAATCGCCCGAGGTGATAGTCGGCACATCGTTAACACCATTGATGGTAATGACGATATTTTGCGGGGTACCGTCTTCGCTCAATACTTGGAATGTCTCGGTGAGTGAGTCACCCTCGCCTAATCCTTGAACCGTTGGATTGGTATTATCAACTTCGTAGTTCCACGCACCCGTTTCGGTGATGGTGAGCGTACCCAGAACGCTTCCTACTGGCGTCACGACCATTTGGAACTTGGCTTCGCCAGTGTCCGCATCAGAAATCGTCAACTGACCATTGTCTTTGAGAAGGTCTCCCGTTTGTACTTCAAAGTCTTCGGTAACGCTGCCCACAGCATTGCCGCCAATAAGAGGCAAGTCGTTGGTACCTTGAATCGTGACTTCAATGGTTTCGGTTTTTGAACCATCGATAGAGGTAACAGTGAATCGCTCGACGCGCGTATCGCCGTCACCGAGGGACTGGAGCTCTTGCAGTGCATTGGAAACTTGATACGACCAGTCACCATCTTCAGTAATGGTTAAGATGCCCAGCGGAAGCTGACCATTGTCGTTAACGACACTGGTGACGGTGGTACTGAATTTATTCTCGCCAGCATCATTATCGGTAATGGTGAGCGACAGATTATCGCCAGCAGTGAGAAGACCAGCATCTACATCATTGTCCTCTTTCACCGTATCTGCCGTTGGACCGGTGATGAAGGTTTCATCTTCGGTACCGTTGATGGTGACAGCGATGGTGTGCGCAGTGCCGTCGGCAGAGGTTACGATAAATTCTTCAACCAACTGATCGCCAACATCCAGAGCTTGCACCGCCGCTAATGAATTATCTACTGAGTACGTCCAAGTACCATCTGCCGCGATAGTTAGTGAGCCTAGTGTTGAACCTACTGGTTCTGCGTTCCCAGGGTTAAACGTCTCCTCATCGGCATCTTTATCACTAATCACCAATGTATCGGTTGCCACTAGGTAACCAAGAGCATCAGTGCCTGAGTCTTCGGTCAGTGCAGAGGAGGAACCATTGATAATCTGCGGTAAGTCATTGGTTCCGACAACAGTAATCGTCAATGCCTCGCTGTTGATTGCGCCAAACTCATCTCGGATGGTAACTGGGTAGGTAATGTCTACGGAGTCTCCCGCATTTAGAGCTTGAGTTGCGGCTGAGTCATTATCAATCTCAAACGTCCATTCACCATTTGGCTTCATCACCAACTGGCCGTACTCACTGCCACCATCTTCTACAAAGAAGGTGAAGGTTGTGTCGTCATCAACATCCTCTCCGACGAGAGTTCCGGACGCAAAAGACGTACCTTCTGTGTTGTCTCCAGACTCAATAACGGTGCCGTCTAAGTCGCTCGATGAAGATATTGTAGGTTGATCATTGGCACCAAAGATTTCAATGGTAACGGGCTGCATGACAAACGCCCCCGCTTCATCAGCTACTTTGATATTGAATACAACTTCACCCGTCTCACCTTCTTTTAAAGACTGAGTAATCGCTGCGTTATTGTCTAAGGTAAAGCGCCACTCACCGGTCAACGCGTTTATGGTAAATTCGCCATAGTCACTCTTGTCCGTAGTGGTAAAGCTAAGCGTTCCATCATTGTCCACCGCTCGTATGATGCCAAAATCAGACACCTTACCTGGAAACAGTGTGCCATCGTCACGATGACCCGCCTCATTCACAGCGCCGCTGGTGCCCCTTCCATCCTTTATTTCCGGAGTATCATTCGTACCGATTACCGTAATCGTAACAACCTGCTCGCTACGAGCGCCAAATTCATCGGTAACAGAAACCGTGTAGTTCAGGGTTTCCGTTTCACCTTCACTTAACGCCTGAGTCACCGAAGCTTCATTGTCGAGTTCAAACTGCCATTGACCATTTTCATCCACTGAGAAAGAGCCAAAGTCATTTTGTTCAGACTCAATTTCAAATGTGAGAATCGCATCCGCATCAACATCGGTTACTGACAAAGCACCTGAGGCTAGGTTGTCGCTGCCAATACCATCTCCCTGCTCAGTCACAGTCCCAGCAGCATCGCCACCCGCATCAAATGTCGGTAAATCGTTAGTGCCATTAATGGTAAGCGTTAGTGTTTCTGTAGTGACCGCGCCTTTATCATCGGTAACGGTTACCTCAAATGTGGTGTTTATTGAGTCGCCTTCTTTTAAGCTTTGCGTCGCAGAAGAGCTGTTATCCAAAGTAAATACCCAGTCGCCCGTTTCGGGATCGACTCTAAGCTGACCGTATTCATTGGTATCGTTTTCTACGCCATAAGTCAGCGCTGCATCCGTATCATTATCAGAGGCACTAATGCTACCGGAAGCCGTATTCACACCTTCTACAATTTGGCCATCGTCAAGATTACCACTCTCAACTAAGGTACCTTGCCCTACTTCGTCAATAACCGGTATGTCATTGATTGGATTGATTTCTAGTAACACACCACCCGTTTGCACGGAGTCCGGCTGACCCTGCCCATCATCAACGCTATAAGTAAACTGGCCTGCATCTTCACCAAACGTGTACTCTTGGGGCGCATCAAACTGTAGATTCTCAAACTCCTCTTGAGTCAGGGTTTGCCCAAGACTAACCGGCGTGCCATCTGCGAGCGTCACTTGCCCCAGTTTAGGAAGCTCTGTGACTGCAACGGTTAGAGCATCACCATCGGTATCCGTTGGAAAGGTCAACCCTAAATCACTGTCCTGTGACTCTTCATCATAGTTTCGCGCTTCAAATAGAGTGACGGGCGCACTGTTCGTTGCGATATCTAACAGTGCATTGGTTTGTGTTTCTGTCAGGTCTTGTCTATTGAGGCCCAGGGTTTCAAAAAACGTAGCGGCTAAGACTTGTGGATTAATTGCTTCGACGGTAGCAGCATCGGTGATACTGGAGCTTAATGAGCCACCTGCTGCTGTGGCTTGGTCTTCATTTTGAGTAGGATCAGCACCGGCCTCAATTTGAGCGATAATCGCATCGGCATCGAGATCGTTGGCTGAGAAGTCCTCTAAATCGGAAGCACTGTTTTCGGCTTGGGAATTAATCTGAGCAAATAGTGTTTCCCGCAGTTCAACATCAGGAACCAAGTTATCCGGCGACAGCTCTATATCACCGGGTCTCATTTCAGCACCTTCTGGCAGCAAGACAATTTTGCCATTTGAATCAAGAACTAACGTTCCTGACAAATCGACTAGACCCAATAACGCAGCAATACTCATGGCGAACTCCTCGAACAACCGTCGCAACACACTTAGTCAACTGTCCACATTCACTGAAGCAACTCATTGTTTATAAGATAGTTTTATATATGTTCAGTGTAGGACTGTAAAAGCAGATTTCTAATTTACTTTACTAAGTAATTACCAATAAAAATCAGGCTTTTAAACCCTTAGAGATTAGAAAATGTGAAAATTCTCAAAAAAGACATGAACTGTATCTCCAATGAGAAGGTTCATTGAAGATACCGTGGGATGCAACGGATACTTGGTAATGGTTTGTCGAGATGAGTCTACAGCGTGTCAAGAAGATCCGGATTCACGCCAAACCCAGTTTTATGCTCTTCTATCACGACTTCACTTCTGGTTTGTATAACACCCGGCAAAGTGCCCAGTTTGGTAGACATGAAAGATTGATAAGACTTCATATCTTTGGTTCTCACCTTAATCATGGTATCGAAATCACCAGAGAGTGAGTAACACTCTTCGATTTCAGGCATCAACTCGACAGCCTTGGCAAATTTTTCAAAGATAGAGAAACTCGTCTGATCAAGACGGATATGAATAAACACTTGAACATCCAACCCCAGTTTCTCTGGGTTGAGTTCAGCGTGATAACCCACAATGAAACCTTCTTTTTCCAAACGTTTCACGCGATCTGAGCAAGGGGAGGTCGTCAAATTGACCAGCTTAGCCAACTCAACTATTGGCATACGACCTTTGCGGCTAAGTATGCGCAGTATTTCTAAATCGATTTTATCTAAAGCAAGCGAAGCCATTGATTTAACTCAAGTGAACGGGATACTCCACGATTGTAAATCAAAGGTTATGCATGTAAAAAGATGTGAGATCACAAAGTTGTGACAAATGCCATCAATCGATATCAGTTTACAGTGTTAATTTATGCGAGATTCGTTTGACCGCTAAGTACAGTCTTCACTGTTTGTTGATTCTGCTTATTGCATACACGGCAATAAAGCTGTCGCTCTAGCTTGTAGTAGCCGCTGCCGTTAACCAGTTGAGACATCAACATTTGGAAGTTTTGAACGATAGATGAGTTATCGTTGTGGCTGCGTCGCATCACTGCTTTGTGTGCCGTATCCTTTTTGCACGCGGTGCAGTAGTTAGTTGGCATTTCAAGTCTCTCCATCTGTTCTGAATGATTCGTGACCATATTGTGTTTAATCTTGGTCGTTTGGCAAAACGATCATGCCAAAAAATGTGGTTGGTATTCCAAAATAACGTCATTATTTTGCGAAAATTTGATCAAGATTTCGAAATTAACTTACAAATCGCTCGTTAAAGCCGATGAATACCGAACTCGTCCGCAAAAAACACAAAATTGCGGCGAAATTACGAGAAGCGGGTTCAATTTTGCACTCGCTACAACGCAAAAAGCCTGCAATAAATGCAGGCCTTTGATCATATTCACTGTAATTTCAGTTATTTCGCCGGTTTTACCTTAAAGAAAATAGCAAACAGAACTGGCACCACAATCAAGGTCAGCACGGTTGCAAACCCTAGACCCGCCATAATGGTGATCGCCATTGATCCAAAGAAGGCATCAAACACCAACGGTATCATCCCTAAAATAGTCGTAAGCGCAGCCATACTCACTGGGCGTACACGACTTACCGCACTATCAACCAGCGCCAGATATGGGTCTTTGCCACTATCAAGTTCCAAGTTGATTTGATCCATAAGCACAATACCGTTTTTCAGGATCATGCCACTAAGGCTAAGTAGACCAAGCAACGCAGTAAAGCTGAACGGCATATTAGACACCAGCAAACCAAACGCCACACCAATGATAGAGAGCGGTACCGTGAGCCAAATCACCAACGGCTTCTTAAACGAGTTGAAAAGCAGCATAGTGATAATGAACATCAACAGATAGCCCATCGGAAGCGACTTAAACATCGCCTCTTGCGCGTCTTTAGATGACTCATATTCGCCACCCCATTCGATCGTGTAGCCAGCAGGTAGAGGCAGTGATTCTACCTGTGGCTTAACACGAGCGAATAAACTTGCCGCCGTCTCGTCGCCCAACACATCATGGTCAGCGAGAACGGTTAGCGTACGTTTTCTGTCACGGCGTTGAATAATTGGTTCTTGCCATTCCAACGTGACATTATCAATCACCTGCTCAACGGGCACATACGTTTGCAGCATTGGGCTCCAAATGGAGATGTTCTGTAGCGACGCGTAATCAACCCGCTCTGCTTCCGTTAATCTGGTCACGATTGGTAGCATTTGCGTACCATCGCGGAACACACCAATCGTGTTTCCACCGAACGCCAATTGCAGGGTGCTTGATAGATCTTCTTTTGAGATACCCAAGCGGCGCGCCTTTGACTCGTTGAACTGAGGTACCAACTGCTTAGTACGCTCACGCCAGTCATGACGAACGTTTCTCGAACCAGGATCGGCAAGTAATACATCTTCAACTTGCACCGCGATATCACGCAGTACCTGCGGATCTGGGCCAATAATACGTGCTTCTATCTTAGACGCTGGCGACGGTCCAAATTCCATCAATCGTAGCTGGAACGTAGGTGCTGCAAATTGAGAAGACAATTCCGCGTCTAGCTTATTGAGCAATCCAAACATGTTATCGCGGCTAGTTGTGCGCACTTGCAACTGCGCAAAGCCTTCATAGCTCTTCTCAGGCTGATAAGTCAGCATGAAACGTTGCAGGCCTTGTCCAACGGTCGAAGACACAAACTCAACATTGTCCTGCTCTTGGATATACGCTTCTACCTGCTCGGTTTGCTTGAGCGTTTGGCGAATATCAGTGCCTTCCGGCATCCACATATCGACAAAGAACATTGGCGTATTTGACGGTGGGAAAAACGACTGTTTTACCAGACCAAACGCCATGACTGCGGAGACAAGCAGCGCAATCATACCTGCGACCGTAAGCCAACGTAGTTTCAATGCCAACTCCAAAGACCAACGGAACACTGTAAACAGCACGCCTTTGTATGGATCTGCATCAGCGGCTTGGTCATTCTTATCCGATTCTTTCAGCAAGATATCGGCTAGGAACGGCGTTAGAGTTAGTGCCGTGATCCAGCTTAGGAACAACGAATAACACAGTACCCAAAACAGCGAACCCATAAACTCGCCCGTCGCGTCTTGTGACAAGCCAATTGGCGCAAACGCTGTGATAGCAATCACCGTTGCACCAAGCAGCGGCCACTGAGTTTGCTTAGCAATACTCATCGCAGCTTGCTTCTTAGTTTGACCTTGCTTGAGCCCGACCAGAATGCCTTCGACGATCACAATGGCATTGTCCACCAGCATACCAAGCGCGATAATCAGTGCGCCTAGCGAGATACGGTGCAGCTCGATATTGTTGATACTCATCATAATGAAAGTACCAAACACCGTAAGCAGCAGAACCGCACCAATAATGATGCCGCTGCGCATACCCATGGTGAACAGCAACACCACAATCACGATGCCCACAGCCTGAGCAAGACTGACAACAAAGTCTTGTACCGACTTATCCACTTCCGCCGACTGGTTATAGAAGTAGTCGAGATTAATGCCTGCAGGCTTGATGTTTTCCAGCGCTTGAAGCTGTGCATCTAAAGCTTTACCAACTTCAACTACGTTAACGCCCGCGCCAAATGAGATAGCTAGATTGATAGCAGGCTTACCGTTAAAGGTAATCACGTTCGATGGCTTTTCTTGGATACCTTTGGAAATCTCAGCCACATCTTTTAAGCGAATCAGGTTGCCCGTGTCGCGGCCGTGGATAATCAGATTTTCCAGCGACTCCACTGAGTCCAGATTACCGTTTGGACGAATCGCCAAGCTTTCGCCGTTGATCATGATTTCACCGGCAGACTGCACGCTATTTTGCTGATTCAGCAGTCCCATAACGGTGTTCATATCTAGGTTAAGTGCAGAGAGACGTTCCAGCGATAACTCCACAAACAGCATCTCTTTCTGGTCACCCGCAATCGACACCTTTCCAACGCCATCGACCAACTCAAGCTCACGACTTAGATAATCAGAATACCGTTTAAGCTCCACATAGTCGTAACCATCACCAGTCAGCATGATCATCACACCAAACACATCACCAAAGTCATCGATGATCTGAATCGAATTCACACCTGATGGCAGGTTTGGTCTTAAGTCATTAATCTTACGACGCATTTCGTCCCAAATCTGCGGAAGCTCGTCTGGGCCATAGTCCATTTCCATACTGACCATGATTTGTGACAGCCCGGCGGATGACGTCGACTTAATGTTCTTAATATAAGGAAGCTTACGGATCTCCTTTTCAAGTGGATACGTGAGCTCTTCTTCTACTTCCGTTGATGTTGCGCCGGAATAAGTCGAAATCACCATCGCATCTTTAATGGTAAAAGCAGGGTCTTCAAGACGACCTAGATCGTTAAACGACTGAATACCACCAATGGCCAAAATGACCAGAAACAGCCAGCTAATGACGCGGTTTTTAATTGAATACTCGGTCAAACTCATTACTTATTGTTCTCCATGAGTGCTACTGCTTCGCCATCTCTGAGCTTTCTCAAACTTGAGCTAATTAGAACATCACCTTGAGCAACGCCAGAATCGACAATCACGCCAAAGCTATTCACCTGATCGACACGCACGGGTGTTTTCATTGCTACACCATCTTCATGCTTCCAAACGTAAAACTGTTGCGGCTCAAAGCCTGCTTCTAGCACCGTCATAGGCAGTTGATAACCTTGAATCGTGCTCAAACCAGCGGCCACCATATCAACATGAACAGACACGCTGGTTCCCGGCAAAATCTTTGCTTTTGGCTGAGGCATTTGCAGCCACAATTCATAGGCTCGGCTTTGCGCATCAGGCTCGCTAGAATGTTCCAGGTAAGACATGATGAAACTGTCTTCAACCCCAGAGAAAAAAGCACGCGGCTGATAAGCATTGCGCTGAGCTTGTGGGGTAATAGACGCTAGAATGTGGTCAGAAAGACTGATCTTCACATAGACTTTGTCATCCTGATAAATGGACACCACAGTTTCACCTGGACCAACGTTCTCAAAACGCTCTTTGCTCACTTCGGCCACGACACCGGAAAACGGTGCTTTTAGACTGGTGTACTGAATTTGATGTTGGATGTTTTGGTACTGCGCTTTCGCTAGTTGACGGTTTGAAGTCAACTCATCCAATTCAGAGTTTGAAATCATGTCACGCGCGTAAAGCTCCGTACCTCGACGCAATTGCTTAGTCGCCAGCTCATATTGAGCCAGAGCATCACGATATTGCTGCTGAAGTTTTTCATCATCCAGCTTGGCAACAACCTGACCCTTCTTCACCGATTGACCCGGTTTTACAAGCAAATGGGCTATTTCACCTTGAATGCGAAATGACAGCTTGGTTTGCTCCGCAGTCACAACTTGACCTTTAAACTCACGATATTGCTGCTCTACAGGCTTAGATACCTCAATGGACTCCACCATCAAAGGGGCACGTTCACGAACGGTGATATCCGAGTAGCAACCCGTTAACGCTAGCGATGCGAGACCGATGGCAATAATTGACTTTTTCACTAGATACCACCCTCACGTGTCCATAGTTTTACTCGCTGTCCCTCAACTAAGTTTGCAGCGCCTGCGACCACTATTTGGTCACCTTGCTGCAAGCCTGCTGTCACTGCGCCGTTTTCATTGGTTGAAAGTTGGATTTGGTTGATTTGCTCTGTCATCGGGTCAAAACGCCAAACTTTGCCACTGCTCTCTTGCTGACTTATCCACGCGCTCGCAGGTAGCGAAAAAGCGCGCTCTTTGGCTTCGCTTTGGATATGCACCAGACCAGACATGCCTGACAACACATTGATGTTATGTGGTTTAACCATTGTTACTGCCGCTGCATAGCTATTGGTATCAAGATCTGGCTGCATAGCAATCTCACGGAACCTTGCTTCAATACGTTGATTACGATGGCTATCCAACGTCACAAAAAAGTGCTGATTTTTCAGCTCCTCTAGCGTCATCGCCTTCACTTCTCTTACAGGGATAGTGAAGGTGACATCGAGATCATCACTGCTAATTAGATTCAAAATGGGTTGTTTGGCACCAACGACTTCAAAGGGCTTTTGGTAGGTTAAAGAGACCACACCATCAAATGGGGCGATAATTTGGGTGTAACCAAGATCCGCTTTTGCTTGTGCGAGTGAGGCTTGTGCCGCTTTATATTGAGTTTCGTTGCGATCGAACTCATCGGCACTAATAAGCTTTTTAGCAAACAGCTGCTTTGCTCGCTTCCACTGGGATTCGGCAAGATCGAATTCTGCTTGCTTGGCGTCAAGTGCCACTTGATAGTCGGTCGGATCGAGCGTCGCTAAGATTTCACCTTTCTTAATGGCTTCACCCATTTTGACGTCTATAGACGAAATCTGTCCCGCCACCTGAAAAGAAAGTTGAGCACGATCTGTTGCATCAACTTGTGCTAGGTAACTGCTAACAGGAGCAAAGTTGAGCTCAGGCACCTGAACCACTTTGACGGGCTTAATGACCGGTTCATTGATTTCTGATTGAGCTTGATTACAACCAGAAAGGCCGACGACTGCCAACAAGGGCAGGACCAGCATACTGGCAGTTTTGAATAGACGATGGGTTTTCATAATATTTATCCCAAATTATATTTTACGGGCGTGCAGTAAATTAACTTTACAATTGTGCAGTATATGTATAATTTGAAAGAGATCAATACATGCTGCACATGCGTGCAGTATAATTTTTTTCGATGAACTTCATCACTTTTGGTTATAAAGAAACCCTCAAACCCCGGTTTCAGTAGATTTACGGCATTATGCGGCCCAGCTGATGTGCATCTTGTCGATAGGTAGGTAATTCAGTACCCTGTATAGGAATGATTAATTAAAAAGGTATCGAGTGGAGAAGAAAAAAGGTCGTCGCAGCGCCATGGCGGCAGAAGAGACGAAAAACCTGATCATGACGGTCGCCGCAGACATGTTCTGTGAACTTGGTTACGAACGCGTATCGATTCGCAATATCAGCGATCGCGCAGGGGTATCTCACAGCCTAATTCGCCACCACTTTGGCAGCAAAGAGCAGATCTGGTATGGCATCAGTGACCATATGCATGCGTATATGCAAAAGTACATCATGCACCTTCTCTCGCAGCTACCCGAAGATACACCAGCGAACATCAAGCTATATCGATTTGCGACTGAAATGCTGGCCAACTTGCTGATCAACCGCCAGCCAATGCAATTAATCGCCGATGCGATGCGTCAAGAAAACGAGTTCTTCGACTACTTTATTGATAGCAAAGGGGAAATTGAATGTATCGTGATGGCATTGGTGAGTGAATACAACCAAGGTCGCAGTGAAAGCGAGCAGTTCAATATGCATGAGCTCAAATGGCAAATGATGCTCTATGCGTATGGCTCTGCGTGCATGATGCCAATGCTAAAAGAAGCTTGGTCGGAAGTGACTCAAGTCGATGATGAGTGCCTACTCAAACACTGGCAACTTTTCGAACAATTGACCGCACACAAGCTACAAATAACAGAGCAAGATCGGCTCAAACCAAGCAAAGTTTCTGATCTCGTCTACCATGTTAAGTGCGATTGGGGCGAATGCCCAATGTAAACAGAACCTTTTAAAAGCAGCCCTAAAGCTGCTTTTTTTACGCACTAAAGGACTATCACAGTGACCATTTCAAGCAAACAAGTAGCAACCTTCGACGAGCGCGGTTATTTGGTGCTAAAAAATGCCATTCCTACGTCACTGCTTCGAGACTTACGTCAGTCTTACGACACTTTGCAGCAACAGCTACTGGAGAATGCGCAATTTGATGGCTTGGTGAACAACGTTGCCACTCTCCATCAAGGCGACCAAAATTTTATCACCAGAATAAACAACTTGTTTTCTTTCGATACACCTACCTTCGTTCAGCTACTTGGGCTTCCAGCTCTGCAACAAACAGTACAAACCCTAGTTGAAGGTGAGGCCATTCCTATCTACGAATCACTGCTCATCAAACACAAAGGTGATAACCAGAACATTAATTGGCACAGAGACATGAATTACCAAAGAGAGTCTCGAATCTTTACTGTTGGTCTGTACCTCGATGACTCCAAACATCAACAAGGTGCATTGCAAGTCATCCCACACTCGCATCTGAGCTCGGATTCCGTTTGTGAAATCACGCGTCGTTGGCAACAAAACGACATAGCAAGTACCGAAGTCACAGCCAAAGCCGGTGACATCGTCATTCACGACGTTATGCTTTTGCATCGCTCATCCCCCCTTACCGAACAAACACAACGCCGCACCGTTTACTTTGAATTTCGCTCCCTTGCGCACTCCCAAGCCAACCCACTTTTCTCCGCATCGTGGATACAACAACGCCAAGCGCTAAACCGTTACGCTTGCCAGCTTTGGAGTCACTCGCCAACCTCAACAATAGATAGTAAGCGCAAATTACAAGACCTCTATAAACAGCAAGTACGTTATGAATCTGCAGAATACTGCTTTGCGCCACCGTTAGACTAAACAGTCACCAAACTCAGGAACGCCCGCCGTTTTCAGATAGCGCCATTGGCACTATTTTTAGGTTACTAAAAGTATACTAATTGCAAACAAACTCCAGGTTACTTTAATATACCACCAAGGCGTTAGGGGCAGTTCCCAAGCCGTAGTGAGATTTAGAGGTCAACACCCATGAGCAATGTACTTATTATCAATGCATACCAGCCTTATCCATTCTCTGAGGGCAAACTTAACGCCACTCTGGTCGACAAAGCGGTCACGCTATTGGAGGCGAAAAGCCACCAGACTCGCGTAGTGACGATGCAAGAAGAAATTGATGTACCGGCACAATTGGAGAACTTCAAATGGGCAGTTCGAGTGATCGTTCAGTCACCAGTGAACTGGATGACCGTACCTTGGAGCTTTAAAAAGTACATGGACGACGTGTTTACTGCGGGTATGGGTGGTGACTTGTGTTTGTTTGATGGTCGCTCAGAAGCTGAGCCTAAGAAGAACTACGGCACAGGTGGCACGCAAACTAATTCTAAGTACATGCTGTCATTAACGTTCAACGCACCGGAAGAGTCGTTCAATGATGAGTCTGAATACCTTTTCCAAGGTAAAAGTGTTGATGACCTCATGTTCCACATGCACGCCAACTTCCGCTTCTTTGGTATGAAAGCCATGCCAACCTTTGCGGCTTATGACGTGATGAAAAATGGCGATATCGACAAGGACTTTGCTCGATTTGAAGAGCACCTGAATCAGCACCTCTAAAGACGCAGCCCCTCAGGCTCTTCACCTTTCTGAGTCAAACCAGCCGCTGTCTATCTAATCGAACAAGCTCTTTACGACTGTGATAGGTTAGGTATCAGCGGCAACTCATCATGAAACGCCCCTTGTGCGCCCATAAAACCAAACGTGTAAGGACGCACATTAAGTCCTTTTCTTGACTGCTGATTTTGGCTATCGCCAAGCAATGTGAACATCCAGTCTTCCAGCTTTTTGTTGATTGCTGCAAACTCTTCGTGTGTCAGCTCCGCTTTTACCATTGTCAAAAAAGCCTGATCATCATTGGCAGGCAAGTTAATCACTCGTTGTTGAAGTCGATTCAGAACTTGGCTGGTGAAAAACACCGGATACTTAGCGCCTTGCTCAAATGCAGTATGGGTAGGTACGTTGAGATTAGGGCTGCCGTGGATATCCAAAGTGACCAAACCAACGTCTTCAAGCATTCGAAGATAACGATACAGCGACGCTGATGTCAGTTGATGCCTGTCTTGAATCTCATTTAGGCTTCGGTTCTCTGTTAATTCTGTCCATAGAGTGAACAGTGGTGGGTAGTTAAAAAATGCCAAGTCTTGCTCTTTAGTAAACAACGGAATGCGCGATAGATTCTTTTCAGCCTTCGCGATGAGCTTTGATAGCGGCATATCTAGATTCTCAGAAATGGCAATCAAACGCTCCACCGACAAGGACTGGTGACTATTCAGCATTCGTTTCACGCTCACTTCCGAGACACCTAAACGCTCCCCCAAAACTCGGTAAGGCAGTTTACTTCGCTTAAGTTCCGCTTTGATTAGTGCACACACTTCCTGTGCTAGTCGGCTTTCCATGATTGCCTGATCCTCGGCTCATATAAAGACCCCTAAAGTATCACATCAATAACCTTTACATGAACTATTAGCCAAAGAGTCCACTATTGCGATACCTATTTAGCCACAGGGATCTCAAATCGAAGTTTATTTGTACAGAGAAAGTCAAACAAAAGGAACATGCTGTGACAAAGGAAATCCTCACACGACACTATGCCATTCATCAAGCTTGCCACTGGGCGGTCGTCGGTATGCTGGTTCCTGTGCTCATTCTGATATTTCAGTTTCATGGATTGACTCTGAAAGAAGTCGGTATTGTGATGGCGGTTTGGGTTGGAGCAACGGCAGTACTAGAGATCCCTTTAGGTAGCCTTGCAGATAAATATGGGCGAAAACTCACCTATCTATTGTCGTTACTTCTCAACCTTGTCGGAGCGATCAGTCTTTACTTCGCAGCTAACATCCAAACCTTTTGCTTAACCGCGATAATTTTAGGTGCGGCTCGAGCCGTCTACTCCGGTACCCTTGACGCTTGGTTTTATGACTATTTTCAGGCTTCATCAGGAACAAAGACCTTTCACAGCGCATCGGCCATCGTCAATCTAATGACAACGCTCGGGCTTGCTATTGGCGCCTATCTAGGCGGGCTTTTGCCAAATATAGGTATAGCTGTTCTTCATAGCGCTAACAGTCCATACGACCTCAATATTGTCGCCACTCTAATCGGCAATATTGGGCTCATCATTCTGACCGCACTGCTCATCAAAGACCCGTCAAAGACAAAGCACTCTCATCCAGACACCACAATTGAAGCAAACCAAATCGTTAGCGCTGCAATTCACAACGCTCTGAAAAACACTCAATTAAGGCGATTGCTTCAAACCGCATGTATCTACGGAATGGTGCTAATCAGTTTGGAAAATTTTTGGCAGCCTTTTTTAGCTGCACTCTTAGAGTCTAACGGTGAGGGAGCGGATACCCGCTTATTTGGAGGCATCGCGGCCGGTTATCTCGCTGTGGCGGCACTGTCATCACTCGCCGCCGTGAGCATATTAAGGCTTTTGAAAGGCTCTCACCTTAGGCTGTTGATGGCAAGCCGAGCCTTATCGGGATCCCTACTTATCATACTGTCCCAAACAGCAAGTATCAGCACCTTTGCTACCTATTACCTGCTGTTCTTCTTTTGGTTCACAATAGGAAGCAGTTCAGAAAAAGTGTTACTTAACACCAGTACAGCCTCTCAGCATCGCTCAACAATGATTTCTATTCACTCATTCGTTGTCACTGGAGGCGCAGTGTTAAGCTCACTTCTACTTAGTTATATCGCAGAACGTTGGGGAGTCAGCAGCGCTTGGCTCTTATGTGGCGTGATACTCACTGCGACATCGACATTGTTCAGGGAGCACCGCACTACGACAAATGAGATAAAAACTGTGGCCGACTGAATACGCCATATACCACCAAACTATCTCACTACATATCGAAGTAAAACTTCGTTATCGAGCACTACATTGGTAGACCAAATGAAGTTCGCTCCCTCTCCACTGAACTTTTCAATGAAATTCATGTACGACTTCTTGTTGTTTACACCAATTTCATTTTCTGAATATTGTGTCGCTTGCGGCCATGAGTTTGAATCAAACTCGGGTTCCATCCAGTTGCTCGGTACTTCCCAGTGAGCGGCATAAGCATTTTCACCATTATCTGTGCCATCGGTCGTGCAATTAGTCGAAAGACGCTTTCCTTCAACTTCACTCAAACAGGCCAAATCATAGATTGGAGAGGTATAAAACGTTTGCGCCTGCCAGTCAGAATTTGTCACGGTGCCATCGCTAAAGCTCGCGATAAAACCACCATCTCCCGGATGAAATGCCTTACCGCGGTTGTTTTCTGTCCCTAAACCAAGGTTCTCTTCCCAATCAATGACTTTTACAGCAATCGTGTATGGCTTGTTTACCTTAAACTTTACGATACTAGAGTTAAACGGGGTGAACGGCACCGAATCTACCGCGACGAGTTGGCCATTAATGTATAACTCAAAGTAGTTGTCGGCGAATATATAGCCTGTCACTTCTTGTCCGTCGGCATCGATAACGACCACAGGCACAAGATCTTCATCTACGTCCGCAATACCATTAGGGGTAATTTTGGCGCACTCTTCATACAAGTCGACCGCTTTTGTTGCAGAGCCAAATTGGTTTTCTGCGGGAACTGTCCAAGTCTTGCCTTTAGAGTCGGTAATCTCACCAACACCTGCAACACGGCTTCTACCATTTTTGCACTCAAAAAGATTGGCTTCCACAGTTGCTGCAAGACCTTGAGTGATACTGGCCGATCCTTCGTAATCATTAAGCTTCTCACTTGCAAAAACCTCTGAGTTCAAAGAGCAGCCAGTCAAGATGATGGCGATTATATGAAGATATTGATTGTTTATAGTGATCATCAGTAAGCATCCAGTAGCTAGCAGATTGCTTAAGTGTAGTTTTTAATGGCTCTTGTTCCATCAACAAACAAAAGGGAATCATCGATTAACAGAGTGTGTTCGATATTTCGGCTAAACCGATGCTTGAGCGAGCGTCGCAGAAGGACTCTCACCAAACAGCTTTTTGTAGTTACCGGCAAAAAGCCCTAAGTGAAAGAAGCCATGCTTGAACGCGATATCATAGACGGAATGTTCGCCGTCACTAGTGAGTAAAGCCCTGCGAGCTTGGTTCAACCTAACTCGCAACAGAAATTGGTGGGGCGACATGCCACAACAAGAGTGAAACGTGTTTTGCAACGTTCGACGACTCACATGTACGGCACTGCAAAGCTCGCTGATGGTCATTGGATGAGACCAATCACGACTCTCTAATGTTTGCTTCACCCGCTTCATGACTTTGGCACGTTGATACAAAGGCTCCATTGAATCGTTGCCACCGCTAGACGAGTCAATAACATCCGCGACAAAATCCAAAAGTAATGATTCATGTGTATCGCAAGACCAACGCACCGGTTGATTCGATAGTAATATCGATAGATAGGCTTTCAATTGATAAGCATGAGGCGTCGATACCACTTGGTTGAGCATTGCCAAACTGTCTATCTCGATATCCATCTGGTCGAGAATAGAGCCTAAAGCTTGCTGGTCCAGCACCACGCCGTAAATAGAAAAGTCTTCCGGCGTAACCAGTTCAAAGTCCAGTCCGCTCGCACGAAGCAACATATCGTCAGCGCCTTTCTGGTGATGATTGAGATAAAGAGACTTATCGGTCGCACTTAACCCCAACCACAACCCACCTTTAGTGACTTGGCAATCCTGCCTTAAACCGCGATTGCTCTCTTCACGAAACACATGAACATTGGAAAAACAACGCTCAATAATTCGTCCATGATACCCACCGTCGGTGATCTGATCATAAGCCTGAATCCAATTCAACAGGTTGTCTGCTTGTTGATTTGCATCATTAGAGGGACGGATGCACAACTCTGGCGCAAACTTGCAAATTTCATCCATCACTACTACTCCTTCTAAAGAGATTTTCGGCGCCCAACTATGGAGCAGGAGCCCTATAAGGCATTGTTTATTAACACATTTAACAATTGCCACTTTTTGACAAGCATATGGAACGCTATTCGCAAGTTGATTAATTAGCTGCGCTGCACGTTCAACAAAAAATGCAGCAAGAATCGAACCATTGAAGGAGTCGTCATGACAGCGACGTATCGTCGACAACCCTATCGTCGACAACAGGGAAACCATGTATTTACGTTTAGTTCACTTGCGGAACTAATGGCAAAAGCGACCCCAGAACGCTCTGGAGATGCCTTAGCTGGAGTGTGTGCAGAATCTGCTGCAGAACGCGTAGTGGCACAGATGACGCTTGCGGATTTGCCGCTCAAAACGTTTCTCAATGACGTCGTGATCCCCTACGAGAATGATGAAATTACCCGACTGATCATTGATAGCCATGACAAACAAGCCTTCTCACTCATCGAGCACCTCACGATAGGTGACTTTAGAAACTGGCTACTTAGCGATCAGGCTGACTCGGAAACACTAGCACAAATAAGGCCGGGGCTTACGCCAGAAATGGTGGCGGCGGTGAGCAAAATCATGCGCAATCAAGATCTCATCTTGGTGGCTAAGAAGTGTCAGGTTGTGACTGCTTTTCGAAATACCATTGGACTGCCGAGCCGCCTTTCCACTCGCCTTCAGCCTAATCATCCTACAGATTCACTCAATGGCATCGCAGCGAGTATTTTCGATGGCCTGATGTACGGCAATGGAGACGCCGTCATTGGCATCAATCCGGCAACGGATAATGTTCCTCAGGCGATAAAGCTCACGCAGCTTATGGATGAGGTCATCCAGCAATATCAGATACCGACTCAGTCGTGCGTTTTAACTCATGTCACCAATACCATCGAAGCCATTGAGCTAGGAGCGCCTGTCGATTTAGTGTTTCAGTCGATTGGCGGAACCCAAGGCACCAATGACACGTTCGGCATCAATCTTTCTATTTTGGAACAAGCGCAGCAGGCCGCGCTATCACTCAAACGCGGCACGGTTGGTAACAACGTCATGTATTTCGAAACAGGTCAGGGTACCGCGCTGTCTGCTAACGCTTTTCATGGTGTTGATCAGCAAACGTGTGAAGCGAGAGCCTATGCGGTGGCACGCCAATTTGACCCTTTGCTAGTCAACACCGTTGTCGGCTTTATCGGCCCGGAATACCTGTTTGATGGTAAGCAAATTATTAGGGCGGGGTTGGAAGATCATTTCTGCGGAAAACTGCTGGGGTTACCGATGGGCTGTGACATTTGCTACACCAACCATGCCTATGCCGATCAGAATGACATGGACAATCTGCTCACTTTACTCGGCGTCGCCGAATGCTCCTTCATTATGGGGATTCCTGGCTCTGACGACATCATGCTTAACTATCAAACCACATCATTCCACGATGCTCTCTACGCTCGAAAAGTGCTTGGCTTACGACCTGCCCCCGAATTCGAGCAGTGGCTGGTAGAAACGCAGATTTTTAACGATGTCGATAAGGTACGTTTAAACGACCAACTCGCCTCTCCCTTCTCCAAAGCCATAAAACAGGTCAGCTAAGGAAAGTGACATGACAAAGGTAGTCAACATTAACAAAGCATCAAACTCTGTAGTGACCAGTCCTTGGCAACAACTGCGTAGTTTGACCTCAGCACGAATCGCACTAGGCAGAACTGGTAACAGCATTCCGACCGACGCTCTCTTGTCGTTTCAGCTTGATCA
This sequence comes from Vibrio sp. CB1-14, assembly GCF_040412085.2. NCBI lineage: Bacteria > Pseudomonadati > Pseudomonadota > Gammaproteobacteria > Vibrionales > Vibrionaceae > Vibrio > Vibrio chaetopteri. The sequence continues at coordinate 839,209 of NZ_CP115921.1, read as the reverse complement.
CGCCCAAGCGATGGATGCAGTGCACTGCGCACTAGATACCCAAGCCTTAAAAATCGAGCTTGAACAGTTACCAATGCTTCAGTCCGTTGCGTCAGGTGAAGTTCAAGTTGTCGAAAGCAAAATAACCGATCGCTTAATGTACCTTCAAAGACCCGATTTAGGTCGACAGCTCAGTGACGCGTCTTGGGCACAACTGAAAAAACAGGCGTCCACCTCTCAAACCCAACCCGATCTCGCTATCGTCATCGCCGACGGATTGTCATCAACGGCGATACAAAATCACGCGGCTCCCTTTTTAGAGCGACTTCTTCAAAAACTGGATAAAAGCAAATCATGGCACCTTGCACCTATTACGATCGTTAAGCAAGGGAGAGTCGCCATTGCCGATGATGTTGCTGAATGCCTTAACGCTCGTATGGCGCTGATATTGATCGGCGAAAGACCTGGATTATCCTCCCCAGATAGCATGGGTTTATACCTAACTTGGGGCGCAAGGCGAGGCACAAAAGACTCTGAACGAAACTGTATCTCAAATGTCAGGCCTGACGGCTTGAGTTACGACGACGCTTGCCAGCGAACCCTGTACCTACTTGAAGAAGCCAGGCGATTGCACCTATCTGGTGTCGATCTCAAAGACCGCTCTGAGATTGACGATGAAAGCAGTTCAACACTGAATCAAACTAGCTCCAACAACTTTCTTATCAACCGTTTGTAGAAGGATTTACTATGACAAAACATCAGGAGTACCTGTCTAAAAGACAGTTAAAAAAAGGCACCGCAGGGTGGATTTTACTTGCCGGCCTTGGGGTCTCTTACGTTATTTCTGGCGACTTCGCTGGCTGGAACTTTGGCATCGCGCAAGCCGGCTGGGCTGGATTTCTTATTGCCGCCATTGCCATGGCCGTCATGTACATTACTCTGGTGCTATCACTCGCCGAGATGTCCGCAGCCATTCCTGCCGCTGGCGGGGGATACAGTTTCGCAAGACAAGCCATGGGGCCAACCGGAGGATTTGTCACTGGGCTGGCGGTTTTGATCGAGTATGCACTAGCGCCAGCTGCCATCGTCATCTTCATTGGCTCGGCGGTGAATGAACTGATTGGTATTGATGGTCCTGTCGTTTATGCCCTGTTTTATGCGGCGTTTATTGGCATTCATCTGTTTGGTGTCGGCGAGGCGTTAAAAGTTATGATGGTGATCAGCGGTCTGGCGGTTTTGGCTATCATCCTAACCGCGGTTGCGCTCATAGGTCACTTTGATGCCAGTAACCTATTTGACATCGCACCAGCCACTGCTGAAGCAACTGAACTCCTACCTTTTGGTTGGTATGGTGTTTGGGCGGCACTCCCCTTTGCAATGTGGCTATTCTTAGCCGTTGAAGGAGTACCTCTCGCCGCAGAAGAAGCCAAAGACCCAGCGAAAGATGTACCAAAAGGTATTATTGGCGCGATGATTTTCTTACTCGTGACTGCAGCATTAGTCGTCTTTCTACTTGCAGGCGCAGCCGGCTCAGAGCTGATTGGCGCGAGTGCAGTACCGTTGGTCGATGCGCTAAAAGTGACGAACAACCCAACGATTGCAACTTTAGTCAACATGCTCGGACTTGCTGGCCTTATCGCTTCGTTCTTCTCGATTGTTTACGGCTACAGCCGCTTGGTTTTTGCACTCTCGAGAGCCGGGTACCTGCCGAAAAGCTTATCTTTAACCAGTAAAAACAAAGTGCCATCTCGCGCTTTAATTGTCCCGGGCATTTTTGGATTTGCTGTGTCGCTTACTGGCGAGGGAGACTTGATTTTGGCCATGGCCGTTGTCGGCGCCACAGTGTCCTATGCCTTAATGTCTCTTAGCCACATCCTACTGAGAGTGAAACAGCCTGAACTTGCGCGTCCGTATCGCACTCCAGGCGGGATTGTCACCTCTGCGATTTCACTCATTTTATCGCTAGTCGCACTTACAGGTGTGTATGCCTTTGACCCATCGGCGTTCTATATGACATTTGGACTGTTTGTCATTGGTGGGGTTTACTATGGGCTATATAGCCGCAACAACCTGGTGGCCTCTAGCGCTGAAGAAGAATTTGCGATGCTGTCAGTCGCAGAGCAGGAACTCAATACTGATGTAGGTTAATGTCAAAAAGGGTCAGACATCGCATCCGCAATGCCTGACCCTTTCAGTTCATTTAGCCCGCTACTTATTGAGCAAGCAACTCTTGCAATACCTGCCTATACACCTCTACCGGCTGCGCCCCTGTCAATGCACTTTGACGATTAAACACCACCGTTGGCACCGAACTGATTCCCAAATTCTTCCAAGTATCTTCCGCTTGCTGGACTTCAAGGCGTGCACTTGGCTCATCAAGACGCGCAATTGCACTTCCACTGTCTAGCCCCACCGCAGCAAGTTCATTCGCCAGCACGTCACGATTGCTGATATCTTTTCCCTCTCCGAAGAACGCACTGAACAGGCGGAGTTTCAAGTCTGTTTGTTTACCTTGCTCTTTCGCATATTCAAGCAAAATATGCGCCTCAAAGGTGTTGAGCATTCTCATCTCATCGCTGTAGTCAAAGGTGAACCCAACCTCTTGACCTAACTGGGTCAGTTGCTCGCGAGCGCGAATGCTGTCTTCTTTCGTTGTTCCATATTTTTCTGCTAAGTGCTCTCGCAGGTTTTGACCTTCCAATGGCATATGGGGATTGAGTTCAAACGGCTGCCATTCAAGTTCGATACGATCCTCAATACCCAGCTCTCGAATCGCTTGTTCCAAGCGCTTGTAGCCGATAATGCACCATGGGCACACCACGTCCGATACTACATCCAATTTGATTGTTTGGCTCATAATGACTTTCTCTTTGTTGATGCTTTCTTTTATTGAAATTTTAGTGACTAGGTATATTATGGTGACCTAAATATCTGTTTCAACCAGTTACCATTTGGTGACCTAGGAGCTCTATCATGGAAAGCCAGATCAAAGTTGATAATCGTGGCCGAAAGTCTGTTAAAAATGCCTGTTCAGAGCCCTGTGCAATAGAGAAAGGCATGCGCCTGATTGGTGGGAAGTGGAAAGGCTCGATTATTTATCATCTCAAAGATGGCCCGGTGCGCTTTAATGACCTAACGCGCCTTTTAGGTGGTGCCAGTAAGAAAATGGTCGACCAGAGACTGAAAGAGCTTGAACTCGAAGGCATGGTAGACCGTAAGGTCATCAGTGACAGGCCCATTGCCGTAAGCTACGAGCTGACTGAGTTTGGCCGCACTGCGCTGAAAATACTTGATGATCTACGCGTATGGTCTGAGACCTACGACATTCAAATCCGCTCGTAATACAAACACCTGAACCACAAAGGGGAGCATGATGCTCCCCTTTGCTTCATCTCTCGTACAGGGAAATTAGTAATCTAGCGTTCCACGAATTGGATAGTGGTTATTCGGGTCTCGGATCCAAGCGAGGCCGCGAGATAACGCGCCTAATTCTGGCCTAACAAACGGGTTGTTTGAGATATCGACGACATGTAAGTTACCGTGTTCATTCACCACAAAAAGCCCAGGCTCTGCAAAATTGTGGTCAGTTTCCTGCTCTGAGCGAGGCAATGAAATATAGACGCCAAGCTGCTTCATTTGCTCTTCCGTCACACCATAAGCCAGTGGGAAGCTCACATCGAGCTTTTCTAAATGCTGTTCTAGCTGCGCTTTCGAATCTCCTGACACTGCCAGAATATCTACACCCGCATCTGCAAATGCCTGTTTGTAAGACTCCAGCTCATTGAGGTATTTCGTACACAAAGGGCAGTGTTTGCCGCGATAAACGAATACCGCTTGCCACGTTAAACCGCCTTGGGGCTCTCCAAGAGTTACCGATGTACCATCCAAGAAGGTCGCTCGTAGTGATGGAAACGCATCGCCCGCTTTAAGTTTTACCGATGTAGACTTACTCACTCCTTAGCACACATTGTCTGATCGCTTTAGATTGTGGGTCGAGTTCTCTATAACTTCAAGTAGTTAACTTTTAGTAACCTCACCTGAACCACCTTTGCAAAACTGGCAAAAATCATTTGTAACAACTGCTGTTTTTTACAATTCAACTTTCTTCAATAATGCGCTTAACAAAACGAAAGCAGTTCACGTCTTTAATCAGCAACTGCAAATTATTGGAGAAATACAATGCCTATTGCACTTTTTGCATTAACTCTCAGTGCCTTTGCCATCGGCACAACAGAGTTCGTTATTGTTGGGTTAATACCAACTATGGCCGCTGATCTGGGCGTATCACTGCCTTCAGCAGGTTTATTAGTCAGCTTATACGCGCTTGGTGTTGCTGTTGGTGCACCCGTGCTCACTGCTTTAACCGGTAACTGGAAGCGTAAATATGTTTTGCTTGCTGTGATGAGTTTGTTTGTTGCGGGTAATCTCTTAGCTTGGCAAGCGCCTGGCTACAATACACTTGTTCTAGCGCGCATACTGACAGGTCTTGCTCACGGCGTGTTCTTCTCGATTGGGTCGACCATTGCAACCGGACTAGTTTCGAAACAGAAAGCAGCCAGTGCGATTGCGATCATGTTTACCGGTCTCACCGTGGCACTTGTCACTGGCGTGCCTCTTGGTACCTACATTGGACAAACTTTTGGCTGGCAAACTACTTTCTTGGTGGTGGCTGTATTGGGTCTCATCGCGCTGATTGGCAGTGCATTCCTAGTACCAAATAATCTTAAGCAACCACCGGCAGCAAAACTCTCTGCTCAGCTCAAGGTATTGGCGCAACCACGCTTGTTGCTTGTCTATGCGATCACCGCCCTCGGCTATGGCGGCACCTTCACCGCTTTCACTTATCTAGCCCCTATCTTGGAGCAGGTGTCAGGTTTTGAATCGAGTGCAGTGAGCCTAATCATGTTGGTGTACGGCGTATCCGTTGCTGTGGGCAACATCTGGGGTGGCAAGATGGCGGACTCTATGGGGCCAATCAAGGCGCTGACCATTATCTTTGCCGGCTTGGCGGGCATTCTATTGGTATTTAACTTTACCGCAGTAAACCCGATTGCCGCTGTTATCACTATTCTAGTTTGGGGTGCCTTTGCCTTCGGTAATGTCCCAGGCTTACAAGTTTACGTGGTAAAACTTGCCGAGAAATATGCACCTGATGGTATCGACGTCGCTTCAGGCCTAAATATCGCAGCCTTCAACGTTGGCATTGCCCTTGGCTCTTGGGGTGGTGGTCACATCGTCGCAAAAGCAGGACTCATGCATACCCCTTGGGTTGGCGCAGCGATTGTGATCCTAGCTTTGTTACTCACTCGATTAAGTGGCGCACTGGACAACAAGTCTATCGCGCACCTCAAAACAGCATAACGTTCAATCTAAATATACAGTTAGAAATCTCGAAAGCAGTCGCAAATCGACCATACGACTTTTCTAACTGAACTTTCGAATGGAGTTCGGTAAAAAAGTAGGAAAACACCGAGAATACGATCTAAGCTTCGACTTTTTATTTACTTTTTAATCAATACGCTGTTAGTACATAAGTGGTATACAAAAATAATAACAAGGTTATACTATCGAAATTGAAAGAATACGAAAGAATATAAAGGAGTTGTGATGAATCAGCTAGAACGTAGAGAGACTATCCTTCAGTCATTGAACGAGCATGGTCAGGTGCTTGTCAAAGACATGGCCGTCACACTTAATACGTCTGAGGTTACCTTACGTGCTGATTTGAAAGCTCTAGAGCAAGAAGGCAAGCTTAAGCGCTTCTTTGGCGGAGCACAATCCATCAAACATCTGCCGTTATCGCAAATCGATAACGAAGTACAAATTGACCGTCGTTATGAAATCAATGGCGCGTCAAAACACAAAATCGCCGAAGCCGCAGCGGCAATGATTGCCCCATCAGACACCGTCATTCTCGATAGCGGCAGCACCACACACCTTGTGGCCGAGCAACTTGCCGTTCGCGGTGGCAACACCATCATTACCAATAACCTGGCGGCTTGCGTATCTCTTATGGATGCAGAAAATACCACTCTGGTTGTCATCGGCGGTACGTACCGCAACAAAACCAAATCTTTGCACGGCTTTCGTGCTGAACAATGCTTAGATGGTGTTCAGGCCGACATATTAGTCGTAGGGGCTGATGGTCTTGATCCTGAAAAAGGGATTACAACATTCAACGAGGGCTACGCAATTACTGATGTCATGGCAAAGTGCGTCAAGAAAGTAATTGCGGTTGTCGACTCAACAAAACTCGGTCGAATCGGGTTCAATCAGGTACTGGATATCGCACGTATTGATGTGCTTGTGATTGATGAAGGTATTAGCTCAGAAGATAAAACTCGATTTGAGCAGTGTGGTGTCCAAGTCGTTGTAGTATAAAGCTTACTATTGTTTTATTTAGGCAATGGCCCTATAGATTTGCTCCATAGGGCTTGCTATCTCATCGTCTAAAATAGCATGCACTAAACGGCAACAACGTGGATGCCTTGAGAACGGAATCGCGCCATATCCTCACTCGAAATGCCGCTATCGGTAATCAGCATGTCTATCTGCTCAGGCAACAGCACTTGATTAAAACCAGAGCGCGATAGTTTAGAAGAGTCCGCTAAAATCACCACCGTTTTAGCACACTTCGCCATCGTTTGTGTGACGTTATAGCCTTCATTGAACGTCGTCACTCCTTTCTTTGGGTCTAGGCCATCCGCGCCAATAAACGCGATATCCGCGTACACACCGTCAAAAAACTCTTCCGCTTTGTGTCCATGGATCGACTGAGAGACATTACGATATACACCGCCACTAATCGCGAGCGTAATAGAGCCAATCCCGGCCAATGTGGAAGCAGCGGCTAGATTGTTGGTGATCACCGTGACATTGCCAGTATCTGCCAGTGCCTGAGCAAGCAGGTGGGTAGTACTGCCACTATCGATAATGATGGTCGAGTTGGACACGACTAACTCAGCCGCTTTTGCAGCAATTTTTCGCTTGGCTTCATCATTAATCTGGTAACGCTGATTAACGGCAAGCTCGCGGTCTAAACCATTTTGAGAGGCGACAGGCATTCTCATCAAGGCCGGCAAAGCCGCTCCACCAAAAAAACGCTCGAGTTTTCCTTCTTTTTCGAGACTAGTGAGGTCATTTCTGACCGTGACATGAGACGTATTCAACTCTTCTGCGAGGGCTTTCACCTCAACCGTCCCTTGTGCACAGAGTAAATCCAGTATCTTCTTTCTTCTTAAAGTGACATTCATAGGACCCATCCTTAACACTCAACAACAAACGAAGCGCCTAAGCGCTTCGTCCCTCGATATCAGATTATTGACAGGCCGATGAATACTGGCCGATGACCTCTTGGATCTTGTCGATTATCAGCGCAGGAGCCTTTGCTTCAATCTCTCCGGAGCTTACTTTAATATATTGATTTGGCATGTATTGGCTGAGCATAGTCAGAGGAATCTCAACCTTATTCAGGTTCTCTATCAAACGGCTCTGAGCCGCTTGAATACGTTCATCCGTCCAGTAATAGCGAATGCGATCTGAAAAGCTAAAATGCAGATTATTGATGATATCGGAATGCTTCTCGCCGTAGTAAGACTTCCAGTACTTTGGTGTATCTAGTAGTACATCATCGACCACTTTCTTAAACTGACTGTTGTGCTCAGATTTCACCAAACAGGTTTCAATTTCAGCAAGAGCAAACAAAGCTTCACGCAGGGCAAACGTCAGAGCAGGTCCTACTTTCAAAATCGAAAAGTGAGTCTGAACGAGATCTTTTAGATGCTTGGCTGTTTGGTAATCCGTAGAGTGCGCTTCGTAAATCCAAGGCGTGTCTTCGATATAGTGTGAAATCTCTGCTGCGGCCGATTTTTGATAGCGAATGACTTTACTATGGTCAAACTCTACGCCCGGTTGAACCACAACACCGACAACCTTATCGATCACATGGCCAATACCTAGCGCTTCAAAGGCCGTTACATGGGTATCTATGGTATGGCGTACATCGGCAAGTTCAGTGACATGAACCGTATCAATCTCGGAAGCTTCACCGCCAGGCACTGGTACTTCCGTGCCAATAATATAAGTGATCTTATCTCTGGTCTCTGCTGGTACAAATTCTTCTGCCACAGCACAAAGCTCAGCCGCTCGCTTCGCAACGACCGAAGGCTCTAAAGGTACGCTGTCATCGGAGCATGACATTGAGGCATCGAGGTGAATCTTAGTAAAGCCCGCCTCAACATACTGCTTGATTAATTCGCGTGATTTTTCCATCGCTTGAACAGAGGTTTCGTTTTGCCAGCAATTAGGGCCTAAATGATCACCGCCAAGGATGATTCTCTCTATCGGAAAGCCGACTTCATTTGCGATCTCGTAAACGTAACTTACGAAATCCTTTGGCTTCATCCCTGTGTAACCGCCAAATTGGTTCACTTGATTCGATGTTGCCTCAATTACTACGGGCAACGAATTATCAAGTTCGTAACGAAATGTCGCCTCAATCACCAAAGGGTGAGCGGAACATACTGAATATACGCCTATATTATTGTTTGTTTTATGTAAACCAACGATCTGTTTCATAACTTACCTCATCGAAAACGAAAGCCATTCACACTTTCGAGTTTGCAACTTAATTAAACGAATACCCCGAAACATACCAACAAAACTTACGAATGTCTTCGTTAATTTCTGTTTATTTTCGTAAGTTAACGAAACGTGCGGCAGATCGCTTTTTTATTCGAAGGTTTTGTTTATGATCACTCCGAAGCAAAACGAAAGGTTAAGAAAATGATAGAAACTCAACTTTTGGTAAACACCGATGTTGACCTAAAGACAAACAAAGAAGTACTCGACCACCTAAGTGACTTCTTAACAGGCGAAGGATTTGTAAAGGAGAGCTATCACGCTGCGATTCACGAGCGTGAATCGATTTTCCCAACAGGCATTGATCTAGGTTTTGGTGCAGTGGCAATTCCCCACTGCGACGCATCACATGCGAACAAACCTTGCGTCTATTTAATTAAACCATCTCAGGGGATCCCTTTCGAAAGAGCCGATGATGATGGTGAGCTGATCGCAGAGCTAATTATCGCCCTTGTGGTTACAGACCCTGCGGAACAAATGCAGCTATTACGTGCCTTGTTCACATCATTGCAGGACGAAGCATTTTTTAACGAACTCAAAAACGCGCCATCGATTGAAGCAATGACGGCCACATTCAGTTCGAAAATATTAAACAAAGATAAGGAAGTAGCATGAAAAAAGTGATTGTAGCGTGTGGCGGTGCAGTAGCAACCTCAACCATGGCAGCAGAAGAAATCAAAGATCTGTGTGAAGAACACAACGTGGATATCGAAATTGTTCAATGCCGCGTTAACGAGATCGATACCTACATCTGCGATGAGGTCTCCTTTATCTGTACCACTGCAAAAGTGGATCGCACGTTTGGCGACATTCCTCTGTTCCACGGCATGCCATTTATCTCAGGTGTGGGCGCAGACGAACTAAAAGAAAAAATGCTGGCTGTTGTTCTTTAATTATCCCTGTTCAATGGCACCGTTCTCAAACAGCGTGCCATCGAGAGACTAAAGGAATACCCTACTATGTTAAACGAAATTATCAGATATGTGCTCGATCTCGGGCCAACAGTAATGCTGCCGATTGTGATTATGATTTTCTCAATGGCATTCGGAATGAAGCTCGGCGATGCGTTTAAGTCAGGCCTTCATATTGGTATTGGTTTTGTCGGTATTGGTCTCGTCATCGGCTTGATGTTGGAGTCAATTGGTCCTGCAGCACAAGAGATGACCGCTAACTTCGGTATTGAACTAAGCGTTGTCGACCTTGGCTGGCCAGGCACCGCTCCGATTACCTGGGCAAGTGAGATGGCGCTAATTGCCATTCCAATTGCTATCGCAGTCAACATTCTCATGCTGGTATCTAAGATGACTCGCGTAGTAAACGTGGATATCTGGAACATCTGGCACATGACTTTTACTGGTGCGATGGTTCACATGGCAACCGACAGCTACATGCTAGGTATTGTTGGCGTTATCGTCCACGCTGCATTCGCTTACAAACTCGGTGATTGGTTCGCAAGAGATACTAAAAACTACTTTGGCCTAGACGGCATTGCGGTTCCACATGGCACATCAGCTTACTGTGGCCCTATTGCGGTCATGGTTGACGCAATCATTGAAAAGATCCCTGGTCTTCGCAATATCCACTTCTCTACTGATGGCATTCAGAAAAAATTCGGTGCATTCGGTGAGCCGGTAGTGGTTGGCTTCATCATGGGTCTAGCGATTGGTTTGCTAGCAGGTTACGACCTACAGAACGTGCTGCAATTGGCAGTGAAAACCGCCGCGGTGATGTTATTGATGCCTCGCGTTATCAAACCAATCATGGATGGTCTGAACCCAATTGCGAAGCAAGCTCGTGCTCGTCTACAAAGCAAATTTGGTGGTGATGACTACTTGATCGGTCTAGACCCAGCACTACTGCTTGGTCAAACCAACGTAGTATCAGCAAGTCTAATGTTTATTCCATTGACTATTTTCATTGCTGTACTGCTACCAGGTAACGCGATTCTACCATTTGGTGACTTAGCAACAATCGGCTTCTTTGTGGCAATGGGTGTAGCGGTTCACAGTGGTAACCTATTTAGAACCATCATTTCTGGCTCTATTATCATGGCAGGAACGCTTTGGATTGCGACGCAAACCATCCCATTCCTAACCAAACTAGGTCAGACAACAGGTCACGTAACAGGCAGCAACCTAATCGGTTCTATGGACCAAGGCGGCGCACCAATCACTTATATCTTGATTGAGCTGTTCAGACTGGAAAACTTAGGCGGCCTCATCATTATCGGTGGTATCTACTCAGTCGCAGTAGCTATGACATGGTCTCGTGCTAAGCAATACGAAAAGCAAGTCCAACAAGAGAAAGAAGCGCTAACAGAAGCTAACGCTTAATCCAATTCGCTGGCAGGGCAACCTGCCAGCCCTTCACTCTTTCACATTTAAGACGTTAAGTAAGACCTACACACTTTTTGATGTGGGTGTCGTTGCGAGTAAAAACTATGAATATGAATCATCATGTCGAAGTCGTGGAGAACCAAGTACTCCAACTGACAGCCTACGACATGCCAGAAATAGGCGCAGACGAAGTGTTGGTCGAGGTGTACTACTCCGGCCTTTGTGGCTCAGATGTCCCTCGAGTGTTCGACAAAGGCGCACACTTCTACCCCATTACGCTCGGCCATGAGTTCTCAGGCAAAGTCGTTGCTGTTGGCCAAGATGTTGAAAAATACACAAAAGGGGACAGTGTTTGCTGTGCGCCACTTGTTCCTTGCCAAGAGTGTGATGTCTGTAAGAAAGGGTTGTACTCCCTTTGCAAACACTACTCTTTCGTGGGCTCTCGCCGTCAAGGCGGTAACGCACATTACGTTGCTATCCCACAAAAGTGCTGTTTCAAACTTCCAAACACAGTTTCCTTGGTTGAAGGCGCATTTTTTGAGCCCATCACCGTCGGCCTTCATCCCATCGTCATGGCAGGCGGCTGCAAAGATAAGCATGTTGTCATTGTTGGTGCGGGCACAATTGGTCTACTCACACTACAAGTCGCAAAAGCGTTAGGCGCAGCATCAGTGACCACCATTGATATTTGTGATGACAAGCTCGAAACAGCGCGTCGATTAGGGTCTGACCGTACCGTTAACTCTCTCAATAGCGAACAAATGGCTGAGTTTACTGAGCTCTCTTCATCAACTCAGAATCAGATGATCATTGAGCTCGCGGGTGTACCTGAAACCTTTATGCTCAGCCTAAATATCGCTGGTCCTCGAGCTTGCATCTATCTGGTTGGCACCATCCATAAAGATTTCAATATTGCTTACAAAGACTACGAAAAAGTGCTTCGCAAGGAGCTATCGATTGTCGGTAGCTGGATGAACTACTCCTACCCATACCCGGGAGAAGAGTGGGATATCGCTTGCCAACTGTTCTCTGAGGGCAAGGTTAACACCAACGTATTACTCGATGGTATCTACGAGCCAGATATGTACATCACTCGCGTTTCACAACTACCAACACAACCAATGTCAGGCAAAATTTTACTTAGCTGGGGTCAAGAAGATGAATAATATTATCAATAGCAATTACTGGTTACGACAAGCACGACGCGATGGCTATGCAATCCCAGCGTTCAACTTCCACAACCTAGAAACCGTGCAGGTTATTTTAGATACCGCGAAGTCGTTGGAATCTCCGGTCATTCTTGCGGGTACACCTGGCACCTACGGCTACGGCGGCTCTCGCGAACTTCTTCACATGGTGAATGCCGCAGCAAAAGAGCGTAACATGCAAGTCGTGGTGCACCTTGACCACCACCATGATCTTAACGACATTCGTGAAAAGGTAAGACTCGGTATTCGCTCTGCCATGATTGATGGAAGTGCACTGCCACTGCAAGAAAACATCGCACTAACCCGTGAAGCGGTGCAAATTTGTCACGCTTATGGCTGTTCTGTTGAGGCGGAAATTGGTCAGCTTGTTGGTCAAGAAGACGATCTTATCGTTGAGTCGGTCAATGACCCATATACACACCCTGAAGATGCCAAACTGCTTGTAGAGCAAACCGATGTCGACTCGCTTGCCATTGCCATCGGTACCGCCCACGGTATGTACAAAGAAGAGCCAAAACTCGATTTTGAGCGCCTAGAAAAGATTGCTTCTCTGATTGATATCCCGCTCGTCCTTCATGGAGCGTCAGGTGTTGCTAGCCGTGATGTACAACGCTGCATCGACCTGGGCATCGCTAAAGTGAACGTGGCGACAGAGCTTAAAATTGCTTATTCAGATGCACTAAAAGTGGTGCTTAAAGAACAACCAGGCGTTAACGACCCTCGTGTTTATAACGAGCTACCAAAAGCTGCTATGGCGAAAGTGGTAGAAGACAAAATCATTATGTGCCGCAGCCAGGGTAGACTCTAGCTCGTACATTTTGAGTACAGCAATCCCCCACTGCTACTCCTGATAATCAGAGGCCACTTAGTGGCCTTTTTTATCAGAGCTACAAAGAAGCACTGAATACAACCAACCTGCAATAAGCCCCCACAAGGTCGCATTAATACCCAAAATCGTCACGCCCGATAACGTGACCACCAGCACTAACAAAGCGGGCTCACGGTAGTCTGGCGAATCAAACGCACTTTGCAAACACATCATCAGGGTTCCGAGCAATGCAAAGCCGGCTAGCATATGAGTTATTTCCTTCGGGAACGCCAAAAATATCGACACAACACTCGATGCTAGTAGCCCAGCAACGAGATAAAACACACCCGCCCAAATCACTGCCCGGTATCGTTTGTTCTTATCACTATCGACATCGTCATTCATACAAATCGCTGCGGAAATGGCAGCGAGATTGACGCTAAACCCACCGAAAGGAGCGGATAGCACGTTGGCAATACCCGTCCCTATCAGTACCGATTTTACTGGCGTCTCATATTGGTAGCTCTTCATCATCGCCACGCCAGGCAGGTTTTGAGACAGCATGGTCACGATATAAAGCGGAATAGAAATATTTAGGATCGCTGACCTATCAAACGTAGGCGTAACCCAACTCGCTTGGGCAATGGCTAGCTCTGGGTTTGACATCGATCCACCATCAGCAGAAAAAGCCAGAGCGCAACCGACGACAAGCAAAAGCAGCATAGTGTACTTGGGCACAAAGCGCTTACTCACGATAAAAGTGAGAAACATCCATACAAAAACATAGGGTGTCGTCATTGCTGGCTCAAATGCGCGAACGCAGAATGGTAACAAAATTGCACCGAGCATAGCGGTAGCGAGAGGAGTTGGAATACGTTGCAGCGCTCGAGACAGGGGAGGTACGAGGCCAGTAATAACAATCATTAGACCAGAAACTACAAAGGCGCCTATCAAAGCAGGCATGTCATATTGCGTGGCTGAGCTTACCAATATCGCAGCACCCGGCGTCGACCACGCAGTTAAAATCGGTATTTTGTAAAACCATGAGAAACCTATCGACGTTATTCCCATCGTTACACCAAGAGCGAGCAACCAACTCTCTATTTGCTCGGGCGAAGCGCCTGCTGATGTTGCAGCTTGCAATATGATCACCACCGAACTGGTATAACCGACGAGCACCGCCGTAAAGCCCGCTGTTATGTGGTGCAACGTAGAAATATTTTGGCTCATTGTCATCCCTTTCTGTATAGTAACTCCATCTGTGCGTAATAACGCACAAAATAAAGATAGCACCGTGCGCTATAACGCACAACAGGACAAAGCCAAATGCAAGACTCCAAATTTAAGTCTGAGATCGCCCAGCATCTAAAATCAGAGCGAAAGAAGAAGAAATTGAGCCTAGATGCAACGTCCAAGCTCACAGGCGTATCCAAAGCCATGCTTGGACAAATAGAGCGAGAAGAATCGAGCCCGACGATCGCGACGCTATGGAAGATCGCCAGCGGCCTTGATACCTCTTTTTCGGCTTTTTTTGCCAATGAACCGAGCTTGCAGACTCCCGAACGGCTTTTTCCTGACGATCCCAGAATGAAGGTAAAGCCCCTGTTTCCTTTTCAGGAAGACACTGGCATTGAGGTCTTTGAGATCACTTTGTCCGGGCATCATCAACAAGTGTCTAGCCCACACAGTGTGGGCGTTATTGAGCATGTGCATGTGATAAGTGGCCAAGTGCAGATATTCTTTGACCAAGAGTGGCACTTACTAAATGCCGGTGAAAGTTTGCGTTTTTACAGTGACCAACCGCATGGCTATGAAGCGGTATCAGAAGAGGCAATATTCCACAATATCGTGAGTTACCCTAGATAATAAAGGCAGTCATAGTACTGCCTACTCGTACTGAGCAATACTGTCATCAATGCTGCCTATAGAGTACAGCACCAGCTCCTCTGGATTTTCCCCTTCGCCTAACGCCTGTACATCCTCACCGTCGGCAATGAGCTGTTTGATAATGGCTAGTCCTCTCTCCTGCGGCACTTGAATAATGATGGGCATCTCAGATGCTGATACGCCATACTTGGTTGCTATAAGCAAATCTTTGACCTTTTGAACATCATCGCTGTCCATATATTTCTCCTTCAAGCCAATGCTTTGAAAGTATAGGCGGACAACAGAAACCCTTTGGGAATTATTGCGGTTAAATCTCGTACATCCAAATGTCGAAAAGGCAATAATAGGACGCAGAGACGATCATTCAATAACAACGATTCAATACATAGATAAAAATCAAATTTGAGATGAGAAACATGAGATTTAGCAGAAACTTGGTGGAGTTGCATAAAATGATAATGCTATAGTCATCGAAAATTATAAATTGAGAGAACTATCATGCATTCAACCGACGCTATTGAACTCGTAAAACTTGGGGTAAATATCGAGATTTCAAAAGATTCATCACTACACCCTAATGACGCACTTGAAATCATCAAGATTGCGAGTGAAATCGGCACTCGAGTAACGGTGAAGAAAAAGTACCACACTGACGTTCTGATGGAGATGGCAAAAGTAGGTCGAGACCACATTACCATCGCAATCTAGCATCTAGTCCTTGCTGGTAGCGCAATGAATCTTTTCTTTTAGGTTAGGTTTCATTCCCGCGATACATGCAACTCATCTGGGGGGCTCAGAAGGTTGCCGATTAGGTGTCAAAACTGGAGCATCTTAGTTCTGACACCAACCGTTGTAATGGCTAAGCCCGAGTGACCTGACAAGCAATCCTCTAGCTTTATTCGTTAGTGCTCAAACAAAGGCATCATATCTGTCTGACGACACACTTCATTCAATTTACTCTGAGCTTTGAGAATGTTGTCTTTCCACTTCTCATCATGAGCCCACATTTCGATTACTAATGGCACTACGCATTCCGTTTGTTTCAGTGTTTTAAATATCGCATTGAAATCCACTTCGCCTTCGCCAATAACGAGATCTCGGAACTGTCCCTTATACTCCGGGGTGACTCGGTAAGTATCCTTTAAGTGAATCTGTGTGATTCTCGGTTTACTTAACTTAAGTTCAGTGACGATGTCATAGTTCCAACCCGAGATATTACCAACGTCGGGGTATGCGGTGAAGTAAGGCGAGTTAATCTCTCGACTTAATACTTCAAATTTACTCAACGAATTTAGGTAGTCCGTATCCATAATTTCAACGGCCAACATCACACCTGCTCGCTCCGCTAACTGAGCAGATAGCTTCATGCCTTCTATAAAACGCTGATGAGTCGCATTGTCCGCAGGCTCATAGTAAACGTCATAACCAGCCAGTTGAATGGTTCGAATTCCCAGCTTGTAAGCGAGTGCAATGGCTTTCTCCATATGCATCACCGCTTGTTCGCGTACTTGAGGATCCGCTGAGCCAAATGGAAACTTACGATGAGCGCTCAGGCACATCGACTGTAGAGGCACTTGATATGCTTCACATAGATGGCGAAGCCCATATATTTCCTCATCGATCCAATCCAGGCGGCTGCGTTTTTCGTCGGATTCATCAACCGATATTTCTAGAAAATCAAAGCCTAACTCTTTGGTCGTTTTTAGCTTATCTTCCCAGCTAAGGTTATTGGGCAAGGCCTTCTCGTACAACCCAACACGATGACGCAATAAATTTTGGTACATACCTAGCTCCAATAACGATTAATTTGCGCTTTCAGTGCCTCAGCGGTTTCTTGTCCCTTCTCACCAGCTAGGGCGCGACCAGCAATGAACGTTTTTGCTTTGATGCCTTCGAACAAGTACAAATCCTCCGGAACAATACCGCCAGTGATCGAGAGCTCAATGCCAAGCTCAGACAGAGCACGCATCTTAACTAGGTCTTCTTCAGTCCAGCCGACACCTGCCAGTTCTGCATCTCGAGAGCGATGGTAGATAGCTTGCGTGATACCGAGATCGACCCATGCCTGCGCATCTTCCATAGTCCAGTTACCATAGATCTCGATTTGAATTTCGCCGTTAAACTCGTCTGCAACTTTTTTACATGCATCAATAGTTGCGATATGTGCCGCTGCCGATACCGTGATCCAATCAGCGCCAGCCTCAAATGCCATACGAGCCAAGATTGCTCCGCCATCTGTGGTCTTCATGTCACACACTAGAATATGGTCTGGGTGGTTTTTGCGTAGCGTAGAAACGGCTTTCATCCCTTCAGCAAACGCTAGAATAGTTCCAACCTCAATGACATCAACATAACTTTGAACGTTGTTAGCCACTTCGATTGCAGTTGTAAGGTCAGTTTGGTCTAGCGCAATCTGAATCATTGGTTTAGTCATGGTTTTATCCTTTAATTTGTTCACGTATTAGATGGGCAAGTCCATCTTGATTGTTATCTGTTTTACATATGGCTTGAGCATTCAGCTTCACGATGTCATCTGCGTTTTTCATCGCAACACCCAACCCCGCATACTGGAGCATTGAAATATCATTGTGATTGTCTCCAATAGCGATGACTTGAGACGGGACAAACCCTAAGCTACTCACATACTCCGCCAACCGTCGCCCTTTGCTATTTCCCTTAGCAGCAAAATCGATCCGGTTTGACCAAGAGCGCTCACCGTTGAAGTGCTCCGTCACCCATGGCGTTTGCATTAACCTATCGACTGAAGCTTGCTCACCCTCAACGACAAACTTCCACACATAGTCTGTCTGTCTCGCGGTATCGGTAAACGAATCCACTCGGTAAATATTAGGGCGATGGCGCTCAGGAGCTTGCTCTGCCCACTCTTCCAACACCAACATGTACTCAAATGGGTTATAGTTGGAATACGTCATTGCATCGGTGATGTACATCACCATCTTGAGCTTGTGTTCATCAGCAAGCTCAATAAATTTGAGCGCATGTTGGTGCTCAATGGCATTGTGAGTCAGCACCGTTTCTGTTTTGTAGTCATAGACATAGGTCCCATTACAACAAATGATTGGCGTATCTAATCCAAGCTCGTAGTAGTAAGGCCTAGCGGCTGTATGGTGCCTACCAGTGACTATCATCACATGACAATGTTGTTTAGCCTCATGTATCGCTTGTTTCACTTCAGGGTGGATAGTGTGGTCGTCCGTCAACACCGTCCCGTCTAGATCTAGCGCGAGTACTTGATACATATCCTCTCCTTAGCGAGCCAATTAATGCTGACCGTAATAAGCATTTTCACCGTGCTTACGAAGGTAATGTTTGTCCGAGAGCTCTGGCTGAATCTTAATGCCGCTATTGAGCGAGCGTGTCGCTAGTGCCATAGCGGAAACTTCCTCTAGAACTACCGCATTGTGGACCGCATCATTCGCATCTTTACCCCAAGAAAAAGGAGCATGTCCTGCGACAATCACACTAGGTACTGCCATCGGTTCAATGCTGCGTTGAACAAACTCTTCAATGATTACAAGCCCAGTATTCTTCTCATACTCTTCTGATATTTCACGGTTGGACAATTTGCGAGTACAAGGAATATCACCATAAAAATAGTCAGCATGAGTCGTTCCCAATGCGGGAATATCAATGCCAGCTTGCGCCCAGATCGTCGCGCTACGCGAGTGCGTGTGGACAATGCCACCAATTTCTGGAAAAGCCTTATACAGCTCAAGGTGTGTCGCCGTGTCGCTTGATGGATTGAGATTCCCTTCAACGACATTACCGTCTATGTCCACAACCACTATGTCTTCTGCCGTCATGTCGCTGTATTCAACGCCAGATGGCTTGATGGCTATCACACCATTTTCACGGTCAAACTCAGAAACATTACCCCATGTAAATGTCACTAAACCGTACTTCGGAAGCTGCAAGTTCGCTTCTAAAACACGCTGTTTCAACTGGCTATATATAGACATATCGACTCCTTAAGCTGCTTCTGCTTCGGTAAGCGCCATATCAATTAGGTTTGCAACATCTTCTGGTGTTTTACAGGCGCGCAGCTTGGAAAAATCTTCATCAAATTCAATGAGATTTGCGACCTGCATTGTGCCTTCAATGTGCTCTTCAGAGTCTTTGCCAGCCAAAGTAATAAGGACATCAACGGGTTCGTCAACACCATCAAAGACGATGGGTGTCTCAAGAACGGTCAACGCAAAGCCAGTTTTGATAACGCCATCTTCTGGACGACAATGTGGCAGTGCAAACGCGTCATGGATGCAGATGTAAGGACCCTCTGTCGAAATCGCCTCGATGATCGCATCGTAATAACGCTCTTCTGCAACACCAGCTTTAACTAAGGCGTCAGTACCGATTTTTATTGCTGACTGCCAGTCTGTCGCTTTCACATTAAGTTGGATTGAGTTGTTATTAATCAAAGACTCTTTTAAGTTCATATTTCTGCTCACTTATTTGTTTCGTTACTAGCGTTTTATTATTAGGCTCAGTAGTTAGGCTACTGAGCTCATTTTTATTTATGGAAGTGGTTTTCGATGATAGAAATCAGTTCGTCACCAAAGGTTTTCACCATGATCATATTCTTGACTGCCAACTGTTGCTTACCTTCCGGAAGGTTGCTGATTTTCTCTGCTAAAGCGACAGAAGTGACGATAATGTCAAACGACCCTAGATGTGATTTATAGTCCGTAATCGCACTGTTGAATGTCGTGGCTGGCACCCCTTTCTTATCAAGGAACTCTTTAATCTTCTTCGAGCACATCATAGAAGAACCTTGACCAGAGCCGCAGCAAACTAGAACGCGTACTGGTTTATGTTCACTTGCACTGCTCGCTTGAGGAGCTTCTGCCACCGCTGAAGATTTCGCAGGAACTTCTACCTCAACCTCAACTCCTTCTGGTGTCACAGCTGTCATAGTCTCAGCACGTGCGGCTTCGCCATCTTCTTCTGCTCGCAGAGCTTTTGATGCGAAGTACATATAGACACCCGCAAGTGCAACAACAACAAAGAAGAACATGCCAGACGTTGAGATACCTTGCATAATTGGAGGGAATACCAGCGCCCAGTCAGCCATGCCCATCCAGCCGTTAAACTCAGTGCCTGATTGTGCAAAGATATGAATTGCCCAGGCAGAGCCCACAACTTCGATAATGCCCATGACGAAACAGATCTTCATCACCGCTTTCCAGCCACCAAAGTGGTTAGCGAATACACCAATCGTTGCGTTGGAGAAGAACATTGGGATGAAGCCAGGAATAATCATGATAGGTGCGTCGAATGCCAACATCGCGAGCACTGCCACGAATTGACCGACGGCACCCCATAGGAAACCAAATACCATTGCGTTTGGTGAGTAAGCGTAGATAGCCGCACAATCAATAGCCAATACTGCATTTGGGATGAGGCGTTGAGATATGCCGTTGAATGCCTCTGACAGCTCTGCCACAAACATACGAACACCCGTTACGATAACTTGAATCGCAACCGCAAATTTCAGTCCAGTCTCAAAGATATAGATTAGCCAGTGAGTTTTACCTGCCATGTCCTGCAGATTATCGAGACCAAAAGAAAGTAGGATAATGCCGAAGAATGCCGTCATTACCAGGGTTGTCGCTGCGATACTGTCGTGGAAGATGTGAAGCCACTTTGGAAGATTAATGTGGTCTACGCTGTCGTTCTTATCACCTAACTTAGGTGCTACCTTTGTCGCGACCCAAGAAGCAAACTGCTGCTGGTGACCAATAGAGAAACCTGCGCCACCCGTCACTTCCTGCGTTGGCTTGAACATGATGTTTGAGGAAATACCCCAATAAAGCGCCATTAATATCGCCGAGTAAATGATGGTTTCCCACATGCTCGCGCCAAGCACAAAATAGAATACAGCGATTAGGCCAGCTTGTTGGAACATGATATGTCCCGTAAGCATGATAGTACGTATACCTGTGATTCGTCTAAAGGCTACCAATAGTATGTTGATACCCAAAGCCATTAGTACGGCATACCCAACCCAGGAGTAATTGTCTCCCATGGTTTCCATGGTGGCCATCATAGAGGTATATGGGTCAATAACCGAACCAGTTAACCCATGAATTTCACTCATTTTTTCAATCACTGGCTTAAAGCCAGCAACCAGAGTACCTGCGCCCACTTGAACAATCATAAAACCGACGATGGTTTTAATTGATCCAGCGATCACGGTTGTTGCGTCACGTTTGAGGAGGATGTAACCGAGGCAAGTCACGATACCAAGCAGCAGTGGTGCTTTGGTCATAACCTGACTGTAAAAAATATAGAAGATGTCGTATAGGAACTCCATATCTTTACCCTTAATGTAATTTGTAATTTTAATGATTTGTAGGATTCAGTGATTTGTTGTTTTGCTCACGGGACTAACTTTAACAATCAAAAGTAGTCATTCAATGCTCACTTGTGATTAGTTTGATTTATATCAATTATCCATCATTGCAATATGGTTAATTGAGTAACGGATCACACCCAAAAACATAAAAATCATTAAAATCAATCACTTAATAAATAAGGTGATAAATGTCTCGTTTTTTGATCGTGACCGTTTGACAATCATTATCGTGATTATTAGACTCACAAGTAATCAAGAAGTTGTCACGAAAACCAATGAAGTGATAAATATGAATGAAGTACAAAGACACAACGGTATCCTATCGTTACTCGAAGAAATGCAGACAATAAATGTCTCTCATATTATTGATAATTTTAGTGTTTCCCCGGCGACTGCTCGACGGGACATCGCTAAATTAGACGAGCTTGGTAAGCTTCGAAAAGTACGAAACGGTGCAGAAAAAATAGAGAATCAGAAGAGAAAGTGGTCACCACTTAATATCAACAGTACTGATTTTTATGAAGAGAAAGCGCAAATAGCACACGCTGCAGCATCGCTTTGTAAAACAGGTGACACTGTGGTCATTAACTGTGGTTCTACTGCGTTTCTACTCGGACAACAGCTGTGTGGCGAAGATGTTCAAATTGTCACCAACTACTTTCCACTCGCTAGCTACCTAATCAATGAAGACCATAACGATGTGATCATCATTGGTGGTCAATACAACAAAGCGCAAAACATCTTCCTTAATCCAACCCCCAATTCACTGGGTGGCTACGCTGGAAACTGGATGTTTACCTCTGGCAAAGGGCTAACCGATGCAGGCTTATATAAAGCGGATATGTTGACCGCTGTTGCTGAGCAACAGATGTTGGAACAAATCGATAAGCTGGTTGTTGTTGTGGATAGCTCTAAAGTTGGTCAGCGTACAGGCATGCTGTTTTGCAACACCAAACAAATCGACATCGTCATTACGGGCAAAGACGCCGACCCCGATGTCGTAAAACGAATTGAAGCTCAAGGAACACAAGTCATCTTGGTTTAATTCGAACGGGCTTTCTCGCCCTCGAACAATTATAAATTTCAGCTCAGTGCCTTAGTCAAAAATTAAGGCGCTCGGCTCCCTACATCCAAAATTAATCAAATTTGTGAAATAAAAGGTATTAACATGAGCAATGTAAACGAAATCACTCGCGAGTCTTGGATCCTAAACACATTCCCTGAGTGGGGTACTTGGCTAAATGAAGAGATTGAGCAAACCGTTGTTGCACCGAACACTTTCTCAATGTGGTGGTTAGGCTGTACTGGCATCTGGCTAAAGTCAGAAGGTGGTGCAAATCTATCGATGGACTTCTGGTGTGGTACTGGTAAAAAGACCCAAGCGGTTCAAAAAATGAAAAACCAACACCAGATGATGCGTATGGGTGGCGTGGAAGCACTTCAGCCTAATCTGCGCACCGCGATCTTCCCTCTCGACCCATTTGCAATCAAAGAAATTGACGCGGTTATGGCATCGCACGACCATGGTGACCATATTGATATCAATGTCGCCGCGGCGGTACTTCAGAACTGCGGTGAACACGTGAAATTCATCGGGCCAAAAGCGTGCGTTGACCTATGGATGAAATGGGGTGTACCAGCAGATCGCTGCGTTATTGCAAAAGTCGGTGATGAAATTCAAATCAAAGATGTCAACATCAAGGTGCTAGATGCATTTGACCGTACCGCTCTCGTTACCTTACCAGAAGGCACATCATCTTTAGATAAAGAGATTCTCGATGGAATGGATGACCGCGCAGTTAACTATCTCGTAGAAACAACGGGCGGCTCAGTTTACCACTCTGGTGATTCTCACTACTCTAACTACTACGCAAAACATGGTAACGACCATAAAATCGATGTAGCGTTGCTGTCATACGGCGAAAACCCACGAGGCGTCACAGATAAAATGACTTCTTCGGACATTCTTCGTGCAGCTGAATCACTAAATTGTGAAGTCGTTGTGCCATTCCACCACGATATTTGGGCGAACTTCCAAAACGACCCACGCGAAATTGAAATGCTGTGGAACATGAAGAAAGAGCGCCTTCAATATGGCTTCGCACCATTCTTCTGGCAAGTCGGCGGTAAGTACACTTACCCAACAGACAAAGGACGTATGCACTATCAACACTTCCGTGGCTTTGCAGACATCTTTAAGAATGATCCAGAGCTGCCGTATCGCGCTTTCCTTTAATCCTTAATCCTATTCCAAAGGGAGCAAATTCGCTCCCTTTTTTAATCACTGTAAGGAGGTCTTATGCTGCTAAGGGAATTAAGGCACCACTTTCAATCGGGAGACCTAGAGTGCGCTGTTGCCGTCCTTTCACCCAACAGGGATGAATACTACCTTATGGTGAAAAGCCATAAATGGGGCATTAATAGCTTTCTAGAAACTGCTCGAACGCAAAAGCCAAGAGCGTTCAAAACCCAACTAGCCTTACTAAAGGTTGCTAGGAGTATTGGTTTTAATCATCACTCTATCGAAGTAAAACATCTTTAACCATTTCTATAACCGCCATCTTATTTCTGTCATGTACTAGGCTTATTATTCAAATTCGACAAATCTAGAATTGTAGAGATATGAAAAAGGCAGTTTGGTTATTAGCACTTGGGCAAACGATGTTGTGGTGTTGCTTGTATTATGTGTTCCCTGCAACCTTGCTACACTGGGAGTCAGCATACGGTTGGTCAAGATCGGATCTCACACTAGCTCTAACGCTTGCCGTTGGGGTATCCGCGATCGTAGCACCCTTTGCAGGGCGCATTATCGACCGAGGTTACGGTTCAATAATGATGACAATGTCTGCGACAGCAGGAGGCATTCTTCTCTATCTCATTAGTGTCGCTGACACTCTCTTTTCATTCTATATTCTATGGTCAATCATGGGACTCGCCATGGCCGGTTGCTTATATGAGCCATGTTTTGCATTTTTGGTTCATTGCATGAAGGCGGGTGCCAAACGAGCGATTACTCTGATTACCTTGATGGCAGGTTTCGCCAGCACCATTTGCTTCCCCTCGGTGCATTATCTTCACGAACATTTTGGGATCGAGTCAACTCTGCAGATATTCTCAATATGCGTCATTATCGTTGCGGGTCCTCTAATGTTCTTTGGGTCACGAGCTGTGGCGAGAGACTACCTAGCGAGCAGTACAGCAAGCACCTCTCCTACTTCTACAGACAAAATAGAGAGTGCCACTCATTTTCTGACATCTCCGTTGTTTTGGCTGCTCACATGCGGATTGCGGATTTTCGATGTTAGCTCTAACTCATGGTGTGGTAATAAATCACCTACTCCCATTAATGAGTGAGCGGGCACTGCCAGATAGCCTAGCAGTGCTTGTCATTTCCTTAATCGGTCCGATGCAGGTTGCCGGACGAGTCGCTTGGACGCTCGTTGACAGACACTGGTCAGTGATGAAAATTACAGTTCTGTGTTTTGTGTCTGTCACTACCGCCACGTTGTGCTTAATCGCATCATCCAGTGTGACCTATTTAGTATTTGTGTTCGTTCTGCTCCAGGGGTCTGCATACGGAGTGTTGAGTATCGTCAAACCACTCGTTACTAGAGAAGTGATGGGCGACCTCAATTTTGGCGCTATCGCTGGTGCACTCGCGGTGCCGTATCTGCTAGCTTTTGCGACGTCACCTTACATTGGATCTTTGATCTGGCAAATGGGTGGTTATGACTACGTACTGTGGGCGATTTGGGGCTTTGCACTCATCGGTGTCATATCAATTATTATGGTCTACAGGCTACATAGCCAAGCCACACTGCTGCAACTTAAGAGCAGTATTCTAGATATACGATAAGTCGATATCCCAGAATAACGAGTATCAAAATAAGCACTCGTTATTCTGGTCTCTCTTAAGCGACTTTCATTGCAACTTTTTCATCTAGATAGACGCGTTTTTTACTATCAACATCAAACAAAAAAGCATCACTAAAATTAAAACCAACGTCGATGACTTGGCCTTCTTCTATTCTGAAACTTCGGTCGACACTCAGTAAGAATTTTTGCTGGTTCGTCAGGCAGTGAATGATGCGTGAGCCACCTGTTGTCTCGACTAGCTCTACACTCGCTTGCCAGCACACTTCCGCTTGTTTGCTTGCTTCTAGAACCGACATTTTGTCAGGTCTGATCCCCAGTAAATACTCTCCTGAGGTCATGCTAGAGTCCAGCAGTGTCCAAGATGTTTCCCCATTCATCAACTTACCGACTGTGCCATCAACCTCAAGTGGCAAAATGTTGGTGGGTGGGTTACCGATAAACGATGCGACAAATACGTTGGCAGGATCATCATAGATCTCTTCAGGGCTTGCAAACTGTTGCAAAACGCCATCTTTCATCACCGCAATCTTATCTGCCAATGTTAGCGCCTCAATCTGATCATGTGTGACGTAAACAGTTGTGTTTCTGAGCTTGCGGTGGAGCTGCTTTATCTGAGCTCGCATGGAGTTTCTAAGTTCTGCATCTAGATTAGACAAGGGCTCATCCATTAGGTAAATCCCAGCATCTCTAGCAATAGCTCGCCCCATTGCGACGCGTTGACGCTGACCACCAGAAAGCTGTCCCGGCTTTTTATCTAGATGTTCTGACAGCCTAAGCGTTTTTGCGACTTCACCAGCCTTACTATGCCTAGTGGCTTTGTCGACCCCTCTGAGCTCAAGACTAAAGGCAATGTTGTCACGCACTGTCAAATGCGGATAGAGCGCATAGTTTTGAAATACGAAGGCAAGGTCTCGATCCTGAGGCTGTACCGAATTCATCCTTTGGCCGTTAATCACTAAGTCACCTGCGGAAATGTGCTCTAAACCGGCGATCATGCGCAGCAAGGTCGACTTACCACAACCCGAAGGGCCAACAATGACAATGAACTCTCCGCTCTTGATATCCATGTTCACATCGTGAATGACTTGGTTGCCCTCAGAGTAGACTTTATCTATGTTCTGTAGCGTAATCGATGTCATTTTGAAGCCCCTCTTGGAAGTTGGTCTCGCAGTCTCAAAGCTAGATCTGGACGGTCCGTGGTAAACGCATAAACGCCGTAATTAAGCGCTTTTGTAATTGTCTCTGCACAGTGTGCGCCATAGCATCCATACTCCATGCCCATCGCCTTGACCGCACATTGAGTCTCTGTTTTTAGCTGACTGACGTGTACTGACACTTCATTGACGCTCATGTCTTTTGCCAGCGTTGCCACTCTCTCTGCTCCTAAAAGATTCGGTAGATTTCTTGCAACGAGCCATATGGTGAACATGGGCGGTCGTTTTTTAGCCAGCTCTTGCAGTGTTTCACAGTTAAATGAAGAAATGATGCACTTGTCGGTCATGTTTGTTTCTTCAAGCACCGACAGCACCTTGTCGACGAGTCCCGGATAGGGTGACTTCTCAACATCGCCCTTGATTTCGAGCCTTAGCTTGATGTCACTTTCTCGGTACATCTCACACAGCTCTGTTAGTGTCAGCATACGCTCGCCACCAGAGTGATTAACTCGAGCCTGAGACACTTCCTGCCACGTTTTTTCGCTTATGGCACCTGTCATGTCGGTGGTTCGGTCAAGGGTGGCATCATGATGAACGACTAACACACCATCCTTTGTGGGGTGAACATCGAACTCAACAAGTTCAACCGGCAAGGTTAGTGTTTTCTCGAATGCTACGCGGGTGTTTTCACCCCAAAGCAATGTACCGCCTCGGTGAGACGCAATGAATGATTTTGTCATAGTAAAAAGTCTTATTTTAACGCTCCCATGGCGATGCCACGGACAAGGTGTTTTTCCACAAGTTTGAAGCACAGTAAGGTTGGCAGCATGGTTAATGTCGCCCCTGCCATCACCAGCGGCCAGTTAACAATGCCATCATCAGCGGCGGCAGCATAAAGACGCGATAGCGCGATCTGAAGCGTTCTGACTTCCTCACTGTCGGTGGCGATAAGTGGCCAAATGTATGAGTTCCACTCTCCAAGGAACGTGAACAGCGCCATCGCTGCAATAGCAGGTCTCGACAGTGGGACAATCACCTTCCACAACACCTGCAAATGACTAGCGCCATCCACCCAAGCCGCTTCGTCCATTGCTTTGGGTATATTCTTGAAGTACTGACGCAAAAAGAAGGTGACAAACCCACTCGCAATAGAAGGAAGGATCAACGTCCAATAGCTGTCCAACAGCCCCACTTTCGCCATGTTTAAGTAGTTCGGAATCAAGCTTATATGACCCGGCACCATGAGTGTTGCAACCACTAGCCAGAACAAAAACTCCCTTCCCTTGAATTCAATACGGCTAAAAGCATAAGCAGCGCATACCGATACCACTAAACTCAGTACCGTCACGGCTATCGAGACCACAGCGGTATTGAACAAATACAATGGAAAGTTCATATCGCTAAACGCAATCGCGTAATTTTCCAGTGAGAATCGAAACTCACCAGCGCTGTATGCATCAAAGGGTATGAGTGATAAAAACACGCCATAACCGATTGGAAAAAGAAACATCAACGCCAGTGCGATGAGCACAACATTAGATAACGACCAATGTGTTTTCTTCGGTTCAATGAGAGTGAGATTAGCTGCCTTCATAGTGCACCTTCTTGCCAATTAATTTGGACTTTACGACGGCCAAAACCAAAAGAATGATGAACAGAATGACGGCGAGTGCCGAGCCTTCACCAATATCGAACAACACAAATCCAGTACGGTAGAGTAAGTTCACCAACATATGGGTCGCGAACGCTGGACCACCATTGGTCATCACATTTACAATGGTAAAGATCTGGAATGACTCAACTACTGAAATAATCAGCAAGAAATAGGTGGTTGGCATGACTAGCGGAAAAGTCACTCTGCGGAACACATGAAACTTTTTACCGCCATCGACTTGAGACGCTTCGTAGAGCTCCTTTGGGATAGACTGCAATCCAGCGACGTATATCACCATGTCATAACCGAGTTGCTTCCACGTGTTCACGATGATAATGACCCAAAGAGCAAGCATGGGAGACTGAAGCCAAGTCACCTTATCAACACCCAATATGGCTAGTAGGCTATTGACCAGACCAAAATCTGTCGCAAATATCCAACTCCAAATAACAGAGATCGCGACCGTCGAGGTCACTGAAGGTAAGAAGTACGCACCTCGTAAAAAACGGATGAGTTTGGTCTCGTTGACAAGGAAGTTCGCCAGTAACAGCGCAAGACCGAGTCTTATCGGTACTGATACAACCACGAACACAATCGTAATGATTAATGAGTTTCGAAATTCTTCCCCACCAAGCAGATTGCGATAGTTTTCCAATCCCACAAAAGGCATATCGTTACTAAGAAAGTTCCAGCTATGAAAGCTGTAGAAAAACGAAGAAACAATGGGCCAATAGGTAAAAATGCCTATGAGCAATATGCAAGGCAGCACAAACAGATAAGGTGCTAACTTTTTCATTTTAATGATTCATAAAATAAAGTAGGAAGGCAGGCGGCAGCCTGCCTAAAAAGAACGCTTAAAGGCGCGATTTGACGCGTTTATCAAATGTTTTGAGGGCTTCATCAGCGCTCTTTTGACCAAGCGCAATCGACTCCCAGATCCCTCTTTCCTGAGAGCGTATCCAAGCCATTGCTGGCGGACGAGCACGCCCTTGCGCCACTGGCAATTGATCCATTGCAGCACCAAACTCAGGGTGTTCCTCTATCAGAGACTTCGAAGATTCAACCTCAAGTGCAGTCTTGTTCACAGGCATATAACCCGTATGTTGGAACCACTTAGCACTTTGATTTTGGGATGCCAAGTACTGCATAAACTGCCATGAGGCTTGCTGCTTTTCTTCGCCAATGTTCGCCATCATACCGACACCGGCACCGCCGATAGGCACACGACATTCCACCGTACATGGCATTGGCAATACCACGAGATCCTCTCCTAGCGCGCGCTTGTAGTCGCCAAGGTTACCGGTACTATCAAAGTGAATAGCCACACGACCTGAGCTGAAGTGCTGCTTCACCATCTTTTCATCGGTCACGCTCTCTGCAGAAGCGACATGATGTTTGTGGTAGAGATCGCCCATCCATTGAAACGCGTCTATTGTGGCCTGTTGATCAAAGCCAGATTCATTAGTGACTGGATTAACCCAATCACCACCATTTTGCATCACTAACGCAAAACGAGTGAACTGGCTCGGTGTGTTGATTCCATAAACATTGCTGTTACCAAGTTTAGACTGAACTGTTTTCGCGACTTCAAGGATCTGGTCAAAGTTGGTCATCTCCGGTACGTCAGTGATTCCCGCTCTCTCTAACAATGCCTTGTTCACATACATGAGTGGTGTAGAAGAGTTAAACGGCATGACATAGTTGCCGCCTTTGTAATTGCCAATTTCTAGAGCAAAAGGCTGTAACTCTTCAGTAAACTCGCCATTGGCTCGATAGTAGCCGTTCAGATCAGTCAGTACTTTTGCTTCAGCAAATACGCCGTACTGAGTAACCTCTAGCACCGCCATATCTGGATTGCGACGAGCAGGGATTGAGGCTTGCAACTTGGTAATGATATCGGCGTAGTTACCATTGTAGGTGGCACTCACTTCTACATCAGAGTGCGCGCTGTTGAAGTTATCGATGATTGTTTGTAACACCGCTTCCGCATCACCAGTCTGGTTATGCCAAAGCTCGACCTGAACCGGTTGTGCAACCGCACTCGCAGCCACAAGTGAAAGAGCTAGAGAAGAAAGACGCAGTTTCATTTCAAATTCCATATCGTTGAAGAACTGCCATGAATGCTAAGTTGATTAGTTGACACTTAAGTTACATTTATCAGCCAATTGCTTGAATCTTGGTTTGCAATTGTTGCAAAACAGGTATAACCAATTGATATTAAAACTGTTAGTAATCCGCAACTTTCATTGCACACGCAATTAACCTGCAATTTGAAACCAAACAGTCACAGTCTCTCGCTACGATAACTCTATGTTTCGGAGCCAATCTCTTTCCAAATGAATTCTAAGACACTGACATTTCAATCAAAATTACGTGCGTTATTTGAGCAACTCCTTGTAGATGAGGGCTCTCAACTAACCAAAAAAGAGCTTCGGGCTGTCGACTTTTACCTAAAAAGCCCCGAACACATAGGTCTCTCAGGCAAAGACGTTGCCCGGGAAATAAAGGTTCACCCATCCACTTTGGTTCGACTGGCGCAAAAACTCGGATTCAAAGGTCATCCTGAGCTTAAGCGCTATTTAATTAAGACCACTCAATCTTTTGAAGATGCGAGAGAAAGGCATCTACACACTAACAATCAGATGATTGGCAATGTTCTACACGCCACTATCGCCCAAGAAATTGAACACCTAAAGTTAATCACCAGCACACTCACCCAGCAACAACTGGATCAGGTGTGTCATCTGATCCTCAATGCCAAACGAGTCTACGTAAACGGACAAGACAATACCGAGGGGTTTGCAGAGCACTTTACGAGGCGACTGATGCGATCCGGTATTGATGCCAAAGAGGTATCAATGAGTCGATCAAAGCTCGCGGAGCGTTTTTCCCTTTCTGAGAAAAATGATGTGCTTATCTTAATTTTCAACAACGAGCTCAGTGACAACACCAAGCGCCTTATCTCCCTCGGAAGGAGTCTGGACATGCAAATTATTGGCATCAGCGATCTGAGTTCTATGGTTGTCCCAGATGATGTGTATTTGATACGGATCTATCGTGGAGAGACTAAGGGGACAAAATCGGTCAGTCCATCACTAGTCGTTAGCAATGCGATTATCCGCAATCTAACAGCTCTGTCGCCAAATCGAACTCTTCAAGGACTGAAACGATTTGAACTCATTCGTGCTAACGTTGATGCGCTGCTCCGCTAATAGGTGACTCACTAGCCTCTCTATCCATTTCTAATTTCGTTCGAATTGCTCACAATTCGAACCCTAGATTACCGTGTTTCCAAAATTATCTGAGTGCCTCAGCAGAGGCGAATCGAAAGCTATTTTGGGAAGATGGCGATGTCTTGCAGGTGAAAACTACGGCCAGCCGATTTCCAAATATGGCTTGTGGTGGGTAAAGCTTCACACACCTATACTAGGTCAAATATGGAGATGAAATCGAACTCACAAGGCATCGCCTTACCTAACGATAATGATCATAAATTTGAAGTGGGTGTGGCGTATTGCTTCTAAAACTCTCGGTTGAAACTTGATAAAGGTATGGATAAAAATAGCCCCGACTTAGTCGGGGCTATCGTAATAACATCGATGTTGAAGCTAACTTAGTCTAACTCAACCAAGTTCTTCTCAAACGTCGCATGTTGCGCCTGAACCGCTTTATCAGGGCCGCCCGTCATTGAGCTCACTACCATGATTGAAATCCAAGATAGAATGAATCCAGGGACGATTTCGTAGATATCAAAGATACCGCCAGAAAGCTGCTTCCATACAACGATGGTCACACCACCAACGATGATACCTGCGATAGCACCATTACGGTTCATACCTGCCCAGTAAAGGCTAAGTAGGATTGCAGGACCAAACGCCGCACCAAAGCCTGCCCAAGCGTAAGAGACTAGACCAAGCACCGAACTGTCTGGCGTCATGGCAAGCACCAGCGCGATAACAGATAGCAAAACAACACCAACACGACCAACCATCACAACTTGCTCAGAAGTCGCATCTTTGTTGATGACTTGCTTGTAGAAATCTTCTGCCAATGCTGAAGATGACACCAATAGCTGTGAATCCGCCGTACTCATGATTGCTGCTAAAATTGCCGCAAGCAAGATACCCGCAATCACAGGATGGAATAGCGCGTTCACAAGCAGCATGAAGATCTTCTCACCATCTGCTAGAACGTCACCGCCGGTATTAGTGATGTATACAAGACCAACCACGCCCACTAGCAATGCACCAATCATAGAAAGGCCAGACCAAATGACCGCAATGCGGCGCGCCGTCGTTAGATCTTTGTTGCTACGTGATGCTTTAAAACGCGCCAAAATGTGTGGCTGGCCAAAGTAACCTAAGCCCCATGCGACCAATGAAATGATGGCAACTGCAGACAAAGGCTGACCTTTCGCGTCATTCCAAAGTGTCAGCAGTTCAGGGTTAATCGCTTTGAGGTCTGCCGTTAGCTGACCAAGACCACCTTGCATACCGATCACCGGTACAATCATTAGCGCTGCTGCCATTAGTAGGCCTTGAACTAAGTCAGTCCAAGATACCGCAAGGAAGCCACCAAATAGCGTGTAAGACACAACACACACAGTACCGATGATAACTGCGATGGTGTAGTCCAAACCAAATACCGTTTCAAACAGTTTACCGCCTGCCACTAGACCAGAACTGGTATAGAAAAGGAAGAAAAGCAAAATGAAGAACGCAGATACAACCTGAATAACCTTAGAGTTGTCGTTAAAACGACGAGATAAGTATTCAGGAAGAGTCAGAGCGTCAGTCGTAATACTGTAAGTACGTAGTCGTTTCGCGCAGATAAGCCAGTTAAGCCAAGTACCCACCAATAGGCCACCCGCTAACCAAAATGCCTCAATACCCGCTGCATAGGCGTAGCCCGGCAAACCAAGTAGCAGCCATCCACTCATGTCTGATGCACCAGCAGATAGCGCCGCAGGCCAAGGGCCTAAAGAGCGTCCACCAAGAAAGTAGTCGCTTGAACTCGCCGTGCGCTTATAAGCGATCACGCCGATAGCAAGCATCATCGCCAAGTAAGCGATAAAAGTTGTCGTAATAGCGAAGCTATTTTGAATCATTATTATTTCCTCATCCTAGAATTCAGCCTCCAACATGCTTAGTGCTGGAGGCTGGTAGGGCGGCGTGGAGCGGGTCGAAGACCTTAGCCACTAGCTACCAAGTTCAAGCAAAGTAGCGTTGCCCCCCACTGCTGTGATGTTGATGGTTCTTGTTCTTTCCGTTATGAACCTCAACACTAGATTCGGATCGTGCGACGTTGGAAGTGACGCCAGATCCGTTTCAGATACCAAAAGACCTATCGCTCCATCGCGATTAGCCAGTTGATGGTTAACCTGCCATTGTGTTTCTTCAGAGCCTACAAGACCGACGACACGAACATCGAAGTCGATGAAGGTAGTGGCTTCTTCTAAAGCGACAATCTGGACTAGGTTAGACGGCAATTGAGAACGCTCGACTGCCGAAATTAAAATTTGATTAAACTTCTCATTACCAGAGCAAACAATGACGCCATTGCCAGCAATCAGCGCTGCTGTTATCTGAGCAACCGCCGCTATTTTTGCTTGCGCTTCGATGCTCTCAAGCACGACCAAGGCCACACCACGACCTGCCGCGTAAAGCTCATTGGTTTCACCTGTTGGTCCTGGCATCACATGCGGGTTAGCCAGCAGGATATTGGCTTGTTGAACGTGAAACGCCATCACGCTTGCCAGCGTCGCATTTAGCTCTGCCATGTTGCGCTGAACAGAAAGTAAGCACTCACGTTGCTCAGCAAAATCGGTGATATTCCAGCTCTCCCATGCACTCAAAACATCAGAGAAAATTGTTGCGTTATTAACCATGACTCTTTCTCCTTACTTTGAAATGGAAGCGGTGTCGTTAACGACATCAGTAAAACGATACAGATAGTGAGGGCCACCTGCTTTTGGACCTGTGCCCGACAGCCCTTGTCCACCAAACGGTTGAACACCGACTACGGCACCGACTTGGTCACGGTTGATGTAGCAGTTACCAACACGAACGTGTTTCTCAATCCATTCGTAAGTAGACTCATTGCGGCTATGTACGCCAAGAGTTAGGCCAAAGCCTGTCGCATTAATACTGTCGACAACTTTCGGCAGTTCAGACGCTTTAAAGCGCACTATGTGCAAAATTGGACCAAAGTGCTCTTCAGTCAGTACCGAGATATCAGAGATTTCAAACGCACATGGCGGTACAAAATCGCCCTCAGCACATTCATCATCAAGAGATAGCTGGGCCACTTTCTTGCCTTGTTTAGTCATAGCTTCAATATGAGCAAGAAGCTTTTGCTTCGCGTTGGCATCAATCACAGGGCCAACATCGGTCGAATGCAGGTATGGCAAGCCAACTTTTAGCTCATCCATTGCACCTTGAATCAGATTAATCACGCGCTCGGCGATATCTTCTTGAATGTACAATACGCGCAGAGCACTACAGCGCTGACCCGCCGACGCAAACGCTGAGCGAACCACATCACGCACCACCTGCTCAGGGAGAGCAGTAGAGTCCACAATCATTGCATTTTGACCGCCGGTTTCAGCGATAAATGGCACGGGTGCCACTTGGCGTGCGGCCAAGGTGCTATTGATGCGCTGCGCTGTTGGTGTCGAGCCGGTAAAAGCAACACCTGCAATCGCGCTGTGAGAGGTTAGAGCATGACCCACATCCGCACCACGACCAGTAATGAGCTGAATAGCGCTTGCAGGGAAACCTGCTTCAAGCATCAGCTCAACCGCACGTACAGCAATTAGAGAAGTTTGTTCTGCTGGTTTAGCAACTACGGTATTACCAGCAACCAAAGCTGCGGTCACTTGACCAAGGAAAATCGCCAGTGGGAAGTTCCATGGGCTAATACAGACAAACACACCGCGCCCACCGCGAGTCATCGACTTAGACTGACCATCGAAACCCAGTACCGATTGTGTCTTGAAGATGTGTGGTTGTTTTGCATAGTAACGACAGAAATCGACCGCTTCGCGCACTTCATCAATACTATCGTGAATAGTTTTTCCAGCCTCTTGATGACAAATTGCCACCAGCTCATGCAGGTTATCTTCTAGCTTGTCTGCCAGGTTTAGTAAGCACTGACTACGTTCGGCATAAGGAAGCGTTGACCAAGATACGAATCCTTCCTCAGCAACCTTGATAGCTTCGGAAACATGATCAAGGTTCGCCATAGCGACCTGACCAACGACGATTCGACGATCATAAGGTGCAGTAATCGTATCTATCGCAGCGCCTGCTTTGATCATGCTTTCGTATTGGGACTGTCCATTGATGATTGGCGCACCCAGCCACTGCTTGCTACGAAATACGTCCACTTTGTGTTCGTACTCTTTCACTTCGCTCTCGATATCAACGTTAACGCCAATCGAGTTTTTGCGATCGCTAAAGATAGACGGTGGCAGTTCAATATTGTCGTTATGCAGGGTGTCGTTAGCGTTGAGTGCATCGACAGGGTGAACCGTCAGACTCTCAACAGGGCAACGAGCATCCACCAAACGATGTACAAAGCTGCTATTCGCGCCATTCTCTAGCAGTCGGCGTACCAAATATGGCAACAGATCTTTGTGGCTACCCACCGGTGCATAGATTCGAACCGGTTGCTTATAGGTATCCATCACATGGTCATACAGGGAATCACCCATACCATGCAGGCGTTGGAATTCGTAATCGGTGTGCTGCGCCATAGTCGCAATCGCAGTCACCGTGTGCGCATTGTGGCTAGCAAACTGCGGGAAGATGTTTCCACGTACATTGTCACTCAGTAGGAAGCGAGCACAGGCTAGGTATGCCACGTCAGTCGCTTCTTTACGCGTATAGACAGGGTAGTTATCGTAACCCGCTTGCTGAGACCACTTGATCTCACTGTCCCAATAAGCGCCTTTCACAAGACGAAGCGGGATCAAATCGCCCTGTTGTTTCGCCATTGCATTGACCCAAACCAACACAGGCAGTGCACGTTTAGAATACGCCTGAATTACCAGACCAAACTTACCCCAACCTTTCGCAACATCGCTGCGGTAAACCTTTTCAAAAAGCTTGAGAGAAAGCTCAAGACGGTCAGCTTCTTCCGCATCAATAGTAATGGCAACATTGAGTTCACGAGCGCGAGTCAGTAGCTGAGTCAGCGTCTCGCATAACTCAGTCAGTACGCGTTCTTCGTTCGCGACTTCATAACGAGGATGCAAAGCAGAAAGCTTAATAGAAACCGATGGCGCAGGACTGGTATCTAAACCATATTGATCACTACCAACCGCCTCAATTGCCATTAGGTAATCTTTGAAGTACTTATCGCCATCAGCTTTGGTTAGCGCTGCTTCACCCAACATATCAAACGAATAGGTAAAGCCACGGTCACGCATTTTCTTACCGTTCTTTTGAGCTTCACCAATGTTACGGCCTAATACAAACTGATGCCCCATGACCTTCATTGCCTGATACATGGCTTTGCGAATCACAGGTTCAGAGAATTTATTTACTAAACGGTTCACCGCTTTTGCTGGGCTTTGCGATTGTGAATCTGGTAGACCCACCACTTTACCCGTCAGCATCAAGCCCCAAGTTGAGGCATTGACAAACACAGAGTCAGAATTCTTAAGGTGTGACTTCCAGTCAGCCACACTGAGCTTGTCGCGGATAAGCGCATCTGCCGTCGCAG
Source organism: Vibrio sp. CB1-14 (assembly GCF_040412085.2). Classification (NCBI taxonomy): domain Bacteria; kingdom Pseudomonadati; phylum Pseudomonadota; class Gammaproteobacteria; order Vibrionales; family Vibrionaceae; genus Vibrio; species Vibrio chaetopteri. The sequence continues at coordinate 802,564 of NZ_CP115921.1, read as the reverse complement.
AATCAGGAATACGCATCAAGGCTTCCGCAAGACACATCAGCAAAATGCCTTCTTGAGTATCTAAACTGTACTCAAGCAGCAAGGCATCAATCATCTGAATCGCATTTTTGTCAGCACGAATGGCTTCAATGAGCTGAGTGGTGTTCTGTGGGATCCGCTGGGCTTCCTCACCTTGCGGTGTTGCCAGAGGTAAAAGCTGTTTCAACCATTGAGACTCATCCACCATATAGAGTGGAGAGATCAGTGACCAGAGCTTCGCAAGCGGCTGCTCGACAAACTCCGTTTTTAGCACATCTGTTGCTGTAAACATGTGTGTTCCTCAATCTCTACTCAGCCGAAAAATCGACTGAACTACTACAATGGCAGGCAGTGTATTTTGAGTGCTTGAGAATTACTTGTCAAAAACTCCGTTGTTTTTGCACTTTTCTACGCTTTGTAACAATTCAAGAACATGTTCACAATTATAATGCGACACAAGGAATCATTATTGGGACATATTTTACAACTTGTTACTCAGAAACTTTTGGAAATTAACATTAATTAAAAATATATAATTTACACACAAAACCATGAAGACAATATATCAATCTCAATGTCATTGTTGAGTTTATAAATTCAAGCAATATAATCATAAAACAATATTTTTACTTTTGTTACCTAGATCACTAAACAGTTGTAAATAAATGATTTTACTTTTTATTTTTTGAAATAGAATCACAAAAATTATTCTAATGTTGTTCAATAAAAGAGAAAATCAAGTGAAAAAGTCAGTATTAAGCACTGCAATTCTATCTGCAATTGTATTATCGGGCTGTGGTGGCTCTAGTGATGAAGGCGGAACTATTCAAGGCCGCACTATTACCGTTATCGATGGTTATTTGGAAAATGCACAAGTTTGTGTAGACCGAAATGAAAATGGCGTATGTGACGACGGTGAAGTAATAGGCAAAACTAATGCCAATGGCCAATTTACTATCCCTGCCTCAGACAAGGATCACCCGGTCATCATCCGTTCAATCGCGGGTAGCACCAAAGATGCAGATCGCGTCGGATACCTAACTCAAAGCTTTGAAATGACGGCAAGTTCTGACTCTAGCGTGGTTACACCCTTCACGACTCTAGCGAATGCTAACGATATGTCAATTGAAGATTTGGCAGCCGTACTCAATCTGGACAGCAGTGTAATCTCTGGAGATTATGTCTCACTGAAAGGTGATATAGATAAAGCTGAAGATGCAATTAAGGGGCATGCGATTGCCCGTAGTTTAGTGCAAGAACTACCGACAGAATCAGCGAATATTAAAGGTGACGAGTTAGAGAAAACTGCAACTGAAATTAATGACATCATCAATCAACACAATGGTGATATTAAAGAAATCGAAGATTATGATATCGTCAAAAATGAAGATGGTGATTATAAAGCAGTAGAGGTAATCAACAACCTTCAGAGCTATTTGATCAAAGGTAATGAAGATAAGGATTCACCAACGTCAACATGGAACCTTGCTAATTTCAGTAAGCATTGGGCAGCAGAGGAAGGTGTATTTAGTGCTTGGTTAACTAAAGATAGCCTATGTGTAGAAGAAAATAGCCAATCTGAGTGCATGAGTTACAGTGTTAATGGCGATGTGCTTTCTATTCCTTCAGAAAATGGCAAAGAAGAGAACAATGCCTTCATTTACACATCAACTGAACTAGCTTTTGCTGTACCAGATGAAGGCGATTTGACGCTATGGACAACAAGCGACCTAACAACATCTATAAACTTCACAGAAAAAGACTTTGAAAACAAGACTTGGTTCATTGTGATGGATGACTCAAAAGACTCGACTTCAGTGCCGGTTTACGGTGAATTCCGTTTTGGCGTGTTCAACTCAGAAACAAAAGTTGGTGAAGTAACCCTCATTGAAGATGGTGAAGAATACAAAACAACTTGGACGCTTCCAAGTGGCAACTTGCGCATTGAATTTGACCAGCAAGCTGGCGACAATCCACTTGTAATTCGCTACGCTACGACGAATGGCGAGATAATGATAGTTAACGACATGGATCAACACGCTGATGTTTATGCGATGATGACTCAAGACGAATCATTAGCGTTAAACATCGTCGAGAAGTGGGAAAACGCAAAGTAAATAACCTGCTTTGAATCACTCGCTAGCTGCATATCGATGAAGCTAGCGGGTGAAATTATCGCAAGAATCGATGTCCATTGTTCCGTTACTAGAACGCTTTATAGTCACAATTTTGTCCTACAAACTAATCACCTATCGACAATCAAGAGAAGTATATTTGAAAGCTGTCTAACAAACCTAGTCAGCAGTAGCCGCTCTTTTTTCCACATATACCCCTTCGTTCTCACCCCCTTCTCAACCATCCAATACCAATACAATTCAATCACTAAGATCGATATCACCATCAATAATCGCCAGTTACGTCACAAAAATCGTATAATTTATCTCCACTTCAGTGACTGCAATCAAGCTACCAAATGTTACAACTAGCAACATCTCTATTTATAATACAATAATATTGACATCCAATATAAAGGGACATGAAAGAGAGTTAAATTATGCGAGTATCAAAAATTGCAGCAGCGATCACCCTCTCAACGGGGCTTCTAATGGGTTGTAACCCTGAAGTTATTAATGAGAACACTGGAGAGGGTAATAGTGGGGGCGGTACAACTCCAACATCAAAACTGGTGGGTCACTATTGGCAGCTCATCGAAGAAGGGGACGTAGCGGCACAATCAAGCGCAGATTTACCTAATGTGTATGTTTTTGATGGAACATCTCAACACTATTACAATGATGATGACAATCATGGCACCTACACCATTTATACCACCACTTATACTGACGATATCGATGAAGAAACGCTTTCTTTCACTTACTACGATACAAGTGGAGAAACAGTCACGACAGGCAGTTATTCCGTGACTAATGGTGCATTGACCATTGATACCGATAACTACGGGAAGCTTTCAGGCACAGACCAATCAGAAACTAGCTCCGTAGCCGATGCGGTAACCAAAGCTAATGATAGCGCTGGCTACAACAACTCGGTTCAAATCTTGGACGCTTTGGATAACGATGTTGGTGAGCTTAGACTTAAGCTTTTAGACTCATCTACAGGCGCCACTGTCGATAGCATTGCATCAGGTCGTTTGACTGTTGATGTTATTTATCAAGAAGATGGAGACACAATACAAGATGCTGACGGTACGGGTGATAACGCATACATCTCTCTTTACACCAACGGTACATCCAATAAAAACCTATATGGTGAAGTCATTCTCAGCGAAGGAAAAGTGCAATATCGCGGTGCAGGTGTTGGCGGTGTCAGCGGCGGTTCAATAACGGATGCTGGCGGCACCTTTGCTAATGGTGACAAACTGGCTATCGAGGTGACATGGGGCAACGACGAATTCAAATTTACGGTAAATGGCGAAGAGTTTACTGGCGAAATCACTGAAGATGCGGCAGTTACCGTTATCTCATTGAAGATTGGTGACACAAGTAATACAACAAACTTTGAGTTTATCGGTGACAATCTAGCGGTCTATTCAAGTGACACAGGTACCGAAGCTCTCGTATTTGAAGACGATTTCGACAACTATGCAGCAGGGCAAAACCTGTCAGGAAACCCATACAATAGCAGCACATCGGAGGCGACCATCATTGGCGATGGCAACTCTTCAGAACCATCTGAGCCGTCTGAGCCAACCGATGTTACCGATGACTTTGAATCCTATACGGTTGGCGAACTCATCAGCTCAGCAAGCAGCGCTTGGACAACAGCCAACATCAAAGATGACGCCGATGGCACAACAACCGCAGAAGTTGCGGTCGACCCAGACAACAGTGAAGAGAAGTCTCTGTATCTAGCAGACAGTAACTCGGCGACTAAACCATTTGCGATGCGCGAATTTACTGCACCGACGGCTGCAGGTTCGGTATCTTTGGATGCGTACTTCCCATCAGCCAACACCAAGTCAACATACATCAACATCGGTGATGGCAAAAACAACTCAAATCGTTACTTCGAGCTGAATCAGTCAGGCACTAAATTGAAATATGAAGCTGGTAGCGATGATGTTGAGATTGCGAGCGATATTGCTCTTGATGCGTGGCATTCATTCACTATTACATGGACAGACGCAGGACTAGTCACAGTCACTATGAATGGTCAAGAAATCGCAACAGACATTGATCAAGCAACGACGGGACTCGATTCTAGTATCGTACCTTCACAGCTAACACTTTACACAGGTGACAACAGCAGCACAGTCAACACCGCGTATTTCGATAACGTCGACTCTGAACTGTTTTAACAGCATCACCTTCAGCCGGCTCGGCATTAATGCCGAGCCCCACAACAGGTTCTAACTCCACACTAACATTGTAAGTAATAAGCAAAGCTGCATTTTGGGGTACTTGTAGGGTGCCCGTTTTTTTCGTTTTAGGAAGTGACCTATGATGTATCACGCCAGAAAGCTTGCGCTTTCCACCCTTATTCCTCTTATTCTGACCGCTTGCGGTGGAAGTAGCTCAAGCAACACCAGCATTCCAAACACACCAGATATTGATGATTCCGGAAACTACTATGTACTGAGTAGCGCTTCACTAGTTTCGGATGGCTCAGCCAATATGGACACTTACGATTTGATTGAAAGTGTCCTTGGAGTGGGCTCTATCGAGGCGCCCGACCTGTATGGTGAGGACAACCATAGCGGGGTAAGACACATCACCGAGGACAGCGATAATCAGGTTGGCGACTATTTCCGCTTTACTATTCATCGCGACCTAGATGGCGATCGAGATACGGGTAAAACCGACCGCCAACGCAACGAAATTAAGGTGTACGATAAATCTAATGACTCACTCAAAGGCTTTATGGACACCATATTTGAGTACCGCTGGAAATTTCGAATTGACGAAGACCTGCGCGTCACCAACCACTTTACCCATCTTTTTCAGCTAAAAGCCGTATCTGATTTTGGTGATCCTGTTAGTCAGCCGTTAGTGACTATTACTGGCAACACTAAGAGCGGTGTCAGTGGCTTAGAAGTACGTCATGTGGATAGTCAGGATGCTAAGACCATGTTGCTTCATACCTCACAGCTAGGTATCGACTGGGCAACACAAATACAGGGACAATGGCTAGAAGTCTTTGTTCGTGCGCAGTTCAGTGAACAAGGCTCGCTGGAAATGTCGGTGACACCACTTGGCTCTGAAGCACCGCTGTTTACCGTCAATGAACAAAATATCGAGCTTTGGCGCTCTGGCAGTAACGGCAGTACCGTCAACTTCGTAAGACCCAAATGGGGTATCTATCGCTCTCTTAATGATAAAGCAGGGCTTAATGCTGGCGAAGACGAAGTCTGGTTTGCAGACTTAGAGGTAAAAGAAGTCCAAAAGATAGAACCATAATAACAGTCACAATAAACTCCGAGAGTCGTAATAAACGACCTTCGGAGCTTAAACGTCAGGTATCGATGGATTACAAAAACCAATGAAGCTGCTGCCAATCCTTCTTGTCACCGAGTGCTTTTAGCAGTGGACATGGGTTTACTAAATAAGCATGGTCAGCAAACTCACACAGTGGTCGGTCATTGATAGAGTCGGTATAGAAATGGATCTCCGAGTACTGCGTCATACTCTCTGTCAACCATTGTTCCAGCCTTGCGACTTTGCCTTCGCGATAAGTAGGAATGCCGTCGATTCGAGCGGTGTAACAGCCGCCTTCTTCCGCCAAATCAATCCCCATCGCTTCATCAATACCAATACGTTTACCAATAGCCGACACCAGAAAGCTCACGGATGCGGAGATGATTACCGTCTGAACATTATCACGCTTAAGCTGTGCAATCAGTGTGGCGGCTTGAGGAAATAAACGAGGCATTATCTTCTCGTCAATGCACTGCTCCACCAGCAAAGAGACCGTCTCTTTCGACACGCCAGCTAATGGCGACATGGAAAACTTTAAGTAGTCTTCCATATCCATATTACCCTGCGCGTAGAGTGCCATCAGGCGTTCGTCTTCTTTCAAAAAGTCAGGTGCCGTCGCTATCCCTTTTTCCACCAAGAATCGGTTCCAAAGCATGGCACAATCGGCATCAAGCAGCGTCTCGTCCATGTCGAATACATAAAGAGGATTAGACATTCTAGGCTCTCACAGGTTGAATTTCGTTTAGGTTAAAAAGTAGCTCTAATTGACTACCAACAGACAGCAAGCGCTCTGAGGATCGGTTGAGCAGATCAACAGTGAGTTCGCAATCATCCACATCCACTTGGTAGCGAATCACATTGCCAAGCAGTTGATGATTCTTAATGACCCCTGTTCTCGGAGCCGAAATGTGCTCACCATACTGACGTCCTTGCTCACGCACATAGATGGACTCTGGACGGATTGCGACTTTGCTGTTCACTTCGAGATCAAAGAGCGATTTGGCTTGTGCTGCTTCCACCAGATTATAGTGACCCATAAAACCGGCGACGAACTCATTCACTGGATGGGTATAAATCGCCTCTGGCTCGCCTTGCTGGACAATCTCGCCTTTGTTCATCAAGAAGATACGATCAGACATGATCATCGCCTCTTCTTGGTCATGGGTGACAAAGATAGTGGTCAGGTTTAGCTCTTTTTGGATAGTGCGGATCTGCTGGCGAAGGTTCTTGCGGATTTTGGCATCCAGCGCAGACAAAGGCTCATCCAATAACAAGATCCGCGGCTTGACCACCAAAGCTCTGGCAAGAGCAACGCGCTGCCTTTGGCCACCGGATAGCTGGTGCGGGTACTGCCTCTCTTTACCCGTCAATTCCACCAGGTCGATCACCTTGGTAACCTCGCGCTCTATCTCTGCCTTAGCCAGCTTTTGCATCTTGAGGCCGAACGCGATGTTTTCGGCTACCGTCATATTCGGGAATAAAGCATAAGATTGAAATACCATGCCGATGCCACGCTGCTGCGGTGCGGCGTGAGTGATATCGACACCATCCACTAAAACCTGGCCGCCTTCAACGGGATTGAGTCCCGCCAAACTGCGAAGTAACGTTGACTTTCCGCAGCCACTAGGTCCGAGCAGAGTAATGAACTCTCCCTTCTCAATCGTAAAGTCGATGTCTTCGAAAACCGTGTTATTACCAAATCGCTTGGTAAGTTGACTAACAGATACGTAGCTCATGATTTGCCCTTTTGTTGTTGACTGCTAAAACGGCTGGCAAGCCATGTCAGTAGGAAGATAAAGAAAAAGTAAGTCATCACTAACGCAGAGGTAAAGTGACCGCTGGTTTGACGCATGTTATAGAGATAGATTTGCAGTGTTTCGTAACGTGTTCCCACCAAGATATTGGCGAACACAAACTCACCCAATAAGAACGAGAACGAAAGGAACAGCGACGCCAACAAACCCTTCTTCAAGTTCGGAACGATAATCAAGAGAAATGCCTTGGTTGTGCTTGCGCCTAATAAGTGAGCCGCATCCATCAAATCGTTCAAATTAATCGCTTCAAAACTGTTGGATATCGCGCGATACATAAACGGCAGCGCGATGGTGAAGTAGGTACCAATTAAGATCCATGGCGTACCGATCAAAGGCACCGCACTGTCGGCATAGATCTGTAATAGCCCTACTGAAGAGACCACAGGCGGTACAGCGAACGGCAACAAAATAAGCACGTTCATTAACTTGTCGAGTTTTGGAAAGTAGTAAAACACCACAAAAATCGCCGGTAGGATCAACACCACACTCAATGCTAGAGCCGCGAAACAGACCAACAGCGAGCGCCCAAATGCCGTAAGAAAACGTGAATCGGTAAGCAGTTGAATATACCAATTAAAGGTAAAGCCGTCGGGTAATATGGTGGCTCCCCAACTTGATGACAGGGAGTACACCAAGGTCGCGATAATCGGAACCAGCATCAGTCCAACGATTCCGTAAACAACGGCTTTATGATAGTAAGTACTAACATTGCTTGTTAGCTTTTTACTCACGAGAGATTTGCTATTTTGAAGCATGATAACTCCTCGACAATAGCCATTGATTGATAACCGTAATGAAGGCGAGAATCGCCATTAGAATCAAGGAAATGGCCGCCGCCAGATTCGGCTCAAGGAACAAATCACCCGATACTAAGCTTGCGATGCGCACGGTAATAACGTTGTAGTTGCCCGTGGTCAGCGCGTAGACACTGGCGTATGCGCCCATTGCGTTAGCAATCAAGATAATGAAGGTGCCAAGCAGCGCGGGAGACAGCACAGGTAGAGCAACCTGAGTCCAATACTGATGCGTTTTCGCACCAAGCAGCGCCGACGCTGACTGCCAATCATCTTGCAGCGCATCAAACGCGGGATAGAGCAGCAGCACACCCAGTGGGATCTGAAAGTAAATATAGATGACCAGTAGTCCCCATTTACCATAGAGATTGAACCCCTCAATCAAACCATACTGCTTAAGGAGCAACGTGACTGCACCGTTGACACCCAGAATAATGATGAAGGCGAACGCCAGAGGCACACCAGCGAAGTTACTGCTCATATTAGTAAAGGCAATAACACCATCGCGCAGTCGGCTATCGACTCTGCGAAGCGATGACACCAATAACGCAGCAATGGCGAGACCAATCACACTCGACCATACCGACAACCAAATACTGTTGCTAAAGGCTTGAATCATGAAGCTGGAGTCAAATACCTCAAGGTAATTGTCCAGCGAAAACTCGCCATCGTATTGAAAGCTATTAAAAAACACCCAAACCATTGGGGCGAGCTGGAACAAATAGAAAAACAGCACAAAGGGCGCGAGCCAAAGCACGGGTTTAAAACGATTCCACAGAGACGCGCCCTGACGAGACTGCGTCTTGCCGTTGCTCGGCGTTGCGATTACTGAACTACTCATAACGCGATCATTTCCGGTGCATAAGGTTTACGATGCTCAAGCCCGAGAAGCTGACAACACAGTCCACAAAGCTCTGTTTGCTTCACGGTTGTGTCGGCGTGGGTAAAGGTATCACCAATGACAAACAGTGGGACTTCACGCTCTTCAGGCAAGATGCCGCCGTGCGAAAGGTCATCGTTCATACCGTGATCACTGGTCACCATGACTTGATAACCCGCATCAATCCAAGTACTGATGTAGTTGGATAGGTAAATATCCGCAGCGCGCGCGCTGTTTCGATATTGCCTCGAATCCAAGCCATGCTTGTGCCCTGCGTCATCGATATTCATTGGATGTATTAGGAGAAAGTCTGGATTGAACTGCTGTCTGAGTGATTCTGCGTCGATAAACAAAGCCTCATCAGGGTAGTGATCCCAATGATAGAAACGACCATGCTGAATGTTGAGTGATTCATCGTCGGTAAAACGGTCACGAACCGCATCATAAGGCGCTCGGTTATAGAGTTCACTCACCCAGTGATAAGCGGCAGCTGCCGTTACCTTGCCCTGCGATTTGGCTAGGCCAAAGATGGATTCTTGATTCGATAGGCGTACAATTTGATTATTAACAATGCCGCTCAGAACAGGTGGCACTCCAGTCAAAATGCACTCATAGAGTGGTCTCGACATTGATGGAAGCTCACACTGAATAGGATATAGGGTTGCTTTTTTCTGCTCGATTAAGCCGTTCAAGTAGCCCATGCAATCACGGGCTACTTGATAATTGAGACCATCGAGGACAACAAGAATGACCTTATTGCTCATACTTACCTCTTACTTAGGTTCTCAAATTACTGCTGATGGATAAGCACGTTTTCTTGCCACTGACGAGGTAGGCGGCGCGCTGATTTTTCCCATGCTTTAAAGTCAGTCACTGGGTGTACGTTGCCGTACTGGTCGTTTGAAATCAGCTTTTCTTGAATCGATGCAGGCAGCTCAACATTAGAGCGGATTGGGCGAGCGTAGCCCTCTGCAAGGTTGATTTGACCGCGGTCACTAAAGATGTGTTCACGAGCCAATTTAGCTGCGTTCGGGTTCTTCGCGTACTTGTTGATGATGGTTGTGTAGCCAGAGATAACCGAACCATCTTGTGGAATGTTAACGCTAAAGCGCGAACGGTCGATTTGGTCACGGTAGTTCAGCGCGTTGAAATCCCAAAGGAGAGCGACTTCGACTTCGCCTTTTTCCAGGTTCGCAATGCTTGGGTCAGTGAAGGATAAACGACCTTGTTTAGCAAGCTTCGAGAAAAACTCAATAGCAGGCTTAAGGTTTGATTCATCACCACCATTGGCGAATGCTGCGGCTAGTACCGCATTGTTCGCTTGCGCTGCAACACCTACGTCGCCGACAGTAACTTTATAATCACCTTCAAGAATATCTTGCCAAGACGTCGGTGCATCTTTTACTAGGTTGTTGTTTGAGATAAACGCGATAGTACCGGTATACGCCAAAGCCCAGTGGCCATCTTTGTCTTTCGCCCAATCAGGAATATCACTCCAAGTGGTTGGTTTATAAGGCTGCGTCACACCCTTTTGTACCGCTACGCGTGCAAACGCAAAGCCCACATCACCGATATCCGCTGTCGCATTTTTCTTTTCTGCTTCAAACTTAGCGATCTCTTGTGCCGAGCTCATATCAGTATCTTGGTGCTTCAAGCCGTAAGTGGACTCAAGGTCATTCCAAGTATCTTTCCAGTTTGCCCAACTATCTGGCATACCCACACTGTAAACCGCCCCTTCTTTTTTTGCCGCTTCGGTCAGTGCTTGCACACCGTCGTCAGCCATGGCAGTAGAAGAGATCGCCGCTGCAATCAGAGTAGCAGTGCCAAGTTTTGCGATACTTGCACGGTTAAGCAAAGTTTTCATTGTCTCTATCCTTCTGGACTAGGTCAGTAAGTTCACTTTTTATGCTATTTCGCGAATGTGACAATTTAGGGCAGAGTTTTTGACGGTTTTATGGAGGTTAAATGGCAGAAATGCGTCAGTTTGATGAAGGGAATAGGTGACGACCTTGCTCTCAACGTACGTCATTCCTGTGAAGACAGGAATCTACTTGAGGCTTGGAGTGAGCGTTGAGTAGATCTCTGCCTGCGTAGGCGCACGGCCAGTGAGATGACGACTATTGTGAGTGTGAAGAGCCAGCAACGCGCGTCATTCCTGCGCAGGCAGGAATCTACTTGAGGCTTGGTGCGCGCTTGAAGAAGATCCCTGCCTGCGTAGGTGCACGGCCAGTGGGATGACGGCTATATTTGGGCAGGAAGAGGAGATTTAGTGCTTATACCTAAACGTATTACTATCATCAATCACATCAATCTTAACCGGTAAAGTACCAGCATTAATGTTACCAATCTGGTCAAACGACTTTCGTGAAAGATCAATAACACGACCTTTCACAAAGGGACCACGGTCATTGATTTTCACATCGACAGTTTTGCCATTGTTGGTATTCGTCACCCTAACGATGGTGCCAAACGGTAACGTTTTATGAGCCGCAGTATAGGCTCTCATGTTATATCGCTCGCCACTTGCGGTGCGCTTGCCATGGTATTTGCTTCCATACCACGATGCTTGGCCAACAAGCTCATGAGAACGGGCATAGCTGCTGGTTTTTGCATTGTCGACGGACGCGGTTGAAGAACAACCAGCTAAGATAGTTAGAACAAGAGCGATAAAAGCGAGGTTGAGTTTTTTCATGTTGTTTAAATATGAGGTTATTAATTTAGTCGGATTGAATTTTAATTATTGCTGATTTTGAGAAAAACTGGGTTTTGACAACGTCATAGTTAGGAAAGAACTTAGAAGTGAGTAGGTTACAATCAAAGCCAGATGAGATTGAAGCCTTCATAAAACTGTTACCAAGCTGTCGTATCTTGTTCATCTATACGCCTTTGGACTAGGTCACAACAATGAAAACCCTCACTCAGCTTGCGAAAATCAAAACCACCATAAGAGATCAAATCTCAGGAAACATAATGCAGGCTGGGCAGAAGCTACCTTCTGAGCGTGAGTTGAGTGAACTCTTCTCAACCACTCGAATTACCATTAAAGACGCCCTTACCTCCCTTGAAACCGAAGGTTTGATCTATCGAGAAGAGCGTCGTGGCTGGTATGTTTCACCGCAGCGTATCCGCTATAACCCACTGTCACGCAATCACTTTCATCAGATGATTCGCGATCAAGACCGAATTGCTGAAACTAAGCTGGTGAATGTTAGAACTGAGATGGCAAGTGGTGAATACGCAAAGGCGCTGTCGGTTGACACGATTACACCGATTCATGTCATAGAGCGACTGCGATACATCGATGGACGTGTAGTGCTGTTTGTGGAGAATTGCCTGATTGCTTCGCTATTCCCCGACATCTTGGATAAAAACCTAACCATGTCACTCACACAGTGCTACCAAGAAACGTATGGCTACGAGACAGGGCGTTCTCACTTCGACGTCATTCCAACATCAGCGCCTAGCCATGTCGCCAAAGCCCTCAATTTGGCAGAAGGACAACCTGTTCTAAAGATATGCCGTGTGAACTACAAGCAAGATGGTATGTTGATGGATTGCGAGTTTGAGTATTGGCGACCTGATGCCATGATGATCTGCATCGGCAGCGAGTCTCAGTAGTTGATTCATTTGAAGTGTCGGAAGGCATAGGAAACTAGCCTTTTCAAGCAATTATTGGACTATAGAAAGCTACAGTTTGATCACTTTCTGAAACGTTTTTGGACATAACTGATTCAGTTATATTACTAAATTAGAATGTAACGGATTAGTCCACGTATGGAAAAGTAACGCCCGCTTAAGTTGTGAGGTACGCACCACTGAAGCCAAATTTTAAACCGTAATCACCCAAACCAAAATTAACACCAAAACCGCCAAGCGTTACGAATCAACTTGAAGCGATTGTTAGGTAGCTACACGCGCTGGATTAATTTGTAAGTATTAACGGCGACCTCGTGCTCAAATACTTGGCACTCAATGTAATTGTCATTTATAGCTTTCAATATTCTATTTTTTGTATCCACACTGGTTCTAGGACCGAAAAAAATAGATTTAATTGCATCTTTGGGTATATCTGCCAAATAGACTTTGTTACCGAAAGGGTCAATTATCGGACGATTATCACTGTTTACTTGAGGTTTAATACCAATAAAATTCAAAGTTAATCGCACTTCCTTTTCATAAGCCCACTCACTAGATTTGACACCTAGAATCGACGAACTATCGTAAACTTTGCCAATGTCTAGCAAGTTTGGGGATTCCTCATATTTTATAACTATTGGGTCAGTGCTCACACCATTCAGCCCGGGCCGATGAAAAAACTCGTGATTAGAATCAAACTCAATAACGTAACCGCAACCCGAATCTGCATAATGTGACCACATTAACAAACTCTCATTCGTTTGAGATAACGAAAGCACCCCAATAACTTTATCCATTAACTTTGACATTTCAGATGTCATTTTGTTTTCTCTAATAAGGTTACCTGAGTTCTCTTCGATTTCACTGAGAACCTGATTATACTCTGGCTCCAACTCAATGCGTTTGTCATCACTCAAATCCGACCACCACTCGTTCAATAGTTCTCGAGATTCCTTGGACAAATTATTAACTAGATCAGTTACATTGAAAGAATGATGCATTTCATATGGGTCATTTAAAGAACTCAGTTGAGTAAATCTGACTCGCAAATTCTCCAGTACATCGACTCTTTCCACTGGCAAATATTTATATAGTTTCAACCGACCCCCTTCTTGCTTGTATAACGACCAACTTAGATACCTAACGCCGCATTAAGTGGTGAACAACGCCTCCACCCAGCCTAAAACCTTGCCGCATTCAACACTGAAGCCAACCCAAACCGAGAATGCCAAGCGTTGAGAATCCGTCTTAAATGCCTACTCGCCTGTCAACTAAAGGCCATATTTGACTTTTTGGTATATCTTCCATGTTCGTTGAGAGGCTATTGGTATCTGCTTCATATGGAATGGCACCTAAGAGACCATTAGAAAATCTACGTGCAATATAGCCTTTCAGTTCTTCGGTAAATCCACTAGGGCAAGTTACCCAAACAGCATTTAGCCAAAGAACTGTTAAAGATATATAGTTTCGCTCAAATTTCGAACTTTCGTAAGAGACTGATAAGCTTAATGAATTTCCAAAATTTACCTTCATATCAACAAGTTGATTCTTGATTTTCAACCTAAAGTTACTAAGCATAAAAATTAGACAAAAAATAAAGTCGCGAAAAGAAGGATCATTTTTATCATTCACAAAGCCTGAGATTTCAACTTCCTTAAAAATAGCCCCTAAACTTTGTTGAACATCTTCAAGCACACCTAAGCCTAATGGTCGTTCCATCGGAATTTTTCCACCATCCATTACACGCTCAGTTTTTCGTTCAAAATATGAAGTTACTGGCTTGAAATTATTAATGACAACACCACAATTTTTTTGTTCTGGATGAGCGAGGAAATCTCCTAACTCTCGAAATATACTTGGTTTTGGGGTGTAATCCCTAACCAAAACAATAAACAGAGCGACATCATCTTGGTCGAATTCACGTTTTAGATACTTATCAAAAAATTTATGTATATGATGCTTTGTATACGAATTCACGTCACTCTCCTAGCCAGTTAACGCCTGCAATAAGGTGTGCCCCACTGAACCAGCAAAGCACACTGAACTCCATACCAAAACCGCCGAGTGTAACGCATCACCTTGATTGCCTTGTTAGGCTAATTTTTAGAATCGATAGAAATCTAGGTTCAGCTTTCCTGCGTGGTATTTTTTGTGGCAATCATCACATAAAGTTACGAAGTTAATAATATTATCGCTGCCTTCTTCCGAAAAAGGGATTAGATGATGCCCTCTAGCCTTCTTTCTATCGTGATCCCAACAAACTATACAAATATGCTCTTGGAGTTCTTTAATTTTTTTTTGCTGTTTTGTGTGAGAATAAGGGCGCTTAACCATTATTTTCCTCTTGTGCTTCAATAAGAGCACGTATTTTACTCGGTAACTCTTTACTGCCACCTTCAACTAATGTCGCTTTTGCGGCACTATCCGTTACTCTCTTCTTAAGCCTAACAAGTTCAATGTGCATTTCATCCTGTTCAGTTTGGGTCATATTATCAATGCGCAAAATCAGCGCACGATCACGTGTATCTGGCGAAGGTTCAGAAACCGTTTGAGTACAAGAACGCTTATTGTGCCCACTTTGCCCACAAATACTACATTTCATATGTGACCTCTAAAACGTGGTGATTTTTACATCATTATCTGAACTGGATACACCTATCTCCCCTTCACCTTCACTGATTGTCCATGTTGCCGTTATTTCGGGAATATTTTCATCATTTCTGTCTAAAAGAACAATTTCTACTTTTCCATTTTTCTTTTTCACAGCAATAGCGATACTCGCTCCGAAAGGCATGACATTCATAACCGAGTCACCTTTCGATAAAATTTTTATATCAAGATTCATTGAAATTCCTACGCTTTTGTTAAAAACAGTACATTAAAGACAATAACACAATTGTTAATTATCCATTTGTGATTGAGGTGGGAAATTAGCCTAACGAATGATATGGACTCCCTCTCCCTGACACTCTGCGTGCCATACTTACTCAGTACACGCTGAAGAACTGGAGGTTACTATGTCCACAATTCAAACTATTGGCGTTGACCTCGCCAAGAATGTGTTCAGTATTCACGGCGTTGATGCATATGGCAAGTGTATCCTACGCAAAACTGTTAAAAGAAACAAACTCTTAGACACATTCGCAAAATTACCACCCTGCCTCATCGGTATGGAAGCTTGCTCCGGTGCGCACCACTGGGCAAGGGAGTTACTTAAACTCGGTCATAGCCCTAAAATCATGGCGTCCAAATTCGTTATTCCGTATCGACAAAATGAAAAGAATGATGCCAATGATGCAGAGGCCATCTGCGAAGCAGTATCTAGACCCAAAACACGATTTGTCTCTATAAAAAGTGAAGAACAACAAGCAGTGCTTTGCCTACATCGTATCCGTCAAGGCCTAATTAAAACAAGAACCGCAACCATTAACCAACTCAGAGGATTACTTTCTGAATTTGGTCTTGTCATGCCAAAAGGCCGCTACTCAGCCCAAAACACTATCGGGAGTATCCTTGAGGATGCTGAAAATGGTTTACCCATGCTAGCTCGTGAACTACTTCAAGATCTGTCGAACAAGATTCAAAGCCTTAATCTTGAAGTCCTGCACTATGATCGAAGAGTATCAGCATTAGTCCGTGAAATGGCTTCAGCCAGGGCTCTTATGAATATTCCTGGTGTCGGTGAACACAGTGCAAGTGCCATTGTCGCGACCGTCAATGACGCCAAGCAATTTGGCTCTAGCTGCCAGTTCGCCGCATGGATAGGGTTGGTTCCAAGGCAATACTCAACAGGTGGTCATGTTCACCTTGGGCGCATCAGCAAAAGAGGCGAAAAACATATTCGTACTCTACTTATTCATGGCGCAAGAGCCATTATTGCACGATGCAAAGAGAAAACCGACCGCAACAGTATTTGGTTAAATCAACTCGTTGAACGACGAGGTTATAAACGAGCGGCTGTCGCCCTAGCAGCAAAGAATGCTCGTATCATATGGGCACTATTAACCACGGGAAAAGAGTACAAAATTAACTATGTAAACGGTTAACACTCACCGAGTCAAAGCAATAGCAAATGATGACAATACGATCAGACCGAGATGTTTAAACCTGTCTATAAAGCTAGTAGCAAATACTGACTAACGAATGAGGTCAACATCAAGCGAATATCATCAGGGTGACGGAGTTTCTCCGATTAAACACCGAATGTAGAGCTGCTGTCAGATCCACTGTTATTAGCGGGAGCTATTGTTGACAAAAGAGGGAGTCCATGTAGCTTTATAGACGGACTTTTTCCGTCTTTGCATTCCGCCTATGTTGCAGCCATTTATTATGAAACTCAACTGGTATCAACCTGTTATGTGAATCGACATATAGATGTTGGGTTGAATTACGGAAAAACACCGTATAAGAGAACAAAGTACGGATTAGATTAAGTTGGTCTATTGGTGTACTGCTCAGGTGTGCCGTTTGTCGGTTCTGTGAAGGTTTGGGGCAAAGGCGTGTTTGCTAAAACCGGTTCACATAAATCTCTGTCAAGTGAACTAACTGCGCAGACGTGACAAACTTTATTGGAATCGACCAAGCTTTATTGTCTTCCGACATGAAGATTAAGAGAAACGCTTGCGATACTGCGACGGAGAGATGCCTTGCAACCTAGAAAAGGCATGAGTAAAGGTACTTTGACCAGAAAAGCCAGTGAGTTCTGCAATTTGACCTAAGTTTAAGTTGCCTTGTTCAATCAATCGCTTGGCTGCATCAACGCGCTTGTTCAGCACATATTGGTGTGGCGTAATGCCTAAATGCTCTCTAAACAGCATATGGAACTGACTCTCTCCTAGAAACACACTACCGGCAAGCTGAGCGACGGAGATCTTATGGGCTAAATGCTGCTCGATGTAGCGATCAATCTGTTCAAGATCGAAACGAGAGTCACGCAGTGACGTCTTAAGCTCTGAAATGTGGCGCTGCAATAACGCCACCACAGTGTCGTTGCATGCACGACTGAGTAACAGATCATCTGGGCTACTTTTCATTTCTGCCACCAACATCTGAATCAGTTTTTGAATTTGAATATCAAGTTGAAAGTAAGTTTTACTCTTCGATAACTCATTGATTCTTTGAAGAAGTACTGGATCATCATCACTTGGCAGTGGCATGTTCAACACCAAAATATCCGGTTGATCAACAATGCCACCGAAAGCATGATCAAGGCCAGATGTCACCACACAGCCCTGTCCAGGGCCTACCTTGTTGCCAACACCGCCAACATCGAACTCAGATTGACCTTTGAGTCCAATCACAACTTGCGTGTAATGGTGCTCGTGAGAGTCCATATGTGAAGGCAGACGAACGATTTCAGCTGGCTTGATGATGCTGGGCACTGGGGAAGCATGATCAAGGATGTCATTATTGCGTTTCACCATGTTTCCAGCCTCAGTGTAAATGGAATGTCGATCCGCGGAGTATATCGATTTCCAGTGAATTTGGGAAAGCGAATCGCGCAATCGCTTATCGTTATTGGGCTTACTATGAATAGATCACCTAGAAACAGAAGCATAAAAAAGGATCCTTACTTGATCAAGCTTCCGGAACAATGATCATGAACCAACAAGTTACGGTGGTTGCAATTTGTACTATATCGAAGCAAAAATATAAAAAAAGCTGCGAAAACCGCAGCTTAGATAAAATCTAAACGCTAAATAGCAGTTACGGCGCCAATCTTTCTGCATCCCATTGACCGGTTCCATCTTTGCTAAACAGGAAACGGTCATGCAGTCGGTGTTCGCCACCCTGCCAAAATTCAATCGATTCAGGACGAATACGGTAGCCACCCCAAAACGTTGGTACTGGGATCTCGCCTTTAGCAAACTTCTGTTTCAGTTCCAGAAATTTACCTTCAAGAACACCGCGTGCCGAAATACGACTACTTTGTTTACTCGCAATCGCTGCAAGTTGGCTTTCCTTTGGGCGCGAGGTGAAATACTTCATGTTTTCCATCGCCGTCAACTTTTCCGCTACACCAGTAACATGCACCTGACGCTCAAGAGTGTGCCAAGGGAAATGCAAACTCACCTTATTGTTATGTTCGATGTGCTGCGCTTTACGGCTACCAAGGTTGGTGTAAAACACGAAGCCGCTCTCATCGACGCTCTTTAACAAAACAATGCGCTGAAATGGCATACCATTTTCGTCAACCGTTGCCACAGTCATCGCGGTTGGGTCGCTAAGCTTGGCTTCCACCGCCTGCGCTAGCCACTTGTTAAATTGATCAATCGGGTCGTCTTCTAAATCTTTACGACGCAAGCCACCTTTCGAATACTCGCGGCGAATATCTTCAATTCCCATAACAACTCCTCACTTTTTTGTGAATTTTGCGCCGATATGTGACAGAAAACAACCCGAATTCCCTATCTCGACGTCGATTTTTGAATTCTATCGCCTAGTTTGTCACTAATGGATGATGAATTTCTTCAAGCCAGACAATATTTCGATAATTCATTACTTTATATTCACCACGTCGCTGCTAAACTTTCGGATAACGCTAGTGACGAAGTGCCCCCTTAACAAACGGTCACACCGTGAACTACGTCCAATAATGCATGATGGATCGACTCTTTCTATGAGAACAGGTTACAGATGGATAATCTTGGTAATAGAATCAAACTATTAGTCGACTCCTGAACATCACCCCTGCGGATGGAATATGGATAATAAAGAATACAAAAAGGTGTCGGACGCCGAGCTGGATTACATCGACGACAAAACCGCTGCTTTGCTGCTCAATACTCCTACCAGTGCCAGAATCATGCTTTGGGTGATGTTGCTGTTTTTTGTTTGTGCTGTGGTCTGGGCTGCGTGGGCAGAAATCGATAAAGTGACCGTCGGCCAAGGTAAAGTTGTTCCCTCTTCGCAAATACAGGTGATTCAAAACCTAGAAGGTGGTCTCGTTAAAGAAATTCTCGTTCGAGAGGGCGACTCGGTCACTCAAGGGCAACAACTTCTGCTGATTGATGATACACGTTTCAGATCGGACTTTCGCGAGCGTGAGCAGCAGGTTCTCAATCTTACAGCGAGCGTGTTGCAACTCTCAGCGTCGCTGACTAGCGTTATTATTGATGAGTCAAAATCAGGAAATGACTGGCGAGAATCTGTCACACTGGATACCAATAAGCTCGCCTACCCGCCTACATTTGAAGAGAACAATAAGAACTTAGTGTCTCGCCAAAGAGCAGAATACCGCCAAGATCTCAATGAACTTCGCAACGAGCTCTCTGTTATTGATCAACAGGTCAGACAGAAACAACAGGATCTCGTTGAGATGCAAGCCCGAGTTCGAAATCTAAGAAACGGCTACAACCTAGCCCGTGACGAGTTAAACATCACCAAACCTCTAGCCGATGAAGGTGTCGTCCCAAAAGTTGAACTGCTTAAATTGCAACGACAAGTCAACGACACTAGACGAGAGCTTACTTCAACGGAGCTTAAATTGCCTACCCTGCGCTCTGCCATCGAGGAATCCAAACTCAGCCGTATCGACATTGCACAAAAATTCCGCTCAGAACAGCAAGAAAAACTCAACGAAGCACAAGACCGGCTCTCTTCCATGACAGAATCCGCTGTTGGTCTTGAAGATAGAGTAAACCGCACTGTCGTGGTGTCTCCTGTAAACGGCACGGTAAAAACACTTAACGTCAACACTGTCGGCGGTGTTATTCAGCCCGGCATGGATATTGTTGAGATCGTTCCAACCGAAGACACCTTGCTGGTTGAGGCGAAAATTGCACCGCAAGATATCGCGTTTTTACGCCCAGAATTACACGCTATCGTCAAGTTCAGCGCCTACGACTTTACCAAATACGGCGGCTTAGATGGAACGCTAGAACATATCAGCGCGGATACGACTCAGGATGAGGAAGGCAACAGCTTTTATATTGTTCGAGTCAGAACCGAAAAGACTAGCTTTGGTCACGATGAAACCTTGCCTATTATTCCGGGCATGACCGCATCGGTTGACATTATTACAGGTAAACGCACGGTACTAGATTACCTGCTCAAACCAATAATAAGCGCACAAAACAACGCTCTAAAAGAGTAAAGGGACTTAGTGATAAAGAGTGAGCGAATGGGGCGTCTGCGCGCCAAATTGAAGTTTACATTAATCGGTTGTGCCGCAGCGGTAACCTTATCGCTCGCGACGACCACTGACGCCTACACCAAACAAGAACAGCGTTGGATTAGTACAGTTACCAAGACGTACGGAGAGCGGGCGGGTAAACGTGTTCAGACATGGCGTTCTGTGCTGGCTGGTTTACAGGGAAAATCCGAGAAACAACAACTGTCTGGAGTGAACGAGTTCTTCAACCAGCTCAACTTTGTCGATGATATTCGATTGTGGGGAAGAAAAGACTACTGGGCAACGCCGCTGGAGTTTTTAGGGAGCAATGCTGGTGACTGTGAAGACTTTACCATCGCCAAATACTTCTCGCTGCTCGAACTCGGTATCTCCGATAAAAAGCTACGTTTAGTCTACGTTAAGGCGATTGAGCTCAATCAATTCCACATGGTGCTTGCCTACTACGAAACACCACGCTCTCAACCGCTGATCTTAGACAATCTTATTGGCGAAATAAAACCCGCGTCTAAACGCGGCGATCTACTCCCGATATACAGTTTTAATGGTCGCAACTTGTGGACCATGAAAACCACCCAAGGCAAGTTAGCCGGAAAGTCGTCGAGACTAAAATTATGGAATGATTTGCGCAGTCGCGAGCGCTCATTAACGTTACGGAAACCAAAGGTAAATTACGACGAGTAAATAATTATGACACTATACAGACAGCTAGTGGTCGGCATGATAGCCGTTTTTTTACTGTTATTGACGTCGGTGTTTATTATCGAAATTAACACCACCAAAGATTTTTTGGAGCGGCAGCAACGCTCTGAAGTCAATAACACCATCAATACCGTCGGACTTGCCTTGGCGCCGTACCTACAGTCTCAAGACAAGGTCGCCGTGGAATCGGTGATCAACGCCCTATTTGATGGCAGCACCTACTCTACGGTTCGCCTGGTATTTCTTGAGAGTGATGAAGAAATACTGCGCACTTATCCAATCAAACCGAGCGACGTACCTGCATGGTTTACCAATCTTCCTCTGTTTTCGCCAATCCAGGACTCTCGCGTCGTCACTAGTGGCTGGCTACAGTTGGCAGAGGTAGAAATTGTTAGTCACCCTGGCGAGGCCTATTCTCAGCTTTGGCATGCGTTTGAGCGTCTTTCAGCGGCATTTTTGGGCATTCTCGTATTAGGCTTACTCGCTATCGCGTTTATATTACGCCGAGCGCTGAATCCACTGCGCGCCATTGTGGTTAAAATGGAACAAGTGGCCAATCGTCAGTTTGGTGAACCGCTGCTTAGACCTAGAACCCGAGATTTGATTGCTGTCGTAGATGGCATCAATAGTATGTCGGCACACGTAGAAGAATCCTTCAAACAGCAAGCGAAGGAAGCACAGAAGCTGCGCGAACGCGCGTATATGGATCCCGTGTCTCACCTTGGTAACCGTGCTTTCTTCATGGGACAGCTCAATCAGTGGCTGAGCGAATCTTCATTGGGTGGCGTCGCCATCTTGCATGCTGAATTTATTAAGCAGACTTATAAGGGGGAAGGTTATGAGGCTGGGGATGGGCTAGTGCGCGAGCTTGCCGATCTACTGTCGATGACCATTAATTTGCCAAACACCGTGATCGCTCGTATCTCGACGGATGAGTTTGGTTTTGTATTCCCGAATATTGATGAAAATGAACTCAAGTTCGCAGCCAACAGCATCATCACCTGTATTCAAGATCTCAATGCAGACCCAACTGGTCTTAGCAAAGCAAAAGCATCCCTTGGTGTGGTGTTTAATGAAGAGCGCAAAAATTCTACGCAAATGCTGTCTGTGCTGGATAACGCGCTCACCAAAGCTAAATCGAATCCAGAGATAGATTATGGTTACATCTCTAACGAACACACTGGCGTCATCATGGGCAAACAGCAATGGCGCGCCTTGGTCGAAGAGGCCATCAACGACGACGAAGTGACTTTCCGCTTCCAAGCTGCCAATAGTAGCTGGGGTGAAACCTATCACCGTGAGGTGTTCTCGGCGATTGAAAAAGATGGCGAGCGCTACACGGCCAACCAATATCTATTGGCGCTTGAGCAGCTTGATGCAAGCCACATCTTCGATGAACACGTCATTATATCGGTCATCAATAAGCTAGAGCGTGAAGAAATGTCTGATGCCATCGCCATCAACATCACGCCGACCAGTATTGCTCAGCCAAGCTTCATTCGTTGGATATCGTTAGAACTAAGTAAACACGCCAGTATTTGTGAGAAGCTGCACTTTGAGATACCAGAGAGCTGCTTTATCAGTAACCCGCATCACACCGCCCTATTTTGTAATGCCATTCGCAATGCGGGAGCAAAATTTGGTGTCGATAATTACGGACGCAACTTCCAATCTTTGGAATACCTCAACGAGTTTAGACCCGATTACGTGAAATTGGATTACTTGTACACCCATCAACTTGATGATGAAAAACAGAAGTTTACGCTGACGTCTATTTCAAGAACAGCACACAACTTAGGTATCAAAACCATTGCCTCTCGCGTGGAAACACAAACTCAGCTCGACTTCTTGTCTGAGCACTTTGTTGATGTGTTCCAAGGCTTTATCGTGGACAAATAATAGGTGCAGAATCCATGAAGGATCCGTTACTCAATTCGCTCATCTACATCAGTCGATATTACGGCTTAGCCAACTCCCCTGAGGCGTTGGTTAATGGCCTGCCCCTATCTTCAGGCAAACTGACTCCATTCTTACTACCACGCTCAGCCGAGCGTGCGGGTTTGGTCGCCAAAGAAAACCGGGCGGATCTGGATGCTATTCCAACCATCGTTTTTCCTGTAATTCTGCTTCTCAAAGGCGGCGATGCGTGCGTGCTGAACAGTATCGATCAAGAAAAAAATGAAGCGGAAATCATTACACTTGAGTCTGGCATGGTGCCCATCTCCATTGCCCTAGACGATCTTATTGCCCAGTATTCGGGGCGTTACTTCTTGGTTAAAAAGCAGTTTCGCTACGACGAGCGCTCTCCTGAAGTACTTAAGACCCGAGATGGCCACTGGTTTTGGGGCACCTTATGGGAATCAAAACGCATCTACCGCGATGTGTTGATTGCCTCGCTACTTATCAATATCTTCGCCATTGCCGCGCCGCTGTTCACTCGTTTGGTATACGACAAAGTGGTGCCAAATCTTGCCTTTGAAACCCTCTGGGTACTGGCTGCGGGTATTTTTATCGTCTTCGGCTTTGATTTACTGCTCAAACTCATGCGCAGTTACTTTATTGACGTAGCAGGTAAAAAGTCAGACATTCTTATTTCATCTAAGCTGTTTAGCAAGGTGATGGGCATCCGAATGGAGTCGCGTCCACCGTCGGTCGGAGCGTTTGCGCGTCACTTGCAAGAGTTTGAATCGATTCGCGAGTTTTTCACCTCAGCAACCATAGCTTCCCTGATTGATCTACCGTTTGCGCTGCTGTTCTTAGTTATCATTTGGCTAATGGCAGGTAACTTGGTGATCATCCCTATTGTCGGGGTTGTGATTCTCATTATTTATTCGCTACTCATCCAAGGGCCGCTGCGCAAAACTATCGACGAAGGGTCGCGTCTTGCTTCGCAAAAATACGCTAACTTAATCGAGAGCTTAGCAGGACTAGAAACTGTGAAAATATTTGGCGCCCAAAGCCAATATCAGTACCGCTGGGAAGAAGCGGTCGCTCACATGGCAAACTGGAATATTAAAAGCAAACGTATCACTGATGGTATTCAAAATACCGCTGGCTTTGTGCAGCAATCCTCCAACATAGGCATGATCATTCTCGGCGTTTACTTAATTGCAGAAGGTGAGCTGACCATGGGTGGACTCATTGCCGCTACTATGTTGAGTAGCCGTGCAATCGGTCCATTAGTGCAGCTTTCGCTGCTATCAACACGCTACAACCAAGCCAAATCGTCAATGACCATTATCGAACAGGTCATGGCGATGCCCGACGAGCAAGAAGAAGGCAAGCGCTACATTCACCGCCCTATCATTCACGGCAAAATCGAACTGGATCGCGTCACCTTCCACTACCCAGATTCACCCATGGCGTCGATTCGGGATTTAAGCCTAACGATAGAGCCCGGAGAAAAAGTGGCTATCATCGGTCGTATTGGTTCAGGGAAGACCACGCTTGAGCGGCTCATAATAGGTCTT
Source organism: Vibrio sp. CB1-14 (assembly GCF_040412085.2). Lineage (NCBI taxonomy): Bacteria > Pseudomonadati > Pseudomonadota > Gammaproteobacteria > Vibrionales > Vibrionaceae > Vibrio > Vibrio chaetopteri. The sequence continues at coordinate 777,684 of NZ_CP115921.1, read as the reverse complement.
TACCAACCAACTGAAGGTCATGTCAGGATTGATGAAACCGACATTGCTCAGCTTCACCACGTGGACGTAAGACGCAATATTGGCTGTGTACCACAAGACTGCGCTCTATTTTACGGCTCTATTCGCGACAACATTACGCTAGGGCGACCACTGGTCGATGATCGCGACGTTATGGACGCAGCAAACCGAGCTGGGGTGACCGTCTTCACTCAACAAGATCCTGCCGGTCTTGAAAGACAAGTAGGTGAAGGTGGCTTGCTCCTCTCTGGTGGTCAAAGACAAGCAGTCGCGATTGCCAGAGCATTCTTAGCTCGCCCTCCGATTTTGATTATGGACGAGCCCACCAGCTCTATGGATAACCGCTCAGAGCTGCACATTAAAACCCAGCTCAAGCAGCTCAAAGAGTCGGAAACACTGCTGCTGATTACCCACAAAACGTCCATGTTAGATGTGGTTGATCGAGTCATTGTCATGGAGAAAGGCACCATCATAGCGGATGGTCCAAAAGCTCAGGTACTCAGCGATTTGAGACAAGGCAAAGTCAAAGCCGCAAGCTAAACCCATAAAAAACCCGCTCGATTTGAGCGGGATTTTTTTATACTAACACTAGATAAAGATACGGGCGCGGATGCCAAACACCCAGGCATGACTTTCACTCGAAAACGCAGGGTCTTTGATGTATTGGATATCAGGTGTAATTTGAACGTGATCACCCCACTGCATGTTGTAGTAAAGCTCTGCAGCAACTTGCCTTTCACCTGCATTTAAGAACGTTTGCAATGTATCTTCATTGGTTTGTGACCAGTTAATGGCAAAGCCCAAATTATTGGTCGGCTGGCCTAAACCAAAGTAACCCATGCCGACTGATAACGAGCGGTCATACAAGGCAACATCCCCCTCAGAAATACCACCACGAACAAATGGCATAATTTGCGGAGTAACAAATTGACTCCAAGAGAAGTTCACACCTTGTCCTGATTCGCCGCCGATGACCGTACCATCTTCCAATACTGTCGATGACAAGCTATGACGAGAGCCAGCATCCATATGCCAAAAGGTCAGATGCAAGTTATCCGTATAAATTTGCTCTTGAGAAGCAGTCCAGCCTATTTCTAAGGTTTTAAAGTAAGCCCCGTCACCGCCAAATGCCGTGTCGAAACCATCAAAAATGTCCTCTGATTTACCTTTCGCATCGGCAATACCACCGACAATGTAAAAGTTGTCACCCAACATATGACCCGCAGAGATTGCCAACGCACCATCATCGGGTAACCCCATCGCGCCCGCGCCGGTTGAAAATGCGAGATTCGTAAAACCAGACCAAGGACTTGCTAAGGCATAAACATCAACATAGTTGGTCACGTCTTGCCAACCGACAATAATGGAGCCTCGGCCATCACTGATTTTCTGCTTCCAGTTTAGATCCGTGACGCGAAAACCTTGGTCACTGAATGCTGGCGCAATCATACCCGCGTAGCCTACTTGATCTTGCCCAAGCCACGCGAAACTCTTCGGATCGGTATCGGTGTTCAACCTTCCACACTAGGCTGCCCACATTGTCTGTGCCATGGCCAAGTAGATTCCACGAACCGTAAAATCTGGCAACGCCTGAAACTGCATTCACGTTAGCGCCATCAACACCATTGGGCGATTTTAGCCCCAGAGCAAAATAGTCCGCACCAAAGGTAAAACCCTTATCCGCTAACTGATTGCGCCAGTCTTTCTTTTGCTCCGTTTGCTGAGCAATCGTATTCTCAACGGAGTCTGGGCCTTCAAAGTTAGCCGCATTCGCCGATAGGACAAAAAATAGACCTAGTAATAATGGGCTTAATGAAAAAGTCTTTCGGGTCATAGATAACGCTCTTTTAGGTGAATGCTTGGTCATCTATTTTAGTCGACTGAGCACTTATTAATTGCCATTTGATGACATTGAATAACGGAGTGGACGACACATAAAATTAAAATTCATCACCTCACGTTATATACCCACACAGGTGCTCGGTTTATCTACGTATTAAGGGTGTGATACTTTGCTAACAGACACGCTCAACTACACTATCGTCAGCCCAAGAGTGAGGAATAATAATGACCAGTATTGTATTTTTTAGCGCCAAATCTTACGACGAAGTTGCCTTTGAAAGCGCGAAAGGGTCAAGAACATTGCACTATCAGTTCTATAGCTTTGGACTCAATGAAAAGACGGCAAAGATGGCGAAAGGACACGACGTCGTCTGTGCTTTTGTGAATGATGATCTATCAAGACCAGTTCTAGAGCAGCTCGCACATCGAGGCATTCAGATGATTGCCATGCGCTGTGCTGGATTCAACAACGTTGACCTAGAAGCAGCGAAGGAGCTGAACATTCAAGTGGCGCGCGTTCCGGCTTATTCTCCCGAAGCCATTGCTGAGCACGCTGTCGGCATGATGATGACGCTAAACCGCCGTTTCCATAAGGCGTTTCAGCGCACTAGAGACGCGAACTTTTCATTGGAAGGCCTGGTTGGATTCAACTTTCACGGGCGAACTGCAGGCATTATCGGCACTGGCAAGATAGGCATTGCAACCATTCGTATCCTTCGAGGGCTAGGAATGAACGTGCTTTGTTATGACCCGTACCCAAATGAGGCAGTGACAGAACTCGGAGCTACATACTGCGAGCTCGATGAACTGATCAGTAAATCGGATGTGATTTCTCTGCACTGCCCTATGCAGCCTGAAAACTATCACCTTCTCGATGCTACTGCTTTCGGTAAGATGAAAGATGGCGTGATGATTATTAACACCAGTCGAGGAGAACTACTCGACGCATCGGCTGCAATAGAAGCGCTCAAGCAGGGTCGTATAGGCGCTCTAGGCTTAGATGTGTACGAGAGTGAGAAGGAGCTGTTTTTCCAAGATAAATCCAACGATGTAATTGTTGATGATGTCTTTCGTCGCCTATCGGCGTGTCACAATGTGCTGTTCACAGGTCACCAAGCGTTTTTAACCACTGACGCACTCGAAAATATCGCTGAGACAACACTGGGTAATGTTGAAGACTTTGCTGTACAAAAGCGTTCTGCGAACTTCATTGACTAGATAAAAACGGGATGATTTGTAAACACAAATCATCCCGTCGACACTAGGTTTTTGCCTTGATTTTTTGGTAGCCGCTTACCGCAGCGTTACTACGTATCGAGAACAATAATAATCTGGCTTAGTTCAGGAACACTCAATGACGATATTCCAGTCACACCTTCAAGCTCAATGGTTACGCTCTTACCATCTTTATTGATGTTAACCAGAGTGCCAGTTTCATCTGCCGTATTCGTCACTGTGATGTTGTTATTATCTAACAAGTCATCAAGAGTTTCACCGCTACCTTCAAACACATCCGTTAAGTCCAGAATATCTCGGTTTCCATCGACTTGAGAGAAGTCAGTGACGACATCATAACTGCCATCGAGGTCATCGGCTCCCCATTTAAAGGTATCGTTACCTAGACCACCAGTGAGGACATCATTGCCCAAACCACCTTCAAGCACATCGTCGCCATCCGTGCCGTGAATAACAGTCACTCCGCTGCCACCCTGCACAGCATAATCCACTTCTTCCACATCGGCTACATTACCGTTTGGTACGATATTGACATTAACCGTTGCTGTATCATCGCTTTGCAGCCCATTAGAATCCACCGCACGATAATCGAACGCATCGGCAACTTCGCCATCAGTGACGGTTAAGCTCTGTAGGACAAAGCCAGCATCTTGACCTTCAGCGTTGTAAGGCATGATTCGCATTTCATCAAAAGGAAGAGTCGATGTGACCTCGATGACCGCCTGATGATCAACGATGGTACTGTTGTCCATTACAATCGGCGTTTCATCAAGCAAGGTACCGCCCGCATAGAGATAAACGAATATCTGAGCTGCACCGTTACCATTCGCAGCTGCACTGAACTGTCCAGTTAAGCTGCCAACACCAACCAAGGCTCGAGTCATCATACCCGCTGTAAATCGAATAGACATAAACTCGTTCTGCTTAGCTTCTGTCTCTTTACCCTGCCCGTTCTCATCGTCCCGCTTGGTAAAGAAGCCTGATTGTTTAGCCGCGCCAGCACCATCGAAGGCGATCTCTTCCATTTCAACACCAATGTGCGGTTTATCGCCAGTATAGGTACCCCCCGTCACTTCAACGCCGTTACCAAATGGATCTTGTCCTTGATGGTTATAGCCAAGAGCCGACACATCAAAACCAACCTCTAGGTCATAATAGATATTGGTGGTGTCCTCAACGAGGTCTCCGACATCTAAATCAAAACGCTCGCCTGTACCTGATAAGAAGTAAAGCTGACCAAACTCTGGCTCGCCGACAATCTCTACCAAGCTGTCCTTATCATTACTCACATCGTCCTCTGCATCGGTAACAAAATCCGCAAAGTTAAGAGGAATGGTGTCATCAGGGGCAAAGAACTCAAAATCCGTCACAAGTGGTGGCGTATTTGGCTCCACTGAGGTAGGAGCTTCAAGCACGATAAGATCAATGAGTTCAGACTCTGACTTATCGGCAGGAGAGAACGTGGTATCTCCCTCGGAAGCAGTTGCAGTAATCGTCAGCGGATAGGTACCTTTGTCAGCCACTTGAATCTGCAGGTCATCCAGATTACTCCAATCTGAAATATCGACCTTGCCATTGGCACCAGCAATCGATGTTTGCGTACCGTTAGTGACAATCGCACCTTGTGGCAGACCTTGAATCAGCAGGGTTAAGCTTTCTGAACCATCCGTATCAGTAAGGTTGGCAACAATATCGCTGATATCGATATAGGTATCTTCATAACCTACGTTGCTGCGCGCTGACAATACGATGTTATCCAAAAGTGCGCCGTAGCTATCGTCTTGCTCAGATTCGAACTCAATACGATAAGTGCCGTCTTTCGGTACTTGGAAGAACTCTTGAACATCATTCCAGTCTCGATTTACGGAATCATCGAACTCAAACAGCTCTGTACGGTTGTCCTCTTCGTCTACTAGGAACACTTTGAGTGGTGAGTCGTTAACGCGTCGCGCTGCTACGTCAAAATTAAGCTCGTAGAATTGACCGCCTTTGCCGTCAAACTCAGTAAACAACGAGTCATCTTTGCCACGTCGACCTTCTATTTCAAATAGCTGGTTATCTCGATCTTGCGCATTGCCGCCAAGATAAACGCCCTCTTGGCTCACTTCGACGATGCCGCCTGGATTATTGGTGCCCCAAGTGCCTACAGAGCCATTCGAGCTGAGCTCAGTCTCTGTCACATCACCACGCCATGAACGATTAAGCGTGACGTTCTCAAAGTCTATTGAAGCAACGATTTCATCACCGGACACTTGCAAAATAGGAGTATCCGTCACCGGTTTAACGACAACCTCTAGGTCGTGAGCTTCAACCTCTTGGTTTAAGGCATCAAGACCTGTCACCAGCAGTGTAAAGTCAACATCGCTGTCTTCTGGTGGTTGCACTGTTAACGTATCAAGCATCAATGGAGTGACAGACACCGAGTTATCTGTCACTGTGAGCTCGGAATTACCATCGAAGATTTTTGCACCAGTAGGAATGTTGGAGATGACAATCGACTCCGCAGCGCTGCCGGCTGGTAGGCTAATATCGAGGTCAATTTTGCTATCTTCAAAGCCACTTGCTGCCGCAACAGTTACATCAGCAACACCGGTCACCGAGATGGTCGAAACTGCCGTATTGGATGGCTCACTTGCATCATCAAACGTCGTAATCTCAATAATTCGATCATCTTGCGATGGCGACTGACTGGTGTTTTCGAACTGAACCAGACTAATCGCTGCCTCATAATCCTCGGCGGAGGCATCACCGGTAAGGGTAATTTTTATCGCACCAGACTCTAACGTTTCAGTGGTATACATAATGCCACTTAGCAGAGGATTGTCCGTTGCGTTTAGCCCAAACACATCGCCCGTTTGTGGGTTTGTGAAAATAAGCTCCGCTGACGAAATCACGTTGTTTTCATCGAAAATCGTAATGTCGGTATCAACAATAGTTAAAGGCTCATCACCCTCAGTAAATATGGCATCAAAGCCGGTACCCACCGCGCTCAAATCAAGATCAAGCGTTGGTGGCGCATTGTTGTCACGCTCATCGATGATGGTCACAACTGAGACTGCGCTCTCACCTTGATCACTGTCCACCGCTGTGTACTTGAAGCTATCATTCAGTGCGGTATCGAGATAGCGAAGCTCCCAGTTGCCCGCGCCGTACGTACCTAAACTCACACCTGTAATCAATACGCCTTCACTAGCACCGACTAGGTCATCGACTGAGAAGTTCAATACGTGGAACAGCTCATCGTTACCTGAGGTAAATTTCTGTACATTTGGAATGTAATCGATGGCCTTACCATCGCTCAGCATAACTTCTACCGTGACCGAAGATTCATTGTCACCACCAAGTCCACTTAAGAAATACCCCCCCATACCGTCAAGCCCAAGCTCAACATGAGTGGCAGGACGCTGAGTAAAATCTATTGTAAGCGTTTCACCTTCATTGATGCCGTGACCACCGCCAATACCCAAACCATGCCCTACATGATTGGCTTGCACATCACCACGGTACTGAGTCAAATTGCCTTTGTCCGAGCTAATGGTAATCGAATCACCATTCTCTAACTCTAGTACGCGGTTCTTACCGTCAACCTTATCACCCCAGTTATAGAACTCGTCTCTCGTGCTCTCTAAGTCGCTATCGGTTGGTATCACCTTAGTACCCAACACAAAGCCTTGAGCATTCGAATCAGGTTGATAAGTGATATGTGTTGGGTCGAAGGCATCACCGTTCTCGACATTAGATTGGTTGATAGCAACACCGTTGTAGAACAGTGTCCCGCCGACCGGAAGCTCCGTAATTGTCACTTTTACTTGTTTACCATCCGCATCATCTTCGATGTCAGAAATATGGTCACTACCCTCGCCTTCAATAGTTCCTGTACCTGTATCGAACACAACAGAGACTGGATCGTTGCCATCAACAGAGAAGCTGAAGTCTTCTGACTCCGGTGGATCGTTGACAGGAACAACATTGATCGTGGATGTGGCAACATTAGATGCCAAGCCTTGATCATCAAACACAGTGATCTCAATATTGCGATCAACTGAATTTGGATCTTCACTGTCGTTATCGAACTGCAGCAATTGTAGCGCGGCTTCATAGTCAGCCGAGGAACCCTCACCTGAAATAGTGAGTACCAATGCCCCCGCTATGGTCACTCTAGTGACATCCAAACCTGTTGGTAGCGAGCCAACAACTTGTAAGCTGTCACTCGCTTGTGGGTTGGTGAGCTTGATTTCCGCTTTGGTAATAACGTCAATATCATCATCAATGACAATATCGCTATCCACCACCATGATGGGGTCATCACCTTCGGTAAACGTCGCTAAGTAGCCTGTACCCGCTTCACTATCATCGAGATCAATGACTGGAGCGAGATTGTCATTGTCACCGTCTGACTCACCATCAATTTCGCCATCATCAGAAATGGTTGCGCCGACGGTGATTCCAGTCTCACCATTGGTAGTTAGGCCAGCAGGCTCCGTGACTTTGAGGCTAAAGTCTTCATCTTGCTCATACACGTCGTCATCAACAATGCCGACATTGATATCCACTGCGGTAACGCCAGCAGGAATCACGATTTGATTATTGACGATATCGAGTGTGACATCCTCGCTGCCATTGTTATAGCTCGCCGTCGTAGTGGTAAAGTCACCACTGTCGGTCGTGTCATCAATGCGCTCAAGAGTGACTGTAAGCGGAACGTCCGATGGATTACTTAGGCCTAAAACATACTCGACAGAACCTGCGTCTTCACTTACTTCACCACCACCGGTAAGCGTGAGTGTCACGTCATCGTTATCAAGGATGTTACCTGCGAGAGACTGCCCACCAATCGTTAAGGTGAAGTCTTCTGTGTTCTCGAAGCGGTTATCATCAACGGTTGGTAATTCGATAGAAAACGAAGAGACTCCCGCAGGGATTTCTAGTTCACCAGTTACCGCGTTGTATGTCACTTCATCGCTAAAGTCTAAGCTACTTAAATCAATATCATTTGCCGAAGCTGAGTCGGAACCGGCACCGAACGCAATATCAAAAAAGGTTTTAACGCTGGTGGTGCCATCGAGAGTCACGTTATAAATGAAGCTGTCCCCTTCCGTGACATCGTTATTGTCAGCCTCAAAGGCAATAATATCCACAGCTACTGGTGCCGGGTTAATTAACACGCTAACCGTTGCGGTATCAGTACCGCCCCGCTCATCAGTGATTTGGTACTGGAACTGAGCATTACCGATAAACTCATCAGGCAATTCAAACACGACATCATTCCCGTCAATGTAGGCATCACCTAAACTTTCACCAAAAATGGACGTCACGCTAAAGCTATGGCCATCGGGATCGCTATCGTTAGCAAGGATTTCACTTAGTGGGATACGAACTTCTTGTCCCTGGGCAAATACATAGGCGTCAGCGCCATCGAACGAAACACCCTGCAAGAAATAGTCTGAAGAATCATTCCCTCTTGCTGCACCATCCGTGAACTCAACGGCTTCAAATTCAATTCGATCAAAGGCAAAACCGCCGGTATCGATATTGAAAATCCCAGCATTGCCTTCTTCATTTGAAAAGTAATCGGAAGCAATCAATGTATCACCCAAATAGGCGCTCCATTTACCTTGCTCGTGGTTATCCGTTCCCCCTTCATCCGCGTACAAGTTCGTAACGGAGAATGAGCCACCGACCGCTGGAGCTTTGAGATCAATAGTTAGCTTCTCTGACTTTCCTTCATTGCGGTTATACTGGATTTGCTCGTTAGGGCCACCGGTGGACGTGCCGTCGATCCCCAATTTGTCGCTGCCATATACCTGATAGCCGGTGTCAGAGCCATCGTAAGAGGCAGTAACGCTATCAATTAGGTCATCTGAGTCATTGGTATCAAATGTCCAACCAGGCTTCTCAGAGCCGACCGTGCCTATTGTTCGATCTAGACCTTCAGGGTCATTTTCGGCAATCGGATCGGTATTATCGTTATCGATGATGCTACCTGTGGCACTCACTCCATCTAAAGTCAGTGTGTAGGTCTCAACGGGCTCAACAAGCGCATCATCTACGGTAGGGAGTACGATGTCGAAAGTGGTCACGCCAACGGGCACATTCAACACGCCGTCCACCAAAGTGACATCATTAGTGAAGCTGATGTTCGCTGTGTCGACATCTGGCGATATCGGTAAGTTAAGTGGATACTCCACTGGGGACAGAGTTTGCTCGGAAAGTGTTATATTGAAGACGAGATCATTGCCTTCTACGACCGAGTCATCATCACCTGCGACCTCAATAGAGGTGATCGAAGGTTTGTCGTTGTCTAGAATGCTGCCCATCGAGTCTACGCCGTCTATGGTAAGGGTGTACGTCTCTGTTGGCTCAACTAGGGTATCGTCTACGGTTGGCAAAACGATATTAAAGGTCGTCACGCCGATAGGCACATTGAGCATGCCATCGACCAAAGTTACGCCATTGGAGAAGCTAATGCCCGAAATGTCGACATCAAGGGAGGCCGGTAGCGTAAGTGGATACTCAACGGGTGATAGCGTCTGCTCTGATAACGTCACATTAAAGACGAGATCATTGCCCTCTACGACTGAATCATCATCACCAGCAACATCAATAGACTCGATCGAAGGTTTATCATTATCGAGGATAGTACCTGTCGACTCCACGCCATCTAACGTTAACATGTAAGTTTCGGTCGGCTCGACGATGGTGTCGTCTTCAGTCGGCAGGACAATATCAAACGTTGTTATGCCAACAGGTACGGTAAGCATACCATTGGCAAGCGTTACGCCATTGGTAAAACTGATGTTGGCAATGTCGACATCAGGGGATGCAGGTAAGGTAAGTGGGTATTCCACTGGTGATAAGGTTTGCTCTGATAACGTGACATTAAAAACTAAATCGTTGCCCTCAATGACAGAGTCATCGTCACCAGCGACTTCAATCGAAGTGATAGACGGCTTATCGTTATCTAGGATAGTACCTGTAGAATCAATACCATCAACAGATAGGGTGTACGTTTCTGTAGGCTCAACAAGCTCATCATCCACTGTTGGCACAATGATATCGAAGGTCGTAATACCGGCAGGGACATTGAGCATTCCGTCGGTCAAACTCACACCATTGCTAAAACTGATGTTTGTTGTATCGACATCGGGAGAAGCAGGCAGTGTTAAAGGGTACTGCACGGGTGATTGTGTTTGCTCAGATAAGGTTACGCTGAAGACAAGGTTGCTGCCTTCCACTACCGAATCATCCTCACCCGCCACATCAATCAAGGTCACCGATGGTTTATCATTATCGAGAATATTGCCAGTGGACTCCACACCATCGACATTTAACGTATAGCTTTCTGTTGGTTCAACAAACTGGTCGTCCACCGTTGGGAGGATAATGTCAAAGGTGGTCACGCCCACAGGGACATTGATCTTGCCATCAACTAGCGTCACACCATTGGTAAAGCTAATACTTGACGTGTTTACATCATCGGAATCTGGCAAGCTCAGAGGATATTCAACAGGCGATTGAGTGGCTTCAGACAGCGTTACGCTGAACACCAGACTCTCACCTTCGGTAACCGAGTCATCTTCGTTCGTTACCTCAACAGAAGTGACAAACGGTTTGTCATTGTCTAGAATGCTGCCCATCGAGTCTACGCCGTCTATGGTAAGGGTGTACGTCTCTGTTGGCTCAACTAGGGTATCGTCTACGGTTGGCAAAACGATATTAAAGGTCGTCACGCCGATAGGCACATTGAGCATGCCATCGACCAAAGTTACGCCATTGGAGAAGCTAATGCCCGAAATGTCGACATCAAGGGAGGCCGGTAGCGTAAGTGGATACTCAACGGGTGATAGCGTCTGCTCTGATAACGTCACATTAAAGACGAGATCATTGCCCTCTACGACTGAATCATCATCACCAGCAACATCAATAGACTCGATCGAAGGTTTATCATTATCGAGGATAGTACCTGTCGACTCCACGCCATCTAACGTTAACATGTAAGTTTCGGTCGGCTCGACGATGGTGTCGTCTTCAGTCGGCAGGACAATATCAAACGTTGTTATGCCAACAGGTACGGTAAGCATACCATTGGCAAGCGTTACGCCATTGGTAAAACTGATGTTGGCAATGTCGACATCAGGGGATGCAGGTAAGGTAAGTGGGTATTCCACTGGTGATAAGGTTTGCTCTGATAACGTGACATTAAAAACTAAATCGTTGCCCTCAATGACAGAGTCATCGTCACCAGCGACTTCAATCGAAGTGATAGACGGCTTATCGTTATCTAGGATAGTACCTGTAGAATCAATACCATCAACAGATAGGGTGTACGTTTCTGTAGGCTCAACAAACTCATCATCCACGGTTGGCAAAATAATGTCGAACGTCGTCACGCCAACGGGCACATTAAGGCTGCCGCCAACCAAGGTCACATTGTTACTGAAGCTGACGTTGCTTGTGTCCACATCAAGAGAATCTGGCAAGCTTAGAGGGTATTCAACGGGCGATTGAGTGGCTTCTGACAGCGTTACGCTGAACACCAGACTATCCCCTTCGGTAACCGAATCATCCTCACCCGCCACATCAATCAAGGTCACCGATGGTTTATCATTATCGAGAATATTGCCAGTGGACTCCACACCATCGACATTTAACGTATAGCTTTCTGTTGGTTCAACAAACTGGTCGTCCACTGTTGGGAGGATAATGTCAAAGGTGGTCACGCCCACAGGGACATTGATCTTGCCATCAACTAGCGTCACACCATTGGTAAAGCTAATACTTGACGTGTTTACATCATCGGAATCAGGCAGCGTCAGTGGGTATTCGACAGGTGACAAGGTCGCTTCAGAGAGCGTCACACTAAAGATAAGATTCTCACCCTCAACAACGGAATCACTATCACCGCCGACATCAATCGATATCACTGAAGGTTTATCGTTATCAACAATGCTGCCGGTCGACTCTACGCCATCGACCGACAAGGTGTACGTCTCGGTCGGCTCGACAAGCTCATCATCCACCGTTGGCAAAATAATGTCGAACGTCGTCACGCCAACAGGCACATTAAGGTTGCTACCAACGAGGGTCACGTTGTTGGTGAAGCTGATGTTCGCTAAGTCAACATCAACCGATTCAGGCAAGGCTAGTGGGTATTCAACAGGCGATTGAGTGGCTTCAGACAGCGTTACGCTGAACACCAGACTCTCACCTTCGGTAACCGAGTCATCTTCGTTCGTTACCTCAACAGAAGTGACAAACGGTTTGTCGTTGTCTAGAATGCTGCCCATCGAGTCTACGCCGTCTATGGTAAGGGTGTACGTCTCTGTTGGCTCAACTAGGGTATCGTCTACGGTTGGCAAAGCGATATTAAAGGTCGTCACGCCGATAGGCACATTGAGCATGCCATCGACCAAAGTTACGCCATTGGAGAAGCTAATGCCCGAAATGTCGACATCAAGGGAGGCCGGTAACGTAAGTGGATACTCAACGGGTGATAGCGTCTGCTCTGATAACGTCACATTAAAGACGAGATCATTGCCCTCTACGACTGAATCATCATCACCAGCAACATCAATAGACTCGATCGAAGGTTTATCATTATCGAGGATAGTACCTGTCGACTCCACGCCATCTAACGTTAACATGTAAGTTTCGGTCGGCTCGACGATGGTGTCGTCTTCAGTCGGCAGGACAATATCAAACGTTGTTACGCCAACAGGTACGGTAAGCATACCATTGGCAAGCGTTACGCCATTGGTAAAACTGATGTTGGCAATGTCGACATCAGGGGATGCAGGTAAGGTAAGTGGGTATTCCACTGGTGATAAGGTTTGCTCTGATAACGTGACATTAAAAACTAAATCGTTGCCCTCAATGACAGAGTCATCGTCACCAGCGACTTCAATCGAAGTGATAGACGGCTTATCGTTATCTAGAATACTGCCCGTTGCTTGGACATCATCGACTGACAGGGTATAGGTTTCAGTTGGCTCAACAAGTTCATCATCTACGGTTGGCAGCACAATATCAAACTGAGTAACACCAGCAGGCACATTGAGAACGCCGTCCACAAGCGTTACGTCGTTAGAAAAACTCACGTCAGAGGTAATGACATCTGGAGACAATGGCAAGTCAAGTTGATAGTTGACCGCCGATTGCGTCTCTTCAGAAAGCACCACACTGAAGACAAGATTATTGCCTTCTACAACGGAATCATCCTCACCAGAAACATCAATAGATGTGATGGTTGGCTTGTCATTATCTAAGATCGTACCGGTTGAGCTAACACCATCAACTTGAAGATCGTAAAACTCTGTCGCCTCTACAATCTCATCGTCCACTGTCGGTAAGATAATATCGAATGTTGTGACACCGATTGGTACGTTAATCATCCCCCCGACCAACGTGACATCATTGGTGAATGTGATACCCGCAGTGTTGATATCATCTGATGCTGGTAAGGTCAGTGGATACTCAACTGGAGAAAGCGTCTGTTCTGATAACGTCACGTTGAAAATCAGATTTCCACCTTCTTCCACAGTGTCATCTGAAATAGCAACTGACGTTACCGTTGCCTTGTCGTTATCTAGGATAGAGCCTGTAGCATCGACACTATCTAGCGATAATGTATATGTTTCAGTTGCCTCAACAATGTCGTCATCCACCGTTGGTAACACGATATCAAACGTTGTCACACCGATCGGCACATTGACCATACCATCCACTAATGTCACACCGTTGGTGAAACTAATGTTGGACGTGTCTACGTCTTCAGAAACAGGCAGTGACAACGGATACTTTACAGGTGACAAGGTTTGCTCTGAAAGCGTGACATTAAAAACTAAATCGTTGCCCTCAACGACAGAATCATCACCACCAGCAACATCAATCGAGCTGATTGATGGCTTATCGTTATCTAGGATAGTACCTGTAGAATCAATACCATCAACAGATAGGGTGTACGTTTCTGTAGGCTCAACAAGCTCATCATCCACTGTTGGCACAACGATATTGAAGGTCGTAATACCGGCAGGGACATTGAGCATTCCGTCAGTCAAAGTTACGCCATTGCTAAAACTGATGTTTGTTGTATCAACATCGGGGGAAGCAGGCAGTGTTAAAGGGTATTGCACAGGTGATTGTGTTTGCTCAGATAAGGTTACGCTGAAGACAAGGTTGCTGCCTTCCACTACCGAATCATCCTCACCCGCCACATCAATCAAGGTCACCGATGGTTTATCGTTATCGAAAATGCTGCCAGTAGACTCCACACCATCGACATTTAACGTGTAGGTTTCTGTTGGCTCAACAAGTTGGTCATCCACCGTTGGGAGAATAATATCAAAGGTAGTCACTCCCACAGGAACATTAAGCATGCCATCAACCAACGTTACATCGTTGGTGAAGCTAATGTCCGACGTGTTTACATCATCGGAATCAGGAAGAGTCAGTGGATATTCGACAGGTGACAAGGTCTCTTCTGAGAGCGTCACACTAAAGATAAGGTTCTCACCCTCAACAACGGAATCGGTATCTCCGGCGACATCAATCGATGTCACTGAAGGTTTATCGTTATCAACAATACTGCCGGTCGACTCAACTCCATCAAGATTCAATGTGTAGGTTTCAGTGGGTTCAACAAGGTTGTCGTCCACTGTCGGCAAAATAATGTCGAAAGTAGTCACACCAACCGGAACGTTAACCATACCATCAACCAGCGTAACACCGTTGGTAAAGCTGATATCTGCAGTATCTACATCAAGAGATAGCGGGAGCGAGAGCGGATACTCAACTGGCGATAGCGTCGGCTCTGAAAGTGTCACGTTGAACACTAGGTTTTCGCCCTCGACGACTGAATCGTCATCGCCAGCCACTTCGACAGATTGAACCGACGGCTTGTCATTATCCAGAATGGTACCCGTTGAGCTTACACCCTCAACATCAAAAACATACGTTTCAGTAGGCTCAACCAACTGATCGTCAACGGTAGGTAAAATGATATCAAATGTCGTTACACCAATCGGAACATTTAAATTTCCATCGACTAGGGTGACACCGACCGTGAATGAAATGGTGGTGAGATCGACATCCGTCGATTCTGGCAAGTTGAGTGCGTATTGAACTTCAGTAAGCGTTTCTTCTGATAGCGTGACAGTAAATACGAGGTTTCCACCTTCTACAACACCATTTTCTCCACCCTCAGGAACGACAGAGAGAACTGCTGGCTTGTCGTTGTCATAAATCTCCCCAGAAGCCTCGATACCACCAACAAAAAATGTGTAGTTTTCGGTCGCTTCAACAATATCATCATCGACAGTTGGAATAACGATATTAAAAGTAACAACACCAGCAGGAACGTTTAAAACCCCTCCAGATATAGTCACTCCTTCACTAAAAGAGATGCTCTCTAGATCAACATCTAAAGATTCCGGAAGCTGGATAATAATGTTTATGGCAAGAGGAGGGGCTTCAGAAAGGCTGACGTTGAAGTCGAAGTTGGTCCCCTCATCAACTCCAGGCCGATCAGAAGCCATAGTCACTGCGGTTACGACAGGAGGCACGAATCCAAGCGCATCAAGTAAAGTCAGAGACTGGGTTTCGGTGAGACCTTGAGCTTGAAGCCCCGACGTATCGAAGTTCGTTGCCGCTAGAGTCTGTGCCCCTGCGCGGGAAATAGAGCCAATCGCAATAGGACTCGAACCGCCTTCTTCACCAGCGGCTGGTGCTTCTTCTTCATTTTGAGTTGGATCTTCGCCTTGTTCAATTTGCGCAATAATTGCCTCGGCGTCGACATCACCGACATTAACGGTTTGTCCCTCACCGTCCGGTTGAACCAGTTTTATGTTGAGTTCTTCACCCACCTCAACGTTATCCAAAATATCGATAACTACATCCCCAGGACGCGGAGCAGTCCCTTCTGGTAATACCGTGAGATTACCCTGCGCATCGACAATCAAAGTTCCCGATACCTGTACTAAAGATGCTAACGAAATCGTACTCATGTTCTGCTCCTTGAATCACCCGCTTGCGCCCGGGCGTTCGATCATAGGTTCCAAGCCAACTGCTTCTGGTCTGCGCGTTATCTATCTTGACTTTATTGTTCGAATGCGGCGTTGCCAGATTAAATTTACTTTGTACTTACATTTAGATACCAGAGTAGCCAAAAAAATGAAACTTTCTGCCAAACTAAATCGCTGTTGTCTCAAAAACGAAAAAAGTCTCGCAAAAGCGAGACTTTTTATTACTTTTCTATGTTCAGCAGAGAGTTAGCCAATCACAGCAATGAACCCTTGAAGTATGACTAGATTAACGATGTCGATAAAGAACGCACCAACAATAGGCACCACCATAAAAGCTTGAGGAGATGGGACGAAGCGGTTAACAATTGAGCCCATATTCATGACAGCCGTTGGCGTCGCACCTAAGCCGAAACCACAATGTCCACCCGCAATCACAGCACCATCGTAGTTTTTACCCATTACACGGAAGGTAACGTAGTAAGCGAAAATAGCCAGAACGACAGATTGAACACCAAGGATAATTAAGAATGGGATCGCCAAGTCAAAGATATTCCACAACTGCAAGCTCATCAGAGCCATCGCTAGGAATAGAGATAGGGAAACCGTACCGAGGATATCCACCGTCTCTGCATCCACTTTATAGCTTTTTGTCACTTCGCAAACGTTAGTAATGAACACACCAATAAATAGAGCGTAAACAAAGTCGGGGATCATCAGCCATGAGATTTCAAAGGTGTTGACCCACTCGTGTAGATACTTAGCGCCTGTGACACAGATAAGCAGAATAAACAGAACCTCAACCACTTTTTTAGCAGTTACTCGATCACGTTCATTTTCGTTGTAAGTAACAAGCTCAGGAAAACGTTCGTGGGTATCATTGCCACGACCGTATTCTGACTCAAAATCATTTTTGTCTATCAAGCGCTGTGCAACTGGACTGCCAATAATACCGCCAATGATGAGACCAAAAGTAGCTGAAGCCATGGCAATTTCTAGGGTATTCGCAATGCCGTAAGTTTCAGTGAACGTCGTAGACCAAGCGGCGCCGGTGCCGTGACCACCAGAAAGAGTGATAGATCCGGCAATTAACCCCATCAAAGGTTCAAGACCAAGCATAGTGGCAAGGCCAACACCGACACTGTTTTGTATAATGATGTAAATAGAGGCGATCGCCAGGAACACAAAGACTTTGGCACCGCCTTTCATCAACTGAGTGTAATTAGCTGCTAACCCCACGGTTGCGAAGAACATCAACATAAAGGTTTTCTGTAACGGAAGAGAGAACTCTAAATTGATATTGTTGAAGTGCAACACAGTAATAATGATGGCGACGATCAAGCCACCGACAATGGGCTCTGGAATATTGTACTTGCGAAGCGCAGGTAGCTTACTGTTGATGATGTGACCAAGAAAAAGAACGCTGATTGCGATCAAAAAAGATTCTAACGTGCCAACAGAGATGGTGTTGTTCATATGACCTCTTTTTTTGCTGTATCGCTCATCTTCCTTAATGAGGTTTCGATTCGATATTGTAGTGTAGTAAAAATAGGATAGCTGGCGATCTCTGCAAAATCACCACACGACCTTGTTTCTATATCCATAACTTTTTGAGTGCCGAGGAAGCGTCGACATAATGACAACCCAAACGACTCGCGATGGGTGTATTGAAGCCTTTGAGACACCGAGAGATGCTTTAGGCCAAAAGAATAACTACACTGGTTAAGGCCGGATGGTAACACAATCTCGCAAGATCGACTAATTTGACAAATAATACAAACAATAAGGGACTACTGTGAAAAGAATTGCTCTCGCAACTGGATTACTTCTTACCCACATGGCGTATGCTGAAGTCGCTATTAATTACCAACAACCACAATCTTCCACTGACAAAACCGCGCAGCAGGCAATCAAAGAAAGCGGTGCAAATGAGTTGCTAGTCGAACTGTCCAACGACTACTTCTCATTCAATCAAGCGCTGACCATCCAATATGGCGGCGAAGACGGTCCCCTCTATGATCCATCAACGCATACTGTGCACATGCCGTACGCGTTTTACACCGATTCTCTCAATTACTTCACCAAAAATGACTATCAAAATCGATTTGGTAAACCTGCGCAACAAGATGCCATCGACACTCTACTCCACACTCTACTTCATGAAGCCGGGCATGCTTACATCGCCGATCAAGGCATTCCTATTTTAGGCAAAGAAGAAGATGCCGTTGATAATTTTGCTGCGGTCATCATGCTGAATTACGTTGAGCAAGGTGCCGATGCCACCATCAGTGCCGCAGACATGTTCGCGTTTGAGTCTGAAGATAGACCCGACTACTATGATTTTTACGAATACATTGGCGAGCACAGTTTCGACTTGCAGCGCTATTTCAGTACCTTGTGCTTAGTTTATGGTAGCGATCCTGACAACCACGCCAACCTGCTCGATGAGATTGAAAAAGACTATCTTGATGAGCAAAAAGATAAGTGTATCGCCACGTATCAAGAGATCGATTACAACTGGAAGCAAGTATTAAATATCGATACTAATTCCAGTAGTTAATCATTGAGGTTCTATGCCGACATCACTCATCCTGTTTTATGATGGTCACTGTCCACTTTGCGTGAAAGAGATGACCGCTCTGAAGAAGCATGACACGGATAATGTTATTCAGTTGGTCGACATTTTCTCTGAGACCTTTGAACGCTACCCAGACATTGACCCAAAATCTGCCTCTGAGAGATTGCATGCCTATGACGAGAACGGGGTACTTTTGGAAGGGTTAGACGTCACGTATCAAGCATGGCGTCTTGTCGGCCGAGGACACTATTACGCTTTTACACGCTGGCCACTGTTAAAACCAATATGTGACTGGTGTTACTTGAAATTTGCCCGTCACCGCTACACGGTGTCGGGCTGGCTAACAGGCAAAAAGCGCTGTGACAATTGTCGCATCGATTGATGAGTCGACAAGTCACAGCCTCTCAACATCCCGCTCACGCTATTTACACTGTAAAGGTTATTTGTGCGCGTCTGCACGCACCGCTTTAAACAATACCGACGTGTCAGAGCGCCCTTCGCCTGACTCTGACAAGGCGCGATAACGCTCGATAGATTGCAGAGTCAATGGCAACTCTATACCCTGCTTTTGAGCTTCATCCAGACAGAAACCTAAATCCTTGATCATCCAGTCGATGGCAAAGCCAAAATCATATTGGTCTTTGTCCATGGTTTTGGCACGATTTTCCATCTGCCAGGAGCCTGCTGCACCATTTTTCAAGCAATCCACCAACGAAGGAATGTCTAAGCCACTCTTTTGAGCCAGTAGTAAACCTTCTGAAAGCCCCGTAAGCACGCCAGCAATACATACTTGGTTCACCATTTTTGCACGCTGACCTTGACCCACATCTCCCATCAGTACCGAAGACTTGCCATAAGCATCAAAGAGAGGTTGAAGGGCATCGAAGGTTTGAGCGTCACCGCCACACATAATGGTCAACACACCATTTTCCGCGCCCGCTTGACCACCAGAAACCGGAGCATCCATAAAACGAATCCCAGCACTTTCACATGCAGCTCCCAATTCTTCAGCCAAGGTTGCCGACGTCGTAGTGTGATCAACGAGCACCGAACCCGATTTCATTGATGCGATCGCGCCCTGCTCTGCTGTCGTCATCTGACGAACATCATCATCGTTACCCACACAGACAGCCACAACATCCGCATCTTTGACACATTCCGCAACTGACTCTGCATATTGTCCTGCGTATTCATTCGCCCAGCGCTGCGCTTTTTCTGTCGTGCGATTAAATACACACACCTCAAAGCCTGCTTTCACTAGGTGTCCTGCCATTGGGTATCCCATAACGCCCAGTCCAATAAAACTTACTTTCATTTCGGCTCCTTGTTTATTTGATTCGGATTAACGGCCGTGTCCATGTGACGAGCGGTTGCAAGAATCGCTTCTATCAGGGCTTTTACGGCTTTAGGTTGATACTGTCTGCCTTTGTACACCAAAAAGGCCTGACGGTCACTACGGTAGTATTCAGGAACAACATGAACGAGATTAATGTTTCCCGACACGTGCTTGAGTGGCAATGACGCCACTCCAAGCCCGCGCTCGACAGCATCAACCAAGGCTTGGATATCATTGACAACCAATCTTGGTTTCAACTCAATATCTCCAACGACTCTCCCATCGTTGACCACTTGGATGCGCCTAGCATCATCAATTGTGAGCCAATCGGCTTGCTCTAACTGTTCCATTGTTTCAATTGGCGCATGCTCATCAAGATAGGAAGCACTAGCAAAGAAGCCGTGTTTGGCGGTAAAGAGTGGACGGGCAATAAGATCTTCCATGTCAGAGGTATCAAACGTGATCAAAAGCTCTCGATCGGTTTTTGGTTTGCTTTGATCGTGATTCAACGCCAGATCAATATGCACATTGGGGTAGGTCTTTAAATACTGTTCCACAATCGGTGCAATAAATGAATGGTAGAAACTATGGGGTACCGCTAATCGAACCCTTCCTGCGACCAGATCGGTTTTCTCCGTCACGTTGTTTAGCCCGATTTCTATCTGCTCGACGCCACTGCTCAGTTGGTCGAATGCCATTTTGCCTACCTCTGTCGGCGCAAGCTCACGTCCATGCTTCTCAAGCAGTCTTAGTCCAAGCTTTTGTTCTAACGAGGAAATCCTTCTCGACACTGTCGACTGAGGGAGTCCCAAGCGATTCGCAGCCGCCAGTACAGAGCCCTCCTCGACGACTTTACAAAACAAGTAAACGTCATCAATGTATCCAAATATGGAATCCATAATCCTAAACAACCGTATTTTTTCAGGTAATGACTAGGTTTATACTTTTCTCATCAAAACACAAGCAACAAATAGAAGACACATAATATGAGCAAAACACAATTCTGGTTAACCGCACTACTGTCGTCACTCACAATGGCGACAATGATGTCAGGCATCATTTCGGGCTACAAAATGGGTTTCAGTGCAGAATGGCCTGCCGTATGGGCGAGCAGTTTTATGGTTGCGTGGCCATGTGCACTGTTACTGAATCTGACCGTACTGCCAAGAATCCGAGCATTTGCCGCATGGTGCTGTCAGCCAAAAACGATCAAACAGTCGAAAGCATGATCAAGGCATTCACCTTGATCATGCTTTCATAAACTCGAGATAGGTTGATTAGATATCAGCGT
Source organism: Vibrio sp. CB1-14 (assembly GCF_040412085.2). Classification (NCBI taxonomy): domain Bacteria; kingdom Pseudomonadati; phylum Pseudomonadota; class Gammaproteobacteria; order Vibrionales; family Vibrionaceae; genus Vibrio; species Vibrio chaetopteri. The sequence goes on along the minus strand of NZ_CP115921.1, from coordinate 756,367 downwards.
AAGAAGGCTGCGCCACATGTCTGATTGGCCCTGGCCTTGCGAACCAAAAGCCCTGGAACATATCGCAATTCATCTGCTTGAGTTTCAAGTACTGCGCGTGGGTTTCCACCCCTTCAGCCACAACATCGTAGCCAAATGCATGAGACATGGTGATCACTGACTCAACAAGGGCGCTATGCGCTAAATCGGTTTCGAAATCGGCAATAAAACTGCGGTCAATCTTAACTTCATCTAAAGGGAGTTGCTTTAACATAGAGAGTGAAGAGTAACCGGTACCAAAATCGTCGAGAGAAATACGAATACCCGCCGTTTTTAGCGTGTTCAGCGCTCGAAGGCACTGTTCAAAGTCACTCAATGCAACGCTCTCAGTGATCTCCACGGTAAACTGAGACGGTGACAACTCATGGGACAGAATGGTTTGAACAAACTCTATCGCAAAATGTGGGCGACAAAGTAAGCTCGAACTCACATTGATCGATACACTTATGCCGTCATCGATCAACTTATTTGCTAGATCCTCACATACACGCTTAAGCACAAACTCACTCAGTTTAACGATAAGTCCAGATTCCTCAGCCACCCCAATAAAAAGCTGCGGTGAAATGTATTGCCCGTCTTCATCTTTCCAGCGCGCGAGTGCTTCAACACTGACCGCCCCTACTCCTTCTGAGCTGTAGATAGATTGGTACCATACATCAAGATCGCCATTGCCAATCACTCGCCGCAGTTTCTGCTCAATGGTTAGCAGTTGCTGACTTTCTTGCTCCAGCGTCGAGTCGTAGAGCGCCGCCTTTCGACTTTTCGAACGCTTGGCTCGATACATGGCAATATCGGACTTTTTAATCAGTTCATCCGCGCTATTCGCATCAAAAGGATAAAACGCTATCCCTAAACTACCCTGGGTGCTGAACTCACTGCCATTGACGAAAAACGGCTTCTCTACCGCTCTCAGAATGCGGCTAGCAAGCTCTAAAGCCTGAGCTGGTGTCTCTACATCACACATCAATAGAAACTCATCACCGCCAAATCTCGCAATCAAATCGTTTCGTCTCACAACTCCTGAGAGCTGTTTGGAGACATGCAATAGCAAGGCATCGCCCACATCATGGCCATAGGTGTCATTGACGAACTTAAAACGGTTCAGATCCATCAACATTAGCGCTAATGGACGCTCTGTTTTCTCTGCAATATGCGCCTTAAGGCGATCGGTCATCATACGGCGGTTGGCAAGCCCAGTCAGCGGGTCATGATAGGCTAATTGACGAATTCTATCTGCAGAGTGCTTTTGCTCAGTGATGTCCGACATGGCACCAAGAAATCGAACTGGACGACTAAACTTGTCGCAAATCACTTTACCTGTAGAGGATACCCACACATAGATACCATCCGTTCGTCGCAATCTAAACTCCACTTTAAATGGGATTTCTTGCTCGATTTGAGCCAGTAATTTCTGCTCTAAATCGTCAATATCGTCGCTGTGCACCAAATCGAAAAATGCGCGACTGGTCAGCACTTGCGTGTTCGGTTCACCGTTGTCGAACTTGAGAATATCGTTCCACCGGCTACTCCATATCAGTTTGTCAGTCAGTAAGTCCCAATCCCAAATTGCGTCGTTCGAAGAATGGCTCACCACCTGCAATTGATTCGCGAGATCGCTTGAGATCTGCGCTCGGCTTTGCGAACTCTGCAACAGCAAATCACGCTGCAAGAACAGTGCAAGCATATCGAGGTAATTGTGATAACTGGAAAGTTTCGCAAGATCAGGCTGGCCTTCAATCGGCTCTACAATCGCCATCACTTCGGTGCGAACCTCTTGCCTATCGGTGACACAAAGTAAGGTCATCACAAATGACTCAGGGAGTGAGTACAAACTGCTGACGGGAAAGGTTTCCGTCGGAAAGTGAATGCCTTGTTCAACGCTACTGAGGTGACGGCCATCGGTGTGCGCATAACCGACAACACAACTGTCGATACCCGACTTCGCACCATTGATTGCCCATGCAACCGGTGTATCAAACAAACAGCTAGCATTCACGATGGAAGAGAACCCGGATTGCCCTTGTGAATAGAGTGTTTCGTGCAGTTCAGCGGGTGAGCGCTCAGAATGACTGAGCAATTGATTACGAATAGTAAAGTGTGGATTGTGGCTTGGCCTTGTCGCACCGCAAGATTGGCGCACAACCATGGACTGCTCAATCAAGCCAAGATCGCTCGCGAAAGGTGCACCTGATAAACGCATCATCAATCGCTCTACGGCGGCAACGGAGAGGCGTTCAAGTTGCTGATCCACTGTCGTTAATCTTGGCTGCGTCCGTTCGCCCATGAAAATATTGTCAATCCCAACAATCGCTACCTGTTCGGGAACGCGAATGCCGTTTTCAGACAAGCTTTCCATCAGGCCGACAGCAATATGATCGGTGGCACAGATGACCGCGCTGCATGGATCATTATCTTGCCAATAGCGCTCATACGCTTCTCTGCCCCCCTGCAAAGCGGTATTACTGACATTGAGAATGTGTCGTTTCGTAATCGCATTACCATTACGCTCGGCACGTTTCTGAAACGCCTTAAAACGCATTCTAACGTCGTTAACTGAGAGATCGCCACAAAACCCTATATCAACATGTCCAAGCCCAACTAGGTGGTCGTACAGCGCGCTTACGCCACTCGCTTGGTCACTCGATAGAGATTCAACCGCCAATGGGGAGTAACTGGCCGCCACAGAGATCACAGGTATTCCTCTCTGTACCGCTTTTTCCACCAATGCACTAGCGGACGCGTGCAGTACGACAATAAGCCCATCGATGTGATCAAAAGCAAAGGGAATATCAAAGTCGCGATTGTGGCCAACACGAAGAAATATCAGATTGATTCCGTGTTCCGCACCGTAGGCTCTAAGTGTGCTGGTGATTTCGCCCATGTAGAAGCCACTTAGCATCGGTAGAATAACACCGATGGTCGGCTTGGGATGGCGACGAAATAACACTTTGTGACCTTCATTGACCATAGTGTGTGTATTGTCCATGATATTGATTGTTTTTGCTGTCTGCGTTATTAGCCTGATATCTGACCATTCATACAGTAAGAAATTTTGTGCCTATCGAGCAGTGTCGGTTGATAAAAGTGTTAACAACCACACACTCGGTAGTGGGGAGAGTTTTGTAAATTTGACCGAGTTAGCGTTCCCCAAGATCCAAAAAAGGAGCCAACCGAAGTTCGCTCCTTTTCATCACTATTTAGGGGTAAAGTGCCCTAATTATTGCTCAGCGTTATGGTAAACCTGCTGAACATCATCACAGTCGTCTAACATATCAAGGAACTTCTGGAATTTCTCCGCGTCCTCGCCAGCGATTGCAGTGTGCGTTTGTGGCACGAAAGTGATTTCTTCTACATCTAGCGTCAGTTCTGGGTACTCAGCAGTCAGCGCTGTTTTTGCTTTGAAGAATTCAGTGTGAGGGGCAAATACCGTGATCACGTCATCTTCAAGCTCGATATCGGTCACATCAACGTCGGCCATCATTAAAGCTTCCAGTACCGACTCTTCATCGTCGCCTTTAAACTGGATTACAGCTTGGTGATCAAACATGTGTGCTACGGTGCCAGGGCTACCAATTTTAGCGCCCGTCTTAACGAAGCATTGACGAACATCCTGGAAAGTACGGTTGCCGTTGTCGGTTAGACAGTCAACGATCACGCTCACACCACCTGGACCAAAACCTTCATAACGTGCTGGTTGGTAGTCTTCACCACCACCACCGCTGGCTTTGTCTATCGCTTTGTCGATAACATGCGCTGGAACTTGATCTTTCTTTGCTTTAGCAATCAGGTGCTTAAGCGACAGGTTCATTTCAGGATCGGCACCACCGTTTTTAGCAGCAACGTAAATCTCTTTACCGTACTTGGAATAAACTTTAATTTTTGCGCCTTGTGTCTTCGCCATTGAGGCTTTGCGCACTTCAAAACTTCTTCCCATTGGGATGTTCTCTCTAATTCAATTTAACGCGGAGGATTTTAGCAAATCGTCGTCACAATTCAATTCTATGCGGCAACGAAGAGTGTTACATCACTCCCATCATCTTTTTGTATTTGTCGACACACGCCTCAAACCATGCTTTTTCAGCGTCATCCTGAATGCGTTCTAGCTGTTCGCGAATCGCTTCAGGGCCAGCTTTGGCTTCCTTCATTTGCCACACAACATAAGAGGCTTGCTTATCAAGTTCCACTTTGTTTTTTTCGGCAGGGGGAAGCAAAGAAAGGTTATACGACATGGTTCTCTATATCGGTTAGTGTGGCAAGGCTGAGAATATAGCACCCTTGGTGTAGCAAACTCAAATGAAAGCCGTGACTACACGCTTTGATATTACGCCGAAATTAGGTGTTAGATAGAATTAAGGGTGGCTTATGCCTGCCACCCTACTCTTTTGCTCCATCGCTACTCAACCGTAGCTTAGTGGATGAGTCCTAGGTCTCTCGCTTCTTCCAGCGATAGACCACTCTCTCTGATTTCTCTTAATGCTTCAATGCGGCGTCGTGCATCAGCGGATTTCGCTTGTTTTGCAGGACGAGATTCCTCTTGAAAGTCCTCAGATTGATCCCACTTATTGGTGATGGATGTCATTTGGTCATGGTCGATTGAATTGATGGACATTGTTACCTCCTGATGAACCATGTCTGGACACCTAATCTGTAGCAAACGACAAAATTGTTGTTAAGAAAAACTGAGTCAGAATGTGATTGGCTCGGAAATTCTCATCAGAAGTATTAGAAAGGAGTTTATAAACTTTGAAATCCGCAAAAGACGGCAGTACATTTAGGAGATTCCACCTCGGAAAATTGACTTGATCCAGATCTCCTTTTTTTAACGCAGTCCCTTGATGTTATTGCCCTTAAGCCCAATGCAACTTTGAGCATAATGGTGAGTTTTTGATAAAAAAAAGCGAGTCCAAACGAACTCGCAAAAAAATATATCAGAATGAATGTAACAATATGAGCCAATCTACTTATTTCATTAGAAAGGACAAAAGGTTGTCTATTCGGGATAAATAATAGCCAGAGGCACTGTCTATTATGTCAGCTGACTGTCAGCGTTATGTGTAAATACCATCAATACTAAAAACCTATGTAACAAGGTTTTTCACTATTGGAAATCGTTAAACCGAAACCTCGTCCAACACTCGGAACACCGACTCATCGATATGGCCTTCGTGCACTTGTTTACATACTTTCTTACGTACCGCGAGTGCTGAAATCAACCTTTCGATAGATAGGTGCTTATTCTCCTGACGAGAATTATAAAGCTCTACCACGCGGCTCAGTACCTCATAAGCGATGATATCCCCATCTACACGCAACCAATCAAGCTTCTCCATGAGCTCAGAACACTCTTGTTTTATCGAAGCTATAGAATGACCCGTCATGGCAGACAAAGCGGTTACACTGCGTTCTAGAGCCTCTGGTGAGGTGTACTTCGATAGAATGATGGTAATCTCATCTGCATTGATCTCTACTAAATGCTTACGTTGCTTAACTCGACGGCCTAAATTGCCTCTAGGAGAGGGCGCTTTACGCTGGATAGGCTCAAACTCACCATCAATGATGGACGACAGTTCATCGAGCTGCTTGCGAGTCACGAGTTCATTTCGTAGTGGGTTAGGTAGCGTTGGAGCCATATTACGTTTGCCCGCATTGGTGGTACGAGCACGTGAATAACGCAACACTTCTTCCACGTCACAGCGGATATCGACTTGGAAATCGGGCAGTTTTGCATCGGGATCGTGGCACGTCAGCGTCAAGTGATAGCCCCATAAATTGACATCAAACTTATTCGGAGACTCCACATGTTCAGCAAGGTTACGAAGTTCGCGCAGCAAATCCATTGAGAAACGGCGCCATTCAATATTGCGCGCCAATTTCTGATTCAAATCTGTCAGCATCAATGAATCGGTATGACGACGAGCCATACGGCTACGAAAGTATGAGTAGAGTTGGAAAACGAGCGTGTGCTGCTTCAAGATCTCTGGTGGGAACAAGAAGAAATAGTCACGAGTAAGCAACTCTTCATAGAATGATGGCTCCCATACCAAAATGTAAAGATTTGGCTTGATCTTGATCTCACCATCCGCGCCTTCGCGAGGTGCTTCTTCAGATGCAGTGATCGTTCTGGCTAAAAATCTAAAGCGATCACTTTTAAAGCCTTCCGGCATGTTTTCACTGAGCCAACGCCCGGTCAGTTCATGTAACTGAAAGTCGGTAAATTCAATTCGATCGATGCTATCGCGAATCGAGTCACGCGCTGGACCACTGTCTTTTTTGCCACGCAATGACAGGATATCAGTAATGTAGAGTGGCGTTTTGTTAGGCACGTGCTTCGCATCAAGATGATACTCCTCATGATGATGATCATGATACTGAACAGTAAGAGTAAACAACGCAAATAGTGTCATGAGATCATCAACAGTCATGATGTTCTTGGAAGAACGTGTTTCGATCACGGCTTTCGTTCCGGAGATCGAGACCATTGATTTCTGATAACTTTTACGAGTTCTAGGTGGTGCGAGCGCTTGATCGATGATCCCTGCCCAGTTTGTGGGGGAGACAACAAACTGATCCGCTTCATCACGCATAGCTGGTGGCGTATATAAACCGTGCTCGTTGAGAAGGCGTTTGTTTACTTGAGTTTGAGCAAGTGCTTTGGATTTTTTCTGCTTTTCGGATTGTTTAACGGATTCTGTCACCAAACTCGTTGCACCAAGTACTGACACAAGTTGATTGGGATTGATGAAGCGATGAAGCATCGTCTTACCTGCCAATCCTTCTTCAAATCTTACACCATGCTGACTGAACAAACCGATGTTTACTGCGGCACGTAATCGCTGTTGAATCGCTGCACGAGTCAACTTGCCATCCGTTGCGTCAATCAGTTCGGTTGTTGAAACAAAACCGTCTTTAGAGCTGAATCCGCGTAGGGAAATTAGATTCATTAACTCAAGGATGCTTTTGGTTACCCCTTTGAAATGTTGATATTGTTCGATCCAATCAACGGCTGTTTCCGTGACTTCAAAAAGGTGTCCGCCTTTGTGATCCCTTGGGGATCTAATCAAGATTTTATCTTCACTGCTCATGGTTGGATCTAGATCACATTATCCGTAAATTCGATATTGTTCCATAGGATAATGAAATTTGGATCATAAATAAAGCGCTATTTTGTTTATTGGCAAAAAGACTGATCTTTATGATTATACTGATCTAATTTGATTAAGTGATCTTATGATCTGTGAAATAAAATGCCTTTAAGCCACTGAAATTAAAGCAAATCACTAAGCTCTCCTATGGAACTATGATCAACACGATTACGAAACCATGATCATCATATTTTGAAAGCATGATCAACTTGTCCCGAATGCATGATCACCGCATTATTGAAAGCTTGATCATCATAGCTTCGGATCAATGATCATCATCTAGTGACAAGTTATCCACAGAAATGGTAGAAAAGCTGTGTGTAGATTAGAGAATATCTTGGTCAATCCTCTAGTTTTACTCCGAAAGCATGATCAAGTGGTGTGTGATTGAAGAAGAAATAATCAAATTGTCGCTTTGTAATACAAGCAATTTTTTAAGTCATCGAATCCGGATAGTGTATTGTTGTTACATATTTGGTTACGGCATCTGCGGAACTATGATCAAGTGATTCAGCCCAGTAACTGCCGTGTTTCGATTTATGTCTATTTATACGCCAATTTGAGCACTATCCTTTGCTTCGCGGGACTTAAGCCGTAATCTAACCGAGATTTTACATGCTTCCGTGAAGCTCATTTACTTGATCATTGTTCCGCTAAAGATGATCATCCTTTGGGGTTAAGTCGAGTTGCTTTCATTCGAGAATTTTCCTTGATCATGCTTTCATCGTCTAGCTGTTTCCCGAAACAATGATCAAGGTAATCCCTTGATCATTGTTCCAATGCTGATTTATCTTGTGGTTGATATGCTTTTCTCTTTACTCAGAACAGTCAAATTCTGAGTCTCATCAATGCTTAGATGTAAGTGGCTGTTCTCAATTTGTTTTCAAATGAGCAACCTCCGTAATTTATAGGCCAAGTTGTATCGTTCCGATAGAAGTTGTCTTTACATTGTAAATGAGTGACACGGTAACACTTTAAAAGTTTTTAGTTTTCAGGGTACTTTATTAACAGAAATACTCGCTATTTGGTGATACTTTGCGCAAATAATCATCATAGAGCTAGATGCCAGTCAAATTAATGTAAATAATCTATGTAGATGAGTGGACAGCTTTTTCTTGAGATTGTACGATATTGCTGTACATAAACAATTAGGTTACTTGGTTGGAACTTGGGTATGAAAAGAGAACAAACAATAGACAATCTCTACCAACTTGCAGAGCAAACTCAGCAAGTGCAAGCGGATCGTATTGAAATCGTTTTGGAAGAGCGCAGTGATGATCACTTCCCAGCGATGTCAAAAGCGATGATGGAAACGCGCTCTGGTCTAACTCGTAGAAAGCTGGACGATGCCATCAGTAAAATAGAGCAGGGCGGTCATCAGTTTACGAAAAACAACGCTAATCATTACTCTATTTCGCTGCAAGAAGCGCATATGTTAATGGATGCGGCAGGTGTGCCTAAGTTCCACGAGCGCAAGAATAGCGCTAATAACAAGCCATGGATTATCAACGTACAGAACCAAAAAGGTGGTACGGGTAAGTCGATGAGTGCTGTACACCTGGCGGCTTGCTTAGCGTTGAACCTAGACAAACGTTACCGTATTTGTCTAATTGACCTTGATCCACAAGGCTCACTTCGTTTGTTCTTAAACCCGCAAATCAGCGTTGCTGACCATGAGAATATCTATTCTGCGGTTGATGTAATGTTGGAAAATGTCCCAGAAGGTACAGAGATTGACTTAGAGTTTCTTCGTCGTAACGTACTACTGCCAACGCAATATCCAAATCTTAAAACGGTATCTGCGTTTCCAGAAGATGCCATGTTTAACGCTGAAGCATGGCAAACGCTGTCGCAAAGCCAATCTCTCGACATCGTTAAACTTCTAAAAGAGAAGCTGATCGACAAGATTGCTGAAGACTTCGATGTCATTATGATTGATACCGGTCCTCACGTAGATCCATTAGTATGGAATGCAATGTACGCATCGAATGCACTGCTAATTCCATGTGCCGCAAAGCGCCTTGACTGGGCGTCGACAGTCAACTTCTTCCAGCATTTGCCAACGGTTTATGAGATGTTCCCTGAAGACTGGAAGGGGTTAGAGTTTGTTCGTCTAATGCCTACTATGTTTGAAGATGACAACAAGAAGCAAGTGTCGGTACTAACTGAAATGAATTACTTACTTGGCGACCAAGTGATGATGGCCACCATCCCAAGAAGCCGCGCATTTGAGACTTGTGCTGACACCTACAGCACGGTTTTCGATTTGACGGCGTCTGATTTTGAGGGTGGTAAGAAAACGTTGGCGGTTGCTCAAGACGCTGTTCAAAAAAGTGCACTAGAGTTAGAAAGAGTATTGCACAGCAACTGGGCTTCACTGAATCAAGGGTAATGTAAGAAATGGCAATTAAAACTTCAGAATTAAACGCCAAGCTATTTGGTAAAGCAAATAAACGACGTGCAACGACACCACAAGAAGCACAAACGGCTGCAAAAGAGCAGGCACAAGTGATTGAACTGTCTGTAGCGGGTGAAGAACTTGTGTCGTTTGAATTGGTTCGCGTTCCAGCAAATGAAGTAGAAGCTAACACGTTTGTTTTCCAAGAAAACGCGCGTGAGCAATCCTTTCTAAACGAGCATGCACTGTCAGATGTATTGGCAACATTGCGCGACAAAGGTCAGCAATACCCAGCAGTTGGTCGCCGTCAAGCTGATGGTACCATCGAGGTATTGGATGGTAGTCGCCGTCGTATGTCATGTATTTTGGCGCAAAAAGAGTTTTTGATTTACGTTGCGGAAAACATTAACTCTGAACACGCTAAGTTCCTTTCTGACGTCGCAAATGCTCATAAGCCTCTTTCACTTTATGAGAAAGGAAAAGAGATGCTTGCTAAACTTGAAAATGGTGAAGCAGATGATCAGAAAGCATTAGCAAAAATGTTCCAGTGTAGCGAAGCACTAGTCAGTGGTGCTCTAAAGGCCGCCGACTTGCCATTAGAACTACTTCAAGCGTATCCAAATGTGAGCGACTTGGGTCGCCCAACGATTGTTAGACTACACAAGCAATTCAGTGAACTCGACAAAGACAACCAGACTAAACTCATTGATCGTTGTCAGCAGTCGGATGGTTTCGTTTGGCAAACTAGCCACGCGCAGGGCGTCGCTCGTATCACTAAAGATGTGTCTGAAACACTAGAAAACTGGATCCATGAGCTGTCGCCACCAAAGCGTGCCAAAGTGACTAAGATTGATTTAGTTAAAGGCCGTGCAAGCTATACGCGCAAGGGGCCAAACCTAGCGATTAACCTGAAAAAGGTCGATGACCAGACCATGGAACAAATCCTAGAGTTTCTGAAACAAAAGATGCAATAAATTCAACTACAATACCCCGCAAGAGCGGGGTATTTTTTTGTGCTAAGATTGGCCAAGGTTTTTAACAATGACTTCGCCATGGCAAATCACTCTTTATCCTATCGTATTAACTCACAGCTAAGCTCGATAACTCAATTACAGCAGCTCGCTCAGGCTCAATTTGTACGCGCTGTAACGGTATTAAAAGGCGAGTCACAATGGCAGCAAACTTTGCTCTCCCATTTTGTTGACCACTTTCCTTTGCCATCTCGATTCCATATCGGTTCAACGAAAATTGATGGGCTAGTTAATATTCCTCCCAATCAAGGTAAACGTCTTTTAGGGCAAGATACGCAGCTGTTAGTGGTCACCATTGATAAGCAGTTTGACGCTAACAGTTTTAATGCTGCGCTTGGGACTTTGGTTGGCGGTGGATTGCTTATTTTGCTTCAGTCTGAACAGTCGTCACTCCATCCTTGGCTTGTAGGTGCAATATCTGAGTTGCCAACGCTTGAAGAAAGCAGCTTAGAAGTGGCACAGCCGAGTTGTTTTTGTTTAGACGATGAAACCCGTCTTACATCGCTTGCATCTAAAAGCGCTATTAATCGATTCGAACAGCAAGAAGAAGCCGTTGAGCTTATTCATCATGTTGTCTCGGGACACAGAAAACGCCCGCTTGTTCTAACGGCAGATCGCGGCCGCGGGAAAAGCAGCGCCCTGGGTATTGCTGCTGCAAGGTTCAATGGTTACCGGCCTCTTCGCGTTTTGATTACCGCACCAAGCAAAACGGCGGTGGTATCGGCGCTAGCGCATTTTAACAGTGAGTTGGCTGGACAGAGTTTATCTGCTTCTAGCGTTACACTTGAGTTTATCGCGCCAGATGAACTGCTACAGACTAAGCCAAACTGTGATTTGTTGTACGTGGATGAAGCTGCTGCACTACCCATCTCGATGTTAAAACAGATGGTGGAGCACTATCACCGAATGGTCATTAGTACCACCATACATGGGTATGAAGGATGTGGTCGCGGTTTCAGTGTTAAGTTTCTGCCGTGGTTAACTGAGAATCGAAAAGGGACTAAGAGCTACCATCTCGACACGCCAATCCGTTGGAGCCAGTTTGATTTGTTGGAGCCGTGGGCTTCATCAACGTTTTTGCTAAATGCAGAGCTTACTTCTTTGCCAAAGCCTATGGTTACAGAACCGATCCGACGAGAAGCTCTAACTTGGGAATCTTTCGATTCAGCAAGCGCGTCTTCTAATCGTAAGTGTCTCGATGCGGCTTTCGCTTTGCTGGTTAATGCACATTATCAAACTTCGCCGAATGACCTAATGTGGTTGCTAAACAATAAAACCATGAAGCTGTATATCATGAGCTACGATGATATCGTTGTTGGCAGTCTCTTGGTGAACAGGGAAGGGGAGCTAGACACCGAACTCATCGAGCGTGTTCAGTTAGGTCGAGCTCGTCCGGCCGGGCACCTGGTTCCAATGGAATTATCAAACCACCTAGGACTATCGGCTGCTGCGTTGCAAACTTGCTTTCGCGTAATGCGTATTGCGGTTCACCCATTGTTGCAAGGTAAAGGGTTAGGAACCGAAATGTTGAGCGCCTTGTCTCAAGTGGCGAAAGGCGATGTTGATTATCTAGCTACAAACTTTGGCGCGACAACAGAGCTTGTCCGTTTCTGGAAAGCAAATGAGTTTGGCCCTGTTCGAATTGGTAGCGCGAAAGATAAAGCAAGCGGCACTTTCAGCAGTACTTTCATTCGGCCTCTATCTGCAGATAGTGTTGAATGGATAGATGAAGCACGCAATCAGTTTAATGGCTCCCTATATTTTGCTCTTCGCTCGCATGCCCAAGATGTTGAACCATCGCTTGCACTATCTTTAATGAATAGCGCAGAGTCTAAGTCTTTGTCGTCTATCTCTGTTTCCCCTTTGGTATCAAACTATGCAAGAGGAGGGAACAGTTTTAATTCGGTTCGGCCGTTCTTGGCGCCGTTGCTTCCGTTGGCATTGTCATTTAACGCTGGTCATCTGAGTCTGCTCATTGTCGCAGTTGTTGCTCAAGAGTGGAGCTGGACTGCGATTGCGGAGTATTTTGGTTTTGCTGGCAAGAAACAAGCCGAGCAAGCATTTCGTGAAGAGCTCTCTCAACTGTTGACTGTTTTACAGTGTAAATAGACTCAGTGCTTTCGACCGCCAGATTTACACTGTAAACGACAAGACTGTTTACAGTGTAAATTCATCATTGCTCATTTTTACACTGTAAATTGCATCAAACAATCTACACAGTCCTATTCGATAGAGCATCTCATTCTAGAATCACGTTCAAGTTATTGAACAATTTACCGTGAGCACTCCCGTAGTTTTCGTTGATAAAGGTAGTCTCAGTAGTGAGACTTCACTAAGATAGAATGAGTTATTGAAGCATGATCACACTCGCAACTAGTTTCTGCGAGCGTGAGTTCGCATAAGGAAGTGGTCGTCAGTCATGTGGAAAAGTGTTCTATCTCTCTCTTCAGATAAGCAACAAATTATCGCTCGATTGCCTAAAGAGTACGAACAAGGTTTGGCGTTGGAGCTCACTTTGCTTGGCAATGCGCTGCAGGAAATCAACGCACAAGATTTCTGGGTAGATGACAGCGCTGTGAACCAATTTATCAAATCGGCGCAAGCGGCAAAGGGGGAAGCATTCTCGGGCATGACGCTCGCGGAAATACGTAACGCAACCGCAGAAGTGGTACTCACTGAGCAAGATATGCTGGCGAGTATTAAGGTAACTGGTGCGTACGCAGGCGAAGCTTTAACCCCGAATGACATTATCTCTGCTTTAACCAACGCTCGAGTCGTGAAAGGCCTCAATAAGAAAGCGCTTAAAAAGGTACTGTTGCTCAGTCAGCAGTTGAAAAAAGGCGAAACGTACACCCAGCCCGTTGCGATAGGTAAGCGTCCCAAAGAAGGCAAAGATGCCCAGTTCATTCCTTTGGTTGCCGATCCCAAGCAGCGAGTTTTAAAACCTCAACAAGCAGGCCCCAACGGCAAAGTCGATATGCGTGACTTGGGCGCTGTCGTCACCGTTGGTGAAAATGAACAAGTGATGCGACGTATTCCTGCGATATCTGGAGAAAATGGCTATACCGTCACTGGCGCCATTATCCCACCAAGGGCGGTAAAAGACTTACCTCTAAAACCTGGTGCAGGCACTCGTTTCTCACCAGACAACCCGAACACTTTATTGTCTACGATGTCCGGTATGCCAATCATCAAAGCCTCCGGTGTTGAAATAGACGAGGCGCTTTGTCTAAGTAACGTTGATATCTCAACAGGCCACATTAAGTTTAAAGGCAGCGTCGTGATTTCTGGCAATGTAGAGCCTAACATGGAAGTGACAGCCACTGGCACAATCACCGTCGGCGGTTTTGTTGAATCGGCATTTCTTAAAGCAAAAGGCGATATTACTGTCGCGAAAGGTATTATCGGCCACAATGTTAATGATGGTGAGCAGAAATCTTGTAGACTGGAGTCTGGAGGTGACGTCGTTGCCAACTACGCACAGTTTGCGGATATCACAGCCAAGGGCGACATTCACTTCACTGTACATAGTCTGAATAACGACATACGTTGCTCTGGCGATTTGTTGGTGATTGGTAGTAACAAGAAGCAGGGCACATTGAGTGGCGGTGAGGCAAAAGTTGGCGGTAAGGTTCAATGTCATCACCTTGGTGTTGAAGGCGATACAGCAACCTACATTCAAGCGTTTGCTAACTATGAACATTACGCTAAGAAGCTTGAGCAATTGCAAGATCGCTACACAGAGCTACAAGAGCGTAAAATGATCGCCATCAGGCGTGAGATTGAGCTTAAGAAAATCCCTAAATCTAGCCGAAGTGATGAGCAAAATGCCGAGCTTGCAGCGCTTAATAGTGCCGATACTGAGGCATTAGATGCGCTAAATGAAGAGAAAGAACGCATCGAGCTCGAGCTGTATGCGAAACTAGAGCTAAATACCGTCGAGTCAATGATGCAAACTCATACCCGCGTTACTGTTCAGTTTGATGACGAGAAGGTGACGACTCGCTCCACACACGGGCCGGCAACTTTTAGCTTTAACAAACAAACCATTACCTTCGCGCCTAAATTGAAAGAAGAAGATATCTTGGTGTAACTTAATCAGATGCGAATGCGTAAGACTTCTGCAATTCAGTCAAGCGCATCTCACTTTTGCTGCTTCCATAGCGTGGCGCCGTTCCCTAACGTATCAGCTAGGGCATCTTGTGGGTTGCGCAGTCGACACTTAGACAATGATAAGCAGCCACAGCCAATACATTCGCCAAGCTCATCTCTGAGTTTTGTCATTAGCCAAATCTTTTCATCCAGTATGGATCGCCAGACTTGTCCCATTTGTTGCCATTCTTCCTGACTCGGTGCTCGATTGAGCGGTAAACTGGATAGCGCCTGTTTAATTTCTTCCAAACTAAGCCCTAATTGCTGACCCGTTTTTATCACGGCTATTCGCCTCAGTACCGAACTGTCATACCGTCTTTGATTGCCTTGATTACGCCAACTGGTGATCATCCCTTTTTGCTCGTAAAAGTGCAGCGCAGAAACGGCGACTTCCGCGCGCTTTGCAACTTGTCCTACGGAAAGCTCCATAATTACTCCTTATCTTTTAGGTAATTATAGCTTGACCTCAAGTTATATTGAGCTTTTAACCTTGAGATCAGTCACAAGGTTAGGGAAGAAACAGAATGGAAAAGAATAGAAGACTACACCTACTAGGGTTGATGTTTGATGGTATCGCATCGGGAATGATGTTGATGGCGTTACCATGGTTTATTCTCAAGCAGGGAAGTAATGGAACGTTTTTGGCTGTCGTGACCTTGGTCTGTACGATAATGTCATTTGTACTAACCCCGCTTATTGCTACGGCAATAGACCGTTATCCCCGAAAGCGTATTTTAGCGCTGACCCAATTGATACAACTGCTTGCGGGCAGCAGTGTCGTGATAGCTGGTACTGTGATTAGCCGTTCGCATTTAGGTAATGACCACAGCGTATCTTCAGTTTGGGTACTCGCTTTTTGCCTAGTCGCGTTTTGGATCGCGAGCGATCTTGCATGGGCAACAAATGGTGCGTTTACTCAAGAGCTTTATGTTCCGAGCGAATATGGCCGTATCTCCAGTCAGCAAGAGATCGTCATGCAGATCACGACCTTGAGTGCTGGCGGTATGGGTGTTTGGTTGTTGGAACTGTGGTCACTGGAGAAGTTTGCTCTGCTAGCTGCATCGTTGTCCCTCGTCGCCTTGATGTGTTTTGTTGCTATCCGGCATCGATCTTTTTCGTCGAAGCAGAAAAGGACTCCGTACCACCTGCAACTGCGTGAATCAACGAGTATATTCCGCCAATCTCCGCGATTCTTCGCTTTCATTGCATTATCGTGTGTGGGCTATCCCATGATGACGTATTTGGCAAAATTGGTTCCTATCTACCTTTCAGAGAATCAACAATCCGGTGAGTGGTTTGCTTGGTGGCAGATAAACTACGGCGTAGGAGCCATGGTTTGTGGACTGATGATCGTCAAAGTAATGAATAAAGTAAGCCATCAACAGCTTATGTTGGTGAGTATGGCATCCATCAGCGTGCTGCTTTGTGTGATGACAATGACATTGTCACCGTTATCCATTGTGTTAGTGGCTCTGCTTATCGGAGTGTTTAACGCGACTAACCGTATTGCAAGAGTCAATAAACTCCATCATGAGGTTGATAATTCAGTCAGAGGCCGAGTTGATGGCGGAATGAAATTGTTTTCGACCGCTTTGCAAAGCGCGAGTTACGTTGTTATTGCGTATCTAGCGAACTATCAACTTACAGAGCTAGGTTTTGCCATCGGCGCACTGGTCATCATGCTTGCAACATTCGCAATGTGGTTGCTACGTCGCACAATTATCGTAAGCACAAGCCAACCTCGTTTCATTAAACCTGCATCTTGACAATGGCACTATTGAGGTTTGGCTACGGGTTGTGGTAGAGGCTTGGCTGGCAGAGGTGTCGGGACGGGCTCTGCTGGCGTTTCTGGACGGGTGATCTTAATGCTCTTAATGAAACGGCTGAAATAGAGTTCTTTGACTAGTTCGTCACAACGATCATGGGTCAGTCCTCGCTTTGATTGTTCGCTTCCTACCGAAACGATGGTTTGGTTGGTAGGGCGGTAACCGTTCGCGACCTCACAAAGCTCAATCGTATCCATATAGTTTGGGTAAACATTAACGGGAGATGATCGAAACCCTAGTTGGTTCATTTGATAGGAAGAGCAACCAGAAAGGGTAAGCGCCGCAATAGTGATGAGTGCTTTGATTCGCATTGTTAATCGTGTGATTCTTTTGCCATTGATGGGAGCGCTAATACTAGCGACTATTTATGACAGATAAAGCGAAGTTTGAAACCTAGGTCACTTAGCCGAAAGATTTAACACTGCTCAGACATTTAACCAGTCTATACTGGGGCTCACTTAGCAAATTCCCAGCAAATCCAACCAGATATTCAAGGAGAAACAGCATGACGGAATCTATCAACGTAGATGTTGCAGTACTCGGTGGTGGACCCGGCGGTTATACCGCAGCCTTTCGAGCCGCAGATTTGGGCTTGTCAGTGTGTATTATCGAAAGTAGAGAAACTTTGGGTGGCGTGTGCGTCAATGTGGGCTGTATCCCGTCAAAGGCTCTATTGCATGCGACATCACTGATTGAGCAAGCGAAACTTGGTCAATCTATGGGGATAACCTTTGCCGAGCCCCAAATCGACCTCGGGGCGTTACGTGAACATAAGCAATCAAAGATCAACGAACTTACCAAAGGCATCGCTGGCCTAGCAAAAGCACGCAAAGTGACGCGACTTCAAGGGCAAGGGCAGTTTACCTCTACCAATACACTCGCGGTTACGGGGGAGAACGATCAAATTGTTGAGTTTAAGCACGCCATCATTGCGACGGGATCCCACTCGATCTCACTGGCTATCGCGCCAAATGATCCGCGTATCTGGGATTCAACCGATGCTCTGGCAATGGAGTCTATTCCAGAACGTTTGCTTATCGTAGGTGGCGGCATCATTGGACTTGAAATGGCACAAGTCTACGCAGCGCTTGGATCGAACATTACAATCGTAGAAGCACAAGACCACATCATTCCAAGTGCGGATAAAGATCTAGTCCAACCTTTGCAACGTGCAACTAAGAAAACGTATCAAACGCTAACCAAAACTTTAGTGACCCAAATGGACGCTCAACCAGATGGTATCTTAGTGTCATTCGAAGGAAAAAAAGCCCCAGAACCTAGCTTGTTTGATGCAGTGTTGATTGCAGTAGGTCGAGCACCGAATACAGGCAACCTTGGTTTAGATCTGCTTGGTGTTGAACTTGACGTAAAAGAGCGCGTTAAAGTTAACGATAGAATGCAAACCAATGTGGGTCATGTGTATGCCATTGGCGATATTGTTGATGGACCAATGCTTGCACATAAAGCCACTCATGAAGGCAAGGTTGCAGCTGAAAACATCGCTGGCTTAGATTCAACGTTCTGCCCTGCGGCCATTCCGTCTGTTGCTTACACACACCCAGAACTTGCTTGGGTCGGTTTAACCGAGACAGAGGCCAAAGAACAAGGTGTGCAATACAGTGTGGGCAAGGTGCCTTGGTTGGTGAGCGGGCGTGCCCAGAGTGTGAATGCTACCAATGGTGTGACGAAAGCGTTGTTTGATGCAGAGACAGGGACACTAATTGGTGCTGGTATCTGCGGCGAAAACGCGGGTGAGTTGATTCACGAAGCCGGCGCAGTGTTAGAACTAGGCGGTCGAGCGAAAGATATTGCCCATACGGTTCATGCTCACCCTACACTGGCCGAGACGTTTGCTTTTGCGGCTGAAGTTGTGGAAGGCTCTATGACGGATATGCTTCCAGCCAGAAAGAAATAATTAAATAAAGAGGGCGCAGAAGCGCCCTTATGTACTCTTAGACGCGATTAAGATGCACTCACATTGAGAACAATCTTGCCAATGTGGTTTTTTTCAACAAACTCAGTTTGTGCCTGCTTAATCTCTGCAAGCTCAAGTGTTTTGCCGACAAGTGGCTTAATCTGCTCCTCTTCGATGCGGCTGATTAGATTCGGGAACACTTCATCTTCGAGTCCAGTGCAGCCAAAGAATGACAAATCCTTGAGGTACAGGGTACGAACATCGAGCTCAACCAGAGGGCCTCCGATCGCACCAGAGACGGCATAGCGTCCTTTTGGTGCCATGACTTCTAGAAGCTCAGGCCATTGTGGTCCCGCAACAAGGTCAATCACGACATTAACACTGTTATTGCCAAGCGCTTCCACTAAGTTTTGACCCCGAGATACCGTCTTGTCTGCGCCAATCTCAAGCAGTGTCCCAGCTTTGGATTCACTCGTAACTGCAACAACGGTTGCCCCCCGCGCTTTGGCTAGCTGAACAGCTGCGGAGCCCACCCCACCAGAGGCACCAGTAACTAATACAACATCGCCTGAGGTAACATTTGCACGCGTTAGCATGTTCTCAGCAGTGGAGTATGAACATGGAAATGAGGCAAGCTCAATGTCCTTGTAGCTTGAATTTACACTGTAAGCCTGGCGGGCATCTACGGTCGTATACTCCGCAAAACCGCCATCACACTCAGAGCCAAAGTACCAGAAATGCTCAAGCTTTTGACCGTCGACATAACGCAAACATGGGTCAATCAGTACGCGTTCGCCGATGCGACTAGCGTCGATATTAGAACCTACTGCGACGATATGACCACACACATCAGCACCTTGAATACGAGGTAAACTGAGCGCATTGCCAGCCCACCCAGCATCTTCACTGTCGTTGTCGCCTTTTGAGTACCAGCCGATACGCGTATTGATATCGGTATTATTCACGCCAGCTGCACTGACTTTAATTAAAACCTCATCTTCTTTTGGCGAAGGTAACGGAATATTGCTGCGGAGTTCTAGCTGGTCTAGATCGCCATGACCAATCAGCTGTACGCCTGTCATTACCGTGCTCATTGTTGAATTCCTTTCTTGTTGCTTGTTGAATGGGTAGAAAACAAAGTAGTGATAGCTACTTTGGCAGCGGTAATCGCCGATTCACCTAAAATGGGATAAGCGGTTGTTGTTCCCTCATGCAGAACAAATAGAGCATCTGAAAGACCCTCGTGTCCACTCAGTTTGGCAAGAGAGTCGATAACCTGTTGTTTGTGTTGTTCAACGGTTGAATTTATCTCCACGTTGTCAGGAAAAGCAGCAAGCGCGTTGACCGATAGGCAACCTTTCGGCGCGTGCTCTTTCATCCAGCCACCAAGAACGTCAAAGGCAGAAAGGGTAGCATCTAGCCCACTTTGCTGTGCGCACTCTTCTAACAGTGCGATGTAGCGTTGGTGTCGATGGTTTAAAGCACCAACGACCATACTCTCTTTGGAAGGGAAGTATTTGTATAAGGTGCGCATACTCACACCAGACAGTGTTTTTAGCTCAGCGACACTTGGCTCTGCGAATCCTTTTTGCGCAAAAGCAAGTTCAAGGTTTTCTGCGATTTGTTGTTGTGACATTACAAGTCCTATACAGGTAGAATGTTTATACTACCTGTAGTGTAGAATGATTGTTCTACTCTCGTCAATAAAGAGCCGCCTATTGATTCTTGTTAATGGATTGTTTGTTGTGGTAACGGAATGTTATTTCCTTTTGTGTGTAAAATGTAACAAAATCAGGTAACACCTCTTGCAGCAACCCATCCGACCAGTTATTGTTAAGTAACAAGGTGTTAACATAAGGTGGTAGGGATGCACTTCGACGAATTAATCGCAACAGCCAAGCTGTGTGCGAAAACCAGTGAACATATGTCGATCCCGGCGTCATGGGGACAGGGGAGAACCGTTTTTGGTGGGTTATCCGCTTCATTGCTGTATACCGTGATGCAGTCTCACTTGACTGGCGAGCGTGTGCTGCGCTCGCTTAACACCAATTTTGTTGGCCCGCTTTTGGTGGATGTGCCGTTCACTTTTGAAGTCGAGGTTCTTAGGGAAGGCAAAAGCGTTTCTCAGCTCAGTGCGCGTTTGGTGCAAAATGGTCAAGTGGCGGTGTTCCAACAGGGCTGTTTTGGTGCCGATCGTGAGTCCAAAATTGTAGTGAACAACAACGATAACCACATCATGCCAGTACCCGATGACCTACCAAGATTTCCATCGATTGAGCAAGGTGCACCGAACTACACGTCACACATTGACCTAGCACTTGCCCGTGGCCACCTGCCTTTTACTGCAAGTAAAGACTCACATACATGGGGTTGGATGCGATTTAAGGTTTCTCCTGAATCCATCTCAGACGCACATTTAATCTGTCTGGTTGATGCCTGGCCTCCCGGCGTATTGCAGATGATGGGAACGCCAGCACCAGCCAGCACCATGATGTGGAACTTGGAGTTTATTCATCCCCACCGCTCAGTGCAGCCTGAAGATTGGTTTGCATATCAGTCCCACACAAGGCAAGCCGCAGAAGGCTATGCTCACGCGCAAGCCAATATTTGGAATAATCGCGGCGATCTTGTTGCGGTTAGTCGTCAAAGTATCGCTATCTTTGACTAGGTACTTTGGCTAAGCGCGTTTTACAGTGTAAACAAAGCGAATGGGGCTCCGACGACAGATCGTAGCCCCATTTTTGTGTTTGACCTGTCTATTGGTGCAGGGTTTACGGTTTGGCGCTTGAAGTTCATTGTCAGGCTGCTATTCTTTGCGGCCTTTTTCACGTGTTGAGGTAATTCTTATGGCTATCGGTTTTGATTACGGAACCGCAAACTGCTCCGTAGCGCATTTAAACAATGGCAGCGTTGAGCAAATCCCGCTTGTAGGGGATAACTGCTACATTGCATCAACACTCTGTGCACCAACAGCAGAAACCGTATCAGAATACTTATTTCGCTGTTTAGACATTCGTCCATCCAATGACATTGGTGAGTCTGTATTGCGCCGTGCCGTCAAGATGAACCGTGAAGAAGGTATTGAGGTGATCCCAAGCGATGTGCTGTTTGGTGAGCAAGCTCTGAATCTCTATTTAGAAGATCCGAAAGATGTCTATTACATTAAGTCCCCAAAATCCTTCTTAGGTGCAATGGGGCTGCGTGATATGCAGCTTTCATTCTTTGAAGATCTGGTTTGCGCCATGATGAGTAACGTCAAACGTAAAGCGGAAGCAAATCTAGAGAGGACAATTGAGCAAACTGTCATCGGTCGCCCGGTGAACTTTCTAGGACGAGGTGGCGATGCATCTAACTTCCAAGCAGAAGGAATTTTGCTGCGAGCGGCAAATCGCGCTGGCTTTAAAGATGTCGAATTTCAATATGAGCCAGTCGCCGCTGGGCTTGAATTCGAATCTACCCTGACAGAGAACAAAAACGTACTGGTAGTTGATATTGGCGGTGGTACAACTGACTGCTCTTACATTCAGATGGGACCATCCTGGGTTGGAAAAGACGACAGACAGCAATCGCTGATTGCCCATACAGGTCAGCTCGTCGGCGGTAACGATTTGGATATTTACATCGCATTTCGCCGTTTTATGCATGCCTTTGGTATGGGGACGAAACGTCTTTCTGGCTTAGATATCCCCGTGACTCAGTTCTGGAATCCTATTGCAATCAACGACGTACAAGCGCAAAGAAAGTTCTATGCTCACGACAACTTGAAAGAGCTAAGGTTACTGGCAAAAGAGGCGTTGGAGCCTGAAAAAGTGAATCGGCTGATTGCTTTGCACCAAGAAACTTTAGGCTATGCGGTGATTCGTGAGGCTGAAAAAGCCAAGATTGCGCTCGAAGAAAATGCCGAATACAAAGCGATGCTCGATCTCTACAGCGAACATGTAGGTATTGAAATCAACCAATCAGATATGGCGGCGGCGATTGATAATCCGACCAAGAAAATTCAAGCTCTAGTTAAAGAAGCGGCGCAACAAGCGGGCACGTTACCGGATGTGATTTACATGACGGGAGGATCGGCACGTTCTTCTGTTCTTCGCAAAGCGGTTCAAGATGTGCTGCCAAATATTCCAGTAGTCTCGGGTAACTACTTTGGCTCGGTTACAGCAGGGTTGGCACGATGGGCAGATGTTTGTTTTAGATAACAAGAGCCCTGCGCAGATAGACAAAACCCAGAGCGTTGCTCTGGGTTTTTCGTTTGTGATTCGTCTTACTTATTCGGCATAGGTAAGATTTCAAACATGCCATCAAACTCATCGAGTGAAGCCGCGAGCTTGCCAATGAGTTCAGCGTCGCCCTTGATACCGGCTTGACCTGATTTCAGCAGCTCATCAAGTGATGTCTGGCCAAGTGCCACTCGGGTAAGATCCGATTTGTGGATGATAAGTTCTACATTGGTTTCCGGTAGAGTATCGACTTCGATGTTACTCATATTGGCATTAGACACTTCGCCGTAGTATCGCTCTTCCACATCTGGATGATACAAACCAAAGTTAAAGTCTAAACCTGCTTGCTCGGCTTTTTCTGCATTAAGCCTAACAGCAATGAAGTCTAGGAACATTCCCGTTGGTGTATTGGCAATCACGTCTGCTGAGGCCAGCTTGATAGAAGGTTGGATCTCGCCAGTTCTAAGCTCAACCGCACCTTGTAGGTAAGAGTTTCGCCAAGCCATGGTTTCAGATTGATAGCCTTGCTGCTCGAAGCTGTCTGCAAGCGCATAGCGGTAGGTCACATTGTTTGGGTCACATTGCACCAGGTCGTTAAACAGCTGAGAAGCTTCTTGATACTCCCCATGTTTAAAGTGCTCCATGCCCGCGTTGAATAGAACATCTGCCCCGGCTGCTTGCACATACACACATGACTTGTCTTGTGTTTGCAGTGGGTTGGTGTTCACTGGGTTCATGTCATGATATCCCAGGTATAGGTTTACAACGGCACGAGCGTTATGGCTGTATGAGCCGTGATAACCGTTAGTGTGCCAAGTTTGCTTTTGAGACTCAGGAACCAGATTTTCTATTTCGCGTCCCACATCGTGGATAGTTACCCCGTGGTTTGCGAGACGCATGGCTTGGTTATGAATAAAGCCGTAGTTGTCACGCTGGAGTGTCATGTAATCGGCAATTTCATTTTGCGGCGTATTCGCATCATTCCAAACTGGCGCAGAGTGCGCAGCGTGGATGTTGTCGACCAGACCCGTATCAACGTAACGCATTTTTAGTTCTGTCAGGTATTTAGTCCACACCAGCGCGTCACGAACTTTAGCGCCGCGGAAGGTGTAGATATTGTGCATACCATCGTAAGTCAGCTCAGCAGTGTTTAGAGAGCGATATTGAGGCACATAAAGCACGATCTCAGCTGGTGCTTCTGCGCCAGGCATGTTGATGGCATGGAAATCGAGACCATCGATTGTGATCACTTTCTCGCGTTCTTGGATTTCAGTGGTAGGTGCTACCAACGTGACCTCTCCACGTGATGTACCCAGACCAAGTGCGTTGTCGACAATGCCTTTTTCGTCGTTATCCAACGTTGTGCCGTACTGATAGTTGGCGCGGCGTCCCATCGCGGTACCTGCTATCACGTTCTCGTCAGCAAGTTCCTTGATGAAATCTTTTGGCGCATAGATTGGCGCACCTTCGCTGAAGTCACCAGACTCATAGACACCACGAGAGCCTCCAAAGTGATCCGCGTGCATGTGAGAGTAAATCATGCCTGTGATTTTGTGCTCACCGTTGATTTTTGGTAGATGCTGTTTGGCAAAGTCCCAAGAGGCCGCAGCCGCTTCCTTCGATAGTAAAGGATCGTGAATCACATAACCATTGTCTGTACGGTAGATGGTCATGTTGGAGAGATCAGCGCCGCGGATTTGGTACACGCCATCAGTCACTTCATAAAGGCCGCCAGCTGCATAGTTGAGCATACCTTGGCGCCAGATTGATGGATTGACTGTCGGTGGAATCTCATCGACAGAAAGCTCTGCCATAAACTCAAATCGGTTTTTAAGCTCACCCGCAGCATGGGTACCAAATTCAGCGATAAGGCCACGTTTGGTGCGGTCAAATGCAGACGTGTCTTGCCACGGTAGTGTAGAAGCAAGCGTCTGATTGGCCTCCAGCGTATGGGAGCTTGCAGGTTTACCTTGGTAGTCCTCAAGGCCTGCATAATCAGCGTTAGCAGCGAATGACGCCATAACAGCGATAGCGATAGTTGAAGGAGTAAGCGTTCGAAGCATAGAAAACCTCATCACAGTATTAACAGGAAACAAGGTCACTATATCGGCTTGACTCATAACCAAACATGCATATAAATTTAGTTAAAACATAACTATTGGCTATATATATGAAACTGTCTGATTTTGATCTCAATCTAATGCGCGTGTTTTTAACTGTGTATCGCTTTCAATCCATTACCGTAGCGGCAGAAGTACTCGACCTTACCCAGCCTGGTGTTAGCGGTGCTCTTAAGCGGCTGCAGAACCAGTTAGGCCAACAACTGTTTGTTCGAGATGGGAGAGGAATTGCCCCAACGCATTTGGCGCATGAGATGGCTCGTCAAATAGAACCTGCATTGGAAGCCATCGAAAACACATTGAATGACGCCCAAGAGTTTTCTGTTGAGGGAAAGCGTCGTTTCGTGGTGTACGCCACGGAACCTGTGATGCTTAATCTAGTTCCGAAAATCGAAGCCGATAAAAGTTTAGGGAACTGTGAAATTGTGCTGTCTCCGACAACTGTTACCGAAGCGCAACTACGTGAAAAGCTCAATCTAAGGCAGGCCGATTTAGCGATTGAGTTTTCTGAGTCCTCGACATCAAGCTATTTTACTCAGCCGTTCTTCTCAGACCAGATTTGTGTGATAGCCAGCAAGCAGCATCCTCGAATTCAGGGGGCGATCAGTGCTGTGGAGTATTACCAAGAAAAACACATCACACTAAAACTGCGCCGCGAAGAGATTTTTCTGGTGGACTATTTTACCAAGGAACATATTCAGCCGCGCAAAGTCGCCGCAGAATGTGAGTCGCTTCTCGCTCTAATGGCGTTAGTCGGGAGCAGCGAAAGCATTGGTATGACAAGCTTGAATATGGCTAAGCAGTTTTCCGAGCAGTTTGGATTGCAGATCTTGCCGGTTCCATTTAGCTCATTGCCGGTAAGCTATGTTCTGATGGGGCATAAGAGAGAGCAGAATAGCAAAGCCAATTTATGGCTACGTGAAAAATTGCTCTCTTACGTTCAAGGTTGATAGTAAGAGAGCTGCACTCGTTATGCTTCAGACAGGTTCATCTGTTGCCTTTTAAGGAAGGCAAACAGTAAGACTAAACTGATTAGTGCTGTAGCGGCCTCGGCAAACAGGATACTTGCCCAAATACCATTGGCAGGAAACAGACCTGGCAGAATAACCACCCCTAGCGCGACAAACACAAAACCGCGTGCCAGCGAAATAATGGTGGCTTGATTCGGTTTGGCAATGGCTTGAAATAGATTGGCAACGACCAGGTTAAGCCCCATAAGCGGCGTGGCATAAAAGAAAAACAGCAGAGCTGTGGCGGAAAGCTCTAGTAATTCACTCTCTGCACCCAAATAGAACTGTGCCACGTCTTGCGCTGTGAACCAGATAATCGACAGGAATAACAGTCCACTGCCAATGGAAGTTACCAGTCCAAGCTTGAGTGTGCTGTATACGCGCTCGGTTTTGCTGGCACCGTAGTTAAAACTGATGATTGGCTGACAAGCTTGGTTGATACCAACGATGACAAACAGCGCAAACACACCGACGTTAGCTGTTAAGCCGTAAGCGATGATATGACTCTCGCCAAACTGGCTAAGTAGCACATAGTTAAATAGCAAAATGGTCAGTGCAGAGGTGATCTCGATAAAGAATGTCGGAACGCCGATTTTCAAGATTTGACCGACTTTATCTAGCCCTAAACCTTCCAAGCTCAAGCGTAGCTGTCCTTTTTGCTGCCAAAAATGCGTCAGTAGAACAATTGCAATGACACCTTGTGAAATAGCCGTCGCGTAGGCGGCACCTTTCATGCCCCAACCAAACTCAAGTACAAAGAAGTAATCAAGAACTAGGTTTGTTACTGCGCCCAGTGACATGGCATACATGGCCAGTTTCGGGTTGGTATCGTTGCGCACAAAGCAAGACGTGACCCAAGCCAACGCATAGAGCACGAAGAACTTAAGCATAACGTCTAAATAATCGTGCGCGAGCTGCGCCATGTAGCCGCTGGCACCCATGAGCGCAATGATCTCATCTAGCCAAATCAACGCAGACACGACAGTAATCGTGGTAATAATTGCCGTTGCTAGCATCGATTGGCTAAACAAGGTTTGACCGATTTTGAGGTTGCCCTTGCCAAATTCAATCGACATCAGCGCTGCGCCACCAATACCAATCATCATGGCGATAGCAGAAAAAAGAGAGTACGCCGGAATTGTGAGAGCGATGGCACCCAGACCTTCAGCACCAACGCCTTTGCCCACAAACCAAGCGTCACCCATTATGAAGATGGATTTGATGACCATGCCCGATAATGCAGGCAACAAATACTGAATAAACGATTTCTGAATCGGATCAGACTTTAGATTTATGCTCATGGATAACCAAAATACGTTGAAAGTAATACAAACACTATTACTGGTATTATCGTTACCAAAACTGGGCTAAGAAAGGGATATACTGACCTTTATCTGGTACTATTTTGACGTCCGTTTTCGAAATTCTGCCGGAGACTCACCCATTAGACCTCGATAAAAGCGTCCAAAATAAGAAGGATCATCAAAGCCTAAGTCCAAAGCGATGGTTTTTACCGTTTTAGTGGAAAATAGTAGGTCTCGGTTCGCTTCTAATAGGATTCGGTCATGCAAAAGGCGGGTAATGGTCTTACCGACATGCTTCTTGGTTAACTCGTTGAGGCGTTTGCTGGTAATGGATAGTTCGTCGGCATAAAACTGAACGTGGCGTTGTGAGCGATAGTGGCTTTCAATCAGCCCAAGTACCTTGGTAATACGAGCATCTTTTACCACCTGTGTGTCTTCGGTGTCGATGGAAAATCTTAGCAAGTAGCGCAAAAAACTGGTAAGCAGTGACTCAATCAGATCCCAATCGGCTTGTGGTTGGTGGAATTCATCCAGTAGCAGGCTAAAGAGTGGCTCGAAATAGGCGAGTCCTTCATCAGAGGTATCAAAGTAGGGCTGTTGGTCATCGTGAGAGCGAAAGACGGCATTGAACATACGCTGGTGGCGCGGACGGTTCTCAAGAAAATCGGTTGAGAAAATCATCATACGATAATTGTCAGTGAGCTCGGCTGTCTCGTGAACTTGTCCCGGTGCGATGGTGAAAAAGCGCCCTTTTTTACTCGGATACTCGACAAAATCGATGCCCTGTTTGCCTACATCATCTAAGCACCAAATGATTTCAAAGTAGTCATGTCGATGAGCACCAATAATCCCGCCTTCGTCATCGAAGGCACTGTCGATGATCTGACAGGGGTTTCCCTTAGGGAGGGTGATGACGTTTATCTTATTGCTCATGTTGATTGACCAAGTGCACTAGTTTCTCAATTATGGCAGTCATGATATGTGAATGCTATGGCTATGTATTTATTCAAACAACGTGACTGGTAATCTATTACGTCGTCGTTGATAGGTTATCGAAAATAAAAAAATTCGAGCCATTTCTAGCTCGAATTTTTTTATTTTCGATAACTGATTTGAAGCTGCGTTACATCATCAACGAAGAAATAACGCCTATCACACCACCAAATACGCCGCCCCAGACGACAAGCCAGCCTAGATGCTCTTTAATCATCTTCTGAACGATTTCTTTTACTAGCTTTGGTGTTAGCTCGCTAAGGCGTTGGTCGATAATGGCTTCTACATTGCCTTTTACTTCATCAAGCATAGCTGGGGATTCAAGTTGCTCAATCAGCGCCTGTTTGACCGAGTCACTTTGGCTAATGTCGATGACAGCTTGCTGCATTTTCTCGACGAATGGCTCTCTCATTGGCTGAAGCGCTTCTGAGCCGCCAAGCATGGCGAGCATGCCGCCAAATTGAGAGTTTTCGATAACTTCAACCAGTGAATCAAAGGCAGGGTTGAAGTCGACTTTTTCTAGTACTGGCTCAAGGTTGATATTGATTCCCGAGCCCATCTCTTTATTAAGAAAGCGGTCGATGTTCTCGCTGGTAAAAAACTGCTCCATCATTAGGTTCTTGATGGCCAGTTTGAAATCTTCAAAGCGAGCTGGGATGACGCCTGAGCCATAAAGCCCGGGCACCTTCTCAAACAGCATGTGAATGGCTAGCCAATTGGTAACGGCACCGGAGAACGCGAAAAGACCCGCGTATAGCAGCAGGCTATTATCCAGTTGATAACCCGCGCCAAGTAGCGCAAGTGCGATGACATTAGTAATGAAGCTCTTGTTCATGATTTGATCTTGATAGAAAACGTTGCGCTGATTTTAGAGAAAAAGTCAGCGCATAAAAGCCTCATGTTGAGTCGATGTGTTAGATAAGGATCAAGTGCTACTCTGGTTGCTCTCGAATGGTTTTTATTTTCTCTAGCAGCACAGACTTGTTGAAGGGTTTAGAGACGTAATCGTCCATCCCGCTATCGGTACAGCGTTGTATGTCGTCATCGAGCACGCTAGCCGTGAGTGCGATAATAGGCGTTCGAGCCTTATTATACTGCTCTTCATACAGTCGAAACTCTTCTGACGCGGTAAAACCGTCCTTCACTGGCATCATGCAATCCATCAGCACCACGTGATAGTAATTGCTGTCATCGCATAGGAAGTTCAAGGCTTCTTGTCCGTTGTTGGCGATATCTACGTGATAGCCGGATTTTTTGAGTAGTAACGAGGCCACCTTCTGGTTAACCAGATTATCTTCTACCAGCAAGATGGATTGGTTATCGGGACTTTTTGCCATCTCTTGCAGTGTCGGTTGTGTCGGCTTGACCCTGATATGTTCTGCTGGGTTACCGTTTCCGACTACCTCGAGTTTTGGCTCCCTCGTTTTGCCCAGTGCTTGGTGTTGTTTTGGCGCGTTAGAGAGTGCATCAATTAATCGAGCGCCGAGTAGCGGATAGGTGACAAGCCCGGCTATAAGCCCTTGATAATCCCCTGCGGGAGCATTTTGTGGTTGAACCAAAACAATAGGGGTTGAAGACCAGGTGACGCCAAGTTTCATCAAGTCAGTACGAGCATTTTGGCTATCATCCATACAATAGATGATGATGCTGTTGCTTGTAACATCCGTAATTTCACCCAACTGCGTGTGTATCACATGGTGCTGTAAACCAAAATGGGTGAGCTCATCGGTTACCGATTGCGCGAAGCCTTGTTGATTGGTGATGACAACAAACTGAGTTTGATTCAATAGTGGTGACGTTGGCGCTTTCTCTTGAGCAATACCTGACTCTATAGTGAAGAAGAAGCGGCTGCCTTTGCCTTTTTCTGAGTCGATCTCTATTCGTCCTCCCATAAGCTCAACCAGTTGAGAGGAAATCGCCAATCCTAAACCGGTTCCTCCGAACTGGCGGGTGACTGAGCTGTCTTCTTGAGTAAAGGGCTTAAAGATTGAATCTTGTTTTTCTTTATCGATACCAATCCCTGTGTCCTCGATAGACATCGTCAGCGCACATCGCTCCCCACCAATATGCTCAACATCGATGCTAATACCCACATGACCCTCGCTAGTAAATTTGACGGCATTGGACATGAGGTTCATTAAAATCTGGCGCAGACGGTGATCATCGATAATGAGCATATGTGGCATGCCACGTTTGAAGCGCACTTGAAGATCGAGATCTTTTTCCTTGGCTTTTGACATCACGATGGCGATCGTGTCGTAGGCGATCTCACGTAAGTTTGAGCTGTGAAGCGAGATGAGCAGGTTACCAGACTCGATCTTAGATATGTCTAAGATATCGTTGATCAAGATCAGCAGCGTCTGTGATGAGGTTTCTATGGTGTTGAGATAGTCGCGTTGCACGGGATCGAGCTGGGAATCCGACAAGATCCCTGACATGCCGATAATGCCATTTAACGGGGTGCGTATTTCGTGGGACATGTTGGCTAAGAAAGAGCTTT
Source organism: Vibrio sp. CB1-14 (assembly GCF_040412085.2). Lineage (NCBI taxonomy): Bacteria > Pseudomonadati > Pseudomonadota > Gammaproteobacteria > Vibrionales > Vibrionaceae > Vibrio > Vibrio chaetopteri. The sequence continues at coordinate 725,717 of NZ_CP115921.1, read as the reverse complement.
TCGCGACATTGGCGCGTTCGGCTTCATCTTTGGCCGCTATCATGCGGCGCTCGTTTTCACGTCGCTCTTCTATTAGACGATTCATCTGTCCGCCAAAATGGCTAAATTCGTCGTGTCCTTCTGTAGAAGCTAGTACGTTAGCACCATCATGTTTCTCAATCTTCTCAAATGTCTCTAGAGTATTGTTCAAGAAAAAGATGATGCGGCGAGCGATGTTAAAGCTAAGGATAAGTAGCGCTAGCATCACAGATAAGGTAATCCCTATGGTGAGCCATAACCGAGTTTCGAGAGCACTGATGTCCATGCTCATTTCATTGGAAAGTTGCTGGTTGATCTGTTCCGTGGCTTGTTGAATAAGCTCTAAGCGACGATCCAGGGCTTCCACTCCTTCTACGATCTCTACAAGTTTGGGCTTTGGTCCCGATTCGCTCAGTACACGGTCTCGAAATTGAATGCTCTTGATGAAGGATTCATCAGAGAAGGTTTTAAGAAGTAAACTGACTTGCGAAGCATCAGCATTGATGTTCAAGAATCGGTCGATGAGGTATTGTTGCCTCTCGAACAGCGTACTGAGTGTTTGATGGTTTCCCTCTTGGTGTTCATGGCTAGAACCATGTCCTTCATAGATGTCGATGTGAATAAGCCAGTTTTCTTCGGTTGCCCAAAAACGTATCCATTCCAGAGTGAATAGTGCGCTAAGGTGAGATTCAATCGAGCGTGAACCTGTATCGACTTTGACGCCTTCAAGCTTGGCAATAAGAACAGAGACCAACTCCTCAACCCAAGAACTCCATTCCTCGAGCTCCTCAATATCCGCAACAAACTCTATTTCTGCCTGTGCTTCTCTAAGTTCATCAAGTGTATTTTGGACGCTTTCTATATCGGTCAGGTAATAGGCTTTGCCGAGTACAAGTTGTAATTTATCGAGGCATTCATCTAACTTGGGAAATATGACAGTTTTGTTGCTGTTAAATGTTCGTTGGAGCTTCTCCAAGCGCGCATTGTGGAGGATGGCGCTGTATTTTTCTAAAAAGCCAAGTGCCTGTGATTGATGAGAAAGTACCGACATTTGTTGCAGGTTTCGCTGTGTTCGGAACGCTTCCCAAGCGGAAAAGACTAAAATCACAATTAAGGGCAAAACAGCCATTAAAATGATTCGAGTTTTGATCGACATCTTGTTTAACGCATTCATATCCCGGATTCCTAGCGAATATTCTTGAACATCACTGTTCGTAAACTAATCTAACCTAAGTCTAGGAAAGGAATTCGCTAGAGTGTAATAATAATGATTAAAAAACGTCATTCGCTAAAATGCACAAACCTTGGAAATATCATGGGCTTGCTAGTGGTAGCCTTAATGATATTCGCAGCCTCTTTTTACACGCCCAAAGTGAGCGCGTCAGACTCTTACGCCATCTTTTCAATGAACTCAAGCTTCAGCGAGCTTAGCCGAAGTAAAGCGCGCATGCTTTACCGAGGTAAAACCAAGTCACTGCAAGGCAAACGGGTTGAGTTATCGGACTGGCCTGAAAGCTCATCTGAACGTGCAGATTTCTATCAATCGCTACTAGGAAAAGATGTGGCGCAGATGAACGCTTACTGGGCAAGCCTCTCATTCTCCGGTAAAGCCCGCCCTCCGAAAGAAATCGATGCCGCTAATATTGATGCTATGGTTGAATGGGTAAGCCAGAAACCTGAGCGTATTGGCTATGCACCTCTTGGCGCGCTGCCAGATGGTGCCAATGTGTTATACGTGGTCGAGGGGGGCAAGTAATGATGAAGAAACTGTCTCACACGCTTATTCTAGCCGCACTTTGCGCACCGGCTCACGCTGTCATTGAACTCACCGATACGTTTTCATTTAGTGGCTTTGGCTCTGCGTCATGGGCTCGCTCTGATAACGATACTCCACTATTTATCAATCGCTTCATCAAAGATGAGAATTGCTTTGATTGTGACACCACCTTTGGTTTGCAGCTGGACTATTACAACAGCGGGTTTAAAGCATCGGTTCAAGGCGTCAAACGACCACAGGATAATTGGAGCAACCCTTCCCTAGAGTGGGCGTACGTTGGTTATGAAGTGGGGGATTTTGATATCCGAGCTGGCCGCCAGCGTCTTCCGCTGTATTTAGCATCTGAATACTTCTATGTAGGGCAAGCCTACACCCTTGCGAGGCTGCCTACTGAAGTGTATGGCGCCTTTCTCGGCATAACCGGCTATAACGGCTTCGCTGTTACTTGGAATCATTACTTAACGGATGAACTCCAGCTCTCCTTAACTCCTTATGTAGGTTTTAATGACAACAACAAGGTCGAGTTTAGCCCAACCTTTGCGTTAGATTTTGAAACCGATCGTCTTTACGGATTGAACGCCAAGCTGATTGGTGATTTTTATCGCTGGAACTTTTCGGTGATGGATGGCGAGTTTGATGTGACCTCTTCGGGTACGGGGTTTGTATCCATACCATTTCCTCCTTTCGAGTCTACATTTCCGATAGAGGGTACCGATCGGAACACCGTTAAAATATATTCTATCGGTACTGAATATGAGTTCGGTGCTCTCAAAACAACCTTTGAATTCCAAAAGACAGAATCGCGGCGTATGGATTGGTATGGCTTGGCTAGCTATCGAATGGCGCCGTTTACTCCTTACATAGCATACGGACAGCTGTATCAAGATGGAGAGCGCTCAAATATGACGTCGACACTGGGCGTTAGATACGATTTGTTGAGTAATGTGTCTATTAATGCCGAATATCAGTACGTCCAAGTACTGAACGATGGCACAGGTCCATTCGCTCCAGAAAGAACGATTACTATTCCGTCTACACCATTACCTGATAACAGCGCCAGCGTGTACACGTTAATGGTTAACTTTGTGTTCTAACGTCATTTAGGTTGTAAGAAAGCGCAGCCCTATTTGAGAAATAGTCAACTTACGAGGTGATGATGCGGTTAGTCAGTTCTTCTCCAAAAGCTCGGCCAATTAGAGTACTGGTCACCATGACCATGCTCTTTGTTGGTCTTGCACTTGTCCCACCGGATAGTCGTGCTTTTGCTGCGACTGACTACGCCGTTTTTACTTTCAATCAAGATTTTGATGAACTTAGCCGCAGTAAGGCAAGGATGCTGTATCGAGGCAAGGCCAAGTCACTGCAAGGCAAACGGGTGGAACTCTCTGACTGGCCAGAGGCCTCTAGCGAACGCTCTGAGTTCTATCAATCCTTACTTGGTAAAGATGTGGCACAAATGAATGCCTATTGGGCAAGTCTATCTTTCTCTGGTAAAGCAAGACCGCCAAAAGAAATCGGCAATGCTAACGTCATCACGCTGGTGGCATGGCTGACTGAAAAGCCGAATCGAATTGGTTATGCGCCGCTGGATGCAGTACCGAGTGAAGCGAAAGTACTCTATGTGGTGAGTGAGGATAAATAATAATGAAAAAACAACTTCTTACAATGAGCTTAGCAGCGGTATCAATACCAGCATTCTCCGCGGTGGATATTACCGAAAACTTTTCGATTAGTGGGTTTGGTTCCACTTCTTGGGCACGCTCTGACAACGATATGCCAGTGATGATCAATCGTAATGTCAGTGATGAAAACTGCTTTGATTGTGATACTACGTTTGGCGTGCAGTTAGATTATTTTTACGAGGCTTTCAAAGCGTCGGTACAGGTTGTTAAACGCCCTCAAGATCACTGGAGCGAACCTCAGTTGGAGTGGGCCTATTTAGGTTACTCAATTGGAGACTTTGAGTTTAGAGGAGGACGCCTTCGGTTGCCTCTGTTTTTGGCGTCTGAGTATTACTATGTCGGTCACGCTTACACAATGGCCAGACCAAATGAAGAGGTATACAACAGCATACTCGGTATCACCGCGTTTAATGGCGCTAGTGTGACTTGGAACTATGGTATTAATGATGAGTTGCAACTGGCTCTCACGCCGTTTGTTGGGTTTAAAGACAATAATGAAGTTGATTTTAATCCTTCCGTGACGTTGGAGTTTGAAACTAAAAATATGTGGGGGGCAAATCTACAGCTTATTGGTGATAGTTTTAGAGTGAACTTTGCTTATCTAGATTCCAATTTTGACCAGATAATAAAGCTCCACCAGGTTCCAGCGCCATGGAATGAGCAAAGGCAGCCGGATCAAAATATAAAGCTCTATTCACTCGGTGGTGAGTATGACTTTGGTCAGTTGAAGTTAACGGCTGAAGGGCAGCAAAATGACTTAGGCTCGTCTTGGTATGGCAGTGCTGCTTATCGAGTGCAGAAATTTACGCCTTACATAGCTTACGGTCAGACTTATCGTGAGGCTTCTGATGACAACGCTTATGATGGAAAGACAGGCGATAGTTGGACTCTCGGCCTGAGGTACGATGTTTTATACAACGTATCGATTAATGCAGAATGGCAGCGATTTGAGAGTTTTGGGTTGGATAATAACGGTCGACCGATCAGTGGACCATTTATCGACTCACCAGGCTCGGACACCGACGCGAACATGTACACCATCATGGTTAACTTTGTGTTCTAACTTACGTTCCTAACACGATCAAAAAAGGCTCACTAAGTGAGCCTTTTCTTTCTAGCCGGTGGGATTATTTCTCACCTTTCTCCGCAACCTTTTCAAGCGCTAGTACTAGGCCAATACCCACTAACATTAGAACAACGGCAGTTGCCAGTTGCGAAGGTTGACCTGTCACAGATTCAAAGTTGAATGGTGATAGGTTTTCTTGGATTAGTGGTACTTGCTCACCTTTTGAGTTGGTACGCCATGAAATGGTTTCTTTCCAAGGCCAAAGCTTAGGTAAGGTGCCAAGCATTAGACCCGTAAGGAACACTAGAGCGAAATCACGGAAACGCTTCAGCAACCAAGACAGCACGTGTGAGAACGATAGTAGACCAATCAAACAGCCCATCGCAAAGATCACCATAACGTCTAGCTGAAGACCTTTAACAGCACCTAATACAGGTGTGTACATGCCAAGCAATAGAAGAATAAAGCTGCCCGAGATACCAGGTAGAATCATCGCACAAATCGCGATACAGCCCGCGAAGAAGATGTTTAGGCTGGTTGGATCCATTTGCAGCGGTTTAAGAACCGTGATGCTGTAGGCAAAGACCGCGCCGAGTAGCAAGAACACGAAGCGAGACAGCGTCTTTTGCTCGACCTGTTTAATCATGTGGTAGACCGAGACCAAGATAAGGCCGAAGAAGAATGACCATACTGGAACAGGGTGGGTTTCTAGAGCCCAAGAGATGAACTTCGCCAATGACAGGATTGACGTTAGGATGCCGCCAAATAGAGCGATAAGGAAAAAGCCATTGATATGGTCAAATGCCGCTTTAAAGCCATCACGTTTCCAGATGCCCAGTATACTTGGGTTTACGCGGCGAATACTCTCAAGTAGCGTATCGTAAATACCAGTAATAAAGGCGATCGTACCTCCCGATACCCCAGGTACAACGTCCGCTGCACCCATCGCCATTCCTTTTAAGAATGTAGTCAGATAGTTCTTCATGGTTTCTTCTTGGTTTAAAAAGTTGATGCAGAGTATATATGCATGCAGGTAGAAGTGCACTAGTCATTCGTGAGTGTGTTCGCAAGGGCTTTCAGCTCATACTAATAGCTAGTAAGGTGTCACTACGGCCTGTGTCAATTTAAACCGTTATGGAATCATTTGAGGCAAAGGCAGCTCACTGCACTTGAGCTACCTTTAACTTTAGGGGTTACTTAGAGAGCTTTTTAGGTAGTATCTCCAGCACTTGTCTCACCCACTTAGGTGTGTAGCTTTGCCCATGGCCTCCTGAATACGAAAGGGAGCCTTGCTGTTCCCCCTCCCCAGATCTCACCTCTTCGACCACATCATAAAAGTCGATAAGCATACGTTCGACTTGTTCATCCGAAATTGGATCAATAGCCAGATGAATAGCTGGTGGCTGAGCGTTGCCTAGCAAACTCCAACCTCGCTGAGACATACCAGCAACGACTTTAGTGATGTCCAAGGTAGGAGAGTCAATAATGAGCAGTGACAAATCCGTGTTGGCGGTGCGAAGATCATTTGACTGCGCTAAGCCATCAATCATCATTTGCTTAATGGTCATAATGCGTTTCGCATTTTCGACATAGCCATCTTCACCTAGGTAGTTCATCACTGCCCACGCACCTGCGGTTGAGGCGAAGGTACGGCTACCCCCCAATGACTGGGTAAAGTACGCACCACAAGGCCAGTCATCAACGACGGTATAGTGATGAAACTGCTCATCTCCCCCGCGATACATCACTGTCGACATTGGCTTAGGAGCGTAGCCATATTTGTGCATATCAGCAGAAATAGAGCGCACGCCCGGTACGGTAAAGTCCCAGTTCGGAAGCTCGTAGCCTGCTTTCTTAACGAAGGGGGCGAGATAGCCACCCACACAGGCATCGACGTGAAGCCACAAACCTTTCTCAGTTGCTAGCTCAGATAACTCTTCAATACGATCGTAAACACCAAATGGCCAGCAAGGTGCAGAGCCAACAAGACCGATGGTGTTTTCGTTGATCGCGGCTTTGGTGGCTCCGATATCAACGCGATTGTCTGCTGCGACTGGAGTTCGAACGATCTTGATGCCGAAGTACTTGCCTCCGCGCGAGAATGCGGAGTGTGCGGAATACGGCATCACTAGTTCGGGCTCTTTGATGTGCGGCATGGTTTCACGAGCCCAATCTCGCATGGCTTTCATTGCACAGTAAATGGACTCAGACCCGCCGGTGGTGAAGTTGGCGCGCATGTCGTCACTGCCATGGAATATTTCACGAATCATTTCAATGAGCTCGTCTTCGATTTGTCCCGCTGGCTTGTTCATAAATGTAAAAAGCGCGTTGAACGAGAAGAATTTCAGCGCGGCTTGCTCCACGATATCTTGGATATCCTCATTGCCTTTTAGTGAATACATACCAAAACGACCGCCCTCAACAGGTACCATGTCTTGCTTGAGTTCATCGAGCTTGTTGAGTACGTCCTCTTTGCCGTACCCAGTCTTAGGAAAATAGGATTGGCTGAGTTTCATGATTGGCATAATGTTGACCTACTTATTCAAAAAATGGCTGCGGTAGCCCATTATCAGGGCAGTGAGTTTAGATGCGGTGAGGGCGGTGATGTGATTGACGTCATTAGCAGGACAAAGCTCGACAATATCAAAACCACAAATATTGCCCTTTGCGGCCTTGTTGAGTTCGAACAGTAGATCTTTTTGCTGTTTGAACGTTATTCCGCCAGATTCTGGGTGGGTTGTGCCCGGAACGTAAACCGCGTCCATACCATCGATATCGAGTGATACATAAGTTGGTACATTGGCATCAATCACTTCTTGCATGATCGCCTTTGCGCCGCACGCGTCGACTTCGCTAACGGGTATGATTCGAATCCCCGCCTGTTTCGCTCGCCTAAATTCTGCGGCGGTAGAGTTACGTGCACCTATAACGGTAATGTTTCGCACAAAAGGGAACTTACGGATATGTGTGGTTTGAGTACCGTGATTAAACTCAGACTGCAGCGGCATGTCCGCAAAGTCGAGGTGAGCATCAAAGTAGACAAAATCGATTTGGTGCCCGCAGTCTTCAAAACCACGAACCAGCGGGTAAGTGATGGAGTGATCGCCTCCTACAGTGATAGGTACGGCACCTGACTTTAAGATCTCTTTGACGCTATTTGTGATGCGGTTTCTGTTTAACTCTCCCTCTCCTGGGCTAATTACGACATCACCGATATCGCCGATTTTAATGCCTTCAAGTAGGGTTAAATCGGTATCGACGTCGTAGAGCCCGACATCACCAATATCAAAGAAAATGGTCACAGGGTTATCACGAAGGGCATTAGGCATTTCTGCTTGTCCCGCCTGAATATAAGGGGCGAATGTACCTTCAGCGTAAGGAACGCCAAGCATCGCATAGTCGAGATTGTGTTCAGCTAAGTTGTGAATGCGTTCTGCGCCCATAAAGGTGCGCCGAGAGGCATAGAAATTAGGGATCTTCTCAGACATAGAATAGCCTATAGTGTTGTCGCGCTTTAAAGCCCTAATCGTTGCAGTTTCCGATGTTCAATAATTGACTTTTTTAAATGAAATTGACATTTTAGACATGAAGAGATTGATTTATGAGACATGGATGAACTTACGCGAACAGAACCACTATTTTGCTAAAGTGATCGTTCAGTACTTAATAGAAGTGCTTGAAAGCGAGCGCCCGTCAATGGCTCTGTCACTTAAACGCCAACTGACAGAGCGTGTTACCAAGCAGGCGGATATGGACTTAATACAAGCTGAGCAGTGGGCGCGCCATTACAATAAATTCATACCTGGCCTGTATTTAAAGCTGTATGAGCGCGTAACCGTGCAAGACTTTGGTTTATATGGCTACGTCGTTGCTGCCAGTTCAAGTGTTCGTATGGGGTTGACACTTTCTCAGCAGTTTTTGGCGATGACGACGACATACTATGAAGAGTCGCTGGTGGAAGCGTCTGACTATTTAACGATAGTGCCAGGTATTAATGCTGACGATGATGCGGTGCAGCTACTCAGTGAAGACTTTGCCGCTGGATATTGGGCTTTGCTGATCCGCATCATCATTGGTCATCGGGCGGATATGGATAAGCTGGTGCTCGATTTTTGCTATCCCGCGCCGCATTACGTTGCGCAGTATCGAGCTCTCTTTTCAGGTTGCACTCTGCGTTTCAATCAGCCGCAAACACTCATCAAACTACCCACTAGTTGGCTTAATGAGCCGATTTCACTCGAACATTCATGTATCGATCTTTTACTATCAAATCAACTGATATCGAATGATGGCCTTGAGGGTGATAAGTTGAGTGATATTGAACGAAAGGTGTCTGAAGTTGTGATTAGCTCGCACTTTACTAAAAGTACGGTGCCAGATGTTGCTATGGAGTTTTCTATTACTTCGAGGCAACTGCGTTTTTACCTCCAACGCAATGGACTTAGTCTTCGAGATATCGTACTGCGCGCACGTATGGCGGTGGCATCCAAATTGCTGGAAAATACTGAACTTGATATCGGCACCATTGCTGAAACTCTCAACTACAGTGAGGCGAGCGCTTTTGTGCGTAGCTTTAAGCGCTATTACGCTATTTCTCCGTTGCAATATCGTCTGCAAAAGCTCGATCCATTTACCTAAAGGTCACAAGGCTCTACCAAATGGTTGAGCCTTGTTTTGATGGGCGGTTAATGGCTATAGCGTCACGCCAGACTTAAATATCGCCAACTCACGAATACCATTGCGCTCATTGTTGGTTTTCTCACCGCTGGCGATCGTAATCACTTTATCGATAAACTGCTCAACCAAGGCGTCCATAGAAATCTCTTCCACTAATTGACCGGCATTAAAGTCAATCCAATGCGGCTTATTGGCAGCAAGCTCTGAGTTGGTCGAGATTTTCATGGTAGGGACAAAACCGCCATAAGGGGTGCCGCGACCTGTGGTGAACAGCACCATATGACAGCCGCTTGCCGCCAAGGCAGACGTTGCAACCGCATCGTTGCCTGGTGCACTTAATAGGTTAAGGCCAGGTTTTGCCAACACTTCTCCATATTCAAGTACGTCAATGACTGGGCTGGTGCCTGCTTTTTGAGTACAACCCATGGATTTATCTTCCAGCGTAGAAATGCCGCCTTTCTTGTTGCCCGGTGATGGGTTCTCGTAGATTGGCTGATTGTGGTCGATAAAGTACTGCTTGAATCCATTGACCATCTCGACAGCTTTATCAAAGGTTTGTTTATCAATACAGCGCTCAAACAAGATGTGTTCTGCTCCAAACATCTCTGGTACTTCGGTGAGTACAGAGGTGCCACCAAAGTGGATGAGAAAATCTGAAAATTCGCCCAGCATTGGGTTGGCGGTGATGCCAGATAAGCCGTCGGAGCCACCACATTCAAGGCCAACTTTGAGTTTGCCTAATGGAATATCAAAGCGTTGGTCTTGGCGAACTGTGTCATAAATAGCCTCTAGGTGCTCAAGGGCGACGGCGACTTCATCTTGCTCATTTTGGGCAATCATGTATCGGATACGGCTATCGTCGACGTCACCGACTAGCTCCTTGAAAGGGGCAATTTGGTTGTTTTCGCAACCTAGCCCAATGACCAACGCGCCTCCCGCATTTGGGTGGCGAACCATATTGGCGAGGATTTGGCGAGTGTTTTCATGGTCGTCGCCAAGCTGTGAGCAGCCATAGTTATGCGGAAACAAAAACAGGCCATCGCAATCAACAGCAGGGTGCTTTTGTTTAAAGCAGTTAATCGCTTGCTGAGCAATACCATTGACGCAACCAACGGTAGGAATGACCCAGATTTCATTGCGGATCGCCACATCACCATTGGCTCTTTCGTAGCCTTTAAACGTTGGCATGGCTTGCTCATAGCGGCGCGGACGAACGAAGTTCGGGGTGTATTGGTAGTCATTGGTGTCAGATAGCGTGGTCTTCATGTTGTGAGTATGTACCCACTCGCCACGCTTAATAGGCTGAGTCGCTGTACCTATGATGCTGCCGTATTTGTATATGGCATCGCCAGTATTCAGATCGCTCAGAGCAACCTTACTGCCGCGATCCATGTCTTGCTTCAACGTGAGTTCGGTTGTGTCGACATCTAACGTGAGATTGCTCGTTAGTGCTTGTAAGCAAACAATAACATTGTCTGTTGAGTGAATTTTGATAAAAGCTTTCATGGGTATCCCAGTCATGTGATTCCCGTCCGACGCAAACATTCTAACGCTAGAGTTGTATTTTAATCAATTAAAAACAGCGTCTCCCCCAACGATATATAAAATAATCAGTCATCAGGCCTGATATAGAGAATGTGTTGTATTAATGAACAGGTGTTTGAAATGAAATAGCAAATAAAAAACAGATAAAAAACAGATAACGATGATCACTTACACGTTTGCGATTAATTTGTCGCGTGTTAGTGAAAAGCCCGGCTTACACTCAATCCCACAATCGATAACACCTGTCCGACAACAGCGTTTACCTATCGTTTATTACCTATCGTTTAGGGACTAAGAATGACACTACTCACAAGAGATCCATCCATCCACGCCATCAGACCTGAAAAAGTGGTTCAGTTTGGCGAAGGCAATTTTCTACGCGCTTTTGTAGATTGGCAATTTGACTTACTTAATGAACACACTGACTTTAATGCGGGTATTACCGTAGTTAGACCAATTGATGCTGGCCACCCAAAACTGGATACCCAAGGAGGCGTTTACACAGCGCTTATCCGAGGCATCAACGAACAAGGTGAAAGTGTTGCCGAGCCTCGTGTGATCACTTCTGTTAATCGCGAAGTGATGGCGTACGGTGAGTATGAAGAAGTCCTAAAGATTGCTGAAAACCCAGAGCTTGAGTGGGTGGTCTCGAACACCACGGAAGCGGGTATCGTTTACAACGATCAAGACACCTTTGATGCGTTTCCTCCCGTTAGCTTCCCTGCCAAAGTGACGCAGTTTTTGTTTAGACGTTTTGAGTTCTTCAATGGCGCGCAAGACATGGGACTTATCTTCCTACCTTGTGAGCTGATTGATGCCAATGGCGAAGCGCTAAAGGAGATTGTGCTGAAATACGCTAACGAATGGCAACTTGGCGAAACATTTTGTGATTGGATTATGACAGCCAACACATTTTGTTCCACGTTAGTTGATAGAATAGTCACCGGTAACCCAAAAGACGAACTCAGCGAACTTGAAACGGCATTGGGCTATCAAGACAATTTCGTCGTTGCTGCAGAGTATTTCTACTTGTTCGTTATCCAAGGTCCGAAATGGCTTGAGAGTAAACTCAAGCTAGACCAACTCGATCTCAACATAAAGGTCGTTGAAGACATTACCCCTTACAAACAACGTAAGGTTGGCATTCTTAATGGTGCACACACCGCAATGGTGGCGGTTGCCTATCTATGCGGTATTGATACCGTTAGCGAAGCCATCAATGATAACGACGTCTATCCATTGCTAAATCGCTTGCTTGAAGACGAAGTGATTCCATCTCTGGATATGGATAAAGATGAGCTGCTTGCGTTTAAAGACAGCGTTATCGACCGTTTTAAAAACCCATACATCAAACACTACCTACTTTCTATCGCGCTGAACTCAATGACAAAGTTCAAAACGCGCTTATTACCACAGCTTCTAACGTTCACTGAGCAAGAAGGCACGGCACCTAAGCACCTTAGCTTTAGTTTAGCGGCGCTGTACTGCTTCTATCTTGGTAAGCGTGGTGATGAAGAGATTCCACTCAGTGATGACCAACATCTTCTAGACCCTTTCACCGCATGGCGTGCTCACCCTGAAACGCAGGCGAGCAATGTGAAGGCATTCTTGTCGATGAGTCAGCATTGGGGATGCGACCTAACTGAGTTACCAAACCTTGAGGCCATGGTGACAGGTTATGTAAGCAACATCCAAACGCTCGGTATGAGAGCCGCGATTCAGCAGCTTTCGAAGTAAACAGCCGGCCACTAAAAGCAAAAATATAAAAAGGAACAAAAGCAATGACTACCCTACAAACCACTGTGAAAAAACTCTCTTGTGCTGTCGGTATGACGCTAGCGATGGCGTTTGGCGCCAACGCAGCGACGGAAGTGATGATCGCTTACGGCAACCAACCGGGTGAGCCTATCGACAAAGCGATGCACTACTGGGCTGACCAAGTAAAAGAGAAATCAAACGGTGAAATCCAATTCCGTCTGTTCCCATCGAGCCAATTGGGCAGCGAAACAGAGGTGATGGAGCAAGCGAAATTTGGTGCCAACATCATTACCATCAGCTCTTACGGCTACCTAATGGATACGGTGCCAGATCTTGGCATCATCAATGCGCCTTACCTGTCTCAATCTTTCGAGAAGAAATCGAAGCTGCTTCACACCGAGTGGTTTGAAGGCTTGAACGATGATTTGGCGGATAAAGGACTGAAAATCGTAGTGCCAGATGTGGTGTACGGTACCCGCCATCTGCTTTCTAAAGGTTCGGTGAAAACACCGGCTGATTTAGATGGTGTGAAAGTGCGTGTTCAACACTCTCGCTTGTTTGTTGCAACGGTGAAAGCGATGGGCGGCGTTCCAACGCCAATGTCTCTAGCGGATGTCTATCCAGGTCTTTCTCAAGGTGTGATTGAAGGGGTAGAGAATCCAGCCGTGGTGCTACATGGCGGTAAATTCCATGAAGTAGTGAAAAACCTCAACCTAACAACACACACTAAGCATATGTCGCCATTTGTGGCCGGCACTATGTTCTGGGAATCACTCTCTGATGAAGAGAAGCGCATCATCCTTGAAACCAGCCGCGATATGGTGAGCTATGGCGCGACACTGATTGCCGAGAGCGAGCAGCAAGCGATTGACCAGCTAAAAGCTGAAGGCGTGACGATCAACGAAGTGGACATCACTGCGTTTGAAGAATCAGCACGTAAAGTGGTGCAAAGCGAGTTCCCTGAGTGGACTCCAAATCTATATCAAGACGTTCAAGACAAGTTAGAACAGCTGTAACCAATGTGGGGCTCTTTGAGCCCCCTTATTTCAGCTTTTGGAGCACATCATGGAAACTCAAGTTTCACTCAATCACACCGAGCTGTCGCCAAAAAACAAAATCATGGCAACACTTGACCGAATCAGTCAGCTCGACACCGCTGTTGCAGCCTCATTCTTAGCCATTATCGTTGTACTGATGAGCTATGGCGTGGTGACACGATACGTATTTAACGCGCCAAGTGCCTGGGTTGAAGAAGTCTGTCTAGCCCTATTTGTTTGGATGACCTTTATGGGCGCGAGCGCCTTGATGCGTACAGATGAAGTGGTCAGAATCGATTTTCTGGTTCACAAAATCCCAGCGTCGGCGGCGAACGTGTTGGATAACTTAATTAGACCGCTATTGGTGATTTTTGCATTAGTGTTCATGGTGTATTGGGGTTGGAAACTGCTGCCGTTTTCTCAAGTGAGATTTACACCTGCGCTTAAAATTCCATATATCTATATCTACGCAGCAGTTCCTGTGAGCGGCATGTTTATGCTTTATCACCAACTTAAGCACCTTTACTCGTTCTTCGCTTCTCGCAATAAGGAAGACTAATCATGTCAGTCATTCTGCCGATTTCCGCCCTGCTTTTCCTATTTACATTGGGTATTCCTGTCGCATTTTGTATTTTCCTTGCGACCTTGGCTTATTTCCTTCTTAACGACCATTTGCCAATGATGATGATGGTTCAGCGACTGGCTGGTGGTTTAGAATCAGTGACATTGCTCGCTATCCCATTCTTTGTTATGGCGGGTGTGTTCATGAACCACTCTGGCATCAGCCAGCGCTTGCTGAAGTTCTCTGAAGTACTGACGGGTCACATGAACGGCGGACTAGCACAGGTCAACGTTGTGTTGAGTACTTTGATGGGCGGCCTTTCCGGTTCTAATATCGCCGATGCGGCAATGAGCTCGAAACTTCTAGTACCTCAAATGGTGGCTCGTGGTTACAGCGCGTCATTTTCTTCTGCGGTAACGGCAGCATCATCACTGATCACACCAATCATTCCACCGGGTATTGCTCTTATTATCTACGGTTACGTCAATAACGTATCGATTGGTAAGTTATTCTTAGCCGGTGTGGTTCCTGGGGTCATGTTGTGTGGGATGATGATGGGGCTGGTTTCGGTCATCTCGAAAAAACGCAACTATGCGCCAATCCGTGAAAAGCGTGCCTCTGCGAAGGAAATCGCTATCTCTGCGAAAGATGCGTTCTTGGCACTGTTGCTGCCTGTCATCATCATCGGTGGTATTCGCTTTGGTGTGTTTACGCCAACAGAAGCGGGCGCAGCTGCAGTGCTTTATGCGCTGGTATTGGGTATGTTTGTTTATAAGCAGATGAATACGTCTTTGCTTTGGAGTGCGACGAAAGAGTCGGTGCTTGCTTCTGCAAACGTCTTGTTGATCATCTGTGTGGCAGTGGGTTTCTCTAAGTTCCTGACTTGGGAGCGTGTACCGCAAAACCTAGCGACATGGCTGACTGGCGCCGTTGAAAGTCCGTTTACCTTCTTACTGCTGGTTAACCTTTTCCTACTGATCATTGGTATGTTCCTAGAAGGCAACGCGGTGATGATTGTATTGGCTCCGCTGCTAGCGCCTGTGGCTGCGTCTTACGGCATCGACCCTGTACACTTTGGTATTATCTTTATCTTCAATAGTGCGATTGGCACTATTACCCCGCCACTCGGTACGGTGATGTTTACGACCTGTTCGATTACCAAGGTGTCGATAGAGGACTTTGTGAAAGAAGTGATGCCATTCTGGATGTTACTGATTGTCGCCTTACTAATGATTACTTACATCCCGATGATTTCGATTGGTCTGCCAAATATGGTGTTTGGCTCGTAATCAAGATGACGAAATAATTAAGCCAGCATTACGCTGGCTTTTCCATTATTAGACTGTTTTCCATCGTTCGCTTGGCGGTTTGAAGGTGCCGTCTTAGCTCGCCCATCGCCCCAATGTCATCTCGGCTCAGCATCTTGCTTAAGATGGCCATGTGCTCTTCAATCGCCACCATGTTACGTTTGCGCAAGTCAGTATTATCCCATTGATAATGGTAGTGAAATATCATCGAGATGATGTCATAGAACTGATCCATAAATGGATTGTTGGACGCTGAAAGCAGCAGCGAGTGAAACTTCTGGTCGAGCTCGGAAAACGCGCGAAATTCACTGACCATAGTATCGCGAAGCTCTCTATGCTCATGCAGTAAATATTGCGCTTTTTGCCATCGTTCATCACTTAAAGGCAAGTTCATAAAGCGGCTTAAGGCATGGCACTCCAACATCTCGCGCAGCTCAAATAAGCTAGCCGCATAACCTTTTTCAAACTGAACCATGCGCCAGCGGCCGCGGTGGATGTTCTCAATCAGACTAAAGCGTGAGAAGCGAATGAGGTGTTCACGTACCACAGTGGTCGAGCATTTGGACTGTTTTGACAGCTCTAGCTCGGTAAATTCCTGCCCTGGCATCATCTGCTTGGATTTGATGGCGTTATTAAAGAACACCTCGAACTGTGCCCGCTGGAGCTCGTTCTCTGATAGCGGAGTGTTGTAGCCATCTTGCTCAGAAGGTGAGCGTTTAATTGTCCATTCAGCGTCCTCTTGCTCAAGCACGCCTTTATCACACAAGTCATTCATAACGTGTCGAATCGTGGTTCGGCTAACGCTAAACAGATCGGCCAGCGCTGCTTGTGACGGTAACGGTGAATCGATGTGGCCAAGCTTGATTGCATCGAGTAACTGGTTGGTGGTGGTTTCGCGAAGATTCTTATTGCGCGCCATGATTGACGTCCTAGTCGTTGCCTTGATTGCAATAAAATACCATTAAAAACCCATCAACATTGATAGAAAGCCCATATTTTAGTGAAAAAAAACCAATAAAAACCCGTTTAAATACAATTGAGCTATTCAAAATACGTAAGAGACAAGACAATGAAAACACTAGTATGTGAACAGCCTCATCAAATGCGCTATACCGAAAAAGCGATGCCAACAGTGCTCCCTAATGAGCTATTGGTTAAGGTGGCTGCAGTGGGAATTTGCGGCACGGATATTCACGCATTTACTGGTAACCAGCCTTTCTTCAGCTATCCGCGCGTTTTGGGCCACGAGCTTTGTGGTGAAGTGACTGAAATGGGCGCGAGCGTCTCAGGCGATTTCCAAATTGGCGATAAAGTTGCGTTAATCCCTTATGTGGCTTGTTTTGAGTGCCCATCGTGCCTGAGCGGCAAAACCAACTGCTGTGAAAACATTTCTGTGATTGGTGTGCATCAAGATGGTGGCTTCTGTGAGTACCTTTCAGTGCCGCAATCGAACGTGCTAAAGGTCAATGGCGTTGATAATGAAACCGCAGCCTTGATTGAGCCGTTTGCAATCAGTGCTCATGCAGTCAGACGTGCTGCGCTATCGGCAGACGATGCTGTCTTAGTAGTCGGCGCAGGGCCAATTGGTCTTGGCGCAGCTGCTATCGCAGCAGCGGATGGTGCACGTGTTGTCGTGGCAGATACGCAAGCTGAGCGTCGCGCGCATGTGGAAAGTGAACTTAAGCTAGCAACGCTTAACCCGATGGATGCGGATTTCCATGAGCAGCTCAAAGCGCAATTTAACGGTGCGTTGGCTCAAGTAGTGATTGATGCCACAGGTAACCCTCATGCGATGAACGGTGCGGTGAATCATATTCGTCATAGTGGCAAGATTGTTTTCGTTGGTTTGTTTAAAGGCAACCTAGAGATCAGCGACCCTGATTTCCATAAAAAAGAAACCACACTGATGGGCAGTCGCAATGCGACCATGGAAGACTTTAGCAAAGTGCAGCAGTTGATGGAGCAGGGTAAATTGACGGCCAATATGATGCTTACACATCGCTTTGACTTTGCCACAGTCGGATTGGATTATCAGAATTCCGTTGTCGACAACAAAGAGTTACTAAAGGGTGTTATCCACTTTGAATAAGAGGAAGGTCTTCACCTTCAAGCGTCATTAAATATAACATCAAAGGTTCAAACGCAGTGTTTGAACCTTTTTATAAGTGACTACTTAACTAAATATAGATTTGGTCGTCTACGTGGCGGCGCTTTTTGTGGCGGCGTTGGTTGCTCAGTGACAGTGACGCTTTCAACGGATCCGGTGGTCACTTTGATTTCTTCAGTATCTGTTTTTGGCTGAACAAACAGATGGCGTAAGTTCGCGATGCAAGCGACTGACGCGACAAGAGCAAAGAGTATTGATGGGGTGCCACCCATTATATCCATAAAGAAGATTGCGACTGCGACCACGACGAGAGAGCCGAGAGCGGCATTGATGTGTGCTTGGCGAGGCGTACAGCTTGTACTTATTAATTCCATTTTCTATCACCATCTGTGTCAGTGTTAAAACGACTGCGGACAACGCAATGTTAAAACATTTGATTCACAAAAAACTCCTGGCTAATCAACAAATACAGAATTCAAATGGCTCGATCGCACACTTTAGCCAAACGGTCATCGTTTTTGTTCAAACCATCCGATAAGTACTCAGTCAAGCCTTTACACCAAGCCGCTTTTTGAGCACTTTCCACCGCGCCGCTAAGAGTAATACAGCGATGAGCATGTAGACGATTGGCTCTGCCACCTCTGATTTAACTGACCAATAAAAGTGTATAGGCGCTAGTATCGCCGCCAAATAAACCCAGTTGTGCAGCTTTTGCCACTTTGAACCGAGCTTGCGCATCATGGCTTGGGTTGATGTAACCGATAGCAGTAGCAAAATAACCCAAACAGCAGCACCGACAGTGAGGTACGGTCGTTTTACTATTTCTGAGGCGAGTAGGCTCCAGTCTAGCCCAAGATCTAGCGTCGCAAAGGCGATGAGGTGCAATACAGCCCAAAAGAAACAGTAAAGGCCGAGTAGCCGTCTCACTCGTACTAATAGACCTTGTTTGCTCCATCGTGCTAACGGTGAGACGAGAAGGGTTATGAACAGAGTATTAAGCGCACTGATGCCAGTGAAATGAATAATGCTCTGCACTGGATCGCCACCCAAGCTGTCATTGTTGATGGCTATGACTAGTAGAGCAAAAAAGCCAAGTGACACGGTATGAATGAGTACCTTTAGCGCGACTATGGATTTAGGAGAGAGCTTCATTAATAGAACTTCCTCAAGTCCATATCTTTATATAGGTGCGCGACCTCTTCTTCATAACCATTAAACATCAAGGTAGGCTGCCTGCGACTGCTCAGTAGGCTTCCTTCACCAATAAAGCGCTCGCTCGCTTGGCTCCATCTTGGGTGATCGACTTGTGGGTTGACGTTGGCAAAGAAGCCATACTCACTTGGTGCAGAACGATTCCAGGTTGTTGGCGGCTCTTTGTCAGTAAGGCGAATACGAACAATCGACTTAATGCTTTTAAAGCCGTATTTCCATGGCACGACAAGCCTTAGTGGTGCGCCGTTTTGTGGGGCGAGCGTTTTGCCATAAAGCCCAACTGAGATGAGCGCGAGTGGGTTCATTGCTTCATCGAGTCTTAGCCCCTCAACATAAGGGTAATCAATACTGCTCCACGAGCGCTGTGCTGGAAACTGTTTTGGATCGTAAAGCGTTTCGAATGCCACGTATTTCGCTCCGCTTTGAGGGTCTGCCATTTTAATCAGGTCGGCAAGCGGAAAACCAATCCAAGGGATATTCATCGACCAAGCTTCTACACAGCGCAGTCTGTAGATGCGCTCCTCAAGCGTATACTTGTTAAAAATGTCATCGTAGTCGAGCTTGATTGGGTTGTTAACCAAGCCGTCGATCTCAACTGTCCATGGATCAGTGATAAACTCAGAAGAGTTGTTAGTAGGGTCGCCTTTGTCAGTGCCAAACTCGTAAAAGTTATTGTATTTTAGTACCTTACTTTCTGGAGTGAGTGAAAGGCTAGCTTGATATTGCTCGGGTTTGGTGGCATCAAGATTTACCCTAGGGTCGGTTGTTGCTGTCGTCTCTTTAGAGGAGAAGATATCAAATATCCCAGCTTGAGCATTGGCAGCTAGTGGCATTCCTACAACAGCAATCCCAAGCTTTTTTAAGATCTCTCGTCGTTCTTTGTAAACCGACTCTGGCGTCGCGTCGTTCTCAGATAATGCCCAGCGATGATTCTTCTTGATTAACATACTCTTCCCCTGATGATGCCTGCGTGTTCGCAGGCGACTAACTTGTCGTTTATAGAGTTAATCAGACCGAGTTAGAGCAAAATGTCTTTCATTTTTTGTGGCGCCTATCGAATTAGAGTGCAGCTGATAGATGTTTTTTAGGTCGCGACGAGTTTTTTTGAATTAAAAAAGCATCCTTTTTGCACCTCATACGTGATGTCTATAGAGACTTATCTATAGGATCACATAATGTTGGATGTTTTCACCCGGCTAGCAGACTGGCTTGCCTATTCTTTACTTGGACTTTCTCCATCGACCTCGGTAGGTATTGGCGTTCATTTTTTCATTGAAGACACCAGTAAGATTTTGGTGCTTCTTGTTGTGCTGATTTACGTTATCTCTCTGATACGGGCTGCGCTAAGTACAGAAAAAGTCGGAGATTACCTCCAAGGTAAACATAGAGGAGTGGGGTATGGTTTAGGGGGGATGTTTGGCGCTGTGACGCCTTTTTGCTCCTGCAGCTCAATTCCACTGTTTATGGGGTCTGTATCTGCTCGCATACCCTATTGGTATCACTATCGCTTTTCTGATCACCTCACCGCCTATCAATGAAGTGGTCGTCATCATGCTTGGCAGCATTCTTGGTATTAAGTTTACGGTGCTTTATGTCGTGACTGGACTCTCTCTAGGCATTCTCGCAGGCGTTCTGGTGGACGCCCTAAAAGCGCACCGCTGGCTGCAACTTTTTTTCTCACAGGTTTACCTTCAAGAGGGGCCATCAATTGAACCCAATAGCACAGCTCAAAGTACGCCTAAGATGACCTTTCAACAGCGACATCAGTTTGCAGCCAATGAGACCGGCACCATCGTTAAACGCATTTGGAGCTTGCTTTTGCAGATAGCGATGAAGTTCATGAGTACGCTGCCCAAATGGCCCCATACCTGCTGCAATACTATTAAACTCAATAAGTTGCGGCCCTAGCTCTTGGTCATCCATAAAATCTGTACGCATCATGAGCAGCGGCGTACGTTTGGCATTGCCTTTCTGGTGAATGACTTTGTGCATCGCAAGTAGCTCACGGAAAAACGCATCTCCTTGGGCAACGGGCTCAATTGCTTCTTGAAGAAACTGATGATTTTCAGCCACCGCGTTGATCAATTGACCAAAAATAGGCACTGATTTACGAAGTGCATTGAAGCGGGCTTCGGAAATCGTTGCTGGCGTGAGGCTAATTGCGGCGTGTTTGCTGCTTCCTGGTGTCGCTTTTAACATGACATTGTGGGTCATCATCCAGTTGATGGCATCTTGGATAGCAAGTGTTGGGGTGTTCATTATTCGTACCTATAACCTGGCAGTGGTTGACGGCGCCAGTCGAGAAACTAAGGTTGACCATACTTCCAATAAAGTCGAAATAACACTTCCAGTTTTTATGTTGTCAACATCGATAGGTAAAGCCAATCGCTATTGATAGAAAATACCAATTGAATAGATAGGCACAGACGAATTTTCAAAAACGCGCTCGCATTGCAATATGTATCCATCGGCGCAGGACAGTGTCACACCAGATAACAAGACCATATTGAGAGAGTAAAATTATGATCAACACGACTATCAAGCCATTTTCAGCAACTGCATTCAAACAAGGCGAATTCGTAGAAATCACAGAGCAAGACGTGAAAGGCAAATGGGCTGTATTCTTCTTCTACCCAGCTGATTTCACATTCGTTTGCCCAACAGAGCTTGGTGACCTTGCTGACCATTACGCAGAGCTTCAAGAGCGCGGTGTTGAAGTTTACTCAGTATCAACAGACACGCACTTTACGCATAAAGCGTGGCACGATAGCTCAGACACTATCGGCAAGATCAACTACTACATGCTTGGCGACCAAACAGGTACTATCACTAACAACTTCGGTGTAATGCGTGAAGGTCAAGGTCTAGCAGACCGTGCGACGTTCTTAGTTGACCCAGAAGGTGTCATCCAAGCAATGGAAATCACAGCAGAAGGCATCGGCCGTGACGCAGAAGACCTAATGCGTAAAGTGAAAGCAGCACAATACGTAGCGGCTAACCCAGGTGAAGTTTGCCCTGCGAAATGGAAAGAAGGTGAAGAAACACTGGCACCATCTCTAGACCTAGTGGGTAAAATCTAAGCGTATCGCTTGATGTAAACCGGATTATCGAGTCCGTGTTGCACGCCCCAATAGCTCTATATTGCTTCTACCATTGGCAATTTAGAGTAGGGGCGTGCAACCTTTTGTACCTCTGAAATTCTCACTTCCTCAGTATTGATGTCTATTCATTAGATTGATGCATTATGAATTGTTCACCTTTTGTAAAATCGGGACTTGGCTTCCGACTTAGCATGCAATTTATCAGCTTTCTTTGGTAAATTGAGCTGGTCATATCTGTTACTTATTGATGTTCGTAGGCTGGTAACTTTTTCCTTACAGCGACGGGTAGCTTTCAAGTTAGAAATCCATAAACTCTATGAATAGTGACCTTTACAATAAAAAGTTAACTTAAATCTTCACCTATGAGCCATTAGATTCGTCGCTCCTGTTCCTCCTAATTAGAGAATCTCAATGCTCAACAAAACTCGATTGACATGCCTTGTCTTGCTCGGTTTCAATTCCCCTCTTCATGCTTCTGATCTGCCTTTTATGGAATTACTTGAAGCGCGAACGTCAGTGTCGTCCCAGACCCAAGCTCTCGCAGTTGCCAGTTATGATCATGAATACTTTGATATTAGCGTCGACGCCAAGGCTGGCGACATGGTCGTTGGTCGCCTCAATCACCCACTGAACTACAAGCCAAGCCAATTAAGCGACGCTCTGCACTACGAAATTGCAGGAGGTCAACATTCACCATTTATGCTAAGAAATCAGCGTGATGAAAACGGTAGATTGTTTGGTGAGTTCGTACTTAGTGAAGACGCAGGTTTGTCTATGGGTCAATATCCCATTGACGTGGTGTTGAAACATGGAGAGGCTCAAGTAGAGAAGCGGACTATTACGATTAATGTGGTTCATCAGACGCAGTGGGATCTTTTGCATCAACGTGCCATGTCTTTCCTTGAGGGCAACAGGCGTCTGCAAGGCGCTTTTGTGTATACCGACGGCGAGATAGAAGATTACATTCAAGAGCTCAACGACAACGATGGTGCGTTTGAAGGTATGGAGTTCTACCATGCAAGAAACGAAGATGAGCTTTTGGATATTCGACCGCGCGTGCTTGGCAAGGAACTGATGCTAGCAGCTAATCAAATTAATGCGTTGGCTTATGCGTTAACTTACAGTGACCAGTTCGGCTATCAAGGGGAAGCGTTTGAACGTCAGCGTTTACTGAGCGCGCTATACAAAGCGATCAGTCGTTACACGGCGCACTTCCCGCTGAAGGATTTCGCGAATACGCCTACTCTGATGCACAATATGGTGACCCACCAATGGCGATTTACCGATCCTATCAGTGCTGCGGGCTTTGTGATGTCACCCGTGATGAATCGAGATATTTCTCGAGGCGATACCCAAGCGAAGCAAGCTAAAGAGAGCTTTCAAGCGCTGCTGCAAATCGCATTTGATCTTCCCTATCGTCAGCGCCAACCAGAATATAACCGCTACTATCTACAACAGGATTTAAAACACAGCCCTGGTGCTTGGGCGGATGCAAACCGTCATCACCGTATGCGAACTTGGCTCATGATGAGTGTATTGTGGAGTGATTATAATCAGCCGCTGACGTACCAGCCTTGGTGGTATGGCGACTATGCTCCGTTTGCTGCGCAAAACACCTCATTGTTACCGGAATGGACACCCAAAGGAGCCTTGTACGACCTAAAAATGTGGCTAGAGACCAATACTCGTTATGCCTTTAAATACGGTCAATCGGGGATTTTACCTGATGGTACGGTCTCCCATCACGTTGGGGCGAGACAAGACATGGCGTTCTTTGCGTATGGCTTTGAGTGGATGGCGGGAACGCCTTCGGAAGTGGTTGGTATCCTTGCTGACACGCCGTGGAAGCTGAGCAATGCCACTTACAATCAGTTGGCAGATTTCGTACTCGATAGTTACCCAAATTTCGTCTATCGCGGTGGCCTAGATTTTCAGACGGCTGGTCGTAGTCATGCCTCGGATATCACGCCTATTTTCGGATTTACCAAGCTTATCAAAGGGATTGATACCGTTTTGGAGGCGAAAAGCAGTGATACAGAGATCCGCCGCGAAACAGAACTGGTGAACTTTCGCAATAACCTAGAAAACAATACCCATGAAGCGACGGTGAATCGTGCTTACTGGAACAGCGATTTCATGGTGCAAAGACAGTCTGGACAGCAAACGCCGGCGTACTATATGTCGTTCAAAATGAATTCATCGCGTTCTATGGGGGCAGAGAGTTTTGAACCGGATGTCGGTTATCACAATGGTGGTGGTGTTCTGCAATTGCTTGTTGATGGTGATGAGTACTCTAAGGTCATGGACAGCTGGGATTGGCATGCTTTACCTGGTCTAACAGAGGAGCTTAGAGTCAATGAACTGCCAATGAAGAGTGATTTCAAACTCTTTAACCCTAAACATTACTCCGGCGTGGTCTCTAATGGCAATCATGGTTTTGCCTCATTTAAGTACGACAGCGAAGCGCCTTATAACTCTGCCTCTGCGAATAAGTCGGTAGCGTTTATCGATAACATGGCAGTGGCGCTGGGATCTAAGGTGACAAGAACCAAAAATGGCGACGGCTGGGAAGTCGGCAACATCATTACTACCTTAGATCAGGCGGCATGGGATACGCCACTGACCTATCAAATTGATGGTGGCGATCAACAAAGCGTTGATGAAGGCGACTACCTCGACGACACATTGTCGGTTCAAGATAGCGCTTGGTTCCATCAGGATAAAATGGGTTATGTAGTTCTAGCGAGCTCAGAAACGTCTGTGATGCTGCGTGGTGGCGATGCCATTAATAGTACTCATGGTGACGGTGAGCCGGTGTTCCATATTGCGATTGACCATGGTCAGCACCCAAGTGGCGAAGGCGTCGGTTCAAGCTATCAATACATTGCGATTCCGAACGTCTCTGCTGAGCAAATGCCAGAGTTGGTCGAGCAGCTTAAACATCAATTGTTTGTTAGAACTAATGAATCGAGCCATGTGGTTTACTACTCACAAGATGCGAGTAGAGAAATCGTCGCTATGGCCTTTCATCAAGCAGGTAGCGAAAGTGTCGCAACACAAGGTGGTGAGCCACTTAACGTGAGCGTCGACAAACCGGCGTTGGTTCTCCTAGAGCGCAATGGTGATAGCTGGTCTGTATCGGTGCAAGATCCGCTGCATCATGTTGATCGCAATGCGATGGAAGAGAATGATAGACGCCGTTTGCGCTTCTTCACTCGCAATGACCGTAATACGTTAAACCTTACCATCAATCGCGGTCTTCGCTCTGGTCAGTATGATTACCAAACTCAGGGTCATCGTATCGAGCATTTAGCGGGGCAAACCGTGACAGTGAATGGTTATGGCAATCAATCGGAGTTGACTATCGAACTCCCAGACCAGCAGGACAAAGCGTATCAAGGCAGGCACGACCTTTTCACAGGGATGCCAGCAACGGTAGTGATTGCTGCCGAGTAACCTCTTCAGCTTCGTTTAAACATATGAAATATCAGCCCCCTCAACTCTGGAGGGGCCTTTTTTATGTCGTTGATAATACCCGCACAAACTTAATAGGAATCTCCTATCAAATGAATAGGAAAGGACGAATTTTCAAAAACAAGCGGCTGTTGCAAACTATCTACATCGGCGCAGGACAGCGCAACACAAACACTTTGAGAGAGTAGAAATTATGATTAACACCACTATCAAGCCATTTTCAGCAACAGCATTCAAACAGGGCGACTTTGTAGAAATCACAGAGCAAGACGTGAAAGGCAAATGGGCAGTATTCTTCTTTTACCCAGCGGACTTCACGTTTGTTTGTCCAACAGAGCTTGGTGACCTTGCAGACCACTATGCAGAGCTTCAAGAGCGCGGTGTTGAGGTTTACTCAGTATCAACAGATACGCACTTCACGCATAAAGCGTGGCACGACAGCTCAGACACTATCGGCAAAATCAACTACTACATGGTTGGCGACCAAACAGGCACTATCACTAACAACTTCGGTGTAATGCGTGAAGGTCAAGGTCTAGCAGACCGTGCAACGTTCCTTGTTGACCCAGAAGGCGTTATCCAAGCAATGGAAATCACAGCAGAAGGTATTGGCCGTGACGCAGAAGACCTAATGCGTAAAGTGAAAGCAGCACAATACGTAGCGGCTAACCCAGGTGAAGTTTGCCCAGCGAAATGGAAAGAAGGTGAAGAAACACTAGCACCATCTCTAGACCTAGTTGGCAAAATCTAAACGCTCGTAGAGCTTAACAAAACGCAGCAATAAACGGCATTCGTGTCCGTGTTGCACGCCCCGTAGTCACTTTTATGGCTTCTACCATTGGCTTGTAAAAGTGGGGGCGTGCACCCTTTAAATACATTATTAATTCAACATCAAAAGGGTCCCCTTTTCGTTATCCCTTTTTAAATTCCTTCTGATGTTAAGCAGTCTTATAGAATAGGTATCAGTATGTTAGATCAAGCAATGAAGCAGCAATTAAAAGCGTATCTAGAAAACGTTAAAACCCAAGTTCAATTGGTTCTAAGTCTTGATGACAGTGATACGGCAAGCAAGATCGAATCTCTTGCTAATGACATCGCATCACTTAGCAGCAAAATTGACGTCGTTCGCGACGACGCTGTAAGCCCGCGCAAGCCAGTCATGCGCGTTGTAAACCCAGAGAAGGGCACTGCAATCGGTTTTGCCGGCCTGCCAATGGGTCACGAATTTACATCACTGGTGCTAGCGTTACTGCACACAGGTGGTCACCCAATCAAGCTAGAAGCCGAAACCATTGAGCAAATCGCACAGCTGAACTCACCATTAGATGTTGAGATCTTTATCTCGCTGTCATGCCAGAACTGTCCAGAAGTGGTTCAAGCCTTCAACATGATGGCTGCAATTAACCCACTGGTAAACGTCACTATGATCGACGGTGCTGCATTCCAAGATGAAGTAAAACAGCGCGATATTATGGCGGTACCAAGCGTGTTCATTAACGGTGAACTGTTCGGCCAAGGCCGCATGTCACTGAATGAAATTCTAAACAAAGTCGACACAGGTGCAGCGGAGAAAAAAGCCAATCAGCTAAACGAAACCGCACCGTTTGATGTACTGGTTGTAGGCGGTGGCCCTGCGGGCTCTTCTGCGGCTATCTATGCAGCGCGTAAAGGTATTCGCACTGGTGTTGTCGCAGATCGCTTCGGTGGTCAGGTGATGGATACCATGGCAATCGAGAACTTTATTTCAGTGAAAGCGACCACAGGACCTAAGCTGGTGGCTAGTTTAGAAGAGCACGTTAAAGAGTACGGCGTTGAAGTCATCACTGAGCAGCGTGCAGCAAATATCATTGACGCAGAAGATACCGATGACGGTTACACTCACGTAGTTTTAGAAAGTGGCGCGGTGCTAAAAGCTCGCTCTGTCATAACAAGTACTGGTGCACGCTGGCGTGAAATGAACGTTCCTGGTGAGCAAGAGTACCGCAACAAAGGCGTGGCTTACTGCCCACACTGTGATGGCCCACTATTCAAAGGCAAGCGCACAGCCGTTATCGGTGGTGGTAACTCAGGCATTGAAGCAGCGATTGACTTAGCGGGTATTGTTGAGCACGTTACGGTTCTGGAATTTGCGGATGTACTTCGTGCAGACCAAGTGCTTATCGACAAAGCCAACAGCATGCCAAACATCGATATCATCACGATGGCTCAAACCACGGAAGTGTTAGGTGATGGCACTCGAGTGACAGGTCTTGAGTATAAAGACCGCAACACAGATCAAATCAAGCAAATCGAGCTTGCTGGTATCTTTGTTCAAATCGGTCTAGTGCCAAACAGTGAATGGCTAAAAGGTACAAAGGTAGCACTATCGCCACGCGGTGAGATTGAAGTCGATGCCCACGGCGCAACCAGCTTGAAAGGCGTGTTTGCGGCGGGTGATGTCACCACCGTTCCTTACAAGCAAATCATCATCGCAATGGGCGAAGGTGCAAAAGCGAGCTTGGGCGCTTTTGATTTCTTGATTCGTAATCCGGCGCCAGTGAAGGAAACTGAACTGGCCTAACTACCCAGATATGCCATTAAATTGCCGCTTTCACTAGAAGGCGGCTTTTTTGCGTTTAGAGTCGACGAACTAAACCTTCGAGAGCCAATCCTTGTCTGTAGTTGTACAGGACGTTGTGTAATACTTGTCCCATTAAATATTACCATCTTGGGGTTTTATGTTTTCTTCCAAAAATCCGTATAGTTTTTTAAAGGTTCTGCTTTGCCTGACACTATATTTCTTTGTGTTAAACCTTGTGTTCCCACTAGTCTCCGATGATTTTAGTCATTTGATGACCTCTGAGCAGTTAGGAGGATTGCAGGCCGCGGCGAACTCATTCATGACGTGGAATGCTCGTACTGGTGAGTTATTGCTGTTGTTACTGGGTGATTGGCTAAATGGTGTCACATATAGTGTCTTCAATACTCTGATTTTCGCATCAATTTTCTATTTTACTTATCAGATCCTCTATGTCCGGAAACCCGTGTCAACGAGTGAACCGTGGTCAATCTTAGTAATGCTAACCATATTGATGCTCGGCTCAATTTTTGGCGCGGTTTTCTTGTGGCGAGCGGGTGCGCTAAATTATGCTTTGTCGCTGAGTCTGTTTTTAGGCCATTTTGTATTGGTGAGATATTACGTAGCAGATCAAACAACGTGGTTTGAGCGTGCCTCCTTAGGTTCGGTCGTTGCTGTAAGCACCTTAGCCTTTTTGGCGGGTATGAGTAGTTTTGATATGGGAGCGGTAGGCGTCGTCATTCATGCGGCATTCATAGGCTTTATTATCGCCACTAAGAGAGAATGGAACTGGCGCTACGTTGCTTTATCTATGAGCTTTGTAACTGGATTTTTGGTGTTGTATTTTGCTCCGGGCACGCAAGTTAGAGCAGGTCATGCTGCCAATGTTGGAATAGGTGAACTTATCGGCTGGTTATTTTCCGCACAAGCCCCGGACTTTTTTGCCTATTCTTTGCTTAACATTGGTAAGTCAATGTTCAAAACCAATTATGTGGTCGCACTGGCTTCTTTGGTAGCAGTGTCTTGTTCGTTTGGGATGCTCAAAAACGCCGAGCTCCAATCTTATCGCTCTCGATTAGGGCTGGGTTATGCCGCTATCATCGTCGTATTGCTGGCTTTACTCTTTGTCGAGGGTACCATGGCAGGGGATGCACTTGGAGCAGTAATTCTTGTGGCCAACGGCATTCTGTCCGCAGTCATAGCTGCTATCCTTGTTCTTAAACCTACCCGAAATGCCCATGCGCAGACTCTTTTATTCGTTTCATTGATTAGTGTACTGCTTTTTATTGATATTTCTATTTATGTAATAAGTGGTTCGCCAACCAGACGTGCGTACTTTTTCGCGACTTACCTTTCCGCTCTCATTGTCACGATGTTGGTGACTACATATTGGAGCAATAAAAAAACGCTTTTGGTTTTTGCCCCTATTTTTTCGTTAGGCTTATTTTATGTTTCACTAGCCACTTATGGGCTGTACAAAGTTGAACAGGAGAGAGTCATTCTACCTGCACAATCACATAGCGGAACCGAACCGCTTATAATTGAAGATTATGCCATTCTTAATACTCCTCAGTTTTATGGTTGGGATTTCCTAGCTAAAGGGGAGAGTGTCGAAAATAGTGGATTGAACAATAGCGTTGCTCGATACCTCTCTGTACCAAAAGTTGAGCTAAAGAATGAGCTTCAAGAGTTGGGGCCTATGGAGTTTATCGATTATCTGTCAACACTTTCTGAAGAAAAATAACAAGGCCTTTTTGCGCAGCCTATGTCAATTGGGCTGCTTTCCCCCAACTTTTTCGCTGTCAGCTTTCGATACACAACCCTCAACTCGAATCTTTGATTTAACAGTGTTAGTCGTTGTAGCTTGCCTTTATCATTGTGAAACTCTTGAAAAAGCTTTATACGAATAACATAGGAGCTTGTTTAGTTGTAGTATCCCGTCTTGAGGCCTTTTTGTGTACAGCATCTTGAGTATTATTCATCGATTATTATCTTGTTTACAGTAAATAACTGCGGATCAGCAGGTTAGTCTGCTATGTTGTTTTAATTAAAGCCACTCACTGGAACTCAAAATGAAAACTATCCTAATTACAGGCGCGACGAGCGGCATTGGTTACGAGCTTACTAAACAACTGTCTGAAAAGGGCTTTAAGGTTGTTGCGTCAGGGCGCAGCGAAGACAAGCTGGCTCAGTTGAAACAGCAAACCGGTTGCGAGGTTGTTGTTGCGGATCTCAGTGACGCAAGTGAAACGGTAGCTCTGTTTGACAAAGCAATCGCACTTGTTGGTGGTGTTGATGTACTGATCAACAATGCGGGCATGATTTCTCGTAAATGCTCGATTGAAGAGTTCACGTTAGAAGAGTTTGAAGAGCAATACGCTATCAACCTTCGTGCGCCGGCACTACTAAGCCGTGAAGCGCTTAAAGTGATGAAGCCAAAAAAATCAGGTCAAATCATCAATGTAGTGAGCACAGCTGCGAAACGTGCCAACGAAACCATGAGTATCTACTCAGCAATGAAACAAGGGTTCGCAGGTTTTAGCGCCATCTTGATGAAAGAGGCGCAGCCTCATGGCATTAAAGTAACCTCACTGTTCCCTGGTGGCACCGATACGAATTTCCGCGAGGCAGAGCGCCCTGAGTATATGCATCCAGCAAGTGTTGCTAAAGCGGTGATTCAGGTACTAGAGCTGCCAGCTGATGTAGTGATGCATGAAATGACGTTTAGACCTATGGTTGAAATCGAGTAACAAAGCCACTTAAAAAAACGAAGGCACGACCCAAAGTAGTGCCTTCGTTGCGTATAGCAGGCAATATCACTCATATCCGTTCGTTTCTTTCCTTGCTTTATAGACTTCATCAAGACCAAAACCTATCGCTTACTCGCTAAAAGCTATCAAAAAATTCGTGTCGAAACTCACTGACTTTTTGTTGGTAGAGCGTTTGCCATTGAGCGTCAGTTAGCCCTGCATAGTCAGTTTTTCTTTGCTGCGAAAGACTATTTTCAAGCTGATTCAATTCAACGTGATAGTCTCGGACCATGTTTTGCTGCGTGGTGACTTGCCGCTCTCTGGCTCGAATTTCCTCGCTCTGTGCCGGCGACAAATAGGTGTGTTCAAGCTCGTCAATAAATGCGCTTTTTTCGTCCTGGTTCATTATGTCTGGTAAGGAGCTTACCGCTTTTTCGAACTTGGCTACATCGGTATTTAAGCCTAAATCATGTTCTTGGGACGCCTCTAAAAGCACCTCAAACGCCTCACGATATTGCTCTGGACTTTCTAGTGGTAGGTTTTGCTGATTTAGTTCGAAATCATAAGCCGCAAATTCATCGCTCAACAAAACCTCTGCCCACTCTCCCCAAACAAGTTTCGCTTGGTGTTTAAATTGAGCGATACGTGATATCAGTGACTGTTCGTTTTCAAAGAGCAAGGTGCCAAGCCTTTGTTGCCAAAGACGACTAAGCTCTGGGTAGTTTTTTGTAAGCTCGAAGTAGTTTGGGGTTATGATTTGCTTTAGGGCGATAAGGCTGTCCTCGCAGTTACTCTGAGACAAGCAGCTGCGCCAGAATGACTCGAGTGAATCAATAAGTCTTTTACCTTTTTCAGATTGAAGCTGATGAGCGTAATGTTCAAGGCTTGTAGTTAGCCCATCTTTTTTTCTAGTCATTGGTAATGCAGATCTGCCAGCAGAGACCCTACTCGTTGAATCAGTAATCAGAACGGCATTGTTTGTGTCTGCTTCTGCCTTTTCTGGAGTCGCGTCTTGCACTTGGGACGGGGTATTACCGCTAACATACAGCATCACGGTGCCCGCCAAAATGACGGACACAGTTAATAAGGTCAGGCGCTTCATGGCTTAATCGCCGCCACAACTGGAAAGTGGTCCGACAGATTGTAGTGTTTCCACAAACTATCATCGGTTGAGCGAGAGACATCGACTCGGTTGTCGTTAGAGGCACGCTGACCAAACTCGCTACTCACCATGACGTAATCGAGGTATTCGACATTCTCGCCACCAGATAGCGCTTCACCCGCAAAGTCATTGATGCGCGGATCAAATGTCGATTCGGTGTAGCCAGAATACGCGGGCTCGATAGCGCTCAGGTTGGTAATCATCTGCTGGTAATCTTCTGGGAACTTGAGCTTGTTAACGTTGAAGTCACCGCTGTAGACCACGGTCTCGTGAGCGGGAATTTGTAATGAATGCGCGAGAGCCTTGATTTGCTGAAACTGCTTCTGTCTAAATGCACGCGCCGTGTCTGTGTCAAACGAAGCGGTGTGCGTAGCGAAGACATGGTATGCCTCACCGCCTTTAATGATTTCGGCATAGTTGACCCCTTTGTCTGCGAAGCAATCGGTGCCAGAACAATCCGGAAACACATATTGTGCCTCATTGACGATAGGGTAACGGCTGACAATGATGACGCCACCGTCGTAGATGTTGATGCCTTCCTTATCCAACATCTTGGTTTGGTAAGGGTACTCTTTGGCCAACTCCCTCAAAAAAGCATCGCGGCCACTGGCAAATACCTCCTGCAGTGCGAGCACATCATAACCTTTGACATAATTGGGCAGTAGCTCGTAGCGATCG
The DNA here is from genome assembly GCF_040412085.2 of Vibrio sp. CB1-14. Taxonomy (NCBI): domain Bacteria; kingdom Pseudomonadati; phylum Pseudomonadota; class Gammaproteobacteria; order Vibrionales; family Vibrionaceae; genus Vibrio; species Vibrio chaetopteri. The sequence goes on along the minus strand of NZ_CP115921.1, from coordinate 693,247 downwards.
CCGATATGTGAAGCGATAGCCGGCAGAGCCCAAATGTTGTAGGTCATCAGTTTTAAGTGCTGATCGTTGTTGTCGATAGTTTCATCGACCTTTTTTGGGGTAATGGTGTAATACAAATCGTCGTAGCGTGCGGTTTTGACGGACTTAAATGCGAGCTCGGTGCCGCTATCAAAGGCGTCGGTCATTGATCTGTGTATGTCGCGATCCTCTTTGAGTACGAGACCAACATCCGCCGAAGATACTCCATATTCGATGGTTGAATTGTACCAATGACCTTTCATCACCTGACTTAGGGTGACACTCTCCCCTTTTGGGTTAGAAACCACGGTTTCAAACTGATAAGTGTGATTGGATTTCACGCCCTCCCAGCGATTAAAACTGAGCACAGACTTGGTTTCCCAAGGCCCCAGTGTTTCGATGTGCTGCTGCCATTCTTCACCGTAATTCAGCTCTGCTGTTCCCTGATGTTGTACCTGAATGGTCAATGGCTTATCGGAGTTATTAGTGAGGTAGACGTCTGTGTCTGCGACGCTTGGTAGTGCGAATAAGCTACCAACTAAAAGGATTAACTTGTTGTAATTCATTTTGATATCCGTGGTTTAGGGTGGAGTAATTATTCTTATTTATCTTTATGACTTGCACGTTAAAACCGTATGACAATAGTTGCTTATTCGATGGATGTGATCATTGCAAATGAGGTTGATATGCAAATATGGGCACAAATTCACATTTTTTAAATGCACTTTGGCGACCTCAAATTTGCTCTACTACGCTGATCGACTCATCGGAGGTCTGACAAGGAAAGATAACAATGAAACACATGTCACTGGTTTTTTTGTGCGCGGCTATGGCGCTCAATGTTCAAGCTAAACTGTTTGGTCATCAGTCTGGATACACACAAACCCAATACCCCATCGTGTTGGTTCATGGGCTGTTTGGTTTTGATTCTCTAGCGGGTTTTGATTACTTCTACGGCATTCCGCAAACCTTGAGTAAGGATGGAGCAACAGTGTTCGTCGCGCAGATTTCAGCAACCAACAGCTCTGAAGTTCGAGGTGAGCAACTACTTACTCAGGTAGAGAACGTACTCGCAGTCACTGGCGCGAAAAAGGTCAATCTTATCGGTCATAGTCACGGTGCGCCGACTGCCAGATATGTTGCTTCGGTAGCGCCGGAAATGGTGGCCTCCGTGACAAGTATTGGTGGTGTAAACAAAGGCTCTAAAGTGGCAGATCTGGTGCGCAGCACCGTCCCTGAAGGCTCTGCCGCTGAAGCAATCGCAGTAAAACTGGCGGGTGGATTGACCACACTGATTGGTTTGCTCTCTGGTGGCTCCGATTTACCTCAAAACGGACTGAGCTCACTTGAAGCGCTCACAACACAGGGGTCACTGGCGTTTAATGCCCATTATCCAGAAGGTGTGCCTACCGCCACTTGTGGTGATGGTGACTGGCAAGCAGACAATGGCGTTTATTATTACTCTTGGACAGGCACTTCAACCTACACTAATGTGCTCGATCCCGCTGATCCGGCAATGCTTATCCTAGGGCTTGCCTTTGATGAGCCTAACGATGGCCTGGTGGGTCAGTGCAGCACCCACTTAGGCAAGGTAATTGGCGACGATTACAAAATGAATCACCTTGATGAAATCAATGGCCTGCTTGGTATCCACCACTTATTCGAAACCGACCCGAAAACCTTATACCGACAACATGCTAATCGACTCCAGCTTCAAGGACTCTAGCCATGCGAATGACAACCAAAGGGCTGATGCTCTTGTCCGTAGTTAGCATTGTTGCTGCGGGCGCTTGGATTTGGACGGTAGCCCGAGATAGTTCGAATTTGGCAATACAGGCGTCCTCTCAACAGGACACTCAAGTTGATGAGGCGTCACTTCGTGATACCTTCGATTACTTTCTGTCTGATGCTAGTCAAACAGACGTGAAGACAATCGAGCAAAGATTTGAACACTATAGCGACAGCTCAACTGGTATGGATCCTGTGCTCTTTAAGAAATTCATCCAATACAAAGCAGCATTGGCAGAACTGGGTGCAACCGATGACTTTAGTGCTTTGCATCAGCAAATATTAGCACTTCAAGCGCACTTTTTTACTGTTGAGGAGCAGCAAAGATTATTTGCAGAAGAAAACCAAATGCGAGAGCTTGCGCTTAGGCAAAAAGAGCTAAAACAGATAGCTCAAAGCCCAGCAGAGTACCAGCAGATGTGGCAACAAGAACTAGCACAACTGTCCCCGGAGCTTCAGGAAAGCTATCACAACGCCAACTTACTGACAGCGCTCAATGAGACAAACTCTATGGATGCGCAAAGTCAGTTTTTAGTTCGAGAGTCATTAGTTGGTGCTGAAGCGAGCCAAAGGTTGGCGGCACTGGATGAGAAAAGGGCGCAGTTTGAGCAAAGCGTTCAAAGCTATATGTTGGCGCGAGCCGAGATCATCGAGAATGAGTCGTTGTCGGAGTATGACAGAAAGCAAGCCATCGCCGAACTCAGAGAGCCTTTGTTTGACAGCCGTCAGATCCGTCGAGTCGAGGCGTTGGAGCGAATACATGATCAGAAAAGTGCGTTGACCCCTTAAAATAGAGAGCTATGGAGTCGTTCAAGCGCGCAGAGCTGCGCGCATTCACTCTTGCTAAGGCTTAACCTTTAGCCTTAAATGTGACTTGGTATTCACCAAAACCTTCATACTGAATCGTAGTAGGCTTATCAAACGCCACTTCAACGATGCCACAGTAAGAACCTGTGATGATTGCTTCACCTGCTTGGAAGTCAACACCACGACGAGTCATGGTATTGATTAGCCAGTAAATTGGCGTTTGAGCGAGTTTGTTTGGGTGCTCACCTGCGAAGGTTTGCACATCGTCGCCTTGAGAGACGTTAATGTTGATATTTGCTGCATCAAATGCCTTCTCACGAGGAAGCTCAGGACCAATGAATAGCCCTTGGTTAACCAAACAGTCAGCCAGCTTTTCATAGAACTCAGCACCGCTGTCGTCCGCAAAACGTGACTGCATTAGCTCTAGCGCCATGTGGCAGGAGCCGATAGCATCGTTGATTTGCTCTTCGCTATAGCCTTCAGGGTTAGCGGGCAGCGCTTTGTTGAGTACGAAGGCGATTTCTGGCTCGACTCGAGCGATATTATTGTCCGCAAACAGCTTACACACTTCACCAGTTTGCACACTGTCGGCAAAAATCGGCGCAACGACGAACTTATCGTCTGCGAGAGGAAGTAAACACTTCCAGCCACCCACCTTGTCACTGTGGATATCAATCATCGATGATTGAATTTGCAGTGCATCGTCGAGTGTTTTCGGGCGCTGCGATTCATCAAGGCGTGGCGCTTTAGTGCCTGGCACTCTGCGCCCTAGTAGCTCAGAGGCAGCTAACTTAAAATTACTTGTCATACAATATCACCTAAATTGAATTTTGGACGATAATAGCTGATTTTTGGGTGATTGGATAGTGGTCGAGATTAGTGAATGAGATGCCTGTCACTCACCGCTTTAAGTTTGGGAAATCCCTGACAGTTTTTCTCTAAATTCGGCGCGCTTCTCTCTTATGAACTCGATAAATAACTGAGACTTAAGCGGTAAATGTCGTTTGTCTGAGTAGACAAGTAGCATGGTTCGATCTTGGGGGATCCAAGGCTCAAGTATGGGTGTGGCATCCTCATCACGCAACAGGGAGTAGGGTAGATAGCAGATGCCCGCATGGCTTAGATCGAGTGCTTTTGTCACAGGTCAAAAGCCAAGAACCTTTAGAGCGTTTGCAGAAGAGTTCGCCGCAGTCGTTGAAAAGTAAAGGACAAAACAAAGGGGCTATACACGCCCCTTTGTGTTTTGGTTATTTTACAAGCTTGGAGACGTAAGGAACGTTTCTTAGCTTGTCGTTCCAAGGCAGTCCGTAACCGACGAGCAAATCATCGTTTTCCATCTCATAGGCATAAAGCTGCGGGAATGGGATATCCGCTCTGCCCGGTTTGACAAATAGGGTGGCGATAGACAGAGATTTCGGTTGATAGTTTTTGGACAAATACTCAACCAGACGTTTCATGGTACCGCCGGACTCAATGGCATCATCAATAACGATGACATCTTTGCCTTCAATTTCGATATTCTGATGATAAACAATTTCGGATTTGTTGTTGCGATCACCCGGTGTATGAGGGCATGAGATGGTATCCATACTCACATCAATCGTCAGCTGTCTTACCAGGTCAGCGGTGAATAAGATACCACCCGGCACTACAGAGATGACGACCACCTCTTGGAATTGATTGCTGATAAGCTCAGCAACTTTCTTTGTGCCAGCTTGGATCTGCGCTTCACTCAATACGAGCTCGCCTAAATGCCGATTACGCATAGTTTTTCTCCATTAAGCCGCGATTCCCATAATGCGGAATACATTTGGGTCTTGATATCCTAGCACCGAGAGCATTTGTCTTCGTTCGCTTTGTCTCGAGTTTGAATCAAAATTTTTGACTACATCTCATATCCGACCTTGATTTAGCGACCGAGTACCTTCCATTCATGTTAGACCTTGTCAGCATAGTCCCATCTTGTCCTAAACTGTGATACCTTGCTTGCCTTCAAGTGTGTTTTGGTTGCGATACAAGATGGAAAAGATCTACTTTGCTGGTGGCTGCTTATGGGGTGTACAAGAATTTATGCGCCACTTACCCGGTGTGGCAAAAACCCAAGCTGGTAGAGCCAATGGCACAACGGATACCACTACAAGCGACTACGATGGCTATGCTGAGTGTGTTCTCACTGAGTTTGACCCAGATAAAGTGACCTTCGAGCAACTGATGGATTTCTTTTTTGAAATCATCGACCCGTACAGCCTCAACAAGCAAGGAGACGATGTTGGGACTAAATACCGAACTGGAGTTTACAGTGTGAATCCTAAGCATCTTGAACTTGTTAGACAGTATATCGCGGCGCGTCCAGACTCAGGTAAAATCGCGGTTGAAGTACTGCCGCTCAGCAACTATGTCAAGAGCGATGAAGAGCATCAAGATCGATTGACGCTACATCCGAATGACTATTGCCACATTCCTAAAAACATACTCCATAAGTACAAGAGCTAATTTGCGTAATTTTTTAAAGGGGCAAGACGCCCCTTCACTGGTCAATGCGCCTTTACAAGGTTATCGACAACAAAACCTCGATTTCTCACCATCAGCCACATCAAGCCGCCAATCACGCCAATACACAATTGAATCATGCCAAGATTGGCAATCAGCGATTCTGGTCTAATCGATACCAACAACATGCCCGCAGAGCCACAAATCATGGCAAAGAACTGAATTAACGCGACAGCGGAGCCGGTGTCTTTGTCTTGTTGATCAAGCATTAGGTTGGTCGCTGGAACACGCATCATAATTACCATGAGCGTTGCAGGGGCGCAAAGTAGCGCGAATGCCCATGGAGACGTATCACCGAAGGTAAGTGTCATAACACCAACGGCAACCAATACAGCAAAGCATCCTGAGATGACGTTCTGCACCGCGATGTGGCGTGAAAGCTTCATATAAATGGTTGGGCCAAAAGAGGCGACGATGGCATTGAACGAGAAGAAATAGCTAAACTGCTGTTCGGTTAGACCAAACCCGTTGATGTAGATGTAAGAACCCGCCGCGAGAAAACCCATCAAAGCCATAGGTGCGATAGAAAAAATGCACAACAGAATCACAAAGCGCGGGTTTTGAATCACGACACCAAGACGAGTCCAAGATCGCACTAATGAACCTGTGTAGCGGCTTTCTAAGGTCTCTTTGTAGCAAAACGCTAACAGTGATGCACATGCACCAAAAATCGCGAGCGTAACAAACATCATTCGCCAAGAGGCGATTTGCAGCAAAAATGCCCCTAATACGGGCGCTACCATAGGAGCGATGATCACTAGCGACATAATGGTGGCCATAATGCGCTCGCGCTCGCGGCCTTCGAACATATCTTTAACGATGGCGGTCGATACCACGGTGATGGCGCTTCCAGCAAAGGCTTGCACAACGCGTGAGGCGATAAGGTGTTCAATGCTGCCAGAAAACGCACACAGAATACTGGCCAGCATATAGCTACCAATACCAACCAGCAAAATGGGCTTGCGGCCAAACTTTTCACTCAGTGGTCCCCAAAACAGAAGACCAACGGCGTAGGTGATGAAATAGCTACTTAATGTCAGGTTGACCATGGACTCGGTGGTATTAAAGACATCGACCATAGTAGGCAGGGCAGGCAGGTACAAATCAATCGTCAGAGGGGGAAAGGCGCTGATAATAACGAGGAAAAATAGGGTTCCTTTTGATCCCAGCACGGGTTGAGGTTGTTTCAAGCTTAAATCCTTCAAGTTGAGAATATATTTAAGAGCGATAGAACGCATGCGTCAACTAAGGCTGTGAAAGGAATTTAGTTGACTAAGTCAACCAATTCTATCGTTATTCATTGTTAAGTCAACTAACGTATTGGAAAGCTTATCTATCGCTCTCTCCGGCTCTAAATTATTTTTTTGATATGAGCGTGCGCTCATCGAAGTTTGTTGGGGTTAGCATGCTGAAATGACCCCTTAAATTCGCTATTTTGCTTGTGTTTAAATTGTTGTTTTTAATGGGTATTTATTATTAGTTTCAGGTTGCCCTCAATGTTATGCTCCGTAAACCAATCGTGAGGAACACAGTGCCTTTTGGGGCAGCAGCACATATATCGAGAAACTATGTATCAAAGTAATTCGCACTACCAAGACAAAACCTTTCATCAACACGACTTTTCACGGCAGGATTTATCGCAGTCTTCGTTTTCCAACTGCCAGTTCTACCAATGTGACTTTTCTCGTGCTGACTTATCTGATGCGAGCTTCGAGCATTGTAAGTTTATTGATCGTAGCGACTTGGAAGGCTGTCACTTCGATTACGCTAACCTCAAGGATGCCAGTTTCAAGAACTGTCAGTTGGCGATGAGCAATTTTGAGGGAGCGGAGTGTTTTGGAGCCGAGTTTAGAGAGTGTGACCTCAAAGGTGCTAATTTTGCGAGGGCGAGATTTGCCAATCAAGTCAGCCATACCATGTATTTTTGCTCGGTGTTCATTACTGGTTGTAACTTGTCTTACACCAATTTTGAGCGTCAAGTCATTGAGAAATGTGATTTGTTTGAGAATCGTTGGATTGGCGCAAATTTGCAAGGTGCGTCGCTGAAAGGTTCCGATTTAAGTCGCGGCGTATTTTCGCCTGATTGCTGGGATCAATGTCGCCTCCAAGGTGCCGATCTATGCCATGTGGATCTAGAGGGACTCGATCCAAGGCGCATCGATTTAACCGGTGTAAAGATCTGTGATTGGCAGCAAGCCCAGTTGCTCGAACCGCTCGGTTTAATTGTGATGCCAGCCTAAAAGCCTTGAAGCAAATCAGCCAATAAACAATGGATTAACTACAATTATAGTGACAATCAGTCCAGTATAAGGATGTAGTATGAAAAGAGTGATCGTCGCGGCTATCGCCGCGCTGACGGTAATAGGTTGCAGTCAGCCAGAAAGCGAGGCTAAGCAGTCGCTTGCTATTACGTCACAGAACATCGCCGGAGCGTGGCAGTGCGAATACAAGCTAACGGACATCAAATCCAAGGTGCATGTCGCATATGGAGAGAATGGTGAGTTTAGTGGTCGGGTGTTCCTAAATTATCCTGTGACGACAGGCAAGGGAGCGGTTAAGGTTGAACTGGTTACAGGGGGCTCATGGCAACTTGACGGGACAACACTGACCGAGCACTTTGAGGTGCTTAGCATGGCGACAGCCAACGCCAACGGTAATGAGCTATCTGAGCCATTGGCAGAGGCACTACGAGAGTATCAACAACTGACTACCGAAGTGCTTGAGCTGTCGGCGACCACCATGACACTCAAAGAAGTGACGGGTGAACACACTCAGTGTACTCGACGTGCAAGTTAGTTGGGTTTTGAGTTAGGTAAGTTTGATAAGTGAAAAGCCCGAGCGTCTGAGACTTTCGGGCTTTGTTTTTGGTTGATAATCTTGAACTAGTAACCCATCAACTGCAACAAGTTCTCGGCGGTGCTGATCGCCTCTTTACGGTTAGCAATGTTGAGCTTTTGGTACAGGTTACGAATGTGGGTTTTAATCGTTGTGCCTGCAACATCCAACTCTTGAGCAATTTGCTCGTTGCTGAATCCAGAGTAAATCAACCCTAGAACCTGCCATTCACGCTGGGTCAGTGGGCTAGTGCGTACTAACTCAGGGATGTTCGGGTGGTTGACCAGCTTCTCAACAAACTCTTCGTTAAAGTGCACTGAGCGGCTACGCTGAGTGGTGTTGATGTCTTTCATTAGCAGTTGAGCACGGTGACGCTCAAGATCGCCAAGATCGGACTTCGACACTAGATTGGCCAGCAAGTGCCCAATGGTTGCGCCATCAATCAGGAAGTTGCCAATCATGCCTGTTTGGTTAGTCAGTACTAACGCTTCTTTCAGAAGTTGTTTGGCCTGGTCTTCATTCTTGCTGTGCACATTGAGGATCGCTTCGACAATCAGGTTACGATTGCGATCGGTCACCAATTGATGCTTACTCGCTTCTTGCTCTAGGAAGTTCAGCGTGCTTTGCGCTTGATCATACTGTCCCAACTGAATCTGCGCACGGGCAATATTGCGCCACTGCAACTGAGAGAAGTGATTGCATGCTTCGTCTGGACGAGTAGCGGTTTCTAGCCACTGTTCAATCGATTCCATGTCGTTTCGTGCTTGCCAGTACAGCAGTAATGACAATGAAGCATTCGCCGTCCAATCAACGTGATAGGTAGATTGTTTGATGAGGTGTTGAATTTGCTCAATCACCTTCGAGGCTTTGTCTAGCTCACCACGACCGATAGCAATACGCGCAATCATGGAGTAGCTGTGCAGATGTTTACTTGGGTCGATGTTACCCAGTACGTCAATGCCCTTGTAAGCACACTCTTCGGCCTCATCAAGGCGATTCCAACACCAAAGCACTTGTGCACGAACGCGCAATAGAAACTCGTGCAGTGGGACTTGGTGCAGTTGCTGCTCTTCAATGAGTTTAAAGGCGCTTTCTTGGATCTCGAACGCGGCTTGTACATAACCTTGAGCGATCAAGATTTCACTTTGTTGTAGCTGCGCCCACAAGGCTTGATGATACACGTGATATTGACGCGCCAGCTTTTCAGTCTGCTGCATCATCGACAGTGCGCGGCTGAGATTACCAATCACGTGGTTCACCTCACCAACGACTGAGGTAGCGACAATACGACTGCGATATTCCGAATGGTCGAGCTCGCTCAGTGCGAGTTCAGCCAGCTCGATGGCTTGGTCTGGTGAGTTTTGGTTGATTGCCACCTGAGCACGAAGCGCGTGGAATTCGCCTTCTTCTTTTTTGCTCAAATTGACTTTGCGCGCGGCCATTTCTTCACCGGCTTTGGCAATCAGCTCGCCCACTTCATTGTATCGGTGTTGGCTCTGTGCCAACCAAGCTTGCAATACACATAGCTTCGGCTGACTGTAAAGCTGATCAGCACTTAACACACCAATGGCATCTTCCAGGGTGGTTAATTCACCGTGGTTAAACATCTTCCAGCCAAACTCCAGCAAGATACTCGCCACCAAATCTGCGTTGTTAGCAAGGCGCGCGTGGCGTAGTGCTTGGTGAGGGACTTTCTGTTCTAGCCAAGCGTTAGCCGCGGCTAGGTGTAAGTCGTGCTCTTGCTGTGGAATTCGTGCTTTACGTTCGTGCGATAAGAACTCAGCAAATAGGTTATGGAACCTAAACCAGTTGTTCTCTCCCTCTAATGGATAGATGAACAGACCAAAGCGGTTGAGTGACTCGATCATACTGAGTGCATCGTCACGTTTGGTCAGTGCGGTGACTAAGTTGTCATTGAAGTGATCAAGCACCGAGCACTGCATTAAGAAATGGCGGGTTTCTTTATCAAGTAGATCAAACACTTCTTCAACAAGGTAGTCCCAAAGGTGTGCGTGATTAAACTGAGAGATAGTCTCTACCGATTGGGCCAGTGTGCGCTTTTGATGTTGTGCTTGAAGGGCGAAAAGCTGCAGTGCCGATGGCCAGCCTTCCACATAGGTGCGAAGCGTATTCGCGGTTTCGTTATCGATCTCACTGGCAAGGCGCTGGCTAAAGAATCGCGTGGTTTCTTCAGTATCGAAGGCAAGCAACTCGTTACCAATTTCAATCATGAGATCGCGAACGCGCAGGTTCGCTGTACCCAGTGGTGGGTTACCTCGGCTGGTGACGACCAAAGTAATGTTGTCTGGCATGTGCTTTAGGAAAAAGCGCATTGCTTCATGGATGTCTTCATCGCTGATGAGGTGGTAGTCATCCAGAACGATATAACACTCATGGTGGTAGCTGGTTAGTTCAGCGAACACCTCGCTAAACAGGGAATGCAAAGAAGAAAACTGTCGGCGCTCTGCCAACTTTTGCGCATTTGGGCAACTGTTGCTGGTGGCTTTGTTGATGGCTTGCAGCAGGTAGTTGACGAAGCGAAATGGGTCGTTATCACTTTCATCAATGCTGTACCAACCTACATGAGGTTTGTCCGATAGCCATTGAGCGGCCATGGTGGTTTTGCCGTAACCGGCTGGCGAGCGAAATAATACCAGTTTATAGAAAGGCGCCTGTGCAAGCAGGTCTAAAACTCGAGGACGAACAATGGCATTGTGTAAGCGGCCAGGTCGAGTCAACTTTGAAGGAATCCACATGAGTTATTTCCTACGATTATTATTTTCAATGCCCTTGGGGTGGAGGGCGTGTTTACCACAGCTTTGTTGAGCCAGCTCGAAGATATAAAACAGTAGGTTATACAGTTTTTGATCAAGCGCTCGGTTTTGATTATTGTATGGCCAATCCCTCGACTACGCCTCGTATTTGTGATCTTTGTCACTATACCCTTGGTGTGGAAGGGGGGATTGGTCTGCCATGTATACAAAATTTTGGGAAATTTTGATTCTTTTTTGCGAGTAACTGTGATCTTCACAACAATTTTTGTAATTAGTTATCCGCCGGATAGTATTTCTTTCTTAGTTCGTGGCTAGATTAAAAACTGAGCTTGGCGTGATCGCAATCACCAGAAAAAACCGAATCAGAGAGCGGAATGGGAGATCGATCACTAAGTGGAGGGGAGTACGCCCTCTACGCCCTCCTCACTCATCCTCCAGGGAGTCGGACTTAGGAGGATGTTTATGGATACGTCACCATGCACGATATGTGACAGATGGATAAAACTTGAAAGTGAGATTTCGTAATGAAACCTGCGCAACAGAAAAAATTTGATAAAGCTTCTTTCCAAGAAAGTGTTAAAAAACACCTATCAGCAACGTATGCAACGACAGTAGAAACTGCGACAGAACGTCAGTGGTATCTAGCAATGGGTCGTGCGCTTGCTGAGCTAACGACTTTTGACCTGCTTGAAACTGAAGCGGACGAGCGCATCAAGGGCGCGAAAAGTGTTAACTACCTATCTCTAGAATTCCTAATCGGTCGTCTAACAGGTAACAACCTAATCAGCATGGGTCTGTACGAGCAAGTTACAGATGCAATGGCTGAACTAGGTCACAACCTAACTGACCTTCTAGAAGAAGAGCGTGACCCATCACTTGGTAACGGTGGTCTAGGTCGTCTAGCAGCATGTTTCATGGATTCATGTGCAGCTCAAGAATTCCCAACTGTAGGCTACGGTCTTCACTACGAATACGGTCTATTCAAGCAGTCATTCGAAGATGGTCGTCAAAAAGAAGCGCCTGATGCATGGCGTGCTGTTGAAGGCTACCCGTGGGAAGTCGCTCGTCCAGAGCTTGCACAAGAGATTGGTTTCTTTGGTCACGTTGAAGTTGTAAACGTTGATGGCAAAGAAGTACGTCAATGGGTTCCTGGTATGTCTGTAAAAGCAATGCCTTGGGATCTTCCAATTGTTGGTTACGAGTCAGATACAGTTTACCCACTGCGTCTTTGGGAATGTCAGGCAATTGCTCCATTCTCTCTAGAGAGCTTCAACAACGGTGATTACTTCGAAGCACAGCACGCGCTAATCGATGCGGGTAACATCACTAAGGTTCTATACCCGAACGATAACCACGAGAAAGGTAAGACTCTGCGTCTAATGCAGCAGTACTTCCACTCAGCGGCGTCTGTACGTGACATCCTACGTCGTCACGAAGCAGCAGGTTACACGCTAGCGGATCTTCCTAAGCAAGAAACCATTCAGCTTAACGATACGCACCCAACCATTGCTATCCCTGAACTCATGCGCATCCTTCTAGATGAGAAAGGTTTGAGCTGGGATGAGGCGTGGGCGATTTCTTCTAAGACTTTCGCATACACAAACCACACTCTACTTCCAGAAGCACTAGAGACTTGGTCTGAGTCGCTAATCCAGCGTCTACTTCCACGTCACATGGAAATCATCTTTGAAATCAACCACCGCTTCCTACAAGAAGTACGTGCAATGTGGCCTGGTGATGGTGAGAAACAAGCGAAGCTTTCTATCATCCAAGAAGGTTTCCACCGCATGGTTCGTATGGCTAACCTATGTGTTATCGGTTCATACGCAGTGAACGGTGTAGCAGCACTTCACTCTCAGCTAGTGAAAACAGATCTGTTCCCTGAATTCCACGAGATGTACCCAACTCGTCTACATAATGTAACGAACGGTGTGACACCACGTCGTTGGTTGAAGTTCTGTAACCCAGGTCTATCGGCTCTTATCACTGAGAAGATTGGTTCTGAGTGGCCAGCTAAGCTTGAGCAGCTGGAAGGTATCGCGAAATTCGCTGATGACGCTAAGTTCCAGAAAGACTACATGGCTGTTAAGAAGCAGAACAAACAGCGTCTAGCTGACTGGGTTAAAGCGAACATGGGTATCGAGCTAGATACGAATGCTATCTTTGATGTGATGATCAAGCGCCTACACGAGTACAAGCGCCAGCAGCTTGATTTGCTACACGTGTTGTCTCTGTACCACCGTTTATTGAATGACCCAACATTTGATATGACGCCACGCGTTGTATTCTTCGGCTCTAAAGCTGCACCGGGTTACCACCTAGCGAAAGAGATCATCTTTGCGATTAACAAGGTTGCTGAGAAAGTAAACAACGACCCACGCCTAGGCGGTAAGCTGAAAGTGGTATTCATTCCTGACTACCGTGTAAGTATGGCTGAAATGTTGATTCCAGCTGCTGACGTTTCTCAGCAAATCTCTATGGCAGGTAAAGAAGCATCAGGTACAGGTAACATGAAGATGGCGCTTAACGGCGCACTAACTATCGGTACGATGGACGGTGCTAACGTTGAGATCCGTGAAGAAGTCGGTGACGAGAACATCTACATCTTCGGTCTAGAGGTTGATGGTGTGAAACGCACGCAAGCGGCAGGTTACAACCCATACGACTTCTACAACGCTGATCCACTACTGAAGGCATCTCTAGATCTACTGCTAGGTGAAGAGTTTACTCCAGGTCAACCAGGTCTACTACGTGCAACATACGACAGCCTACTAGATGGTGGTGACCCGTACTTATGTCTTGCTGACTTCGCATCTTACGTGAAGGCACATGAAGACATGGACGCGCAATACCGTGACCAAGCGGGTTGGGCGAAGAAAGCGATTCTAAACACGGCGCTAGTTGGCAAGTTCAGCTCAGACCGTTCGATTCGCGATTACGTGAATAACATTTGGAAGCTTGAATCAGTTTCACGCTAACAAATTTAACCAAGGTACCTCAGTTCCTCAAGGGATAGAGGTACCTTGGTTTTTACTTGAATTAATAATAACCCTACCGATTTGAAGGTTAAGAGAAGTCCTTCGGAGAGAGCGATGACAGAACAAACAGCATTAAAACAAGTTGCTGAGATGGCAAGAATAGCCGACAGCTACGTAAGTGCGTGGGGCGATGAAGCCAAAGTTGAGGACGAAACCATTCTTCGTCTGCTTGCGTCTTTAGGCTACGACACGACAAATGATGAATCACTACTAAAATCTGCCGAGAAAAAGCACAAGAAAGAAGTGCTGGATCCAGTACTGGTTGTTAAAGACGGTGATGCAGTAGAAGTAGAACTTCATTTAGGTGTGAGCGCGAGAGAAAGCGATTTCAGCTGGCGTCTAGAGACCGAGCAAGGAGAAGTACTTGAAGGCTATCTTCAATCTCAGATCGTTCGTGATGAACGTGCTGAGGGTGGCCCTTTAGTATTTGCGTTACCAAACAACCTTCCATGGGGTTATCACAAGCTTTACCTAGAGCGTAAGCGCCGCAAAGCGCCTTACGAGATGACACTTATTCGCACACCTCGTGCATGTTACAAGCAAAGCGCATTTGACGAAGGCAAAAAGCTTTGGGGTCCAAGTATCCAGCTTTACACGCTTCGTACTCAGCACAACTGGGGTATCGGTGATTTTGGCGACCTTAAACAGTTGGTTGCTGATATCGCTGCACGCGGTGGTGACTTTGTGGGTCTTAACCCAATTCACTCGCTTTTCCCTGCGAACCCAGAAGGCGCGAGCCCATACAGCCCATCTTCACGTCGCTGGCTAAATATTCTTTATATCGACGTAAGCTCTGTCGCGGAGTTTGCATTGAGCGCAGACGCACAACAAATCGTTGGTGGTTCTGAGTTCCAAGTACGTCTACAAAAAGCGCGTGAGTCACACTGGGTGAACTACACCGAAGTGGCTGAGCTTAAGATGAACGTATTGCCGCTGCTTTTCGATGAGTTCAAATCTCGTCATCTAGACAAACAGTCTGAGCGCGCGAAACTGTTCCTAGACTTCATTGAAGCAGGTGGTGAGAGCCTACTGCATCAAGCCGCATTCGATGCGATCCACGCTGAGCTTCATGCAGAAGACAGCAACATGTGGGGCTGGCCAGTATTCCCAGAGAAGTACCGCCGTTTCGAAAACGCAGCAACACAGAAGTTCATTGCAGATAACCAAGACAAAGTTCAGCTTTACATGTACTTGCAGTGGATCGCTGATGTTCAAATCAATGAAGCTCAAGCACTAGCTGAAGAGAAGGGTATGGCAGTAGGTCTGTACCGTGACCTAGCTGTAGGTGTTGCGGATTCTGGCTCTGAAACTTGGGCAGACAATGGCAACCTAGTGATGGATGCGAGCATCGGTGCGCCACCAGATATCTTGGGTCCTCTGGGTCAAAACTGGGGTCTACCTCCACTAAACCCACAGGTATTGCAAGCCACATCGTACGATGCATATATTCAGTTGCTACGTGCGAACATGAAGCACTGTGGTTCACTTCGCATTGACCACGTTCTTGGTCTTCTGCGCCTTTGGTGGATTCCAAAAGGTGAGAACGCAACGAAAGGTGCTTACATCTACTACCCAGTAGAAGACATGCTAGCAATTCTAGCGCTTGAGTCACACCGTCATCAATGTAGCGTTATTGGTGAAGACTTGGGTACTGTGCCAGATGAAATCGTAGAAATTCTGCGTGACGCTGGCGTGCACTCCTACAAGGTGTTCTTCTTCGAAACAGCAGAAGATGGCGGCTTTATCTCTCCTGAGCACTATGCGGATCAATCAATGTCTGCACTATGTACTCACGATATGCCAACGCTACGTGGCTTCTGGCACTGTGATGACCTGAAGATGGGCCGCGAGATTGGTCTGTATCCAAATGAAGAACAGCTAGCGGGTCTATTTGATGACCGCCTAGTGTGCAAACAAGGCATTATTGATAGCGTCGCATGGCATGGTTATCTACCTGAAGGTGTGGGTCGCGATGCAAGTCTTGTCCCTATGGACGCGCATTTGAGCGAAGCGCTACAGCTTCACGTAGCCGCGGGTTCTTCTGCACTACTCAGTGTTCAGCTAGAAGACTGGCTAGAGATGGATAAGCCAGTAAACATTCCTGGTACGGTTAATGAGTACCCAAACTGGCGTCGTAAACTGTCGATGAATCTTGAAGAAATCTTCGTTCAAGAAGGGGTGAATCGCATCGCTAAACGCCTTACGGAAGTACGCGCGAAAGCCAGCTAATCATAGATTATTGAATCGCTAACAAAGCACGACTCTTTTGGATATTTGTTCTGTCATTTCCAAAGAGTCGTGCTTTTCTTCGTTTTGGCGGCTGGGTTATATCATTCTCAAATTTATATTGTAAATTGTCGGTGAAATAGGCCGATTGCAATGCAAAATTGGGCGCTTGTCACTTCCCGTACAGGATGTTTCCAGTACAATGAAATCTTAAAGATAGCCCGCATATCGCGGGCTTTTTATTTTGTGCCTCCGACGTCTTTGCCATTGGCTGGGACTCAACAATAAAAAGGGGGGGTACAGTGTTAGGTCGAGGGAGATGAACGTTGAACAAAAAAGGGCTTAAAAGACAACAACAGGCGTACGATCGACTCTCGAGTGCATCGTTTGCTGACCCATTCTCATTCCTAGGTCCATACCTACAAGATGAGACTCATGCGCTAAGGGTTTGGATGCCCGGTGCGGACGCCGCTGCGGTTGTTTTAAAAGATGGCACCAGAATGCCAATGGTTCGAGACAAAGCATCTGGATTTATCCTTGAATCGGATCTCGATTTACGATTTACCCACTATCAGTTGGCTGTTGACTGGAATGGTACCGAGCAGATGCTCGATGATCCGTACCAATATCACGGTTTGTATGCGGAATATGAAGAACTGCATACACCAAAAGAGATGTATCACCACATGGGGGCGCAATTTATTACCCAAGAACGTGATGGTGAAAACATCGAAGGTACGCGTTTCTTAGTGTATGCACCGCATGCAACAGCGGTAAGTATAGTCGGCGACTTTAACGCTTGGGATGGTCGTCGTAACCCAATGCAGCGACTTGATTACGGTATTTGGGGACTGTTTGTTCCAAACCTACCAGAAGGCACTCAATACAAGTTTGAGCTCAAAGGACCTGATGGTGAAGGTCTGCCGCACAAAGCGGATCCATGGGGCTTTTATTCTGAACAATACCCATCGTTTTCTTCTGTTACCTATAACCATGACCGCTATGACTGGCAAGATACCAACTGGCAGCAGCGTCCGGTAACAGAAAAACGCAAAGAAGCACTGTCATTCTACGAACTGCACGCAGGCTCTTGGAAACGTAATGACAATGGCGACTTCCTAAATTATCGCGAACTTGCTGATGAACTTATCCCTTACTTAACCGATATGGGCTACACCCATGTTGAATTGATGCCAGTTTCTGAGCACCCGTTCTACGGTTCATGGGGCTATCAGCCAGTAGGTTTGTTTGCACCGACTAGCCGTTTTGGCTCACCCGATGACTTCAAGTACTTTGTTGATCAGTGTCACCAAGCTGGCCTTGGTGTTGTGCTTGACTGGGTTCCGGCGCACTTCCCATCGGACGATCACGGCTTAGCGAACTTTGACGGCACGCCGCTGTTCCACGATCCAGATCCACGTCGCGGTTGGCACCAAGATTGGAACTCTTACATCTACGATCTTGGACGCGAGCACGTTCGTCGCTTCTTGGTATCTAACGCCCTTTACTGGTTTGAGCAATTCCATATCGATGGCATCCGCGTGGATGCGGTGGCTTCTATGCTGTATCTCGATTACTCACGTAGTCATGACCAGTGGATCCCGAATGTCGATGGCGGCCGTGAAAACTACGATGCGATTGCAACTTTGAAATGGATGAACGAAGAAGTGTACAAACACTTCCCGAATGCCATGACGATCGCCGAAGAATCGACGGCCTTCCCAGGTGTTTCTGCGCCAACCTTTGCTGGTGGCTTAGGCTTTGGGTTTAAGTGGAATATGGGTTGGATGCATGACAGCTTGTCCTACATTCAAGAAGATCCAATTAATCGTAAATACCACCACGATACCATCACGTTCCCGCTTGTTTATGCACATAGTGAAAATTATGTTCTGTCGCTATCACACGATGAAGTGGTATACGGCAAACACTCTATCCATAACAAAATGCCGGGTGATGAGTGGCAACAAACAGCGAACCTTCGTGCTTACTTGGGTTACATGTATGCTCAGCCGGGTAAGAAGCTGAACTTCATGGGTGCGGAATTTGGTCAAACGGGTGAGTGGAACCACGATGACCAGCTTCAATGGTTCTTGCTTGATTTTGAACGTCACCAAGGTGTGAAAGCACTGACTAAAGACTTGAACTTATTGTATCGCAGTGAAAAAGCGTTGTTTGATCAAGACTCAGATCCGCAAGGTTTTGAGTGGCGATTACAAGATGCCGCAGAAGCGAGTATTTTGGCGCACGAGCGCATTAGTGAAGATGGCGAACGTGTGCTGGTTGTCAGCAACTTTACACCAGTACCACACGAAGCATTCCGATTGGGTGTGCCGTTAGCGGGTCGTTATGAGCTATTGCTAAATACCGATGACAGCCTCTATGCCGGCAGTGGTTTTGGTGTCGCTCAGGTAGCAGAAACGGAGACTGTTGAGAGTGAAGCGCAACCTCAGTCTCTCTCGCTGCGTCTGCCGCCGCTTTCAACGGTATTCTACAAGTACCAAGGCTAAATGAGTTGAAGCCCCAGCATTTTGCTGGGGCTTTTGTTTATTAAGCTCTTCGATAGAGGTAGATTCGTTAACGAGTATGAAGACCCGAGATAAAATCATTCAAGCCAGCTTGAAGCTATTTAATGAGAAAGGCGAACGCGCCATTACTACTAACCATATTGCTGCCCACCTAGGGATGAGTCCTGGCAATCTCTATTACTACTTTCGCAATAAAGAAGACATTATCAAGTCGATATTTTCCGACTATATCGCTTACGTCCGTGAGTCCTTTGTTCCGGTATCCAGTGACACTCCAGCGGAGGTGTACCTGCAGCGCTATTGCGAAGAAGTGTTTGGCAGTATCTGGCGTTTTCGTTTTTTCCACGCCAGCATGCCCGAAATCGTGATGCGCGATAAAGCCCTGCATCAAGCCTATTTGCAAGCGCATGATGTATTGGTTGCCAGAGCTCACGAGTCGGTGCTCAATCTGCGCCGCGACGAATTTATTGTCATCGACGACGATCAAATCGATGAGCTAATTGAATTGATGCGCGTAGTTGGTGGCTTTTGGGTGAGTTACTTAATGGCAAACTCAGTGGGCAAGTCGATAACCAAAGCTGATGTGAATCGCGGCGTGGGTAAGTTTATCGTTTTATTGTGGCCTTATAGTACCGATAAGGGTAAAGAAGTGCTGACTAAGTTGAAATTGAAGTATAAGACGGTGGCGTAGTAGTACCGACGCACCCAACTTGAGAGTCGCAGCGATATTTCTAGCACCACCGTCGTTAGTTGTACTTCCACCTAGGCTCCCTCGCCAACATCGGCGAGGGGAAGGTGTTTGTATTAATCCTGCGGATATACTTGAGCAAAGCCTTTCTCAATGCACCCACAAACCTGCTTGGCAGTGCACCAATCTAAAGCAGTAAGAACAAAAATGCTGAGATGATGACACCAATGCCGAGCACTGCCGGGTAAGCAATATGGCTGATGTCTTTTGCGACGTTGTCTTGTTGCGCTGATTCAGTTTCTGATTTATCAACTTGGGGCTCGCTAGCAGCATCACCTTTTTCAAATAACGCCATGATCTCTTCAGTATTTCGCGCAGCGAGTAACTGGTCACGGAAATCGTCATCAACCAGCGATGACGTCAACGTAGTCAGAACCTCCATGTGTGTCGAACCTGCCTCTTCTGGCGGTATCGCTAACAAGAAAATCATGTTGACTGGCTCATCGCCATCTAGGCCTTTCCACATCAGCTCATCTTTCACAAATGCACATGCGAAGACAGGCTCTTTCACTGCCTCTGATTTACCATGAGGCACGGCTAAGTATTCGCCAAGGGCAGTCGGTCCCTCTTCTTCGCGCTTTAATACTGCCTCAAGAAATTGTGCTTTGTTAGTAAGTTTGCCTGTTTGTTCAAGCTTGTCCGTCAGTGCATTGATGGCGTCGAAGCGATCTCCAAACACAGCATCAAGCATGATCAGCTCAGGAGTTGTAAGTTGGGCAAGTTTCATGATGTGCTCCTTATTTTTGCTGTGTCAGCCAAACAAATTGGTATGGTGCCAACTCAAATTCTGTTGGCATAAACTGTTCACTAATGAGGTCAAAGCCGGAATCCGCTAACACTACAGCTTGAGCTTGTGATGTCAGGTTAACCGCAAATCGAATGGCTTCTTCACCATCGCCACGCTGCAATGCAAAGATACCATCACCCAAATTCAGGACTTGTTGAGAAGCCTGTGGTGAGAACGCGACGTACTGCTGACGAAGGCTCAATAAGCGCGTCATTGGGTTGAATACTTTTGAACGCAGTGAGTCTTCGTCTGCCAGCTCACTTTCTAGCTTCGCTAAATCCAATTTTTCACGGTTGATGCGTCGGTTAATCCCTGAATCGAGCATACCTTGTACGTCATTTTCGCTACCCAACAAGCTGTGGTAATAAATCGCTGGAACACCTATGAATGACAGCAAGATAGATTGAGCTGCGATGAATTTCTTCGCTTTGTCGTCAATGCTATCGGTCGGCTCTGTAATCGCGCTGAGGTAGTTAATATTCAGCTCATAAGGTGATTGGGTACCATCACCGTTATTTTTGTAGTTCACTCGACCGCTTTTGCGTTCGACTTGCGCGCACATCATTTGGCGGTCTTCGTCCGTCAGGATGCCTTCTGTTGGACGAACCCCGATCCCATCGTGACTGGCAAGGAAGTTAAAGTAGGTAGTTTTATCACCTTGAGCGAGTTGCGCCATTGCTTCATTTGTCAGCGAAGTCGCCCATTGCGTCAATGTCTCGCTATTTTCGCTCATCAAGGCGTGCAGCGTTAATGGCGGTAGTGGGAACTGATAAACCATATACGCTTCATCGCCGCTCCCAAAGTAAGATACGTTCTCTTTGTGCGGCACATTGGTCTCAGTGATCAACAGCGTCCCTGGCATCACTTCATCCAAAATGATTCGCCACAGCTTGATGATTTCATGTGCTTCTTCTAAGTGGATACATGTAGTTCCGAGCTTTTTCCAGATAAAACCAATCGCATCAAGGCGAATCGAACGTCCACCATTTGCCGCGTACATCAACAAGATATCGATGCTTTCCAAAAGCACTTTCGGACTGTGAAAGTTAATGTCGATTTGATCGTCCGAGAAAGTCGTCCATACATGTACAGCCTCACCCGATGCCTTGCTAAACCGAGTGTGGAGCGGCAACGCACGGGGGCGCGTTACACTTGAATAGTCAAGGCTCGGATCCGACTCTACAAAGTAGTCTTGATATTTCGCATCACCTGCTAGGTAACCTTGGAACCAATCACTGCTCTTCGAGATATGGTTGATGACACAGTCGTACATCAGGTCAAAGTTCTCAGATAGTGCATTCAATTGCTCCCAATTACCGAGATTAGAATCCACTTGACGGTAGTCGACCACACTAAAACCATCATCCGAGGTATAAGGAAACATTGGCAAAATATGAATGTTGCTCAATGCCGCCTTCAAGTGGCGATCAGCGAATGTCTTCATCGTCGTTAGCGTCGGTTCTCCTTGATTAGAAAAACTGTCGCCATAAGTGATCAAGTAAGAGGTACGTTGATCAACCCAATTCTGATATTGCGGTGCTTTGTCTTGCCACTTTTTCATTAGAGCAAGAATATCATCGGTAATTTCTGTCGCGTCGGCGTTGCCATATAGCTTGGCAACTTTGTTATAAATCGCATTAGCAATCATGACTCTCTCCTACTTCTCTTTGTGACCAAGCGTTAAACGCACATCTAAGCTGTTGTTAGGGCGCACAATGTAAGCGCCATCGAGTGGCTGCTCGCGATAGTTCACCAATTCAACGTCAGCAAAGTGCTTTAGCGAATCAAGGTCAAGCTCGATTGGGCTCCCAGTTGGGTTGAACACGCGTAGAATGATCGCATTATCGCGGTAGAAGGCGTGTCCTAAGCTAGATAGTTCCAGCGCTTGCGGTAATGAGAACAGACTGAATGAAGATGAATGCTGTCTCGGCTCAAAGCGAACTTGGAAGCGTTCAAGACGATTTTCAAAGCTGTTCAGCGATTGTTTTTGGTACCCAAAAGGTTGGTCTAAATACCGGCGCTCTAACTGACGAATGGTCTTGTGCTGTGCGTTATCACACAGAGCCAGAGCAAAGCTAAAGCTCATCGCTTTTTGCAGTTGAGCATCGGGTGTATATACCACTGTGTTGTTGATGCCAGATGCACGCCCTGGACGCCATAACAAGTCATCCTTACCAAGTCGTCCGGTCGACTTAAACAAAGTCAGTGCGATCTTATCGCTCTCTGAGCCTTTCAATATCTGAAACTCTTTAAGGCCACGACCCGTTAAAATCAGAGATCGCTCCGATTCCGCAATCGCGACAGAACCATCTGTGGTTTCAATATCGACAGGACACTCTCGGTACTTTTCGCGCCATTGCGCTAGGTCAGGAGCAACAGGACGCTCCATCAGTGCGAAAGGTTGAGTACTAATTGAAGTATCAGTCTGAAGATCTGAGTTAATCAAAACGCGAACACGGTGGTCGCAAGTGTTGTTCAAGGTGTTGATATCAAACAGAAGCTGGGACTCACCACTAACCAGACTCATCGTGATGTCGAATACCGCTTGTCTATTTTGCTGACCACTTTGGCGTGCCGTCAGATCTTGTGGCACCACTAATGTTGCTCGAACAGATAAGCTTTGTTGCGTTTCACCAACGGTACATGACAACCACTCAAGCGAAGTGCTGTAGTTTGGTGTATCACCTTCCAGTGGTGAGAAGTCGTAGGAGTCGCCATCGTCGGCTTGCTCTTCAAACGTCAGCAATTGTTCGATAACGCGACCATTGAGTTTGTCTTCTAAGTGCAGTTGACCTTGCTCTAGAGAAACTCGTAACGCTTGGTTTTCAATTACCGTCTGCTCGCTGTTCACTTGCTCCATATTAGCTTGCTTACACGCTTGAACTTCAAATACGCGATAACCCATTGCAGGTAATTCTGAAACAAGCACATTCAGCTCAAATCGGTAGTATGGTGGTACGTCGACCTCTTTCTCGCCGTCTTTCGTTACTTCAATGATCTTACCGCCACTTAACGTTTCTTTATTAAGAACTTCAATAGGCAGGGGTAGACCCGATTCCAGAACCGCAATATTCTCACTCGCACTAAATACAACCGCCTTAACCATCCCGTTATAAGGTGTCATTTGACCGTTGAATAGCATCAACTCATCGTCGTTACATGCGCTGGCAATCTCTTTAATAACAAGGTTGTAAAGGCCGTGACAAATCTCTTCCGCTTGTTTGAGGCGATGCATGATATCGGCGTTTGTGGCATCGCTATTACATCCACCCATGCTGTCATGGGCATGACACTCAAGGATTTTTTTCCAAGCAATATCGATTAACTCAGTGTGTACAGTAATACCTTGCGCCTTAGCGATAGCAACCACTACTTCAAGTTTCTTCAATAAGAACTGTTCTATTTCAAAGTTGAGTTTTTTGATGTCATAACGCACTGAACCAATGGTTTTATGAATGCGTGTGTAACGTGGCAATTTGAACTCACCTTGGTATGTCTCAAACGTGTGACCATTCTCACGTAATACATCAACAAATGCTTCCATTGACGAAATCACGTAGACATCTTTACCTGATCGCTCAGTCGCGGCTTGTAAGGTTTTCGGTAACTCAGGGTCGATATTAACTTGGTCACCACCCGATGGAATCAACACTTCATCTAAACCTGAGAGTGATTTGATCTTCTCTACCATCGGGAAGATTTTCTTATCTAGATGATCAGGTGTTGCGTTGATATTCTTTGCTGCGCCATAACCGTGAACTAGGTTGTAAGCGTAGATCTCATCTCCCCCCATAGAACGCCAGAAGAAGTGTGATTTTTCAACTTGCTGGTCATAATCAATGCCGCGCCAGAAGATAATGTTATCTATACCCATGCCTTTAAAAATGGTTGGCATTTGCGCGTTATGACCGAAGGTATCTGGTAAATACCCCACCTTCATACAGTGGCCAAGCCCCTCAGCGATATGCATACCGTATTTCAAGTTACGGATGATCGACTCTACGGCGACGTTGTAGGTATCTGTTTGTGTGTACCAAGGTCCAATAAATAGTTTTTTCCCTGAAACCAATTTAGCCATGCGCTCCTGCATGTAAGGTAGGACTTTAAGATAGTCTTCCACAATAGAGGACTGGCCATCTAAGTGGTAACAGGTGTAAGTCTCGGTGTTTTCGAGCGTTTCAATCACTTTTGTAAAATTGTAAGTCGCGAGTACATCACTATCCTGTTGGGTGAAATACCACTCACGGTCCCAGTGAGTGTGAGGAATTACGTGTACTTTAGCCATTGGCGTTGTCTCTAAATCTTGGTCTGAATTTTATTGGAGGAAGACGCATCTTCCTCCGTTGAAAATGGTTAAGCTTGAGTAGGCTCAGGTTTAGTGCAAAGCAGTAGAGCAACAGCAATAAACATCGAACCTGCAAGAACGGAAATGGTATAGCTCACAGGGTCGGACGATAGGAACCATCCCCATACAGCTGGTAATGGCAAGCTTTGGAATACGTTAAGCAATACACCTAGTTGCGTTCCGATAATCGAACCCAAGATCATGATAGGAATCATCTTCGGATTCTTAAGGATGAATGGAATTGCCCCCTCTGAAATGCCAATTAAGCCCAGCATTAAAGAGGTTTTACCGACAGTCTGCTCTTCAGAAGAGAACACGCGTGGGCGGAATTTGCCATCGAGCAAAGCTGCCAGGCCAACACCGATAGGCGGGATAACGATGCCTAATTCACGAGCGAGCAAGTCAAACCCTTCACCCATGCCATTAAGACCCAGTGCCACTGAACCTGCAGCTTTATTAATAGGCCCACCTAAGTCAAATGCAGTACCAGCAGCAATTACCATCGAGTAAATACCACGACCAGCATCACCCGCTTCGGTAAACAGGTTGATCATTGCTATGTTCAAAGCGCCAAAGAATGGATTAATTAGATACTCCATCGTTAGCACCATCACCACTCCAGTAATCGCGGGTACGACAAGCATGGTTTTCAATGTCGTGAAATCTGGTTTCACCTTAATAGTATCGTTTAAAAAACGGACAAGGTAACCGACAAGAAAACCTATCGCGATGGCTCCGAAGAAACCAGAAGGCGCCCAACCCTCTAGGTCGAAAAAGCGTTTGTATACTTCATCGCTCATTACACCGCCAATAAAGGCCGGAATCAAAGCGGGTTTACCAGCGATAGAATAGGCAAGGTATGCTGCAAAGATTGGGTACATGAACTTTATGGTCATGAAGCCCAACTTATCTAGGGTTTGAATCGGTGTGTCAGAGATATCAATGAACTCACCTGTGATCTTCGCTACCGCCATTAAAAGGCCGCCTAAAACCACCACTGGGAGCATGTAACTGATGCCCGTCATGATATGGCCGATCGCAACTTGATACGCCGAGCGTTTTTCTTCGAGTGGTAATTCACTCAATGTCGCCGACTTTTCTTTGCCACGTTGAAAAACCGATGGCAACAAAGCATCTACATGTTTGATTAGCTCTTGAGTTCTTACTTTTAAAGGATTGGCATTGTCAAAACGTTCCATGTCCATGATCGGTACGTCAACGGCTAGCACGACGCCGTCAGCGGTTGCGATATCATGAGCAGTTAGACGGTTTTTCACACCATCGCTGCCTTGGGTTTCTACTTTGACTTCGTAGCCATGCTTGTCAGCCCAGCTTTTGATTTTTTTAGCTGCCATAAAGGTATGTGCAATGCCTGTAGGGCAGGCAGTTACTGCAACCAGCTT
Source organism: Vibrio sp. CB1-14 (assembly GCF_040412085.2). Taxonomy (NCBI): domain Bacteria; kingdom Pseudomonadati; phylum Pseudomonadota; class Gammaproteobacteria; order Vibrionales; family Vibrionaceae; genus Vibrio; species Vibrio chaetopteri. The sequence goes on along the minus strand of NZ_CP115921.1, from coordinate 667,400 downwards.
CTTTTTACTCATGGGTATCTACCTTGTTATTTCTTACTGTGGACAGTATATGAGCCTCGATTCGGATCAGATATTGTTTCCTCATACAACTCACGTATCACGATACATCTGTGATCCGACGCAAAGACAACGCGGCCATTTTCAAGCGTAATACCGACAGTTTCCTCAATAATAGTCAAAAGCGATGAATACTTTTCGAGGCATAGAGCGCGTTATTTACGAGTATCTGATTGGGCACGCCAGTCAGTTACATGAGATCTCGGCAAAGACCATAGCCAACAAGGCACTTACTACGACAACTTCGGTCAATCGAGTTTGTAAAAAAATGGGATATGCCAGCTACACAGAATTGCGATATAAGTTGGCAAATGAGTTAAAAGAACAGGCACAGAACCTAGAGGGTGAAAAGTGCGAGCAAAGTGTCATTTCACAAGTGGCAAAGACACTGAGTGGCTCTCCCGTAGTGTATCTATACTCTCGCGGCGCATCGATTGTGAGTGTGAACTATTTGTCGCGCTTCCTCTCTCTGGCTAATGTTCCTCACTTGGTGATCACTGATATTCACCAGTTAACGAGAGCTGAACTCGGGACGGTGTTGTTAATCAGTAAATCCGGGGAAACACAAGCCGTCGTAGAAATGGCGCACAACGCCAAAAGAAAAGGTTTGAAGGTGATGGGGATAAGTCGGAAAGGTTCTACTTTAGCGCAATCTAGCCACCTGAATGTCCCATTGGAAGAGCAAGTGGATGGTATATCTCTCTATAGTCGAGAGTCGCAAATCCATATCCTTAATATTGTTGATAAAATCGGCAAAGTGCTGCTCGGTTTTTAATTCACCTCTGCTCTTTTTCTGATTTCTTTCGTTACTACAGGTTCATCACAAAACCTAAGCGCACTGCGTAATCGTTCTCACGGTTACCTTGTTCATCCACATAGGTTTCATCTACAGAAACAAGCTCTATGTATGGCATCCAAGTTTCATTCAACTTGTAGTTAACCATGATCGTGTGCTCCCAGTAATCATCTCGACCAGTGCCTTGATCCACGCCATCTTGATAACGGTAACGAGGGTTGTACATCAGACCTACATCTCCAAAGTTTTTCGAGATCCAAAGATCAAACTGGTTAGAGGCTCCACGAGTGGTGCCAGAACCATCAAGGTAGTTTTTGCCATTCGCATCGTTTGACCAGTTGTAGCGGTAACTACCCGTTAGAGACACGCCATTGTCAAATGTGGTACCAAGCTTTAAGTAAGGTCGGTATTCCGTCCAGTTCGGAGCCGTTACCATCACCAAACCCGGCGCCCAATACCAATCTTCACCAAGATCAAACTTATAAGTTGCTTCAAATTCCTGAGCCGCTGCCTTCAAGCCATTCTTATCTGGATCATCAGAGTCATTGCCAGCAAAGTAACCATCATTGTGGATTTGCGCGGCTTCGGCACTAAACAAGTACAACGTATGGTGATACATTCATTGTATTACCGTTCGAGTTGAATATTGGTCACATATAAAAATTGCGCACACTATGTTCTATTACAGAAATAGAGCATCATCTTTATTAGTTTTTATCGATTCCGAATTTAACTCAAATTATACAAGGTTTTGCATAAATATCAGGAATGCCAAATCGCATGAGGGAGATGCTATGTCGTCAGCGGACATTACTGTTGTCCTATTTCTCACTCGCTGGTGGTCTGTCGAGTCATTAGTATTCTGAGAACCAATTTATGAGGTTCTCATGTCCAGATTTATCGTTTGCAGTTTTTTCCTAGTCTTGCTTTATCCAACAGCCATCGATCTCTACTTGGTCGGTTTGCCAAAATACCTACGTGATGAAGAGGCTTACCATGAAGCCAATCATGGAGCAAAAAATTGGCAGGAGTTGTATGTCGATTACTATGGGCTGACTCACGACGAAATGATCTTAGCCGGCAGTATGTGGGCAGAGCATCAGGAAAAAAACGAAACAGAAGTGACTCTGTTTAAAGGTATTAAAAATATCGTCGAAGCGTTTTCAGCGCTGCCGCATGGTATTTGCTCTCAGAACTCACAGAACAATATTCGTCGCATGCTGATTAATAATGGTATTGATGCACCATTTAAGGCGATTGTCGGATACGACGATGTATCAAATGACAAACAAAAGCCTCATCAATTTGGCGGTATTAAATGCATCGAGTCAATCTTGGATCACTTGGATAACCCATTTGTTTGTATATTGGTGACCATGAGGCGGATACAAAGTTTGCTCGCAACATACAAGAAGCTATTGGTGATGGCGCTAGGGTTATTTCTGTGGCAGCGGCATACAGCCGCAGTGGACCAAAACTATGGGATACCAAGCCTGACCATGTTGCTTACTCAGTAGAAGATTTGCAGGATATCATTAGCCAATACACATAGTTTAATCAATGAAGATTATGGTTGCTCAGCAGTATGTAGAGCAGCTGCAATAGAAATTGGACTTTGATTTTTAAAGCGAGCTTAGTGCTCGTTTTTTGGATCTTATGCTCCCAAAGTACCCACCTCGCACATTCTGTGATCGCCCTCATAGGATTCTAAAAACCATACCTAAAATGTGTGATTAGTTTAAAAAATCGCCACCAATCTTATCTTCCAATTTTGAAAACGTGAAAAGGATCCCAACACGTTGAGTAAAATAAAATTAGAGTAATTACTCAAACATAGAGTATTTGCTCTATTATAAGATTTTGAAAAATAAAAAGAACATTTCATGTGTGTTAGCTGAATTTTGATTAAAACCAATAATTTAACGTGGAGGTATCATGGACATACCAACCTGGCAATACGTGGCATCTATGTCTTCTTACATAGTGTTTTTGTTACTACTCATCGAGGGCATGCGCCGGACTCCCCGGTTGACCGCCTTTATTTGGATCGCAACTTTATTTACCGCGCCGTTGTGGGCTGATCAGTTGGATGGCTGGTTCCGCTGGGCGAAAACCGTGAGCGTACTGATTCCGACAGCTTTGGTCGTCGGTCTTGCTCGACTAGCTTGGTACTACCGAGAAAACCCGAACGCGATATTGCGTTTCTTCCGCGGCGACTGGGTACTGAAAGTGTTGTACGGTGTGTTATTTCTGAACATTGCCGAAGCGACACTCAAAGATCTAGTTACGGGCAACTACTTCAACTTCATTTGTGGCGTGATCTTATGTATCACCATTCCGTTCCCGCGCTACAAGAACGGCGTGCGTCAGTACTGGCTTATTTCTAAAGACAAGCCGAATGACTTGCTGTTCTATTCCACGGCGGCTTGGAACTTCCTATACACCACATGGAACCTAGCGTTTGTGTATGGCGAAAACACCGGCTTCTTCGCGAGTTCGTTCTGTATTTTGATTGCTGCCGAGCTCTACCCGGTCATCAAAAAACGTCCAGAGCTCTACATCATTGCACGTGTTTACACGCTAGCGTTCCACATTTTCGTGCGTGCTATCCACGATGTGTTCACCCCGGTCATGGACTCCAGCGCATGGCGTAACGAGAGCGTGCTCTATTGGTGGGGCGCTATCAACCTTGCGATGCACATTCCATTTGTCATCTGGTACTTCAAAAAGCAGCGCGAGCAGAAAGAACCACCGTATGGCGACAACCAGCCTCCGCTGAAAACGGACTGCGTCAATGAGTATGACGAAGCACCCGACAAAGTAGCGCTAGCCAAATAGGCAAATAGCTTAAAGGCTCTCCCCCGGTGGCCTAGTTGATGACGACGTCATTAGGCCACCACTTCAAAACCTGACACAGGTGATGGTATGAAAAGATTAACAGCACAGATTTTGGCGTTGTTGGTAACACTGTGCGCGGCGTTTATGTCTCCGCTTGCAGCTGCCGATCAAGGCTATAACGAACAACAACTTATTGGTGAAACTTGGCAAGGGACGTTTGATGGCGACCCTGGCGAGGGCAGTCTGTTTTATCGCCTTGATTTCCTGGCGGACGGTAAAGTCAAAGTGCTTAGACAGTCTGGTGGTTTTAACAAGACTGAAGTTCAAAACTGGTACATCGAAGAGGGTCAAGTTGTGATCCGTAGCAATGCTGGCGATGATATCACTGACTTTGATAACGCGACTTTCGCGTATACCGATCGCGATCAGATGCGCTTTACCAAGGATGGTAGCCATTGCAACTTCCATAAACTGTATCAAACCCGTGCTTATCTGCATGTGCTGTTTGTATTGGTCGGCTTGATTGCACTCAATGAGCTTTGCCGTCATGTGAAATGGGCGAACTACCTACTTTGGTTCGTACTGCCGATTGCACTTATTCCCCTATTCAGTAGCTACGGCGTTACCTACTGGTTTAAGTGGGTCAAGCTTTACTCGGTAGTCGGTGCCGCCGCGCTGTTTACCCTTATCCGATTTACCCCTATTGGCGATAAAAAGTGGGCACGTTTTGGCGCTGCTGCGTTCTTGGCGCTGAATATTTCAGAGGCGGTGCTGCAAGATTTCACTATGGGCAACATGGCCAACATTCTTAATGCGACCGGTGGCTTGCTCTCTATCATCACTCTGGCGGGCTGGGCACAGATCCACGCTGACAAATCAAAACAAAAAGACATGGTGTGGCCTGCAATGACCACGTTTTGGATCATCGCTTACGACATCTGGAACATCGTGTTTGTTTACCTCAACTTCCCTGGCAGTGCTACAGCGCAGGCCATGGTTCTGGTGGCGGCAACTCTGCCATCACTGTTTATCAAGAAAGGTACTTGGCTGCAGGCGCGCGCCTTCACGCTGGCGGGTTCCTTTATGTATTACTTCAGTTGTCCATTTATGTACGAAAGCAACGTGGTGGTGCTGCCGCGCAACGATGAGCTCATGTTATTAGCGGGATTGGCGAGCTTTGTGGCAAACGGCATCTATGCCTGGTTGTTCTTTAGAAAAACGCGCGAACAGCGCATGGCGTCAGTTCTCTCTTAATACTAATAAATTTGTAATAAAAACAGTTATATGTCTCATTATTGTAGTGGAGCCAAATTATGAAATCTTACCTAATTCCAATGACCTCAATCGCCCTTGTTTGTTCTGGTGCTGCTCTTGCTAACGAGGAAGCTGAGCAACAAATTGACATGTCGAGCCCAACTGAAGCCTATACCGCGTTAGGCGTAGGCTACGGTAACGAAGGGATGAACCTAAAAGCGATGTACATGCTGTCTGAGCCCGACTCAGACCGTAAATCCGGTTTCATCCTAGAGTTCAACGATGTGTTTGATGAAAAGGGCGGCGATCCAAAATTCTCAGGCACTAAAGTCATGGGTGGGATGGTCGTGCCTCAAATGAACGATAAGACCACCAACCGCAACTATCGTTTCCGCTATGGCTCGGTGAATACCACTAACGGCCTTGGACATATGGTGGATGCGGTGGTTAAAGACCATCCTTTTTACGGTCAGACCGCAGTAATTCAAGCTGGCGCAGTCGCGACGCTACCGATTGGTGATAATGCGTTTATCTGGCCGGTATTGATGGCGGGTGGCGTCATTATGGAGGACAACACCAGTAAACTCGCAAGCTATGACCCCGCAATGGCCGCCGCCAACAATCTTAGCAGTAGCGGTATTGATTGGGCGTCGACTATCTATTCGGTTAAGGTCTATGGCCGTTACAAGTTCAATGACTCTTGGTGGGTGTTGGGTGCTTGGACTTACACCGATGAGTTTGGCGGAAAGAGCTGGGATAAACCTGTCGCTGAGGGCGGTTTAGAGCTGAGCCCTCAGCAAATCGAGTTGACGCTCGGTTACCAGATCACCAACCGTCAAAACCTACGTCTTAACTACCATAACTTCTCTGACAGTGATGCTCCGGACAAAGTATGGCTTGAATACAACTACGCCTTCTAACGTTTGAGCATTCATTGACAATACATGACCCCTAAATTTAGGGGTCATAAGGAGAAACCATGAAATTACCGTTACTAATGACTTTACTCGCTGCTGTCTCTGTTACTGCACAAGCAAAAACGATCAGTGGGATCGACGTGCCCGATACCTTGACCACACAGCAGCAAGAACTCACCTTGAATGGTGCCGGTGTGCGCAGCAAGTTCTTTATGGACTTGTATGTTGGCTCCCTGTTTACCGCTTTGCCTGCAACCGAGGCCGCGCCTCTGATTGGTGGTGAACAGGCATCCGCTATTCGTCTTAACATTACTTCTAGCATGATCACCAAAGAAAAACTGGCCGATGCGCTCAACGAAGGTTTTGATAATGCGACGGGCGGCAACACGGCGCCAATTGATGCCAGTATTGCTAAGTTTGTTGAGTTGACCTTTGCTGATGAAGTGACAGAGGGTGATCAGTTCACCTTGATGAGCGTGCCCGGTGAAGGCATTTATAGTTATAAAAATGGTGAGCTGCGCGTATTGGTCGAAGATGATGCGTTTCGCCAAGCTCTGCTCGCGGTCTGGTTAGGTGATAAACCGACGGATAAATCGCTGAAGAAAGCCATGCTGTCTCATTAAATCACTGTACTTTAGACGGAATCAATAACTGACCCTAACCTAAGGTGGGAGGTAAAAATGGAACAACGACAGGTTATTGAAGACATTGATGTTCATATTGAAGGCGACGGTGAGCACACCATAGTGATGATTCATGGCTGGCCGGATACCTATCGTTTGTGGGATAGCCAAGTTGAGCAGCTTAAGTCGCGCTATCGCTGTGTTAGATTTTCGCTGCCGGGTTATGAGCTTGGGCAGCCACGCCAATATCATGACTTAGACTCTATGTTGACTCTGTTCGATACCATCATAGAGTCCATTTCAAAGGGCAAGCCGGTGACCTTGTTGCTTCATGACTGGGGCTGCGTGTTTGGCTACCAATATGCGATGCGCCATCCTGAAAAGGTGAATCGTATTGTTGGCGTGGATATCGGTGATGCGAGCTCAAAAGACTTAGTGCTGCCTGCGAAAGCTAAAGCAATTTTACTGGGCTACCAGCTATGGTTGATGCTGGCATGGAATCTAGGAGGAAAAGTTGGCGATTGGATGACGCGAAAAATGGCGACAATTTTCGGCGCGCCGGGCGAAATCTCTCGTATCCATTCTGGTATGAATTATCCCTATCATTGGCGCTGGAGTAGTGTGTTCATGAAGCGCGAACTGGGAACGAAGCCGCTTGATATTCAGGTACCTTTCTTGTTTATCTACGGAAAAGACAAAGTAGGTATGTTTCACTCAAGTCCATGGCAGAGAAAAATGGCTGACATTGAAGGCAACAAAGTGGTGGGATTGTCCACTCATCACTGGGTGATGGCCGAACAGCCTGAGGAGTTCAACCGCATCGTTGGGCAATGGCTTGTCGAAGCGGATGCTTTATTGGCGCCATTAGATTTGCAAAATACAGCCTAGAGAACGAAGTTAACATTCTATTTAAAAAACTAAACCCCCTGTCTTTAACGCCGCTGCTCCTGAGTTTCGCGGCGTTTTTATTTGAGTCTTGTTTCAGAAGGGGGGTATTGCCTGTGGAGATACCGAGATTCTTGTCCACACTCAATAGACTTAACTCAATAAACGATTCAAAGGCTGGCTAAGGGGAATGCAAATCACTATTTTTGCTATGGCAGGGCTTATCGTCTCAAACCTCGTGTACCTTTCTTTTGATAAGCTTTGGTATTGCAGCGATGATTACTTTCCACTTCTCGATGATAAGAAGCTAAAAACCAGTCGAGTACTTAGCCTCAATCTCGGCAATTTTCTTTTCTATATCTTTAAGTTGCTGTTTGAGGCGAATAAGCTCAGCCTTGTCTTTTGGGGTGACGGTGAGCTTAATCGTTCCAACCCCGCAAGCGTCTCTAGTGGCTTGGCTAAATCGGGTAAACCCAGAGAGCGATACCGAGTATTCAATAAACTGACTTTGGTCTTTGTTGGAGGCTCGAATATCGACAGTACTGCCTTCCTTACTCTGTAATATCAGTCGATTGATCAGCGCTAAGTTTTGCTTGTCGGCTCTCACAAATCCAGACTCTTTGCTGTTTGAGAACAATTGCCCCTCAAAAGCCAGCGGTTTGTTATTGTCGACTTTAAATACCAAATCCACTTTGGCGTTTTCTTCATCCAAGTCTTGAGCAAGACCGAAGGTGATGAGCAACTTCGAGCGATCATCGCAGCGAATACCGTATGTGGTAAATTTATCTTCAACCAGATCACCAAACCCCCACACCCTGTGGGTTTCGATGCGGTCAAATTTATCAATATTGTGCTCGTTGAACCAGCTTGCGCTAGCTGCGAAAGGGGTAGAAGCAACAATAATCAACAGTAGTTGATAAAGGGTCAGTTGGTACATTTTTACTTGATGCATAGACACTTGATACATGGCCACTCGGTTGGTCTCACTCTGAGAAATCTCAGTAACACTGTTATAAGGTTAGGTACCTGATTGATTTTATGCCAGTTGTGTGACGAATCACGATTGTTGCCTACACTGAATAAAAACAGAGGGAGATAAGGATGACACGAGCATTACTGCCGCCAGCTTGGGTGATGGTCTCTATTGGTCTTATCCTTAACGTGATGGCGATTGTGCTTTCGAGCCAAGTACTGGACAGAATGTCGAGTGATATTGCTTTAATACAAGAACGTAAAGAGGCAAATCTGTATTCGATGCAGCTTGCGTGGAACCAAGTAGAAACTCTGGAAAGAAAGCGCGAAGCATTGCTTCTGCACCTTGATGGTGATGATATTGATACTGATATTTCGGATATGTTGAGAGGGCACCTATCTCAATGGGTGACCGCTCAAGTTCCGCCGATTCATCGTAAGCACCTGCCTGAATTGATGGCTATGATTAATAGCGCGCAAGATACGCAAAGGGATTTGATTGATGGGCTCTATCTAGACAATTTGGAGCTCTCAGAAACGTTAGCAAGCGTCGAAGAAGACATGGCGTATTACAAAAACATCGCAGTGTTTCTGCAAATTCTCGGACTGGCGTTGATTTTAGCCCGTGATCTTTCTCGCCGATCATTGCCAAATTGATATACTCTAAGGCATCGCTTTTGCAATTTATGAAATAAACATGCTTACTCGTTCTGATGATCTGGAAATATTACTCTCTGTTGTCGATAGTGGTGGTTTTTCTGCTGCGGCAGAGGTGCTCGACATTCAAGTTGCGAAGGTGTCTCGCAGTGTGAGTAAGCTTGAGACCCAACTTGGGGTGACGCTTTTAAACCGTACCACTCGCCGTATTGAACTCACCGACGAAGGTCGTCAGTTTGTCGAGGGTGTCCGTGAAGGACTGCGTATTCTTCAGCAGACCGAAGAGGAGATTGTGGCTAGAGGTGAGCTGCCAAAAGGGCGATTGAGAGTGGATGCTGCAAGTCCATTTGTACTGCATCAACTGGTGCCACTTATCGCTGAGTTTAATAAAGACTATCCAGATATTGAGCTTGAGCTCACCTCCAACGAAGGGTTTGTTGATTTGCTTGAGAAGCGCACCGATGTTGCGATTCGTATTGGTAAATTAACTGACTCAACGCTGCATGCGAAACCGCTAGGAAAGAGCCTGTTGTATCTCGTCGCATCACCCGATTACCTTGCCCAGCGTGGCTACCCCAAATCGGCTGCTGATTTGAGTACGCATAGTTTAATCGGCTTTGTCGGTGCGAAGGTACTTAACCAATGGCCACTACCCGGCAACCCAACGATTCAGCCAAGCATGGTGTCGAGTAACGGTGAGACGGTGCGCCAGTTGACTCTTGCGGGGAACGGGATTGCGTGTATGTCGGGCTTTATGGTCAAACAAGATATTGAAGAAGGGCGCTTGGTGCCACTTCTTGAGTCAGAAAAACTCACTACGACGGGTCGCGAGCAAGTCAATGCGGTCTATTACCGCTCGTCGTCGGTTGCGCGCCGCATTACTGCGTTTATTGAGTTTATCCAGCCTAGGCTATCGCTGTAGTCGTTATTTCCTTCTTTGCTCCGCTGGCTTTTGCATTTTTGACAAAAGCCATTTGTGATTATTGCTCTCAATCTAGAGGTCACTCGTCGCTAAAATGTCCCCATTACGATATTGAGGGCATACGACATGATCTTTTCTAATTTTAACTACGGCCAACTTGAGCTAAGCAATCGCATCGCGATGGCACCGATGACCCGTTCTCGCACCACTCAACCGGGTGATGTGCCGAATGACATGATGGCGACTTACTACGCACAGCGCGCGAATGCAGGTCTTATCATCACTGAAGGTGCGCCGATCTCGGCCATTGGTCGTGGTTACTCGATGACCCCGGGTATCTATACCCAAGCGCACATCGATGGTTGGAAAAAAGTCACGAAAGCGATCCACGACCAAGGCAGCAAAGTATTCATTCAGCTTTGGCACGTAGGTCGTCGTAGCCATGAATCCATCACGGGTGAACAGGTTTTGTCTGCGTCGGCGATTAAAGAAGCTGACCAAGTATTCGGTCCGCTACCAGAAGGTGGCTTCGGTATGATTGAAACTGGCGAACCTCGTGCAATGACTGAGCAAGATATTCAGCAAACTATTACCGATTATGTGCAAGCCGCGAAAAACGCGATTGAAGCGGGCTTCGACGGTATTGAAATCCATGCAGCGCACGGTTACTTGCTTGATCAGTTTATGCGACTTTCTAGCAACCAACGTACTGACCAATATGGTGGTTCTCAAGAAAACCGTATCCGTTTACTCGTTGAAGTGATGCAAACGGTGGTGAATGAAATCGGTGGTGATAAAGTCGCGATTCGTGTTTCGCCACACGTCATGGAAGGCTTTGCCGAAGAAGATCCAGAGATTGTCGAAGTGGTGAAAAAGGCACTTGTTGCGCTGGCTCCAACGAATCTTGCTTATGTGCATTTCTCTGAAAATATCTCGCGTTATGTTGAAGCGCCAGAGTCTTTCCGTAAAGAGGTGCGCGACATTTACCCGAACCCAATTATGATTGCAGGCAAGTTGACGAAAGAGAGTGCTACTGTTCTGCTTGAAAAGAACTACGCCGACCTTGTGGCATTTGGCACACCGTATGTGACCAATCCAGATCTTGTGGCGCGTTTCAAAAACAACTGGCCACTGGCTGAGTTTGATGCCGATGCAAGGCTGAGCTTGTATGGCGGTGATGAGAAAGGGTATATCGATTATCCAGAATACAGCGCTTAAACGTGTTTAGAGCCTCTTTGTGAGGCTCTTTTGCTATTTTATGGTGCTAAAGTCTGGGTAATTGAGCCAATGTGTTCCTCTGACTTGGCGCTAAGCGATACGGATGCCAGTGCCCCATTGATTAGCGTTAAGTTAGGCGGCTTGTGGCCAATATCGAGATCAATCATTACTGGAATAGGGAGATCGCCGAGGTATTGTCTTAGACACTCGTAATAGCTGAGGCGATTCGAATCGGTTTCATCTGGTGCTGCACTACGGCCGATAAGTAAGCCGTTAATGCATTCAAAGACGCCGCGATATTCCATGCTTAGAATGCTTCTAGCCACTTCCGTTGGCGGCATTTCTGCATTCTCTAAGTAAAGAATAAGACCCTCAGGCTCGCGTTCTGACATCGCTTTAAGATCGAGGTACTCCGTGCCAAAAAGATGTGAGAGAGTATCCCAGCACCCGCCAATGAGTCGCCCTTGAATAGTGTCCCCGTGGGAAGGCTTTGTCAGCCATTTCCAACATGTTTTTGTGTCTAGCTCAAGGCCAGATTCCGGAGCGTTTACGAAGTCAGGCCAACAACTCGCATAGTGCTCAAGCGCCTCTTGAGTGAAATTGCCTCCACTCGGCGTTGCAAAATGTTGAAGCGTACTTGAAGTGAGAGGATCGATAGCATTGGGCGCGAGATCCATCAGGTTTGAACAATGCCCAGTTGCCCAGCCAAGTTTGCAAGCAAAGGTCGCCGATATTGTGCTGACATCGGAAAATCCCAGAATCCATTTAGGGCGAGCCAGCTTGAGTCTTTCAAAATCAATCAGCGGCAGTAGCTCCATCGCAATCTCGCCGCCCCAAGGTGGGTAGATCGCATCAATGCTGTCATCAAGTAGCATCGACATCAGTTCTTCGGCTCTTTGTTTTGCCGAGCCACTGACATGTTTTCCTTGGTCGTATAAGCAGTCTCCAACCACTATGTTAAAGCCCTGCGACTTGAGGTGATTGGTGACGCATTCAAAACGAGCATTGTGTTTGGGTGAAATACCGGATGAGAATGCGGTGATACCGAAGGTACTGCCTTTGGTTAGAGGGTTGGGGTATTTCATTGATGGCTCCAGCTTAGATGTATTAAAAACCAGAGTAGCGATTTTGTGTATTGGTCACAAATAGTTAGCGGGTTTTCTAGGATGAAGCCAGCTCTCGTTAAAGAGCTGGCCTTAGTATTACTCGCTGAGTGCTAAATTGTCGCTTTCAGGCTGCCAACTGCGAGTTCGCAAAGAATGAGAATGTAAGTTGTAGGTGATTGTGGTTTTGTTGCCACTTTGGTTGATACTGAATGTAATTTCGGTGTCGCTCCAAGAGACGTCCTCAAGTAGAAGCTCTCCATTTTCCGATAGGTCGTGAAGTACCATGGTGTTTAATGCGGTCGCATTGGAGCGAATCAAGGTGTATGCAAGGTTTGATGTTGCTGGGTTATCTGGCGCTTCACCAATCAAGACATCGCACGACGAACTGAACACCATCTTCTGGTTAAATGGTGTTTGTCCTTCAATTGCATAGCGATGGGAGTGTGCTGAAACCGAACTTAACTGACGTGTATTTGTCATCCGGTTCAGTGCGCCCGGCAGCGGGTTGGAGCAATTGTTAAAGCCATCCGTGTCGGTGTGCTCACCACGAATGTGGTAGGTCAAATCCAACTGTTGCTGATGTGGGTTGGCAATCAGGTTTGCTTCTACATACGCTTCTCCAACACAGAACAAGACACGTCGGAACATAATGTTCTGATAGGCCTTGCTATCCCACTGCTCGATAGTGTGACTATCTACTTCTGCTGGCGGTTGGTTCCAATCGGCAAGCGTATCTATGACTTTGCAAATAGGTGAGTCAGAGAAGTGAAGCAACGTAGGGTCGATTGGCGATTGGTTCTGTTGATTCACAACGAGGGTGTTATGCGTGGCGGTATTCTTGTAATAGCCGTAATGCAGCTCTGCGCCATATCCGGTGGTGCCGAGATCGGGCAGGATCTCTTTGCCATTGCGAACAATGATCAAGCCTAATCGATCGTAGTGATCGTGTTCGCCACCATATGGGCTGTGCTTGAGAAGCAGTGAATGATCATTGATTTGGTCGTAATGAATTGTCACGCCCGCCTGAGCTGTGTGGATAGATTGACATTGCAGTGGTGCACCATCTGGAAGTTCATCCACACCGTAAAGTAGTGCATCGATGTTATCCCTAGAGATATTTTGATAGATGCTGGTTAGAACACTCGCAAACTCATCACAAGGGTACTGCGCGTAGGCAAACTCAAACAGATGTGAATGTGTAATGCGTTCTTGGCCAGCAATACAGTCATTAAGACGCGGGAAGTCACCGGTATTCAGCACCAAGTTAAGTGGGAACTTGAGCATCTTCAGAAAGTTAGGGTTAGAGCTTACAGAATGAGGCGTCGAGTAGGCGATCTTTTCAAAGTTCAACAACGCCTGTAAGGCATAGTAATGATAGTGAATCGAGCCTTCAAACCACATTCCTTCTTCTGAACAGCCGTGGTTTAGCTGATAGTGGATACCGTAGTCAGTATTCAGAGCAAAATCGATGTAGCGGCTTTCTTCCAAGATAAGCCCAATCACACCAATCGTGGCGTTGATTTTCATCTCATGGTTGTGGAGCTGATCAGTTCGGTACTTCATCAAAAACTCAGCCCCTTCGCGAAGTAGGCGCTGTTCGATATACGACTGCTCGTCTGGCGTCAGTTGCTCACGAACAAAGTCATAACCGCGAGCAAGATCTAAGTGACAGTTTGCCTCGCATAGGGTTTGCGCATTGGCTTTACCTGGGACGTTGTAAGGGATACCACCATGGACTTCGTAATCCGGATAGTATTTAGCGGATTGAAGTAGGATGTCTTTTACCTTATCGAAGAAACGTTGTTCACCGGTTAGATTCCACAGCAAGCCTAGATCGTAGCACGCTTTTGCATTCAGGCCATTTAGCCATCGCCACCAAGCGCCGTCATAAGGTTCCCCTGTGAACTCTTTGCCGTCAACAGGGCAGCAGTGCGAGAGGGGCTTTTCACGATCCCACGTTAGGCGGACGCCATGTTCAGGGCAAAAGTAATAGAGGTTCCAAGTCGCACGGCCATCAGGCGGAACCAAGGTGTCACTATTAAGCACAACACGATTGTCGTCGATAAGTTGGGCGATGGTTTGCTCAGAGGCGTGCTGTTTGATGGATTGAATTTGTTGTTCGCTAAACTGGATCATTGAGCATCTCCTGTGAGTTTAGATTGAGGAAAATTAAAGTAGCGCTCTGCGTTGTAATAACAGATGTTTTCGATGGTTTCTTTGAGCAGACCGTCACTACTTGGAAGCTCGCCATTTTCAACCCATGATGCGAGTTGGTTGCAGAGTACACGGCGGAAATACTCGTGACGACTCATGGAAAATACGTTGCGAGAGTCGGTTAACATACCGATGAATCGACCCAATGCGCCCAAGTTCTTTAATGTGGTCAGCTGCGCTTCCATGCCGTCTTTATGGTCGTTAAACCACCATGCCGCGCCAAATTGGATTTTTCCAGCGGCGGAGTCACTGTCTTGAAAAGCGCCAGCAATACAACTGAGTAACGCATTGTGATTCGGATTGATGCTGTAGAGCACTGTCTTCGGTAGCTGGTTGGTTAAGTCTAATTGACTGAGAAGCTGGGTTAGATTTTCGGCAATGAGGCGATCATTCATCACGCTAAACCCAGTACCACCGCCAAGCTCCTGTTTTCTGCGCTCGTTGACATTCACCAGCACACCAATGTGGAGCTGCATTGCCCAGCCACGGTTGTGATAGTGTTGACCCAGTTGGTTGAACAGATAAGAGCTAAGCTGTGTGGTTTCGGTATCTTTGAGGACTTGCCCGGATAGCAGCTTCTCAAACAGTTGTTGAGCTGCTTTGTGTGAGCAAGGAACAAAATTTACCTGAGTGAGCCCAATATCGGACAATCGGCAGCCTGCGGTATGAAATGCTTCGATTCGCTTTGAAATCGCGTTGAGGAAGTCATTGATGGAGGCAATATGAAGAGCGGTGATTGTGCTCAGTTTATCAATCATACTGCGAAAAGCACTTGGCGAGCCAAAGGCAAATAGGTCGTCTGCTCTGAAAGTCGGGAGTACTTCAACGTCAAAATCGGACTCGGCAATCAGTTTGTGATAGCCAAGATCGGAGAGCGGCGAGTCTGTCGTGCAAAGGGTGGTGACGTTGCACTGCTTCAACACACTTTGGGTCGTGAGTCTTGATGTAGCAAGCTCGGCTTCACAGTGCGACCAGATAGCATCGCAATTGTCTGGGTTTAATAGGTGTGAGCAGTTGAAGAATCGCTCCAGCTCTAGGTGAGACCACTGATAAAGCGGGTTTCCGAGCAGATAAGTAGCCGTTTGACACCACTTTTCGAACTTTTCCTTATCGGACGCTTCGCCTGTTATGTAATGTTCTTCAATCCCATTGCTGCGCATCGCTCGCCATAAATAGTGATCACTATGCAGCCAGCATTCAGCGATGTTCTCCGCACGATGATTTTCCCATATCTGTTTTGCATCTAGGTGATTGTGATAATCAATAATCGGCATAGCTTTGGCGTAGTCATGGAACAAGCGGCGAGCCAAATCTGAGGTTAAAAGAAAATCGTCGTGGATGTATTGGTTCATGGGTTTGATCTCGAAATACTTTTTTAAAACGTAGTGGTGACTAGTGGATTGCTAAACGCAAAATAGGGGCTGGTGGCCAGCCCCTTGTCACTACGTTAACTCTGAGTTTGCAGGTTAAGTACTTTGGTTTCCTTGGCGCTTTTTAGCAGCAAAGCACCTACGGTCAGTACCACGCCGCCACAGAACAAGAATGCCATGCGACCCCAGAATGGATTTGGTATCAGTACCATAGTGGTAACCAGCACACCGAAGATCAAGATTAGCTTACCAAGCATGCTGCGCTGTTGGCGATCGACTGCATCTTGTCCTTCTTCCTCGATGACAGGCGTTGCAACGTCAGTCCAAAACTCGTTGAGTTCCGTTTTACGCTCGCCTTGTGGCTCTTTGTAGAACTTAGTGGTTAGGCAGAAGAAACCGCCAGTGAATACAAGGTGGCCGATGATGCCATTCATTACCATCAAGTCTGATGCCTCACGACTAGTGAAGCCGCCCTCGATACCTAGAAGGTTTGCGATAACATCTGGTGTGATGACAAAACTCACCATGTAAGAGACCACCATACCGACAGCTAGCGTAGCCCAAGCTGCCCAATCCGGCGTCTTCTTAATGAACATGCCAAAGAAAAGCGGTACTAGGATAGGCATTTGTAGCAATGTACTTACGTACATCATGGCATCAAATAGGCTCAATCCACGGAGTGAGTTGATGAATAAAGCAACTGCGATAATCAGCGCGCCAAACACCATAGTGACGCCTTGGCTTACACGCATCAGTTTTTTCTCAGATGCATTCTTGTTGATGATTGGGCTGTAGAAGTTACGAACAAATACCCCTGCGTTACGGTTTAGACCTGAGTCCATTGAAGACATGGTCGCGGCAAATACAGCAGACATAAGTAAGCCAACCATACCCACTGGCATAACTCGCTCAACGAACACGAGATAAACGGCATCAGCGGCTTTACCGCCAAGAGCGTCAGCGTGTGCAAGTGCTGCATCAGGGTAAAGGACTGCTGTTACCCATGGCGGCATAAACCAAATAGCAGGACCAATCAGCATAAGAGCAAACGCAAGCAGCGCTGCTTTACGCGCATTGGTTGAGTCCTTTGCAGTCAAGAACCTGTAAGAATCTTGCATATTGTTAATGTTTTGAAGCTGCTTAACAAACATGAAGATGAACCAAGCGACGAACAGTAGCGGGTAGTTCATGTTCGGCCCCATAACAGAGTCTGCTGGGAACTGCTCAATTAAGTTACTTGGACCTCCAATCTTGATGAGAGCTGCAACCGCACACACGACCGTCACCGCCATGATCACGACCATTTGCACAAAGTCCGACGCAACCACACCCCAAGAACCACCGATCACGGAAATAAATAGAACAATCAGGCCGGTGATGACGATGGTCGTTTCGATGTCGACATTGAACACGGCACTAACAAACAGCGCTAGACCGTTTAGCCAAATACCGGTGTAAACGATGCTGGTTGGCATCGTTGCCCATGTAAATACCTGTTCATTTGTCGTACCAAAGCGGCGACGAACCCCTTCTACTGGTGTCACAACACGCATTTGACGGAAACGGTAGGAGAAAAACAGCCAAGACAGCAAAAAGCCAAATGCGTTGGCCATGAAAATGACCATAATAGGGAAGCCATCGGTAAAGGCTTTACCTGCTGCCCCAGTGAATGTCCAAGCACTAAACTGGGTCATGAAGGCTGTTGAGCCCACCATCCACCACAGCATTTTGCCGCCCCCGCGAAAGTAATCACTGGTGGAGCTACCTGCTAGACGCTTGAATATGACACCTACAGCGATCATGAAGACGAAGTAGACACCGACAACAACAATGTCAATATTCATTACACTTACCTCTAAAATGAAATTACTTAAATCAAAAATTAAAACACTGGTTCATTATTGCTTTAAGTGTGTCTCTATTGCCAAAAAACTGTGCGTTTTTGTGATGAATGAAACGGTTTTTCATTTTTTTAGTTCGTGGGTGATGTTTTGAATGTTGGATTTTGCTCTTCGTAGGGTCTTCTCTTCTCATAAGTCGCTAAAGTCACAGTGTGTTTGAGGTGTTCAACAGCAAAAGTTCATTAATCCGTAACGTTGTAATACATATCGTTTGACGTTTTTGTGGGCCTGCGCCTATTCAAGATTTGGAAGCCTTCAGTGGCGTTGATTCTGAGGGGACACTCATCTAACAAAGCGAGTACAAGTGCCCCAATGGCCATTAGTTTGACCTACCTGTAACTATATCAGTAACTATCTTTCACCCCTTCTGCACATTCTTTGATCGCGTTAACACAAAACTACTTCGTCAGACATAATTAGTTACATAGGTCACATAATGGCCGGAATGATCTTTATAAAAACAGTATTTGCCAAATAATGAAACGGAGTTTTAAAAAATTAATCTTAGAAAAATAAAGTGTAAAAGGAGTTCAGAATGAATGTCGATATGCTCGTCGTGGGCGTTTACTTTATCTTTATGATAGCGATAGGCGTGATCTTTAAACGTTTCGCGGGTAGTTCTACCAGTGACTACTTTAGAGGCGGCGGTAAAATGCTCTGGTGGATGGTGGGTTCAACAGCCTTCATGACCCAGTTTAGTGCGTGGACTTTTACTGGAGCCGCAGGTAAAGCTTTTACCGATGGCTTCCCAATTATGGTTGTATTTATGGCCAACGCATTTGGTTTCCTGCTTTCTTGGTTATTTTTTTCGTACCGTTTCCGCCAAATGCGTGTAGTAACACCGATTGAAGGCGTTCGTCGTCGCTTTGGTGCTACAAACGAGCAGGTATTTACTTGGGCGACTATGCCAACCAGCATCGTTTACACCGGTATTTGGTTGAATGGTTTGGCACTGTTTGTTAGCGCGGTATTCAAAGTAGATATCGAGACAACCATTGTTGTCACCGGTCTAATCGTTCTGTTTATCTCTGTTATCGGCGGGGCTTGGGGTGTTGTAGCATCCGATTTCGTTCAGATGGTGGTCATCATGGCGGTAACGGTCGTGTGTGCGGTTGCAGCCCTGATTAAGATTGGTGGTCCAACCAACCTTATCGAGCAGTTCCCGGCAGATTCGATCATGGGTTCAAACATGAACTACCCACTGCTGTTCGTGGCATGGTTCATCTTCATGTTTGTTAAGCAGCTCCAAAACATCAACAACATGCAAGACTCTTATCGCTTTCTGACGGCTAAAGATTCGACCAATGCGCGCAAAGCAGCATTACTTGCATTTGTTCTTATGCTGATTGGTCCAGCGATTTGGTTCCTACCGCCTTGGGTAACGGCAGTCATGTACCCAGACGCAGCAACTGTTCACGCAGCAGAACTGGGTAGCAAAGCAGCGGATGCGGTTTACTTGGTATTCGTTGAGAATGCAATGCCAGTTGGTATGGTTGGTCTGCTTATGTCAGCGGTATTTGCGGCAACCATGTCTTCAATGGACTCAGGCCTTAACCGTAACTCTGGTGTCTTTGTTCGCAACTTCTATGCGCCAATCCTGGATAAAAATGCTGACGACAAGAAACTGATGCGCGTGAGCCAAATCGTCACTATGTGTTTCGGTGGTCTGATTATTCTCGTTGCACTGTTCATCAACTCGCTTCGAGGATTGAGCCTATTTGATGCCATGATGTACGTTAGTACATTGCTGCAGATGCCAATTCTGGTACCACTGTTCTTCGGTATCTTCATTAAGAAGACGCCAGATTGGGCCGCATGGGCAACACTGGCCGTCGGTATCGTAGTGTCTTATCTTGTTAGCTTTGTGATTACTGCAGATGTGGTAGCAAACTGGCTGAACTTAGACACGCCATTTACAGGCCGTGAAGCGAAAGACCTTAAGGTTCTGCTAGGCATCATGGGTCACCTATTTATTACTGGCGGTTTCTTCTGCCTAACAACTCGATTCTACAAAGAACCTGCTGGCGAGCGAGAGTCTGAACTCACTGAGTTCTGGAATGATGTCGCGACGCCAGTAGTAGAGGAAGAAGGTCAAGATGAGCTAGATCGTCAACAGCGCAACATGCTAGGTAAACTGATTCTTGTCTTCGGTGTTCTAGTGACTCTGATGGTGCTGATCCCGAATCCATTCTGGGGACGTATGGCCTTTGTCTTCTGTGGTGCGGTTATTGTTACGGTAGGTAGTTTACTTCTCAAGAGTGCAAAGCAAGCAGATAAACTAGCAGCCAGCACCGCCACTTAGCCTTTTAATACCCCTATTGAGGAGCTACGCAGTTCACAGTAGCTTCTCTTTTTTTAAAACCACCAATCAAGAAATAAATCTATAAACACGGAAGGGAGATCCAAACGTGAAAATGAACGTGAACACACTTGCCATACTTATTCCTCTAACCCTATATAGCGCCTCTGGTCTTTCTGCTCCAGGATATAAACAAGGCGCAGTGTTACCTACGACATTTCAAAATACTATCTACGCAGTTGAACACGGTGT
The DNA here is from genome assembly GCF_040412085.2 of Vibrio sp. CB1-14. NCBI lineage: Bacteria > Pseudomonadati > Pseudomonadota > Gammaproteobacteria > Vibrionales > Vibrionaceae > Vibrio > Vibrio chaetopteri. The sequence continues at coordinate 647,119 of NZ_CP115921.1, read as the reverse complement.
CATCGCCGATGATGGCATTGATGATTCTGCTGCGCTACAAGCCATCATCGACCACGAGGTTAACGCTTCTACGAGTAACAATACGGTGATAGTACTGCCAAAGGGTACTATCAACCTTAGTGATGAAATCCATATCGACAAGTCAGGGCTGGTTATCAAGGGAGCGGGAAGCGATCCTGCTACGGGGACTGAAATTGTCGTCAAGTCTTGGTCACCTTATGGTGTGGATGCGAGCAATGCGCCTGACTTTGATAAGAAATACTGGCCTGGTTTTGGCGTATTTCGTGTCGAAACTCGAGAGAAGCATGTTAAAGAACCTGCTTACGAAGGGAGCGTCAACTTTCACTGGAAACACAGTATTGAGTTTGCACAACCTGCAAAAATGGGTGACACCACTATTTTCTTAGAATCCGGAAAGGCTGGTGAGTTTAGTCAAGGAGATCTTATTTATGTCGGTGCCGCTAGTGACAAAGCATTTTTGGATAAAGGGCAAGTACCAGAATCGAGAAGAAGCGGTAGTCATATAAAAACCGGTCACATGCGTACACAGATTTTTAAAGTGGCGGCGGTGAATACTGGCAACAATACTGTCACCCTTGATGGCGCTTTGGAGTTCGATATCCCGCTAAACAATGAGAGTGGTTATAACAGCCGAGTTATGCCAATCAGTGCGGTAGAAAACTTTGGCCTGCAAGACTTCTTCCTGATTATGGATACAAAAGGCAGTCATTGTGAAGGCTACAACCGCAACCAATTTTCGGCTAGTAACCCCAATGGCGTCTTGTATCGATATGAGAATGTATGTGCACAAGATGCAATTCACGGCATCATTCTCAAGTGGGCATACAACGGCTGGGTTGATAATGTCCATATCGACATGATTGGCTCACACCCTATTGTTAGTGAGTTTGCTAAAGCGGTAACTATCTCCAATAACATGATTGACGGGTCGTGGAATAAAGGTGCTGGTGGCAATGGGTATGTTCGTGGCTCTAAGCTATACAACAGCTGGATTCATAATAACGATATTCGCAACATTCGACACCTAGCCCTCCAGTGGTCTGCGACCGGAAATGTTGTTGAGAACAATACACTCAATGTTGATATGAACTTCCATGGGGGCTGGGAGCGCAACAACTTAGTTCGTTATAATGACATTGCCGTACCGTATGAGCATCGCAGTTGGTCAAATGGGACGCCAGAGTCGGGAGCAACCTGGCAACCCATTTGGGTTGGGTCGGGCGACCATGCAAGTAAGTGGTCAGGGCCAACCGGACCAAACAATGTTCTAGTTAACAATACGCTGAAGAAGGCAAAGAACTCGGGTGCCAGTATTACTCGCTGGGGGCTGTTTGATGAGCCTGATGTAGAGTATGCGCTCAATTGGGATGGAAGCAATTACCAGCATCTCAATATTAATGGAGAGCCAATAGCAACTTGGAATCAAACATTGGCAGAGGGCGTGCATCAACAGATACCAACCTCTGGTGTCACTGTTGCTGGAGGTTCTTGGCCTCCAGAGGGGGTTGACCCAGAAGAGCCGGTTGAGCCCGTTGATCCACCCGTATCTGAAGGGTGTGATGCCGTAGCCCAATACAGTTGGGGGCAGAAAATGGAGTTGGATCTATCCCAAGCAGCCTGTTTAGCGATTGATAGAGATCTCACAGGGAAAACCGTACAAGTATGGGATAGTGATGCAAATAGTAACTGTGATTTCAGGGGGACGTTATCCAGTGTTGATGGCAGCGGTTCAATTAGCGTGACATCAAACTATGTGAGCGGTAACACTCTCTCAGGCAAGTTAGTGAAATTTAGTGCAAGAAATAACTGTCAGTATGTGAAATTTAGATCTTATTAGGTTTTATTTATCTAAAGTAATATAAATCATGGGGTTCTTTTGGAGCCCTTTTTTTATTTATATTGGCCAAAATTAACGTGGTGTTGGTAATTTTGATTGAAATCACAATTATCACTTTTTCTATGTGCGCTACCTAATAAGATGATCTCGATCTTACTTTTGAACCGATGTTTCAATTAACATAAGTTCAGTTCTAATAAGGAGATTAATGATGATTAGTAAAAGTATGATTGCTATTTCCCTCGCTCTATCCTGGGGAGCAGTAGCGGGTAATGTCGACTTTATTTCATATGATTCATCGGCGCTTGAATATAACAAGCAACATCTAACGATGAAACAAGGTTCTATAGATACATTAGTTGCAAAAGCAGATAAGGCGCTTAATGCCGCAATAGATCCGGTGACGAATAAAACTCTATTACCAGCCAGTGGTGACAAACACGATTATTTTAGCTTTGGCCCATACTGGTGGCCGAACCCAGATACTGAAGATGGCTTACCCTATGTGCGCCGTGATGGTGAATATAATATGGCCACTAAAAGCGCAGCGACGGACAAACAGCGTTTTATCCGCTTTGCCAAAGACGTGACAGACCTGAGTCTCGCCTATTACTTCACGGATAATCAAGCATATGCAGACAAAGCGAAAGCTCAGCTTAGCGCATGGTTTGTTGATCCAAAAACACGAATGAACCCTAACCTCAACCATGCTCAAGCAATCCCTGGAATTGTTGATGGGCGTGGTATTGGCATTATTGATAGTCGCTTACTTATCCCAGTGCTGGATAGTATCAACATCTTGCAAGAGCAACTGGATCCAAAAGACTATCAGGCCATGGTTGTTTGGTTTAGTGAATTTAACCAATGGCTTCTAACCAGTAATCATGGTTTCGAAGAGGATAATTGGCACAACAATCATGGTACGTGGTATGACGCACAAGTGGCTGCTTTTGCCATTTTTGTCGGGCAAGAAGATATTGCAAAGCAGCGCTTGAGAATCACGCAAATGCGCCGAATCGGCAGTCAATTTGATATGAATGGTCGTCAACACGGAGAGTTAGAACGGACTCGCCCTTGGCATTATTCAAACTTTAACCTAGAAGCCTACAGTCATCTTGGTCACTTTGGAGACAAGCTTGGCATCGACGTTTGGAATTATGAAGTTGATAAGCACTCTTTAGCAAAAGGTTATCAATATATCGCTAAACATGCTAATCAACCTGATAAGTGGCAATACAAAGAATTAAAAGGCTTTGATGGTTCCAAAGCCTATGTGAATTTGCTTTATGCGCAGAAAGCATATGGTGAGTCGGTATTTACCAACGCTATTTCTGAGCTGAGTAAAGAAAAAGTAAATAGCAAAAAAGTTGCAAATCTACTATTCAAATAAAAGGAATTAAACTGTGTCTAAGGTCTATAAAATAGCTACAACTGCGGTTGTGGCATTGCTTGCTAGTGCCTCTATTTCTGCGGCATCTCTCGATTTTCGTCAAGAATATAAACACGAAAGTGAAACATACGCTAGTCGCGTGAAGCTTGGGGCTGGCGTTGGGAATATGTATTTTGGCGTTGAAGCGATGCAGAAGGGGAAACCATTTTCAGAATGGCAATCGAAAGGCAATGAATTCGACTTCGGCTACAAATACAAAATTGATGATCATTGGATGCTTATACCAGGTATGCCAATTACGTTCTTCCCAGGTCACGTGACTTATAAGCCTCAGCTTCGTGCTCAGTACTCTTTTGATTCAGGGTTTGTTACTAAGCTTCGCTATCGGCATGAGTTCCGTAATTTCTCTGATGATCGTTCTTCTGAACAGAAGAGTAAAGTCACGGCTAACCTTGACTACAAATACAATGGTTTTCAGTTTGGTCTAGAGGCGAACTATGAGAAAGGTTTGGATGATCAAGTGTTATTCGACAACGGTGACACCAACTGGGATGCAGTATTCAAACTTGGCTACAAAGGCGAAGACTGGAGTTGGCGCCCATATGTTGAGTTCGCCAATGTTTCGGTATCGAGCTCTTCAAGCGATCGTCAGCTACGAAGCCGTATCGGCATTACTTATAGCTTCTAGACGTATGCTGTAATTGATTGTCTGTATGGCCACGCTAGATTGTTAGTGTGGCCATTTTTTATAGTGAGGGATCATGACATTGATAAAAAAGGGCGCACTGCTGCTGATTACAGCGATGTTGGGTATCGCGTTGATTGTGTTTGTAAGTTTGGATTCCATAAAAACATCTTTAGTCGAAACCAAAAAGCATGAGGTAGCATCGTTACTCTCGTTTGCAAAGAAACAAGCATCGGATGCCATCAAGCAAAGCCGCTCCCCGGAAGAGGCTGAGCAACGCGTCATTGCAGCGTTGTCTACCTACCGTTTGGGCAACGCTTACATTTGGGCTAATGACCACAATGCTATCGCCCGCGTGCATGTGCGTGGCGACAAACTTGGGGCGTTCCAAAGCTCTTATGCTAGGCATGTAAACCTGCTGAAGGATAAAGCGTTCAACTATGTTGTCGGCGAGGTGAGTAAGCCAAACTCGTCGGAAAAGGTGACCAAGGTGAGTGCGATTACCATGATCCCAGAGCTGAAGTGGGTGATGGGGCTGGGGATATACATGGACGATGTTGAAGAGAGTTATCAGCAGCTTGTGACACGCCTTTTGATCTATAGCAGCGGTATCTTAGTGGTGATATTGCTGATAAGCGGTCTCATTGCGCGTAGTATTTATCGGTCTGTAGGCGGTGAGCCGAGTGTCGTTGTTTCGTTAACCAAGCGTATAGCAGATGGGCACTTATCTCAGCCTGTTACACAGTCTGTACCACAAGGCAGTATTTTGGAGTCGGTTCGCCAGATGCAGGCTTCATTGAAGCGGTTTGTCGATAAAATCAGTTCGGTTTCGGTGATGATCAACCAGTCTACCGATAGCCTAGATCGCAATATCGGCGCGACGACGGAAAGCTTAGGTCAAATCCGTTCGATTTCAGATGACACTCTCAACTCTATGAAGGCTCTCGAACTTAGTATCGAGGAAATCAATATAGGTATTGATAAGGCACAATCGAATAGCTTTCAGTCTCAATCATTGTCGGAGGAGGGAGCCGAGGCGATTCAATCCATGGACGGCTCGGTGGAGGACATTCGTACTAGCCTAGATGGTTCGCTGCACAGTTTTGGTCTTTTAGAAGCCAAATACGAGCAGATAACAGGGGTTGTTGAGGTGATCCAAGGTATCGCTGAACAGACTAACTTGTTGGCGCTCAACGCAGCCATAGAAGCCGCGAGAGCGGGCGAACAAGGGCGTGGTTTTGCTGTGGTCGCTGATGAGGTTCGAAGCCTAGCGGCTAGGACATCTGATGCAACGGTGGAAATATCTAAAATGAGTGAGCATATCTTGTCGGAGTCTGAACATGTTTCCAATGACTTGAGAGGGCTACTCGAAAAAATCTCGCAAAGCGAGGCCAAATCTGAACAGGTTGGTGTGATTTTCAGTCAAGTTAAGCAAGGTGCGAGTGATGTTCAGAGTATTGTAGCTGATTTAAAACAGTCGACGAAAAATGAGTTGGCCATTTCTGAGCAGGTTTATCTATACATTGAGCAACTGCTCAAAGTTCAAGAAGCAAACTTGAATCGAATTGAGCAGTTTTCATTGAGCTCCATTGAACTCAAGCGGTTATCTGACGACCTACAATCTAACAGCCATGGATTTGAAAAAGAGCGTGTAGTGGCACGTTAAAAAACAGCTGCGTTGTATTTTAAGGTCGATAAATTACCTCACTGAGCGGACGATGGCAGAGCTTTAGCCTTTTGACTTGTGCTAAAAATAGCTCTGCACATCCTAGTGCATCACTGGCCGCTGAGTGAGCGTAATAATCTGGTAAATTATAATGTTGCCGTAGGTCATCGAGTTGAAAGCTGGAATGTCCTCGATTTTTCCCTAAGTAGCTAAATCGTTTCTCAAGCAGCAATGTGTCTACCATGTAACAAGGTAGCTTTTCAATTTGGTAGCACCTTTTGAGATATGACGACAAAAAGCCATACTCAATACCTGCGCTATGGGCAATGATGGTTTTACCCCGAAGATGTTCGATCAATCGATCGAGCGCAAGCTCAGCATCAACGCCTTGTTCTCGAACTTGGGTTGGCATAATTTCATGAACGACGGCGCTTTCTGGGCGAATAGTCACATCTTGTCGCAAAATCACTTCATTGACACTGGTTAAATCAATTTCTTCGTAGTTTAACTCCACCGTTCCAATAGACAGGATCCTATCAGAGTCTGGTTCTAGCCCCGTCGTTTCAAAATCTAGGGCGACAAATTGTTGCTCGGACACTGGGCGCTGTGCGTTAGGGAGAGGATAGGCAAAGTAATGCTCTAGTGCATGAGAAGGCCAGTGTTTAGCCTGCATGGATTGGTGCAGAGCTTCGATGTTATCGCCTTTAGAGAAGAGCTTTTGTAGGGTTTTGGCCAACATATTAGAACCCGCTTACAAATTTGAGTTTAGCGACATCCTGCAACTCACTAATGATCTTGAACGCGTCTTTTAGGTGCTTACGTTCAAAACTGCTGAACTCATCAGGGCGGATGTTGTTGTCTGGGGTATCGCCACGCACTTGGGCGTTGAGTTGGTGTCTAAACCTAACCTGCATCAGAAAACGGTAAGCGCCAATGATGTTATCGCAGCTGTCTTGAGACAATGTACCTTGCTCGACGGCATATCGAAAACGCTCTTCAGTTCCTGTTAAAGAGCCTCCGGCGGCTAGGCTGTATATGCGAGCGAGATCGATAATAAGGTTCAGAGCAAACTTTTTGATGTTGAGTGACTTGGTATTGTTGCCACTTTTCTCTAGAACTAGGCTGTTAAAAATACCAAGTGGTGGTGAGGTTTCGATGGCATCGCGTGTCAATGCTGGGATAAATCGAGGGTTTGCATGAATAGTCTGGTGTAGGTGGTTTTGAAGCGTATCGACAAGTTCCGCATTGCCGTAGACGCAGCGTATCTCCATGAAGACACTGATACTGAGCAGTTTGTTGTATTCAGGACTGGCCACCCATTTCGTATAGTAGTCCTTCCAGCGACCTACGTTCTGGTTCCATTTGGCTGTAGCGGCCATGTATTTACCGCTGCATAAAGGGTAGCCAACGGCGGCGAGTCCATTACATACGCGCATAGCAAAGTAAGCGAAGTAGAACCGGTCACTCTCGGTTGCATCTTCTGCGAGAACCAAAGCATTGTCTTGATCCGACAGCATGTGCACTTCGTTTCTCGCATGGGAGCCAGCAACCATCCATGCATAGTCACATGGTGGTGGCCCGAGCACCTCTTCGGTTAGTTGGATTATTCGCCTATTGAACGCATCCATGATCATCGACATGACCTGTCCATGAATCTCGGCACTCACGCCACTTTCTACTAAGGCTTGGAAAATGGTTTCCTTTTCATCTCGAAGATTTGCAAGGGCAGTTATCGAGTTCGCATACTTGATCTTTTCAATCAAAAATAGTGACTGAGTTCGATGGTTGTGAACTAAGTGAGTGGTAGTCAATAAGCCCTTTACTTCGTGATTGGCAATGACAGGTAGACAGCGAATGTTGTACTGCAGCATAAGTGAAATCGCTTGAATTACTTTGTCTTCGCTGTTTATCAAGATTGGATTGCGAGTCATGACTTCATGTATCGGTCGATGGGTATCCACCTCTTGGGCAACAACATGTTGTGTCATATCTCGGTCTGTGACTAAGCCAACAATTTCACGTTCTTTTAGTACGACAGCACATGAACTGCGGCGTTTGCCACACATGCCTTTGGCGACATCAATGATTGAGTCGTTATAGTCAGAGACTGTGATATTTTCGCTAGCTACTTCACCAACAGTACGAAAAAACAGGCTTTTGTCTTCTTTATTGACGATCGAGCGTATCGCAGAGTGTAAACGTGTTTTGGCCGTAGCCGCAAAGTAGTCTTTGATCTCGGGGTGCTGTTCGCACGTTTCTTGGATGTTGGCGTGCGGTATGAGATAAAGCAGCGAGTCTTCAATCGCTTCTGCTCGATAGCCATCTTCAGCTTCTTTAAGCGGCTCTAGGAAAGTGAATCCAAATTGATCTTCCTCTCCAAGGCGAGCTCGTAACTTATTGATCTGGGTTCGCTGCTCAATAGCACCTTTTCGAATCACATAGAGGTAACGTTTCTCGCACATGGAATGAAATTCAATACTTTCTCCCTTGGCGAGGTATTTGACGGTCACCGCGCTGGCCAATGATTCAACGACGGGTTTTGGAAGAAGATCGAAAGGGTCGAGATGAATCAAGAAATCAAGAATATTGTTTGAAGCTGAGGTTCCCATGTTAATCCCTTAAATGAAATGGCGTTTCAATAAAATATCTGATGGCAAAAAAAGCAGCACGTGTGCTGCTTTTCTTCTTTATCAATGTCAAATAGGGTACTTATGGTAGCCTAAATGCTCAGAGACGTTACGTCCTGCTGTATGAAGAAGAGCGATATACTCTTGTTTACGGCTTTCCTCGAATCGAATAGTAGGGAATGAAACTGAGATAGCCGCAATAGGAGCGCCAAATCGGTCGTAAACCGGAACCGCAATACAGCGTAGTCCTGGCTCTTGCTCTTCATTGTCTTCACCAAAGTGTTGCTCACGAACGAGGTTCAACTCTTTAAGCAACTGGTCTACGTTTTCGTGCGTATGTTGCGTGTGTTTCTTAAACTCAACGTCAGCCAATAGATTTCGCACTTCCTGCTCATCCATATGAGACATGAGTACTTTACCAATTGCCGTGCTGTAAAGCGGATTGCGGCGACCGATGCGTGAGTGCATACGCAGATGGTAACTAGAGTCAATTTTGTGCAGGTAGATAATGGAATCTTCGTCAATGGAGCCTAGGTGAACAGTCTCATTGATTATCTTAGAGATTTTTGCCATCTCAGTATTGGCAAGGTCAATAAGATCGACATGCTCTAAAGCCTTTGAACCTAGCTCAAACAATTTTAATGTCAGTGCGTATTTATCGGCTTCCCCTTCCTGCTCAACAAAACCGAGTGTCTTCATCGTTTGCAAAAAGCGATAGGTTGTCGCTTTGGACATCATCAAACGTTGAGAGAGCTCTGATACACCGATTTCTTTTTGATCAGCCAGCGCTGAGAGAATGTTAAATACTTTTAGTACTGACGATACGGCTTCTGGTTGAGTTGATTTTTCCATTTCACGCTCTGAGTCATTTTCAATAGTTGCAGATTATACCTGACATACTTGAGTGAGTCAGTAGTTTCGAAAAGGCTTTTCATTAATTTAAAACCAGTATGTGAGACGACCGTCACATTCAAGAGAACTAAATTAAAAAAATAAAACGCAATTTCAAAAATAACTTTAAGGTGTGTCATTTTTTGTGTAATGTAGATTTCAACAGAGTGAACACCCCCTTTATTTGTTCACCACACATTTATTACAAAGGAACAGACTATGATTCTTGATTCGTTTAGCCTTGAAGGCAAAGTAGCAGTAGTAACTGGTTGTGATACTGGCCTTGGTCAAGGTATGGCTCTTGGACTTGCTAAAGCAGGTTGCGACATCGTTGGTGTTAACATTGTTGAACCGTCAGAAACGATTGCGATGATGGCGGAGACAGGTCGTAAGTTTATTGATATTCGCGCCAACTTAATGAAGCTAGACGACATTCCAGGCATCGTTGATCGAGCTGTTACTGAGTTGGGTCGCATTGACATCTTGGTAAACAATGCAGGCATCATTCGTCGCAATGACGCCATCGACTTCTCAGAGCAAGATTGGGATGACGTGATGAATATCAATATTAAGTCGGTGTTCTTTATGTCACAAGCGGTTGCAAAACAATTTATTGCTCAAGGCCAAGGCGGAAAAATCATCAACGTGGCTTCAATGCTGTCATTCCAAGGTGGTATTCGCGTACCGTCTTACACCGCTTCAAAGAGTGGTGTGATGGGAGTGACTCGCTTGATGGCCAACGAGTGGGCAAAAGAAGGCATCAATGTTAATGCGATTGCACCAGGTTACATGGCGACAAACAACACAGCAGCGCTTCGCGCCGATGAGAAGCGTAACGCTGAAATTCTAGAGCGAATTCCGGCTGACCGTTGGGGCACGCCTGAAGACTTAGCTGGCCCATGTGTATTCTTGGCATCGAAAGCATCTGACTATATCAATGGCTACACTATTGCCGTTGATGGTGGTTGGCTGTCTCGTTAACTGGATTGAGAGAAGATGATTGACCTATTTTCTGTCGGTCAGGCATTGGGTTTTTTGAGTTTTGGGTTAGGAATCTCCACCTTTTACCAAAAAGATGACAGGCAGCTCAAAATTTCGATGTTGGCTTTTAATATCAATCATCTTCTCCACTTTTTATTACTAGGTTCAACCGTTTCAGCTGCCGCCGCGGGACTGTCGGCAGCCAGAACGTTGGCGTCGATACACACTCGCTCCAAACTTGTGGCGGTGTTTTTCATTGTTGTTGCTGGTGGCTTTGGGTACTGGATTGCTGATGGTATAGGGCAATTGTGGTCAATATTTGGCACTGTGATTGGAACATTTTCTATGTTTGTTCTCAGCGGTGTGGCAATGCGTATTGGCTTTTTGCTGGGCGCCACATGTTGGCTTATCAACAACATACTGGTTGGCTCAATTGGTGGCACGTTACTGGAAGCGACGATTATAGTGACGAACCTAGTGACCATTTATCGTTTACGTAAATCAAGTGATTTAGTGGTTAGCAAATCACAAACACAATAGGCTTTTACACATGTTCGTATTTAACAAAGATATACAGTTAGAAGATTTAGGTGAAGGTGTAAGTCGCAAGGTACTTGCACACAACGACAACATGATGTCGGTTGAAGTCCACTTTGAGAAAGGTGCGGTTGGTGCTATGCACTCTCATCCTCATGAGCAGCTAACATATGTACTGTCAGGTGCTTTTGAGTTTACGATTGGTGAGGAAAAGCACATCGTCAAGGCGGGCGACACTATGTATAAGCAGCCAGATATTGAACACGGCTGTGTGTGTGTTGAAGCGGGTGTGTTAATTGATACGTTCACACCAATGCGCAAAGATTTTGTTTAAGATTTAACTATTGACGAACCTTTTCGTCGGGGAATTACTATGAAAATTGCACTAATGATGGAAAACAGCCAAGCACCTAAGAATGCTATGGTTGCAGCGGAACTGAACTCTGTAGCAGGTGGCCTAGGTCACGACGTATACAACGTTGGTATGACAGATGAAAACGACCATCACCTGACTTACATTCACCTTGGTATCATGGCGAGCATTCTTTTGAATTCAAAAGCAGTGGACTTTGTCGTTACTGGTTGTGGCACAGGCCAAGGCGCGTTGATGGCAAGCAACCTTCACCCTGGCGTGGTATGCGGTTACTGCCTAGAACCCTCTGATGCATTCCTTTTCAACCAAATCAACAATGGTAATGCTATTTCATTGGCCTTTGCGAAAGGCTTTGGCTGGGCTGGTGAGCTGAACGTTCGTTACATTTTCGAAAAGGCATTTACTGGTGCTCGCGGCGAAGGCTACCCAGTTGAGCGAGTTGTACCTCAGCAGCAAAACGCTGCGATCCTTAATGATGTTAAGGCTGCTGTTTGCAAAGACGTTGTAGCGTCACTAAAAGCGATTGATCAAGATCTCGTTAAGCAAGCTGTTGGCAGCGCTCAGTTCCAAGAGTGTTTCTTTGCAAATTGCCAAGTGACTGAGATTGCTGAATACGTTCGCACTTTGATTGACTAGTTTGATTTGATTCCAAGTAACCTCAGAACTCCTTGAATCCTTGTCTCTGGGGTTACTTTTATCAAACATTGCACCACCTAGTAACTATTTTATTATTTGTTTTGATGTCCATATCGGGATTTCTCCAGCCAGTGTTATCACTGGCTTTTTTTGTCGACAATAATGAACTGATTTTATTGTCAATTTCTCACCATTTCATCGGTAATCCTTGCTCACTCTCAAAACCAAAATCTGATATTGAACTACAAAAAAGCACTCTTAAAGTTGCATATTAAGTTTACTTTTTGAAATGGTATGTTCAGCATGAATAGTGAGTATTTTAACAGCGTCAATCGCTATCGATATTTTTACAACATTCGCCCCGGAGACACATTAAGCAAGGTTATTCTCAAAATCTACCAATACCGTTATGGCAGTGATGGCTATCGTCAGGTGCTTGATCAAATCCTCACTGACAATCCAGAAATTAAACACCCTGACAAAGTCAGCATCGGCCAAGCGATTTCACTTCGCCCTCTTAATAGCAAGCCCGCCTCCATCTCTCCAGTGGCGAGTCAATTCGCGCCAAACCCGGCCATTTCAAATGAAGATAAAGCGCAGTTTGAGCGCACGATGAAACAGATGCCTCAACAGCAGCAAGATTTGTTTTGGGCTCTGTCGTGGTTAGAGGATGCCTGGGGGCCAGCGAGTACGGGTGCTGGGGTGACGTTTGCGTCTATGGGGATACTGTTGGGAGGCAAAGGGAAAGGAAATATAGTTAAACTCGCGGAGATTGAGAAAGTCTACCAACAGTACAAATTAGGTGTGTTGACAAAAGGTCAATATGATTATCGTCGCAGCAAGATTCTGAAATCCGTTGCCAGAAACTTTGGACCTATTGAAAAAGTACTGTTTAAAGGGAAAAAGGCACGCGAAGCTATGCGGATATCAAGAGCTGGTGGAGTCTCTAGCACAGTTGCATTACGCAAGAATACACAGAGATTAGCAGCACTATCATCTGGAGCAGCACGAGGCGGTACGCTTCTTACAGCTGTTAGCCTGGGAGTTTCCTGTCAACAGATCTCACAATCGGGTTCTACAGCGGAGAAAACAAAATTTTCGCTGAGATGGTAGCGAGTACTGTTGTTGGAATAGCAGCTGGCACTGCAATATCACTCGTAGTTGGTGTCGCTTCGATTGGTTGGTTTGCTGCACTGAGCATAGCCGCTGTCTCTGCAGGTATAGGTTATGTAGGTGGTAAAATGGGAGTCTATATATACAAGGAGAATATTCCCTATTTCAATCTTGTTTCGAAAACCGGTGTAGATAAAGTATGTTCTCAGTAGCTCAGACTCTTACTATCACTTTTTTTTCGTGGGTATATTCATGGCCGTTTGGTTCGTGGTTGTCGGAGCAATATTATGTTTTTTTACTCTCAAAAGTATAAAAGAGTACGCATTTACCAAAGATCATTATACCGAGGTAGAGCTGGCAGTCGTTTCGGGCTTTCATTTTGTGGCCTTAATACATGGTATCGCATTGATGACAGTGATCGTAATGCCTAAGACAGCGAAACGCAGAGGGCTAACAGGAATAAGATCTGTTTGTCCTTCAGGTTTTGTTAGGATTTGCTATTGCTATATTGGCATTTTATGGACGTCAACTATAACAACCATTTTGTCTTTCGTTTTAGTGATAGTGCTTGATCAATTGTTCCTCCCAGAGACGTAGTTAATGGTTCCTTATGGTGATTTCTTGTTTTCAGTACTCTCGGGGTGAGTCAAATATGCAGATTTTAGAATGGGCATTTATTTTGTTCTTTGTATTTGGTGGGCTGCTATTTGTATGGTTTATATTGGTTGGCGGAGCTTTAAATTTTTTTACCCCAAAGCGTGTCATTTAATACGCTTTCTCTTTAGAGCATTACAGAAGAGGAGAGCTTGCGCTGGTGAGAGGATTCCATTTCGTAGCACTAATACACGGTGTAGCTTTGCTTACTGCTGTCACCTTCCCCAAATGGGCTAAAAAGCGGCGATTGACGGAAATACGCTCCGTATGTTCTCCTATCTTCATAAAACTTTCCGTCACATATATATACGTCCTGTGGATTTTGACGATTTCAGTCCTTATTTGTTTGGTAACGATGACGATTCTACAGTGATCGTGTTTATTGCAATTCACTGCTTTGTTGTTTGAGTTTAAGGTAGTATTTTTCAATTGCACTGACCCTCTGTCACTGCAATCGAGCACATCAATTTGTTCTTAGTTACTTTTCAAGCCCAATCACCAAAGGGTTCCGTATCGGCTCGCCAAGTTCTGGCAGTGGCCTTTGATTGCTTTCCCCATATCCAATTTTAAACTTCACTCGGTTAAGGCAAACCTTATCTATGTGCTCGCTAAGCAGGTTGAACGCTTCAAATCGAGGTGCTAAATGAGAGTGCTCTGCTTGGTAGCGTAGAATCTCGTTAGCGAGTAGGCCGTAGAACTCAGCCTCACTGATTCCCTGATGTTCGAGTCCATTTGATTCTAACCAAGGGGAAACAAACCTTAGTACTGTAACGACATGAACTAGGTACTTGGCTGGTAGGCGTGTCAGGTTCTGTTTGATGGCACCATCGAGTGAGTCCAGTTCAGGGAGTTCTTCGTCTACCAACCTTAAGTCCCCATGAAAGTCCTTGATGATGCAGCCGACAGGTTGATTATCTTCAAGAGTTAATGTCACATTTTGCCCATGGTCGACGAGCCCAACACCATATTGGAAGCTGCCTTGTGATAACAAGTTGTTTGTCGTGAATTCAGGTACTCATAACCATGGAATCATTGAACCACAATTGAGCCTAGCGGCGTGGCGAGCAGCGAAAATTCTCAATCATGCTAATGGCGATGAGCTGTATCATCATGGCGATAGTAGCAACGTGATGGTGTGGGGCTTAAACTCAGTTCAAGAGGAGAGGGCTAAGGTAGCCGAGATGGATTTATCGAATTAGCCGCCCTGCAGATAACAAGCAGCCCCACAAGCTAATGCTTGTGGGGCTGCTTTTACTTAGTTAAATGTTGGATTAGTTAACGTGAGCAACCGCGTCTTTAACCAACTGACCAAGCTCTTCCCAACGACCTTCGTCGATAAGATTTGTTGGAACCATCCAAGTACCACCACATGCCAATACAGACTTGATGGATAGGTAGTCATCTACATTGTTCAGACTTACACCACCTGTTGGCATAAATTTCACAGAGTAAACGGCTGTAAGCGCTTTTAGCATACCTACACCACCAGATGGCTCTGCTGGGAAGAACTTTAATGTACGCAGACCCATTTCCATTGCTTGCTCAACTAGGCTTGGGTTATTAACACCCGGTACGATTGGTACGTTTTTGTCGATGCAGTATTGAACTGTGCGTGGGTTGAAGCCTGGACTTACAATAAAATCGACACCTGCTTCAATCGCTTGATCGACTTGCTCGTTAGTAAGAACGGTACCTGCGCCAATCAGCATCTCTGGGTACGCTTGACGCATCGCAGCAATCGCGTCGGCTGCACATTCGGTACGGAACGTGATTTCTGCACATGGCATACCGTTGTCTACCAGTGCTTTACCTAGAGGAATAGCATCTTCAACTTTGTTGATGGCAATTACTGGAATTACTTTAAGGCTTGCTAGCTGTTCGTTTAGGGTTGTCATTTGTCTTTGTCCTACTAATCAAGAGTTGGCGTTGCTGTGTTAGGAATAATAGCACCGCGGTATTGAATTACTGTGCCTGCAACTTTGTGCCCCATTGCGGCTGAGTTAAACGCGTCGCCGCCGGTTAGTCGCTTGGCAAGATAACCTGCGCTGAAGGAGTCACCTGCGGCTGTGGTATCAATCACGGAGTCGACTGGCTTCGGTGCAACATACTCTGCGCGACCTTCGCTAAGTACGAGACACTCTTTCTCGCCACGTTTAATGGCAATTTCGCTGACACCAGCGTGTTGAGTGCGTTCGATACAATCTTCTAGGCATGTGTCGCCAAACAAGTCTTGGTCATCTTCGAAGGTAAGCAGTGCGGTGTCGGTAAAACCAAGCATCGCAAGGTACGTGCGCTGAGCGGTATCACGGCTCGCCCAAAGCTTTGGACGATAGTTGTTGTCAAAGAAGACGCTGCCGCCTTTGGCTTTGAATTTCTCGAGGAAGCTAAACAGAGTGTCACGTCCAGAGTCAGTCAAAATAGCCAAAGTAATACCGCTTAGGTAAACCGCATCGTAATCCATCAAAGAATCGACGAGTGATTGGCTTTCTGGTTGATCAAACACGAACTTAGCTGCTGCGTCGCTGCGCCAGTAAAAGAAGGTGCGCTCACCGGTATCATCTGTCTCGATGTGGTACAGGCCGGGCATTTTGTCGTTTAGGCGCAACACTTGGTCGGTGTCGATGCCTTCTTCCGACCACGCTTTTAGCATTTCAGATGAGAAAGGGTCGTTGCCTAGTGCGGTAATGTAGCTTACTGAAATGTTGTAATTTTTCGTCAAACGAGAAAGATACAGCGCTGTGTTTAATGTATCACCACCGAAACTTTGCTTCAGGAGATCTTCTTTGCGTTGTAGCTCCACCATGCATTCGCCGATGATCGCTATTTTATATTGGCTCATAGTCAAATATCCAGCTTGAGAGTGACCAACTTCATCTGTTTTTTCTGAGATAAAAGTGGGCGATAAGAGTCTGATTTAGTGTAACTAACTGATTCTATAGTGATGGCCTTGCTGTGGAGGTAAACCTACAACATAGATGTTGAACAAGGGAGGCTCTGATTACAATGACCCTACTATTCCTCACGCCTTTCAAGAAACAAATAGATAACTAAATTTTATTTGAAACATCGTTTTAATATGTTCTAATTTACCAGCATAAATTGAAGTTATGGTAGTAATATTTCTACTTTAAATGACTAAGTGTGATTTAGGTCGAGTTTCATCATTGCGAGCTCTTGAGCTCTTTGTGGACGACGAAACCATTGGAACCAATCGCAGAAAATGAATAAGCCAAGATGCATAAGGAGCGGTATGGAACTCATTGATGGTGCAATTGTTATTGGTTACTTTACTTTCGTGTTGTTCGCCGCTCTGGCGTTTAAGCGTTTTACCACGGATAGCTCGGGATTCATTCGCGGCGGCGGAGCAATGATGTGGTGGATGGCTGGTGCTACCGCGTTCATGACTCAGTTTTCGGCGTGGACATTTACCGGTGCTGCTGCGAAGGCCTATGAAGATGGGCTAACAGTACTGTTCATCTTTTGGGGTAATGCCTTGGGCTTCTTGGTGGCTGCTCGGTATTTTGCTGCTCGCTATCGCAAGATGCGTGTTGAGACTGCGATGGAAGCTATCAAGGTTCGCTTCGGACGCGTATCAGAGCAAGTGTATACTTGGCTTTCTTTTCCTTTGACTATCATGTCTGCGGCAATTTGGTTAAATGGCTTAGCCCTCTTCACAGCCGCGGTATTTAACATTGATCTAGTGGTGACGATTGTTGGCGTTGGCTTATTGGTTACCTTTATTGCTGCGAGCGGCGGGTCGTGGACGGTGTCTGCGACAAATGTCATTCAACTCATTTTGTTGGTTGCGATTACCATGTCAGTAGGAGCTTTTGCTTTGCTCGAGGTTGGTGGGACGGTGACACTCATTGAAAGTTATCCAACCGATAGTTACATGGGTAGCAACATGAGCTACTGGCAAGTGTTTTGGCTTTGGGTTGTGATGATGATACTCAAGCAAACAATGAACACGAACAATGCGCTTTCTTGCTATCGATTTTTGGTGACGACGAACGAAAGAGAGGCAAAAAAGCGGCTTTGTTTGCTGGCATCCTATTTATTTTGGGGCCTGTCATGTGGTTTGTTCCTCCATGGGTGACTGCGACGTTGGGCGTGGATCTGATGGCGTACTACCCAAAGCTTGCTGAGAGTGCCAATAACGCCGCTTATGTTTACTACATTGATCACTACCTGCCTGCTGGCATGCTTGGTTTGGTGCTTGCGGCAATGCTTGCAGCGACTATCGCTCCTATGACGACAGCCCTGAATCGGAATGCTGGTATCTTTGTGCGAAATGTTTATCAAGCGGTGCTCAACCCCAAAGCAACTGAGCACAAGCAACTCGTAGTTGGGAAGGTTTCGACCGTGATTAATGGCTTGCTCTGCATCTTGGCTGCTTTGTTATTTGCATCAATCGATGAATACAGCTTCTTTGATATCATGATGCTATTCGGCGCACTATTGCAAACACCACTGACAATCCCATCTTTGCTGGCTCTTGTGACGCTAAAAACACCGGACTGGTCCGGTTGGGCGACGATTGCCGTCGGACTATCTGTGTCGTTCTTTATGCAGTTTGTATTTCAAGTAGATTGGCTATTGCCTTTGTTTGATGCCGCTAGCTTCACCAATCGCGAGTCGGTTGACCTACTCGTTTCGATTACACTGCTCGCTCATATTGTGATAACCGGTGGTTTCTTTCTTTCTACGCGTTGGTTCTATCAGGAATCTTCTGGTGAACGTGGTAAAGAAATTACTCAGCTAAAAGTGAATTTGCAATCACCTATTGGTTTGTCCGAAGAGGCAAAAGTTGATACTCGACAAGGTGCTTACCTTGGACGCATGTGTCAGATACTAGGTGTCCTTGTGGCGTCGATCGCGATGACTACGGATTCTATGTCTGACGCTAGCGTGTTTATTTCAATCGGCCTGGCCATTTTGCTGGCGGGCACTCACCTCTATCGACAAAGGAATGTGCTGGCTACCTCGCCAAATCCTATCACTGACTGATCTCACCCTTTAGCCAGCTTAAATAGCTGGCTTTATTTTTGACAAGTCTTGAGAGTTGATTTTCGTAGACTATATTTGATATATGCCCTTTGTTCAGTGGGTTAGATAAGAAGGTCATGGATAATTAGCATCGATGATCATCAAAATGTCATCCTTAATTGTGTCAAAGAACGGAGTCTTACGTGAGCAATGACAAGGACAATCTAAAGCTAGCGCTATCGCAGGCCTTTACGGCCTCTCTAATACGTTTTTCTACCATAGCCTTCATTGTATTGATGTGCTGGTGGGCATTCGCTCCTTTCTTACCTATTTTGCTCTGGGCGTTGGTTCTAGCGATAGCTTTGTTTCCAGTACGAAACTTTTTAAAAGCCAAGTTTGGTTGGACGACTAAACGAAGTTCGACCGCTATCGCTTTGATCGGTGTGTTGGTACTCGGTACGCCTGTCGCTTTGGTGGGCAACTCACTCGCGGTAAAAACGCTACAGACCTACCAAAATTATGAGCAAGGTGAGCTTCACATTCCAGCACCTCCTCAAAAGGTGAAAGAATGGCCGCTGATTGGTGAAGATACATATTCTGCGTGGAGTGAAGCGGCGAGGGACTTACCGAACTTTATCGATAAGTATCAGCCACAGCTTAAAAATGCATCTGCTTGGTTTGTTGATAAAGCCAGCGGTGCTGCGGGGAGTGTCTTTTTGTTGATTGGTGCAGTGATCATTGCAGGTATTATGCTTGCCTGGGCAGAAGACGGCACCAAAGCGATGCGCCGGATTTTCAATAGCTTTTCCGATGAGCACAAAGGGCCAGAGCTGCATCATTTGACCACGGCAACCATTCGCCAAGTGGCAGTGGGCGTTATTGGTATCGCATTTCTAACGGCAACCATTTTTGGTGCAGTCATCGCACTTGCTGGCGTCCCCGCTGCGGCATTTTTAACGGTGATTGCTTTAGTCTTTGCGATTACACAACTGCCTGTCACCATCATTGCCATTGTTGCGGTAGCGATGTTGTGGTCGAGTAGTGATGGTTCAACCGTACATAACACTATCTTTTCTGTTTTAATTATCGCCGCTAGCTTGGTTGATAACATACTCAAACCTATGGTGCTTGGGCGAGGTTTAAGTGTCCCTATGCCCGTGGTACTTATTGGTGCGATTGGCGGCATGATGTCTGGCGGTATTCTCGGCATGTTTATAGGTGCAGCATTTTTGACTGCGGGATATCAAGTATTTATGAAGTGGGTAGACGGTGAAAATGACGATGCGTCACCTGAGAACAAACCAGATTCGCCTTAACATTAACCATTGTTCGCCGGGGCGCCTCATGCTCAATACTAAAGGTGCCTCGCATATTTATGTTGGTTGGATGAAATTTAGCCAGATATGGCAGGGCGATTATTGTGACTAATACTTAGCCTTGTTTGGTTTATTGTTTTGGCCTATGTCTAATGAGTGAAATAATAACTGGGCTACTGTCTGTGATGGCAGTCATAAAGTCCGATTGACCTCTCTTTGCTGCCTCAGCGAATGATTGACTGTATATCGTTCTATCGTTACATTTCGTCACAATAAAAAGCCAGTGGCATACTGCGGCGTAGATCGTAAATGCGACGAATCCCTCCCCCTACAAACCCGTTGTACCGCTGTTGTTCATAAATGGCGGTGGTTGTTATTAGTATCAGAATGTTAGGTGCACCATGAAGAAGTTGCTATTAGCTATTTTGTGTGGGGTATTGTCGCTGTCGTCTGTTGCCCAGCCGCTTAGGCTTGCTGGTAAGCCTGACGACGATAAACTCCATTTAACCTTATTGAAAGAGATCATTTCTCGTTCCGAGCAGTACTCTTCCATCGATTTTATCTACGCCAAATCCGGCGAACCCGCAGGAACTCGATTACTAGCTGATTTAGAAAGCGGCACGTTAGATGTGGTGTGGACTGCGACAAACCAGGATCTTGAAACGCGCTTTGACGCCATTCCATTTCCTATTTATCGCGGCATGTTGGGCATGCGAATTGGTTTGGTGAGTCAAGAACGCGCCAACATGCTGGCCTCGGTCAACTCCGTTTCCGATCTCAAGCGTCTATCGCTGTGCTCTGGTAAAACATGGGCCGATACACAGATATTGGAAGCAAATGGACTTTCTATCGCTAAGTCGCTCAAGTACCCAAATATTTTCGATATGTTGGTCGCGGGCAATCGCTGCGATGCATTTATGCGTGGTGTCATGGAGCCTTGGGCTGAGGTGAAATCCCATCCAAATCTGCCACTAGAGGTAGATGAAAACGTCATGCTCCGCTACAAGATGCCGTATCTGTTGTTTGTTCGCAAAGGCAACGAAGAGTTAAAACAACATTTGTACGACATCATGCTCGAAATCCATAACGAAGGGCTCTATGAAACCATGTTCTTTGCCGACAATGAGATTAAAGCCGCGTTGAAGCAAGCGAACTTGAGCGAGCGCGTGGTTTTCGATTTAGATAATCCCAATGTCACCGCGGCAACGAAAGCCATTCCTGACCACTTTTTCTTTGATCCTTTAGCTAAGTAATCACAGGTGTAACATGAACAGACTAACCAAAAAAATTATTCTTGTGGTGACATTAGTCATGACGCTGGTGACCGCGATTGCCTTGTCGACGCAATATGTATTGACCAAGCAAAATGTGGAAGCGGACCTCGAAAAAGTCACTGCAGAAATTGAGCAGGAGTTGCAAGTTATCTTGCAAGAGCCGGTGTATGTGTATGACAAAGCTCTGATTGGCAGCATTCTTGAGGCTTACATCAAGAATGACACTATTTCGAGCATCGTGGTTCGCGATCAAAATGGCAAAGAGATGAGTCAAGTTCGCCAGAAAACGGCTGAGTTTGAATCTCGCATTAATATTGAGTGGGATGGTTTGCCAATTGGCTCTGTTTCGCTTGGATTTAATAGCGAGCAAGCGCGCAATGAGCTTAAAAGTTTGATGCTTCGCTCGATGTTAATGTTTGGTACCTTGTACTTAGTGGTTATCGTCTCTCTTGGGTACATTATGGATCGCCTAGTTGTGACGCCCATCAAGGGGATGGCGAGCAGCATGAATGATATTGCCGCTGGTGGCGGCGATCTAACATCAAGAGTACAAGCGACCTCAAACGATGAAGTGAGCGACTTAGCAAAAGCCTTCAATCGCTTTGTCGAAACAGTGCAGGAGATCGTTGTCGATACGGCTCGAACGACAGAAAGCTTAAAGCAGAATGGATCGGCCATTACTTCCGTGCGCGCTTCAGTAAGTCAACAAACTGAAAATCAGTTGGCGCTCACTCATGAAAGCCTGAGCAAGATTGAGCAGTTCAATCTGGCGACGAGTGAGATTGCGGCCAATACAGAGAATACTCTGTTTAAATCAAATGATGCCCTTTCTTTGGGGGCGTCAAGCGAACAAGCGATCACGCAAAATGTCTCAAACGTAGAAGATCTGTCCGCTAACCTTGAGACTGCCGCCGAGCGCGCCAACGCGCTTAAGAACCGAAGCGACGACATCGGCCGCGTAGTTGAAGTGATCAAAGCGATTGCAGAGCAAACCAATCTTCTGGCTCTAAACGCTGCCATTGAAGCTGCACGAGCAGGTGAAAGTGGCCGCGGATTTGCCGTTGTTGCTGATGAGGTTCGCGCGCTTGCAAGTAAGACTCACGACTCTACCAGCGAAATAGAATCCATTATTGAAAGCCTGCAACAAGAGGCAACTGAGTCGTTTAATGCGACTCAAGAATCTAAGCAATTGGTGGAACTCACCAAAGTGAGCTCAGATGAAGCGCAGCTTGCGCTGACTAAGATGATTGAAGCGGTGACCAGTATCAACGCCATGGTTGATTCTGTCGCAAGTGCTTGTGAAGAGCAGTCTAACGTGAGTAATACGGTAGCGCAAGACATGCGAGAGCTCGATACTAGCGCCGCTGACATGCGCACTGTCAACGATGAGCTTCAAGTACTTGCAGAGGCGATTACCTCAAATACCACAGAGTTAGATAGCCAGATTCGTCGCTTTAAGTATTAATCTTTTATAGATACTAAAACGCCTCGTCGACTTTTCGATGAGGCGTTTTTATTTATTAAAAGCAATAACCTAAGCGATTCTGCCTGCGGCTTTTATTTTGACATGTACCATGTTCCCTTGCAGGTAACTCAGCGGTATTTCACTGCGCTCAATCACCGACACACTGTTTGCGCACGCACCTGCCTCCATAGCGAGTTGGCAGGCTTCTTTCTCCAAGTCAGCCAATATCTCAGCTCGCTGGTTAGGTTCGATGGGGACAATCTTATCTAGCTGACCCGATATCTCTCCGAGCGCGACACCAATTGCATTGGCGACTTCAAAGTGCTCAGGACGAACGACAGAGCTGACACCTTCAAATTCGTTGGGCATTAGCGCGCTGCCACCGCCTACAAGGATGACCGGCACTTTAGTGGCAGAGGTCTTCATCCGGTCGATGGCATCTTCGACCTTTTCTACCATATGAGCGTAGATTTGATTGGCTGTTTCTAGCTCCAAATCAATAGGCTTTTGCTGTGCTTTACCTGTCCATGTCATCACTTGTTTAGTGAGTGCTACGTCGGTGAGGGTCAGTGTGTCTCCGCCAAAACTGAGCGCCTTCTGAGTCAGTTCATGACCGACACTTTCAGGACCTAACTGAATGTCGTCATCGGTGAGCGTTACTTTGGTACCACCACCAATGGCGATGGCTAAAATGTCGGGCATGCGAAAGTTAGTGCGCACTTCTCCAAGCTCGACTGCTACGCTAGATTCGCGAGGGTAGCCATGTGTCAGTGCACCTACATCTGACGTTGTACCGCCGACATCGACCACAATAGCATCATCAAGCTTAGTCAGATGGCTAGCCCCACGAATGGAGTTAGTAGGACCACACGCCACAGTAAGAATAGGGTACTTAAGCGCGAACTCTTGAGACATCAGTGTCCCATCGTTTTGCCCGAAATAGGGCGTAACAGCGATGCGATGTTTCTCTAGCGCGTGACAAAATCCTTCGACAAAGCGTTTTGCTGTGCCTTGCAAGGCCGCATTTAAAATAGTGGCGTTCTCACGCTCTAAAATACCCAGACTGCCAACCTTGTGCGAAAGGGAAATATTAACCTCTGGCAGTTCCTCTCTCACCCACTGTTCAACCAATAGCTCTTGCTCACCGTTAACGGGAGAAAACACACCACAAATCGCTATGGAATCAACCTTGCCCCTCATCTTCTGACATAGCTGACGGATCTCTTGCTCATCTACGTCTGCGATTTTTTGACCGTCGTACTCATAGCCACCGTGGGCTTGATAGAAATGCTCGCCAAGTAAGGTTTGCCAAGACGCGCTCCAACCGCAAAGAGGTGGTACAGCGCTGCCACTCGGCAGTGCTAGGCGAAGCATGCCTACGTTGTCGAGACCTCGCTTCTCAACAATGGCGTTGGTACATTGAGTTGTACCAAGCATGGCATGTTTGACACTCTCACCTGTCAAGTTTGCTTGACGCAGTAGTTCATCAATGGCGTTGTCGATGCCTGTCGAAATATCGTGCGTTGTGGCCACTTTGACCTTAGAGATAACTTTGAGCGACTCATCCAAAAGGACACCGTCTGTGTTGGTTCCACCGACATCAATACCGAGGCGATAAATAGCGGTTGTCATGGTCATGCCTCCGTATTTGTGCGTTTCGAAAGGTTTTCAATGGCGACATAGTCAACGCCATAGCCAAAG
This sequence comes from Vibrio sp. CB1-14, assembly GCF_040412085.2. NCBI lineage: Bacteria > Pseudomonadati > Pseudomonadota > Gammaproteobacteria > Vibrionales > Vibrionaceae > Vibrio > Vibrio chaetopteri. Next base: position 622,966 of record NZ_CP115921.1, on the reverse strand, counting down.
TAATCGGGACCTGCGACTTCGATACCTTTAGCAGTCCGCCATTTGGGAGCGCAAGGGTAAGCGATAAGCTCAATTCGCTGTCCGTATCTAAGCTGTTCAGTCGTTATGGGTTGCCCGGTTTCATGGTCTAGGATGCTGATTAAATCGGGTGTGCAAGCTAGAAGCGATTCTTGGCTCATATCACTCGCCTTAGTTCCCTTATGAGCGAGCAACAGTTCATTTTGGAAATGAACGTAGACGGGATACGCATTGCTTTCAGCGGCTTTAAGCGGCTCGATGACGACACCACCTGTCACGAAACCACCGCCGGTATTTCGGTCTATATCGACAATCTTGCCGCTAATAATTCGGTGCCCTTCTACAATGTCCAACACGGCATCGACCGCACTGTCACTGCGAGCATTGGCTTCACGAATGGCTTTACCTATCTGCATGGCTTTGGTCAGGGTCGCACCGAGTGCGCTGCGTTTGAGCTCTTTACCATACATAGGATAGTCACACATCGCTGCAGAGCCACCCATTTGCTCAGTGATTGGGCGAGCAAATCGTTCTGACCAGACACCGTCGATAGGATGTAAAGTCACGACGTTACCCTTTTCATCGGCAAGTGTGTTGGGCGCGGACGGCAAACCGTCCAAATAAAAGGTCACCATTTGTGACTCTGGGAATGCGCGTCCCATGGCATCACAGTCGATCACTGGGATTCCTTTTTGCGCAGCAACCAAAATTGGGATCAATGAGTTGAAACCGCCAACCTCAATAGGGAAGGTCGCTTCGATACGTTCACCGACGGCTTGTTCCATCGCTTCAAACGCTACCAACATTTGATCTTGAGAGTTGAGTTTCTCAATGGCGACGGTGGGTGCGCCGATCATAGACGAAGGCACTGTCATCCAGTCATCTTTCACCTCATCTAGCGAAATAAGCTCGACAGGCTTTTTCGCATTGGCGATGGCGACTTTTGCCATTAGCGCACCACTGTAGGGATCACCACCCCCTCCGGTGCCAAGTACAGTGGCACCTAGGGCAATATCATCAATCATTTGATCATTGAAAATCACGAACCGCTTCCTTATTTGATACTGACAGCTTTACAAGCACAATGTAGGCAACAAAGGACGCAAGAATACCGTCAATCGCAGAAATACTGGTTAATGAGAATAGGTTGAAGAACTCGCCTGCGGTGCATGCACTCACCGCGCTACCAAATGCCCAAGCAACCAAGCCTTTTAGCATCCAGTTTGGCGCACTTTGAATACGTTCAAACTCAAGTGCAGACTTATCTAAGAAGTAGTATTGAGCTAGGTAAACACCTGCTGAGGGCGCAATCGTCACCCCTAGAAGTGTGAGAAACGCAGTAAACATATCGATCATGCCAAGTTGCGCGATAGCGAGGCCAAGAATGGTCATCATGATGACCAAAATAGGACGCGGCACATTCGGCAACACAACCGACATACCCAAAGCGCCTGATACAAGGTTACTGCTGTTTGTCGTCCACTGAGCAAAAACCAGCACGATAATCGCTGCCATGCCCAAACCAATACCGAAGAACACGTTCACTAGGTCGTCGGAGCCGGTCATTTGTGTGAGCAGCAGGGCAACCACAATCGTTGCGCTGTTACCAAATAGGAAGCCAAAACCGGCACCGAGAATGGCGTCTTTGCGCGTTTTCGCGTAGCGGGCAATATCAGGAGCCGCGACAGCAGCGAGGATCCAAATCGACATGACATAGGAAATAGCTTCACCCATAGATAGTGGAGACTCAATAACCTTGTCACCTGCGCTTTGTGCACCTGCCGCCATAAATAGGCCAACGGTAATCAGTGTCACCATCAGTGGTACTGAATAGGCGCTAAGCTTACCGAGCGCTCTGACACCATAGATTGCGGTGATCATCATTAGTACGCCACCGCCAACAAGCGCAGCAAAGTGGGAAACGGCGATGTCATACTGCGCTAGCGCATCGACAAGTATGTAGGCGAAAAAGTCCGCCTGAAACGCGAACCAGCCAACAAGAGAAACACCATTGATGGCGCCGAGGACCTTACCACCGTGACGACCAAATACAGAGCTACTCATTAATGGTGTTGAGACGCCAGATTGGAAACCAATATTGGCGCAAAGCATGGCGAGTACGGCGAGAATGGCAGAACCAGTGAAGGTCGCAAATAGGGCATCGTGAATAGTAAGCCCGGTACTTAGAAACGCACCCAAGAACAGGCCAGAGATATCAATACCAATTGCAAGCCAGATCAGGCTGATGACGTACCACGAGCGTTTTGCTCTCTCGGGTACGGGCTCTAACTCAAAGTCATCAATCTTCCGTGCTGTTTGTGTGTTCGCCATCCTAAGCTCCTAAATAATTATCCATAAAGTTCACATAAAAAAAGTTAGCAGCTTGTTACATACAAATAAATACATATTATTAGATGCAAACATTCGTTTTTGGTTATGTATTAAGTTATGGCTATTCATATTGAGAAACTGGACAAGCGCGACCTGAGACGATTAGAGATTTTCTGCGAGATCGTTGAGCATGGCGGCATCAGCAATGCTACCGTAAGTACTGGGCTGAGTCAGCCAGTGCTGAGTAATCAGTTGATAGAACTCGAAAAGAGCTTGGGCGTGACGCTTTGTAAGCGTGGTCGAAGTGGTTTTGATTTAACAAGTGAAGGACACACTGTGTATGGTTATGCAAATGAACTGAGTAATGTGCTTAGTGATTTTGCCTTTAAATTGAAGGGCGTACAGTCAATACTGACGGGGCAGGTGCGCGTTGGTATTCTCGATAATACGATTACGCTTCCTAGTAATCCTGTTCCGGCCGCCATCGAGAATTTTTATAAGTTGAGTGACAGCGTCGAGCTCACGCTCGAGGTTGGGGATTACACATTATTAAATGAAAAGCTGGCGAAGGGACAGCTAGACATGATGATAGTCGTTCTTGCTGAACATCAACTTGATGCCTTCAGTCATGCTGAGTTTCTGTTCACTGAGAAGAGTTATCTCTTTGCGCGCGAAGACGTTGCAAAGGAAATTGAAACTCGCAATCACTCGCTTGAGGGGCGACGCATTAACATTGGTGGCTACGCTTCTGAGGTAATGCGTAAGCTTTTGAATGTTGAGCAGTACCAACAACTAAAACTCATCGATGGCTGGAACGTTGAATCTGGCGCTTTGCTCGCGATGGCGGGGACGCATTTGAGTTTTCTTCCCAGTCATCTTATTGAAAGCAACCGTTCTCAACAGGCGCTGGTGGCTGTTAATCCAGAACAATGGTGGTTTACGAGTGACTTTTCGGTTGTATTAAAGGGAGCAAAGACCGCATTGTCTCCTGCTGCAAATGCATTTTATGAGTGTTTAACTAGCGTTAAGCAATCTCCGGTTTGAGAAGTCAGTTGTACAAGCTAGATATTTACGTTCGTCCGCAATTACTTGTACTATTTGAACGACAAGACATATAAAGACACCAAAGCTAATGAACTTATCTCAATTTGATATTAACTCTTTGACGATTCTAAAAACCTTGTTGGATGAAAAGCATGTCTCGAATACCGCTTTGGCAATGAATATTAGTCAATCTTCTGTAAGTCGCGCGCTGCAGAAAATGAGACTTTTGTTTTCAGATGAGCTACTTGTTTGAACTCATGCCGGTTATGAACTCACCCCAAAAGCGGTTAGTATCAAGGCGGACATTAACACCGTAATCAACAGCCTTGAGGTTTTGGTTCACAAACAGGCTTTTGAGCCAAAACAAGACGCCAGTGTTGTGAGGTTTTTCGGTCTTCTGCCGTAGGTCAATACCTTAATGCCAAGCATAGTCTCCGAGATTCGTGAGAGGGCACCAAATATGGTGGTGAGTATCGATACGACCGCACAACGCCATTTTGATGCGCTGGTGGCCGGAGATGTACATTTTGTTTTGTCATCCCATCAACCTCCGACATCGGAACAAAACCTTTACCGAATGTTAGTGGCTAAACGTGAATTTCAGTTCTGCGGCAAGTATTGCTGCTGAGTCAGATGTTATTTTCCACCTTCCCACGCCTTTCGCGCAAGAGGCCGCTAAAGATGAGAGACTTATCGTCCGTGACGTTCCTGAAGAGCTGAAATTGGACTTTCAATCTGTCTACCTATACTGGCACAAGCGATTTCATGAGGATTCAATGTGTGAGTGGATTCGAGATCTGTTTAAAAAACAATATTCTGATGGACAAGCAGTAGCATAAGTGTGGCAGATATTATGCACAATGCGGATAGCCACATTCGATGTTCTAGATACTGTAATGGTTGTGGTGAAACTGTTTTGATTGTTTAATTGATAACGATTATCAATAACAAGAAAGTTTGCCAACCCATGTCGTCTATTCACCACCTCAACGTTTCTAGCTATGCTGGTGCCGTTTGCATCAGCTTGTTTACCTTATCTTTTCCTGCTGTTTCTGACGAGAAGGCTTCAGAAGCTATGGAGACCATGGTTGTCACTGCTTCTGGTCACGAACAACTCGTCACTCAGGCTCCGGCATCGATCAGCGTGATTGACCGAGAACAGATTGAAAACCGTTCATATCGTGATCTCACTGATGCTATTCGGGATCTTCCTGGCGTTGTCGTCACCGGTGGCGGTTCTAGGCAAGAGATTTCGCTGCGAGGTATGCCGTCAGATTACACGGCGATTCTTGTTGATGGACGCAAACAGTCAGGCCGTCAAACGCAAGTGAGCAGCGGTGGTGGTTTTGAACAAGATTGGCTCCCGCCTTTGAGCGCTATTGAGCGAATTGAAGTTGTGCGGGGACCCATGTCAACCTTGTATGGTTCCGATGCGATTGGTGGTGTGATTAATGTGATTACCCGCAAAGACTATCAAGAGTGGCACGGCAATTTGCGTGCTGAGGCGACTCTGCAAGAAAACCCGAAATTTGGTAACAAGTATCAAGGGGAGCTGCACTTAGCGGGGCCGATCATTAAAGATCTACTTAGTGCCTCTATCACCGGCTTATATCAACAGCGGGTTGAAGATGAAATACTGTATGCCAACGGTGGTAAAGATCTAGAAAACTATCGCGCCTCTTTATACCTCACACCTACGGACACGGACACTTTTACGCTCGACTACGCGTATCACGACCAAAAGCGAGTGAATACAGAAGGTAAAACGCGAATCTCAACGTCAGAAACACAAAATAATCGTAATGCTATTGGCCTTGCTCACGATGGCAATTACCTTTGGGGTAGCGGCGCGTCCTATGTGAGTCAGGAGCGGGTAGAAAACGTTGGCCGAGAGCTAACAGTTGAAAATACCAATGTTAACTCTCAATGGTCGTTGCCTTTGAGCGGTCACTTCCTAACACTCGGCGCAGCCTTTGAACAGCAAGAGCTTGATAATACCCAGTATGTATTTAAGAACGCTCAGTGGTCACTGTTCGCCGAAGATGAATGGTATCTTCTCGATAATTTCACACTAACAGCTGGACTTCGTTACGACAATAATCAGCAGTTTGAATCACAGTTTAGTCCACGTCTATACGGGGTTTGGAGTGTGGACCAAGCTTGGACGGTAAAGGGCGGTGTTTCCACGGGTTATAAAGCGCCGAGTCTCACCGAGATGGAAGGAGATTGGGTTCAGGAGAGCTGTAACGGCCGATGTGATGTTTACGGCAACCCAGACCTAAAACCAGAAACGTCGGTGAATACCGAGCTCGGGGTTTATTTTGTTGGCAACGGCTCTTTAACATCGAACATCACGCTGTTTTATAACGACTTTAAGGACAAAATTGATAAGGTCAATATTGATGACAGCTGTACAGGGAGAGCATGTGATGCGACGTACGTCAATGTTGAGGATGCCGTCACCTATGGTACAGAAGCTGCGATAGCCAAACAGCTAACGGACTCAGTAAAAATTGCTGCCAGCTATACCTTTACGCATAGTGAGAAAAAATCGGGTGCGGATAAAGGACAGCCGTTGACTCAAATGCCTAGACACCTTGTTAATTTGAACGCTGACTGGGCTATTCGTCCAGATATCCGCTCTTGGATGCGTGTTTCATATCGTGACAAAGAAGCAGATACAATAACGAAAGACTCACGCAATAGTCTTGCTCCAGCGGCGACTTACGTTGATGTGGGTGGAAACTGGCAAGTTTCAAACAATGTACGTTTGATGGCGGGTATCTATAACCTACTTGATAAGCAAACGAATTATGAAGAGTACGGTTATGTTGAAGATGGGCGTCGTTACTGGTTAGCTATCAACACTTCGTTCTAAACCTGACTGTTTTGCTTTGGCGTGCGGCTTTGTTTCGCGCCTCTGAGATAGAGAACTATTGATGAAAAAAACACTGATAATCATGCTGCTTTTTCTGCTGCCCGTTAGCTTAGCGAACGCTAACTATACCGTTCGTAAAGAGATTGTTTTTAAACAGGTCGGTGACAAGACATTGGCTTTGGATTTGTACTTGCCAACCGTTACAACGACTCAACCTGCGCCGCTATTAATTTGGGTACATGGTGGTGCTTGGAAACGAGGCTCGAAAGATGCCATCCCGACCAAGAATCCACTGTTATTGAACTCGTTTCTAGAGCGCGGTTACGCGCTCGCTTCAGTGGATTACCGTCTGAGTGGAGAGGCTACTTTTCCAGCGCCAGTGGCGGACATCAACGATGCGCTCAACTATTTGTACGATAACGCTGCGCAATACCAAGTTGATGCCAGCAACATAGTGCTGATGGGGCGTTCTGCGGGTGGTCACTTGGCGGGGCTCGTCGGGGCTCTCAATGCGCATAAAGAAGTTGGTTTTATCTCTTCGCCAAAGTACCAAGTAGCGGCTGTGGTGAGTTTCTTTGGGCCGACGGATCTCTTGGCTCTAGGTAATAAAGGAAATAAAAAGGCGTCAGCGAAGTCTTCCGTATCACGTTTTTTTAGGTGGGATTCCGAGTGGTATTCCTGATGTGGCGATTGAGGCCTCCACAACCACTTATATTGGTGCCGACTCGCCGGCGTACATACTCCTTCATGGTGATGAAGATAAGCGTGTGCCGCATTCACAAAGTGAGCAGCTCAAGGCTAAGCTTGATGAGTTTGGTGTTGAGAATGCGCTGTATATTGAAAAAGGGGTAGGTCACAGCGCTGACGTGTTCGACTCGCCAAAATACGTTTCTACCGTGGTCTCTTTTGTAGGCAAGTATTTGTAAGTCACTAAGGCAATCAAAACAGGGAGCGATGAGTCGCTCCTTGTTTATACTTATAGACTCTGTTGATGTGCCAAAATAAGCGCGTTCATTTTGTCTTCTGCATGTTGGTTGGCTGATGCGTAATCCATGCTGGTGGGAAAATCGCTGATCACTTCGTAGTAACACTTCAATTTAGGCTCGGTGCCAGAAGGGCGCACGATCACACGCGATTTATCCTCACGGATGTAAATAAGTACATCACTGGCAGGTAAATTGATGTGCTCAGTCGTACCGTTGGCTAACAAACGTGTTGAAGACTTAAGATCCTCAGTCACGATGACCTTTTGCCCTGCAATCTGTTTTGGTGGTTGCTTCCGTAACTTGTCACCGATAGGTGGCGAGTTTGGATCGAGCGCAATACTGCGCTGCGCATTGCAATAGAAGCCATGTTGTCGATACAAGGCTTCGATTTTGTCCCAGATGGTTTTGCCTTGCGCTTTTAGCTCGCTTGTTAGTTGGGCAAAGGCAACCAAAGCAGACAGACCATCTTTATCCCATACTTGACTTCCAATGGTATAGCCAAGCGCCTCTTCGTAGGCAAAGAGAAACGGATGGGCTTCGCTTTGTTGCTCCATAGCGATGTTGGTGAGCCACTTAAAGCCAGTGAGTGTTTGATAGTATTGCGCGCCGTGCGCTTTGGCTATCGCACTCAATAGTCTGGAAGACACAATCGTATTGCCAACCAGCGCATTTGGCTGATTTTCCAATAGGTAATCGGCAAACAGCGCGCCCACTTGGTCACCAGTTAACATCTGATACTCGCCATCTTCGCATCTTACCGCAACGGCAAAGCGATCAGCGTCTGGGTCATTCGCGCAGGCAATATCCGCATCGTGCGTTTTTCCAAGCGCCATCACCATATCCATAGCGCCCGCTTCTTCCGGATTTGGGAAGTTGACCGTGGGGAAGCTGCCCGTGGGGAAGCTGCCATCAGGCTCGCGCTGCTCTGCAACGCTGGCTACGTTCTGAAATCCGGCATCGGCGAGTAAGGTTTCTGCCATTTCGGCGCCCACACCATGCATCGCGGTATAGGCAATGGAAACGTCCGTGCAATTGCTACGTTTAAGCAGTGGATTGCCATTCATCGCACTACGATAGGATTGGTAGTAGTCTTCTTTTAGCCATTCCAGCAGGCCTTGTTCGCTCGCTTGCTCTAGAGGCAATAAAGTGAGTGGTTTGGTCGTGGCTTGGTCAATTTTACTTGCGATGCCAGTGTCATGGGGCGGGATGATTTGCGCGCCATTTTCCCAATAGACTTTAAAGCCGTTATATTCTGGCGGATTGTGGCTCGCTGTGACCACGACCGCTGCGGCGGCGTTAAATTTTTTCACGCCATAGGCGACAATCGGCGTTGCCGCTACTTGGCTGGTCAAATAGACCTTGATACCCATTGCGGTAAGCACGCTGGCGGTATCGTGAGCAAACTGTTTTGAATCGATTCGACCATCATAGCCGACGATAACGCCTCGCGTGTCCGCATTATCTATTTGCTCAAGCAGATATTGCCCAAGCCCTGTTGCGGTTTCTTGGATGACGAGTCGATTCATTCGGTTGGGACCGGCGCCGACTTTGCCTCTGAGTCCTGCGGTACCAAAAGCTAGACGTGTACTGAATCTATCTTTCAGTTCTTGCTGACTGTTGCTATCGATAAGCTGTTGAAGCTCTTGACGAGTTTTTGAATCCGGATCTCGTGCTAACCATTGAGTGATGGCTGTGGTCATGGTGTTCTCCTTACCCGCAGTAAATAGGCATCTTAATGCCATTAATTGTAAATAACTCTTACTCTCATTTCCGGGGTGGCAATCGATAAAATTGTCTTTGTTCAATATTAGTTCAGTTGGCGTTAATGAGAACAGTGAACAGGGGTTAGGCTAATGAATCAAAGTATCAAATACTTGCTGACGGTATCTATGTGGAACTTTAATTGTCAGTGCGAGGTGGTTTTGTCTTCAATAGCGGTGAGGAATTATACTGAGCTATCTGTAGTTGTTTGCCTTCTTGAACAGGTTGAGAGAAGCGCTAAGTAAAAGGTAGAACATGGATCACGCAGCGATTCAAGCACTAAGGTTGACCTGCCCAACATGCAAGATTGAAGTGGAAAATGAGGAAGGTCGCACTTGCACTCAGTGCCAGGTGAGCTTCAATAAAACGCCATTTTGTCCTGATTGCGACACAAAGCTGGATGCCATGAAAGCGTGTGGCAACGTAAGCTATTATTGCAATGCTTGCAGAATGCCTAAATCGCGTTCAACCATTCGATGGGCTTTGATACCTGCTTGAACAATTGCCTCGTTAGTTTGAATACATAGACAAAGGCCCAACTGCCGTTGGGCGTAAGTCGCTTCAATGTCAGCGCGAATAACGCTGGCGATTAGTCGTCTGAGCGTGGCTCGTCATCGACGATGTCGTTACCAATATCGGCGTTGCTATCATCATAATCAGACTCGTCCTCGACGCTTTCGGTCGCGGCCGCCTTTTTCCCATTTAGAGTATGGAACTTCTTCCGGTCTCGAGCTAGATGGATGTATTTGATCCACGTTTTCTCAAGCTTGCTTTCCGCTTGCTGTTCATCGGCGACAGCTTGTAGAAAATGGCGCTCCTCTTCAGATTCAGGGGCGAGTTCGCCACCTTCAAGTAAGTTCATCGTATCTCCGAAGCGGATCAATATTTCCTCTTCGGCAATGGTAAAGTCTCCGGATTTTGCAAACCCACGTCGAAACCGCTTGTTGTCGTAGAACGGTTTCTTACCAAGACGAAAATCTACATTAGACATAGCCACCCTCATAAAATGACGTTTCTCATCAAACTCTGCCTCAGTATAGACAGAGCTTTGGCGTTTTTTGAAATTTTGCCAGACGATTAATTTAAGCATTTAGTAAGTCGTTACTTTCACGCGAAAATTTGAAACTTAGATGACAATGCTATGAAGCTTTCCTTGCGAAAATTAGCTTGTGTTGAGTTCCGAAAATGGCTAGTCACTGAACCAACTTGGTTTACACTGGACACTAACGACAAAAACAACGAGGCGACAAAGTGGCGGTAATCTCAATGACCAACGAACAGTATCAGCAGGCGAGGCTTGCGCGTGATGCCCGTTTTGATGGCGTGTTTTTTGTCGGTGTTAAAACGACAGGCATATTTTGTCGGCCGATCTGTCCTGCGAACTTGGCAAAAGAGCACAATGTAAGTTATTTCCAGCATGCTCATGCTGCCCTTGAGGCGGGGTATCGTCCTTGTCTGCGTTGTCGTCCAGAAAGTGCTCCCAATTCATGGGCTTGGCTTGGCGCAGAAACCAGTTTTCGCCGTGCTCTAACACTTATTGAGCAAGGGGCGCTACATCATTCCAGTTGCGAGGGACTGAGCGACCGTTTAGGTATTAGTAGCCGATATCTGCGTCAGTTATTTCAAGAGCACCTAGGGGTTTCGCCCAAGAAATACGCTCAGTACCATCAATTGATGTTTGCGAAGCAGCTTCTCCATCATAGTCATTTATCGATTTCGGATATTGGCTTTGCCTGCGGCTTTAATAGCGTAAGGCGTTTTAATGATGCATTTAGGAGGACGCTTAAGTTAACCCCATCGGAATTGCGACGTGGTGACGGAAAAGTCACTGCCCGGAACGAAGTCTATTTAGCTTATCGCGGCGCTTATGATTGGTCTGCAATGCTTGGCTTTCTTCAAAAGCGTGCGATCAGTGGGGTTGAGCGAGTGACCGAGCAAAGTTATGAACGCTACGTAGATATCGATGGGACGCTCGCATGGTTTCGTCTGTTTGCAGATTTTGAGGGGGCGCAGACGGTTAAAGTCGAGTTTGAATTGGAACAGGTCACCAAGTTGGCCAGTTTATTGAGTGGTATCAAGCGTGTATTCGATCTTGATACTGACATAACTGCCGTTGAATCCCATCTACATGCTGTTGATGAGGTGCTTATTCTAAAGCCGGGTCTTAGGTTACCTGGAGTTTGGTCCACTTGGGAAGCCGGCGCTAGGGCGGTACTTGGACAACAGGTATCTGTAAAAGCCGCGATAGGTCAGCTCAATCTTTTGACTGATACTATGGGTCAGTGTCTTTCTGGTCAGAAGGTGTTTCCGACACCCGATTTTATAGCAGGCAAAGACCTTAGTTTTTTGCGCATGCCTGAAAGCAGAAAAGAAACCTTATTGCGACTTGCTAGCCACCTATGCGAACACCCAGACGATCATCCCGATAACTGGTTGTCGCTAAAAGGTATCGGGCCGTGGACAGTCAACTATGCAAAAATGCGCGGTTTATCGGCGCCAGATCTACTACTTAGTTCAGATCTGATTGTTAAAAAGTACTTGGTTGATCATAGCGAAGTTAACGCAGAGCATACTGCACCGTGGGGCAGCTATGCCACTCTTCACTGTTGGAGTCATTTCTCATGAATTATTACACTGTGCTTGCAAGTGAGCTAGGGGCGATTACTGTTCAAGCGAATAGTGAAGGCTTACTGGGTATCTGGTTTGAGCAGCATACAACCTGCCCTGATGAGCTTGGGGAACACAACCCAAGCTATCCATTACTAAAACAAGCAGAAACTGAGCTAAAAGAGTATTTTGCTGGTGAGCGTCAAACGTTTACTTTGCCGCTAGCTGCTATCGGCACTGACTTTCAACGCAAGGTTTGGCAGGCTCTTTGCGAGATTCCGTATGGAGAAGCGATCAGCTATCAAGAACTGGCCAATCGGCTAGGCAACTCGAAAGCGGTGAGGGCGGTTGGGACGGCGAATGGTAAAAACCCACTCTCTATTGTTGTGCCATGTCACCGAGTGGTGGGTAAAAATGGAAAGTTGTCTGGTTACGCTGGTGGTGTGGAGCGAAAACTTAGGTTGCTCAATTTAGAGGCCGAAAATTGCTGAAATTTGGAAGGTTGTGTGTTGGGTGTCTTTAATCGAGCTGACCTAACGACAACTTAACTCTTTCATGCCCTAACCTATGCAACTGGTAACGCTTGTGGGGTACGTATTGAATCACTATTCCTACTATGAAAATCGTCGTGATTGCAAATTGCATTTACATTTGCATTTTGCAAGGGCTATATGAACGCTATTTCCCTGAAATTGGTGTAGATTTGGCCAAAATCAATTAAAAACAGACTTTAAAAAGTTGGCACGCATACTGCATTAACTATAGCGACCCTTTTTAAGCCGAGGGTCACCTAGCCAACTGACGTTGTTAGTGAACCTATTTTGTTCACACTTGTATATAGCCAGTCACACATGTTTTGTGGCTGGCTTTTTTTCTTTCTGAGGTCAGAAAGGCTATTTCCAAGCCTATTCCTTCCCTTTGTCTGATTAGCCTTCCATTGTTAAATCTTTCGCTTGCTACGCCTTGTACGTATCAAACAATGTCTCCAAGTGTTTGACCAGCGTCATCCTGACAACCTTCATAGCAACTTGGCTTACGTGGACAAACAGCGCCTCGAGAGCAGATTAATCGAGCATCGCCTTCAATACCACGTTCCACCCAGTTGATATTCAGTATCTTAGCGACGGTTTGCAGATCTTTCTTGATATGGCGTGGAATGATGACACTGCCACCGCCTTCAACGCACGAGCGCTTAAGTTCGCTGGCGATGTCTAATGCATTGCCACCTTGAGCATCAATTGCTGGATTGAGATCGATACCTGCACACAGTACTCGATTATTACCCGCAGGATCGGTCATGTTGATGGACTCACAACAATAGATCCTTGGCTCATCACCGACATTCAATATAGATATTTGCGCCGATGAGCCATTTTGCGGCTCAGACAGTCTTCTAAATACTGCCCAGTGTTGGCAGGGGTCATTAACCATCCGCATATTTCCCCACGGAAGCGGAATACCATTTCCGCGATAGACCGCTTTTAGCTTCCCCGGCCCATAAGCATCGAAATAGTGCCAGTGTGGATATGGGGACACAACGGTCATGCGGCGCATGGCGACCGAAGGGGACACTCCGACACGTTTATGAACATCAATCTCATAGCCGCTTCGGTCGAGCAGTTGCCTAAATGGTACTTTGGGGCAGAGTAGAGCCCCTGCAAAGAAACTGGATTCAAAATCGCGCCATGCTTGGAGGATGTCCTGAGAGTTGAGTGCAGAAGAAGATTGATGAGCCGCACTGTCGTCCCAAGTATTTTGGTTGCCAACGCTGAGCACACTTTTTAATCCCTCATCGCGATGCAGAATGCGATGGCCAATATACACCGCCAAATCGTACTTTAGACGTGTTGGGTAGGCTTTAAGGATTTCGTTGAGGTAGATAGTACCAGGTGGCTCGAAAAACGACGTCACCAATTGTTTGGCGTTCACCCCGAGTTCATCCACCACATCTTTTGGTGTCCGGTTTACCCATTGCACGCGCAGCCCTAAATCGCTTGCAATATCAATGAGATCTTCAATCGAGAGGTTGAGTCGTTTCAAGCCAACGTCTTCTGCGGCACGCTCAAGATCGGGAAAGTGGTTCTGCAAACTTTCCTGATGAGCACGTATCAACAAGTGGGCAAATTGACGACCGGTGATCCCGGTTTGCGAGAGCATTTCGGGAATGGCGATTTGCAAAATGTCATTGGAGAACAAAAAGCTTGGCTCAAGTGCCATACCACTTATCCCGCCGCGATTTCCTTTTACTGGGGTAATTTCATCTGGTTCGGGTTCATTGTCGAGAAACCAAGCAGGATCTTTTTGAAATACTTCTGCGATCACCTCCAGCATGTCGATGCTAGGCACGCGCTTTCCACGCTCAATCATCGACAGGTAAGAGACGGAAGGCGCGTACTCGGGGTTGACTCGAATACAACGCGCAGACAGATCTTCCATGGTTAAGTGGTTACGTTTTCGTAGGTTACGAACTTTGGTGCCCAAAAAATGGGACTGGCGGATCAGACTTTTTGACACTGGCATTTTGTAAAATTCACATTGTAAAATTTTTGTTGTGAAATTGTAGTCAAAAACACGCTAGTCTACAAAGTATACAAATCACAAAACGAATATAAATTTAAACATCCGTTTGGGTTGATTACTCTAATTTGGATCTAGCAGCAGTAAGAGGGACAGACTATGAACATGCTGACATTCGATAAAACAGAACTTCATAAGAACCATTCAACCTTTATCGCAGAAGCCGTGTTCGCCGTCGAGATGGTTAAAGCTGATGAGCAGATGGAAAAACAAAAGATGGCGAAACAGCTGCTAGACACCCTGTTTCCATTAGAGAAAGGCTCACACGAAGATGTGGTGAGTTACGAAATTGATTATCGCCACGTACAGGCGTATTTCAAAAATGGTGAGCACACAGGACTCAAACGCGCTAAGCATTTTGTGGCTTACCTTGGCGATAAATGTGCACCAGAAGGTATTTTGCTTCGTGATGAAAGCGGCACTCACCTAGAGGTTACGATTGGTCGTCGTAAAGGTACTGGCAATTTAGAGCTGGTAGAAATTGAAGACATTCAATTGGAAACATGTACTACGTTTGGTCAGTCAGAAAACTGTCACGCCTCGGGAATTCGTCACTGGGTTAGTTTAGTGAAAGGTGATGAGCAAGGACGACCAAGCGCTTGTAGTGAGGACAAAGAGTACACCGCGAAAAATGGAGATGACTATACGCTAGGATTTAGCTTCGCATTTTAATTCACGCTAGCACGTTTATTATTACCGCATTTTCCTTTGGTAGTATTGCCCCGCCTTAACGGTGGGGCGTTTTTTTAGAACGGCATCACTCGGTTACGGCCAGAGCGTTTAGCGTCATAAAGCTGTTTGTCTGCACGGTCAACCAGCGACGCGTAGCTGTCACCGGCAATGAATTCTGCCACGCCAAAAGAGGCGGTAATGTTGCCGATCTTTTGGCCGTTCTTACGATCTTTAATCGTCATTTTCTCAATGGCTAAACGCAGGGCGTCAGCCATTTGTCTTGCTACACGTAGTGATTTGTTCGGTACAATCAGTGCGAATTCTTCTCCACCGAATCGATAGGCAGTAATGCCACCACGACAAGCTTGCTTCAGACGCTGAGAGATGCCTTTCAAAATGGTGTCGCCGAACAGGTGTCCCATTTCATCGTTGAATTTTTTAAAGTGGTCAATATCTAACAAAATCAAACTAAGTGGCTGCTTGGCTTCGCAAAACATGGTCAAGTCGGCATCGAAAGCACCGCGGTTATACAGCGAGGTTAAGCTGTCGAACATGGCGTTGCATTGGACTTTTGCTAGCTGAGATTTGAGTCGGCTGATCTCGTCGCTGGCGTTTTTTAGTTGTCCGTGTATAAAGTCTGTGGAGTGCCTAATGTCATTGGCTTCATCGACTAATTGTTTGATGAGAGGCATGACTTCATCAAGGGTAGGTGCGCGCTCGGCAACCAGGCTTGAAGACAAGCCGTCAAAGCTATCTTCAAGTGCTTGTGAAAAATCGCTGGTATCGTTAAGTGCGTCATCCATCGAGCTCGACATTTCAGTCACAATCGCTTCGAGGTTTTCTTTTAAACCTTGAAGATCTACTTCTGCTTTTTCAGCAATATGGTTTCGATAAAGTGAGGCAGAATTGACAGGCGGGAGGACTTCGTAATCTTTGAGTATGGCGTCCATATCGGCATTTAACTCAGGGATGGTTTGATCCACATAGGTATACCACAACGCGTAATTTGCCGGCGTCGCAGGTACGTGATGTTTAACCATCAGCGGCACCGCCTTTTTTAGGTTGGCGGCCGATTTCTGAAAATCGTTTCTCTTCATAGTCCCTTCGTTGTCCTTAGCTCATTCCGATAAATGCCATGATTTCTTGTAGTTATTTTTACTGTATAGCTATCCAATTATCCAATGAGATGAGTAAATTGTCACTTTCGGATCCTCAGTTTTTGAAAATAGACACTAAAAAAGGCGTGATCTTGCTTCCGCAACAGCATTCTTATAAATGCTGTTGCAGTTTACAATTTGCATTGGACGCTTTTTGAACGTTATTGATTAAGCTTGTTCATCCTACGTGTTCGGCGTTTAACCATAGACTCTTTGACGACATGATCGAACAGCGGAGCAAACAGATTCGCGAACAAGATAGCGAGCATGATGCCTTCTGGGTAAGCAGGGTTGAGTACGCGTATAAATATGGTCATGACGCCTATCAACACACCATAAGCCAGTTTTCCCGAGTCAGTAAATGCAGCGGAAACTGGATCGGTCGCCATAAAGAAGGTACCAAACGCGACGCCACCAATCACAAAGTGCCACCATATCGGCATGGAGAACATAGGGTTGCTATCTGACCCAATCAAATTGAGTAAAGTCGCGGTAGCGGCTAGGCCAATCAATACGCCAAGCACAATACGCCAAGAGGCGATGCCTATCGCAATCAAGAATAGTCCAGCAAGCATGATGAACATCGTCGATACTTCGCCCATGGAGCCTGGCAGGTTGCCAATAAAGGCATCACTCCAAGATCGCGTTTCTCCGGTCATATTATTGATAAGCGCACTTTGACCACCTTCATACCATTGGCTCAGTGGCGTTGCGCCCGAATAACCATCAGCAGCCACCCACACCGTACCGCCAGACATTTGAGCGGGGTAGGCGAAATACAAAAAAGCCCGCCCGGCGAGCGCAGGGTTTAAGAAGTTACGTCCTGTTCCTCCAAACACTTCTTTTGCAACCACTATCCCGAAGGTGATGCCAAGCGCCGCCTGCCACAACGGAATCGTGGGGGGTAAGATGAGTGCAAACAGGATAGAGCTGACGAAGAAGCCCTCGTTGACTTCGTGTTTGCGGACGATAGAGAACAGCACTTCCCAAAAACCGCCGACGATAAATACTGTGGCATAGACAGGCAGAAAGAACAGTGCGCCGTAGAACATTTCACTGCCCCAACCAGCACTGGCCAGTGCCTCCGGTGACCCAAATGCAAGAGATAGACGCCAGCTTTGCTCAAAAACTGGTACCAGTTCATCGAGCGTGTAGGTGACACTAAGTGCCGCTGTCGCTTGATTACCTATGTTGTACATTCCCCAAAACATGGCTGGGAACACTGCGATCCACACCATGATCATGATGCGTTTTAAGTCGATGCTGTCTCGTAAATGAGTGCGGCCTTGGGTTACGTGGCCAGGTGTATAGAAAAGGGTGGCGACAGCTTCATACAGTGGATAGTAAGTTTGGTATTTTCCTCCTGGTTCAAAATGTGGGGCGAGATTGTCGAGTGTTTTTTTGAGTGCCATAACGCTAGCCTCTTATGGTTTAGACATACTTTTTACGTGTGTACTTCGCGAACCGCCCACTCATTGACTAAGCTAACAAGCGCGTCTGTACGTATGTGTAAAGACTGCCCACGCTTAACGCAACGAACATAGCGAGAAAAAGATGGCCATCAAACGAGGATTGTATTGGTTTTATAACGACTTGCGGCTGCATGACAACGCACTGCTTGCTAAAGCGGCTAGAGAGGTTACCTCTCTTCACTGTGTGTTTCTCCCGGAACTAAAAACGCAGTTTGAACGTCGATTTTTGCCAGTTGAAATCAATAATGATGCTAAGCAGCACTTTGCAATGCAGTCAGTTGGAGAGCTCAATCAGTCCCTCAGACAGATTGGGCAAGTGCTCCACAAGTTGGAGGCCGATAGCCTTGGGGAAGCATCGCAGCAGTTAAGCGAGTTGATTGGCCGCTACGACATTACTGACCTGTTCGTTGCACAAACAGCTAGCTGGTACGCTGAGACCGTGGTGGAGCATTTGGCTCGTCAGCACCCAAGACTCAATGTACATAGAGAAGAAAGCCACAGCTTGTTTAGTGCAAACACGCTCCCTTTCGGCTTATCTGATTTGCCCGATTCATTTTCAAAGTTTCGAAAACTGATAGAAAAGCAGCCCATTACCCTTCCCGGTAGTACGGTGACTGAGCTACCACCTCCGATTAATAACCGCCAAGGACTACCAGAAGCGTACGGGTGCTTCGAGCAGGCGTTAGATTTTGGAGAACAAGGCGTCCGTGGTGGTGAGCTTGCAGGACTGGCACATGTGC
Organism: Vibrio sp. CB1-14; assembly: GCF_040412085.2. Lineage (NCBI taxonomy): Bacteria > Pseudomonadati > Pseudomonadota > Gammaproteobacteria > Vibrionales > Vibrionaceae > Vibrio > Vibrio chaetopteri. Next base: position 604,723 of record NZ_CP115921.1, on the reverse strand, counting down.
GAGGATATTTCGAGACGGATGCCGCGCTTAGTTACAAGCAAACACGCAATGCGCTGGATGACTGGCGAAGCTCGACTAAGTTTTCGTTGTGGCTTGCCAATGGCAATGTGTCACCGAGAACGATTGTCAGTCAACTGCATCGTTTTGAAAGGCGGTTTGGCGCGAACGAGTCGACCTACTGGATTGTGTTTGAGCTGCTGTGGCGTGAGTACTTTCATTGGTACGCTCGCTGTCATGGTGCAAGATTGTTTGCGTTTTCAGGTATTAAACACAAGTCACCTCTAACTTCATTTTATGCACAGCGATTTCGGCAGTGGGTAAACGGCACCACTCCTTATCCGGTTGTTAACGCTTGCATGCGTCAGCTCAAACAGACAGGTTATATGTCTAATCGTGGCCGCCAGCTGGTGGCCAGTTGTCTTGTCCACGAACTCGCCATTGATTGGCGACACGGCGCTAATTACTTCCAGCACACATTGATTGATTACGATGTGGCCTCGAATTGGGGGAATTGGCAATACTTGGCAGGTGTCGGGGCAGATCCCCGTGGTCATCGTAAGTTTGACTTACAAAAACAGACACAACTCTATGATCCTGATGAAGTTTTCATCCGTAAATGGGAGGGTGATGGCATATCTATGAGTGTAGATGCAGTAGATGTGGTGGATTGGCCACTCGATAACGGCTAAATGACACGAATAAGGTGTCGCATCATACAGACTGAGTCAGATATCACGGGCAAAACTGACTGCCACCATACAACAGAAAAGGAGAGTAGCGATGGCGTATCAGACGGTTCGACTCATATTGGGTGATCAACTCAACTTACAGCACTCTTGGTTTTCGGATGTTGAAAATGGCGTGCTCTATCTAATTGCCGAACTTAAACAAGAATCAGAATATGTAACACACCACATTCAAAAGCAGGTCGCTTTCTTCCTCGCCATGGAGTCCTTTGCTAATACGTTGGCAGAGCAAGGGCATCATGTGGAACATTTAACGCTTGATGACAGCGCTCGGTTTGAATCGCTAGACGAACTCATTTTCGCAAAGTGTCTACATCATGGCGCTGACTATTTTCAGTATCAAAGACCTGACGAATGGCGCTTGCTCAAGCAACTGAGACAAATCGCATTGCCAGATATTGCGGTGAAAGAGGTGGATACCGAGCACTTTCTGTTGCCGTTTTCAGAGATAAAAGCACTGTTTCCGAAAGGGAAAGCCATCGTTATGGATCGCTTTTATCGGAAAATGCGCAAGAAGCACGGCATGTTGATGGAAAGCGAAGATAAACCGCTTGGAGGAAAATGGAGCTTTGATGCAGACAACAGAAATAAGCTTAAAAGCAATGACTTAAATGACTTACCTGCGCCTCTCCTTTTTGCCAATTCGACGGACGATGTCATCGATCGCATGGTTCGACACGATATCGAGTCCATCGGAGAGATCGGCCAACAATTGCTGTGGCCTATTAATCGGGAGCAATCGCTCAACTTACTCGCCCATTTTTGCCAGATCTGCCTACCTAACTTTGGTCGCTTTCAAGATGCGATGACGGCGGAGCATGAGTCGATGTGGAGTTTGTATCACTGTCGGTTGTCTTTTTCACTCAACAGCAAAATGTTGTCTCCGTTGGAAGTGTTGTACGCCGCTATCAATACCTACTCCGAATCAGAGGGCTCGATTAGCCTAGCGCAGGTGGAAGGTTTCGTGCGTCAAATATTGGGTTGGCGAGAGTACATTCGTGGAATGTACTGGAGCAATATGCCGGAGTATCAGCACAAAAATGCCCTTGAAGCACATCGGGCTTTACCCAAGTTCTACTGGACTGGGGAAACGAAAATGCGCTGCATGCAGCATGCCATCTCTCAATCGCTAGAGTTTGCTTATGCGCATCATATTCAGCGCCTTATGGTCACGGGTAATTTTGCACTATTGACGGAAATTGACCCCGACAAAGTCGAGGAATGGTATCTCGGAATTTATGTCGATGCCATCGAATGGGTCGAAATGCCAAATACGCGGGGAATGGCCTTGTACGCCGATGGTGGGCTTATTGCGACAAAGCCGTATTGCTCAAGCGGTGGCTACATCAATAAGATGAGTGACTATTGTGGTGGCTGCTATTACAACGTAAAAGAGAGAAGCGGCGAGCAAGCTTGTCCGTTTAACGGCTTTTACTGGCGTTTTATGCACAAACATCGTGACAAACTAGCAAGAAACCCACGTGTTGCGATGATATATCGCACCTGGGATCGAATGGCGCCGGAAGTCCAAGACGAGCATCTGACGACCGCAGAAGCCAACTTAGCTCGAATTGATGAGCTATAAGTCGTGAAACTGTTTAGGAGCAAGGGATGTCAGATTTAGGGTTGAACGTTTTGATTGTTGGCGGCTCAGGAGGCATTGGATGGGCGCTATGTAAGACTCTGTCTACACTTCCCAACGTGACAGTAATGGCAACCTATCGACAAGGTGTCCCGAAAGAAGCGGAAGACTATAGTGACATTGTTTGGCTGCCTTTGGATGTTTGCGAGCCTTCACAATACGCGCCTCTGGTTGAAGGGATAACAGAGGTTCTATCCGGGGTGCAAGATAAGGGCGTTGAGCAGCCTGCTCGCCTAGATTGGGTCATAAACTGCGTTGGCCAGCTTTCTATCGACCAAGCGCAGCCAGAGAAAAATCTCAAATCTATTGAGGCTGAGCGGTTTGCAAAAGCGATGCAAGTCAACACATTGCCGACCCTGCTTCTTGCTCAGTATTTACAGTCTCTATTAAGGCGATCCACTGCGCCTCGTTTTGCAACGATTTCAGCTCGCGTTGGCAGTATTAGTGATAACGGTTTAGGGGGCTGGTATAGCTACCGCTGCTCGAAAGCTGCACTGAATATGGCGCTAAAAAATATCAGTATCGAGTGGGGGCGATTAATGCCCAATTCGTGCACGGTTGCTCTTCATCCGGGGACAACCGATACCTCTCTTTCAAAACCCTTTCAAGCTAATGTACCCGAGCACAAACTGTTTTCAACGGACAAAACTGCGCGATTGCTCATAGGTGTGTTGATGTCGCTGCAGCGCGAGAACAATGGCCAGTTTCTTGCCTTCGACGGTTCACTGATCGAGTGGTAATCGATGTTTGTTAGAAGCGCAGCGCTTTGAGCAATATTTTACATCATCCCAGCAGCTTCGCCATTTCTTGCGCCAGTTAAAGTGGCGACGACACACGGGGCACAATTTACTTGGGAGATGAGCTTTGCTGTGCATAGGGCACTCACGTCTAGCTAGGTAAGTTGATATACGAAACCTGGCCGCAGATAGGTGCAAATGTGACTATGATTCCGTGGTTGCGTCAGGTTTATTGAGATATTCGCTCGTTTATTATCTATTCTTTACACAGCAGTGGTGTAAAAGGGTCATTCTTATGAAACTCGATATTTATCAGGTAAACGCGTTTACCGCCGAGCCGTTTAAAGGCAACCCCGCAGGGGTTTGTGTTACGCAGCAGCCGCTGCCAGCATCATTGATGCTCAATATCGCAAAGGAAATGGCGATTTCAGAAACCGCATTTTTGTCGCTTAGCGATAACCGACTTCGCTGGTTTACACCGCAAGTCGAGGTCGCGCTATGTGGTCATGGCACTTTGGCTACGGTTAATGTATTAGATGAGCTTGGATTGCTAGGAGAAGGAGGGGAGTTTACTTTTCAAACTCTGTCTGGAGAGTTGTCTGCTCAAAAATCTGGTGCGCGGATTTCAATGGACTTTCCTTTGTACCCGCCGCTCCCGCGGGCATCCATCTCAGTCGAGCGTTTGGCAGCGTTAGGGCTAAGCAGCGATGATATTGAGTTTGTTGGAGAAGTAGAAGGCGGGAAAGATTTCCTAGTGTTGAAACATGAAGACAGCTTGCACCATCTTCGTCCAAACTTTAATGCGTTATTAGAATCGGATGGTCGGGCAGTGATCGCTACGGCGCAATCTTCGAGAAGCGATGTAGATTTTATTGCCCGTTACTTTGCTCCTTGGGTTGGGGTGAATGAAGACCCGGTCACGGGATCCGCCTACTGCGCTCTCGCCCCATACTGGGCAGAGAAACTCGGAAAGTGTTCCCTTGTGGGGTACCAGGATTCAGAGCGAGGTGGTTACGTCGGTATGATGGTGAAAGGCGAGCGCATTGAACTGTGTGGACAAGCTATGACCCTAATTAGGGGTACGATTGATGTCTAATACTGGTTTTCTATTTTCATGACGCGCTGATTTTCTGTAGTCTTTGCCTTTCTATCCCGGCGTGAATTTGGAGACTTTATGATTGAACACCAACAAGAGCGTCAACGTTTTGTGGTTGCGAAAGATGGCCACGAGAGTGTGTTGGAGTATAAATTAAACGGTAACAGCATCAACTTTACTCGTACTTATGTGCCTGAAGTATTTCGTGGGCAAGGTATCGCCAAACAATTGGTTGATAAGGGGCTGGAATGGGCTCGCGCGGAGCAGTTTGATATCGAAGCAGACTGTTGGTACGTGGCGAAGTTTTTAGATTAACTGAAATTTTTAGGCTCAATTAAGGCTGCAGAGCGACTTTGTTTTAGATCGGCGAATCGTCAGTGACGGTTCGCCGATCTGCTTATTATTGGTTATCGATTCGGATCAAAAGGATAGGGATCAAGCCCATTACTCTCCCCATCATTGTCACTATCGTTATAAATACCATCTACGGGTGCCCGTCCCCACTCTTCCAACGAGCGGTTAATGGCTTTAGACACAGAGACGTTGTCAAAATATACGGTTCTCGCGTCACGAATCTCAGTGTACATACCAAGCTTGGTATAACCGTTGTTGCCAATCAGCAGCGTTTTACCCGCACGATCGAGTTTCAACTCACCATTTACCCAGATCATCACACGACCATCAGCATCTAACGACTTTTTGAAATAGACCCGTATGTCCGTCCAAGTGTCTTGCGGCGCAACGCCAAGATCTACTGTGGGGTAATTTTTAGCGTGGTAGGTCAGTTTAAAGTCACCGTTGTTGCTCAGTCTAATAGCACCATGTGGCCCTGAACTAAAGGATTTCCACTGCGTAACGATGATGGAGTACTTAGTGATGTTTTGCCATGATGCATCAGGGCGAATGCTGGCACTATAGTAGTAGTCATCCCCCGGCGCGAAGTTGTAATCGCTGTTCATAAAGGCAATTTCACTACGATACGCGGGTGGCTCTCCATAAAATTTGAGCACATGCTCACCGGTTCTTGCCCAAGGGACGTTCTCTACTTGGTAATAGTGGTAGCTCGCTGGCTCTTTTGTCAGTGAGTCATAGCTACTTGAAAATGAAGCAGTCAGCGCTTGATTCAACCCAGATTGAGGGTCACCATTTTCGAAGCCGGCAGTGTAAATAGGGGCTGCATCCTCAATAGGTGTCGTGCGATCTATTTGGACTCTTACCCATTCTGATTCGGATAAATTGAAACCATCATCAACGCGGTAGCTAAATTCATCAAGACCGACAAAATCTACAGAAGGTGTATATAGGACTCTGCCTTCTGCGACACTAATGGTGCCGTAGGTTGGCTGTTCTGACAGAATGATGGTGAGTTGATCGTTTTCAGGATCACTATCATTGGCGAGCACGTCACACAGTAACTGCTGATTTTCAGCGCCTACGCATTGATCCGGCTGAGTGCTGGTGGTGATATTTTCTGAGCGTGTTGGGTCGAGTGGGTAATCATCATCGACATCGGGTACACCATCATTATCATCATCGGGATCTTGGTTGTCACCAATACCGTCTTTGTCTGAATCTTTAGTTTCTGTTGGGTCGTTAGGGAAGGCATCTTCGGCATCGACAACACCGTCACCATCAGAATCCTTTGATAGTGGTGACAGGTCGAATTGTATTCTATCGACGCGCACAGAGCCGTCTCGGGCAAATAAGGTGAAAGTGTGTTCGCCTGCAGTGAGGTAAAGCGTGTACGGTTCGGTCTGCTCAAAATTTCGTACTACCCCTGAACTGGATAGGAAAGGCATTTCCACTAAGACATCCCCTCCCTCATGCAGCTCGACAGAGCGAACTGTTGTCGAGGTTGAACCAAGCCAAGCTGAGAACTCATAGTAACCAGACTCTGAGACATTCACGGTATAGTTCATCCATTCATTTCGACCAAACCAGCCGACATGGACTTTGCCATCGTGAGTAGAGAAATCCACCCCTTCGTTTCGATAATTCTTTGAACCTAGGTTATCCACTTCTCGATCCGAGTAGGCAACACCTTGACCACCGAGATCGAAGTCTTCCGCTTCAATGACGGTAGGGAGCTCATGAAACGGCAGAGCCCATTTGGTTGGATCCCAAGGAAAAACATCCAAACTGTCATTGATACCATCTCCATCGGTATCGTTAGCCAACGCTGTTGTCGACGCACAGGCAAGCGCAACGGCCATCACCAGTGTTCGTTTTTTTATGGTTGTGGACATAATGCCACTCCTTATTTATAGGTAAGCAAAGCTTCACCGCCAAGCGTACTTGGCGGTGGATATTGAAAATAGGAGTGCACTCACCTTCAACATAGCGAAGTTAATTTATATATCAAACTGGGTTTATATTGGCCTGGTGAATGGTTTATTGAGTCGGGTAAGTAAATTGAATATCTATTGTCGCTTTTTATATTAACAACGAGAAAGTGACGGTTTTGACTATTTAGGCCTTGTCTCTCTAGGGGTTAAATGAAGTCGGAGCTAATCTAAGTGTGCAAAGCCAATGATCTCTGGAGCTAAAACTATGATTTTGGTTCCGCACTTGAGGGGGCTTATTGGGGTAAGTTGTATAGCGTTTAAGATAGCCCACCTTTCGCTATCTATCAGTTGTTAATAGTTTTTATATCAATAAGTTGTGCTACGCGTTTTCTCAATGTTCTATTGACCACTAATATGTCGTAATTTGGAACAAAAATCCCTTCATCCCCTTCTAGTACAGGTAGTACCAGTTTGATATGCTAAAAGCGGTTCGGTGGTTTGGAGAGAAGTAACATGATGCGGAAGAATTGGGCACTGTTTGTACCCGCAATATTACTTGTAGGATGTAGCAAACCCGAAATGGATGTCAGTGACGCGCAGTTTCAGTCTCATCATGGCGAGCAGGTCGTGATAGTGCATGGTTTAGCTCGCAGCGCTTGGTCGATGCAAAATATGTCGAAGGGCATTGCAGATCAGGGTTATCAAGTTTGTGTTGTAGACTATCCAACGCTGCGTCAGCCCATTGAAAATACTTTGGATAAAAGTGCCGATGAATTGTCACGCTGCATCTCAGAGTTTAATGACTCTACTCAGAAAAGAGATAATCAGGCATTGGCGCAGCATGCTTCTGGTGAGCACGTTCCTACCAATTTTGCGCTAAAAAATCACGCCAAAATCCATTTTGTTGGTCACTCGCTGGGTGGGTTGGTGATTCGCTCTTATCTTGCTGAGCACCCTGACTTTGTTCATTCTGAGCAAATGGGTAATGTGGTCTTTGTAGGCACACCTAATCATGGCAGTGATGTTGCTGATTTCTTTTCTGATACCTGGATGTTGTCATTAGTGGGTGGAACCGCAGAATCATTGACGACAAACCCAGAGAGCTTTCCGAACCGTCTTCCGCTTCCCAACTATAACTTTGGCGTTATCGCTGGCACACAAAGTTACCCGGTGTTCAATGGTATGTTTGCCAAAACCAATGATGGTTTGGTGTCCGTTGAATCAACAAAGTTAAAAGGCATGCAAGACTTTATCGAAGTCGACATTAAGCATGACAGGTTGCGCCGAGATCCTTATGTGACCGGGCTTATAGTGCAGTTTCTTCAGGTAGGACAATTTGAACCTAGCCGTGAATGAATTAACGGCTGACGCTTCTACTTTCTATGCTGCGGGTCGCACGCCGTAAGGCAACTGCTTGAAGAGCTTTGGATCCGATGACACATTCGGACCGATATAGGGTGCTCTCCAGTCAAGCAACATAATGGCGAGTACGTTGCGATGCTCGCCATAAGCAAAATCGAAATCGCCAGATACTGATGGGATCATGCCATGTTTCTTATCAACGGCACGAGCGATAGCGGCGCGAGCTTTCTTTACAACAGGATCATCATGAAGTCCTGCTAACAAAAAGCTGATCCCCACTTCAGCAACAATATCTTCCTTGGTGTGCTTGATAATGTCATCGATGTTGCGACGGAAATAATCATAAATCCATTGATGATCTTTTTCGTTGACGGGGCGTTGATAGTAACCCGAATCCGCCAAAATGATGTGTGTCATACCATAGAGTTTGTTGCCAAACTGCTGCTTGCTTAGGCGGTAGTCTTCGCTATCTGGGTAAGTGCGTTGGAACGCGTCGACAAACTCAGAAACCAAATCTTGCTCCCCGATCTGTCGCAACCAATACGCTTGGTTGGCAAGTTGCGCAGCCCATGCGGTAATCATTGTCTTGTCAGTCAGAACGCTTTCAAAATCGTAGCTTCGAAGTACTTTGCGTAGTTTTTGATCAGACTTATGAGTGACTCCATATTCTTGCAATCTGGCAAGATACCGTAAAAGGTCGAGCCCCATATAGAAGTAGTCTGGGTTGTTTTTGGTTGCGGCATAACGGCGCTGACTGCGCTCATCTTTACCTTTTTTGTATTCATTTAAGCGAGCAAGCGAGTGCTGACGAATTGTTTTGGGCGTGGTGACCTCTGCAGCTATTTGATTTAATCGATCAGTGACATTTGCAAGGTCGACCAAAATAGTAGTGTGGTATTTCTCGTCTTGAGTTTGGCGGTACATACGTAACCCAAAATGCCCTTGTTTATAGGGAGATAGAGAGAATAGCTTGGACTCGTAAGTATCTTTAACCACGTTCGCGTATGCCTGAAGCTGATGCTGGCTAGGAGAGTTGTTCAGATCAAAGATACTAGCACCGCTTACCAAAAAGGCACTCAGAATTAGAATCAGCAGTCTTTTATTCAATAGCATAGCGTTTACCCAGTGGATCGAGATCTTCCAAGTGTAGGAACAAACCGACAGTGCTGTGTAATGGTTGGGTTAGACTTATTATTGTTGTGAATGTGTGGTGTCAAAATGCGCGAAAGTGAATAGACAATCTTGATTTATTGGGTGGGTGAATGGGTTGGTCTTTGTTATTTGTGGTGGTTATTTATACAGTTAAATGATGCTAATTCTTTGCTGATCTTTGAAAATCTTGTCTATGCTGAAAAAGCGAGGCACGGAGACTGCCTCGTAGAACAAGACTTTAGTAAGGAGTTTTCATAATGAAGTCATTAATTGTGTTCGTGCTAAGCACGGTATGTTCGTTTTTTGCTTTTGCTGATGATGCAGGTGCACCAGGCAATATCTGTTTAACTGATACGGGGCTGGTGGTAACTACTCATCTCGATACCTGCCCGAAAGACATGAAAAAACTTTAATCCGATTGAACCAGCATTCTGCTGGTTCAACTTTTGTACATCTTCGATATTTATCCTTTGTTTTATTTTATCATTTTGAATATCTAGCTATAGAAATCAACTTATGAATAAATTCATTTCCCCAAGTGGAAAAATACCGCAGTAAATTACCCGGGTATTTTACTGCGGTATTTTTATTGGGAATTAAATTAGGTCGGAATTAAATTTGCCCACTTCTATTCGAATTTTTGCTGGATGACATATTGTTCTATTTTTCATCATTATAGGTCAATGTGGCTATAAAAGATGCTTATTTTTAACCTTTTTAGAACGTTATTTGCCCCATTTAGTTGATTATTTAACGTTTGTTTAGCAATTGGCTTTTTCAAATTAGAGGATTTTATAATTTTGAGACATTGAGCATGACTATTTTTTCAAAATATTGATTCAGGCTATTTCAATATTTAAGTTTGGTAGTAAGTTAATAATCAACAAGCAAAGCGATATGTTCTATAGATAACATAAATAAATGTTACACACGAAGTAACATTTAATCTGTCGTCGTAGGGTTATTGTACTTGTTTGATACCAGTCAGAATGAAAGGCCACGGTGGCCTACTTATTTACCAGAAGGATGCTTGCTGAAATTTTGCGGTATGAAAGCAAACAGTGCTTTCAGACAAGCAAGAGGGATGCGCAGAATAGTTATGCTAAAAAATCTATTTAACAAACTTGGGATCGAACTTTGGTTCTCTGCCCACCTTGCCTACGGCTTTGTACAGCTAGTTTTCATTCCGATTGTCATGCCTGCCTTTGTTGCAGAGCGCACAGGCAGCTTTGCAAACGCTGGTCTAGCAATGGGGTTCTTCGGTGTTGCAGGTCTTGCAGCTCCAGTCATTGGTTTATTGGCCGATAAATTTAAGGCGCATCGCCTAGCACAGTTCCTTGGTATGATTGCGTATATCGTTGCGGGTTTCTGCTACATCGCAGCGGGTACAGATTTCAACATGATGGCAATTGGTTCGGTGTTCTTTGGTTTAGGTTCGGCGACATTGCTAATGCTTAACCCAGTGTTTATCGCGTTTGCAGGTTATGACAATAAGACGGAAGCATTAAAGCTAGGACGTATGGCGCAAGCTGCAATCATTGGTACGCTATTGGGTGGCGGCGCACTGGCTGCCCTAACTGATGGTGGTTTTGGCTACGAGACAAGCTTCTACACTATGATGGCGACTGTTGCGGTGCTGTCAGTGATTACTTTTCTAACCAATAAAGAAGCGGGTCAGCGTGTGCTGGATACGGCAGAAGCGCGTGAAAAGGCGGCGGCAGAAGAAGCTCAAGAGAAAGTGAACCTAATCAAAGTGATTTTCTCTAAGTTTGGTCTGTTTCTATTTGCGGTAGCGGCATTGTGTGCGGGTCAAGGTGCATTCCAAGCCCAGTTCCCTAACCTAATGAAAAATGCCTTTACGGTTTCAGAAGCCTTGTCGGCAACCAGCCTGTCAATTTCAGCGGTACTAGGTCTGATTATTGTTGTCGCAGCAGAGCGTTTCTCTGCGAAGTTTGGTCCCACAGCACTATTTAAGCTATGTACTGTCGCATCGATTGTGGTTATCGTGGCGCTATACTTTATCGCAGAGCTTCAGTTTATCCCTACAGTGATTCTGCCAATGGCTTTGGTCATTATTTACCTGCAAGGCATTACCGTTACAGACATGTGTTCACCAGCGGTTGCATCACGTTTGACGCGTGTTGGTGCAGGTTACACACAAGGTCTAATGATGTTCTTCATCTCAATCGGTTTTGCTACAGGTAGCGCAATCAGTGGCTTTACCGTTGAAGAATTTAGCTGGAGCGCACTACCGGTCGCGATTGGTGTACTGACAGCGATAGCGTTTGTTGCCATTTGGATTGTAACGCGTGACAAGCAATCATCAGATCACTCTGCTGACGCAAAACATGCGTAATCTAGTTTGATTTGAGCGATGAAAAAGGAGCGATTTCGCTCCTTTTTTGTGCTTGTTGATTTGACAGCAACGAGTAAAAGTGGATAGGTGAATCTAAAAGCTCTGCCAAATGGCGGTGATGCCACTTAATGAACATAGCACTAGTGCTGCAAGGCGAATCTTCTCTTTCGGCAACGAGTCTGTGGTGAGCTTAGCTAACTGGTAGCCAAGCCATGCTGCTGGGATAAGTGGAACCGTAATAAACAAATGGTGCGTGGTTAAAAAACCAATGGGTGCTTGCATCAGGAGTGAAATAAACGAGCTAAACACAAAAAATGCAGAGAGGTTGCCGCGCAGCTGATTGGCTTCTTGGTGTTGAAGCAACAATGCCATTGGTGGGCCACCAATGCCGCTGCTGGTACCAAAAAAGCCCGAGAAGAAACCAGCGATCCCCATTCTTACAGGAGTCGGCTCAATGCGAACAGGAAGCAGGCTGACGACAACCGCAAAGACAACCAGTAACCCTAACCAAAGTGACAATACTTGCGTTGATACATAAAGCAGAAGCCCAGCGCCAGCAATAGAACCCGGGATACGCCCAATGATGGCCATTTTGAGCCCACCAATGGCAATGCTGCTGCGATGCTTCATTGCGTTGAGGATCGAAATAAAGAGCGCAACTAAACAGATCGGCGCAGGCACGTAGTCGGGAGATACTTGGAAGAGCAAAGGCGCGGCTACAATGGCCAGCCCAAAACCAATGGCGGTTTGCACGTAGGAGCCAACAAAAATGAGCAGCATGGCAATAAGCGATGTTTGGCTAAACCAATCAGCGAACATGGGTTGTCCCTTTTCAAACAACAATGCGAAGCCCATTGTACCTGCAACTTAGTCCAAGCGGCATAGTAAGGTGAAGATAAATCTTGCGTTGTGAGAAGGTTGTGTAACGAGGTCAGGCTCTGTAAATGCCACGAGCAAAGGCCAAAGTTCAATTGATATAAAAATGGGAGCAAAAGCTCCCAAATATAATATAAAGCAACGAAAAGGTTAAATAGAGGTCTGTCGCGATATATTCCCTACAAACCGCTTATTCAGAGTTTTCCATCCCTGTGTAAAGTAGCTCTGCTGCTATCACACCAGTACTGAATGTGATACCCGCCATTAAGAGCACGATAGCGTACTTACTTGCAATGATGCATAAACCTAAGGTATTGATAATTCTATCCATTTCACTTCTCCTTCATTCAGGAATCGTTATTGACTAACGCTATTTTACGCCAGGGAAGAGAAGGGATTTGCGATATGACGCTACTAATAATAAAGCTTTTGCAACTATATGCTGAAAAATCAGACAGCGTCATAGAATTACAACTGATTACAAAATAAACGTTTTGCAATACTTATATTCAAAGTGTTTCGATTCATTTATTTGCTGCTTTTCAGACGTATTTTTTAAATTGGATTGGCTTTAATGGCTAAAAAATGGTCATAAAAAAGGCGATGCTACTGAGCATCGCCACTGTTAAAAAAAGCGCCTATGGCTGCTGACGAGTTGGCGCCAGAACGATTTCTCGAACACACACATTTTGAGGCTGCGCGTAAGCGAACTCAACGGCTCTCGCCACATCATCAGCCGCTAGTACGCCGCCCATGACCTCTTTCCACTCATCGTAGCCGTCTTTGATCTCTTGAGAAGTTGTATGTGACAGCAGCTCGGTCTCAACGGCACCTGGAGCGATAGTGACAACACGTACATCAGATTCAGCCACTTCTTCACGCACGTTTTCAGAGATAGCATGCACGGCAAATTTAGTACCGCAGTATGCAGCGTGATTACCAAAGGTTTTACGTCCAGCAATGGAGCTGATGTTGATGATAGTACCAGCATTGCGTGCTTTCATTGGTGCCAGCACCGCTTGCATACCATTTAGAAGGCCAATCACGTTGACGTCGAACATGGCTTTCCACTCAGATGCCTCTTGAGTGTCGATTTGGCCAAGTAGCATGACACCTGCGTTGTTGATTAACGCGTCAGCAGGGCCAAAAGCTTGTTCCGCTTTTTGAATCGCTGCTTCGAAAGTCGCTTTGTCAGTAATGTCGACTTTTTCACACAAAGTGTTTGGTAATTCTAGTGCTTCAAGTTTTTCGACGCGACGAGCAAGCAGTAATAGAGGATGGCCAGCGTCACTTAGACGACGAGCAATAGCTTCACCAATACCAGAGCTGGCACCTGTAATAACAACGAGCTTTTTCATGTGTTCACCTTAACGATTGTTTGGACTTCTCTGTGAAGTTGCTAAGTAGTTTAGTCAATTTATTATTGTTGATATATGGGGATTTAATAAAAACAGTGTTGTCATATGACAACAAAAACAAGATGAATCTATTCCTATAATGTATTCAGTCGCTTGCATCAAATAGCGTTCAGAGCTCAACCCATAACTAGGACTTTTCGTTGGAACCTAGAGTGGGAAGGGGTAGAATCGGCCTCCCAAGGCTTGATTTGCTTGGGGTATGAGAGGAAAGACTGATGTATAAGTGGTTATTAGTTTTGGTGATGGTCATCGCGTTGCCTACGCAAGCTCAAGGTTTTGTGCTTGAAAAACAGGCAGTGGTTGATCGCGTGGAAGTGAAAAAGTCTGTCAGGCGAATGTATTTGATGGACGGTGACGTTGTGGTTCGGGAGTATCGTATTGCTCTGGGTAAGAGTCCACGCGGCCATAAGATCCAAGAAGGGGACAACCGCACGCCAGAAGGAAAGTATTACTTAGACTTCGTGATGGATGATTCGGCCTTTTATCGCTCAATGCACATTAGCTATCCCAACCTCAGAGACAAGAATCGAGCGGAGAGTTTGGGGGTCAGCCCAGGTGGTAACATCAAGATCCACGGTTTAAAAAATGGCGATCGCCGAGCGGCACAGTTTATTCAGAGTTTTGATTGGACGAATGGCTGTATCGCCATCACTAATGAAGAGATGGATGAACTCGTTTCTTTGGTGAAAATAGGCACCCCTATCTACATTCGTTGGTAACGATGAACAACTCTGACTGCAAATTAGGTGCTCTGAGATAGCAGAGCACCATGTATCGTAAAGCACCAATTATTTCAAAACACTTGTAGCTTCAAAACACTCGTTCTACTAAATGGTAGTTAGTAGCGATAAGTCATGCCCAAGCTGATGCCATAGCCTTGATTGAGTACGTCAACTTGAAGATCGTTAGTCACCTTTACGTTCTTTCTCGCGTAGTGCTCACTGAAACCGCTTAAATCTAAGGTTAGATTGTCACTGAACGAATAAGCGGCACCTAGGCGATAACGTACATCTTCGCCACCAAATGAATCAATCGCTTCATCGATGCTTACGCCACCACGCAGTGCCAAATCACCAATTCTGTATTCCATCGACGTTGCATAACGTTTGCTATGACGAGATCCCTTGAGTAGCTGGATAGGATCGCTGTAATCGGCATAAGTCACACCTTGTCCATCCCAACGCGACAAGCTGAAGGTGTTATGCCAAGACCAGTTGTCAGTGATTGCGATGGTGCCGTAGACGCTGGTTATAGATGGCAGGTCAAACTGAATATTACTGTCCCCGAAATCGCTCGCTAGTCTATGTGTAGCAGCCAGTGTTAACCACGAGTTAGCTTGCCATGTTGCACTTAGCGCACCGCTCCAACCATTAGTATTCCCTTCTGTTGCTTCTAGGCTACATTTGCCCCAGAAATTGCAGTCATTGCGCTCAAGAAGGTAGTCAGCGTATTGATATTCGAGAGTAACACCGAGACTCACATCTCCCATTTTGTACGCTACGCTTGGTGCAAAAGAGACCACAATAGGTCGAACACGAGCTTGATCCAAGATACGCAGGTTAAGAGGAGGTGGAAGTTTAAATTCTGAAATCGAAATATCTGCTGCCGTACGGCTGTATGCGGCCAATCCGACATACCAATTTGATTCAAGAGGTATCACCAAGAAACCAGCCGGGATGGGGTTGGCCTTAGAGTAGGAGGATTTGGTTCCCAAAATGTCGTAATCGGTGTCCACTTGGTAACGAGTCACACTCGCTGTTACCGTAGTCGACTCTAACTGCGTCATACTCGATGGCGCTGTCGCCAAGATACTGGCGTCGACCGCGGATGCACCGTTTGCACTGGCTAGGGCACTGTTAGAGGTGGATGATTCCCAAAAATTAAGCCCTGTAGCGCTTGAAATTGGCGTTAGCATTATCGTTGACAGGCCAACAGAGGCTGTTATTGCAACACGTTGTGTGAAAGACATTTTCGTAATGGTTGAGTAAAAAAGATGCATAGTCTAGCACGTGGTTTTTTTGCCTAAGGACAGATTTGTGTGAATAAAGATGTCAAAGCGTGTGCATGTGGAGCCGGTGAACCAGTAATGGCAATATCGAACAACGTGAATATTAGCTAACTGTTTGATCGCTATAAAGCTCGTTGAGCTCACAGTTTTTTGTCATGAGTGGTAGCAAGAGATCTTCGAATCGTTTACCCGCTTGCCAAGGTGTCAGACTTTTCTTGTCTGAGCTGTTTTGTGGGAATGGCTGCTTTGTGCGAATAGTTGTTTTGCGGAGACGATAGCTGGGGAAATAGAAATGTTTAATTGGGGGGGAGCATAAACATGCTTCCCCAGCTATCGCAATTCGGTTTATTTCAGGAACTGACAAGTTTTAGCTAGTTGAACTAGCGCTTCAGTTTGCCAACGTGGACGATGCTTTTGGTTGGCAATCTGGTTTAGGTAATAGGTTGTCAATGGATGGGCTGACTTTGCGTGGCTATTGGATTTCATTTGCGGGCTCCGGCTGTGCTTGTCTTTGAACATGTACGTAGTATGAGTCTTTATAGGGAAGCGAAAAACAGAGCGATTAGATCTGAATTGGTGCCTTAATTTGGGCTATATAGCGAACTCATAGCTAAATCCTCCGCTTGGAGCTAAAATAAGGAACGCTACTTTTCGCTGGGAGTGCCTATTATTGGAATCTATTAATCTCTACCGCTATTATCAGCGCCTGTTAGGTTTGGAGTTGGGTAAAGAGCACGCGGTGACTCTAGGACAGGTGTCGGAGATGCTGTTCGCCAGTCCGCGGCATACAAGATCCATTCTCAAAATGATGACTGAAAAGCGCTGGATATCATGGCTTCCAAGAGTGGGGCGCAATCAACGCTCAACTCTAATTCGTGCGTTAAGCGATGACGAGGTCAAACGAGATGTGGCATCGGGCTGGGTGAAGTCGAGCCAATACGACAAGGCGTTAGAGTTTCTTCAACATGACCAAGTTGCCTTTGGGCAACTGTTGCAACAAAATGCCGGTGCTCAGGTCTCCGAAGGCAAAGTGCGAGTACAGTTGACCTACAATCGTTCTTTTACGGAGTTGTCACCACGGCGCCCACAACGCAACAGTGAGCGATTTTTGATTCGTCAGGTACACGCTGGGTTAGTGACGTTAAATGAGCAAGGAGACGTTGTCGCAGATATTGCTCATCATTGGGAGGCAGAACAAAACTTTCACGTTTGGCGATTCTACCTTCGCCCGTCGGTTTACTTCCACAATGGCGGCCGCGTGGATGCCAAAGCAGTGTCGGAAAGCTTGGCTTATGCACAATCGTTACCTTACTTTCGAAATGAGTTAGATCATGTGGTGAGTATCGAAGCGGTGGCAGAAAATACTCTTGAGGTAACGCTGACGCGGCAAGACAAAGGGTTTGCTGCATTACTTACTGATCTCAAATACTCCATTGAGCCGAGAGAGTCATTGAGTTCGGCATCGAGTTCAACAACCAAACCTGTGATTGGGTGCGGTGTATTTTCGCTGGCGGAACATACTTTGGAGAAGATGGAACTTACCGCCAATGACCGCTACCACGGCTTGCGCGCGTTGACCGATCAGGTATCAATATGGTCGCTTAAGAAGGATCTGTTTTCGGAAGAGTCCACCAGTTGCAATCATTCAGTCACCGACAGCGTAGGTCATGAAGCGACTCCCGTGATTTCACATCCAGAGCTCGACTATTTAGCGGACGAAGGTAAAAGTGAGGGGAGAACGGATTCGAAAGCTCGTATCGAACACGGATGTATGTTCATGATTTTTAATCAGCGGAACACCAACCTGAATCATGACCAACGCCGCTGGCTGAGCCAGGCGCTTAGTGGAGAACAAATTTGGAAGCAATTGCAACGGGACGACCAAAAGTTTGGCGCCCAAAATGCGACCAACTTTTTCCCTTTTTGGCAGCCGATTAAACGTCTTAGCTCTAATACCGTAATGCTACCCGATACGCTGAATATTGCTTTCTATCATCACCCAGGGATCACTCGCGGTGCTAAGGCGATGAAACGCCTTTTACAACAGCAAGGGGTAGAGGTAATCCTGCATGATTATAGCTTTGATGAGTTTATTGATAAGTCATTCAACCAAGGGTTTGAAGAAGAGTTAGTGCTCAGCAGTCTCAACCTTGATGATAACTATCAGGTTTCGGCGCTCTTGTTCTTTTTGAGTGATCCTGTTCTTCATGCAACGATTGGTGACGAACTGAGTACTTGGCTTATTAAAGAGATCAACCAGATCCGTGCTAATAGTGAGGCCAAAGATTATCTCACTGAACTAGAGCCGTTTGGTTCTATGTTGATTCATGAAGGGGTGATAAGCCCAATGTTCCACCATAGGCAGACATTGAGCTTTGAAGGTGTGATAAAAGGCGTTGAGATCACCTCTTGGGGTTGGCCTCAACTAAGGGATGTTTGGTCAGCAGGTTGAGTGTGAATAGACTCAGTCTCATGCAGGTGCTGGGTGATGATTTTTTGGTTTTCGGTGGTCGTTTCAAGCGATTCAGCGGTTTTGTGAATCGCCGTCGCCATTTTGGAAACGTTGCGAGTTGCGTGCAAAATGGTGCCTTGCATTGGACGTAGCAATAGCCAGTATGCCGCTACCAATGCCAATACAATTGACAGCACCAACAGTGCTAACAGCAGCAGTACGTTAAAGCGAACATCATAAGCAAACTTTTTCGTGCTGTTGGCAATAGAGTTCTGAGATTGCTCAAGCGCTCCTGGTAAGGCTGCTAGAGACGACTTAGACATCTCCGTAAGTTCATTAATGTTATCTATGGTATCGACCAACACTTGGCGCTGTTCTTCGTTCAAGCTTTCATTTTGTGATAGTAAGGTTAGTGATGTTGCTAAGTTATCGATGGCAACACTAGAGCGATTGATTGACTGCTCGATGCCGTCGAGATCCAGCATCATGTTTATGTTTACCAAAGGCTGTTCAGTTTCGTCATCAGAAGGCTGAGCAGTAGCTATCGTGTCATCGCTGGCAGCGAATGTGGTTGTGATCGAAAGTAAGGTGGCGAGGGTGAGTAAAAATAGAGTTCTCATTGGCATCTCAATAGGCAGTTTGGACTAAGTTATCTTGGCTATAAGTTAGTGCAGATTGCGCTCAGATACCAATTAAGGTTTTGTATCTTATCTAGATTTCTATTTGGCAATCACAGCTATTTATCGATTTTCACAGACGAGCGCGACTTCGCCCATGTCGCAACGGCGATTCCGGTCAGAATCAATACGGTCGCCAGCAACGACAGGTGAGACGGCGTTTCTGCCAGCAATCCCCACCCAAGAAACATAGCGATTGCTGGCACGCTTAGTTGCATCAATGACGCTTGCAGTACGTCGATAGTTGGCAGAAGGCGGTACCAAAGATAATAGCCAAGCCCAGAAGCGATGACGCCAGAAAGCAGGGCATATAAGATGCCGGACGCAGTGAATGTACTTGGTAAAGCGAACAGTACCTGGCTTAGAATCGCAAAAGCGAAAACCATTACACTGGCGACGATGAAACCTTGCTTCGTTGCTATAACCGGTGAATTAACCTGCTTTCCTAGTAACGTAAAGCCACTCCAACAGAGCCCAGAGGCCACCATTAGACTTGCTCCCAACCAAGATGGCTGAGCTGCCCCCGGTAGTAGCAGCAAGATAAATCCGCCAACAGCGACGAACATGCCGACCATCTCGAGTGGGGTGAGGGTATGTCCAGTAAGACGATGATGGATGACAAGTGCAAACTGTACGGTACCGAATAAAATTAGGGCTCCAGTGCCAGTATCTAGCGTAATATAAGCCAAAGAAAACAGCAGTGCATAACCAAACAAAGTCGCACCGAGTACAATGGACTGTTTCAGTGGAATGGACGCGTTTGGTGTTTTAGCTTTGGTTCCCTGCCTGCGGGCAATCAAGGTACTGAGGACAATAAGTGTTGCGGCTCCGCTGATAAGACGAATTGAGGTAAAACTCACCGGGTCGATAGCACTACTGCCAAGCGCTAGGCGACACAGTAGCGAGTTGAATGCAAACGCCGTCATGGCGGCAAAGGAGAGTGTAACGGTGCTATTCATGGTTAAAAACTCATGGTCAAAGCCTATCAAAATCAGTAGTAAATCCTAACCCGATGCCAACATTAGCTAAACAGAGAATTGTTCATAAGATATATTACTCAGAAGAGCGTCGTCGCTCCCCTCTTAATCACAATGGAAAATGCAATGGATGTACAAGTAGTAAAAGTGGCCGCAGAGCATGATGAAGCGCTTTGTGACGTGATTAAAACAGTTGGTGCAGAATATGGAGCGATTGGTGATGGTTTTGGTCCTTCGGATCCTGAAGTGTTGGCGATGAGTGAACACTACTATGAAGGAGAGGGAAGCCTCTACTTGGTCGCCTTATTGGATGGCGAAGTGGTTGGTGGCGGTGGTATTGCTCCGTTTGGTGAGCACGCTGGGGTTTGTGAGCTGAAGAAGCTATTTTTGCTGCCGACAAGTCGCGGGCATGGATTGGGGAAAAAGCTAACAGAGCAATGTTTGGCATTTGCCAAACAGCAGGGCTATCAAAGCTGCTACCTTGATACGCTGAGCTCAATGACGGCCGCTATCAAGCTTTATGAGCTTGCAGGCTTTGAGCACCTTTCGAAACCTTATCCGGGCACGCTACATAATGGCTGTGATGTTTGGATGCTGAAAACGTTATAAACATTAAACTCAGTTTGTACAATGTCCAATTAGCTTTTCTTTTGAGCCGCCAGTGTTTCTAACCAATGCTGGTGGTAGGCGTCGACTTGCTTTTTAACAAACAGGCCGGTTAGCCAGCGAAGTCCGCCTCGCTGTGTCGATTCTGTGATAATGTGGCACCCTTGGGTGCAAGGTGTAATCAACCAAGCGTGGTACATATCGACTCCACCTGTCTTGCCTCGCCATGCAATACGCTCAAACGGTTCATACTCAACTACCGTACATTCAAAATGCATGGTTTTAGTCACCCAGTTAAATACCGTCCCTTTGTGCAGCTCGCTACTGTCACCTTTAACAATTTGCACTTGTGTCCTACGATGCTGCCAGTTCGGCCAACAAGGCGCGCTAACTATCCAATTCCAGACTGGTTCACAGTCCGTAGGCACAATCTTCTCGTTTCTTACATGCACCGGCGCATTTTTGGGGTGGAAGTACTCGGGCCATTGTATTTGCTTTAACTCTTTCATAATCATCTCGCATGGCGTAGCGGGGATGTTTTAACTATATACGCGCTTTGCGAAGTAAGCTTAGTTTCTCATTGTCGAGGATTTGTAGGGAAGTCGAAGATAGGTCTAAGCTCATCGAGGTTTTCGACTTCTTTGGCTTCCTCAATTGAAGCAACGGTTTTGAGTGCTGAGATAAAAGGTATAGCTTATTGGGTTCAATAAAAAAGTAGTACGGTGACATATGATCGTAGTACACGGACTGTCGCGTCTCAGTCGGGAAGTGAGGATGGATCGACATGTACCAAGATTTGCGATGGTATTTGAATGAGACAACTTCATGGAAATGGAAAGAACTATACACGGTTTGTCTTTTAAACTGAGTAAACTTCGGTGCCATTAGAGCGAACGCCGCTCCACCTGCAAAAGCCAATGGGGCAATAGCGAAAAAGGCGATGACACATGCTATACATCCTATCCAAGCTGCTTTGCGGGTGGCGGAGTAGAATATCTCATGTGCGTTATCCGTAGTGCTAACCCGCACTCCGTATTTCGTGAGTTCAAAGTCATAGGTTTGAGGTTTGAACATCGTAAAATAAGGAACTAGAGAGATTAGCGACCACAATATGGTAGAAAATAGTACGAACCCTAGCGATGCATCATTAACAAACATATATACACCCAAAGAAATAGATAAGCACAGGTAAAATCCGACGATGAGATAATCACTGGTTACGCGGTTTGGGATAACGGTCCATGTAAAAATTGATTCGGCTTCGTTTAGTACATTCTGTCTCGCATTGTCACTTTGGTTACTAGCTTTGGATCGTTTTAGGTCTCTGTTTTTGAAGTCTGATTTGTACATTTAGCACTCGCTAACGTGATGCCTTGGAGTTGAGTAGAGTTATTTTCGCTGGAAACGATAGTGACTTTATTTTGACTGTTTGCTGTGATGATGAACTCTGGTAAAGAACTCCCTTCATAGCCGACACGAAGTTTTACTTTGTTGAGCTTAGTGCTGATCCAACACCTGACCGATTGATATCCCTTAATGTTGACTATTTCACTGTGAGATAAGATAGCAGCGTTACTATCACAGAGTTCAACAAATGGAGCTTGACCTAGTTTGGTGAAAGAAATGTCGATAATGTAACTTTCTGGCTTTATTGGAATTTCGCCTATATAGCTGGAATCTTCAATGTATGGGGCATACTGTATATTGTGTATTTTTGCTATTGGCTGGAAGATCAAGCAGTAATAATCATTGAGCTCTCTTATTTCAGGCCAGTTTTTTGAGTGCGTTCCCCAGGTTGATTCACGTATCCATTTTTCAAGCGGCGTTTTCTCAAGCAGGTAAAGTAAAATCGATAGAACTAGAAAGACTAGACTTCCCCAAAAGAGCGTTGATGTAGCCCATATTGGAAGTGTCATGGAATAAGGAAGTTTCCGTACAAACGCGTTTATAAAATATGTCGTCCATGCTACTGATTGAGCTAAGATAGCTCCCACTCTAGCAGATAATAATGATCTGACTACAAGGTCATCCTCTTCACTTAGTATACGTTTTATATCTCTATAGGATTCCCATATGACGGCCGCTATCCCTGCGACGCACCCTACAGCAATGCCTTTTGCCAGTATGCTGGTTACTCTTCTAGTTGCTTTTGTATGACCACTTCTAACCGCGTCTTTGAGGCTAGATTCTAATAGATTGGCGCTTTTGTTGCGACCTAACCAATATTTGGCTGCACTCTCCGTAGTTGCCCCAATAGCATGCAGAGTCCACAAAAAACTGATACTCAGATCTTCCCATGCTTTTCTATATTGTTTCGATTCCTCCGGCAGTGATCGAAGAGTATCCATAGATGTTTGTAGATTGAGCAAGTTTATTAGAACAATAGTGGAATTAAGTAATCCTCCAACAGATTGAGCACCATGAGCAGCTTTTTCCTTAAAATTACTATAAGAAGCACTCACATACTGCTCAACTTGCCTACTCACCTCAGCCCTAAACTGAGTACTTCGGTCGTTGTTAACTATGGTGATGAAGTCAGTGTTTTGTAGTGTCTTAGCAAATCGCTTTTGTAGATTTAGCAGCACTAGGGCGCGTTGTTGATAGCGCTTTCGGCTCATGATTTTTTCATCGTATAGACGTTTTTTGTGCTCGATAATGTCGCGTAGCTGTTGGCGTGCTGTTTGTGAGGCTTGAATATAGTCGCGGTTGATTTTGAGGGTAAAGCGATTAACGGTTGCACCCCAAAGAGACATAAGTAGCAGCCGTTTGGACTGGGAACCGGTACTGGGTGTCAATGGGAAAAGGGCGAGCAAAATCCTATCAAAAGCACCTGAGGTCGAATCTACAACGGAGGAGGTAATTGCCTGCATGACTTTTTTAGAATGCTCGTCGAGAATACTGAACCAGTGTTGTTCTCTGACATCGGGCTGTTCAACCCAAGCGCTGAAGTTGTTGGTAACGCCTAGAAGATCCGAGAACCGAGACATACCAGCAAAATCAGCATCGTGATTGAAATCTCGCGCTATGGCTTGAGCAAGAGCTTTACTGCCTCCATAAGGGGCGTAGGCGAGTATAGTACGTTCACTCAACAAACTATTGACACTAGATTGGCTTTTTTCTCTATGCTCTGCTCCTGTTTTTAACGTTGTGACCACAAGATCCATAAGGTCGAGATACTGATCGACACCTTGTTTAGTTTGGTTGTCGATCCCCAAAGAAATAGGATCGTCGTCGAGATCTCGAATTAGTGCGCATAGAAGGTCAATACTGAGCCCCAACTGCGCATCGACTCGATCGAGTTGTTGGTCTAACTGGGTAGAGAAGGCGTCGAGCCTTGACCAGTCAACGTATTTGTTGAGTGATTTCTTTTTCGCCCATTGCGCGTGGATATCACCGCTCGGCCGATACCCCCATACGTTTAAAAGTTTCTCTCGAGCTTTTGTTGAGTGTTGACTGCCATGTCTCATGGTGTTGGCGAGGTTAGTGTTTTTTACCTGCTTAGCCATCGTTTCCACATCGAGTGCCACGAGATACTGATGTAGATCTTGTTCAAACTGGACATAGTTCTCTTGAGTTACCTTCGATGGCCAGTGTTTTTGGTCTATTTGGACGCGAGCAAGGTTGCGCACTATCCCAGCCATCAATAGCTTGTGATGTGTCTCTTCATCTCCTTCAGTGATCATCAAATAATCTCGAACATGGTGGAGAATAGGATAAGTAAGGTCTTGAAGATCAGAATAAGGGTCATCAAGTGCAACGACTAGCTTGTCTGGGGTTGTTGCATTGGTTAGCCACTGTGCTGAGTCGAAGGCTGGTTTTACATGATTTAGTGGGTGCTCAGATTGTCCCGAAGCGGACGCCGAGCTGTGAGCGAATTGATGTTCTACATGATTATCCGCGAGTGAGTCTAAACTTTCTGCATTGCTGGTGTGCTTTTGAGGGGTTTGCTGACAGCGGATCCGACGCATAAAACGATTTCTAAGATACGCCTGCTCACTAAGCGTGTTTTTGATTCGCGGTGTCCATTGAAACAGAGAGAACGCGAGACTCAGTGTCGTGCCTTCAGGATATTGGATGCCACCGTTACTTATGACTGCTCCATCTATCTGATGCTCTTTGAGTTCTTTCGTGGTTTCGTTAAATACATATACCCAACCATCTCGGAGCTGGCGGGTGATTTTTGGTAGTACTTTATTAAGCTTATGCTGTGCGTAAGGTGCAGGCGGTGGATTGGCTAAGAACTCGGTGTCGTAAGCATAACGAATAGGGATAATTGAAATAGGTAGAGCGGCTTCTTCAGGCTCGTTCTGCGAGTGAGTTGCCGTGTTTATTTGATCCTGTGCGCTATCAGATTGCGATGCGCTGCTTTCAGCCTTAGAAGCTTTGCCACTGTTTTGCGATGAACCGCTTTGTGATGAAGGGGTTGATGACGACTTGGACTTAGATTCACTCTGTTTAGATTCAGATGTCTTAGCTTTACTACCAGAACTTGATGAAGCTGCAGGCGATTTCCCAGCATTGCCGATGAAGACATTTCCGCTGCCAGCGACAATCTGCCCGCCATGCGCGGTTCCATCTCCCATACGTGCTGCAGGTTTACCATCAATAAATACTGAAGAAGATCCTTCTTTAATCGTATCTGGTGGACCAACGCAAATCAGTTTGTCACCTTTACGGGCGGCAGGCATACCATTGACAGTGATGCTAGAAGAGCCAGCAGCGACGGGGCCACCGATGTGAGGTACTTTACTGGTTGTTTCAGGACACTGATGATTGTCGCCAATACGTGCGGCTGGCTTTCCCATTTCGAACTCTAACGTAGACTAAATATCGAGCGATGCTAGCATGGTGTAGGTAGTCATATAAGTTAGGTTGCATAAACTGCGAAGTGCCTCTTAGGGGCTAGTACTTTTGATTCATTTACTGCAAAGACTGAGGTTAGTTTTGTGGCATCAAATGTGTCAGTATCTTCATGTTATCGACACATAGCTTTCGTCAAACTGGCATTGAAGTGTCACTTTGAGCCGCAACACTGGATGGGCACAATGACTCAATAGGAAGCTCACTATGCCAGCGTCTCTATCAAGGAATGTTAAGACTCGACTATTGCCCCTTTTCTCGGACACCAAGCTCAATAACACTACACCCCAACGCTTTACCAACTCAGAAGTCCTTTATAACCCAAAGTTCAAAGATACGATTACCACACTACGCTCCTATCTTAATCTCGATAAAATCCTTAGTTTTCAAGCGCCCGCTATCCCGATTGAAACCATGTGTTCTCAGACGATAAAAGCTGAAACCCGCGATTGTGTTTACCGGTTAGGGCACTCCTCGGTACTAATGAAAGTCGATAGCCTCACCCTATTGACTGACCCGGTATTGGGTAATCGAGCCTCTCCTCTAGAGTGGGCTGGCCCAAAGCGCTATCACGACTTACCGATTACCATCAGTGAGCTGCCATTCATTGATGTGTGTTTAATAAGCCATGATCACTACGACCACTTGGATAAGCAAACCATTAAGCAGCTTCACAATAAGGTAGGGGTGTTTTTGGTGCCGAAATGTGTGGCGAGTCATTTGATAGAGTGGGGAGTCGCAGATGACAAGATCGTAGAGTTCGATTGGTGGCAGTCAATGGTGGTGAGTGGAGTTCGCTTTGCGTTTGCGCCAACACAGCATTTCTCGGGTCGATCGCTTAAACAGCGCGACAGTTCGTTGTGGGGAAGTTGGGTTATCTTGGGGAATGAGTCGAGGATTTACTTTAGTGGAGACTCGGGCTATTTCGGCGGGTTCAAACAGATTGGAGAGCGTTATGGTCCTTTTGACCTGACGCTTATGGAAACCGGAGCCTACGATGAGAACTGGGCTGACATCCATATGTTTCCTGAACAAAGTGTTCAGGCTCACTTGGATGTACAGGGCAGAGTGATGCTGCCAATCCATAATACGACGTTTGACCTTTCTTATCATGTTTGGAATGACCCACTACTTAGAGCAGAGCAAGAAGCCAGACGCTTAGGAGTCGATTTCCTATGTCCAAAGATTGGCCAAAAGGTGTTACTTCGTGAACTAAAAGTAAGTGGGCAAGAGCGCTGGTGGGATGAAAATGAAAAGGCTCACACTGTGTGAGCCTTTGGGTAGGTAGGGGGTCTATCTTTACAGGGTAAATTGGTGACGACTAAGCCGATGCCTCGGTTTGATTGCTAGCGGTTTGCTTGCTGCGCATCCCTAGAACAATCGTTAGACCAAACGCGATAGCAAATGAAATGGCCATACCTGCGACGTAGTAGCCGATATTCTCTGGTCGAATCGAGATGATGCCTGGTAGACCGGCCGCGCCTAGTGCTTGTGCTTTCACATTAAACATAGTGATGAAAGCACTTGAGATGGCTGCACCGATGATAGCTGCGATGAACGGGTAGCGAAGTTTTAGGTTAACACCAAACATTGCCGGCTCTGTGATACCTAGTAAAGCAGTCACACCAGAAGGCATTGCAATCCCTTTAAGCTTGATATCTTTCGTGGTTAGGCCGACCGCAAGTGCTGCACCGCCTTGTGCAATGTTAGACATTGCTGCAATTGGGAAGATGAACGTTCCGCCTGTAATCGCAATGTCAGTCAGAAGCTGAGTCTCGATAGCAATAAAGCTGTGGTGCATACCGGTAATAACAAACGGTGCGTAGATAAATCCAAATAGTGCGCCACCAACAAAACCTGCTGAGTCGTATAGCCAGTTAAGGCCATCACCAAGTAAGAAGCCAATATCACGAGCGAATGGACCGACAACCGTAAAGGTTAGGAAACCTGTGATAAAGATAGCGAGCATTGGTGTTAGCAGGTTATCCAAAACAGATGGGATAAACTTGCGCAGGCCATTTTCTACTTTAGCAAGAATGAACGCCGATACCAGTACAGGTAACACAGAGCCTTGGTAACCGACTTTTTGGATTTCAAAGCCTAAGATGTTCCAAGTTGGGATCGTACCTGATACTGCTGCGCCACCAAAGCCCCAGCCGTTCAATAGATCAGGGTGAACCATCAACATACCAAGGGCTGCGCCAAGGAAAGGGTTACCGCCAAATTTCTTCGAAGCTGAGAATGCGAGCAGAACAGGTAAGTAAACAAATGGTGCGTTCGCAAAGGTGTTAATCATGCTGGCCAGATCGGCAAGACCTGGATTCGCATCAATCAGCGATTGTCCTTCAATAAACAGGCCTGGTGCGGTCAGCAAGTTGAAGATACCCATCAATAGACCACCGGCAACAATAGCAGGGATGATAGGTACAAAAATGTCTGATAAGCCTTTTACTGCACGTTGCAGCCAGTTTTGCTTTTGAGCACCCGCGGAGGCTACGTCTTTGGTTGACATTTCGGACATGCCAGTCAGTTTAGCGAGTTCAGCGTAAACTTGGTTAACGATCCCAGAGCCGAAAATGATCTGATACTGACCAGCGACTTTGAATTGTCCTTTCACGCCTTCTAGATCGTCGATTGCTTTTTCTTGGATCAGCGATTCATCTTTTACAGCGAGGCGTAAGCGAGTAGCGCAATGTGCCAAGGCAGAGAGGTTGTCCTTTCCCCCAAGCAGCGCGAGTAGTTGTTTGGCTATGACTGGATAGTTCATAACGAGCTCCGGTTACATTTTGTGCGTTATTATCTAATGTTGTTCTCAATAAAGTGTGTTGAATTCATTTTTGGGAACGTTTGCAAGATCGAATCATAAGCATGTTCGAATAAGTGTCAAAAGATAAAGTGCCACAATGTGATTGCGATCATCTCTTGTCATATAAGGCTCGATAAGAGTGTGCGCTCTGTAAGAATTTCGGTCGAAATGGGGTAATAAGCAAGTTGTTGATTGGTAGCTAAGCTTATTCAAACCTCGTTTTTCATGGTATTCTTTGCAAACATTCCCATAAATATCGGACATTTACCCCATGGCAAGCTTACATGATGTCGCCAAACTCGCTGGCGTTTCCAAATCTACTGTATCTCGAGTTGTGAATAACGAGTATGGGGTAAAGCAAGCAACGAAGGATAAGGTTCAGAAGGCCATTGATGAACTGGGGTATCAAACAAACCTAGTGGCGAAAGAGCTTAAGTCACAAAAGACCAACCTTATTGGTGTGATTGTGCCAAGGGTTGCGTCAAGCGCCACCTCACAAGGGGTCGACGGGTTAAGTCGTGTGTTTGACAATGCAGGTAAACAGGTATTGCTTGCCAGTACGCAGCAATCTTTTCAAAAAGAAATTGAGTTCATTCGCCTATTTAACCAAAAGCGCGTCGAGGGCATTATTCTGTATGCAACACACTTAGACGAAGAATTGGTTGAGGTGATTTTGCAATCCGCTGCACCTGTGGTGCTGGTGGGGCAGGATGGCTCACTGTTTAACATTCCAAGCATCGTTCATGATGATTTTAGAGTAGGATTTGAAGCTGGGAATCGTTTATTATCAAATGGTTGTAGAAATATTGGCTTTATTGGGGTGGCTAGTTCAGATATTGCGGTAGACAAACTTCGTTATCAAGGTCTTGAGCAGGCGCTGCAATTTAAGCGCAAAGGTGAGCCACTATTTCATAGCCGCGGCGAATTTACGATTGAGTCGGGCTACCTGCAAGCGAAACAGCTATTGGCAGAGCATGCTAATTTGGATGGCTTGTTTTGTGCAACCGACCGAATTGCGATTGGTGCGGTAAAGGCGATTCAAGAACTCGGTTTGACTGCGGGATTGGATATCAAAGTACTAGGAGTAGGTAATGATGAGCTTGGCTCTGTGTCGTCACCAAGTATTTCTACGTTTAACTATCCTTTTGATAAAGCAGGTGAAAGTGCCGCGAAGCTACTGATGGATTTGCTTAGTGGCGAGCCAGCGAGCATGAGTAAGATTGTCCTTACCTTCCAAACTATCGACCGCGAAACCTGCTAGTTTCGCCTCTTCACCAACCGTTCTAATCGCCTCTAAGTTCTGAGATTCGCATTAATACTAGGCGGAGGCGAGACGTGTTTCAGGTCACAAAACGAGTCACTCATCTTGAATGCGCTTGTATCAGTCCTGTTTTATAACTAATATTGCAAACGTTCCCAAAAAAGAATTCTCAGTATTAAGGTGATAAGCCAACATGTTCTCAGTTAGCGATCTTGTAACAATGCTCGGTGGTCAAGCCAATATCACGCGTGTGTTATACCCCAACAAACAGTTGGTTATTGAAGTTGATGACCTATCACTCATTCATGACTCTTTGCCATCCTATAGCGTAGAGGAGGTGCTAGGTAAGCCGCAACTTACTTTCTCCATGCCTGAACATTTTGATGAGATGCGCTTACTTGAGTTAGGTGCTGTGATTGCGGAGCAACAAAAACGACTCGCTGTTGACGCAAGTCAGCCTGCTGCCTGTGAACATCGTCCTACTTGGCACGTTTCACCTCCTAGAGGATTGTTGAATGACCCGAACGGCTTTATCTATCATCAAGGACAATATCACCTTTTCTACCAGTGGTATCCGCATGGCTGTGTTCACAAAGATAAATACTGGGCGCACCTGACGAGCCGTGACTTAGTCAATTGGGACTGGCAACCACTGGCACTAACACCGTCTGATTGGTTTGATAGTCATGGGGTATTTTCGGGGCATGCACTGAGCCAGGGTGAACAATTGATGTTGTTCTATACAGGCAACACCCGAATTGGTAACCAACGAGACCGTCATACCACCCAGTGCTTGGCAGTCTCTGATGACGGTATCCATTTTAAAAAATTGGGTCCAGTGATTCCTGATCTACCTGAAGGTGTCACACCACACATTCGCGATCCAAAAATTGTTCGACATGGCGATCATTGGCTGATGTTACTCGGCGCACAAACCACAGATCTAAAAGGTCGATTAGCCGTTTATCGTTCGCAGGATCTCCTTAAATGGGAGTTCGTTGCCTTGTGCGGTGATGAGATGGGGGACTTTGGCTACATGTGGGAGTGCCCAGATTTATTTGAGCTTGGCGGTGAGTATTTTGCTGTTGTTGGACCGCAGGGTATTGAATCGGAGAGTGCTCTTCATACCATTCCCCATCACAATGGCTATGCGAAAGCTCAGTTAGATGCAGAAGATAAAATGACCTTGTCGGAATTTGGAAATCTCGACAGAGGTTTTGATTTTTACGCGCCTCAAACCCTATTAACCGCTGATGGCCGACGCATCCTTTCTGGCTGGATGGGACTGCCGGATGAAATCGATCATCCTTCCACAGATAATGGTTGGGTGCATCAATTGACCGCACTACGTGAACTTAGCAGTAAAGCTGGACGCTTGATCCAAATGCCAATTGCAGAGATTGAGGGTTTGTATCAAGACAAACAGCGTTTCACCCTTGATAACGAGCGCTATCAGCAACTCAACAACAAAGCGTTTGATATGAGTGTTGAGTTAGATTGGGGGAGTGAGTTGCGACTGCACGCTAAAGATGAGCAGTTTGTTTCGATTCGATTAGATGAAGCAACTCGCACATTGCTGTTAGATAGAACTCATACCTTGATCCGCGAAGGTGACACAAAGCGAGAAGTGACTTTAACGAGTGATAAAGTGTCATTGCGCATTTTATCTGATGAGTCTTCGCTTGAGATCTTCGTAAATGGTGGTGAGCAAGTGCTGACAAGTCGAGTGTTTACCGATAAAGATGCAGCCGCTATTGAGCTTGTTGATGGCTTAGCGAACTTTGAGGTTTTCCCTCTCAACGCGGCAAGTGCGCCATTCGTAGTGAGCTAGTTATTGCCACACTCTATTAAAAAGCCCTGAACTGTCGATGATAGTTCAGGGCTTTGTTGTTTATGGCATTACTTCAGCGATATTACTTCTGCGATATAAGTAGTGCAGTTACTTGGTCGAGCGAATCAAAGATATAGTCAGCACTTTCCACTACGTCTTGGTGCGGAGGCACAATGTCGGGAATCATCGCGGCGTAGCATCCTGCAGCTTTACCAGAACGCATCCCATTGTTTGAATCCTCAAGTACTAAGCAATCTTTAGCCGACAGTCCAAGTTTTTCATGGGCCATAACGTAGCAGTCTGGCTCAGGTTTGCCGTTGGCAACATCTTCCGCTGTGATAACAAGGTCGAACTGGTTTAGGTAGTCGGTATTACCGAAGTTTAATTTGGTTTCGGGTAAGGCAGATGAAGTAACCAGTGCGATAGTCAGTTGTAGAGATTTCGCTTCGGCAAATAGTGTGTGGAATCCCTCTTTAAACGCAATTCCGGCTTTGCGAGCTTCGTGGTAATGCGCATCTCGGATTGTTCTGTATTCAGCGAGGTCAAAGCCCTCCCCAAAATGCTCAGCGAGCATTCTTTCACAGTCTGGGTCTTGAACCCCAATTAATCGCTGATAAAACTCGTCGGTTAAATCAAACCCCATCGTTTCGGCGGCATACTGCCAGCTAATTTTGTATACAGCTTCTGTATCAAAGATAAGCCCATCCATATCGAACAGTAGTGCTTTGAACATTGCCATGCTCCTTTTTATTTCACGTTATTTTATCCGCAATACTTTGTCAGAAGTTCTCTGAAATTGGAATGTCATTTCTGTAATTTTATTACAAAATGGGGGTTTGTTGGTTGGGTTTTGTTCTTTGTGTAGTCTTGAATTGCTCGTATGAATGGGTGTTGGAGTAGTGATTTGCTATTAGTGTGATTTATATCACTAACTATTTATGGGTGTCTTGTGGGTAAATCGTGATGAAGATCACTGTTGAATAATAACTATTACCATTAAAGTGGCTGTGTAATTTATCAACGTGTGAATGATGTGACATGGATCGCTGTTAATTTTGTTACTTTGAGTTGTGGTGGTGATCTGGGTCACAAAAGGTGCCGTTATGCGGACTTTTGGAAATCATGTGTTACTTTTTAATGGACTTTTGAATAAACATTTTTAGTCCTTTGGACATATTTTCTGATAACGAGGTTGATCTTATGCTATCTCCTGAAGCAAAAATCAAAGTACAAAACTTTGGTCGTTTCCTCTCCAACATGGTGATGCCAAACATTGGCGCATTTATCGCTTGGGGTTTGATTACTGCACTATTTATTCCGACTGGTTGGATTCCAAACGAAACGTTGGGTTCAATGGTTGGCCCAATGATCACTTACTTGCTACCACTACTGATTGGTTACACTGGTGGTAAGATGGTCGCTGGCGATCGCGGTGCGGTTGTGGGTGCAATCACTACAATGGGTGTGATTGTTGGTACCGACATCCCTATGTTTATGGGTGCGATGATTGTTGGTCCTCTAGGCGGTCTAGCGATTAAGAAATTCGACCAAGCGGTTGAAGGCAAAGTGAAGAGCGGCTTCGAGATGTTGGTGAACAACTTCTCTGCCGGTATCGTTGGTATGCTTTGTGCCATCCTTGCTTTCCTTGTGATTGGTCCTGCAGTGAAAGTGCTATCAACTGCGCTAGCAGCGGGTGTTGGCATGATGGTTAGCGCAGGTCTTCTGCCTCTAACTTCTATCTTTGTTGAACCTGCGAAAATTCTTTTCCTAAATAACGCAATCAACCACGGTATTTTCTCGCCACTGGGTATCCAACAAGCAGAAGAGATGGGCAAATCTATCTTCTTCTTGATTGAAGCAAACCCAGGTCCTGGTCTAGGTCTTCTACTTGCTTACATGTTCTTCGGTCGTGGCAATGCAAAACAGTCAGCACCGGGTGCAGCGATTATCCACTTCTTCGGTGGTATCCACGAAATTTACTTCCCATACGTACTGATGAACCCACGTCTAATCATCGCTGTAATCGCGGGTGGTATGACAGGTGTGTTCACTCTAACCATGTTTGATGCAGGTCTAGTATCTCCAGCATCACCAGGTTCAATCTTCGCGATTCTACTGATGACACCTAAGTCTTCTTTCATCGGTGTGATTCTGTCAGTGATTGCCTCTGCAACCGTTACTTTCTTCGTAGCATCTCTACTAATGAAAACGTCTAAACAGGATGACGAAGAAGAATCCCTAGAAAAAGCAGCAAGCCAAATGGCGAACATGAAAGCGGCGTCTAAAGGTCAAGCTGGTGCAGCTCTAGATCTAGCGGCAGTACGCAAAATCATCGTAGCGTGTGACGCTGGTATGGGTTCAAGCGCAATGGGCGCAAGCATGCTTCGTAAGAAAGTAGAAGCAGCAGGCCTTGGTATTGAAGTGACTAACCTAGCGATCAACAACCTACCTGATGGTGCGGACATTGTTATCACTCATAAAGACTTGACTGACCGTGCCCGTACTCACGCAGCAGATGCACACCACATTTCACTAGGTAACTTCCTAGATGGTGCTCTGTACGATGGTCTAGTTGCAGATTTAGTCAATGCACAACAAGCGGGTGCAGAGCCAAAAAAGCCTGAAGCACCAGCAAACACTAGCTCAAGCAATGAAGAAGGAACGCTTAAGCTATCAAATGAAAATATCTTCTTGGGCATGGAAGTGAAGACCAAAGAAGAAGTTATCAAGTTTGCTGGTGAGCAACTCGTAAAACTTGGTTATGTAGAACCGCAATATGTTGAAGGCATGTTGGCTCGTGAAGAGTTGGTTTCTACTTACCTAGGTGAGTCGATTGCAGTACCTCACGGCACTATTGAAGCAAAACAGTTCGTTAACAAGACAGGTATCGTGTTCTGTCAGTTCCCTGAGGGTGTTCAGTGGGGCGAGGACGAAGATGATGTCGCTAAGATGGTGATTGGTATCGCGGCGCAAGGTGATGAACACATTCAGGTTATCACGGCGATTACGAATTCACTTGATGACGACGAAGCTGTCGAATGTTTGAAGTCTACCATTAATGCAGAAGATGTCCTTCGCATCCTAAGTGGTAAGTAGCAGAAATGGTGATTATCACCTTGGCTTTGAGTCATAGCTCCTAAGTGAAACGAGACCAACAGCCCCCTTGTTGGTCTCATTTTTGATTTTTTCTTTTTCTTTTTTTAATGAGTTATTTAGGAAGACGTCTTATGAAAGCATTACATTTTGGCGCAGGTAATATCGGTCGTGGCTTTATCGGAAAACTACTCGCAGATGCAGGCATTCACGTAACATTTGCTGATGTAAACGAAACCGTAGTTAACGCTCTGATTGAACGTCAATCCTACCCGGTAAAAATTGTTGGTGAAGATGTAGTAGTAGAAGAAGTGACAAACGTTACTGCAGTAAACTCAACCAGCAGCGACATCATTGACCTTATCGCTAACGTAGAGTTGGTAACGACAGCCGTTGGCCCAACGGTACTGAAGATCATCTCTAAGTCTGTCGCTCAAGGTATTGAAAAGCGCGCAGCAAATGGCAATACCACACCACTTAACATCATCGCATGTGAAAACATGGTACGCGGCACTAGCCAGCTAAAAGCGATGATCTTCGAGCACTTATCTGAAGATGTTCAAGCATTTGCAAAGGCGAATATTGGCTTCGTTGATTCTGCAGTAGACCGAATCGTACCGCCAGCAGAAGAGGGTGAAACGGATCCTCTAGCGGTAACCGTTGAAACGTTCAGTGAGTGGATCGTTGATCAAACTCAGTTTGTAGGTGACATTCCTGCGATTAAAGGCATGGAATGCACTGATAACTTAATGGCATTCGTTGAGCGTAAACTGTTCACGCTTAACACAGGGCACCTGATCACAGCTTACCTTGGTGTACTAGCTGGTCACGAAACCATTAAAGACTCTATTGAAGATGCAGCGATTCTAGCGGATGTGACTGCGGCCATGCAGGAAAGTGGTGAAGTATTGATCCGTCGTTACGGTTTTGATGTAGATGCGCATGCGGCTTACATTCAAAAAATTCTGGGTCGTTTTGCAAACCCATATTTACGCGATGAAGTGGATCGTGTTGGTCGTCAGCCAATCCGTAAGTTAAGCCCACAAGATCGCTTGATTAAGCCTCTTAACGGTACGCTAGAATATGGATTGCCAAATAGTTACCTACTAAAAGGTATCGCAGCAGCATTCCTTTACAAAAACGACGATGACCCACAAGCGGTTGAGCTTCAAGCTATGTTTGCGCAGCAAGGATTTGAAAAAACACTGGCTCATTATTCGGAGCTGAATGTTGATTCAGAAATTGTTACACTAGCGCACGAAGCGTATTTAGCGCTCAAATGATTCAAGCTGTTGGTGCCACGCAAGTGGCACCCTTTGTTTTAAGAGATGTTATGCCACTGCACCCGCCCAATGAAACTGAACTATTAGAAGCTCTGTCCGAAGCAAAGGACGCGAGTGAGTGTCTTATGGCCGCATATGATGCTATAGACGACACTCTCGATACCCTTATCAATAGTATTTTTCATAAAGACGACTACGCAGTGAAGTATGTTGTTGATCCTCTTCTTACCAGTGATGGTCCCTTAGGCGACATTCTTGTTCGCGCCAAACTGCTTCTCGGTCTTGGCGTAATTTCTAAAGAAGTGTTCGATGACATCGATATTTTTGTCACCTTGAGAGAGTGGACAAAACACCAAGAAAACAAGGTCAGCTTTACTGAAGTTGACGTTTTATTCGAGCTCAATAAAATCAGCGCCATTCAAAAGATGATGCCCATCGAATACGATGCCAGCATGACCGCAGGCCTTGATAAAGTGATGCTGGAAATGTATTTAGAGCGTCATTATCAGCGGGTGAAATCGACTATCATCCTTGCTATCACCGAAATGGTGAGCTCGCTGTGTAAAGATAACCCACTCGTTTGAGTGGGTTTTTATTTAAAGTGTCGAGCACTAATGATGTGATGATCTTAAGCTAGCTTTATTGAGTTATAGTCATTGAGTCATGTTAGCTCAATCTGGTCTCAGCAGCAGGCATCGACGCTACAGTTTTTTTTCGGTTGATGATTCCAAGTTCACCAATGAGTAGTGCGAGAAGAACGCCACTGCCGACTTGGGTAAGGAACGCCAGGTCAACGCCTTGAACTGGATGCCAAAAGAACGTTAGCACACCCAATCCTAAGAACACTGTTGGAACGATGCACGCGAGGGTAATCAGTAGCGGACTGCCTTTCATCCTATACACCCTTGGGGTGTTGTCTTTCATTCGAAGTCTCAAAAATGCTGGGAACATGATCATATATGACATGAGTAACGTGACCGCTCCAAGACTAAACACGTTCCAAAACAGATCTTCGTTGGCGCCTGTGGTAGCGATAATGGCATAAGCGATCATGACAATGGTAGAGACCACACCGTTCCATATAGCGGCTCCTTTTGCAACTCCGTATTTGTTGGTGGATTTAAAGCTTGCTGGCATGTCATTGTTCATAGCCGCATAACGTGCTACGTAGTTGACGCCCACAGACCAGTTGACGATATTTGAAATCAGCGTGAACAGAAACAGTACGCCCAGAACTTTCACTAATATCCCTGCAAACCCATCAACACCAAACAGTGCATCTAGCGACTCCATCAACCCAGCACTTGGATTGATGTCAGCCATTGGGATAACGGTAAGCACACCAAAGCTCGAGATAAGATAGAAGAAAGCAATCATCAGCCCGCCTAACATGGTAGCGCGAGGGATGTCCTTATCGGGATTTTTGAGAGCAGCCGCAGCGCCGCCAACCACCTCAAACCCTACCAGTCCGAACAGGGCTACAGAGATTAGCGATAAGCCAATATTGATATCTGGTACAAAGTGGGACAGTGATATTGGATTGGCACTGACGTTGCCGGTTGCCAAGTGATAGATGCCCGCTAAACCAATCATACCCATCACTGACACTTTGCAGGCTGCACCTGCGGTTGACACCCAACTGGATTCTGCCACTGGCTTCAACGATAGAATAACGGCAACCCAACTCATGGTGATAGAAACGGCTGCGATTTCGATGGGCGAAAATTCAATATTGAGTAATTGACCTAAGATTACGGCGAACAGATAGTATACGGCTGGGATCCACAGCGCAAAGTTTATCCAATAGATCCAGGCTGTTCTCGCTCCCCACTTGCGACCAAAAGCACGTTTTACCCAGTCATAGATGCCTCCATCCTGAGGGAAGGTGGTTGATAACTCAGCGGTGACTAATCCGTAGGGCAAAAAGAAACAAATTAGAATGATCAGCCACCAAACAAAGCCGCCTGGCCCTGCGGCGGCGGACGCAGCAACGGTGTCTATCACTAGTACCGTGCAGACTCCAAACAATACGGTTTCAAACAACCCCATTTTTTTCTCTTTGATATCCATATCAAACCTCAGATTTTAGGTATTTGTTGTGTAATACAGTGAATGTTGCCACCACCGAGTAATATCGCGCGAGCATCGATTCCTATGACCTGATGATCGGGGAACATTGCTGTTAGTTCTGTTTGGGCGCGTGGATCAGATCTTTCGCATAGCTTTGGATAGAGTACCAATTGGTTGGTTATCAAAAAGTTAGCGTAACTGGCGGCCAGTCGAGTACCGATTTGACGATCCATACCCTCGCAAGCGTCAAAGCCAAGCCCTTCTTGGTGTTGAATCGTTTGTGGTTCGGGCAGTGACAGCTTGTGCACTTTGATATTCCTTCCTCGTGCATCTTGGCTAGAGTTCAATAACTGGTATGCCTGTTGCGAGATTGCGTATTGGGGGTCACTCTCATCCTCAGTCCAGCTCAGTGCGATTTCTCCCGGTCGAACCACGTGCAATAAGTTGTCTACGTGTCCGTTGGTATCGTCATCCGCGTATAGTCCTTTATCTAACCAAATCACCTTTGTTGCACCAAGATATTGTTTGAGGTGGTGCTCTATTTGTTGTTGGCTGAGGTCGGGGTTACGGCTGGGATGCAGAAGGCACTCTTTGGTGGTATAGATTGTTCCTTCACCATCACAGTGGATAGACCCACCCTCAAGCACCAGTGGTGCTCGGTAAATCCTATCTTGATAACTGTTGGCGATTTTTCTGGCGACAGCATCATCCAGATCCCAAGGGAAATAAAGCCCATCGACGAGACCCCCCCAAGCGTTGAATTGCCAATCGACGGCACGTCTCTCTCCTGCGTTATTAACGAGATAAGTGGGGCCAATATCGCGAAACCAAGCGTCGTTCATACTCATTTCTGTGACGCGGACATTGTCATTTAATAGCAGTCGAGCGTGGTCAAATTGAGCAGCTGAGGCGCATACCGTCACATCGGTGTACTCGGCAATGGTGTTGGCCACATCGGCAAATGCTGTTTGAGCTGACTTCGCCCCCCAAGGCCAGGTGTCGGTTCTCTCTGGCCAACCCAACCAAACCGCTTCATGAGGTTGATGCTCTCCTGGCATATAGAAGCCATCTTGCTTTGGCGTGGTTAACATCATAGACGTGCCTCTTTAACTCGACCGTCTTGAGTCATAATTCGTTGATACTTCTCTGGCACTCGATCACGGAAGATCCCCCATGAGCCACGTTCACGCTCATAATCGGCAAGATCGAGAGTTTGGCATCGGTAGCCCGTCTCTGTTCGGTTTAATTCTTGGAGTTTCTCCCCAGTGTTGTCGGTAATAAATGATGAGCCAAAGAAAGTGATCTCTGTATCGGACGTAGTGCCCACTTCACGGCCAACTCGGTTTGAGGCGATAACCGGGATCTGGTTCGCAGCTGAGTGTCCTTGCATGACGCGTTGCCAGTGCGGTTGAGAGTCTAATTCTGGCTGTTTTGGTTCCGAGCCAATAGCCGTTGGGTAGAGCAGAAGTTCCGCCCCTTGCAGTGTCATGTCTCGTGCTGCCTCTGGGAACCATTGATCCCAGCATATGCCGACGCCTATCTTGGCATGTTTGGTGTCCCAAACCTTAAAGCCAGTATCTCCAGGTGAGAAATAGTACTTCTCTAGATAGCCAAAGGTATCAGGAATATGCGTCTTACGGTATACGCCAAGATTTGCACCGTCGGCATCGATTATCACGATGGAGTTATAGCGCACAGTGCCTGCTTTTTCATAGAAGCTAATCGGTAGCACCACGTTCAATTCTTTAGCAAGCTTAGAAAAGTGCTGTATGGCGGGGTTGTCGTCAACAGAGGTGGCTAGAGCAAAATGCTCTAGGTTTATATCGATACAGAAGTACGGCGTCTCAAACAACTCCTGCAATAGTATGATTTGTGCCCCATCTTTTGCAGCGGCGCGAACAAGTTGCTCTGCTTGGATGAGGTTTGTTTGCGCATCCCAACGACAAGCCATCTGTGTAATTGCAACGGTTACTTTTTTCATTGTTATTTATCTCCTTGATTAATAACAATGTAACTCCGGTACTATTATCAATATAATGTTATATTGTCATAAAGTTATGAGCCACATTCATAACAGAGAATGGATTTCTAATTGCTTAGCAAGGCACTCAATGGACATTAATCAACTAAAAATTCTTATAGCATTAGATGATGAGAGGAACATGACTCGAGCGGCCAAAAGGCTGTTTATTACTCAGTCGGCTGCAAGTCATTCCC
This sequence comes from Vibrio sp. CB1-14, assembly GCF_040412085.2. Classification (NCBI taxonomy): domain Bacteria; kingdom Pseudomonadati; phylum Pseudomonadota; class Gammaproteobacteria; order Vibrionales; family Vibrionaceae; genus Vibrio; species Vibrio chaetopteri. Next base: position 564,912 of record NZ_CP115921.1, on the reverse strand, counting down.
TGTCAAAGTTGCGAGAACACTTTAACGATGAGTTGTTTGTGCGCACTAGCCATGGGATGAGTCCCACCCGATTTGTACAAACCTTGCTTCCAGCATTGAGGCAAGGGATACGCACCCTAGAGCGCTCCTTACAAACCGAAAAGGCGTTTGACCCTAGCATTGACTCGAAAACCTATTACATAGGTGCATGCGATTACTTTGAGTTCATCGCCATGCCAAAGCTAGCCAAGGATTTTTCCGCGAAGGCTCCGAATATTCGGGTTGCTGTTGATATCAATTCAGAGCATATAAAAATGGAGCGAGTAGAGAGTGGCCGCCTCGATCTCTACATAGGATTCGATGATGTACAAAAGGTACCACTTAACTTCAACAAGTACGCGTGGATAACCGATCCCTATGTTTGTTTGGCGCCAAAGGACAGTGATGTCGGCGATGAGCTTTCGTTGGTCGAGTTTGCCGCAAGCCCTCAAGTTCATCTACCAGTCGTCTCAAATGGCTCCGATGTGATCGACAATTGGTTGAAAGAACATGGACTGCATAGAAACATTCAGATGATAGCCCAGAGCTACGCAGTGGGGGGAATGATCTGTGCTGAAAGTGGTCTGCTATTCTGCGCCCCTTCGAATGTTGCTAAACAGCTTGTAAAAATGTTACCGCTAAAGATTATCTTATTGCCTGATGACGTTCCGCCTTTGCGGGTGAGTATCTTGTCACACAAGCTATATGATTATCATGACTCGACTCAATGGTTGATCAGCAAAATCCTAGACTTACGTTGACCATTAGCCATGGCACATACTGAATTCTCCATTTGTTTCGAAACGAAACTTATCTATACAAAAAATGGTCGTCCAAATGCGTTCTTATAAATAAAACACCGCAAATCTTGCTTGTTAACTTACGTTGTGAAATAATTTTCGCATCAGTTAAGTTTTGAAGCGAAAGTTAAAGTGAAAAAACGTAATACTCAGGTTCGACGCCATTCCATCGCCCAGCTTGTACAAGAACGCGGCGAAGTCAGTGTTGAAGAGCTATCGGCTCTTTTCGATACCTCTGAGGTGACGATTCGAAAAGATCTTACTTCGCTTGAAAAAAACGGTCAGCTACTGCGTCGCTATGGCGGTGCGGTTTCGCTTCCACAAGAGGCGGTCGACGAAGTGCTGAGTGAGTCGGTCGCTACCTCTGAAACGAAAGATAAGATTGCCGAAGCTGCTGTCGCTTTGATTAACGATCACTACCGCATTGTGGTCGACTGCGGCAGTACAACCGGCGCTTTGGTCTCTCGCTTGGGGGATAAAAAAGGTTTGGTTGTGATGACCAATTCACTTTCTCTTGCGAATGCGATTAATGAGCTGGAAAACGAACCTACGCTGCTGATGACAGGTGGTACGTGGGATGCGCATTCCGAGTCTTTCCAAGGCAAGGTCGCCGAATCCGTTCTGCGTTCCTACGATTTTGACCAGCTGTTTATCGGTGCAGATGGTGTCGACTTAGCCCGTGGCACAACGACGTTTAACGAGTTAATTGGCTTAAGTAATGTGATGGCCGAAGTCGCTCGCGAAGTCGTCGTCATGATTGAATCCGAGAAAATTGGCCGAAAAATTCCTAATCTAGAATTAGCGTGGGATGCCATTGATGTGCTGGTGACCGATCAAGGCTTAACAAAAGAGCAGAAAGCTCAAATTGAATCTAATGGCGTAAAGGTGATTTGCGCTTAAACGAATTATCCCTCTTTTATTGACTTGCTTGCGTTCATAGAGGGAAACAGAAACTAAAAATGGAGAATTGATATGTGTGGAATCGTAGGTGCGGTAGCACAACGAGACGTAGCGGAAATTTTGGTAGAGGGTCTACGCCGTCTGGAGTACCGTGGATATGATTCAGCGGGTGTAGCCGTTGTTGATGCTGATTTAGAGCTTAAGCGCGTTCGTCGCCTAGGTAAGGTTCAAGAGCTTGCTGATGCCGTTGATGCACAAGATGTGACAGGCGGTACAGGTATCGCACACACACGCTGGGCAACGCACGGTGAACCATCTGAAGCGAACGCTCACCCACACGAATCTGGTGATATCGCGGTTGTACACAACGGCATCATCGAAAACCACGAAGAACTGCGTGCAACACTTCAAGAGCGTGGTTATGTGTTCCAATCTCAAACAGATACAGAAGTAATCGCTCACCTAGTTGAGTGGGAACGTCGCACGTCAGAAACACTGGTTGAAGCGCTACAAAAAACCGCAGCTCAACTTGACGGTGCTTACGGTACTGTTGTTGTTGACCGTAAAGACCCAAGCCGTATCGTTGCCGCTCGTTCTGGTAGCCCAATCGTTATCGGTTTTGGTGTTGGTGAAAACTTCCTAGCTTCTGACCAACTTGCGCTTCTTAGCGTGACTCGTCGCTTCATGTACCTAGAAGAAGGCGATGTCGCTGAGATCACTCGTCGCGACGTCAAGGTTCTTGATGTAGATGGTAACCCTGTAGAGCGCGAGATCACTGAATCTAATGCTGAACATGACGCAGGTGACAAAGGTCAATACCGCCACTTCATGCAAAAAGAGATCTTCGAGCAGCCTCGCGCGCTTATTAACACAATGGAAGGTCGTGTTACTGACAAAGCAGTAGTAACTGAAGCTATTGGTGTTAACGCGGTTGATATCCTTAAGAAGGTTGAGCACGTTCAAATCATCGCATGTGGTACTTCATACAACTCTGGTATGGCGGCTCGCTACTGGTTTGAGTCTATCGCTGGCGTAAGTTGTGACGTAGAAATCGCGTCTGAGTTCCGTTACCGTGACTTCGTTGTTCGTCCTAACAGCCTACTTGTGACGCTTTCACAGTCTGGTGAAACAGCCGATACGCTAGCAGCACTTCGCCTTGCGAAAGAGAAAGGTTACATGTCTGCAATGACTATCTGTAACGTAGCGGGCTCTTCTTTGGTTCGTGAGTCGGACTTTGCATTCATGACTCGCGCGGGTACAGAGATCGGTGTTGCTTCAACCAAAGCATTCACCACTCAGCTAGCAGCAATGCTGATGATGGTTGTGTCTATTGCTCGCCTTCAAGATCGCATGACAGAAGAGCGTGAAGCAGAAATCGTTAAGTCACTACACGAACTGCCTGCAAACATCGAGAAAGCGCTAGCGTTCGATAAAGAAATCGAAGCACTAGCAACAGACTTCGCCGACAAGCACCACACACTATTCTTAGGTCGTGGCGAGTACTACCCTATCGCGATGGAGGCATCTCTAAAACTTAAAGAGATTTCGTACATCCACGCTGAAGCATACGCAGCGGGTGAACTTAAGCACGGTCCCCTAGCGCTAATCGATGCAGACATGCCAGTTGTGGTTGTCGCACCAACTAACGATTTGCTAGAGAAGCTCAAGTCAAATATCGAAGAAGTACGTGCACGTGGCGGTCTGCTCTATGTATTTGCGGACGAGAAAGCGGGCTTCGAAGGCGACGAAAACATGAAGATCATTCAAATGCCTCATGTAGACGACATCATTGCGCCAATCTACTACACAGTGCCAATGCAGCTACTGTCTTACCATGTGGCATTGATCAAAGGTACTGACGTTGACCAACCACGTAACCTAGCGAAAGCGGTGACGGTTGAGTAAGGCTTCGAGAAATCTCTTTTTGATGTAGGAAGACAATAAAGTCTGATCATATACACAAAGATTGATCGTCTTTAACCTCCGGCTAAGTATATTTTAGTCGGAGGTTTTTTATATCAGATAGATAAGCCATTCAATAAGAAAGACCAAAAGTGTTTAGATTAAAAGTGGGGTAAAAGGACAGGGCAGGGCTATGGTTCTAAGGAGTGACCTATGCAGAAGTATTCTCCGATCTACTTAATCAAACACACCGACCATCGCAAAAATCATCCCTGATTACACCAAAAACAGACATGTTTTTTCCAAGGTGATTACCCTATATTTGACCTATAAACTTAATGCAATTATCACCGAAAGAAGTAGAGGGATAGCAATGGATTCAGAGAAAACGTGGGCAAATGATGCTTGGAAAAGTGTGTTTGAGAAAGTCAAATTTACCAGCGAAGACATTTCAGTACAGTTTCCTTCCATGACATCGGAAGGTTGTTATGAAGATACCCACGCACCTTGGGCGTGGGTTGTCGGCTTTTGGCCTGGCTTGCTGTGGTTGCTGTATGAGAAAGAGCACTACCAACCGTTCAAAGACATTGCCATAGCACGTGAGAAGACCATGGATGGCTCACTCGATGAATATGTTAATATCCACCATGATGTTGGCTTTATGTGGCAACTTACTTCGATCAAACAGTATGAATTGTTTGGCAACGAGCGCTCTAAAAATCGCGCACTTAGAGCCGCAAGCCATTTGGCAAGCCGATTTAATATCAATGGGCGTTTCTTAACTGCTTGGAACAAGAATGATGTAAGTGCTGCAGACCCGAGAGGTTTGAGTATTATCGACAGCATGATGAACTTGCCCCTTCTGTACTGGGCTGCCGATCAACTCGATGCACCGCGGTTCAAACTGATTGCCATGGCGCATGCTGATACAGTGCTTAAAGAGTTTATTCGGCCAGATGGTTCAGTAAGGCATATGGTTGAGTTTGACTATATGACTGGCGATGTAAAAAGTTACTACGGTGGTCAAGGTTACAATGAGGACTCAGCTTGGAGTAGAGGCGCATCGTGGGCAGTTCATGGCTGTGCACTGAGTTATAAATATACCAAAGAGCCAAGATACCTTGAAGCGGCCATGAGAACCGCTGATTTCTTTATTGATCAGTTACCAGAAGATTCAGTTCCACATTGGGACTTTAGAAGTCCAAGGGATGAAAATACGCCAAGAGATACCTCGGCCGCAGCGTGTGCTGCGAGCGGTATGCTTCTCATCTCTGAGCTTATTGAAGATGAAACAAAGAAAGCACATTACTTTGATGCCGCTAATCGAATCCTAAAGAGTCTTTATGACAACTACTGTACGGTAGGGGACGATGGCCAGCAAGGAATTTTGACTGGCGGGGCGTTTAATTGCCCTAAAGGCTTGGGTGTCAATTGCTCCTTGATTTATGGTGACTACTACTTTGTAGAAGCTTTATCGAAACTGGTGACAAAGCTATCGTCTGAGAAAGAAGCATCGATCGCAGAAGAAACAGCGATCTGATAATTAGTAATGAAAAGTAAACTCTAAATTAAGATACATGAACAAGAACGCCCGATATATAGTATCGGGCGTTCTTGTTTTCACTTTGATTTGAATGTGACTCTTAGTTGATTAGAAAGAACCGATTAAACAAAACCATAAAAAATAGGATTGTAGTAAAACTAAGAATCAATGAGTATTACGATACTCTCTAGGAGAGACTCCAAACTTGGCTTTAAACTTCTTATAGAAGTCACTGGTATTCGAAAAACCCACCTCTATTGCGAGATCGTTAATGCTTATATTCCGAATCTTAATAATCTCACAGAATTTATTGAACCTAATTTCCCTAAGCAGGTTGTTAAATGTCACTCCACTTTCTTTTTTAATTAGCTTGGACAAATTATAGTTTTTCATTTTTAGCTGATCAGAAATCTCATTCAAGTTGGCCGTTTTTAGGTTCCTCTCCATATAAGTAATGACTTTACAGAGAACACCTTGATCATAGGAAACCTTTTCAATTCTTTTCGGATCTTCTTGTGTTAGGTCAAGCACAAGGATACCAAGCAAGAACTTGACGCGAGGCTCCATTAAATCTTCATTACCATCAAGTTCTGATAGCATTTCATTAAGAGACCCCTCAAGTCGGCTTTTTCCTTTGGTAGAAAAAATAAGTGCTGAAGTAGCGGATTTCTTGAAGACTACATCGGTAAAGAAGTTAGATAAATTACAAGATTCATTGATGAATTCAAATATATAGCTGAAGAACTTCTTGTGAATTATAAAATTTACTATTATATCATCATCACCGGTCGGGTATATTTCGTGAGTGACACCGGGCCCCAAAAACAAGAGATCTCCCTTTAAAAGCTCTACTTCTTCATTTTCGACTACTTGCACTGACTTTCCGTTTAAGACATAACATATCTCAACATAGTCATGGCTGTGCGCAGGGTAGTGTATAAAACGAGTATGCTTCCTGATAGATATCATTTTTCCAGAAGGGCACACCTTATCAAAGGATATTACGTTACGGTATCTATCGGTAAAAATGCTACTATCGATACCAGATTTCTTATGGATGATACCCTCTTCCTCAAAATTGGTAGACTTCATTTTTTCCATGAAGTCATACAGCCCTCTATCCATAATCAACCTCACTCAGTGCTCAGTTCTACCCCTGTAGTGTGATGCAAACTTTGACTTACTTACGATCAAGATTTGCCACACATCGTATCCAATCCAAATATACACTCAAAACCAAAAAAAATTTGAACCAGTGGTTTAATTGTGATTTTGGTCAACAATAAGGAGACGAGAACGATAAATTATTGGGTGCTGGTCACGGTAGTGATAACGACAACATCGCATGTAAAAAATCGTCGTATATGTCGAGCAAAAAATGATGTTTTAGAGTGCAAACCTTTGTATTTATTGGTTAGATATTGCCAATTAAAATACACGATCAGTAAGCATCGGAGGTTGTAATGAATTACTTTTTGGCGGTTGATATTGGTGCATCAAGCGGACGACATCTGCTGGGTCATTTAGACAATGGCAAGCTAAAGGTAGAAGAAATTCATAGGTTTAACAATCAAATTTACCAAGTAGGTGTGCAGCTCTGTTGGGATCTAGACTATCTGTTTTCTGAAATAATCACTGGTCTGCGAAAGTGTGTAGAGCAGGGGAAACAACCCTCGGCATTGGGGGTTGACACTTGGGGAGTTGATTTCGTCCTTTTGGACGGTGAAGATAGCATGATCGGTCATGCGGTGTCTTATCGTGATAAGCGAACCAAAGGAGTGATGAAAGAGATTTGCTCACAAATTGGTAGTGAAGCACTCTATGCGAAAACTGGTATTCAATTCATGGACTTTAATACTATTTGCCAGTTAATGACACTCTCCGAAGAAGTTAAGTCCCAAGCCAAATCATTCCTTATGATCCCTGATTACTTGAACTACTTACTGACAGGGAAAAAAGTAAACGAATATACAAACGCGACAACAACACAACTGTACAACATAGAAGCAAACGGATGGGACGAGGAACTCATTGATTTTGTTGGATTAAAAAAAGAAGTATTCCATGAAGTTTTGCCTCCACTATCAAAAGTCGGCAATCTAAGGCAAGAATTAGTCGATGAACTCGGTTTTGATTGTGAAGTGATTTTACCACCCACCCATGATACTGGGGCGTCATTCATAGCGAGTAGTTTAAACATTGAAGATAGTGGCGTTATTCTTAGTTCGGGAACTTGGTCCTTATTGGGGAAAGAGCTGCTAGAGCCAATCGTTAATGAACAATCAAGACTTAAAAACTTTACTAACGAGGGTGGATTAGATAAACGGTATCGCTTTCTAAAGAATATAATGGGCTTATGGATTGTCCAAGAAGTGTCTCGAAATCTTGACTATAGATATTCGTTTTCGGAGTTAGTCAATCTAGCAAAAGAAGCTAAGAATTTCACATCAGTTATTGATGTCAATGATCAGAGGTTCTTTGTGAACGAAAACATGATTGAGGAAATCGTCAATTATTGCAGGGAGTCGGGTCAAAAACCACCATCGACAGTTGGGGAAGTCAGTTTGTGCGTCTACCGTAGTTTAGCTATTTGCTACAAGAAGTATGTTGATGAAATAGCAGAAGTAACAGGCCAAGAGATTAGAACCATCAACATTATTGGCGGCGGATGTAAGAACGAATTTCTCAATGAACTCATAGAGGAAGAAACAAACTGTAGTGTAATTGTCGGCCCAGTCGAGGCTACAGGGATCGGGAACATAGTTTCCCAAATGATAGCTATGGAAGAAGTTGCCGATATTTATAGTGCTAAGAAAATTATCGAACTCAGCGAAGTATAGATTTCTGACAATATAACGCAAGCGAAAAATTAACGTGTTGTAGAATACCTATGATAGCGATACTAATGACATGGTATCTTGGAGGCGAGCAAGACATGGCAAGCTAAGCCTCATGAAAATTCAGACAGATAGGGCCTGTGTTACTATCTAATTGGGCATTCGAAAGGAAAGCCTTGACCAACTTACTTTTTAGATAGCTAATTCGAAGAGAAGCAATAAAAGAAGCCAACAAGAGACTGTTCTTGCTAGCTTCTTTTATATGCTTGATTCTGAAAAATCTCGAGCTTCTAAACGACAGTTAAAGCCAATAATCAGTAAATCGGCGGTAGTTAATATGCTTTGCAACCCAATCTACATCACTCATCTCACTTGACCTTGTTCTCTTATCTCCGATTAGAATATCTGCTATCGCGAATGCAAAGTCCATGGTATATCCATAGTCTTGACCGGATATAAATTGACCATCAATCACGACGGGTTGGTTGATGTATGAACCATCAGCATAGTTTAAATGAAAGTCACCACAACACACATAGCGATGCAGACCCAATAGCGAGTTTTTCGCCAAGACCTTAGCGCCAGAGGAACATAGAGCAGCAATGTAAGCTCCTTTATCTATGTGTTTCTTAATGAACTGAACAACGGTACTATCGTTGCCGAGTTTATCTGTATTCGGTGGATCACCCACAAGAATCACTGCTTCATAATCACTATCAAGGTTGTTAGCGAACAGTTCATCAGCAACAATCTCTAGGCCATGGTAGGAAGTGAGTTTAAGCTCTAGTTCACAAGATAATAGAGTGACTGAAATCTGCAAACGCCGCAATATATCGACAACGTTTATTGCCTCGCCTTCTTCAAATCCATTGCTGAGCAATAGCGCAACTTTTTTCATATTGTATCACCTAATCGATATCATATAACCAAACATCGGTTAGTATTTATATAGTCATCTCAGTGAACAATAATTGTTTTTGCCTATCTAAGCATCATAAGTTGCCCAAAGTGCATCATTTGATGCGAAATAATATATTTTGCCGCGTCTTTGTTCGTGTTTTTTGATTGTTAATAGCGGTATATAAAGTCGAGTGTTCAGGTTTTTCAAAAATATAACATTTGGAGTATGTGGTTTTAAACAGTTGATAGACAAAAGTAGTTGTTCTAGATAATTATTTTTAACTTGGCAAAAATTAACCTTATGACTGGCAGGAAATCGCTATAGTTTATGTGTGACTATTAGAATATAATGATTAACAGATGGACTTAAGTATTTATCATCTTAATTAGGTCTTGATTGAACCCCCTCGTTTACGTTGACTCTAGTACACCAGTTGCCAATCTTGGTAACTGGTTTATTTTGTTTCAATCTATCAATCACTTTAACTTTAACTTTTTCTTTCGCTGAGCTTTCATTTCTATTCCCGACCGCCATATCCATTGAGTGTGAGCGCACACTAACCTCAACTCCTATTTTAATATGAAACCTTTATAGCAGACTTCCAGCAATGCCAAGGTAAGAGCTGCAAAAAATGACACCATTAAGGGCAATTTAGCGCATTTTGTTGGCCGTTGTTTCTTGTATGATTAATTCAAACACTGGGAGATAGTTATGAATTACTTTTTGGCAATCGATATAGGTGCTTCTAGTGGAAGGCACTTATTAGGTCATATTGAAAATGAACAAATAGTGCTTGAAGAAATATACCGTTTTGAGAACAAGCTTGCATCTGTCGACAATCAGTTATGTTGGGAAGTCGATAAGCTATTTAGCCATATTATTAAGGGGCTAAAGCAATGTGTTTTTTTGGGGAAAATACCTAAAAGCATCGGTATTGATACCTGGGGTGTCGATTTTGTTCTTCTTGATAGTGACGATCACGTTATAGGTAACACAGTTTCGTATCGAGACAGTCGTACTAAAGGTGTTATGAATGACGTCTGCGATCAAGTTGGACATCGCGAAATATATCGTAAAACAGGCATTCAGTTTATGGAGTTCAACACTCTGTATCAGATGAGCTCTGTGGATTCAAAAAATAAGCAAGCAGCATGCTCTTTTTTGATGATCCCTGATTATATTAATTATCTCCTAACTGGTGTGAAAGCCAATGAGTATACCAATGCAACCACAACTCAAATGTTGAACGTTGATAGTGATGATTGGGATAGAGACTTGTTGGAAGTATGCGGTATTAGTAGAGATATTTTTTCTAAGCCTCAATATCCAGGTCATCGTCTTGGCAATCTGAAGTCAACAATACAAGAAGCGGTCGGATTTGACTGTGAAGTCGTGTTGCCAGCAACACACGATACCGCGTCTGCATTTATCGCGAGTGTTCTCGATCTAGATGATGATGGGGTGATTCTGAGTTCTGGAACCTGGTCACTATTAGGTACCGAGCTTGATAAGCCGATAGTCTCCGATATATCTCGTGAAAGTAATTTCACCAATGAAGGTGGATATAACAAGCGATATCGATTTTTGAAGAACATCATGGGACTTTGGATAGTTCAAGAAGTCTCAAGGATGCTGGATTACAAGTACTCCTACGCGGAGCTAGCTGATCTTGCTCGAGAGGCGAGTCATTTTAAATCCGTCATCGATGTCAACAATGAACGCTTTTTTGTCAGCGAAAATATGATTGAAGAAATTAGCGATTATTGTAAAGAAACAGGGCAGGACACCCCCAAAACAACGGGTGAAGTCTGCATGTGTGTTTATCGAAGTCTGGCTAAATCTTATAACCAGTATATTGAAGAACTTGTCAGTGTTACCGGTAAAAAGGTAGATAAGATTAATGTTATTGGCGGAGGTTGCAAGAACCTGTTGTTGAACGAGCTTATTGAACAGGAAACCAATAAAGAAATTATTGTCGGTCCAGTGGAGGCGACTGGAGTGGGAAATATCATTGTACAAATGTTATCCATGGGTGAGATTGCCCATTTAAAACAAGCAAAAAACTATATTAGAAACAGCATTTAATTAGGAATTATCATGGAACAGAGTTTAAAAGATAGATACGAACTGAGTAAATCACTTTACGCTAAATGGGGCATTGATGTTGATGCTGCGCTCGAGAAATTGAAGGACGTTAAAGTCTCTATTCACTGTTGGCAGGGCGACGATGTTACGGGTTTCGAGGAAGCGGCTCATGAACTGTCTGGTGGTATCTCCGCCACTGGTAGTTACCCTGGTAAAGCGACGAATGCTCAAGAGCTACGTGCAGACTTAGACAAGGCACTGAGCCTTATCCCTGGTAAGCATAAAATTAACCTCCATGCCTTATATGCAGAGACACATGGTGTGGCAGTTGATCGCGATGAGTTAAAGCCAGAGCACTTTGCAGGCTGGGTTGAATGGGCGAAAGAGCGCGACCTCGGCTTGGACTTTAACCCAAGCCTGTTCTCTCACCCAAATGCGAGTGAAGGTTTGACGCTGTCTCACCCTGATAAAGAGATCCGTGATTTTTGGATTAAGCACTGTATTGCTTCTCGTAAAATTGGCGAATACTTCGGTAAGGAGTTAGATCAAACTTGTCTAACGAATATCTGGATTCCAGACGGTTATAAAGATACCCCAAGCAATCGTTTGGAACCGCGCCAGCGCCTAAAAGAATCACTTGATGAGATCTTCGCAGTAGACGTTGACGAACAGTTCAACAAGGATTCTGTAGAGTCAAAGGTATTCGGTATCGGTGTTGAATCATACACGGTTGGTTCGCACGAGTTTTATATGGGGTACGCGATTGCGAACAATAAACTTTGCTTGTTAGATAATGGCCACTACCACCCGACGGAGTCAGTTGCTGACAAGATTTCATCTATGCTGCTTTATCAAGACGAGCTTGCTTTGCATGTGACTCGCCCTGTTCGTTGGGACAGTGATCATGTCGTAACGCTAAACGATGAAGTTAGAGAAATTGCAAAAGAGCTGGTTCGTACTGATAGCTTGGATAACGTTTACCTCGGCCTAGATTTCTTTGATGCCAGCATCAACCGCGTAGCTGCTTGGGTATTGGGCACACGCAATATGCAAAAAGCACTGCTTGAAGCCATGCTTATGCCGCATGACAAGTTGACCGAGTTACAAAATGAAGGTGACTTCACTCAGCGTCTAGTTCTAATGGAAGAGCTAAAAACCTACCCAATGGGTGATATTTGGAACTACTTCTGTGAGTCAAACGATGTACCAGCAAACGAAGATTGGTTTAGAGCGGTCGAACTATACGAGCAAGACGTTTTGTTTAAGCGAGGCAAATAATGGATAAGTTAGCATTTATACAAGAGTTTAAAAAAACGACCCACGATGCATGGCTAAAAGGGTGGCATGAGCGTAATGGTGGCAACTTGTCCTACCGTTTAACGGAATCCGAAGTCGAACAGGCTCGTCCATTTTTTGATGAGGCATCGCAATGGGCGGACATCGGTGTGACGGTCGCGAATCTGGCCAATGAATACTTTATCGTCACAGGTAGCGGTAAGTACTTTCGAAACGTAGAAGTGTGTATTGAAGAGAATGCGGGAATCATCCAAGTATCAGAAGATGGTACTCAGTACAGAACTCTCTGGGGGCTTATTAACAACGCGAAGCCAACGAGTGAGCTACCTGCGCATCTTATGAACCACTCAGTCAAATATGATGAAACGGGTGGTGCGCATCGAGTCGTGATGCACTCTCATACAACAAACTTAATCGCACTTACCTTTGTCTTGCCACTTGAAGCTGAGACATTTACTCGCGAATTGTGGGAAATGGCGACCGAGTGTCCGGTAGTATTCCCTGCTGGCGTGGGGATTGTTCCTTGGATGGTACCCGGTGGCCGCGCCATCGCAGAGTACACGAGTGAGTTGATGAAAACGTTCGATGTCGCTATTTGGGCTCACCATGGCACGTTCTGTTCTGCAGAAGACCTAAGCCTTGCGTTTGGCTTGATGGATACGGCAGAGAAGGCCGCTGAGATACTCGTTAAAGTTCTTGCTATGGGTGGTAAACGACAGACTATTCAACCCCAAGAATTCAAAGAACTAGAGTCTGCATTCAACGTAACGTTGAATGAAAAAGCATTGGCGTGAGGGGACGTTAGGTGATTAGAAAAGCGTTTAAACTCAAAGTTAATCCCGGTCAGTTTGAAGAATACAAAAAACGTCATGATAACGTTTTTCCTGAGTTAGTCGCGGTGCTTAAAGAAGCGGGAGCAAACAACTACTCTATCTTTCTAGATCAGGAGACCGGTTGTCTGTTTGGCTATGTCGAGTTAGAATCCTTAGAAAAATGGAACTGCGTTTCAAAAACTGAAGCTTGTCAGGAATGGTGGCGTTATATGGAAGATATCATGGAGACGAATCCTGATAGCAGCCCAAAATCGACAGAGTTAACAGAGATGTTTTATTTAGCGTAATGACGATCAGCTAAAGCTACGAAACAAATTAGTATCAAGAGGTAAATATGAACAAGCCGAACATCATTGTAATTTTTAGCGATCAACAGCGTTGGGATACGTTAGGTTGTTACGGTCAGGAATTGCCGGTGACCCCAAATCTCGATGAGCTTGCACGCGATGGTGTCATGTTCGAGAACGCATTTACAGTTAACCCTGTATGTGGCCCTACACGTTCGACAATGCAAACGGGGCTATATCCAACCGAAACAGGTTGCTTTCGAAATGACATTATTCTCCCTCAAGGTCAAAAAACCGTGGCTCACTTTCTTTCTGACGAGGGATACAGCGTCGGTTACGTAGGTAAGTGGCACCTAGCGTCAAACAACACTGCTCATGAAGGCTTTGTTGTAGCGGCACCAACAGAGAGTTCAGGTGAAACGATCGATAACTGTTTCACAGCAATACCAAAACAATATCGCGGTGGTTATAAAGACTTCTGGGTTGCATCAGATATCCTTGAGGGCACTTCACATGGCTACGGTGGACACATGTTCGACATCGATGGCAACAAAGTAAGTTGGGATGAAGATGTTTATCGTGCTGACTTTTTGACTGACTTGACTACAGATTACATCGGTAATTACCAAGAAGAGAAGCCGTTCTTCTTATTCTTGTCTTACCTAGAGCCGCATCATCAGAATGATCGTAAAACCTACGAAGGCTCACATGGGTCGCAAGAAAAATGGAGCAACTTTAAGGTGCCTGGTGATCTTGAACCATTTGTTGATGGAGATTGGGCTGAGGAGTATCCAGACTATCTAGGGTGTTGCAACAACCTAGACCAAAACGTGGGTAAAATCCGCCAAGCGGTGAAAGATAAAGGATTAGATGACAACACGGTCATCATCTATCTGAGTGATCACGGCTCTCACTTCAAGACACGTAACAGTGAATACAAGCGCTCATGCCATGACTCTTCGATCCGTATTCCATTCGTGATCTACGATCCACGAGCGAAAGCGGGTCAGGTGATTGACGATCACGCGAGTATTATCGATGTTGTTCCGACTCTGCTTAAGGCGGCTGGCATCAATGTACCGAGCTACATGCAAGGTCAACCGCTGCAAGATTTGTACATTGATAATGCCAAGAAAGACAATGTGAGCTTCATTCAGATCAGTGAGTCACAAATTGGCCGTGCCATTCGTACTGACACATGGACATACTCGGTATCGGCTCCGGACCAAAGTGGCTTGATTGAGAAAGAAAGTGCGGTTTATCAAGAAGAGTTCTTATACAACCTCGTAGACGATCCTAATCAGTTAGAAAACCTAGTTGCTAACGAGGATTTGAAACCGGTTAAAGAGAAGCTTAGACAACTTCTTCTTGACGAGATCTATCGCATCGAAGGAACGGCCCCCGAAATTCTAGAAGTCTAGTTTTTAGGGATCCAGTTTTTTAGAAGCATAGTTAACGCGCAAATTGTCGCTATTATGCTAAAAGATAAAGTCCATAGTGTCGCCACTATGGACTTTTTTTGATACCGGGATTTTTAGTCAATTCGCCCGGTTACTTTATGTTCTCAATAACTTACGGTCACTCGATGTCATTTACGCACAACAGCGCTTATATTTCTTCCCGCTGCCACATGGACAGGCGTCATTGCTACCCACCCTTTCCATAGTGTTACTCGAGAACTGATCCATAATCTTGGCTGGTGATTGGCCACTTTTGATCAGCTTTGCCATGTAAGCCATCGCATGCTGAGAATGGTCGAAGAAGCTAAAGTATCCTTGACATAAATAGTTATGGTCGAGTTCACCTGTTGGTCCTGGCAAAAAGCGATGTTTCGGGCAACCACCATGGCATGCGAATCGATATCGGCATGACAGACACTTACTATTCAGTTGTTTAGATTTGTTGAGTCCGAAATTAATCGCTTCTTCGCTATTGTTCATCGACTTGATTGTACGGTCGTGGATATTGCCAAGTTTATATTCTGGATAGACGTAGTGGTCACATTGAAATAGGTCACCATTCGCCTCGATGGCAAATGCATGCCCGCACCTTGGCGAAAATACACATATTGGGCTCGACTGTCCAAGCCAGGTCGTTAAAGTGGTATCAAATTGCTGAACAAATACTCGTCCTACATCTTTGGTGACCCAGTAATCGAAGATGGTATTTAGGAATTGACCGTACTCATCGGGTTGGACTGACCAAGGCGTGACCTTGCCATCTTTTTGATCTGGGTTAACTAACCAGGTATCGTTTGTCTGCTGGTCGGATTCTTGTCGCTCTACCAGAGGAATGAACTGAATGAAGTTCGATCCAATGCTTTTTAAGTATTGGTAGACCTTAAGTGGGTGTTTGACGTTCTTATCGTTGACGACGGTAAGGGTATTAAATTCGACACCATATTTTTTTAATAACTCGATCGCATCGACAACTTTGCGATGGGTACCTTTGCCGCTCGTGTTGGTGCGATATGCATCATGAAGGTCCTCTGGCCCATCAATAGAAACACCAATCAAAAAGTCGTTTTGTTTGAACAGCTCACACCATTCGTCGTTGATCAAAATCCCATTAGTTTGAAAACCGTGTGAGATCTTTTTGTTGCCCCGATAACGTTCGCACAATTGAACTACGGTGCGATAAAAGTCCACACCGAGTAGTGTTGGCTCTCCTCCTTGCCAGGCAAATTGAACGGTATCGCCCTGCTGCGCATCGATGTATTGCTGAATAAACACCTCAAGCGTTTCCTCATCCATGCGCCAGTTCTTTTGCCTATCAGGGTAGAGTTTCTCTTTCTCTAGGTAAAAGCAGTAGTCACAGTCGATATTACATACCGAACCAGACGGTTTGGCCATCACATGACAGTTGGAAATTTGGTTCATTGTAGTTTTCCTATGAAAAGGCATCAGATAGCATAGTTAGGGCGTAGGCTGCTGCTATCAGCATTATTATTATTGAAGTAAAAAACTTGATCATTCTCGCGTGGGAGAGAGAACACATGATGGCAACCAGCATTGCCGTTGCACCACATAGATAAATGAGAGTGGCATCATGAGTGAGCGACACCTTTATCAATGCCACACCGATGGCAAATAGAACCAACTGTGTCCGCAGCCATGACAAGACAGTGCGTTCTAACTGCAGACCATTTACCGCACTCATAGAGTGATGGCCAACGCGATGATGAAAGTAAGCACCAAAATGGTGGTACTAATTATCTTCATGTTCGATGTGTATTGGAGCTCTTGGTTTAACCTCATCGCCTGTTCGTTGCGAGACCATCGTCGGTAAGCATAGATCCCAACCGCGCCTGAGCAGAGACACAGGAAACAAGAAAGCAGCAGCCGCACTAATGGGTTTGAAAGCTCTGGTGTAAGTTGGTCAAGAGCAATAGCACCGGCTAACAAGGCAAGCGATGTTCTAATCCACGCCAGATAGGTTCTTTCGTTGGCAAGTGAGAAACGATAATCAGGTGCGTTCCCCTCTTCACGCCATGGTGACTTCTTAGGACAGGGCTTTTTCATTCAACGTTTTCCTTGGACATCCAATGAGTGCTCCTCAGTTTTGATAGATCGAGCGGGTGGGGGTTGCGATGGTGTTTGCAAAGCACACCGGATTGTTTGAGTAACTTACAAAACCGAATCACCGTCGTGACGTCGGTAGCACTGTATTCGCTAATTTCGCGATAGGTCCAAGGATAGTGGGGATAGTGCGCAAAGAAATGCTGTATCGCATCGATGATTCTGTTTTTAGCGTTGAAAGCACTAAATTGAACGAGACGTCGCTCGGCTTCGCCCAACTCTTGACACACCTCGGTTGTGAGGGCTTTGGTCAGTGAGGGGGATAGGTGTTGCAAGTCTTCAAAAGAGTGGACATTCACCCGACTGATAACACTGTCTTCCATTGCCCTTGCCGTTGCGGGATAGCGCTGATAGGTAAATAGAGACCGATACCCAAAATACGAGCCCTTTCCATACAATCTTAGTAACGATTCTTTTCCGGTTTCTGCTACCTGGTAAAGCCCGATAAATCCACTTTCAACGCGATAAAACCCAGATGCCTTATCTTGACTAAAGTAGACGGCTTCTCGCTTGCCAACGGTGATTCTATTGGTCATCTCTTTTAGTGATGTTGGTATTGGTATCGTCATTCTGCCGTCATTGCGAGCTGTTGGAAGGATTAGTGTACTGCAAAAAAAACAGACGAAATATGATCAACACCATAAACCAAAAACAAATTGGCACGTTAGATTGTAAAAATTAAAAAGGGGTTTTGTTTTTGTTTGTTAAGGAGGTGGTTTATGCCATTCTATGAGCTGTTGACGAACGTGTGGTCTGCGGATGCAGTGGTATTGAAGCTGATTTTGGGAAGCATATTTGGTTTGTGTTTGGGACTAACGGGGGTTGGCGGAGGCGTGCTGTTAATACCCATGTTGCAGTTATTTTGTGGCATGTCTCCGGTGTTGGCGGTCGGCACCGCAAGTATGATTTCAGCGATGGTAAAAATCAACGCTTCCCTAGTACACATAAAAGCTCGTAACGTATCTTGGAACAAGATAGCGCTACTTTTTGTTGGAGCGGTTCCGGTTACCTTGATGGTTACTCAGTTAGTCGTTTACTTCAGCACACATCCGTTTTACTCACAAAGGACAGAGCAGATGGTTGCTTGGCTGGTGACTACTGTGATGGTTGGTTCCTTGATTTCTGTGTTCTCTAAATTCAAAAGCTCGTCTAAGGTCAAGCAGGGCATGACTTCTGAACCTAAAACGAACACTAAAAAGGCGATTGTATCTGGTATGTTTTGTGGCTCCGTTTTGGGCTCAACAGGCGTTGGTGGGGGCGTTTTGCTTCTCCCTGTCCTCAACAATGTGCTGCATGTGGATATTAAGAAAGCTGTTGGCTCTTCGGTAGTGTTGGCACTGTGTCTATCTGCCATTGCAGCAGCAGGGTATGCAAAAGGTGGGCAGTCAGATATTCATACAGCAATCCTGTTTTTTATCGGTTCATTTCTCGGTGTTCCTGTCGCTGCTCATTTGATGAAACGTATGTCTGAACGCCACGTTTATTCAGCGACCATGATCGTTATTTTGGTCAGTTTGATTGCGTATCTCACGCTTTAGATATCGAGCCTAGAATTTGCTTTAACTCTCTGTCGCTGGTGAATCAGCGCTCTAAAAGTTTGTGGTCGAGTTTCAATAATCGACCTGTGATTATTTGTAAATATATAGTTGTTAATTACAAGGAATAAATATGGCTTTTACTTTGGCACTACCAAAAATTAATATTTCAGGGGAACATGCGATCAATGAATTGGTTGGTCATCTAGTCTCGAAAGATGTTGGAGACGGCTTCGTTATCGCGGACAATGCGTTGAAGGAACTGGGTTTACTTGAGCCGCTGATTACTGCTCTTAAAGAGTCCAACTTATCGTTCACTTGCTTCACCGATACCGTTCCAAACCCTACTGTCGAAGTGGTTGATAAAGCGTATCAAGCCTACAAAAAGTCCGGTGCCAACTACATTATTGGTTTTGGCGGAGGTAGCGCTATTGATACCGCGAAGGCGGTAAAAATCCTGACTGCAAATCCACAACCCATCACTCTTTATACAGGGGTGAACAATGTAAAGAATCAAGGTGTACCGTTATTTGCTATCAATACTACCGCAGGCACGGCTGCAGAGGTGACCAGTAATGCTGTCATTACTGATGAAAGGAACAAAGTAAAGTGCGTTATTATTGATAGTAATATTATTCCGGATATCTCGGTGAATGATCCTAGCATTATGGTTGGCTTACCCGCGGATGTTACGGCAGCAACGGGTATGGATGCTCTGACGCATGCTATTGAAGCTTACGTTTCAGTGGGAGCACACACCTTAACCGACCACTCTGCGTTAGAGTCTGTTCGCGTGATTAGCCAGTACTTACCTCATGCCGTCGAGGATGGCTCAAATATCGAAGCGCGAGAGAAAATGGCATTAGGCCAGTTCCTAGCGGGTATGGCATTCAATAGTGCTGGATTGGGGATGGTTCATGCCATGGCACACCCTGCAGGCGCACATAAGAACCTACCGCACGGGGTCTGCAACGCGATTCTCTTACCATTAGTGTGTGAGTTTAACCGGCCACATAAAATAGAGAAGTTTGCTAAGCTGGCTGTTGCCCTAGGGTGCAACACTGATGGGATGTCTGAAGAGCAGGCGAGTCTTGAAGCTGTGAAGGCTATACGTGAACTCAGCTCGCGTGTTGGAATTCCCGCTGGGTTTGGCCAGTTAGGTGTCACAGAAGAAGACGTAAAAGCCTGGGTGGATAGTGCATTGGCAGACCCATGCGCAGGTGGAAATCCTGTCAGCATGACCCCTGATGAAGTGCTAGCGCTGTACATGAAGTCACTAGGGTAGTTTTACCCAATGAGTTAAATCGGTGAGCCCGTCATCCATGACGGGCTCTTTTTTCGAGCATTGAGAGATCTTAGAGGGGGAGCATCTTGGTGATTACCTTTTTAACCGACGTGGATTGCTCATCCAGTAACGCGATCAATTCTCAGTTATTTTAACTCACACACTATGCAAATTTTGCCCTCAAAATTACCAAAGATTATCATTTCACTAAGTCGGTATAGATTGTAACTTTACTATGTTGGTTTTAATTGATTGTGAAATTATTTCTCAAATGAAGAATTGGTGACTCATGAATAGATGGAATAGACTTTTTATTCTACATTCTTTTGTCACTTATCTATTCAGGTGAGATTGTGATTAATGTTCGGGTAGAACGAGCAAATTAGAATAAATTACGTTGAAATAAAATAATGAAAGGGAAGAAACATGGTTGATATAGCAATCGTACTGGTTTACTTTGGCTTCCTTGTGGCAATTGGGGTCTTATTCAAATCCTTCAGTAACTCCACAAGTGATTATTTTCGTGGGGGCGGTAAAATGCTCTGGTGGATGGTGGGTTCCACATCATTCATGACAGCAGTTAGTGCCATGACGTTTACTGGCCACATGGGTAAGGCACTAACAGGTGGATTTGCAGTAGCGACAACCGTTTTTTATGCAAACGCTCTTGGTTACCTGTGTAACTATTTGTTTTTTGCAGCAAAAGCACGTCAGATGCGAGTAGACACACCATTGGAAGGTGTTCGTATGCGACTTGGTCCAGTGAACGAGCAAGTTTTCACATGGGCAAATGTTCCACTGAGTGTTCTCCAGGCTGCGATTTGGATTAATGCACTGGCTGTGTTTACTAGTGCTGTAATTGGATTGCCGCTAGAGCTAACAATTATTGTTGCTGGTTCAGTGGTGTTGTTCATGTCTCTCGTTGGTGGCAGCTGGGCGGTGATTGCGTCAGACTTCATGCAGATGATCATCTTGACAACTATGACGTTAGTCACGGGCGCAGTCGCGATTTGGAAGTCTGGTGGTTTGACACCACTTCTTGAGGCCGGTCTTCCTGAACAGCCATTTATTGGAGACGGGTACAACCACGCTTACTTGTTTGTTGGCTGGTTTATCTTCATGTTTATTAAACAGTTCTTTAGCACCAACAATATGGTTGACTCCTACCGTTATATTGCGGCAAAAGATACCAAAAACGCTCGTAAAGCAGCGATCTTAGCGGGTACGTTAATGCTTATTGGCCCATTACTTTGGTTTGTGCCTGCGTGGTATGTAGCTGCACATTACCCAGATACAAGTACATGGGGCTTGGCTGGTCTAGGTCACAAAGTGGCTGACGCGACCTACTTTATGTTCGTTAGTCGTGAAATGCCTGTAGGTATGGTTGGCTTGATGCTTGCTGCGATGTTTGCTGCAACCATGTCTTCGATGGACTCAGCGTTAAACCGCAATGCAGGTATTATTCTGAAGAGTGTTTATCAACCATACTTCTGTAAAAACCACTCTGAGTCACACCTAATCTTTGTGAGTAAGCTACTAACGGCTCTGTTTGGTATCGTCATTATTGTTGCAGCGCTTTTCCTAACATCATTGAGAGAGTTTGGTCTGTTTGATTTAACGATGTTGGTGAGCACGCTTATCGGCTTCCCGATCCTCATTCCTTCGATCATGTGTTTCTTTGTTAGGAAAACACCTGATTGGGCAGGCTGGGGTACCGTGATCGTAGGTATGTGTGTATCAGGGTTTATCGCCTTTGTTCTAACACCGGAAGCGCTGCAATCGATTCTGGGTTTAGAGCAACCGCTGACGTCACGTGAATATACAGAGATGAAATCGGTAACGCTAGGTTTGATCGGACACATGTCGATTACACTACCATTCTTTGTTTGTTCACAGTTCTTCTACAAGGGGCTGCCAGCACAACGAGAAGCTGAAGTTAAACAGTTCTTTACCAATGTGGACACAGAAGTTGTCGTTGAAGACTGCCCAGAAAGTGTTGCGATGGATAATAAGCAGAACAGTGTGCTTGGTAAGATGGTACTTATTGCGTCTGTCTTTATTCTCTGCCTGACTCTAGTACCAAACCCATTGTGGGGAAGAATGCTGTTTGTCATTATCGCTGCGATTCTCGCTCTGATCGGTACCTTGTTAGTTAGGTCTGAACGTAAACTTGAAAGCACTAAAGTCACAAAAGCGTCAGCAATCGCCTAATAAATAAGATGATACCATACCCTTAATGAGTTAATTCTCGTTAAGGGTTTTTTAGTTTATAGAGAACTATCATTAATTTCTTACTTTTAGGAGTCGAATATTACAGGCAAATGATGACGTGACTACGGGCAATAAATTACCTTGTTGGATCCCCATTTACATCAAATGATTAATTAACTCGCTAGGGCAGACGCCTTAGTTTTATAACTCTAATAGAGTGCTCATTTAAACAATAACTGAAACAAAACAAGAGAAATTTATGAACTGCAATCATTTGTCAAAAAAGCTTTCCTTCCTCATTCTATCCTTGGTATCTAGCGCAGCAGTCGCAGAAGACTGTACTTCCACTCCGATAAACCCCAAAGGTGATACAAGTAAACTCCAAGCCGCGCTCCAGCAAGCCACGAATACTGGTTCTGAGTTGGTACTTACGGGGACCTATTACATTAGCCAAGATACAAAAATCTACTTGAGAAACGATCTTAAAGTAGACGCTAGTGAGGCTCGTTTTATTGCTACCGAGCAGTTGGATGGAGATATGTTTAGTTTCGATACGCATTCATCAAAATCAGATGTGTGTAGTGGTGCGAGCGTGCTAGCAAATTTTGATTGGACTGGTGGCACGTTCAATATGTCAAAAGCCAAGGTTTCTACTGTTGTTCCTCTTCGTCATAAGACCCCGGAAGGAAGAGAAGGAACAAAGCAGACAGCAGATGCGCTCTCAATTCGTGGTGCGACAAGCTCAGGTAAGAGCAAACTAAATGAACTACTCATAGAGAATATTGTTTTCATAGGCACTCAAAATGATACGGATCCTTACTACTTAGCGGGTGGAGATAGTGGAATTCTCATGACGGGAGCACTAAAGGCAATCATTAGAAACAACAGCTTCTTTGGCGTTCGTGATGCAGCAATCTATGTCTCTGCTGGGGGCGAGTCCGGAGAGTATGGAGACCACTTCACGCTCGTCAATAACTACGTAGAAAGAGCCTATGATGGCATAACTAGTAAACGAGGCGCTGATAATATCAAAATGCAAAACAATGTTATGAACGATGTCGTTGTAGGTTTGAGTATCAAAAGAGTGTATGACGGTTGGACTGCAACTAACGTCAATATCTCTGAAAATAGTGTGTCAAACTCAGTCAGACCCATCAGTGTCGAGCGTGCTAACGATGTGGTGATAGACAGTAATCGCATCGATAACCTTGGTTCGATTGTTGCCGACTCTCCTACGCCGACAAACAAGTATGGAAAACAATACGAAGGTATTGCGCTCAATGGGGTTCAGGGCAGTAATCGTGTGACAAAAAATATAATAAACGGAATCACGCAAGACGGTTCACGGGAGAAAGACACAACGACATGGGGTATCGTCCTTCGTCCGGAGGATGGTAGAGAAACGACGAATGTTGTTATCGAGGATAATAGCTATTCTAGACTCGATAAGTGGGTGAATAGAATATCGCTTTAGTTAGCATTTAGGAGAGCCTCTCTTTTTCGGAGTGGCTCTTCAAAATGTGTGATCATTATAAAGCTCAAATACTATACAGGGTAATGATGATACCCGAGGTTCTTGGAAATGTTACGAGCAGCGTGTTGTAATGAGTTGAGGTAATCGTGTTTTCTTTTTTCATCAAATCGATTAGTCGGAAAAGAGATTGAAATCGCTGCGACAGCTTCTCCAAATCGGTCAAACACAGGTACAGCGACGCATCGTAACCCCGGTTCTTGCTCCTCAATATCTTCCGCATAATGTTGATGCTTGACCCAATCTAGCTCAGCCAGGAGTTGCTCAACATTTTTAAGTGTTTTGTCTGTGTGAGCTTTGAATTCCACAGTAGCGAGAAGCCTCCTGATTCCGGGCTCAGATAGGTAGCTCATGAGAACCTTGCCAATTGCGGTGCTGTAGAGAGGGTTTCGTCGACCAATTCTTGAATGCATTCGAAAGCGATAGTCTGAATCTATTTTGTGAAGGTAAATAATTGCGTCTTCATCAATGGCTCCTAAGTGAACAGTTTCATTAAAGGCACCGCAGACAACTGTCATTTCCTTGTTTGCCGCGTCGATTAAATCAACATGCTCAAGCGCTTTTGAACCAAGCTCAAATAGCTTCGATGTTAATAGGTACTTCTCTTCCCCTCTTTTTTGATGCACAAATCCTAAACTTCTCATTGTTTGTAAAAAACGCAAGGTCGTCGCTTTCGACATTCTCAATTGTTTTGAGAGGTCAGTTAGACAGGCCTCTTTTTGGTCAGCCAAGGCAGAGACGATAGTAAACACCTTTAGTACTGAAGAGACAGTTCCAGGCGGGGTTGTTTTTTCCATTTCATGCCCTCAGTATTGTTTAATTCAAAGAATAATTACATATTATCTTTCAAACTCTATAGTCTAATTTTGATGAACAATAGTTTTGAATTTAAGGCTTAGTTTTGCAGTCTTGACGGGCATATTTAGTACTGGTCTTTATGCGTTTGACCTAACAGGTGAATGCTCATAGGGGCGTTACGTTTGGATGTGTCTCTATGTGATCACTAAGCGACTCGGGTATAAATTTTTGATCAAACTTTATTGTCAAGCTATGACCTGTAGTTCGTGCAGTCTAATACAAAAATGATCAATCTATAGATATTAGTATCGTCATTGAAAGGCTAAAAGCTTAGTTTTTTGATCAGACTTTATTGTCCCCCGACACCTGTTGTCGGAAGACAATAAGGTTTGCTTTTGAATTACTAAACCCGGTTGGACTGGTTAACAGTCTAACGGTTTTTAGCTCATTGATCCTCATACTGCTCAACTTTAATATCTTGTAGCACATATCCTGAATCCGCTATGTCTGTAGATTTATCTTCAATAGATAAAGTACCAGTCACATACACCACATCCCACAGTCCTTGGTTAGCAGTCCCCTCTGGTACTTCAACGAAGACTATTTGATTTATCGGTGGTGGTGGGACGTGAATACAGGCTCCGTAATATGGAACGAGCAAGAATTGGGTGGTTTTCTCGTTGTCGCCTTCTAAAGGGATAACAAAACCGGGAATACGAACGGTTTTGCCAGCGAGGTCTGTTTGAAAGCTACCTATTTTATTTTGTTCTGGTGCCTCTCCACTATGGTCGGATACAAATTGTACTGACGCTTGCTGAATCATTTCTTGCTGATCTTCAGGAACGAGATCTTTCCAGGTTAACGTTAACACTTCAGACGCGTTACCTGCCGTAGTCGCGAGTGCTGCGAAACATAAAAGTAGAGATTTGTAGACAGTTTTCATCATTGAACCTTCTAGGGTTGAGTGAGTTACCGCTCTCATCATAGGTATAGCTCTGCGCCACTCACAATCGCTTATGACGAATGGTATCCTCATCAACCCTCTTTCCCGTGTTTAGTCAGCTTACAAAGCGGCACTACAGTCGACTTTTGATGTATTTCGTCCGTCATAGGCGAGTTTAGGGTTGTAGAGTTAATGGTGAAAATAGCGACCGATGGGCTGGATGCCGCCACTACTTTCGTTGAAGGAATAGCCACCATTGACTTAAAACCTTACAGGTAGCAAAAATGAATAAATTGACTCAACTGGCGCTGTCAGTTGCCGCTCTCGGGATGATCTCACCAGTAATGGCAGATGATGCTCCTAATCCTTCAGATTTAACGGAGACGAGTACTTCAGCGTATTTTGGTCTTAGTAACCAAGGGAGTTTAAAGGGCTCTATTTCCGGTGATTTCCACTTCGACAATGGTCAGACGGGTATGTTGACCGTAGAGGGAACCATGGATAATGAGGGTCATTACTCCGACAGTCGTATGCAGTATTTTCATGTTTTTACCACTAGTAATAATGTTGTGCCTCGTGCTGCGCTTAGTGTGGATATTATCGACAACTCAATGTTCACGTCAGCTTCAGTTGGTGGTGTGGCAGCGATTAATGCGGGAGTTAAAGGGTTACAACTTTTTCCAAGACTAGGTGTTCTCGCGGGTGAATACTCAAGTAATTCAACGGCTGCGATGGGCGTAACAGAGAAAGAGGCTTTTGGTGCTTCGGCGGCATTTTATGCCATGTATACATTGGGTGATGATGGTACTTATATTGGAGCTTGGCCGGAGTACAATTATCTAAACGGAGAGATAGAAACATCGCTACTCAAATCAACAGTTATGATCGCAACGCCATTTTCTAAAGACAAGACGCGATGGGGTCAGTTAAGAGTGGATAACACCTCGGGGTATATGAGGTCGGCGAGTCAATCGATCGACATCTCAGACACGGTGGTTTGGGCAAATTATAAATTCTACTTTTAGACTCACCTACTTAGAAAAGCAGCCTCTTCACAATTTTGTGACTGGCTGCTTTTTGTCTATAACAGACTGATATTTAAATTGTAATATTTTTTTGCTTCCTACTGCCTACTTTGATAGTTAGTTTTTTGAAGGATTTGATCCGTCATGTGAGAGTTATTAGTTGCATGAAAGTCGTCAATAATAACCATCAGAGAAAGCAAGTCGCTTTTACTATTTACTGATTTTTAAATTGATGCAGGAAACAAAATATGAAGAAAGTTACCTCTACTAACACATTGAAGAAAACCGCTTTGGCATTAATGGTTGCCTTATCGCCGAGCGTTTTTGCCTACGATCTCGTCATTATGAATGGTCGTGTGATGGATCCTGAAACTGGCATGGATAAAGTGGCTAACGTAGCGATCGAGAACGGCCAAATTGCAGAGATCACTGACAAAGCGATCACGGGTGATAAAGTCATTGATGCGAGTGGCTTGGTTGTTGCCCCTGGTTTTATCGATACGCACTCTCACGTTGTCGCTATTCCTGTTATGCAAAAATTGCAACTACGTAATGGTGTGACGACACCACTCGCGTTGGAAGTTGGTGCCTATCCGGTAAGCAACTGGTACGCACGTCTGGAAGGTCGTTCACAAACTAACTTTGGTGCCAGCGTGTCAGCAGCGGGTATACGTACAAAGGTGCTTAACAAGGATTACCAGTCTCGTACGGGTACCATGGTTAATGATCTGTTTGATGCTGAAGAAATGAAAGCGTCTAAGATTAACTCCGTAGCCTTGACCGATATTGCGAGCTCAGAGCAGATTGAGCGGATCACTGAGTTAGTCGATCAGGAGTTGAGTGCTGGTGGTCTTGGTATTGGCGTACCAGTGGGTTACATGTCAAAAGCAACAACAATGATTGAAACGAAAGAGTGGCAACGCTTAGCTGGTGAATACGGTGTGTCCACGTATCTTCACGGTCGTTTCTCAAGTCAACTGCCACCGACCTCTGGTTTGTTGAGCGTGCAAGAAATGCTGTCGAACGTAGGCGTATATGGCGGTGGTTTGCTGGTTCAGCATATGCATCAGCAAACACTTAATGAAACGCCGGAAGCGCTAAAAATGCTTGATGATGCTAGACAAAAAGGGTATCGCGTAATGGCGGAAATCTATCCTTATAATTTTGGCGCCACCATTGCTGCCGCAGATTATCTAGATCCTGAAAACTATCAGCGTAATATGGGACGTGATTATTCTGACATCATTGAAACAGAGACAATGAAACCGCTAACCAAAGAGCGTTATGAGCAGTTACTGAAAGAGAATCCAGGTGCGAGTGTGATGTTCTATGGTGCAACGAACGAAGACTTGAAAAATGCGTTGTCTCATGAGTCCACAATCATTGGTAGTGACTCATTTCCGTTGATGACATCCAATGGCATGATGGCTTACAGCTGGAATACGCCATATGAAGGTTTGCAAGGACACCCAAGAGCAGCGGGAACTCAGGCACGTGTATTGAAAATGGTACGTGAAGAGAGTTTGATGCCACTCATGACCGCTATCTCAAAAATGTCTTACATGCCAGCCAAATTCCTAGAGGAAAATGGTGTTGATCAAATGAGTAAAAAAGGTCGTCTTCAAGTGGGTGCTGACGCAGACATCACCATGTTTGACCCTGCGACAGTACAAGATAACTCAACTCTGAAGGAGCCAGGCTTGCCAGCGACAGGTATCCCTTATGTTGTCGTTAACGGAACTGTCGTTGTCGAAGACTCAAAAGTATTGAAGGGAGTCTACCCAGGTAAAGCCATTCGCAATAGCGTGAAGTAGATGTAAAGGCCAGTAATAAAAGTACTAGTGAGAGCGTCAGAAATGACGCTCTTTTTTTTGGCTCAAATATCGCCTATTTCAAGAAGGGCTGATGATGTCCTGCATATGCGAGTTAGAGAGAAAGTGACCCCGCGATAAAATCATTCCATCAACTTCCCCTGTATTTTTGGAGCAACTTATATGTCTACTGGTGAATTCGTCATCGAATCGATAACCATACTTGGTACGGCCGCTTTTGCCCTTTCAGCGGTATTAGCCGCCCTAGACAAAAAGGTCGATATTTTTACGGTCATTGTTCTCGGTATTATCACTGCGGTTGGTGGTGGAACAATACGAGACTGCATCTTAGATGCACCGGTTTTTTGGTCTATCGATATCTCGTATATCACGATTGCGTGTGCGGCGAGTGTATTTGGTTTTTCCTTTTTTCCTTTAATGCAATTGAAAAGCATCAATAAGGTGTATCTCTATATCGACACACTCGCGATTGCGATGTTTGCTGTGCAAGGTACTTATAAAGCATGGTCAATGGGGTTTGGGTTACCAGTGGCTCCAGTCATTCTTGGAACCATCACCGCGGTAGGTGGGGGGATCGTAAGAGATGTTCTGCTTCAGCGCCCATCTTTATTACTCACTAAAGAGTTATACGCCATCCCGGTTGCGTTGGGATGCTTGACTTACAGCTTAGTTCTGTCTTTCGCCCCACAGTATTCTCAGATTGGTGCGCTCCTTTCAGCTGGCTTGATTGTTTATATCCGCCACCTATCGATTCAAAAGCAAATGGTGGTTCCTCGCTGGGCCATTATCAACCACGGCAAGTAATTTTAATCAGCCCTAACTTAGGGTAACCGATTCGAGCATGGATGCTTTTTATCAGAGGTAACTCTGACATGAATAAAAGGCAATATAATGCGAAATATAACTTCTTTATCGGCGTTGGCAGTGAGCTGCGCAGTGCTATCCACTCCAAGTCTTGGGTCGTTTTTTGATGACGCAGATGGTCAATTTGATATGGGGCATCATATCGCAGAGAACGCAGTGGGCTTTCTTCCTGTGCCCATTGTGATTACTGAACCCGCGGTAGGCTACGGTGGTGGTTTGGTTGGCGTCTTTATGCATGAAACCGAAGAGCAAAAGCAGCAGCGAAAACAGGCTGCACTGACCTCTTTAGATGGTGGTGCGCAGCTGATGCCTGCTGCGATAACCGCAGTAGGGGCTGCAGGCACACAAAATGGTTCTTGGTTCGCATTTGCAGGCCACCGCCATACATGGCATGGCGATACTATCCGCTACATCGGTGGAGTAGGTGGCGGTCAGATGAACCTTAATATTTATCAAGATATTGATTTTCCCGGCTTTGGGCCTGTATTACCTCCTATTCAGGATACCTTTAGTTTTAATACACAAACTTCTGGTGTCGCAATGCTCCAGCAGCTGCAATTTCGCATTGCTAAAACGCCCTTGATGTTGGGGGTGAAGCAGTTGGCTTCTTATACCACGGTTGAGTCGGATAATACGGTGGTTAGTAAATTACTGGATCTTACAATAGGCAATAAAGAGGTGACTTCGGGTTTAGGGCTGCTGGCTGAATACGATACTCGCAATAATCTGTTTTATCCTACCGATGGCTACAAGGTGAGCAGTGAATACATGGTGTATGACTCAAAACTGGGCAGTGACTCCAATTACACCAAGTGGAATGTGGCCGGCGAGGGGTATGTCCCGCTCAATGATAAATGGACATTGGGGTTTGCAGGTAATTACGACAAGTTCGACACTAAGGATGAGTTTGTTGCGCCGACGACAAAGCCCTACATTAAACTGCGTGGTGTCTCATCTTTTCGTTATCAAGGTGACCAGGTTGCGACCGCACAAACGCAGGTGACCTATGACATTGATCATCGCTGGAAAGTCTCGGCGTTCTATGGAGCAGGGGTCGCTAAAATGGATAGTCAATATTCTGATAATCAGAGCGTTGGTGCCTATGGTGCAGGCTTTCGATACCAGATAGCGCGTCGCTATGGCCTTCATATGGGCGTCGATATTGCACGCAGTGATGATGAAGGCGCTTTCTATATCACACTAGGCAGTGGCTTCTAAAGAAAACGGGATTGAGTGGATAGCGTCCGTCAAACGCGATTACTGCGTTGTCGACTATCTCCCTATAATTCATCACAAGTCAGCACAAACAGTCACAAGAAGTGGGTTAGCAAAAGGAAAGGCTTGCTTGAGCTAAATAACAGAATTTAGATATTAATTATAAGTGAGCAACTACATGTCTATACAGCCTAAACTTATCGCTGCGTCCATCGCCCTGCTACTTTCTGCTTGTAGCAATGAGAGCTCTGATGAACTGACAGGTCCGGTAGAGCCAACGCCGCTCAAGCCTGAGCCTGCTCAACCCGTGATGGTTGACCTTGGTTACGCCAATGTTCATGCCATGCAAGAGTCAGTAGTGATTAGAACATTGTCTGGTGAAGAGAAACTGGAAAGTATTGAAGTGATTAAGGGGATTACTTTTGCTTCCGCTGAACGTTTTGAACACAGTCAGGTTCAGTCACTAGAAGGTGACGTCGATGCGACTCAGTTTGGCGCCGCGTGCCCACAGCTGAAAAAAACCACTCAACCACAAAATGAAGACTGTCTAAATCTCAATGTGTGGCGACCAGCAGAGACTCAATCGGGAGACAGTCTCCCTGTTTATGTCTTTTTACACGGCGGTGATTTTGAGTATGGTGCAGGCTCTGAACCTTTGGTTCATGGTGACACTGTGGTGGCTCAAGGTATCGACGATAATACCCCATTTATCATGGTAACGCTGAACTACCGCTTGGGCGCTTTGGGCAGCCATTGGGTGAAAGGTGAAGGTGTCGATGGCAACTATGGCCTTGGCGATCAAGCTCGAGCGTTAGAGTGGGTACAAGAGTATATCGGTGACTTTGGTGGTGACTCAAACAACGTGACGATTATGGGGCAGGGCGCGGGCGCGATGTCGATTGGTTTGCTTCAGCAACAAATGTTGAACGGTGAGCTACCAAACCACTATTTCCAGCGCGCGATCATGCAAAGTAACCCTTACGGTTTTGAGTATCGCAGTTATAAAAGTGCGAAGAGTCAGGACAACGGCTTAGATTTAAAAGACGCGTCAACGGAAGAAGTCCTTGCCGCACAAAAAGAAGTCCTCAATCCTGTGAATCGCCTGACGGGCTGGTTGACTCAAAGTATTGACCCATTAGGCACGAGTGCTGAGCGTACACCGATAGCCCAATTTATGCCATTTTCACCTTACATGGCTTGCGAGAATATGGGGTTTGTCTCTTGTAGTGAATACGCTGCTCAGCCATTTTCTGAGGACTTTGCGGTGCCGACGGTCATTGGGGTGAATGATGATGACGCCAATACGATGACGATGTTACCGAGACTGACGTTTCTGATCCCTAAAATCTTAGAGTTGGTGCAAGAGTCGCAACCTGAGTCTTTGGAAATGATGACGCCTGTTGAGCTGACAGACACACTGCAAACCTGGTTACAAGATGAAGCAAACGTAACGGCTTTAACTCAGATGCTACAGCAAGAAGAAGATCGTCCTCAGTCAGCGATTGAGCTACCAAGCTTACCTGCTACGGCTTATGAAGCGGTTAATCACTTGTTCTTTGGGCTGGGAAATAGTGAACAGACGTCTCAGATTATGGCTTTCAATGACTTTGCCCCACATCGCGAAAATGACTTACTACTCGCGGTGAAGAACATGGCTCAGTTTAACACGCTGATGAATGACATGATGTTTATGGGACCTGCTCGTCAAAAGGCGCAGGAGTCTCAACAGCCAGTGAGCCTCTACCACTTTGATTACAAGCCAAGTTTTAACGTATGGGCGTATAACACCAATGGTCAAGAAGGCGAAATGAGCCTCGGTGATTTGCTGAAAACGATCAGCTGTGTGAGCGGCTCATGTCATGGCTCTGAGCTACCATTTGTGTTCAATAAGCCTCTTCGATTGGACAGTACGCAAGTATCTCCATCGAAAAAAGATTTGGTACTGATGAACTCACTGTCACGCCTATGGTTCAGTGACAGCTTATTCGAAGACTACCAATATGAGCCGTCGACAGACAGTGTCATGGTCATCGACCAGCAGGGTGAACTGGCGCTGGAGCTTGATTGGGATCGATACAACCAGGCGGGCGATGACCCGACTCTCAGTCATGGTCGTCTTAATGGGCTTCAAGCTTCTGGCTTACTTAGCTATTACCTAGTCGATTAATATGATTTAGCTTAGCCGATTAATATAGGCGCTGAAACAAAACCACCTTTTAATCAACGACGACAGCCTCCTGAGTGCAAACTCAGGAGGTTTTTTTTGGTATATCACATGGTTTTGGTTGTTAGTTCTACCGCTCCCTAAACACGTGTGTAGAGAACAGTGAATCGTAGGATTTGATCCATCATAAGGCAGTTAGTGAAGGGAGAAAAGGTGGGTAAAATCATTCGCAAGTTCTCGAGAGACAAAGGCTAACGCTCTCGACATTCTTCTTTTAATTTTCGGAGCGGCTATGCCACATGAATTTACCTTGGGGGAGGTGTACTTACCCCCATTATTGTTTATCGCTTTTATCGCCTACCTCATCACTAATGGTTTGGTGATTGCGACAGCGAAACTCGGTGGGAATCGATGGATTGCTATCCCAGCCATTTTTGAACTGAGCCTATTTGTACTCGTTAGTGCATTTATTGGCTTATTTATCCCATTTGTTTAAGAGTTAGAGATTATGAAACGTTATTTGATTACAGCAATACTGACGGTAGCGGCCTGCACTGCTGGCTATGCTTCCTATTCCCACTATGAACAAAACCCTTGGACGCGCGATGGTCAGGTTCGTGCCGATATTATTCAAATCACTCCACGTGTGACGGGCACTATAGTCGACATAGCCGTAAAGGATAATCAGCGTGTCGCGCGTGGTGATCTACTGTTTGTTGTCGACCCGAAACCGTACCAAGTCGCGTTATTGCAAGCAAAAGCCGCACAAGAACAGGCACTAGCGCTGCTCAACAAAGCAGAGAATGAGCTCAGTCGAGCTACGGGGTTGGAAGCTCGCTCGCACGGTGCGGTATCAACGTTAACGTTAGACAACTTTAAGACAGCCGTAGAATCTGCCGCGGCGAATGTTTCGCTAGCGCATGCCCAAGTTGAACAAGCAGAGCTCAACCTAAGCTACACCCGAGTGGTTGCTCCAACGGACGGTTATATTACCAATCTGCGTCATCATATTGGCGCTCAAGTCATTGCGAATAGCCCTGTAGTGGCATTAATTGATGAAAACAGTTTTTGGGTGGAAGGCTTTTTTAAAGAGACCGATATTGCAGACTTAGATGTTGAACAACCTGCGCGAGTGGTGCTGTTATCGGATCAAAATGTCACATTAGAAGGCGAAGTAGAGAGCATAGGTTATGGCATATCCAAGACCGACGGTAGTACGGGTAATGCACTGCTTCCTAATGTAAACCCAAACTTTCAGTGGATTAGACTGGCTCAAAGAATCCCAGTCAAAGTGAAACTCAACGCTGTACCAGAAGATGTTCAGTTAAGAGTCGGGGCAACGGCCTCTGTTCAAGTCCATAAGTAATCCATTTGCTTACAGAGGTTAACCCATGTTGAAACATACCACGAAACAAGCAATAAAAACGGGGCTCGCACTGTCACTTTCGCTGCTCACAGTCCATTGGCTGGGGTGGCAGAAATCCTCTTGGGTCATGTTGACGGTTTTTGTTTTGTCGTTGACGGATAGTTATGGTTATTCGGCGCTAAAATCACAAAACCGTGCCATGGGTACTCTGCTAGGTGCTGTGACGGCATTTATCATTTTAGGATTGTTTTCGCAGCAGAGAATGGCCTTTTTGGCGTCTATCGTCGCCTTTTTGATGTTTTGCGTCTTTATGAACTTTGATAAGCGAAGAGGCTATCTTTACAACATTGCTATTACCGTGTGTCTGGTTATTTCCAGCGCAGGCATCGACAGTGGTGCTGCTGGCCTATCAACCGCCATACTGCGCTTTCAGGACACGGTGCTTGGGGTGGTGATTTTCTCGCTGGTCTATCGACTCGTATGGCCCACAACCAGTGAGAGTGAGTTTCATCGCTTGGCGGTAGCTACCTTTGATAGTTTGGAGCAAGAACTTAATGGTGAAACGCCGCAAGTGAGCCCAGAGGAAAGGAAGAAAAACATTCTTCTTATCAGCGATATACTGACACTGCCAGAGATTGATAAAACCGTCTTGGCAGAGCGCAAAGCAAAGTTAAAGTGCTTGGTTAATGGCTTGGTGTATGTGAGCCGAAAACTGGCGGCCGAAAATAATCGGGTAAGCCGTCAACAAGAACTGGCAGCGTTAATAACAGAAATGCGAGCACTACTTTCAGGGAGCTCGAATACCACTCAAGCCTTGATGTCGATCCCTGTGCAAACCATGAATACTCTCGAGAACGACCTTCGTACCAAGCAACTCAGAGGAATGTTAACTGCGTTGGGTTTATCGCTGTCTGTTATTGCGATGTGGATATTGATGCCAATTCCTGGTGGAGCCTCGTTTCCTGTATTTGGCTTGATCGTGGCTGCTAACGTTGCCACGGCTCCAGCAAAATTGGCAGCGCCAGTAATGCTGATTTATATGACATTTGCCGCATTGGTATTAGCGCAGTACGTATTCTTGTTTCCAATGCTGACCGCATCATGGCAGTTGGCTCTGGTATTTTTTCTCAATATTGTTGTGGGGTACTCGCTACTAGAGAAATGGCACCTTATGTCGGTGAGATTGCTGTTAGGAAATGCATTGATAAATATGGTGGGCAGTGCGACAGAGCTGGTACCAAGCTACAACGTCCTTTCCCCTCTGACGACGTTAGTGTTTTTATTTATCGTAATGGCGACATTTCAGTTTAATGCGTTGCTTTTTGAACGGGTTAGCTGGCCCCGTAAACTTACCGTTTAGTGATAATGAATAGACATATTTAAAGCGCCGAAAGGCGCTTTTTTTATTAGTGGAAAGCGTATTTTGTAGGATTTGGTCCGTCATATTGAAGTTATTGGAAGGTTTAGTGATGGGTATAATCATTTGCAAGTTCTCAGGGCAATTAGGCAAACGCTTTTCGTGCTGAGAAAGTAAATCTTCAATTTATTCAATAGGATTCAAGCAATGACTAATTACACAAAACTAGACAAAGAAGTAAAAAACCTAGAACAGGTGATTTGGAACATGGCTTCTAATGTATGGGACTTTGCCGAGTTAAGCTACGAAGAGTTTAAAAGCTCAGCACTAGAAAGCGCCGTTTTGGAACAGCATGGCTTTACAATTGAAAAACGAAATATAGCGGACCTTGCCACCTCTTGGGTAGCGAGCTGGGGGCAAGGTAAACCAGTGGTGGGGTATCTGGTTGAATTTGATGCGCTGCCAGACCTAGGGAATGATACTGTGCCTTATAAACAGCCTGCAAAAAGTGGCAACACTAATGGCCATGGCTGTGGTCATAATTTGATTGGTTCATCATCCATTGGTGCCGCTATCGCACTGAAGAACCACATGGAAAAAGAGAACATTCCTGGCACGATAAAAGTGTATGGTTGCCCGGCAGAAGAAGCTTTGAATGGCAAAAACTACATGGCAGCGACAGGACTATTTAATGAGCTTGATGTTTGCCTCCATAATCACCCTGCAATGGTTAACACGGCGATAAATTTCCACTCGGCAGCATCCATTGATCTTGTTTTTGAGTGGCATGGTGTGACCGCTCACGCAGGGGCTGCGCCATGGGAAGGTCGTAGTGCATTGCACGCCGCTGAAGTGTTCATTGTGGCAGCAAATATGATGCGTGAACAGCTAGAGCCAACCAGCCGCCTTCACTATCAGATCCTTAATGGTGGCTCGGCAGTGAACGTGGTTCCGGATTACGCCAAAGTGCTAGTTCGTTATCGTGGTAAGAGTGCCGATAATGTGCGTGAGCACAAAGATTGGTTGGAAGATATTGCTAAAGGTGCGGCAATGGCGACACAGACTCGCTCGGAAATGACTAACTTAGGGGGCATTTATGATTGCCTACCTAACGATGTGTTAGCAACGAGTATTACGCAACACCTCAATCGTTATTTCCCAATCGATTGGACAGAAGAAGAGCAACAATTTGCTAAATCGATCCAAAAAGAAATGGGTAAGCCAGAATTAGGCTTAGCAACAGACGTGATGGAGCCGCAGAAAGGTTTAGAAGTCGGTGGTTCGTCGGATGTGGGTGACATTAGTTGGAATGTACCAACGATGGGGGTGATTTTTGCTTCATGGCCAAAAGGCATTCCACCGCACCAATGGGGTTGTACCGCATGTAATGGTATGAGCATTGGTCAAAAATCAGGTTTACAAGCCGCGCATGTACTTGCTGCCCAGGGTCTTGAATTAATGACGGACAAAGAACTATTGCGTAAAACAAAGGAAGAATTTGTGGCTAAGAAACAAGGTAGAGAGTACGTCTCACTTAATGATACTGAGACTAATCCTCGCGGGATCTTAAATGATGAACAGTTGTCAAATTACGAATGCTGTTTACATACCGCGATGGAGCAGTTTTCTGATTGTGGGCATCATCACGGCTAGCAATATCCGTGTGTTGTATTAACAAAAAGCCGTTACTTCAACGAAGTGACGGCTTTCTTTTATATTGAAACTCAACCAGTGTTACTAGACAGTGTCGAGGCTACTACGAAGGATTTTGTAGGTGGAAAAAGTGTTTGATGTAGCGATCGATTGCTTTAGTGATGGATTTCTTAATCACCAATATCTGTTTTGAGTGTGGGTTCCAGAGCGAAATAGAGAACCTAAGTCCGTGTTTTAGTTCATCGAGCTTAATCGCCTCAAGGTTTTCGGTAACGTATTCGGATTCAGAGAGTACTTTGGGAAGCCATGCCCAACCCAGATCAGATTGAACTAACTTGATCACAAGCGCCAATTGGTCGATTTCTTCATTATTTGGAGAAACCACCACTTTCTCTTTTAACCCCTCATCGACGAATGCTCGAAGAACAAACTGTCGTGATGTACGCAGGCCGCTAAGGGCTTGGCTCTCAGAGAGTTGTGATAATGCCCCGCCTTTCTTAACAAACGGCAGAAATTCGATATGGCCAAGAAAAGTGGCGTCTTTGCCATACATCCCTTTGCCTTTATCAACATTCACGAGGCCGAAATGAATATCGCCGTTGTTAAGCCCTTCTTCAATTTGTTCTTTTGTCTTAACCAAGAAATTGACGCGCATATTGGGAAAATCCTCAGCCAATTGTTCTCTAATAGCGGCCAATGCGCCATGGGGAATGATACTGGAATAAGCGAAGTTAATTCCTTCCAGCCCACCATAGGATAAGCTGAGCGCGATTTTGTCGAAGATATTCGATTGATCCACGGTTGATTTGGCGTAATGGTAGAGTAAGTGCCCTTCTTCGGTCGGTTCGACGGTTCTACCTATACGTTCAAATAGTTCAACGGCCAACACATCTTCTAAGTTGGCGATAACCTGCCCGGTAGTGGTTCGGTGCTTGTTAAGTTTGGCTGCTGCTTTACTAAAAGATCGCTCTTCGTAAACCGTAACAAATGCCAATAACTGTTCAATGCTAAAGCTCATAAACTGCCACTCCTATTTCAGTCCAACCCACCGTGATTCAAAACCAACAGGTTGTCGAAAATATTGTTATAAGTTGAGAGATAAATATGGGCGAACAGCGGATGAAATGCGACAAAAATAGTTGCTAAGGTGGTTTAAGTCACAGAAATGTAGGGAGCTAACATTGAAGGGTTTGATTGGGTACTTTGCTTAACTATATGTAAATTATAACTTTAATTTGGTTTTTGTCGGTTGCATTTGGCTAGGGTGTTGACTAGGA
Organism: Vibrio sp. CB1-14; assembly: GCF_040412085.2. Classification (NCBI taxonomy): domain Bacteria; kingdom Pseudomonadati; phylum Pseudomonadota; class Gammaproteobacteria; order Vibrionales; family Vibrionaceae; genus Vibrio; species Vibrio chaetopteri. The sequence continues at coordinate 526,876 of NZ_CP115921.1, read as the reverse complement.
CAAGACGGATGTTGTCCGTCGTCAACGATTGATTCGTTTTGATGCATCACCGAAAATACACTATCAACTTCGGAGCAAACGACAGAATTAGATTTCACTCTATTATTGGTGATGTGTCTGTCACCTAGACCGACCTACGCCAAGTCATTATTAGCCAGTTTGCTTATGAGTATGCTTCCATAGTCTAGGTATTTTGAGTGATGGCTTTTTCACTTTTTTAGGTTCTAGGATTTCCCCGATCGCTACTGCATGACATGACTTTTCTTTCTGCTGCACAACATAAAAATAAATATCGTCATATACATAGTTACAGTAACGCAATTCCCCCTCGACAAAATTGTTCTCCAGTACTCCAAGCACCGATTTCGCGTTCATATTTTCAGCAAAGGAGTGGCAGGAAAGCCCCATCAGTAATAGACACCCAAGTAAACCGTTATTTCGCAATCTCATAGTTAACTCTTATTTCCCAAGTAATCAGGAAATCATATAGGCCCTACCGAAGTTTAAATAATCACATTTGATGGATCGAGTCCTCCATAAAGAGCTTCAATTACGACATCTCGATTGGTCAATCTGTGCCTATTTAAACTGAGGATCTATATGGTCATCGGGGTATGGGTGACAAGTCTTGTGAGGGTTACATCCGTCATATGAGATTAAATGGTTTTAAAAAAGCATCTTAAAATTTGCTCATCTTAACGAAACGACCAAAGGGTCGGATTGAATATCGATGGTGAAGCGGAGGCTTCATTTAATCTAAATAGTTGAAATCATGGGGTTATGAAATCAACTATGACGAATGGTTTCTCTACTTATGAAAACACTTTACACAAAAAGCAAACGTACACTGTTATCTGCAATTCTTGTGGCCTCTTTCTCAACAAGCGCTTTCGCGATTGAAGTAGAGGGAAGCGAGTTGGCGACTTATACAGGTAAACAAGTTTTTGCTCACTACAACGTAGATGACAACTTACCAAAGTTAGCGATGAGCTCTTTGCTGCAAGGTGAACATTTAGTCGAGTACGCAACTCGCACAGTGAAAGTGGGTGATGAGGTGCGGGAGTCTCAGGTCTACCTCGTTAAAGATACGGATACGAAAGGCAATATTGATCTTCGTATCAAGTACCGCAAAGACCAGCTCGATGAGCAAGAAGATGTGATTAGTGAGATCGAGGCCTTTACGCGCACTGAATATCGCTTAAGAAACTATGTAGACAGCTATGATGTAAACTCTGTCAAAGCGGTTGAAAAAGATGACGGTGAAGTGATCATCAGCTTTGACTACTCAAAGTACGGGCTGCCACAAGATATTGCCTACTTTCGTTTTCTAAGTGTGGAGCTAAAGCTCATCGATAACCAACCAGTATCGATGACTATTTATAATAGAAAGCCATTTGATTATGACAAATATAAAGTCACAAGCTACGAGCAAGTGATCCACTTTAATACACTACCGTCGGGTAAAGTGATTATCGCAGATAAGAAGACAACGATTAACGGTAACCACAAGAAAAAGCCAGTAACAATCACAAACTTTATTTCACCTGTCGCCATTTATGAAGACAAAACCGGGGTTAATATTATGGATCATGAACGTCTAGAGCAGGTGTCAGATCCAAGAATGATTGAGCAAAGTGTTGATTTGGATCGTATATTTCCATTAATGGGAGATATGGTGAGACGCCAAGGGATCGACGTACCACTTCCATTTGGTATTTCGGCCTCGTATCGTAGCCAGGATATGAATATTGCATTCAATGATTTTGTGATTCAAGACGTCAGACTGAATGATATTTTTGACCCATTTGGATCTATTGGCGTTGTGAATGCAGAGAGCTTCACATTGCGCGGTGATGTCAATATTCTACCTTTTTGGAACGTATTTGGATTAGTGGGAAAAATAAACGTTGATGCTAACGTAGACGCAGAATACACGGGGGAAGTGGGAGAGACTATCAGAGATAAGCTGAATAATAAGCTTCCTCATCTTGGTGATGCATTTTGTCGAGAAATAACCGTTTTGTGTGACACAGGGCGACTAAATGTACCGCTGCACCTGGAATACGACATGGCTGGCGTGGGCACGACGTTATCCGTCGGGTATAAAGAATTCTTTGCGTCAGTAACCGGTACTTATACCAAAACTCGCCTAAAAGGGAGTGGTCGTTGGGGTGACGGTATTGTGACTCTTCAACCGATGCTTGGTTACCAGTTAGTGGACTACCGCACACAAATCTTTGTGGGTGCGGAGTATCAAGGGTTAGACAGCCGTATGGACGGGCACGTGGTTGCCGGTGATATCGAGTTTGATTATGACGTTGGTGTAAAACTAAATAACTGGGCGTACTTGGTCGGATTTAATAAGCAGATTGGCAAAAACTATAACTTGAGCGTTCTTTATAACAAAGGTGAGACGAGAAATTCGATGACCTTGAACTTTGGCTATCGTTTCTAATGGAACTTAAATCACTTAAGTCATGCTTTTGTAATATATAGATGAGTTGGAGCTATGAAATTAAATATGAAGAGATTTATAACGGCTTTAGTACCCATATTAATGGTAAGCGCCTGTTCCACGACACACTCACTAGAAAATCGGGTGTCGATGGAAAATTATTATGATGCTCAAGTTGTCATAGACACAGAAGAGACACCAAGTGAACCGATTCGAGTATTTTCTGGAGAGGATACGAGTCTATTTTATGATGCGAAGACGAATCAGACACCAATACGTTCGAATACAGACTCACTCAACGTATTAGTTCTATCTGGCGGAGGCGCCAATGGTGCCTATGGAGCAGGGGTATTAAACGGCCTCTATGATTCCGGACAATTTGAAGACTACAGTGTCGTCACGGGGATCAGCGCTGGTGCATTGATGGCTCCGTTCGCTTTTGTTGGCAAAGAGATGGTGCCAGAGATGACCAATGTCATGTTGAATATCAGTGATAAGGACATTATTGGTAAGCGACATTTTTTGCAGACATTAACCAAAGATGCACTCTCAAATGGGGACGGTCTACAAACGTTTATTGCCAATACATATTCATCAGAACTGATTGAAGGTATAGCGGCGCAGCATCGTGCGGGGAAGCGTCTACTGATAGGGACGACGCAATTTGATTCGGCTGAACTTGTGGTTTGGAACTTAGGCGCAATTGCCAACAGTTCATCAAAAAACAAAGTTAGATTGATACACCAGATACTGGCTGCAAGCGCTTCAATTCCGGGGGTGTTTCCACCACAATTTATCCAGGTTGAAGAAAATGGAAAGTCGCGCGAAGAGCTGCATGTGGACGGTGGTCTTGCGAATCAAATGTTCTTATTTGCCGACCATATTGATTATCAGAAGATAAGCCTGGCGATGAGGATGACAAAACCGCCACAAGTTCATGTTATTCGCAATGGCCTGCTTGAGATGCCGTATCAACAAACCAAAGATAAGGGCATTGAATTGATCACTAGAACAGTGAAAGATCTGACGGTTCAGCAGAGTAAAGGGGATCTGTATCAAATCCTGTATTTTTCGCAGGTGCAGGGCCTAGATGTGCGTTTTACGGCGATGGGGCGTGATTTCCCTCAGGAGCGCGCCAGTAAAGCGATGTTTGATGCAGACTATATGCAGTCTCTATATCAATATGGCTATCAGAAAGTGATAGAGGGTCATGTGTGGGAGTAAATAGATCCTGATTCACAACATAAGCATGTTCTGTGCAAAATCTTCTGTCAATTTAGGGCGAATGGCTGATATCTCACGATATACAGTTATTCGCCTTACTCATTTCTCACACTATCATTTCTCACTGTTCTCACTGTTCTCACTGTTCTCACTGTTCTCACCTGCCGCTGGTGTACCCATGTTTATCGTTATTCGAACCGCTACAGCTTTAATTTTCCACAAGCTTGAAGAACAAGAACGAAGCACCAACGGGTTGTATGAGTTGATTGTTAGTTAAATGACGCTTATGGGAGCCTGTCTCTCTTACTTAATTATTTATCAATACTTTTAGGCACACTATCAACAGAAGCTGCCTAGCGTATTGGTGTCTATCTCGCTGTTTTTGCATGCTTTTAACCGTCGTAAGTGGAGGTTTGTTTGAATTGCGATGGGTTTGGTCCGTCATATGGAATTGTTGAGATAAGAAAATTCACCCTAAAATGGCCTCAATTCGAAACATAATCACATTTAATAGAGGCAATTATGACTACTCAAAATCTTATTAAAAAAGCGCAATTTGAAAACGGCACTATGTTTGAAACTGATCAAGACATGCTGTACGTACTTCAACTTAACGGCAGCTGGTTTGAAATGGGCAAACAGTATGGCCAGCTTTCTAAAGAACATATGGAAGCAATGTATCAGCGCATTGTTCAGCCAGAGTTCGACAACGGCCTTATTAGCCAGCAAGAAGCGTTTGAACTGTTTGGCGCACGCGTGCTCTCTACTTTGTCACTCCGCCGTAAACAGTATTTCATGGGGGTTGCAGAGGGCCTAGATTGGCCATTAGAAAAAGTCATTGTGCTTGACCAAAGTGGTCCAATGGCGATCTACCTTGGTAAGCTGCATTCATTCTCAGGCTGCTCTTCAATGGCATCTTGGGGTGATAACACGGTTGATGGCCACACGATTGTTGGTCGTAACATGGACTGGAATGAGCTGTTCTTGGATTTCCCAATTTACACCACAGTATACAATCCAACCGATGGCTCAAATGGTTTTGTTAACGTGAGCTGGCCTGGATGGCAGTGGATGGTAACAGGCTTTAATGACAAAGGCGTTTATACCGACCTACATGATGGTACTTCAATGGGTGGCAACATTGTTTCGATTGAAAAACCATCATTCTTGAACTCAGTGGTCGATTACATGACAGAGTCGGATACGGCTACAGCACTGAGCTCGCGTTTCCAAGCAGCTCGTACAGACATCGCTTCAATTTGGATGTTAGCAGACGAACAAGGCGAAGCATGTGCATACGAAAACACCATGCAGGAAAACCGCCTACGCGTATCAGACAAGGGTGCTCAATCGTTTGTAACGGTAAACACATTCCTGAATCCAGACTGGGGTTTGGGTATGCGCGAAACACAAAGTTTCTCGCTAAAACGTTTTGAGAATCTAAATGCTCGTCACGCAGAGCAAGCAGGAGGCATCGATGCTCAAGCGATGCGTGACATCTTCGATTTACCACTTTATGACGAGGAAGGTAACTTCAAAGAGAACGGCGGTGTGACAAAGCCTACTAACCAAGATGTTGATTTAACCAACTACCAAGTCGTTACAGACCTTAACGAGTTGCAATTGTGGGTAAAACTGCCAGCACTCGGCGGTGATACAGATTGGGCCCATATCGATGTACGTGCACTGTTCAGCAACAAGTAATGGAATGAGTCATTAGACGGGCATGGAAGCCCCTAATGTACTTTTCGTTGAAGCAATTCGAACTTTCTTTGTGTCGGCTAAGTGCATCCATTAAAGGGCCTTAGTCTGCGACCTTTTCAAATAAATATAGGTAACCTCATGTTTTTACAACCATTCAGACTATTGTTTCTGATGGTTGTCGTGTCTTTGGCTGCAGGATGTGCCACTTCATTTCCCGAAGTTGAGAGTGATTTTGAACAGAACTGGCAACCTAGCGAATATCAAGCGGAAGTGTATTTGATCCCGTCGGCCTCTGAAGCCCTAGCAAGAAGAATCGACATGATACGCAGTGCCAAGGTCTCAATCGATATGACCTACTTCTCCTGGGATAAAGATATCGTGGGGCTGATGCTGCTTGAGGAAGTCAAAATTGCGGCCGAACGCGGTGTTAAGGTTAGGCTGGTATTGGATGATTTGCTGGTATTTGATGAAAAGTGGTTAGCCGAAGTGTCGCAAAACCCAAATATGGAGGTGAGATTATTTAATCCATTCGATTCTCGTAAAGCAGGATGGCTTGGTAGAGTAGGTGACTTTGCAAGTCACAAACAAACGCTTGATCACCGTTTACATGAAAAATATTTCAATGTTGATCATGAGCATATGATTTTAGGTGGACGAAATATTGGCGCAGCTTACTTTGGCTACAGTGATGCGGCGAATTTCTTCGATACCGATGTGTTATTTCAAGGTGAGGTCATTGAGGCGTTTGCACACAATTATGACCAGCTGTGGGGGAGTGAGCATCTGGTAGCGATTGCAGATTTGATTCAGCCTGTTAAACCGGAGCAGACGATTGAATTTGAAAAAGCAAAACATAAAGAGTTTATGCAGCGTCAAGACGTGATCGAGGCCGTTGATGCATCAATAGAGGCGCTAAGAGAGGTGGAGACTCTATCTGTGGTCGTAACCCCGGTGTTTGACTCGGCAAAGAAGATCAATGACAGCAAGCCTTACTTTAGAGCGAGAGCAGAGCAGTTAGTGCAAGCACCTCTTGAGAAAGCGAAGACGGTCACTATTTCTACACCCTATGTGATAGCGCACAATGGTGAGTTTACATTCATTGATCAATTGATTGAAAACAACATCGATGTGACTTTGGTGACCAATTCGTCCAGCTCGAACGACTCGGCATTTATCCCGGCCTACTATGAACAATATCGCGAGCAGCTGTTGGATAAAGGGGTAAATATCTACGAATACAAAGACAATGCAGTGAATGAGGACAACTTCTATCAGGGCGACACTTATTATCATAATAAGACGGTCATCATAGACGACAAACTGACTTATATAGGTTCCTCGAATTTTGATCCAAGATCAGATTATCTAAATATGGAGTTTGGTGTCTTTATCCAGAGTAAGACGTTTGCAAAGCAAGTAAAGCGTCATCTTTTACAGAAGAAAGACGAGTTGTACTGGCAGGTTTCACGAGATCCCGAGGGTAAGACTCTATGGGTATCAGGCGAGCAAGTAGAAACATCTTCGCCAAACTACGGCGCTGTACATAAAGTACCTGATTGGTTGTTTAGAAAGCTGAATGTTGAATTGGAATTGTAATTGAAAAGGAAAGAGTGAGTGATAAAAACTGGTCATTAGGGCGTGTTGATCTTTGCTGTCTGCTTTATGTTCAGTAATGCGCCGGTAGCTACATTAACATGAATACTAACGATAACATGCAGGCGCGGATGATGTCCTGCATATACGAGTTAGAGAGAAAGTGACACCGCGATAAAATCATTTCATCGACTGCCCCTGTATTTTTGGAGCAACTTAAATATCTCCTGTTGAGTTCATCATTGAATCCTGGGTACGGCTGCTTTTGTTCTTTCAGCTGGCTTGATTGTTTATATCCGCCACCTATCGATTCAAAAGCAAATGGTGGTTCCTCGTTGGGCGATCATCAACCACGGTAAGTCATTTTAATCCGCCCTAGCTTAGGGTCACCGATTCGAGCATGGATGCTTTTTATCAGAAATCACTCTGACATGAATAAAAGGCAATATGATGCGAAATATAACTTCTTTATCGGCGCTAGCAATGAGCTGCGCAGTGCTATCTGCTCCAAGCGGCTTTGTTGCGTAATTCAGACGAGAAACTAAGCTGCCCAAAGTTGAGCGACTTTTAGACAATATACTGAGTTTCAGGCATACCAAGTCCTGTAAGCTTGTTCAACGCTTTAATCATTGCGTAAGTCTCGCCAACTTGAGCGTTGTAATTTCGGAGGCTGAGTTTCCCACCCAACAACTGTTTCACTCGGTGCATTGCTGTCTCTGATAGCGAGCGCTTATGATAACCATACCGCTTTTTCCACTTCTTGTTGGAGCCGTACAGCTTTTGGCAACCTACGGCCAGATCGCGAGGATGTCCCTGCTCCCAGAAGGCTGCTCCTTCCCTTGGCGGGATGAGCGGAACCGCTCGCTTTATACGTATTGCATCATGACAATGTCTTGTGTCATAAGCACCATCACCTGATATCTCAATGATTTTACGACGTGTCTGCTTGAGTAGGTTGGGAAGCACTTCGGCATCGGTAACGTTAGATAAACTCAGCTCTGCTGCGACTATTTCGTGGGTGCTAGTATCTACTGCTAAATGTAGCTTACGCCAGACTCTGCGCTTCCCATCAGTGCCATGCTTTTTGACCTTCCATTCACCTTCGCCATAAACCTTGAGACCAGTGGCATCGATGGCCAGATGCTGTATCACACCTCTGGTTTTGGTTTTAAATGAAACGTCAACGTCCTTAGCTCGACGGCTTATACAGGTGTAATGCGGACAATCAAGCGGTATCTTGGCCAGCTTAAATACGGAGTCTAGAAAACCTTGCAACGCTCTCAATGGCATAGAGAAAACGCGTTTTACCATGAGTGCTGTCGTAATGGCTAAGTCGCTGAATCGACGAGGCCTACCTCGCTTATTCTGTTTACTTTGCTTCCACTCTCTTATGGTCTCTTCATCAATCCAGAATGTAAGTGAGCCGCGGTTGACTAGGGCTTTGTTGTACTGTTTCCAGTTAGTTGTTTTATAACGAGGTTTCGGCATAAGGCTACGAAGATTAGCTGACTTAGCCGATCAGATCGTAACTTCCTGTTTTAGTTCAATCGAATTACGCAACAAAGCCAAACGGCGTCTAAAAAACCTAAGTTAAAATCCAAGATTAGTTAGCAAAACCGTGTTCTATATCCTTAACTTTAAAAGAGGTTTGTGAGTTAAGGCTGAGATCATGACTGAGAAAAAACAAAGTAGTGAAAATCAAACAAAAAAACAATCACCGCGACAGGTTTCTACACATCCAAGCGAAACGAAAACCAAGAAGAAGCAGCGGGAAAAACGTCGCCTTTTTAATACGTTAAGATATCAAGTAGGCATTCCGCCGACACTTGCTCTCATATTACCTTCTCTAGCCAACGCCAATGATGATACTGGTGATGAAGGTAATATCGCTGAAGGTCATGCTCTAACCCAAAAAGCGACTGGACCTCACGAAAGTACACAAGCTCCTGATTCAGAGACGCCCACGTCACCCTCTAGCGAGCTTCAAGAGCTAGCAGCAAACAGTGATGATACAGAAAGCGGTCATACACACGCATTACCGAGTAGACACCTTGCTCTGCATCACTACCCAATGCATGCATATACTGCGCATCATATTGTCAATCAATCTGGTACGGCGTCGTCGGCTACAGACAATCATGTGGACGGAATTGCCCCTTTTTCTGTATCCACCGAAAAAACACAGCAAACTGATAAAGTTCATAAATCGCCTCACTTCAATTCCGCACCGAAAATGTCGGAACAATCTCATGCGGTGAAAGAGGATGATGCCATTTTTCATGGAAAGATGGGGGCAACAGATGCTGATGGAGACACGCTGAGCTACGTAATATCAAAGCCTATCGATGGTTTGACGTTTCATTCTGACGGCAGCTACACTTTTGACCCTAGTCATGGTTCTTATCAACATTTAGCGCAAGGTACGACAGAAGTTGTGAGTACCACTGTGATCGTGACGGACAATATAGGTGGTACGCACAGTGAACAGCTTCAATTTACAGTAACGGGTACCAATGATGCTCCAAAAGTAACGGGGCAATTTACTGGCGCTTTAAAAGAGGATCTTAATGTTGATAGCTCGGGGTTAATGCATGTCCACGGTAAAGTGGACGTGGTGGATGTTGACCAAGGGGAGTCTCACACTCTTTCTGAAGTAGTTCAGGGAAAATTTGGTGTATTAGACATTGATTCAAATGGTCACTGGCACTATCAAGTCGATAATTCCTTGCCAGCCATTCAACAGCTTGCTTCCGGGAACGTCATTACCGAGCAAATAACAATTCATACGGCAGACCAAACCCCGCAATTGATCGAAATTGTTATTGGTGGCACGGCTGATTCTGCGGTTATTTCCGGAGTAGATTCTGGGTCGGTTACAGAAGATTTGAATGTCGTTAACGGCAGTGTCAAAACATCGGGCGATTTATCGGTAATCGATAGCGATCACGGGCAGAGTCACTTCTTGTCTCAAGTGTTAGTAGGGCAATTTGGTACGTTGACTATGGAGGCGAATGGTCATTGGCAGTATGAAGCGAATAATCAGCAAACAGCAATACAGGAACTTGCTAAGGGTACTCATTTGAGTGAAACCTTCACGGTTTCTTCTGTAGACGGCACCGCGCACAATATCGATGTTCAGATCGATGGCACCAACGATTTACCCGTGATGGCAGGACAATCGCAGTCGCTGAAGGAAGATGGTGCGGTTTTCCATGGTCAAATGGTAGCAACCGATGTTGACCACGATTTGCTCACGTACACCACTTCCAATCCAATTGATGGCCTGACCTTCAACCCAGATGGCAGCTACACGTTCGATCCAAGCCACGCTTCCTATCAGCATTTAGCAAAAGGTGATACCCAAGTTGTGACCACCATGGTCACTGTGACCGATACGGCTGGCGGATCGCATCGAGAAGAGCTTAAGCTCACCATCACAGGCACCAATGATTTACCAGTGATGGCTGGCCAATCACAATCCGTGAAAGAAGATGGGCCAGTGTTCCACGGTCAAATGGTGGCCACCGATATTGATCAAGACTTACTCACATACACCACTTCAAATCCAATTGATGGTCTAACATTCAACCCAGACGGCAGTTATACGTTCGACCCAAGCCATGCGTCGTATCAGCATTTGGCGAAAGGTGACACTCAAGTCGTAACCACAATGGTGACGGTGACGGATACGGCAGGTGGCACACATCAAGAACAGCTGAAGTTCACGATTACGGGCACGAATGATTTGCCAGTGATGGCAGGTCAATCCCAACCAGTTAAAGAAGATGGGGCATTATTCCACGGTCAGATGGTGGCAACGGATGTAGACCAAGATTTGCTCAGTTACACCACCTCAAATTCAATTGATGGCCTGACGTTTAATCCAGACGGCAGTTATACCTTCGACCCAAGCCACGCTTCCTATCAGTATTTGGCAAAAGGTGATACCCAAGTTGTGACCACCATGGTCACCGTAACCGATACCGCTGGCGGGTCGCATCGAGAAGAGTTCAAATTCATCATCACAGGCACCAACGACTTACCCGTGATGGCAGGCCAATCACAATCCGTGAAAGAAGGTGGCGCAGTGTTCCACGGTCAAATGTTGGCAACCGATATTGATCAAGACCTACTCACGTACACCATTTCCAATCCAATTGATGGCCTGATATTCAACCCAGATGGCAGCTACACCTTCGATCCAAAACATGCTTCCTATCAGCATTTGGCAAAAGGTGACACCCAAGTTGTGACCACCATGGTCACTGTAACCGATACGGCTGGCGGCTCGCATCGAGAAGAGCTCAAGTTCACTATCACAGGCACCAATGATTTACCAGTGATGGCTAGCCAATCACAATCCGTGAAAGAAGATGGTGCAGTGTTCCACGGTCAAATGGTGGCAACCGATGTTGACCACGATTTGCTCACGTACACCACTTCCAATCCAATTGATGGCCTGACCTTCAACCCAGATGGCAGCTACACGTTCGATCCAAGCCATTCGTCCTATCAGCATTTGGCAAAGGTGATACCCAAGTTGTGACCACCATGGTCACTGTAACCGATACGGCTGGCGGCTCGCATCGAGAAGAGCTGAAATTCACCATCACAGGCACCAACGACTTGCCAATGATGGCAGGCCAATCACAATCCGTGAAAGAAGATGGCGCAGTGTTCCACGGCCAAATGGTGGCGACAGACGTTGACCAAGACTTGTTAACCTACAGCACTTCAAATGCCATTGACGGCCTGACGTTCAACCCAGATGGCAGCTATACGTTCGACCCAAGCCACGCTTCCTATCAGCATTTGGCAAAGGTGACACTCAAGTTGTGACCACGACAGTCACGGTAACCGATACCGCTGGTGGCTCGCATCGAGAAGAACTGAAGTTCACTATTACAGGCACCAACGACTTGCCAGTGATGGCAGGGCAATCGCAGTCATTGAAAGAAGACGGTGCGGTCTTCTATGGTCAAATGGTGGCAACCGATGTTGATCAAGACTTGTTAACCTACAGCACTTCAAATGCCATTGACGGCCTGACGTTCAACCCAGATGGCAGCTACACGTTCGACCCAAGCCACGCTTTCTATCAGCATTTGGCAAAAGGTGACACTCAAGTTGTGACCACGACAGTCACGGTAACCGATACCGCTGGTGGCTCGCATCGAGAAGAGCTTAAGCTCACCATCACAGGCACCAATGATTTACCAGTGATGGCTGGCCAATCACAATCCGTGAAAGAAGATGGGCCAGTGTTCCACGGTCAAATGGTGGCCACCGATATTGATCAAGACTTACTCACATACACCACTTCAAATCCAATTGATGGTCTAACATTCAACCCAGACGGCAGTTATACGTTCGACCCAAGCCATGCGTCGTATCAGCATTTGGCGAAAGGTGACACTCAAGTCGTAACCACAATGGTGACGGTGACGGATACGGCAGGTGGCACACATCAAGAACAGCTGAAGTTCACGATTACGGGCACGAATGATTTGCCAGTGATGGCAGGTCAATCCCAACCAGTTAAAGAAGATGGGGCATTATTCCACGGTCAGATGGTGGCAACGGATGTAGACCAAGATTTGCTCAGTTACACCACCTCAAATTCAATTGATGGCCTGACGTTTAATCCAGACGGCAGTTATACCTTCGACCCAAGCCACGCGTCGTATCAGTATTTGGCAAAAGGTGATACCCAAGTTGTGACCACCATGGTCACCGTAACCGATACCGCTGGCGGGTCGCATCGAGAAGAGTTCAAATTCATCATCACAGGCACCAACGACTTACCCGTGATGGCAGGCCAATCACAATCCGTGAAAGAAGGTGGCGCAGTGTTCCACGGTCAAATGTTGGCAACCGATATTGATCAAGACCTACTCACGTACACCATTTCCAATCCAATTGATGGCCTGATATTCAACCCAGATGGCAGCTACACCTTCGATCCAAAACATGCTTCCTATCAGCATTTGGCAAAAGGTGACACCCAAGTTGTGACCACCATGGTCACTGTAACCGATACGGCTGGCGGCTCGCATCGAGAAGAGCTCAAGTTCACTATCACAGGCACCAATGATTTACCAGTGATGGCTAGCCAATCACAATCCGTGAAAGAAGATGGTGCAGTGTTCCACGGTCAAATGGTGGCAACCGATGTTGACCACGATTTGCTCACGTACACCACTTCCAATCCAATTGATGGCCTGACCTTCAACCCAGATGGCAGCTACACGTTCGATCCAAGCCATTCGTCCTATCAGCATTTGGCAAAAGGTGATACCCAAGTTGTGACCACCATGGTCACTGTAACCGATACGGCTGGCGGCTCGCATCGAGAAGAGCTCAAGTTCACTATCACAGGCACCAATGATTTACCAGTGATGGCTAGCCAATCACAATCCGTGAAAGAAGATGGTGCAGTGTTCCACGGTCAAATGGTGGCAACCGATGTTGACCACGATTTGCTCACGTACACCACTTCCAATCCAATTGATGGCCTGACCTTCAACCCAGATGGCAGCTACACGTTCGATCCAAGCCATTCGTCCTATCAGCATTTGGCAAAAGGTGATACCCAAGTTGTGACCACCATGGTCACTGTAACCGATACGGCTGGCGGCTCGCATCGAGAAGAGCTGAAATTCACCATCACAGGCACCAACGACTTGCCAATGATGGCAGGCCAATCACAATCCGTGAAAGAAGATGGCGCAGTGTTCCACGGCCAAATGGTGGCGACAGACGTTGACCAAGACTTGTTAACCTACAGCACTTCAAATGCCATTGACGGCCTGACGTTCAACCCAGATGGCAGCTATACGTTCGACCCAAGCCACGCTTCCTATCAGCATTTGGCAAAAGGTGACACTCAAGTTGTGACCACGATAGTCACGGTAACCGATACCGCTGGTGGCTCGCATCGAGAAGAACTGAAGTTCACTATTACAGGCACCAACGACTTGCCAGTGATGGCAGGGCAATCGCAGTCATTGAAAGAAGACGGTGCGGTCTTCTATGGTCAAATGGTGGCAACCGATGTTGATCAAGACTTGTTAACCTACAGCACTTCAAATGCCATTGACGGCCTGACGTTCAACCCAGATGGCAGCTACACGTTCGACCCAAGCCACGCTTTCTATCAGCATTTGGCAAAAGGTGACACTCAAGTTGTGACCACGACAGTCACGGTAACCGATACCGCTGGTGGCTCGCATCGAGAAGAGCTTAAGCTCACCATCACAGGCACCAATGATTTACCAGTGATGGCTGGCCAATCACAATCCGTGAAAGAAGATGAGTCAGTGTTCCACGGTCAAATGGTGGCCACCGATATTGATCAAGACTTACTCACATACACCACTTCAAATCCAATTGATGGTCTAACATTCAACCCAGACGGCAGTTATACGTTCGACCCAAGCCATGCGTCGTATCAGCATTTGGCAAAAGGTGACACTCAAGTTGTGACCACGACAGTCACGGTAACCGATACCGCTGGTGGCTCGCATCGAGAAGAGCTTAAGCTCACCATCACAGGCACCAATGATTTACCAGTGATGGCTGGCCAATCACAATCCGTGAAAGAAGATGGGCCAGTGTTCCACGGTCAAATGGTGGCCACCGATATTGATCAAGACTTACTCACATACACCACTTCAAATCCAATTGATGGTCTAACATTCAACCCAGACGGCAGTTATACGTTCGACCCAAGCCATGCGTCGTATCAGCATTTGGCGAAAGGTGACACTCAAGTCGTAACCACAATGGTGACGGTGACGGATACGGCAGGTGGCACACATCAAGAACAGCTGAAGTTCACGATTACGGGCACGAATGATTTGCCAGTGATGGCAGGTCAATCCCAACCAGTTAAAGAAGATGGGGCATTATTCCACGGTCAGATGGTGGCAACGGATGTAGACCAAGATTTGCTCAGTTACACCACCTCAAATTCAATTGATGGCCTGACGTTTAATCCAGACGGCAGTTATACGTTCGACCCAAGCCATGCGTCGTATCAGCATTTGGCAAAAGGTGGAACTCAAGTTGTGACCACAACCGTAACGGTGACGGATACAGCAGGTGGTACACATCAAGAAGAGTTGAAGTTTACCATCACAGGCACGAACGACCTGCCGGTGATGGCAGGACAATCGCAGTCAGTGAAAGAAGATGGGGCACTCTTCCACGGTCAAATGGTGGCGACGGATGTAGACCAAGACTTGCTGACGTACTCAATCTCGCATCCTATCGATGGTTTGACATTTAATTCTGATGGTAGCTATACATTTAACCCAAGCCATTCGAGTTATCAGCACCTTTCTCAAGGCTCGACTCAGCAAGTATCGACTACGGTGACCGTGACCGATAGCTCCGGAGGTAGCCATCAAGAAACACTTGAAATGGTAGTATCAGGTACCAACGATCGGCCTATTGTTTCTGCTTGGACACAATTACAAAATGGGATGGAAGATAAACCCGTTATCATCAAAGCCTCTGATCTACTTACTCATGCATCTGACATAGACAGCGCTGACACATTAATAGTCACACATCTTCAGGCAACAAATGGTGTAGTGGTGGATAATCATGATGGTACGTATACCTTCACACCCAACAAAGACTACAACGGAGAGGTACGACTAACCTACCGAGTTGAAGACAATCACGGTGCCTTTGTTGAAACTCAAGCCCGATTTAACTTGGCAGCAAGTCCTGACAATGCGGTGATCACCGATGTACAAACTAATGTGGATTTGAGGGGAGTGACTGAGGATCGTGGCTACATCGATACTCACTACATGCTTCATTATGATGGTCAGTTGAACATTCAGGACCCAGATGTCGGTGAAGCCCAGTTTGAACCTAATATCGGTTCTCAAACTTACCAAGGGATAGGATACGATACAAAACTAGGTGGTCATGTTTTGCTTATGCGAGATGGTCGCTACACATACACCTTAGATAATCGAAACATTCAGAACTTAGCAGAAGGTGAGGTCAGACACGATTTTGCGACGATACGTTCAGTCGACGGTACCACTCATACGATGGAGTTTACGGTTCATGGCACCAATGATGCTCCAACGGTAGTTGCGCAATCTCATTCGGTCACTGAAGGCGGATCGATTTTGTCTGGTCAAATGCAAGGGCATGACGTCGATACAGGTGCAACACTGACATACTCGACCCCAAATGTTGATGGTTTGGTGTTTCATTCAGATGGCAGCTACAGCTTCAATCCAGATCATCCTACTTATCAATCCTTAGCTGCTGGCGTTACGAAAACACTGTCAATTCCCGTAACGGTTACGGATGAGCACCATGCATCTAGTACTTCGGTGCTGACGATTACAGTGACGGGTGCCAATAATGCAGCAGTTGTTGCTGGGGTTGATACAGGGTCGGTAGACGAGGGGGCGGCAGGTGTAGATATGTCTCCCGATTACGCACACTCAGGTATGGCTTTGCTAGGTCGAAGTACGGTAGGAGCAAGTGGCCAGCTATCCATTACTGATGTAGATAGTGGTGAAGCCAAGTTTGATACACATGGCTTTGGTTACACCTACGCAGGAAAATTTGGTGATTTGCATCTGACAGAACAAGGGAAATGGTTTTATTACGCAGACATGGGGAGTGTACGTAGCGTCGGTGGACTTAGCACTAATCGTGGTACGCAAATTGACCAGCTAGGTGAGGGGCAAACGCTGACCGACACTGTTACGGTGTACACGAAAGACGGCACCCCACACGATATTGTCATCACCATACATGGTGATAATGATCGCCCGTACTGCTCTTCAGAAGTAACACTCAATGCGGGTGCTGAAGATACACGACAAACCATCACGGTAGGCGACCTTTTAGCAAATACGACTGATGTGGACGCAAACGATGCTGGCAAGCTGACAATAGAGAACCTTCATGCAGATCATGGCTCGACTCAGCACAATGCGGATGGGACATTTACCTTCTCTCCTGAAAAAGACTATAACGGACAAGTCCATTTTACGTATGACGTGAAAGATGCACATGGTGGAGTGACTTCAACTGGAGCCTCGATGATATTGGCTGCGGTGAATGATAATCCAGATACGCAGCCACTTACTGATTCGGTAACTGAGGACTCAACCAATCATCATGTATTGGATCTTCTGTCTGGAGCCAGTGATAAAGAAGGCGATGCTCTGTCTGTACAGCAGCTATCGTTTTCTGTAGATGGTGGCTCACAGAGTACCAGCCTGCCAGATGGGATTTCGTTGTCGCCCGATGGACATACTTTGGTGGTTGACGCGACACATCATGCATTCCAGCACCTTGCGGCGGGTCATACTCAACCGGTGGTAATGAGTTACATGGTTGATGATGGCCACGGTGGGCAAACTGCGCAAACTGCAACGCTTTCTATTCAAGGAAGTGACGATAAAGCGACGATGGTCTCTCATACGATTCAATTGACAGAATCTCAAGCTTTAAGAAGCCAGTATTCTACCCATCATGGCAACCTTCAACTGACAGACCCAGATACAGGCGACAGTACTCAGTTTGTCTTTAGTGGACAATATATGGGACAGGGTTATGCACCGGGGCACTTGACTGTCTGGCCTGATGGTTCTTATCAGTTCTACTTAGACCCTGCTCGGAATCACCATGCTGATGATCGTATTGCTAGTTTACGAACTGGGGAATCGATGGAGATTCCCTATCAAGTCGAAACGAGTGATGGGCAACGATTAACGTTGATAGTGAAAGTCACAGGGGAAGATGATCAGGCTCGAATTCAAGTCGGGCCGTATTCAAAATTTGATAATGATGCCTATGAAGATAAGCTCGCGCCCGGTAGTACACCGAATCAAGTGTGGAGTGGGGGGACATTACAGGTTATCGATCCCGATCATGACCAAGCGGGTTTTGTCGCTCAACGGATTGACACGCCAGAAGGGTGCCACTTCTCTATAAATGTCCGAGGCGGTTGGCAATATACAATTGATAACGACAAGCTCCAGCACTTAGGTGCTGGGCAAAGTTACCAGAAAACCTTCACAGTGGAGTCAATCGATGGCAGTGCTCAAAGGGATATTACGGTGACTGTGCACGGTCGGAATGATGATCCTGTCGTTACCTCTGCAGTGACTATTCCAGCAGCCAAAGAAGATCAGACAATCACGTTGACTGTTAAACAGCTGCTCGCCAATGCGACCGATGTTGATGACAACGATGCAAACCAATTAACAATTGATAATTTGGTGGCCGATCACGGTTCAATTACTGACAACCACGATGGAACCTATACCTTTACTCCAGACCCTGACTACAACGGACAAGTTCAATTCACGTATGACGTGAAAGATGCTCATGGTGGCTCAACAACTTCAGGTGCTTCACTGGGTCTTGTTGCCGTTAATGACGCTAGTAAGCTCGCTTCTGGTCAGGATTCTGCCAATCTCACTGAGGACCAGGTGCGGTCGGGCACTCATCAACTCGAGACAGGCTGGATAAATCTAGGTGTCACCGATGTTGACGGCGCAACTGAAGCTGATATTGCATCTATTGAGGTGAATGGTGTCAAACACGCTGTTCCTGCTAATTTTGCGATGAACCTGACCGCCAATCATGGTTATTTCTCAACCACACACAGTACTGATGGTCACAATAAGTGGAGTTACACGGCGGATAACGACAGTCCTGATATTCAAGGGCTTAAGGCTGGTCAGCAGTTGCAAGATTCAATGGTATTGATCACAAAAGATGGTACGCGGATACCTGTGACAGCGACCATCAATGGTCAAGATGACCATGTGATTATTGATACTCCAGATAAGCTTACTGCAGCGATAGGGACAGCAATTGAAGACACGACAACAACCGTAGCAGGAACGTTGCAAGCTCACGATCTAGACAAGGGAGATCAAATCAGTTTTGAACTCGCCACGGCAAGCCAATCTCAAGCGGGTAGCTATGGCACGTTTTATCTGGATAGTACGGGACATTGGCGATACGACTTGGATCCCGCAAAAGCGGATTCGCTAGGAAGTGGTGAAGGAAAGGTAGAAGTTTTTGATATTGTGGCTATTTCTAGTGATGGCTCCCGCGCGACACAACAAGTTGAAGTGCTGGTCCAAGGAACAAATGATGCACCAGTGGTCTCGGGTTCAATTTCGCTGCCATCTGGTGAAGAAGATCACTCAGTCACTTTACATAGTCGAGATTTGTTAGCCAATGCGACTGATGTTGATAATTATGATCGACTGTCGGTAACGTCATTGCAAGCCGATCATGGCGTTGTTAAAGACAACCATGACGGCACCTATACCTTCACACCAGAGCCTAATTACAATGGTGCCGTTCATTTCACCTTTGATGTGAAGGACACCCATGGTGGGGTTACTTCTGCCAGCGCGACATTGCAACTGTCTGCACTCTCTGATGCTGCTCAAATCACGGCAAAAGGAGACACACTAAAAGAAGACCACGTCCTACAAGGGACGACAACGCTACATTCGACAGGGCATTTTCAAATCATCGACCCTGATGGGGCATCAGAATCGTTTTTTGCCACCAACGCCGCAGGCAGACAAGAGTTTTATACAGGCTCTTTAGGCGGAACGCTTCAGGTTAACAAGGATGGTGGATATTTTTATGATGTCGACAACTCTCTGGTGGACTATCTAAAAGATGGCGAAGTGGTGAAAGACCAGTTCACGATTGTTAGTGCGGATGGTACCACTAAGCAGGTCGAGTTCACTATTCAAGGAACCAGTGACAACCCATATATAGGTAGAGGAAGTTTGCATCAATGTGTTTTTGAAGACGAAAAGATACTCAAAGGTAGGGTGTATGGCTTCGATCCTGATCACGGCGATCAGCAGCACTTAACGTTTACGCTGATAGGAACGGTACCAGGCTTCACCCTCAACTCGGACGGAAGCTATGTTTTCGATCCTTCAGACAAGGCGTATCAGCACGCTTCTTTGTCTACGGGCATGGATGAACACCTAATAATTCCTATAAAGGTGACAGACAGTGATGGATTGAACTCTGTACAAAACCTTCGTATAACGATTATCCCTACTAATGATGCACCTGTTGTGACCAGTTCTGTTTCCCTTTCTTCTGGAACAGAAGATCAAAGTGTCACATTGCATAGTCGTGATCTTCTCGCTAACGCCAGTGATATTGATGATTATGATCGACTGTCGGTGACGTCACTGCAGGCCGATCATGGTGTTGTTAAAGACAACCATGATGGCACCTATACCTTCACACCAGAGCCCAATTACAATGGTGCCGTTCACTTTAGCTACAATGTTACAGACAATCACGGAGCAAGTACCCCAGCAAGTGCTTCACTCACATTAGCGGCTGTGGATGATAAAACCCAATTTGTCGGTGTAAACCATGGTGCTGCAACGGAAGATGTTGCAACGCACATGAGTACGAATGTGGATCTCAAAGATGCTGTTGATTGGCAAGCACTACAGATCACTGATGTCGATAGCACGAATACGCAAATCACGGTTGAGTTTGCTGGTAAACAATATACGTGGACACTTGGTCAGGATCTCGATGTCACAACGCCTTACGGTAAATTCCAGTTTCACACCATAACCAGCGGTTCACACCAAGGTGAACACGCTTGGAGCTACATTGGCGATAACACCAATAGTGATGTACAAGGCCTCAAAGCGGGTGAATCGCTGCACGAGTCAATAAAACTCACAGCCAAAGATGGTACCGAGTTCCCAATTCAGGTTGAAGTTAGAGGAACGGAAGATGGTGTTATCATCGATACCAAGGGTGAACTAGCTCATGTCACCGAAGACTCACAAGCGGGTGCATCGGTCAGTGGTCAGTTGGCAGCGCATGATTCGGACGTTCATGACCACGTTGATTGGACTGCGTCACCTTCAGCAGGGGTGACAGGAAGCTACGGCACTTTTCATATTGATGCGGCGGGACACTGGCATTATGTCGTTGACCAATCTCGAGCGACTCAGCTGGGCGTTGGTGACGAAAAGTGGGAGTATTTCAATGTTGAAGCGGTGTCGAGTGATGGCAGTCGAGTGACGAAGAGAGTCGCGGTGGTGGTTCATGGGCAAAATGACAACCCTACAGTGAGCGCAGATGTCACATTAACTGCAGGAATGGAAGACACGCCGATTCGTTTAACATCAGCAGACTTGTTAGCGAACGCGACTCATGTTGACAACAACGACCGTGGTTGGCTGCGAGTTGCGAATCTGAGCGCCGATCATGGCACGGTGACCACTAATCAAGATGGAACATTCACCTTTACACCGAATCAAGATTACAACGGCGTTGTTCAGTTTAGCTATGACGTTATTGACCGTCATGGCGGGAGCACTTCAGCACATGCCTCCGTCTCACTTCAAGCGGTCAACGATCTCCCTGCCATTCATGGTGATATTGCAGCTTCCGTTATTGAAAAAGGGTTGGATACTCAAGGGGGGCTTGTTGGCGTTGCGACAGCTCAAGGCACGCTAACGACAGTTGACCCTGATACCGGGGACTCGATCACATGGCAGGTGATGTCACCATCAGGTACCTATGGTCGCCTAACCATTGATCAACATGGTCACTGGCATTATCAGTTGGATGACACTAATTCTGCAGTACAAGCCTTACCAAACGGCCGAACTGTTCAAGACTCGTTTGTGGTGACGGCAACTGACCAGTCAGGGACTGCGGTTAAGCAAACCGTGATCATTGATGTTCAAGGAAGTAATGACGGAGCAACCATAGATGGTCAATCAACATCAGCACTAAGCTACGATATAACCGAAGACTCTGTCAGTGCGACACTTTCGGGACACCTGCAACTTGTTGATATCGATAGCGGTGAAGACCAGTTTGTTCCTTTTAATCAAGTAGCGGGGACTTATGGTCACCTAACGCTCAATGCGCAAGGGGATTGGACCTATGTGTTGGATAATCAACTTGCAACAACGAATGCACTTCATTCTGGCCAAGTTGTGACCGATCATTTTACCATTACCTCTCCTGACGGTACGGCGACGAAATCCATCACAGTAAACGTACACGGTCACGATGATTTAGCTACCCTCACTGTGAGTGAAGGAGATAGTCAGCAGAGCCTAGACTTGCTAGCAGGGATTCAAGCTCAAGCAATACAACATATCCAATACTCGACCGATGGTATTCATTTTAGTAGCACGCTTCCTACTGGTTTCTCGTTGGCAGCAGATGGTCATACTCTTCAAGTGGATGCGTCTGGTGGAAGTTACGATCACTTATCCACTGGCGTTAAGCAATCTATATTCATTAGCTATGAGATGGTAGAAGGAACCGGTTTAAGTGCCCAAGTGACACAGCAACATGGACTAGTTGAGGTTATTGGTACCAGTGATGCACCTGTACTACACAGTTTCTCGCCAAGGGCTGACCAATTCTCTGGCCCTATTACAGGCAATTTACTGTCTGGTGCTACCGATGTGGATGATGGGGCTCACTTGGTGTTAAGTGATATCCAGTACCGAGATGGAACGGGATACCACACTCTTTATCCAGGTCAGTCGCATAGCATTACTGGTGTAGGTACCATCAGCATAGAGGCCAATGGTGACTACTCATTTATTCCAGAGCCTTCGTTTGTTGGCGTGGTTCCAGCGATGTGGTATCGCGTGGTAGACACCACAGATAATCACAACGTTCAAAGTCAAAGTACATTGCACATATCGATAGATGCGAATCACCAACCGACGGTGACGAGTTTGTCCGCTAGCTTGAATGAAGACACTGATCTTGCGATTTCAACGTCTGATTTTGGCTATGCTGATAGCGACTCTGATGCGCTTCATTCTATAACCATAACTCAGGCTCCTGATGCGAGTCATGGTCATTTGATTTTAGATGGGCAGGTAATTGCGGATGGTACTGCCATTATGGCAAGCGACTTAGATAGGCTCATCTTCAGGCCTGTCGCTAACTATAATGGTGCAGCGACATTCGGCTATACCGCCAATGATGGCCACTCAGATTCGACAGAGCAGCATGCCCATTTAATGGTTATCCCTGTTAATGATGCCCCTGCTATTCAGTTGACGCCACTAACACCAGTAACGGGAACGGTAACCGAGACGGATGTTGATGTTGGTGACACCCATCAGTTTGCAGTGACAGTGCCATCTGGTCAATATGGCACGTTGACAGTCGACCCTGCTACAGGGGCCTATCAGTATGTGCCAAATGGGCAGATGATGGGAATGTCCTACAATAAGGTCACAGGACACTACACTGGGCAGGATATGTTTGAGGTGTCGGTGACAGATAAAGCGGGGGCGACCTCCTCGCTGTTTGTTACCTTTGAAGTGGAAGGAACGGTGAGTGCTCCAGCGATTGCAGGACAAGCTCCTAACGTTGCTACTCATGTGACGACACAACCTACCGTTTCCCAGACCATGCCTACAGGGCTGATGGCATCACATCAACAAGCAAATCATGTGACGGTGGATCTGGTTGCTGGCAGTGACAGTGGGCGCTCTCATAGCGATGATCTAACCAATGATCAAACACCAACGATCAGTGGTCATACGGATATTCCTTTCTCAAAAGTGAACCTGTATGACGGCTCTAGAGTCGTTGGAAGTGGTTATTCTGATGCACACGGTAATTATCAGATAGACACAAGTACACTGGGAGATGGTCTGCATAATATTAGTGCAAGAGCACTGGCGCCAGCCAGTGTCATACCTGTGGTATCGTCACTTCTTCCTATTACTATTGACACGGTTGATCCAATTCCATCAGTCTCAGTTGATACCGTGACGCGTGATAATGTCATTAATGCTGCTGAGTCCCAATCGACAATCGCCATTACGGGTTTATCATCGGGTGACGTTCACCAGGGCGATGTGGTAACCATCGAGGTTCACGGTCATACCTACTCAGGCGCAATAGATTCGACAGGACGCTACAGTATTGATGTGCCGGGAGCTGAGCTGGAACAAGTATCTCAGCTTAAAGTGAGTATTTCTGCGACAGATAGCGCGGGCAATACCGCTACGACCTCGATCGATCATCATTATGAAACCGATACGAGTGTAGGCAGTCCAACCATCATTTTTGAGAGTCCAGGTTCAGATAACTTATACAGTAAGGCTGAAATAGCGCATGGTGCAGCTGGCACCATTACAGCTACAGTCCATGCAGCAACGGATGCTAAAGTTGGAGAGCATCTAAATATTAATGGTGTAGATCATGTATTAGATTTGCATGCGCTTCAGCATGGCGTTGACGTCGAAGTGGCGCCGAACAGCCTTGTTAAGGCCATTATGACCGATGAGCATGGCAATGTTAATTCAGCGCTGAATATGGCGGCAGGTGCGAAGCCAGAGCCCATAGTCGTAACAGCACCCACTGGAAGTCATCATATCAGTACGAGTTTAGGTGCGCCGACACTTATGCCATCCCTGACGCCAGTACCCGCTTCCCAGCAAGGCTGGAAAATACTGGTGAATGGACACTACCAAACTTCGGTATCGAGTCAGTGGGGGACGCTAAGCATTGATCCTCGCACTGGACACTTGAGTTATCAAGAACATGCGGATGTTCATACTGGCCCCCACGGCTCTGCTCAAAATGTGGGTGTCCATGAAGATCACTTCCAGGTTGCATTGCAAGGCTCGCATCATGATGATGTCGTCTTGCATGTACAAGTCAGTATCTTAAGTCATGGACCGGGGCACAGTGGCAAGCTAACGTTGGGCTCTGAAGTACTAGATATGACAGTGACACCAGTGTTAAGTCATGTGCAACCATCGCCTCCACCGCCGCCACCAAGTGATGCGCATGATGAGCCTAGCGCCGATGTTTTTTCTGGTAGCCAAAGTGAGCTAACCATCATGTTGGAGCTCGGAATTGAGGCTAAAGCCGTTGAAGAGGCAGGTTCACATTCGCAACACTCGGGAGCGAGCAGTTATTTGGAGCAACTAGGGTTCGATCATCAGCTATTACAGACCGATTCTAAAGAACACAATGCTGATATACCGGATGATATTGATATTGTGCTCAATGAGACAGAGCATCATGATTTGGCAGAGGGGTACCAAGGGGAGCTTGCGCATCACGACGATCAAAGTGGCATTGAGCACCTCCAAGACACCGATAGTGACCATCTCGATTTAGATGACCCAACTCGCTAATATCAAAACGCCCTTGGTCCGCAAGGGCGTTAGTTTGATTAGCGAATATTACTACTATTAGTGTTTAGGAAAATTAGCGTTCCCCAAAGGCTCGGCTTACATTGGTATAGATCGGTTTCCAAAGATATTGGAATACAGTCTTCTCGCCAGTGGTGATGTCGACTTCTCCTGTCATACCCGGCAATATCGCAAAGCGCTCTGGGTCATCTCTAAAGTAGGGTTTTTCCACAGAGACCGTGACTTCGTAGAAGATATTGCCTTTCTCATCCTTGGTGGTTGTTGGGGAGATGGACTCGACCACGCCGCGCAGTGCTCCAAATCGACTGTAATCAAAAGCATCGACTTTGACTCGGGCAGGTTGACCTTCATCTACAAAACCAATGTCACGTGGTGATAGCTTGGCTTTGAAGTCGGCTTTGCCACCAATAGGAACGATTTCTACCACCGTGCCTCCTGGTTGAATAACTGCCCCCGCTTTAGTGCTAGGAATGCTTTGAACTAGCCCTTGTACAGGAGAGGTCAACACCGTATTCGACAGTTTCGCTTCTCCTGAGCGAACTCTGGCTTCTAAAGCTGAAAGCTCAGATGCGGCTTTGGAGCGCTGATCAGCTACTTCTACTTTTGCCTCTGCTAAAAGCTGGGAGATTTTTTCATCATTGGAGTCGGCTTGTTTTAACAGCAGCGCTTTCTTACCTCGAGTCTCTTCTATTTGCTGCTCAATTGACGCCACTTTTTGTTGCATCTCTAGAACTCGCAAGCGTGAGATGTTGCCGCTTTTTTGTCCTCTTTGGAGTATGGTCAGTTCTTGTTGTGAGGCTTGAAGCTCGCGCTCATAGGCAGGCAGAGCGTTATCAGTACTTCGCAGCTGTTCAGCGATTTGCTCGGCTTCTTTTTCTAAAACGATACGCTTTTGATAGTAGAGAGCGACCTGCGCGCTTCTCTGCGCTTTTTGCTGAGCGACCAACTCTGGGAATTCTTGTTCATAGTCTGAGAAGTTGGGTTCTCTTTCATCAATCAGTGAGCTAAGGCGCTCAATGGTTAAGTTGAGTGACGCTTGTTGAGCTCTGAGCTCTTCTAGCGCCGTTGTTTGGAAAGTAGCATCAAACTCAACCAGTACTTGTCCTTGCTCGACGAGATCCCCTTCTGACACCGAAATCGTTTTCAATTTTCCGCCAATATCACTTTGTATGATCTGCCTTTCACCTTCAGGGATGACGGTGCCTTGCGCCTTAGCAATTTCATCGACCTTGGTGAAGGCAGACCAGGAAATGAAGGCGATCACAGACAGTGCAATCGCCGACGTAATAACGGATAAGAGTCGACGAGTTTGCTTTGATTCTATCGCCTCAGCGTAATATTCCTTACTCATTAGCAACGATCTCCATAGGTTGTGACTCCTGCTGTGAATCTTGATTATCCAAAGCGCCGAAATAGGCCACGGCTCCTTGATTCAGCACCAGCACCTTATCGGCGAGCTTAATCAACTCGGCGTCTTGTGTGCTGAAGAGGATTGTCGAACGGCCGCGCTTTTCATTTAAAAAGTCGCTAAATAGTTCAACGGAGTTTGGCGCCGAGTCCTGAAGCGGGTTGTCGAGAAGGTAAAGCGGATAATGGGTAGCCAGTGCTTTTGCGGTAATGAGCATTCGAGCTTCAAACCGTGATAATAAGTCGTACATGCTGGCTGGCCATAGATCGGCTAAGTTGCTATCGAGCCCATTCTCTAATGAAGCCAACCACTCTTTCCCTCCGGCTCGTTCGATGGCGGAGATGATTTGTTGATCTTCTATGTCTTGATTGTCAGAAAACCAGTCTCTGATGCTGGTGAGCAAAATCTGTGGATGAGCCGCTTTGTAGAACAGCCAATGTCGATAGAGATGCGGAGCGTATTGGTTGAGGTTTATGCCGTTAATGTTGACCACACCATTTTGTACCGACTGAAAACTGGCGATGGTGTCGATGAGGCTGGTCTTACCGCTATTTGATGGACCAGTGATGGCGACAATCTCTCCCGGTTCAATGACGGCAGAGACCCCACTCAGTGCCGGTTTCGCTTGTTTTGCATAGCGTAGCGTTACTTGATCGAGCTCTATTTGCGGTGGCGACTGGTCAAGCGTGTGGTGATGGTAGCGGTAGCTTTCCTCTGTATTCATGGCCAGTTTGCGATTAATCTGCAGCTCGGTTTGTTTGAGTTGCTGGAGACGAAAGGCGTTGTTGGCCAGTGTTTGTGCTGGCCCGGTAATTCTTGAAATCAACATCATGGTCGCGATCAAGCCACCGGCGGACATGACGTTGGTAAAGATGAGCTCAATTCCCAGACCAATCACGGAGATGGTCGACAAAATGCCAATCGCATAATAAATGGAGGTGTATTTGGCTTGGTGCAAAGACTGTTTAAAGCTGTTGGTTGAAGCGAGGTGATTAGCTTTATCAAATTTGGAGAGCCACCCAACTATCATTTGACTACTGCGCATAAACCCGAGTTGCCCTGATAGCTCAGCGATCAAAGTTTGACGGTTAGCTCCAGCGATAGTGGACTGATTAGCTCTCACTGCGGAATGTTTGATTGAGCGCTTCGCCACCAGATAGTACAAACACAAAGCGACGATTGGCACCACAACCAACCAACCACCTAGTGCAGCAATCGCCACTAAAAACACCAAAACAAAGGGTATATCAAAAAGTGTGTTGCCGAGTGGCCCTGATAGCACACCTGCAATCCGCTGTGAGAAATTAAGCTGATTGACTTGGGTTTGTTGTGCGGTGTTTTTAGTGACTTGATAGCTCTCTGTGAGCAGCTTTTTGACCAGCGCATCTGATATCTCGCGACTGACGCGATTTGCCACTGTCGTTAATGTTTGACTTCGTATCACTCGGAGCAGCCAAAGCAGAGCAAATAAAAGCGTGGCGCCAATGGCGATACCACTCAACTCATGAGGCGCATCGCCACCAATAACATGGTCGTAAATGGACATGGTGATGAAAGGGATGGCCAGCGCAAACAAATTCGCCACCAAGCTTGCGAGTGCGACTTTGGGGATGATGTGTCGAAATGCGTCGAGGCGGCTGCTGAGCCAGTTAGGATCCGGTTTATCTGGGGGAGTGTCTTCTAAAAGAACGATATAAGCATTGCGGGTTGGGTTTTGCTCTACCGCGTCATTTCGCTTGTAGGCCGTTAACCCGGAATCGGAAACGTGCACAGACACTTTGTAATCGTATTGAGTTAACGCCATATCTTGGCTGATGATCCGATAGGGTACGTTGAGGCGATCGAGCATGCTCAAGTAGTCTTGCAGATCCGCTAAGCCATTTTCCTCTACCCACTGATTCGCAAACACATCAATGTTGCTGTTCACGTCTAAAAGCCTGAGTGATTTAAGTGCGGCGGTTTCGAAGTTATTCATTTGACTCACCTCGCTCGCCCATTTTGGCCTCAGAGATATTGATGAGGTCGGTCTTTAATTGCTTAAAAGCCGTGTTATGAGTGACCAAAGCGATGGTGCGTCCTGTGCTGGCTTCATTTTCTAGAACAGCCGCTAACTTAGGCCAAGTGTCGATGTCGAGATCGATTTCTGGTTTGTCGATAAATAGCAGCGGAGTCGGCTTTGCCAATTGGAAACAGAGATTAATCAAACGTATACTACTGTGACTTAGTGGAATTGTTGGCAATTGTGCCAGCTTGGTTTCAAGTCCATCAGGCAGTTGAGTTAACACGTCGTACAAACCTAGCTGTTTACTGTATGACAAGGCTTTCTCAGAAAGCTCAGGGTTGAAACCGCACAAGTTATCCAAGATGGAGCCTTGCAAAATAGAGCCGCGGGCACTGACATAAGAGGTTATCGATGCCATTGAATGTGGGTCCACCGTTATGTCGTTAATAAACACCTCCCCGCCAGCGAGGGTATTGACCCCGGCCATCGCTGCCAGCGCTTGTCCAGACACTTCGTTATTGCGGTGTTCAATAAGGACGATGCGACCACTGGCAAGCTCGTGGCTGATGGAATAAATTTTTCCGTAGCGGTCAAACTCGATATCGCGATAGGCAACTTGGCGGAAAGACTCAAGGTTATCAGGTAGGCTCTCTTTTTGAGCCGAGAGGGTGAGTAGCTCTCGAACGCTCTGAATCGATGTTTGCATGTTAGCGTAGCGAATATTGAGATTGGTCAGTGCGGTAAGCGGGGCAACGGCTCTACCTGCCAGTATTGAACAGGCGGCTAAACCACCGGTCGTTAATTCCCCGGACAAGACATGTGATGCACCAGCGATCACTAGAACCACTGACGTGCCAAGTGATGCTAAGTAAATACATTCTTGAGCAAACGCGTTTTTTCTCTCGTCGTCTGCCGTAATGAGACGATATTTTTGATTTAGCTTTTTGAATGTAGAGAAGGTTCGGTATTCGCTTGCCTGACGTTTGATGCCGAGCAGATTACGAGAGAGCTTGACTAAGAATCCCGCTCTTAAGTCGTCGAGTTCAGCGTGCTTTTGGCTGCGACGTTTTGCACGTTTACCAGACAGCCACACAATAGAAAACGTTACCGCCCACACGATAACGGGCACCAGAACCAGCGCTCCGCCTACATAGTAAATTAAGAACAGGAACAGTAGTGCGAAAGGAATATCAATGAGCCCAGATAACAGCCCGCCGGAGTAGATATCTTTGATTTTTGAAATGGATTCTAAGCCATTTTGCACGCCGCCAACTTTTAACTGTTTGATTTCTGCCGTGGGAGCACTGGCAAGAACACGAACCGCAGAGGCATAGCGCGCTTTTTCCATGTTGGCGGACTCTGCTGCCAAGATCCAGCTACGAACGTAACGCAATAAAGCATCAAGCAGTACCGCCAATGTTGCCCCTAATAGAAGCAGCGTTGCCGTTCCATAGCTTTGATTGGGAATAATACGGTCATAGATTTGCAGAACCGTTAAGGGCATGGCAAGGGAAAGAATGTTGATCAATATTGATGGTACTAGAACTTTTCTTATACCCGATACTCCAGCCGAAAGTGTCGTCTCCATACGCAACCCGCTTATGATCCATATGAATTAAGATTCGGACAGAAATTGCCAACTTTCAAATAGTAACCGAGGAAAAAGAGAGTTTTACTGAAAGCACATTGTAGATATGAGATTTGGGGGGAACAAAAGCGTCGATTGAAGCCTCATCGTGAAGATTCTTTGTCGGTACCTCGGGAAAAGACCTATTTTTATACAAGAGATGCCAATAGACAGGGAATGAAATGAAAATCTCCAACTGGTCGTTTCCAATTCATGTTCATATCGTCACTATTATTATATTTGTCGTCGTCCTCGCGGCTGGCAGTCAAATCGTGCTAACCAATCAAGCGATGTCAGAGGTAATCTATAAGGCCAATGGTAAAATCTTTGAGCGGATTGCCGAGCAAACTAAACACCAGCTAAACAGCCACTATGGTACGGCATTCGCAGCGCTGGGTAGTTTCTCGAACAGCCACGGGTTAAATACATCGACAGGTTCTGACAGGTTAAGAGTCCTGCCAGAAGTCGTGCACTTACTATCACAGTTTGAACATGTTCAAACTTACGCATTTGAGTTTGAAGATGGCGATAGCATCATTGTCAAAAGGATAAACGACGCGCTCTCCCCTGATATTCCAGTTACCCACCCTGATTCTCAATACCTTATTACACACAAAATTCGTGGAGTGGGCGAAGCTTACACGTTCGACAACAACATTAACCTCGTTGAACGAATTGAGTTGGATAGTGTTCATTTTTATACTAATTCTCAAGAAACAACGGACATCTCGCCGAATACTAACCGCATTTCAAAGCCGACTAAACTTGCACACTCAACCAGCATGGGAATCGTTATTTCTCGAATCAATACGTTTGGAATGCGAGTGTCGGTGGATGTATTGCTTGAAGACTTGGGAGATACCCTGCGAGATACCCTAGCCAATGACACGTCTATTAGAGTGTTATACAACGATGATGGTGCGGTTTATGCGTTTTCAAGTGGTGAGAACAACCAGCAAGATAGTCGAGTCTTGCATATCTCTGAACTCAATATAGACATCGTTCCTCATGCCATTGAGCGTAAAAAAGGCGGCGAAACATTAGGCCGTTTCTCCTATCAAGGAGAAAACTGGTTTGGTAGAATCGTGACGATTCAGCCGCTCGACAGTGAGCACATTCATCTGCTGATGGCGACCAAAGCCTCGTCGATATTCGATGAAGGGGAGTTGATTAAGCGACAAACGTTTTATGCGTCTGTACTGGTATTTCTAATTTTGTTGCCATGTATCTACTTAGTTTCAAGGCTGATCTCTAAGCCCATAGCAAGAGCAACGAAGAAAGCGAAAGCGATTGAAAACTTCCAGTTTGGCAATGCGCCACTGCCACATAGTTACATTAAAGAGATACAGGAGCTTAATCATGCTCAAGTGTCGACACAGAGCACCATCTCTCGTTTTATTACTCTGACAGATGGCATTGCCCGCCAGCAAAACCTAGACACTATGCTTGAACTGGTCTGCAGTAATACTGCTGCGTCTGTTTCAGCCGATGGGGTATTGCTGTATCTGCTGAACACCAAAGGTGATCAACTTATTCCCCATGTCGCTCGGTTTAAGCAAGCCGAGGATATTCAAGCAGAGTCTATTTCGGTAAAGGATGTGACTCGATTTATTGAACACATCTTTAACCTTAAAAAGACTCAGGCATTCTCTTTTAATGATCTTACCCATTTGAGAGTAAACCAACCCATTAATGATCGCTGTGAGGTGATATACATACCGCTTCAAAATAGGGAAGGAATGGTGATTGCTTCGCTGGGTTTGATCTTTGAACAGGGCAGGGCGGATGAAACGTATCGTCAGCATGCCGACTATCTGAGAACCTTACTTGGGTATGTGTCTGTCGCTATCGAAACCCAGCAAATGCTTGAGTCGCAGCGGGCACTGTTAAACTCCTTCATCAAAGTTTTTGCTGGCTCTCTAGATAAAAATTCCCCTTATACAGGAAACCACTGCCAGCGTGTGCCGATCTTGACTGAGTGGTTAACCCAAGCCGCACACGACTCTTCCTTGCCGCCTTTTAAGGACTTTCATCTGAGTGAAAAAGAGTGGCAAGAGCTCAAGATGGCAGGTTGGTTGCATGACTGTGGCAAAATCACCACGCCCGAGCATGTCGTCGATAAGTCGACCAAACTTGAGACCATTTACGATCGCATCCATGAAATCAGAACGCGCTTTGAGGTCATTAAACGCGATCGAGAGATTGAGTTGCTTAAATCGAGTGGAGGAGATCTTAACCAAAAGGCAAAGTGTGCGCTGGAGGAGATCCACAGGCAGTTGGATGATGACTTCGAATTCATCGCGTCGCTGAACCTTGGTGGTGAGTTTGTTAGTGATAAAGAACTAGCGAGATTAGACCAAATCGCCGCAACGCCTTGGACAAGAACACTCAGTAAGCAGTTGGGCATTTCTTGGCTTGAAAAGCAGCGCCACCAAGTAGAAGAGCGATTGCCAGAACAAGAAACGCTACTATCGGATAGGCCAGAGCATTTAATCCCGTGGGATTCCCCTCTATCCAATGATCCTCGTTTTACAATGAAACCAACAGAATACAAAGCAAACCAAGGAGAGAGATATAACCTCGCCACACTGAGGGGAACGTTAACGGAAGAAGAGCGCTTCATTATTAATGATCACATTATCCAAACGATTCAGATCCTTGAGTCATTGCCGTTCCCTGCGCACATGCAAAATGTTGCCAATATTGCAGGTGGTCACCATGAAAAAATGGATGGAACCGGTTATCCAATGGGGCTAAAAGGGGATGAAATGCCGTTGGCGGCGAGAGTCATGGCTATTGCCGACGTGTTTGAAGCGCTTACCAGTGCCGATCGTCCTTATAAAAAAGCGAAGTCATTGTCGGAATCGCTGCAAATCATGAGCTATATGGTAAAGGACAACCATTTGGACAAATCGCTGTTTGAGCTATTTTTAACGTCGGGTGTGTATTTAAGATTCGCTGAAGAGTACATGCTAGATGAGCAAATTGATGAGGTTGATATTACCAAGCTGATATAGGATGTGACCTTGGGCTCTACATATTAACCATCGACTCAACGAGTGAGTGGGCCTTTACGTCAAAGCATACAGATAGGCAATAGCTATCTGGTTCTTCAAGTCAATAATCTAAGGCGCGCCGCATTCTTGGATTTCTGCTGCGCGCGTATCATCACAGGGTTTTGAGCAATTGATATGCTAGGTAGTTACACTCCCCGCAATCAACGCTAGTTCGCGTATATAGTAAGAAGGATTTGTCGTGAGTAAACCTAGATTACACTTTGATGTGCTTAACAGCGCAGATGGCTCGCTCAAGCTCAATATCGTGCTAGAAAATAGCACAGACACGGAACTTAAAGATTTTGTGCTTTGCTTTGATATGCCTCGCTTTATCGACAAGCAAACCGTGTTCAATGGACACGTTACCTCGCAGGTTGGGTCGCACATTGAGATGGCACCTCCGGTGAATACTGCGATAGGAAAAGGTGAGCGCTGGCAGACCACCATCGAAAGTCAAACTTGTGGTTTGTTTAATCTTTCTGAGCGCCCAAATCATCCCTATTTACGACTTGGAGAAACAATAGTCGATGTTAACATGGGGACACATAAGATGAGCCAGCCAGAAGACTTAGATCTTCGTGTGTTGACGCTTCCCGCAGCAAGCTCTGGTGTTATTCCTCAGCCGCAGTCTATTGAGGCTACTGAGGGTGAATTTCGATTAGCCAGTCAGTTGACCTTCAAGGCAGAGCTGACAGAAACCAGCAACGCCATCGACTGGCTTTCAAATCAGTTTCCTGAGGTTACCTTTGTCAAAACAGAAGGTGATGCGACGCTGTCGTTATTGAAGGTAAGTGCAGAGCACATCAAACCTGAAGGCTATGAGTTGACGATTGGCGGTGAGTCTATACAGATCAAAGCGGCGACATCGGCAGGGTTCTTTTATGGCGCGGTAACGTTGGCGCAGCTGTTGGTTACAGGTCAAGGTGTGGTCACCTCGGCTACCATTATCGACGCGCCGCAATACCATCACCGTGGGCAGTTTTTAGATTGTGCGCGCTCCTTTCATGGCATCGACACTGTGAAGTCAGTTATCGACCAAATGGCGTGGCTTAAGCTCAATACGTTCCATTGGCATCTCACCGACGACGAAGCATGGCGCATAGAAATCGACGCTTTCCCTGAACTCACGGAACTGGGTGCTTGGCGAGGCGAAGGAGAGTTGCAGCCTTCTCAATTTGGCTCCGGATCAAAGCGATACGGCGGCTTTTTTACTAAGCAGCAGATCAAAGAGGTTGTTGAGTACGCAAAAGCACGAGAAATCACGGTGATTCCTGAAATTGATATTCCAGGTCATGCCCGTGCTCTTATTATGGCGTTACCCAATTTGCTGCGCGAAGCTGACGACAAGTCTGAGTATGTCTC
The DNA here is from genome assembly GCF_040412085.2 of Vibrio sp. CB1-14. Lineage (NCBI taxonomy): Bacteria > Pseudomonadati > Pseudomonadota > Gammaproteobacteria > Vibrionales > Vibrionaceae > Vibrio > Vibrio chaetopteri. Next base: position 492,224 of record NZ_CP115921.1, on the reverse strand, counting down.
CATTCAGCAATACCAAGATAATGTGCTCAATCCAGGATTGCCCGGCACCTATCAAGTGCTGGAAACCATATTGGATGAAGTATGCGAGTTATTTCCATCCCAAGTCATACACTTGGGTGGCGATGAAGTACCGAAACACGTATGGGAGAAATCTCCCGCGTGTATTGCCAAGGCGCAGGCAATGGGACTGGACGATGTACGCTTGCTAGAGGGGCATTTGATTTCTCACTTAGAGCAATATCTAGCCCAGAAAGGCCGAAATATTTCCGTGTGGGAAGAAGCCAGTCATGGCAATAAGATCACCAAAAATGCAACTGTTTGTGCATGGTCAAACGGAGCTGAAGGGCAAAAAGCAGCGCAAGCGGGATATCCAGTCATTATGTGTCCTGCTCAGGCTACCTATCTCGATATGGCATGGAACAAGGACATTAATGAGACAGGGGTGCTTTGGGCTGGCGCCATTGATCTTAAAACGGCTTACGATTTTGAACCTGGCAGTATTGAAAACAGTGAGCAAGTCATTGGTACCCAAGCATTGGTGTGGACGGAGTTCGTTAAAGATAGAGCCAAATTGGAGTATTTGCTGTATCCAAGGTTGTTCGCTGTCGCGGAAGTGGCATGGACCGCCAGCGAGAACAAGTCTTGGCAACGTTTTTTGCCAAGAGTCGCTGCTCAGTTAGAATACCTTGATAAGCGCAACATCAATTATAGGCACATGTCATCTTAGTATTGATGTAGAAACTATAGAAAAACCGCCCTTGATAGGGCGGTTTTTCTATTTGAATCAAATTTTGGACTAAAGTTCGAGACCTTGGCACTTTTCACACACTTGCTCTACTTGAGCTTCGTCCTTGTGCTGCTTATTGTCTACTTCGAATGCGTCGTGCGGTGTCACTGAGTTGCAACGCGGGCAGTAATCGTTAACCAAGTAAAACTGTAAATCGTCCATTGTGCCTCCTTGCATGAATCTACCACTCAAGTCTAATCTCATTCGGATGCACTGCTCAAGGTGGTATTAACAAACTCTTTACATGTATCACGTTTTAACGTTTTTTACCGGCCTTACCTTGAACCGCTTTAAATCTTGGGTTCGATTTGCAAATAACGTAAATTCGGCCACGTCGCTTGACGACTTGGCAGTCAGGATGACGTTTTTTGCACTTTTTATTGAACTAAGAACTTTCATGATACCTGCCTTTCTGACTTAGTTTTAATGCCACCAAATCGACGGTTAAAGTTGGCTACGCGACCTTCTTTGCTAATAACACGCTGCTTGCCCGTGTAGAACGGATGAGATTCTGATGAAACCTCAATAGTCATGTACGGGTAGGTTTTGCCATCTTTCCATTCAATCGTACGGTCGGTTTGTAACGTAGAACCTACGATAAAATATTCGTCTACAGTGGTGTCGTGAAAAACGACTTTTCTGTAATCAGGGTGGATATTTGGCTTCATTATACGATCCTTTTGTTATATTATAACGTTTGAAAATGATAATTGTTATCGATAGCAAGGTCTGCTGTTTTTTTTAGTTTTACTGATCAATCAGCAAACCATAAGAATAATGGGGTTGAAAATTAAATGATAATCAATATCATTTAATGGGTTTTGATTACGATGGAGATGATGTTGTGGATACAGAAAAGTGGGAGCAGCACATCTTATTGGCCGATGAGGCGAATCAGCAAGGTGAACTAATGACGGCCGTGACGCATTATCAAGCGGCGCTTTCTGAGTCCAAACAGATGGACGTGACGATCAGTGATTCGGATGAATTCGAAGATCTGCTAGCGATCAAAGTCATGTCTTGTCACAATCTTGCAGACTTCTGGCGTGCTCAAGGTGACAGTGATTACGAGCTCAAGTATCTGCAGTTGGCGTCTGAAGAGATCATGACCTTGATTCCTCAATGTCATCAAGTGAATTGTGACCGATTTATCTCTTCACTTGGTTGCTGCAAATCGGCCTTGGTAAGCTTCTTAAAACGACACCCAAATCCGCAAGTGGCAAAACATGTCGAGAGCATGCAAGCGGTCAGTGATTGTAAGATCATTGCTCGATTTAAGTTTCAGTAAGGCATGATTTGATTAGCGAAAGGGCTGCTTAACAATAACCAGCCTTCGTATTAATAGAGGAGTTAGTGACTTACCGAGGAAGAGAAGATGTTAATGATCAACGTGCCCACTAGGATAAAGCCAATCCCTACTATCGCGTAGAGATCAAGTTTTTGCCCGTAAACCAACCAAGAAAAGCCGGCGACCAAGACAATACCTGCTCCACACCAAATAGCGTAGGCGACACCAAGTGATAAGGTTTGCACTGCGACCGCGAGTAAGTAAAACGCCAAACCGTAACCAATCAACACGGCGAGCGTAGGAACAAGTGCGGTAAACTGCTCAGTTTTAGGAAGCCAAGAAGTAGCGAAAACTTCAAGGCCAATGGCTATTGAAAGTGCAAGGTAAGGGGGAATAGAAAGCATGTAAGTGCTCTATTTGAAAATCGATGCGGCACCTTATCACATCAATATTTCAATTGAGTGGCGTAATTGTAAGGTGATGCGTGCCAGCTGAAATTATAACAAAAAATTATCAATAAATTAATTTATGATAATTTAACTTAATTCAATGATTTCCATATACTCTCCCCATCGACACAAGGTCTGACACAAACAATACGAATTAAGGGTAACTGAATATGAAAATGAATCACGTAGGCATCATGGTTGGTAACATGGACAAAGCAGTAGAGTTTTACACTAAGGCGCTTGGTCTAAAAATCGTTATGAACAACACAAAAGTCATCGAAGAGCGTGAAACTGCGATTGGCAGAATGTGTATTGCAGTATTCGGTGAGGGTTTTAAAGGCTTCAATATCGCGCATCTAGTGACGACTGATGGCATCGGCGTAGAACTATTCGAAATGAAAGAGCGTCAAGAACGCCATGAAGTGGACTTCTCTCGCCTAGGTATCTTCCACTTCTGTCTACAAACAGACGATTTTGCAGGTGCAATTGCTCGCACTGAAGAGTTTGGCGGTAAAGTACGTATGGATATCATGCGTTACCACCCGGAAGATGACAGTAAGCCGGCGAAAATGGTTTACCTAGAAGACCCGTTTGGCAACCTGTTTGAACTTTACTCGCACACGTATGAAGAAACATACGCGTCTGATTACGAATAATTGACTGCGAAAAAATCAGAAAAGGTTGGCATTGAGCCAACCTTTTTCGTTTCTGAGTGTATCGCTAGTAGGATTATTTATACGAGAGTTATTAAGTTGATTGAGTGACATTCATTGTGACCTATATGATTTTCCTATAGTTAGGTGATTTATGTCTTCGTGGTTAATCAAGAATCAACGAGTTACTGAAATGTATCAGTTAACCTGATGCTGTCTGTTTTCATCGGTAAACTGTCTTTCGATATAGTTGTCAGCAACAGGCGGGGTGATGGAGTATTCGGCTATTCACTACAGATTTAAAGGTGAGGCGGTTACGATGAAAAAGTTAACTCAATGTGTACTGGCAGTGTGCTTGATTTCAATGTCTTCTTTCTCTTCAGCGAGCAGTGAGGATTTGACTTACGGGGCTTATGTCGGCGAGAAAGAAGTCGTAATACGCGACTATGTCAGTACAAAGGTGAAAACTTGTCTCTATAAAGGCAGTACTGAACAACCACTTGAACTCAAGTGGGGTAAAGCACTTGAATGTCCTGAGCATATCAACATCGACGGCAAAATCATTCATGAGGGCGATGGTCTAGAGACATCGGGCTATATCCGTATCTAGTATCGATTTTATTGATGAAGAAACGAAAACCACCGAGTCATACTCGGCGGTTTTTGTGGATCTGTCTTAAAGATTTGCTACTCATCAAACATCAGCTTGTCTATCTGCGCGCTATCAAACTCGGCCAGCGAACGTCTAGCGAGCATTCGAAATGGCAGCGCCTTAACAATTTCTTCTATCGGCTGTACGGCAAACGCCCAAAAGATCGAACCATCTAACCCCAAGATAATAAACGCACAAAGTGGAATCGAGATAAGCCACTGACCAGTAAAGTTGATTTTAAACACCGCCGTAGTTTTTCCAAGCGCTCGCAATACATGACCATGTACCGTGTTGTAGCCGCGAACCAGAGGAAGAAATATATATAGCGGAGCGATTACCGAAAGCGCATCATAGGTCGCGGGATCTAGGTCTGGGTAGATATCTGCCAGCGCAAAGTGAAGTCCAGCAAAGAAAATCGCGCAAGCAAAAGAAGCCCAGACCGCGACATCAATACTGGTATCGATGTTTTTTGCCATTCCATCGGTTTTTCGAGAGCCAATTGCCTGGCTAATGGTGATGGCAGTGGAGTGCGCCCAAGCTGTTATAAATTGGGTACCGGCTCTTATCCACGGGAAAATGATAGTAATAGCAACATAAGAATGGAGACTGAGTTGAGAGTAGAGCAGCTGATAGGTCGTCGCACCGATCGACAAGATGGTCACATTGGCAGCGACAGGAAATACCTCAATAAAGTGTTTCTTTAAGTTGGTTCTCGTTGGGGTCGTAAATAAGGTACCGTGGCCGCTAAATGTTGGTTCTTTCTGTATGTTCCACCCGAGGTAAATCATGCGTATTGTAATAGCAATGACACTACCGAGTGCAGCGCCACTGACTCCTAACCCTTCAAAAGAGATCGCGCTAGAGCCTGAAATCCCATTGATCAACACATACGAGAGTGCCGCGTTAATAGGCAATTCAATTAGATAGCCCTTAAAGGGAATCTTGCTTCGCCCCATACTATTAAAAAGTGCGATGAAAATTTGCGTGATGGCGGTAAACAGCACTAGGTATTTCGAGATGCCTACGTAATCACTTATCTCAGATTGCAGCTGAGAATCTTGGGTGATTATAGCGAGCAGAGGTGCTTCAAACAGGGAGAGCAAAGTCCAAAAAAGCAAAGCAACCGCAAAGTTAATCAGCATCCCTGAGGATACCGCACTCGATAACGATTGAGGCCTTCCCGAGCCGACCGCACGGCTTAACACCAGTTGAGAGCCGTTAGCCAGCGCCATCTGTATTCCCAAAATAAAGGCAACGATCGTTGTTGCAATCCCCATCGCAGCAAGCGGTCGTTCGCCAAGTGGGGATACCAACCAAATATCAATCATTAGCATGGATTGCATGAGCAATGCATTTAAAGCGAGAGGCCACGCAATGGTGAAATTGGTACGGATATAGTTTTGAGAAGACACGAGAAACCTTGACCTGTAACGGTGTGTAAACGGATGGAAAGAGTCAAAGTGGTATTGTAATACAAAATGACACTTTAAACTAAGGGGTGCGTCACGCTATTTTGGTCAATCCTAGGGCATGATAGAAAGCTTTTGGGTGCTCCTTTTTAAAATCAGTAACTTAGATTTTGTTTTTGTTCATAATTCTGATTTTATGTGCGTCATATCTCAAACTAGGCGTCTCATCGTGTTTTTGTGGTCGATGGTAATTGCGAAACCAAAATAGACGGGATATAGTAATTTGCACAAATGGTCATACAATAGTATTTTAGGAGTGCCACATGACAAAACCAGTTATTGGTTTCATCGGCCTAGGCCTGATGGGCGGAAATATGGTTGAAAACCTGCAAAACCGCGGCTTTCAGCTCAATGTAATGGATCTGAACAAAGAAGCAGTTGCAGCATGTGTTGCTCGTGGTGCTAACGCTGTTCAAACGCCTAAAGAGCTTGCTGAAAATAGTGACATCGTCATGCTTTGCCTAACAACGTCTGCCGTTGTAGAGAAAGTGGTGTACGGCGACGAAGGTATCCTTGAAGGTATCAAAGAAGGTTCGACTCTGATTGATTTCGGTACATCTATCCCAGCTTCTACTCGCAAAATTGGTGAAGAGTTGGCAGCGCGCGGTGCTGGCATGATTGACGCACCACTTGGTCGTACTCCAGCTCACGCGAAAGACGGTTTGCTGAATATTATGGCCGCTGGTGATATCGACACATTCAACAAAGTGAAACCAGTACTTGATGAACAGGGTGAGAATGTATTCCACCTAGGTGCGCTAGGCTCCGGTCACGTCACTAAGCTTGTTAACAACTTTATGGGTATGACGACAGTTGCAACCATGTCACAGGCGTTTGCTGTAGCTAAACTAGCTGGTGTTGATGGTCAACAGCTGTTTGACATTATGTCAGCAGGTCCTTCAAACTCTCCGTTTATGCAGTTCTGTAAGTTCTATGCAGTGGATGGTGAAGAGAAACTAGGCTTCTCTATTGCAAATGCGAATAAAGACTTAGGTTACTTCCTAGAAATGGTATCGGATCTAGGTACCGAGTCGCTTATCGCAGAAGGAACATCACGAAGCCTGCAAGCTGCAGTAGATGCAGGTCTTGCATCGAATGATGTACCCGTTATTTTTGACTACTTCACTCAGTTGAAAAAAGACGCTTAATCAAAAATACGTCTAGTAATACTCCCACGTATTAGACGGTATATCCCCCAGGCACTACATTAGCCCCGCTTTGCGGGGTTTTTTTGTATCTACAAGTTATAGCGACATATGTAGATTATTTGTAATACAATTTTAGTGCGATTATTGAGTTGAATCTACGTAAAACATGAAAAGAGTTGGTTTCAAAGTAGGTGAAGATTAATCACTGTATATCCCGTCAAGTAAGACACTTATGCCTATATCTTCTATGTGATTGACGTCTGCTTTCTTTCATGAATAGATTTAAATCTTAGTTATATTGTATTACTTTATTGTAATTGAGTCCGGGATATAGATTGAAGGTGAAAATGTCTACGTTAGTTCAGCCAATACTGCTTACAGGCAATGAAGTACAGCAACTCAGTAAAGAAGTCGGCCGTGATACGCTCATGGGAAAAGCCATCGCTAAGAATGTTAAGGATCTGGAAGCATTTATGAGACTTCCAATAGAGGTTCCTGGGCATGGTGAAGCGGGTGGTTACGAGCACAATCGCCACAAACAAAACTACACCTATATGAATCTTGCGGGTCGTTTGTTTTTAATCACGGGTGAAGAGCGTTATGCTCAGTTAGTGCGTGAGCTACTGGCATCGTATGCTGACTCGTACTTGACCTTCGATTTTCATGTACAAAAAAATACCAATCCAACCGGACGTTTATTCCACCAAATACTCAACGAACATGTATGGCTGATGTTTAGCAGTTTGGCGTACTCATGTGTTGCATCGACCATGACAGAAGATGAGCGCCAACATGTGATTGATAATCTTTTCAATCCAATGCTTGATATGTTCACAGTGAAGTATGGTCATGACTTCGACCGAATTCACAATCACGGTATTTGGGCAGTGGCCGCTGTGGGTATCTGTGGCTTGGCTGTGAATCGTCGCGAGTTTCTTGATATGTCGGTCTATGGTCTGGATCGAGATGGAAGTGGAGGTTTTCTGGCTCAGATCAGTAAGCTGTTTGCGCCTTCAGGCTACTACATGGAAGGGCCTTACTATCACCGTTACGCAATTCGTCCATTGTGTGTATTTGCTGAAGTTCTGCATCGTCATATGCCAGAACTCGATATCTTCAATTACAAAGATGGTGTGATTGGTAGAACTGTCGAGGCCATGCTAGCGACGGCGTATCCAAACGGTCAGTTCCCTGCGTTAAATGATGCTTCTAGAACCATGAGTATTAATGATGCTGGTGTTCAAGTGGCCGTTAGTCAATATGCCGAACACTATGGTATTGATGAGAACCTACTTGGTATGGCCAAGATCCAAGACTCAGTATGGATGCATGGATGTGGTTTAACGTTATCGAACGCGTTTGAGAGCAAGAGTGATGTCGGCCTGCCTTTCTGGCCAAGCGTTGAGCTGAATGAAGGCCCGACTGGCGATCGCGGCGCTCAGGGTTTCATGCGCGCCCAAGATAAAGACAAAGATGTGTTCCAGTTGGTTATGAACTATGGTCAGCATGGTATGGGGCACGGCAACTTTGATACTTTGGGTATCTCTTACTTTAACCGCGGCAAAGAGGTACTGCGTGAGTATGGCTTTGGTCGCTGGGTAAACGTTGAACCGAAATTTGGCGGTCGCTATTTAGATGAAAATAAGACGTATGCACGTCAGACGATTGCTCACAATGCAGTAACCGTCGATGAAACCTGTCAAAACTATTTTGATGTGGAGCGCGCCGATAGCGTGCACGGTGAGCCCCACTTCTTCTGTGCTGATCACCAACAAATGGTCGGTATGAGTGCATTTGCCAATGCGCATTATGATGGTATTGGTCAGCAACGCAGTGTGTTTATGCTGAAGCACGAAGACTTTGAAGCGCCTTTACTCATTGATCTGTTTCGACTGACCAGTGATTGTGCTCATCAATATGATTACTCACATCAGTTTGACGGTCAGATCATCAGAACCAACTTTGATTATCAAGCACACAAAGAGCTGAATGTGGTCAGTGATGCTCTAGGCTATCGCCATCTTTGGAATATTGCACAGGGTAACGTTTCAGGTAGCGCATTGGTGAGTTGGCTTCAAGAAAATAGTTATTACACCTGGCTAGGCACCAGTTCAAATCCAAATGGGCAAATCTTTTTCACCCGCACTGGCGCTAACGATCCAAGTTTCAACCTGCGTAGCGAGCAGAGCTTTATTTTCCGGACGCATGGAGAAGATACCTTACTTGCGTCCGTGGTTGAGACTCATGGTTACTTTAATGAAGAGTTTGAACAGTCCGTCAATGCTCGTGGTGTGGCAAAAGAGATTCGAGTTATCGGACATTCAGGTTCGGCCTCTGTGGTGGAAATTGAGACAGAGAAAACGCGATTCACTTTAATGGTAAGTAATGACCCTAATGTGACCTGTGATAGTGTGAATCACGCGGAGATAGCAGGTAAAACCTATTCATGGGTTGGCTTCTATGCGATTGAGCAAGCGGTATTAGTTTAGCCCGTCTTCAATCGAAATCTTGGAGTAGTCATGTGAACCGGACGTGCGATTCTTGTTGACAATTTCGCATAGAGTCCGTTTTACAATCATACAAATAATCAAAGCCAGCGACATGCTGGTTTTGTTGTTTCTGGCCTATAGTTCTGATGTTAATTAACAATTCACAGGTTATAAAAAAGATCTGACCGTTATCTCATTTGAGAGCTTTTTGTCTTATTTGTAATACAAAAATATGAGAGTATTATTTGTAACAATAAAGGCATCAACGTAACACTTCGTATTGGTGACGCCTATTGTTTTCAATTTGATTGGACAACTCAAAAGTGATGGAACCATGAATAAAAATTACTTTAAAACCCTACTCGCTTCATCCATTGTTATCGCTCTGACCGGTTGTGTATCGACCGGTGACAACGCCACCATACAAACGCCAAAACCTACCTCTGTTGTAGCCTCCAGCCACGATGGGAACAGCCCTGAAATGGTTCTAGATGGCGACGCCAAGACGCGTTGGTCAGCAAATGGTGTGGGTGAAACCATGACGTTTGACTATGGACAAACGGTCGCCTTCGATGCCGTTAAACTATCGTTTCACAAAGGTGACAAGCGCACGACCAAATTTGATATTGAAACTAGCCTAGACGGGACAAGTTGGACAAAAGTCATCAGCGATGGTGAAAGCACGGGTAAATCACTGGATTTAGAACGATTCGATTTCGCCGAGATTCAAGCGCGTTACATTCGCTATGTTGGTAAAGGAAACAGCAGCAGCGCGTGGAATAGTGTGACGGAGTTTATCGGGGTTAACTGTAAGAGTGATTACTGTTCCGACCAAGAGCTACCAAGAGTTGATATTTTAACGCCTGTCGCCATCGAATCATCCAGCCACGATGGCAATGGTCCAGAGCGTTTGTTTGACCAAGATATCAAGACTCGCTGGTCTTCCAATGGAGTAGGAGAGACGGCCACCTATGATTATGGCAGCATTAATCAGTTTGATGCCGTGCGCCTAGCATTCCATAAAGGTAATGCGCGTTCGACTTTGTTCGATATTGAAGTCAGTGTTGATGGCAATAAGTGGAGCAAGGCACTTGAAGGTGGCATGAGCTCTGGTGCCGTTAATGGTTATGAGCGTTTCGAGTTTGCTCCGGTAGAAGCTCGCTACGTGCGTTATGTGGGTAAAGGTAACTCAAAGAGCAGCTGGAATAGTGTCACTGAGTTTGCGGCTTTGAACTGTAAGATTAATGCTTGCCCAACCAATCACATTATTACTGAAGATGTCATTGCGGCAGAAAAGGCGGCTGAAGAGAAGCGCAAAGCCACCGCGAAAGTTGATGATAAACGCAAAGATCTTCGTAAAGGCAACTTTGGCGCGGTTGTCGCCCTACCTTGTGCGACAAGTTGTGACTGGGATGTGCCTTTAGCGGAGCCTAAGTTACCGAGTACGCCTCAAGCGGGTAACAAACCAGGTGAAAACTTTGACCTCACTTCATGGTACATCTCTATGCCGTTCGACCATGATAAAAATGGCAAGCCAGACAATGTGTATGAGTGGGATCTTGCCAACGGGTACGAGCATCCAGAACTCTTCTATACTGCCGATGACGGTGGCCTGGTGTTCAAGACCTTTATTAAGGGCGCGCGCACTTCGAAAAACACTAAGTTTGCGCGTACAGAGATGAGGGAAATGCTGCGCCAAGGAGATAAGAGCGTTGATACTAAAGGCGTAAACAAAAACAACTGGGTATTCAGCTCGGCACCAATGGAAGATCAAAAAGCCGCTGGTGGCGTTGACGGTGTTCTCGAAGCGACACTTAAAGTCGATCACACGACAACGACGGGTGAGCTCAATGAAGTTGGTCGATTTATCATTGGTCAGATCCACGATAAAGATGATGAGCCAATTCGACTTTACTACCGTAAGTTACCAAACCACGACAAAGGTACGGTCTACTTTGCTCATGAAAACACCAATAAAGGCACCGACAATTATTACAATCTAGTCGGTGATATGACAGGTGTACCAAAAGACGGTGATGGTATTGAACTCGGTGAGACCTTTAGTTATCGCATTCAAGTGGTCGGTAACGAAATGACCGTGACTTTGATGCGTGAAGGTAAGCCTGATGCAGTCCAAATTGTTGATATGTCGGACAGCGGATACGATGTTGGTGGCAAATACATGTACTTTAAAGCCGGTGTTTACAACCAAAACATCACTGGCGATCCAGATGACTATGTCCAAGCGACTTTCTACAAGTTGAAGAAATCGCACAGCAAGTTTGCTGCAAAGTAGGCGTTAAAGTGAATTAGTGTTTGAGCCAGCGGTTTTTACTGCTGGCTTTTTTAGTAGAAGTGTTTTTTCAGTAGCACCGGTGAAGTGGTAAATTGTGCGGTTTCTATAAGAATGATTCACTTGTTTTTGTGGGAATCACGGTATTTCTTGGCAATCCACTGATGTAGATGAAGTCCTGTTTTACGCTTTAGGAGTATGTCGACCCCAGCTAAGACTAACAGTCCAACTATCGTTCCCATATTCATCTCCAAGCTTAGTTGTAGTTTGATAATTCATAACAAGGCAATTTTATAGTTAATCCATAGACTTCATTAGCTTATCTATGTTCAGTACTCCAAGATCTTCTAAATTACCTTTAATCTCTTCATCGATTGATAGATGGCGCTCAACCTTCTTTACTTCCTTCTCAAGGAACTTCTCAACTTCTTTAGAAACGTTGAACATCAATCCTTGTTCACGCGCTGCTTTTCTCGCTCGTTTAAGACGAAAATCTAAGTCTGATGAAATCTTAATGTTCAGTGATACTTTAGATTGCTTTTTCTGTAAAGACATGTCGATTCTCATTGTTCACTTAATAAAACTATAAATTTTTCTACCTTTTTAGCAAGAAGCTTGAGTGATAGTTGTGATCGAATTGGAATTTGAGCTGATGGCGTCGTTTGAATATCGCGCTGAGAATATTCGTCACTGATAAAAAACTGAGCACCTTGTAAGACATTCCCTCCTTAAAGGGGGGAATGTGTTTCTTAAGAGGAGGTAGAGAAAGGGGCAACACTTTTGTCGTAGATGCAGTCATAGCAACAAACTAGACATCATTATGGGTAAGATGAATGACTTTATATTGTGGCGAATATTAACGATACAAGCGGCGCAATTATGAATCTTATCAACCGAATATGAAACTAGCACTGCCACAAAATCTGGACTAGCTTTAAGGCACGTTCTTCCATCTTTTAAACCAATTTAACTACTTAATAGTATTAGTAAGAAAAAGGATAGATTATGCCTCTTCATAAAAAGTCAGCTGTTCGTGGTTCAATGCTAGATGATGTTTACTCTTCGAAAGACTTGTCTGTGGTCATGCCTAAGTATCGAATTCCTCAAAATGAGCACGCCCCGGAACATGCTTATCAAGTTGTTCACGATGAACTTATGTTAGACGGTAACTCACGTCAGAACTTAGCGACATTTTGTCAAACATGGGTCGAGGATGAGGTTCATCAATTGATGGATGAATGCATCGATAAAAACATGATTGATAAAGATGAATACCCACAGACGGCCGAAATAGAATCGCGCTGTGTCCATATGTTAGCTGATCTTTGGCATGCGCCAGATGCAGAAAACCCAATGGGCTGCTCAACGACGGGTTCAAGTGAGGCTGCAATGCTTGGTGGGATGGCATTGAAGTGGGCTTGGCGCGAGAAAATGAAGAAACAAGGCAAGCCAACTGATAAACCGAATCTTATTTGTGGTCCTGTGCAGGTTTGTTGGCATAAATTTGCGCGCTATTGGGATATTGAGCTTCGTGAGATCCCAATGGAAGGTGATCGTCTTATCATGACGCCAGAAGAAGTGATCAAACGTTGTGATGAAAACACTATTGGTGTAGTACCAACGCTGGGCGTGACGTTCACATGCCAATATGAGCCCGTCAAAGCGGTGCATGAAGCGTTAGATAAGCTACAAGAAGAAACCGGATTAGATATTCCTATTCACGTTGATGGCGCCAGTGGTGCGTTTTTAGCCCCTTTCTGTGACCCGGATTTAGAGTGGGATTTCCGTCTACCACGTGTTAAATCGATCAATGCTTCTGGCCATAAATTTGGTCTTTCACCATTGGGTGTGGGCTGGGTAGTTTGGCGTGATGCGGATGCGTTACATGAGGATTTGATCTTCAATGTAAATTATCTGGGCGGTAACATGCCGACATTTGCATTGAACTTCTCTCGTCCTGGCGGACAAATCGTTGCGCAGTACTACAACTTCTTGAGACTGGGCAAAGAGGGCTATAAAAGATCCATGATGCTTGTTACGAAACGGCGCGCTACATTGCCAAAGAGGTGGAAAAAATGGGCATGTTTGAAATCATTTACGATGGTCATGGTGGTATTCCAGCGTTAAGTTGGTCTATCAAGAAAGATGCAAACCCAGGTTTCAACCTCTATGACTTGTCAGATCGGATCCGATCGCGTGGATGGCAGATCGCTGCGTATGCCATGCCAGCTGATCGCGAAGATCTGGTTATTATGCGTATTCTTGTGCGCCATGGTTTTAGTCGAGATATGGCGGACTTATTGATCTCTGACTTGCAACACTGCGTTGATTTCTTTGGCAAACATCCAATGGTTAACGGCAGCGATGCTGATGAGTCGAGTAACTTTAACCACGGTTAATGTTACGGCTGCTCTAGGTAATCGGCAGGGCGATTCCTTATATCGCTCTGCTGCTTCAATCACAATGTAGCAGGTGAGATCATGTCTTTTCTTTTTAATTACTTATCTGAAAACCCTTTTGTTTTTCTATTTCTATCACTCGCAATTGGTTACCCATTAGGACGCATTACTGTTAAAGGCGTGAGCCTGGGGACGACGGCAGGTACATTGATTGTTGGTGTTGCATTGGCGCTGACCTCTTTCTCTGTATATGGACTAAAGATTGAAGAGCCGGGGCTAGTCTCCGATATTTTCTTAATGATGTTTATGTATGCCATCGGTATGAAAGTCGGTCCTCAGTTCTTTTCGGGGCTGGCAAGAGGTGGCTTAGATTTTGTGGTGATAGGGCTAATTGTTGTCTTTAGTAATTTCGCCATTGTTGTAGTGGGTGCCAAGCTCTTGGGGTTAGAGCCTGGGTATGCGGCAGGCATTATCTCGGGAAGTTATACTGTTACAGCGGTTATGGGCGTGGCTCAATCGGCGATCTCCTCTGGCGCTTTTGTACCGCCAGCCGGTATGAGTGCAGACCAAGTCAGCGCTAACATCGCAGCGGGTTATGCTATCAGTTATGTGCTGTCTACTGTTCTTATTATTCTGTTGATCAAATACTTACCTTCTATGTTTGGTATTGATCCTATCAAAGCCGGTAAAGATGCTGAGAAAGAGTTCTCTAACGGTGATGACAATGAAAAACTCCCTAGCACTTTTGGATTCTCCGATGTTGGTGTTTTACCCATCGATGTCCGTGCTTACAAAGTAACGCATGAAGAGTTGGTTGGGCAGTCGGTTCAGGATCTTTATAAACGGTTTTCCGATGCTGTTGTGCTAAAAGTTGTGCGCGGTGATGAAGTGTTGGATGCATCGGATAACCCAATATTACAACTTGGCGATGTTATCGGTGTTCGTGGCGAGTACAGTGCTCTTATCAAAGAAGGTGAGGCAGATATTGGCAATGAAGTGGATGAGCCTCGAGCCCGCAATGTTGATATTGAAGTGGCTGATATCCATGTTGGCAAGTCAGAACATGCAGGTAAAACTGTCGCTCAGTTGCATGCGGAGGTTGGCTTCGGTGTCTATTTTAAAGCGCTATTTAGGCAGGGTCATCAACAGCCGTTACTGCCTCAAACCACCGTTGAAGTGGGAGACGTTGTACGTATTGCAGGCTCGCAGTGGTGTGTTGAACAGACCGCATCTCAGCTTAACAGCGTGCCAATAGTCGAAAGTACGGTGACCGAAACGTTCTATTTAGCCACTGCTCTACTGGTGGGCTATGTGTTCGGCCACTTGAGCGTAACGGTTGCGGGTATCCCATTTGCATTAGGGACTTCGGCTGGCTGTATGCTTACCGGTATTGTGTTTTCGTTCTTGCGAACTCGAAACCCTGCGTTTGGCGGTCCTATGAGTGAAGGAGCGAGAAGCTTTTTGCAAGATATCGGACTTAATCTTTTCGTAGCGGTGCTTGCTGCAACCGTAGGTCCTAAAATCCTCGCCTCCTTCCAAGGCATTATCGTGATTAAAATTGCGCTACTCGGTGTCACTGCTGCGCTTGTTCCGCCTTTACTGGCTTGGTTATATGGGCTGTACATTCGCAAGATGAACCCAGCAATTCTTGCCGGCGCTTGCGCTGGTGGTCGAAATAGCACGCCAGCAATGAAAGGGGCGCAAGATGCCACCCAAAGTGACATGCCTGCAATTGGTTATCCCGTCCCTTATGCATTGACATCGGTTCTCGTATTGATTCTTGGCTATATCGCGATGGTGATCAGCTAAGAGGGGAGATGTGTACATTTATTGTTCGACTTGTCGTGAGGAGAGCGGTAAGGTTGTGGGAGGTATGTGCTAGATGGCATAGCACAACGCAACACTTATAAAACAGGGAGGACTAAAATGGAATGGAGTTTATGGTTGGCGTACGTTGGGGTCATTACGGTTTTGATCTCATCTCCCGGCCCCTCAGCGATGCTGTGCATTGCCCACGGTGTTAAATACGGGAAATCGAGTGCGCTAGCGACGGTGTTTGGTGGAACGTTTGCTTCTCTGACACTGATGGTCCTCTCTGCTGTCGGTTTGGGTGCTATATTGGCAGCATCATCGAAAGTATTTTTGTTGCTGAAAATCTTTGGGGCGCTTTATTTGGTCTATCTCGGGTACCAGACTTGGAGAGACACGGGTACAGAGTCCGCATTTAGCACTGATACTAAGCAAGAGAAAGCCTCATTTACTCAGCGTGGTATCCTCAAGAAAGCCTATATGGTAGGTATCAGTAATCCTAAAGACTTGCTGTTTTTTACCGCACTGTTTCCTAACTTCATTAATGTGAATTCACCTCAACTTACGCAGTTTGTCGTGCTGGCTCTGACGTGGATTGTAATCGATACTTTAGTCATGTTGGTGTATGCAAGGCTTGGCGCCAAGGTTAACCCTTGGCTATCTAGTAAAAAGAACATCAAGCGCTTTAACAAGGTGATGGGTGGCTTCTTTATGTCTGCAGGTGGCGCACTGTTTGCCTCTAGCACAAAATAGTGAAATTAGGTCTCCCTCACTAATGTGTGCAGGCCACTATACTCAAATGAAAAGACCCGCTTGTCGTCTTCGAAGCGGGTCATTGCGTCGGTTTTAGGTTAAAAGCTAGTTAGTTTTATAAGCTCTATCGTAAGCAGCTTGCATCGCACTTACTACTTTCTTATAGCCCATACGCTCTATGCTCTTTTGGTAATTCGGCCAGTCTTTCTCTATATCACGAGAGCCTAGGATCCAAGCTTGTTGCATTTCAACCATGTAGTCACGAATGGTGACCCAGTGCTTGTCGTAAATGTCTTTCTCTTTCGTATTTAGAGAGACACCCATGAATGGTTCCAACAAGTAATCACCTTGGTCGTACAGAGCAATACCTTCAAGCGCGTATTTGTTCGACCATTGGACTTCGTTCTGATAATCCATTGGGAAACCACGTTGAAC
Organism: Vibrio sp. CB1-14; assembly: GCF_040412085.2. Classification (NCBI taxonomy): domain Bacteria; kingdom Pseudomonadati; phylum Pseudomonadota; class Gammaproteobacteria; order Vibrionales; family Vibrionaceae; genus Vibrio; species Vibrio chaetopteri. The sequence continues at coordinate 475,600 of NZ_CP115921.1, read as the reverse complement.
CTGAGCACCAATCGCCCACATTTGTGCGTTAACCGGTGTATCCGCTTCTAGGATCTCTTTTTTAAACACTGGCTTGCCATCGACTAGCTCATAGTGCTCACCTTGGATACCGAAGTTTGCTAGGCGTTTGCCTTCTTGAGTGAACCAGAAATCGAAGTACTTAATGGTCTCGATTGGATGTTCGTTAGTGTATGAGATAGCCCAGCCGTCTGGCTTCACTTTAGCGCGGCGATGCTCTTCTACACGTTTACCACTGATGGAGGCTGGTGGCGCGAATGCTTTGAATTGAAAGCCTTCTACTTTGTCCGCCAACGAATCGTTGTAGCCAGAGGTTGAGGCGAACCAGTCGTGTGTCATACCGCCTAGGTCGGCTGACAATAAGTACTCACGAGAACGACTGCCCCGAGTGAATACTTCAGCATCAATCAAACCTTCTTGGTACCATTTGGCGAGGTTCTGAATACCGACTTTGTAGTTTTCTTGCGCATAGCCGTGCTTGATTTGACCATCGATCACATGAAAGTCGTGGAACACGTCAGAGCCAGACGTACGACCATCCCACAGTGTCACTAGACGAACCATCTCTTGCCAGTGTCGAGCAAAGAAAGGGACTTCATCTTTTTTGCCATTGCCGTTTGGATCATTGTCACGGAATGCTTTAAGCACCTCATACATTTCGTCGACATTTTTCGGTGGTTCAAGGCCAAGTTTCTCTAACCAGTCATAACGAACAAAGTAGCCACGACCGTATTTACCATCAGGTAGGTACGGGATGTAATACACGTTGCCATCGGAGGCTTTGATGGATGCCCAAACATCAGGATTGGCGTCAAAGAATGCTTTAATGTTTGGCGCATGCTCTTCAATCAGTTTGTTAAGGGGAACAAACGCACCTTCAGGGCCGTAAGTGTTTACGTTGTTCTTCATGCTTGAACCGCCGACGATATCAGGCAAGTCACCCGATGCGATCAGCAGGTTGAATGCTTCTTCACTCTTGGTTGTTGCCATTGAGGCTACGTTGTTTAGGTGAACGTTAGTTAGACGCGCCGCTTCTTTCTCCACAGGCCAGTCGTTGTTATAGACGAACTTCTTTTGGTGTAGGTGGATGTCGAGTTTAATTGGTTTATCCGCCACTTTGTATGCACCATCTTCCGCTGCAAATGCTGGGGCAGCAAGCGTGGCAGCGATCAGGGTAGACAACGCAGTGATTTTTACATTCATCTTTTGTTTCCTTTCTCGTTATTGTGTTTTGTATTAGGCAGAGGGGGTTACTCTTTAACCCCACCCAACATAATTCCCTTGTTGAAGTACTTTTGAATAAATGGATAAATCAGAAGCACTGGAATGATGGAGCAGATCATGATCGCCGCGCTCACCGTCTCGAAGGAGTAAGCTGAGTTAATCAAGGTACTGGCGAACGTATCGTCATCGGTAAGCTGGGTGATGATCTGACGCAGATAAACCTGAAGTGGCACTTTGCTTTCATCGCGAAGCAATACCATGGCCCAGAAGAAGCCGTTCCAGCGCGCGACGATACAAAACAGCGTCACTGTCGCGAGGGCAGGTTTTGCTAGTGGGATGAATACCTTCCAAAGTACTTGGAAGTCATTGGCGCCATCCATTCGAGCTGCTTCTTCAAATGACGTTGGGATGGCCTCAAAGAAGTTACGTAATAGGATGATATTGAACGCGTTACAGGCAAAACCGATGATGATACCGAAGTAGCTATCGAGTAGACCCAGATCGCGCATGTTTAAGAAGAACGGAATCATGCCGGCGTTAAACCACATGGTGAAGGCAACTAGGATGTTCCAGTATTTGCGACCAAGTAACTGGGGTCTAGACAACGCGTAGGCACCAGGAACAATAATCAATAGACTAACAAGCGTACCGCCGAAGGTGTAGATAAAGGTATTTTTATACGATATCCAAAAAGCAGGATCGGTGATGACCTTCTCGTACGCGGCGAACGTGATATCGACAGGGGTAAGCACAACCTGACCTGCTGTTACGGCATCACCAGCACTGATAGACATCGATGCCACATAGATGAAAGGGTAAAGCGTACTGATGGTGAAGATACCCACGAGGAACATATTCAGATAGACAAACGCCTTATCGCCTCGGGAGTACAAGTTCATATTCATTGCTTGGCTCATAACTTACTCCATTACCACAGCGATGTTGAAGAGACGCGACGGCTGATCTTGTTGGCGGACATCACCAAAATAAAGGCGATAACAGCGTTAAAAAGACCGGCGGCAGCGGCGAGATCGTATTGAGCAGCTTGAATACCTTGACGGTAAATAAAGGTGCTGATGACGTCTGCAGTCTCGTAAGTGGCAGGCTGATAGAGCATGATGATCATCTCAAAGCCAACCTCAAGGATGTTACCGATTCGAATGATCAACATGATGATGACCGTCGGTAGGATGCAAGGTAGGGTGATCTTCCACATCATTTGCCAACGCGAAGCGCCGTCCACGACTGCAGATTCATAGAGTGATGGGTTAACGCCAGCAATAGCCGCTAGGAATACGATGGAGCTAAAGCCCGCTTCCTGCCAGATACCGGTGCCGACGAAGATCGTGCGGAACCACTCTGGTTTTGTGAGGAAGTACACCGAGTCATAGCCAAGGGCATTGAGGAACAGATTCACCACACCGGTTGAGGGTGAAAATGCGGTGATCACAATACCGGCAATAATAACGGCTGAGATAAAGTGTGGGAGATACACAATCGTTTGTGCGGTGCGTTTAAACTTCGCATTGAGGATCTCATTGAACATCAGAGCAAGGATAATTGGCACTGGGAAGCCAAAGATAAGGCTCGCGCCACTTATCATGACTGTGTTGCGAATTGCGCGTAAAAATTGATCGTTTTCAAACAGCGTAACGAAGTGCTCAAACCCTACCCAAGGGCTCTCCGTGATGCCACGGAACACACTGTAGTCTTTAAAGGCGATTTGTAATCCGTACATGGGCTTATAGAGGAACACTAAAAACCAAATAACGGTTGGAGCGAGTAGCAAATAGAGTTGCCATTCTTTTTTAAAGTGATGGATGAGCCACTTGGTCTTTTTCTGCAACTTGCTTAGCGAATTAGGCGCCTTGAGTGTCTCATCTGTGTTTTGATGAAGGTTTTCCATAACACACGCTCCGTCTAGTTCACCGCGATACGCTTGAGCGCATTGCCAGTCGATTGATCAAAGACGGTGATCGCGTCTTCTCGGAAATACAATGTGTTGATTTGATCCAGGTGATCGATGCGGCCATGAGTTTCGGTTTTAACGACAAACGGCTTACCAACAAATTTAGTGTGCAGCAAAGCCTCTGAACCGAGTGTCTCGACGAGATTGATGTGAACAGGAATCGTACTCGCTTGGTCAACTGGTTCGATGTGGATATATTCTGGCCTGATCCCCAAAAGGATATTCTTGTTGTGCTCAAGTCCAGCAACGTTCGGCAGTTTGCATTGGATCTCTTCAAACTCTGCGTACCACCCATCTTCACGTAGTGACGCGCGAGCCTCGATAAGGTTCATTGGCGGCGATCCGATAAAGGTGGCAACAAAGGTGTTCACTGGATCATTGAATAGCTCCATCGGCGTGCCAATTTGCTCGATTTTACCGTTGCTCATAACAACAATTCGGTCTGCCAGTGTCATGGCTTCGACCTGGTCGTGGGTGACGTAGACGCTGGTTACGCCTAAGCGGTGGTGAAGGCGTTTAATTTCCGCACGCATTTGAGTGCGAAGCTTGGCATCCAAGTTAGAAAGGGGCTCATCAAAAAGAAAAACTTTAGGATGTCGAACAATTGCGCGACCCATGGCAACACGTTGACGTTGACCACCAGAAAGGTCGGCTGGGCGACGCTCTAGGAGCTCAGTTAGACCTAGAATTTCCGCCACATCATTAACAGACTTGGTGACTTTATCTTTGGGTACTTTGCGAATTCTTAGGCCGAAGGCGATATTCTCGAAAACACTTAAGTGGGGATAGAGTGCGTAATTCTGGAATACCATGGCGACATCGCGATCTTTGGGTGCGACTTCGTTGACTCGTCGATCCTCGATATGAATATCGCCATCGGTGATCTCTTCTAGCCCAGCTAACATGCGTAGCGTCGTCGATTTGCCACAGCCCGAAGGACCAACCAGTACGATAAATTCTTTCGACTTTACTTCTAAATTAATGCCATGCACGACACTGGTATCGCCATACGCTTTAACGATGTTATTTAACTGAACACCAGACATAACTACTCCTTGTCTTCATTACAGAAAACAGAATTCTAAAACTGTTTGTTGGTCAATTAGCAGGAAGTTAATTTATGACAAAGTGGAGCAATATAACTTCCTTGCTATACTGAAAAACTTTATTGGAATGTGGTTGATTTGACAGGAGCGAATTAATACCGATAGCTTCAGTATTAATTCGCTCATAAGATTAAATGAAATTAAGTAATTAGAAGCTGTACTTAATACCTGCTCGAGTTCTTAGCTGGCGCTCGTCTGAACTACTGCTTACGTCAATCGTCCAAAGTTCGATATAAGGTTGGAATGCTCCTAGCTGATAGCCAGCTTTAAGACCAAGATCCCATTCCCAGTTTTTACCGTTGTATAAAACCAGATCATCGTAGTTGTAGTTGTAGTTTGCTTCGTAACTCAGCTTTAAGTCCTTAAACTTCGAATCTTTTGCAAACTTATATGAACCTGTTAAGGTAAGTTTACCTTGTTGAATGGTTTTATCAGCTATAACAACCGTGTTGCCGTTCATGTCTGTTTTGTCACTGTTGTTTTTGTTGAACATCTGCAACTCGTGACGGTAGCGAAGCGCTGTCGTTAGGCCAAAGTCTGCTTTGTACCCAACTCGGAACTGAGGCTTCCACGTGGTTTTAGTACTGCCAAAAGTGACGGGCATACCTGGTTGAATGTACCACTTTCCGCTTTCACCGACTGCTTTAGTCCAATCCCAAGAGAACTCAGAGTCGCCACGTGAAACGCCATCCCAGAAATCTTGAGTACCTTGATCATTGTCTTGACTCTGAAATTTCTGCTCAACACCAAATGCCAGTTTACCGCCAAATGCTTTTGTTGAATCACCAATTTTGATACGGTGAGCCCAGTCTTCAGCTGTATGTTTATATTCCGTACGGTAATCGAGACTCGTCGCTGCGGCAGAACCAGCTAATAATACAAGTGCAACACCAAGAGCAGATTGCTTAAGTTTCATACTGATATTTCCCTAGTTTATCTAATTTATATTGTCATTTCTTTGAGGCGATAAACATCGAGTAACCTAACGGGGTGCTAGGAAAACATTGTGTTTATAACCTTTATTAGAGGGACTATGTTACTTGTTCACGTGATAGTTCATGCAGAGTGCGTTCCCTTTGATTCCCGAAACATCCGACAAAAGCCTATCTCGTGGTCGTCCATGTCATTAATTTTCTGTTATTGAATTAATGTATGACAAATACTAGGTTGCTTCATTCGAACTTTCTGTGAATTGGCTCAATATTTCATCTGAATAGGTGTGTTTTTTATTGATATGAAGATTTGGGTCACACTTTTTACACTTTGAAATACTTGCTTTGAATATAGAGAAAGAGTGGGGTACCAAGTCTAATGATATAGCTATCTTTTTATGATTTTGTTTTTTTTGAGGTTTTTGTGTTTTCGTTGCTTAGCAGGGGCACCAGGGTAGTTAGTTAGGGATGTGCGGCGCTTCGTTTTAGGGACTGTTCTTCGAACAAATTTCGCTTTGTCATGTTTGTAACCGTAACAAAGTTTGATCAAGGTAACTATGTAGACCCATTTCTACATCAAAAACGATATCCATGTCACGAATAGGTATATTGTATTACAAAAAGGTCAATTTGGTCGTTATATTAATCATACAACAAGTAAAAACGACAAGGATTCACATATCATGGATTTAAACACAGTTATTGTGGGCGTCTATTTCCTATTCCTAATGGCAATAGGCTGGATGTTCCGAACATTTACCAATACAACCAGTGACTACTTCCGCGGGGGCGGTAACATGCTCTGGTGGATGGTGGGTGCTACCGCCTTTATGACTCAGTTCAGTGCTTGGACATTTACCGGTGCAGCGGGTAAAGCCTATAACGATGGTTTTGCAGTGGCCTTTATCTTCCTTGCTAACGCGTTTGGTTATTTTATGAACTACGCGTATTTCGCGCCTAAGTTCCGTCAGCTACGTGTAGTGACTGTTATTGAAGCCATTCGCATGCGTTTTGGTGCAACGAACGAGCAGGTATTTACTTGGTCTTCAATGCCAAACAGCGTTGTTTCTGCGGGTGTGTGGCTAAATGCTCTAGCGATCATCGCATCGGGCATCTTCGGCTTCGACATGAACCTTACCATTTGGGTAACAGGTTTGGTTGTATTGGCGATGTCAGTTACGGGTGGTTCATGGGCGGTAATCGCATCTGACTTTATGCAGATGGTTATCATCATGGCGGTAACCGTGACATGTGCTGTTGTTGCTGTTGTGCAAGGCGGTGGTGTTGGCGAAATCGTTAACAACTTCCCTGTTCAAGAAGGCGGTTCATTCCTAGCGGGTAACAACCTGAACTACCTGAACATCTTTGGTCTATGGGCATTCTTCATCTTTGTTAAGCAGTTCTCTATTACTAACAACATGCTTAACTCTTACCGTTACCTAGCGGCGAAGGACTCAAAGAACGCGAAGAAAGCAGCGCTGCTAGCGTGTGTACTCATGCTTTGTGGTGTATTCATTTGGTTCATGCCTTCTTGGTACATTGCAGGTCAAGGTGTTGACCTAGCGGCTGCTTACCCAGAGCAAGGCAGCAAAGCAGGTGACTTTGCTTACCTTTACTTTGTTCAAGAGTACATGCCAGCAGGTATGGTGGGTCTTCTCGTTGCAGCAATGTTCGCAGCAACCATGTCTTCAATGGACTCAGGTCTTAACCGTAACTCAGGTATCTTTGTTAAGAACTTCTATGAGCCGATTGTCCGTAAGGGTCAAGCGTCTGAGAAAGAGCTAGTAACGGTTTCGAAAATCACGTCTACAGTATTTGGTTTTGCTATCATCCTAATCGCACAGTTCATCAACTCACTTAAGGGTCTGAGCTTGTTCGATACAATGATGTATGTAGGTGCTTTGATTGGCTTCCCAATGACCATTCCAGCGTTCCTTGGCTTCTTCATCAAGAAAACGCCTGACTGGGCCGGCTGGGGTACACTAGTAGTGGGTGGTATCGTCTCTTATGTAGTTGGTTTTGTTATCAATGCAGAAATGGTTTCAGCAGCATTTGGTCTAGAAGAGCTAACTAAGCGTGAATGGTCTGATGTGAAAGTAGCGATTGGTCTAATGGCTCACATTTCACTAACAGGTGGTTTCTTCGTACTATCTACGCTGTTCTACAAGCCACTTACTGAGAAGCGTCAAGCTGATGTAGACAAGTTCTTTGGTAACCTATCTACTCCACTTGTTGCCGAGTCGGCAGCTCAGAAGAAGCTGGACAACAAACAGCGTCAAATGCTTGGTAAGCTAATCGCGGTTGCAGGTCTTGGGGTGTGTCTAATGGCGCTATTGCCTAACCCACTATGGGGACGCGCCGTGTTCATCTTGTGTGGTGTTATCGTGGCCGGTGTTGGTGTTCTACTTGTGAAAGCGGTGGATGAAAGTGCTGAAGCGAACCTAACGGAAGCAGAAGCAAGCTAGATACATTGAAATGTAGTCACATTGAGTAAACGAAAGGAAGGCTTAAAGCCCTGTCTCTTATACACAAATCCTCGAACTTAGTTCGGGGATTTTTTTGAACTCTTTTCCAAGGCTGCGATCTGATCACTTAAGCAATATTGATTAGGTAGCTAATATGGAAAACTTAACACCAATGAAGTGGGCACAAGTACAGTTTGGTCTGGCAAAGCTTAACGACCCTAGACGAACTCAACGATTGATATCAATGGCTGCTTCACTTGCTAATCAACCAGGCGTTGCCGTGTCTAAGCTTGCTATTTCACCCGCAGATATGGAAGGCGCTTACCGCTTTATCCGTAATGACCAAATCCAACCGAACGATATCGCTGAATCAGGCTTTCAAGTCACCGCTCAGCATGCGCAAGACCACTCGTTACTATTGGCACTAGAAGATACGACCTCACTTACTTACCAACACAAAAGTGTACGAGATACTCTTGGACATACGAATCAAGGCAACCGAAGTCGTGCTCTTCTTGCTCACTCTATCTTACTTTTCGCACCTAATACTCATCAGGTAGTCGGTCTTATTGAGCAACAACGCTGGAGCCGAGACATCTCTAAACGAGGGCAAGGTCATCAACATGCGTCTCGCCCCTACAAAGAGAAAGAAAGTTACAAGTGGGGAAAAAGCCTCACAAAATATGTCAACTCGCCTAGGTGAGCACCTATCTTCGGTTATCTCCGTTTGTGACAGAGAGGCTGACATCTATAAATACCTGACCTATAAGACAGAACAGCAGCAACGCTTTGTCGTGCGTTCGATGCAAAGTCGATGTATTAAAGAACATGACCAGAAGCTTTACGACTACTCAAACAAACTGCCAGTAGTAGACCTTAAAACGCTGAATATTCCTCAACGAGGTGGTCGTAAGGCCAGAGATGTTGAGCTGGAAATTCGATATGCTCCAGTCACTCTTAAAGCACCCGCTAACAAAGTGTCTGAACCGGATATCCCACTTTACTATGTGAGTTGCATTGAGCGTGGAGAGGATAAAGATAAATTGGCGTGGCACCTGCTGACGTCTGAAGTAATAAACTCGTATGATGACGCTATAGCGGTCATCAGCTATTACGAGCATCGGTGGCTTGTCGAAGACTATCACAAAGTCTGGAAAACCGGTGGTACAGACGTAGAGGCGTTAAGGATGCAGTGTGGTGAAAACCTTGAGCGAATGAGCGTCATACTCGCCTTTGTTGCCACAAGATTACTTCAACTACGCTTTATGAAATATGTTGAGCCAAAAGGTGATGTGATGAGTTGTGAAGTGGTGTTAGGTCATAAAGCGTGGAAGCTATTATGGTTCAAAACCGTAGGGAAGCCACTGCCAACCCAAGTACCAGATACCCATTGGGCTTATGAAAGCCTTGCTAGGTTGGGAGGGTGGAAAGACACCAAGCGAACAGGGCGAGCATCAGTCCAAGTGTTATGGGAAGGATGGTTCAAATTACAAACCATCCTTGAAGGCTATGAACTAGCGATGTCTCTTGAACGAGCAGACTTGTGATCAAGAGACAGGGCTTAAAGCCTTCCTTTTTTGTCTGGATCTTTTGGGAGTAGATGACAAGATTCGTATAACGTTGACACCTTTCCTTTTGATAGAGACAAAAAAAGAACGGCTATTTCGAGCCGTTCTTTTTGGTATTCCAGAAATGCTTTAAGTGATTCGCTTACACGAAGTCCTTACGCATTGGTGTAAAGTTATCAATCAGTACACCTTCTTTAACGCAGGTGCAGCCGTGCATGATGTTAGGCACTTTATAAACGGTATCGCCAGCAGTCACACGTTTGGTTTCGTCGCCAACAGTGAAGTCGAACTCGCCAGATACCACATAAGTGATCTGCTCGTGTGGGTGGTTGTGCATTGGCGCGACAGTACCCGTCTCGAAATGCACTTCGACTGTCATCATGTTCTCGCAATGAGCGAGCACTTTGCGTCGTAAACCGCCGCCTTGATCTTCTAGTTTGATGTTTTTGTTGTAAACAAACATGCTGTTTCCTTAAAGTGTTACCGCACTCGGCGTGACTAACGCGAGCTTCTGGTTATGGTCATTGAGTAAGAGTTGAGAAGAGGTACGCGCCCTAAACGCATCGCCCATCATAATGGCGTCGTAGATGGCTTCGTGCTCTTCCAAACAAAAACGTCCTCCGGTAGAGGATTCGTCGATAAATGTCTTGAATAGTGATTCAAGGATATTGGCAAACGGTATGTAAAAAGGGTTACCAGTCGCCAGAAAAATCGTTTTATGAAACTGATGGTCGTTGATCGTCCATGCCGCGTAGTCGTGACATGCCGCAGCTTGCTTCATGTTTTGAAAGCTAATCGATAGCGCTTTTCGATGTTCTATCGATGCAGAGCGTGCAGCAATAGAACACGCTTCTGGTTCAATGGCTTTTCTCAGCCCTAGAAACTGTGTTAAAAAACGCTGTACGTTGTCCGCATCTTTGATCCAATCAAGAAGCTGAGGATCGAGAAAGTGCCACTGTTGGCGCACTTCGACGCTTGTACCTACTTTGGGTTTGGAGGAAATCAACCCTTTTGCTTCTAACAATTTATTGCATTCGCGTAGCGAAGTGCGGCTGATGCCAAACTTGCTTTTAAGGTCGTGCTCGCATGGTAGCTTTTCACCTTGTTTCAGCTCTCCGGTTAAAATCTTTGTCGCAATTTCCTTTGCTACTTGTACATATACTCGGTGACTCGATGCTGAAACAGAATCAGTGTTTTCAGCTGGCTTGTTTGAGAGCATGATCATTCCTTTGTCTATATTTGTTCTCGTAGGGTTGTTTTGAGACCGCACAAACTTCCAATCTGCAGACCGTAACAGCGGTGTGTTATGACGATTGATGTCTCCGTTGTGGTGATCAATATTCCCTAAATGCTTGATGTATAGCCTTCAAATACAATTAGTAATACAATATCATTTATTTGAGGTGAGATGTAGATTGAAGTGTCACAAAATACGAAGTTCGCAGAAATAAGTCAGATCTGGAGATGAGTAGTGATTTAGTTGTGATTCAGTCAATTACAGTAGTTAGAATGTTTATAACGTACTGGACTTAATGAATTATCATCAATAAATGCGGAAGGTCACATTTACTCAATGTCTATTAGTGGTAAGATATCTACTAAAATAATACATATTCAATTTAACATCGGTAGCATTATGTCAGGTAAGTTCAATGCAATAACGGGCTCCAAGCGCAGTATCCATGTGCAGGTAGCGAGAGACATAGCCAGAGGTATCCTTTCTGGTGATTTGGCTGAGGGTTCAATCATCCCGGGTGAAATGGCTTTGTGTGAGCAGTTCGGTATCAGCCGTACCGCACTTCGTGAAGCGGTTAAGCTGTTAACATCAAAAGGGCTACTGGAGTCACGACCAAAAATTGGTACTCGTGTAGTTGACCGTGCGTATTGGAACTTCCTTGATCCGCAATTGATCGAGTGGATGGATGGTATTAGTGACGTTGAGCAGTTTTGTGGCCAATTTCTTGGATTGCGACGCGCCATTGAGCCAGAGGCTTGTGCGCTAGCAGCAAGGTTTGCATCTGCTGAGCAACGAATTGAGCTTTCTGCAACTTTCCAAGAGATGGTTGAGGTCTCTGAAGCAGAGCCTTTCGATCAAATGAAATGGTTGGATGTCGATACGCGTTTCCATTCGCTTATTTTTAACGCGACAGGCAATGACTTCTTTTTGCCGTTTGGCAACATTCTAACCACTATGTTTGTGAACTTTCTTCAGTTTTCTTCCGATGGCGGCTCGACATGTATTAATGAACACCGCCGCATTTACGAAGCGATCATGGCTGGCGACTCAGACAAAGCAAGAGACGCGTCTGCAAACCACCTTCGTGAGGAAAATCACCGCCTTCCAGTGGCGAGTTAGAATCTGAGTTAATCAGTTAAAAAGGCAGCATTTACGCTGCCTTTTTTATTTCTGCTAGTCCCAATTGTAAATAATTGCTATTGTAATACAAAATGGAAGTCTGGAGATAAACATGACTGACGCTCTTGTACCCAATATTACTCACTTTCTTAATAACGTAGATCCGTTCAATAAAATGCCTGAGCCCTTGGTGCGCCAGGTTGCATCCACCGTTAAAATCACTTATGTAGGGAAAGGTGAGATCCTTGATCCTTATTTAAATAGTGCTTCGACCCAACCTGTTGAGACGAGAGAATTAGAGAAACAAGACAAGTATTTGTACGTGATTCGCTCGGGTGCCATGGAGCAAAGAGAGGCTGACGGTGTATTGCGTGCAAGATTGGGTGCAGAGGATGTGTTTGGCTTTACCTTTCTAGACAGCAGTGTCTCGGAGCAAAAGGGTTACAAAGCCATTGCTTTGGAGAACACCTTACTATATTTGATCCCCCACAAGGCACTGACGTCAATTTTTAAGGACTCTCCAGAGTTCGCAGAACATTTTGCTGCCCAAGCTCAAACAAGGCTGAAGTCTGCGCTGGATGTCGTGTGGTCGAATAAAGAAAAAGGTCTGTTTATTCGCACGGTCTCTGAAGTCGCAAGTAAAGCTATCGCTATTGTAGATGCGAAAATGTCTATCCAAGAGGTGGCGAAGGAGATGCGTTATAAAAAGCGTACTTCCACAGCAGTAGTTTGTGACGACGGGCAGTTAATTGGCATAATCACCGATAGAGACATGACCAAACGTGTTATTGCGGACGGGTATGACCTCACTGCGCCAATTAAATCAGTCATGACAGCCAACCCTATGACCGTCAGTCCCCATGACTTAGTCTTACATGCCGCATCACTGATGATGCAACACAATATCCGTAGCCTACCGGTTGTAGAAGACGGCAAAGTCGTTGGACTGCTTACCACTTCTCACCTGGTTCAAAACCATCGCATGCAAGCTATTTTCCTAATTGAGAAGATAAAGTATGCAGAGTCAGTTGAAGACTTGGAAGCGCTCAATACCGAGCGTCAGGCGATATTCGAAGCACTCATTGAAGGACAAGTGCCGCCAGATATTACCGGCCGAGTGATGGCGATGATGATGGATGCTTACAATCGACGTCTGATCCAATTGGCGATTTCTCACTTCGGGGAGCCGCCTTGCAAGTTCTCGTGGATTGTAGCGGGGTCACATGCCCGAAATGAAGTCCACATGTTGTCTGATCAAGACAGTGCATTGGTGCTCAGTGACGACGCGACAGAAAACGATAAAGTTTATTTCCGTCAACTTTCCCAATACGTGGTTAAAGGGCTAGACGCATGTGGCTACCCTCTATGTCCTGGCAATTACATGGCAGCGACGCCTAAATGGTGTCAGCCACAATCCGTGTGGAGAGAATACTATCGTAAATGGGTATCTAACCCTGAGTATGAGCGACTTTTGAATATCAGTGTGTTTTTAGAAATTCGCTCCGTCTATGGTGAAGCGAGTTACGCCGATGAACTGCGAGATGAACTGCACAGCCAGATAAAATCAAACCGTGAATTTCTGGGGATTTTGACGCGAGATGCCATTAATACCCAGCCCCCTCTTGGAGTATTTAAAAACCTCGTGCTGGAAAAAACAGGCGAGAATAAGAAAACCCTCAATATTAAGAAGTATGCGATCAACTTGATCATAGATTTAGCGCGAATCTACGGCTTGGCGGTGGAGTGTGACTCTTCTAATACCAAAGAGCGTTTCACGCGAGCTAATGAGCAAGGGATCTTAAGTGATGATGCGTACAAGAATATCCTCAATACCTACCAATATGTGCTTATGTTTAGGCAACATCATCAGTTAGAAGCGTTAAAACAGGGCGGGCAACCAGATAGCCATATTAACCCAGATACATTCGGCAGTTTCGAGCGTGGCAATCTAAAAGATGCGTTTTTGATCATTTCTGGTCTTCAAGATGCCGCGAAACTTCGCTTTGCAGGAAGGATGTAACTTGTGTTGAAAGCCGTTTGGAAATTGATGAATCGTGTTCATGCGTATCATCAATTTGAAAAAAAGCGTACACAGTATTCTTCAAAGGTTTCCTTACCAAAAGAGTTGAGTGGACTATCGAGTGCTCAGCTCCCTGATATCGAGTCTGCTGGGAGTCAATTGAACTATTTGGTCGTGGATTTCGAGACGACAGGATTGGATGCCAGCACGGACAGCATCTTAAGCGTGGGCTGGGTTGAGGTGAATGGGTTTAGCATTGATCTAGCATCCGCACAGCACTTGTATATTGACACGACAGCGAGTGTGAATGCCGACGGCGCGGTGGTGAATCACATTGTTCCAGAAATGCTCAAAGATGGCGTCCCCCTTGATGAGGCGATGCAGCGCTTATTTGAAGCCGCGCGGAACAGAATATTGATCGCCCATGGTGCTGTCATTGAGGCATCCTTTGTTGAAGAGTACTTAAGTCACCGATTTGGCTTGAAGGACGTGCCCATACTGTGGATTGATACTTTGGCAATTGAAAAGTCGATGGCCAAGGCTGTTAACGCTGATAGCTCTATTGATGTGCGCCTTGCAGAAACGCGGGAAAGGTATTGCCTGCCGGAATACAATGGTCACGAGGCACTCATCGATGCCATCGCCACCGCTGAGCTGTTTTTAGCTCAGCAGACGCGTTTGTTCGACAAAAGCTACCCTTGCATCGGTAAGCTCTATCGAATGAGCAGATAACAGCTTGTGGTTGAGTCACCCTGTGATGGGTTCTAGCAACTCTTCGATGCATCCTCGGCTGATATCTTCATTGATGTAAGCCATGCCAAGAATGTTTAAGAAATCCATGCGGTCGGCATCGCGAAGGTCAATCTCAGGCACTGAGAGATTGTTTTCTTGGTAGATCTTGGCGATGTGAGCCATAAAGGCTTCACCGTCACGCATCATTAATAGACTCATTGCACCTACGTCAGGTTTTACTCGATTTTGCTGATCTGCATTGAGTTTAATCTGCAATACGATAGGTTCTTCGCTCTCTCCAAATCTCACACCACGTTCGCGCACTGTTTGCTGCGCCCAGTAGTAGGCGAGTTCTTTGCTTTGGGTAAGAAATACCGGCTCGGTAACGTCTTGGAAGTTGTTTCCTATGGTTGCCATAGTCGCTTTAGCGACGTCATTGAGTGCTAGGTCTCCCGAGCGTTTTAAGCCTTGCGCTTGGATAGAGGCGACGAGTGCTGAAGAGGTGCCGTGGTACCAGGTGTTGCTGGTGGTGAAACCGGTTTTTGTTAGTAGGGTTTGGGTGTCTTTTGTAGTGGTCAACAAATTCCGGACACTAACTTAAGCCGATTTTCGGCAGTAACTGGCGATAGCCCATCATTTGCTTGATGAGGCCGTTGCCTATTGTAGTAATCCATCAAGTAATAGCTGATATCCTTCTTTGCCTGAGTTTGGGTCAGGTATCCAGTAGCTGGTATCCATTCGGTTTTAAGCTTCTAAATAGCCTCTCCATAGGAGCATTATCCCAGCAGTTACCTCGACGACTCATGCTCTGAGTTATGCGATATCGCCAAAGCCTTTGACGGTATTTAAGGCTACTGTATTGGCTTCCTTGGTCTGAGTGGAACATCACGTTGCTAGGCCGTCCTCGTTGTTCCCAAGCCATATCCAAAGCTTTGCAAGTCAACTCTGCGTTGGGTTTGTCTGATAGCGCCCAACCCACTACTCTGCGACTAAATAAGTCGAGTACAACAGCCAGATAACTCCACTTTGAACCGGATAAGATGTAAGTAATATCGCCACACCAAACGTCATTTGGAGTGGAAACTGAGAACTCACGCTTCAATCGATTGGGGATATCTGGTCGCTCTAGCTTAGCTTGCTTATAGCGATGCGAGCCTGGTTGTTTGCTCATCAGCCCGGCTTCTTGCATAAGCTTGCGTACTTTGAAGCGTCCGACATCGAAGCCTTCAGACTGCAGCATAGAAGCAAGAGTCCGACTTCCGGCAGAGCCACGACTCATGTTAAAGAGCTGCTTAACTCGGCTGACTAACCGAATACGATTGGCATCCGGCTTTCGTTGTTTAAACTCGTAGTAGCAGGAAGAAGCTACATCGAACAGCTCACAAAGAACTTTGACCGGTTCATGCTCCCTCAACTGGTCAATTAGCGAGAACGTTCGAGTTCGTCCGACATTAAGAGAGCTGTGGCCTTTTTTAGTATGGATTTTTCTCTTTCCAAGCGATTAATCCTAGCTTCTAACTCTTGGATCTTCTGCTGTTCTGGCGTTAGAGCTTTAACCGCTGGCGTTTCTCCGCCGCGCTCAATCTTTAGTTGATCTACCCAGCGTCGTAAGGCTGTATCGCCGATATCTAAGGATCGTGCCGCCTCAGATATTGAGTAACCTTGATCAAGAACCAAGCTTGCGGCATCTACTTTGAACTCAGGAGAAAATGTACGTCGTTGTCGTTTTGTCATTGAACACCTCATTTACGGTGGAGACTTTACCACCTAATTTGGTGTCCGGGATCATTAAACCACTACAATATAAGGCGATGCGTTAGCGAGCCAGTGGTTCCTCCCCTTAATAAGGGGAGGCTAGGAGGGGTAAGCTCTTAGTCAAACTGATTAGAAGTATTCAACTCACCAGCCGCTTTTAGCGCGTTCTCACCCGCAAAGTACTCTTTATGGTCATCACCGATGTCTGAACCAGACATGTTTTGGTGTTTAACACATGCGATACCTTGACGGATTTCTTGGCGTTGAACGTTCTTAACGTAGCCAAGCATGCCTGCTTCACCGAAGTACTCCTTCGCTAGGTTATCTGTTGATAGCGCAGCGGTGTGGTACGTTGGTAGTGTGATTAGGTGATGGAAGATACCAGCTTCACGTGCAGCATCTGCTTGGAACGTGCGGATTTTGTCGTCAGCACTTTTCGATAGTTCCGTTTCGTCATATTCAGCGCTCATTAGGTTTGCGCGGTCGTATGCTGATACATCTTCACCTGCTTCAACCATTGCATCATAAGCTTGTTGACGGAAGTTAAGCGTCCAGTTGAACGAAGGCGAGTTGTTGTAAACCAGCTTCGCATTCGGGTGAACTGCACGTACGCCATCCATCATCTCTTTGATTTGACCGATGTGTGGCTTTTCAGTTTCAATCCAAAGTAGGTCAGCACCTGCGTTGATAGCTTCGATACAGTCAAATACACAGCGGTCTTCACCCGTACCTGAGCGGAATTGATATAGGCCAGAAGGAAGACGCTTCGGACGTACTAGCTTGCCATCACGGTTAAAGCAAACGTCGCCTTGCTTCATGTCAGCAACATCGATCTCTTCAACGTCTAAGTAAGAGTTGTAGATATCGCCTTGGTCGCCTGGCTCTTTCACTACCGCAATTTCTTTGGTTAGGCCAGCACCTTGTGAGTCAGTACGTGCAACGATGATACCGTTGTCGATGCCAAGCTCTAGGAAGGCATAACGCAGCGCGCGCAGTTTGGCATGGAAGTCTGAGTGAGGTACGGTTACTTTACCGTCTTGGTGACCACACTGCTTCTCATCGGCTACTTGGTTTTCAATCTGCAGACAACAAGCACCCGCTTCAATCATTTTCTTAGCCAGTAGGTAAGTGGCTTCTGCGTTACCAAAGCCTGCATCGATATCAGCAACGATTGGCACAACGTGGGTTTGATGGTTGTCGATTTTGTCTTGGATTTGGTCTTGAAGTGCTACGTCGCCGGCTTCACGTGCTGCGTCTAGCTCACGGAATAGACCGCCTAGCTCACGTGCATCTGCTTGACGAAGGAAAGTGTATAGCTCTTCGATAAGTGCAGGGACAGACGTCTTCTCGTGCATTGACTGGTCTGGAAGTGGACCAAAATCAGAGCGAAGTGCGGCAACCATCCAACCTGATAGGTAGAGGTAGCGTTTGTCAGTCTTACCACCAAAGTGCTTCTTAATAGAAATCATTTTTTGTTGGCCAATGAAACCGTGCCAGCAACCTAAAGATTGTGTGTACTGAGATTTGTCTGCGTCGTACGCTTCCATGTCTGCACGCATAATATCCGCCGTGTATTGCGCGATATCTAGGCCAGTTTTGAATTTGTTTTGAGCACGCATGCGAGCAGCAGATTCAGCATCGATTGCATCCCATGGCGTACCTGCAGCGCGTTTTGCAACTTCGATCATTTCGATATCTTGATTAATTTGCGACATAACTATTCCTTAGTTTCACGTTGGATATAGGGTGGCCAGTGGCCTGTAGTATTAACTTGTTGTTATGGACAAATCGTAGCCGCTTGTGTGATAATTTTGTTAATTTATAGTTGTTATACTCGGTATTTTTGTTATGAATATTGCTCGTATTGACCTTAATTTGCTTGTGTATTTAGATATGCTGCTGCGAGAGCGTAATGTGACCCGCGCTGCGAACCAGTTGGGTATCACTCAGCCAGCGATGAGTAATGGATTGCGCCGCCTGCGTGATTTGTTTGAAGATCCGCTTTTAGTGCGAACTAGTGAAGGGATGATCCCAACCGAGCGCGCTCAGAAGCTCCAGCCACAGATTCGAAATATTCTTGCCAATGTAGAAAAGACGATGCAAACCACGACCGAGTTTCATGCTGAGGATAGCGAGCGCGTGTTTCGTATCATGGCGAGTGACTATGCCGAGTCGACTATTATTCAACCGTTATTGGAAAAGCTCAGCGAAATTGCACCTAAGATACGTTTGGACATCATGACCCCAAGTGATGTGAGTTATCAGGATGTAGAGCAAGGTACCGTCGATATCGTTATCAATCGCTTTGATGATATTCCTCAGTCCTTCCACCAAATGAGCTTGTGGCACGATGGCTTTTCTTGTCTATTCAGCCGCGACAATCCCATTGCCGATAACTTTGATTTGTTCTCTTATCTAAAGGCGCAGCACATTTGGGTGAGTAAAACCGGGATGGGTACCGGGCACGGCGTCAACCCTAGTCAGGCGCAGAAACTGGGCTGGATTGATGAGGCGTTAATGAAGATCGGTAAAACGCGCAATATCACGGTCTTTACCCGCCACTACCTATCCGCCATCCTTTTTGCGCAGCAGAAGAATCTGATTTTGACAATTCCAAGTAAGGCGGCGCAGTCACAGCGCAACAACCCTAAGCTGCTTATCAAACCTGCGCCATTTGCGATAGAGCCGTTTGAGGTCAAGATGGCATGGAGTCCACTCTTGCAAAGTAATCCCGATCACCAATGGATGCGCCGCCTAATAAAAAGCGTCGCTAATGAGTTAGAAAGTGGCGTAACGGAGTAAGGCTGTACGTCAATAATAGGGGTATTTTTTCTATGAATGTTAACTATAAGTGGCATAAATTAGTCAAATTCTCCTCAGTTACGTAGATTTTTAAGCAGTGGTCATCGACTAATTCGAGAGAAATTTTATGAGCAATCGTATTCAACAGGGAAGCTTGAACATTGATAGCACCCTCTACAATTTGGTTAATGAGCAAATCATTCCCGGCACTGGTATTGAGGCCAGCGCATTTTGGCAAGCGTTCGAGTCAATTTTATCTGACCTAGCACCTAAAAATCGCGCGCTGCTGGTAAAGCGTGACGACCTACAACATCAAATCGATGTTTGGCATCAAGAGCGTGTGGGTCAGGCAATTGATCCAACCGAGTACAAAACCTTCTTACAGCAGATTGGTTACCTAGTCCCTGAAGTTGATGATTTTGAAATCTCCACAGAAAACGTAGAGCCAGAAATAGCGACTCAAGCAGGACCACAGCTGGTGGTACCTATTATGAATGCCCGCTTTGCACTTAACGCAGCGAATGCGCGTTGGGGCAGTTTATATGACGCGCTTTACGGCACAGATGTGATAGGTGAAGAGGACGGTGCGGAGCGTGGTGGCAGCTTTAATCCAGTTCGTGGTGAAAAAGTCGTTGCGTATGCTCGCGAGTTTCTCGATTCTGCAGCGCCTTTAAACGGTGTATCACATCGTGAAGTCACCCAGTACAGCATCAGCAATGTCAGTGTAGGTAACACGCTAACTGCCACTCTTACCAATGGTGAGGAAGTGACCCTGATGGATAGCACTCAGTTTATCGGCTATCAGGGAGAAGCCAGTTCGCCATCTTGTATTCTTCTTAAACACAATAATCTTCATATTGAAATTCAAATCGACCCGAATACACCGATTGGCCGTGTCGATGCTGCGGGTATCAAAGATGTGGTTGTTGAAGCGGCGCTTACCACCATTATGGATTGTGAAGACTCGGTTGCAGCGGTAGACGGCGAGGACAAAGCGCTGGCCTATCGTAACTGGTTAGGTCTGATGAAAGGCGATCTGCAAGAGAGCCTAGAAAAGAATGGCAAAACGATTGTCAGAAGCTTAAATCCGGATCGTCAATACACCAGCGTGACCGGCGGCGAGATCCATCTCAAAGGTCGCAGTATGCTGTTTATTCGCAACGTCGGCCACTTAATGACAAACCCAGCGATTCTTGATCGCGCCGGCCGTGAAGTACCAGAAGGTATCATGGATGCCATGATCACCTCGCTAATAGCTATCCACGATATTAAAGGGAACAGCCAGTACCAAAACTCGACATCAGGTAGCATCAACATCGTTAAGCCAAAGATGCATGGCCCTGAAGAAGTGGCATTTACCAACGAGCTCTTTACTCGAGTCGAAGATGCGTTGGGTCTGGAACGAAACACCATCAAAGTCGGCATTATGGATGAGGAGCGCCGCACCTCGGTTAACCTAAAAGCGTGTATTCACGCTGCGAAAGAGCGTGTCGTGTTCATTAACACTGGCTTCTTAGACAGAACGGGTGATGAAATTCATACCAGCATGGAAGCAGGTGCATTTGCTCCGAAAGCTCAGCTGAAAACCATGACCTGGATTGGCGCCTACGAAGATCAAAACGTGGATCTAGGATTGGCGTGTGGTCTGCAAGGTAAGGCGCAAATCGGTAAAGGTATGTGGCCCGAACCAGATAACATGGCAAAAATGATGGATGCTAAGATTGGTCATCCACAGTCAGGCGCCAACACAGCATGGGTACCGTCACCGACCGCAGCAACTTTACATGCGCTTCACTACCACCAAGTGAGCGTGCCAAGCCGTCAAAAAGAGCTTCGTGAGCGTGTGAGTGCGAGTGTGGATGATATCTTGACGATTCCACTATTAGGCTCACAAAAGGTGACAGAAGAACAAATTCAAAGCGAGTTGGACAATAACGCGCAAGGCATTCTTGGCTATGTAGTACGCTGGATTGACCAAGGTGTTGGCTGTTCCAAAGTACCAGATATCAATGATGTTGGTCTAATGGAAGATCGTGCCACACTACGCATCTCAAGCCAGCATATTGCTAACTGGTTACGACATGGTATTTGCACTGAATCTCAAGTGATGAAAACCATGCAGCGTATGGCACAAGTCGTTGACCAACAAAATGCTGACGACCCAAATTACAACAATATGGCCCCCAACTTTGACAGCAGCATTGCGTTCTCTGCCGCTTGTCAATTGGTGTTCGAAGGCTGCGCACAGCCCAATGGCTATACTGAGCCCGTATTGCATGCAATGCGACTCAAATTAAAATCACAACAAAGATAAAACACTGTAATTACCAAGCCCAAGGTAACACCGCGCTCTCGAGCGCGGTTTTTTTTTTTGAGTTGCGGCTGATGAAACGGGTGCCTGAGGATAATATTAGCGGAGTACTAGCGAGTATTTGCCCCACTATCAGAGAGAATCAAGCAGAGCTTAACGTTATGTCGCGATTTTCTTAGAAAGTCTACCTTCTCACTTAATTGAAGGCTCCATACAGCAATAGTAAGGATGTATGGCTAAAAGCTTGAGTTATTCGCCAGCTTTATCCATATAAACAACTTCATAAGTTGTCGATGATCTAAATACTCGAACGTTAAACCCTACCTCTTCTAGAAAGTCATAGTTATGCCCTGCAATGGCAGGCCAAACTGCAAGTGCAGATAATCGCGTGTTACCCGTATTGATCAATCGGTGGGCGACAAAACCTGGGATATGATGCACGCTGCCCGGGAATACTTTCTCAATGGACACTTCTCCTTGTTCCGTTTGCATGAGTAATAAACCCTCACCCTGCGAGCCGAAATAGAACTCTGCTTGCTCTTTACGTTGGTGGATATGGCCTCTCGTCATGTGGAGTTCATCACCTATAGAACCGGGCTCAATATGCGAAACACCAAAGTTTAGTTCTCCCTCTGCATGCTGAGCAGGTAGCATTTCCACTTGGTAGATGACTTGGTCCTGTGCACTTGCGGCACGTTGGGTTTCGTTAGCAAATACACCTTCAAGTGCGCCAAGCGTGGTTTCTTTGCAGACGACGTTTTCTGCATCAATATGACCAGTTAAGTAGTTGATACTAGGAGGAATAGATAAATGCATGTTAATCCTTATTGGCGATTCTGAGCAATTCAGAAAAGGCTAGAAATAGATGATAAAAAGTGCTTGCTGGAGAGTGTTCGTTTAATGGCTGACCCACACTATCTACTTGATCAACCCATAACCCAGGTAAAGCTGGATTCAAGTAATAAACGAAAATGTGTTCCACCGCGTGACTGATCGCGGCTCGGCGGGTGTCACTAGGGGCACGTTCCCAAAGCGCTATACAGGCTTTCAAGTACTCGGTTTGACACCAAAGGCGCGACGTTGAACGTAGTGGCGTTCCGTTGGCGTATATCTCATCTCTAACAAGACCATTGTCATTATGCCCATGTTGTTGTGCAAAGCGGTACAAAACATCAATCGTCTTATTTACCTTAACTCCTGTGAGCTTTTGGTAGTGGCTGAGTAACCAGATCCACTCGTAGTGATGGCCTGGATCGATATGCGTGCCTATGTCCGAATCAAGAGAGAAATCGGCCTGAAAGAACTCGGCTAAATGGTCACTTTGCATAAAATGAGTTTGGAACAACTGATAGATTTGTGTTGCTCGCTCCAGCCAAATCGGATTGTCGGTATGTTCATAGCTGACCATTAACGCTTCGAACAAATGCATGTGAGGGTTTTGTCCTTTGTTGACAGCGTTGCCTTCAATCAGAAAAAAACCACCTTGTTCTATGTCCCAAAGATGCGTTGAGATGTGTTGGTAAATGGCTTCCATTGAGTGTAGAGAATGTTCATCAGCCGCTAGTTTGTAATGCCAAGCAAACCCAAGAAGCGCGAAGGCTTGCTCGTATAAGTTAAGCGCCTCACTTCTACTGTCATTGCTTTCGTATAGCGAAAAACGATAACCGGATGATGGTGAGCCAAAATTTGCAAATCCTTGTTTAATGGCAGCCAAAACTTGATTGTGACCGTCGATTAGGTTGAGCTTAGTGGCGTGAGCGAAGACGTAAACCTGACGTGGTTGCACGCGAAATCTAAGTAAATCGTCACTAAACTCTCGCCCGTCGGAAAGTAAGCCTTCGGCAAAAATACCATTTTTCTCGGATTGTGCTTTTTGCCATCGAGGTAGTGCATGTTGCGTGAGCCAGTGTTGGCAACGAGCGATTTGAAAGGTTAGGGAGTCCATGGTTTGCTCCAAAGAATAGGGCACTCAACGAGTGCCCTAGGTATTGAAAAGTTAGAAGAGACCGACGGCGACACCGATGAAGGAGATAACCACTAGCGAAAGCATCGCTTTAACTGGGCTAAGACCTTTCTTCGCCATCGCAAACCAAGTGCCCAACACGACTACCAATGGCAGCAGTTTAGGGAAGATTCCGTCGAGCATCATTTGTACGTTGATGTCGACACCGTCTTTGGTTGCGAACTCAAGTCCTGTGCCTAGGTTGACGTAACTAGCCGCGACACCGCCCATGACAAAGACACCTAATAACGATAACGCCTCACGAATCTTGGTTGAGCGGTGGCTAACAAGCATCTCAACGGAGCCCGCACCCATCTTGTAGCCTTTCATAAATAATTGGTAAGAGCCGATGATAGCGATGGCGTTGAATGCCACGATGTAGAAGATTGGGCCTAACATGCTACCGCCAGCGGCTAGTGCCATACCAATACTGAGTAAGATAGGTACTAACATACCCGGAATCATGGAGTCGCCAATACCGGCAACTGGTCCCATCAAACCGACTTTGAGTGTATTGATGGTCTCGCCGTCAATAGGTTCGCCGTTGGCTTTCTTCTCTTCCATACCCACAGCCATGCCATTGATGATAGCGCCCAATTGTGGTTCGGTGTTGTAGAAGGAGGCATGGCGTTTCATCGCTTCTTTTCGGTCTTCTTGATTCGGATAGAGCTTTTTCAAAGCAGGCATCATACCGAGACAGAAGCCAAACGACTCCAAGCGTTCAAAACTCATCGATGATAGGTTGTACATCATCCATGCACGCCAGCATTTCGTGAGATCTTTTTTGTCGAGTGCGACTTTGGGTGCGATCTCAGTACCAATTTTGTTGTGTTGTGCGGTCATTAGAATTCATCCTCGTCATCATCAGTCTGTTGAACTGGCGCAGCGTTCGCTGTTTGTGGTTCTGGCTTGTAGTTGTAATGAAGTAGAGCGAATAGTGCGCCAATCATTACCAAACCCACCATGTTGAGGTTTAGGAATACGATGCCAACGAAACCGACCAAGAAATAAATCAGTATCGTAGACTCTTTGATAATCTGCTTTAACAGAATCGCGATACCAACAGCAGGTAAGATGCCGCCAAGTACCGTCATGGTGTTAAGCACCATATCAGGTAGGCTTGCCATAAACCCTTCGATGTATTGGTTGCCGAAGTAAACGGCAATAAAGGTCGGAATAAAACGCATTAAGAAGTTAGTGACTTGCGGGTAGATAGCGGAGTTCCTGTACACGCCCTGCTCATCACCGGCTTCTATGGCTAAATCCGCTTTATGGTTCCAGTAGGAGTTAATGACCATCATAAAGTTGAAGATTATGGTGCCTGCGATACCGATGGTTGCAGCAATAGCAACGGCTACTTCCACGCCCTGTCCAGACATGATGCCCAGTGCGACAGCGGGGTAGGCGACGAAGTTAAGGTCAGCTGGCATGGAGCCGCCTGGTGTTACCATCGCGATGTAAACGGCTTGTACCGCTACACCAACCATGATGCCAGTTTGAATATCACCTAAGATGATACCCACCAACATACCGGACACGAGTGGTCGAGTGATAGTGTACCAACCACCGGTTAGTCCAAGTAACCAGGGGGTGGAGAGGGCACCGAGATAGCAGAGTATCCCGATAAAGACTGCTTCTATAAACATAATGTCATCCTTTAGCTCACGTATTGAACTCTCCACTTTTGCTGCGAAAAGTCGCGTCAAAAGTGGAGGTTGTTTTGTTGTTATTTCAGTTTTTGCAGTGCATCTTGCCAGGTGTAGGAACTGGCATCAGGAACCAATCTGAAGTCGATGTGGTGACCGTCTTCTGACAGGTAGTTAAATGCAGAGATTTCTTCTTGGTTGACGCATTGGTTGCCGCCAATTGTCGTTGTGCCTTCTCGAGCGCTCATTGGGCCAACGTTGATTTTGTTATTGAGATTTTCAAGGCTTATACCTGCTTCACGAATGCGGCGCAGCGTGACCGGAGATTTCGCGATGACGAAATACTTCTTGTCGCTGGCGATCACCTTCGGTAACTTGCTGACGGCGGTCGCGGTATCAAATAGCCAAACTTTAACGTCGGTTACGGCGCCTTTCATGACTTGTGATAGCAATGGATCAGCGGCTACAGCATCGTCAATGGCCACGATGCCATCACAAGGAAGCTCTTTCGCCCAACGAGTCATTAACTGTCCATGGATAACGCGGTCGTCAATACGCACAAATGAAATTGCCATAGTGTTTCTCCTTAAAAATCATCTTCTTGTGCCAGCTCTACTGGCTTGGCAACGACAACCGTTTTTAGCGCTTCTTGCTGCAAGGTCGTTGCAACGTATGAAGCGTCGGTCTCTTCAACAAAGTCTGCTGTCATTAAAAGTGTCGGGAAATTCACCCCAGTTACGACTTCAACCTTTGGATTAAAATCTGGGTTGAATGCGTAAGTGCAAGCAACGTTGTAAGGCGTGCCGCATTCCAAATCGCATAGCACAACAATGCCGTCGACATTGGGCGCTATTGCAGTGATTTCACGGTGGAAATCTCGTTTAAATTGCTCGATGCCTCCCTCTTCGGTGAGACAGATCGCAGTCGTGTTACTAAGCTCGCCAAATACCATGTTGGCACTGCAGATAAGTGCAGTGGCTAATGGGCCATGACTGGCTACGATAAAATGGAGCATGATTAACCTCTTACGAACGCTTTAATAGTGGCAATTTCTGTTCCTTCGCTTTCGCCATAGGGTTGGATGACATAAGCGTCTACGTGAGCTGGGATAACGAAGGTTTCGGCATAATGAACAACAAATGGCTCAAATTTATTGTCTGGACTCAAGATAATGGCCTCTTTACCTTCTACTAAGTTCAGAACATTGACGGTTCCCTCAGTTTTATGAAGAACGGGTTTGCTGAACCAGTGGCGTCGGGTCTCGATGAACTCGCGCTCATGCAGGCCCGTTTTCTCTTCTTTCCAGCCTTCACCTTCTGCGACTGGTGTAATGGCGTTGACTAAATGCTCCTGACACCATTCTGTGTTGCGTTCCCACTGAATGACTTCTTTACCGTGATCCAAATGCACTGGTCGTGGCAGGCCATCAAGCCCTAGACGATCCCAATCCCACAGTTTGAAAGTGAAGATATATGGGGTTGCACTGATTTCAAGCACCATAGAGTCGGAGCCTGAGCAGTGAATAGTGCCCGCGGGGATTAAGAAATGGTCGTGCTTTTTCGCTGGGAATTGATTGATAAAGCGCTCATCGTCGAAAGACTTTTCGCCGCGCTGCGCTGCATATAAATCATCCATCATTTCATCTGGATTGATGCCAGATTTAGTGCCAAGATACACACTGGCTTTTTCTCCAGCGTCTAACATGTAATAGCTCTCGTCTTGGGTATAGTGCATCCCAAATTCGTTCTGAATGTACTCTGTTAGAGGGTGTACTTGCAGGCTTAGATGCTGACCTTGCATGGTATCGAGGAAGTCGAATCGAATTGGGAACTCGGCGCCAAAACGTGCATGGACACTGTCGCCTAAGAGCGCGCGCGGTTGTGTTAATACCAAGTCTTGCGATGGAATCTCGACAATAACGTCACCGTATTTAAGCAGTAGGCTATTTTCTTCAGGAACGCAGTCAAAACACCATGCATAGTTTGGCTTGTCTTGGTCGAGGTCACAGACTTCTTTCATCCATTGACCACCCCAGACCCCAGGGTCAAAGAAAGGCACCAGTCTAAATGGTTGAGTTGTCGCTTGTTGCAAGCCTGCGCTGAACGCTGTACCAGAGACCATTTTAGGGTCAAAAGCGGTGTTGGTGTCTAAGAGAAAATCAACATCAGACAGCAGCTTAGTTTTATATCGGTCGAAGACACGCCATTCAATAAAGAATGAACGCTTGTATTTACGTAGGACGTCTTCGTTGTAGTTTTCTGCTCCCCAGTTGCCAAGCTCGCCACGGCGGAAGCGTTGCTGAATTTCCCAACGGGCTAAATCGGCGTAAACAAAGGTATCACCATCGGCGACTAGTCTGGCACCGTGACCAATAACAACGATCAAACCGGAATTAGCATTACTAACAGTTTGTTTCAAGCCTTGTAGCTTCTCGCTGTCAAAGAACTCGTCCAGCTTGTGCGGTGCAATGACGCCAAATACTCGGTCATCGGTAATGTTGCGTTCTAGCATGGCGAAGATGTGTTCTTCGGAGTATTTCGCATCGTCCATTGACACCACAAGAGCGGGGGAGAGCGGCGCGACAAGCTGGTCGAGGAGTTCATTGTGATTGACACCATGATAGGTGTCGATCACCAAAATATGTTTATCTTGGCCCTGAATGCGTTGTTCAATTGTGTCAACGATACTGTCCCAACCGCGAACGGCAGCGTGGTCAAAGCCCTTCACTTCTACATTTGGAAACTTGTCATAATTGGATTGACCAGATAGGTACTTCATACATCACCTTGAGTTAATCATTTGACTACAGTCTAATCACTCAGTTAATCAACTAACAAACTGGTTAACGCGGTTAACCACTCATTTAGCAGTTGTTAATCAATAATCGGCGAGGCAATTTTGTAGTTAATCACATAATCATGACGATAAATGACAGTTGATTAGGTTAATCGATTAACCTTGTTTTAATCAGAAAAGAAAGTCGCTATAACTGGTGCTAATTTCATTTACTGGAGTTCAACATGGCCAAAGCAACTATTGCGGACGTGGCTAAGCATTGCGGTGTTTCCACCGCGACCGTGTCCATGGTATTGACTAACAAAGGACGAATCTCGGCGACCACTCGTGAGCGGGTTTTAGAGGCGGTTAAGGAGCTTGGTTATGTTTACAATCAAGCTGCGGCTAACTTGCGACATAAGCGCAGTAATCTAGTCGGGCTCGTCACACCTGATATTACCAACCCTTTTTTCTCTGAAATGATCGCAGGTCTTAGCCATTATCTTGAAGAGCAGGATTCTCTATTGTTTCTCGCCAATGCTGAAGAGAGTGTTGAGCGTCAAAGCAAATTCATCGATTCGTTACTGAGTCAGAACGCTGGTGGTGTAGTGATGTGCCCAGCGATGGAGACTAATTTGGACTTTTTGGAGACAGTACAAAGTCGAGGGTTTCCGATCGTGTTGGCTGTTCGACCTATTGGAGAAGATCAATTTGATTTCGTCGGCACCAATAACTTTATGGGCTTGCAATTGGCAACCGAGCACCTTATCAAAAAAGGTCATAAGCATATTGCGTTCGTTGGTGGACTGGAGATCTCTAAGACGCGTTCCCATCGTCTAGGGGGGTATATGTCAAAGTTGATGGAACATGGGATTCCGTTCAATGAACGATATATTCGAAGCTGCTCAGCAAGTCGTTCTGAGGGCGCTAAAGTAACAAGGGAATTACTGGATCAGTACCCTGAAATTACCGCTATTATTGGCTACCAAGATATCGTTGCTTTTGGCGTAATGCGAGCCATTAAAGATCTCGGTAAAACCGTGGGCAAAGATATCGCGGTTGTGGGCTTTGATGACGTAGCGGAATCCGCGGATACCAACCCAGCTCTGACTTCCATCTCTGTTTCAGCTCGAGAAATTGGTCGAGCGGCGGGAGAGATCATTCTGTCTCGTATGGAGGGCGACAAACAGCCATATAAAAGCGTGGTTTTCCCACCCAAATTGGTGGTGAGAAATTCATGTGGTTGATTCTGAATTCGCTGCATCTAGTTCGCATGGGTATTTTGCTCACAGTGTACCCGCGTACTCACTTATGACACTTACTATCTAGTAACCTAGAATCGTTGAGCTGCGATACAATTCACCAGATAGAAAAAAACGCCAAGACAATCGGTCTTGGCGTCAAAGATAGTAATCGTAAACTCGGGAGGGCTGAGTCTCCCACGCTCTACAATCTCAAATATCCCTTTAGCTACTTTCCTGTAGCGATGTTGTGATCATATATTCATCGTCTCGATGGAAACACTAGCCTAAAGTGGTAAACACATCGTCAACGGTGCAATCTGATATTCCATTTTTATTGGCCTTGTGAAGCCATTTTCGCGAGTACACATTTCAATGTGCCGTAGTCGTATTGCTGTTCAAAGTGCTCGAATAGTGGCTTGATGGCCTGCTGTGTTAGTGAATCAAATGCTATAGCTTGCTGTGTAATTGCTTGGATCTCTTCGTCGCTCAAAGCGATCACGCTGTTTAACTCACAGGCGTTCAGCTCTATGGCTTGAGCTAAATGAGACATGATCGTCGTTGCTTTTAGCCCGCGTTCATTCGCTATGTCTTCAACGGTAAAGCCTTTGTTAAGAAGCCCAAGAGACTCAAGTTCGGTATCTGATAGCTGCTTTTCGGCTTCGGATTTAGGCTCAATAGCAGCGATAAAGGCATCGCCGTATTTCTCTATTTTAACTTCACCAAAACCTGGGATAGTCGAAAGTTCATCGAGGGTTTGCGGGCGCACGCTGGCGAGAGATTCCAACGTTGCATCATGACAAATCATGTAAGCCGGTACCGATTGCTGTTTGGCAAGTTCTGCACGAACTTCGCGAAGCTTTTCAAACTGCGGCATGTCGGCTGCGGACAAAGTGCCAGAGCTTTTCTTCTTCGCGCTTTTCGCCGCTTTTTTCGAGACTCGCAGTTTGCGAAGTTCGATGGGCTGCTCGCCTTTGAGGTAAGGACGGCACAACTCGGTAAGCTGTAAACTGCCGTGTTCACCGTGCACCTCGAGAAGGTTCATGGCGAGCAGTTGACGAAATACCCCTTGCCACTCTTTAGCGGAAAGGTCGTTGCCAATACCAAATGTAGACAGGGTATCGTGTTGGTTTTGGGTAATTCGACTGTCTGCTTTCCCCAAGAGAATGTTGACTAAGTAGCTCACACCAAACCGCTGGCCGGTTCGATATACAGTGGAAAGAGCCTTTTGCGTCGCTTGTAAGCCATCCCAGGTTTCGGGTGGTGTTAGGCAGTTATCACAGTTACCGCAAGGCTTTGATAGCGTTTCGCCAAAGTAGGCGAGTAGAGATTGGCGGCGGCAAGTGGCCAAATCACAATAGCCGAGTAGTCGATTCAGCTTTTGAATGGATACGCGCTTATATTGCTCCGCACCTTCGGAGTTTTGCACCATTTGCCTTTGTAGAACCATGTCTTGCATGCCAAAACTCATCCAAGCATTGGCAGGCATGCCATCACGCCCAGCACGGCCTGTTTCCTGGTAATAGGCCTCAATACTTTTTGGCAGGCTTAAGTGCGCTACAAACCGAACATCGGGCTTATCAATCCCCATTCCAAATGCGATGGTGGCGACGACGATGATGCCGTCTTCGCTCAAAAAGCGGCGCTGATGATTGGCGCGTTGCTCACTCGATAGTCCCGCATGGTAAGGCAAAGCAGTTTTACCCATGTCACACAGCCACTGCGCCGTCTCTTCTACTTTTTTACGCGATAGGCAATAGACAATACCGGCATCATCTTGATGATGGGTGTCGATAAAGCGCCACAACTCTTGTTTGGCATTGCCAAGGTCGGAGACGTAGTAAGTGATATTAGGGCGATCAAAGCTGTGAACATAAACATCGGCTTGCTCGAGCGCTAACTGTGCGATGATCTCCTCGCGTGTTTTTAGATCGGCGGTTGCGGTGAGCGCAATTCTTGGCACGGTAGGAAAACGCTGTTTGAGCACGCTGAGCTGTTGATACTCTGGGCGAAAGTCATGACCCCACTGGCTTACACAGTGCGCTTCATCAATAGCAAATAGTGACAGGCTTGATTGTTCCAACAAACGAAGCGTCTTCTCCATTAACAGTCGCTCAGGTGCGACATACAGGATCTGGATGTCACCGGTGAGTACTTGCTGTTCTACGACTTGCTGATCGTACGGGCTCAATGTTGAGTTGAGATAAGCAGCACGAACGCCAACTTGGTGGAGAGCGTCGACTTGATCTTGCATCAGTGCGATAAGTGGAGACACCACAACGCCAACGCCCTGCCTCAGAATAGCCGGTATTTGATAACAAATAGATTTACCGCCGCCAGTTGGCATTAGTGTCATCACATCATTTCCCGACATCAACGAGTCGATAATGTCCGCTTGTTGATGACGAAAATTATCGTAACCAAAAAGAGATTTCAGCAGTTCATTGGGCGTGAAGGGGGTCGCGGTCGGAGTGTTCGGCATCATAGAAGCTTTGGATTTATCGCAGAGTGGGAAGACAGCGTGAGAGTGTGTCAGGAGCAGAGTGGGTTTTCAAGTATTCATCGAGATAATGCGCGGTCATACTCAATGTGGTTGTGGAACTATGTCGTGAGAGTTGTACGACTTGAGGTCAGTCTTGTTGTTACAAGGCTTTTTCAAGATGCAGTGAGTAATTGGGAGTGGGGAAGTAGCGAGAGAAAGTCGGGCTTAGCTTGGCATATAAGCCCGACCTATACGGAGCTTTGGAATACTGTGCGTTTCCATCGCTTTTGCTGCCTTTTGCTAAAAGTGCAAAGAGGTAACAATTTGTTAGACACAAGGCAGAAGAAAAGTTCCGCTACCTTGCATCTGAAGGCTTATAAAAGCTTATAGACCTTTGATGTTCTCAACTTCAAGCTCGTTGAAGTAGCGAACTGTCTTCACTTTTAGCTCTTGTTGAGCAGCATCGTCAGCAACGATGATTGCTTTAGAGTGCATTTGTAGCGCAGTCACTGTCCACATGTGGTTTACAGAGCCTTCTACAGCCATTTGTAGAGCTTGAGCTTTGTTGTGACCCATAGTTAGGATCATCACTTCTTCTGCGTCTAGCAATGTTGCAACACCAATAGTTAGTGCGTATTTAGGCACTTGGTTGATGTCGTTGTCGAAGAAACGAGAGTTTGCGATGCGCGTGTCTTCTGTCAGTGTCTTGATACGAGTACGAGAGTTTAGAGATGAACCTGGTTCGTTGAACGCGATGTGACCATCGATGCCTACGCCACCCATGAACAGGTTGATCTTGCCGTATGAACGGATTTTTTCTTCGTATGCCGCACAGTGTGCGTCGATATCGTCTGCTAGACCGTCAAGAAGGTTGATGTTTTCTTCTTGGATATCAACGTGGTTGAAGAAGTTGTTGTACATGAAAGAGCGGTATGACTCTGGGTGCTCTGGGTCAATACCTACGTACTCATCCATGTTGAACGTCACAACGTGTTTAAAGCTTACTTCGCCCGCTTTGTGCAGAGCGATAAGTGCTTTGTACGTTGAAAGAGGCGTTCCACCAGTCGGTAGACCCAAAACAAACGGCTTTTCTGCTGTCGGTTTGAAAGCGTTGATACGCTCAACGATGTGGCGAGCAGCCCATTTACCTACTTGTTCTGCGTTCTGTAATGGAATAAGTCTCATGTTGATCCCCTAATAAAAGAATTTAATGTGTTCTGAAACATTAATTCGCATTATAAAAAAAGTTTTTCGACACGGCTATTAATTTTCTGTGAATTTTCGTTTTTTTCTTGATCGGGATCGCCTTTTGCCATTGGTGTTGAGTGTTTGTTAACAGATAGTGCTTTTTTAACAAGAAAAATTTTCAACAGAAAATAAAGGACAAGTTTGGGGTGTTTAGAGAGGGGAACTTGGCGGAAACACCTGAAGAGCTTAGAGAGTTGGGCAGGGAGTGCCTGCCCAATCCACTGGCTAGATCGCTTGACCGTTAGCGGTAACAGCAACGTCGACGTTGCCACGCAGTGCGTTCGAGTATGGGCAAACTTGGTGCGCGACACGAACCAGTTCTAGCGCTGCGGCATCATCCATATCTAAAGTCACATCCAGAGCGACATCAAGAACAAACCCACCATGCTCATTGGCCTTTAGTGCGACCGTTGCTTTGGTCGGTGCTTGTTTTACTGCTAGTTTCTGCTGCTGAGCGACATGAAGGATGGCATTAGAAAAACACGCTGAGTAACCTGCCGCAAAGAGCTGCTCCGGGTTAGTTTCAGCGCCAGTTCCACCTAGCTCTTTTGGATAAGAAAGCGCAAGATCGAGCAATCCATCGTCCGTTGATACTTGACCATTGCGGCCGGCGATTGCAGTTGCTGAAGTAGAGTAAAGTGCTGACATAAGTTCATCCTTTTATCGTTTTTAATTGCGTAAAATTAGGTTGTACACTAACTATATTGTTAAAGTTGGATGATTGCAAGTATATTGTGCACAACTTAATTCACTCGCGCGGCCAAATATGAAATTAGATAGTCCAGAAGCCTTAGATTTAGACAAGCAAGTTTGTTTCGCACTTTACAGTGCTAGCAATGCAGTGACTCGTGCCTATCGGCCAATTCTTGAACAAGTTGATCTCACTTATCTGCAATACATGACGATGTTGGTACTTTGGAAACAAGCGCCTATGAATGTCAAAGATATCGGGGCAGAATTGAAGCTCGATTCCGGTACACTAACGCCGTTGCTTAAACGCTTAGAGCAAAAAGGTTTGGTGGAGCGTAAGCGCAGTGAGTCCGACGAGCGTGCTCGAATGATTTTTGTCACTGAGCAGGGCAATGCACTTCGCGAGAAAGCAATGTCGATACCCGGAGCGATTGCTTGTAAAGCCAAGCTCGATCCAGAGGAGGCAATGGTGCTCAAACGGATTTGTGAGCGACTAACAGACAATTTGATGGATTAACATAAATGGATATTGAAGGACTCAATCGAGTCGGGTTTAAACATTTACTGGCGCTGCATGTGATGCTAGATACGTGCAACGTGACCAAAACGGCAGAACTACTTTCTGTTACTCCTTCTAGCGTAAGTAAAACCATTACCCAGTTACGCGACATTCTTGATGATGAGCTGTTTTTTAGAGATGGCACGTCATTAACGCCTACGCTTTATGCTGTAGAGATCGCACCACTCGTACATTCAATGCTAGCGAGTATGAATGGTTTGCTTAATCAAGCCCGCTTTGAGCCGCAAGTGTTTGAAGGTCGCTTTAGTTTATCAATGCGCGAAAGTACGTTTGAACTGTTTGCTAAACCACTGGCAAAGCTGACGACTGAGCTCACGCCAAAAGCTAAGCTCAATATTATGACCAAGGCGAAATTCGGCTTTGGGGCACTTCATAGTGGACAAGTGGATTTCATTATCTTGCCACACGATGTTAGTCAGCCACCGACTAATACCAAGGAGCTGGTGTGGGAAGTCGTGCTTGAGGATGAGTTGGTGTGTTTGATGTCACCTGACCACCCATTAGCGGAGGTTGATCTAACGATTGAGCATTACCTTAACAGTCAGCATATTGGCATTGCCGAGTCGGAGTTGAGTCGTCCGTACTTTGAACAGACGCTTAGACAGCAGCACGGTATTCGCGATGTGAAAATGATTGTGCCTGATTTTGGCGCCGCAGCGGTGATGTGTCATCAGTCGGAGTTACTGTTTACTTGTTCAAAACAGTGGGCTGACGTCGCCAGCCAAGCGAAGGGATTGACGGTAAAATCTCTGCCATTTGAATATGGAAAAGTAGCTTATAGCGTTGTTTGGAATCGAGCAGCGATCAACGATCCTGCTATTCAGTGGCTTTGCTG
This sequence comes from Vibrio sp. CB1-14, assembly GCF_040412085.2. Lineage (NCBI taxonomy): Bacteria > Pseudomonadati > Pseudomonadota > Gammaproteobacteria > Vibrionales > Vibrionaceae > Vibrio > Vibrio chaetopteri. The sequence continues at coordinate 440,843 of NZ_CP115921.1, read as the reverse complement.
TTATTTGCGTGATTTACGCGTCTAGTTGAATCAATACCGCCTTGATTTAAGTGCTTAATGGATTGGCGTATCTAGCAAATCGTAAGTTGCATATCAGGCTAGCTTCTTGTAGCCTGAAATTTCATCAAAAAGGTTATTTATGCATCACACGATTTCTTACCTCTGGCTCACACTCACTATGCCTGTAGCTCGGTAGGATCCCCTGTGCCTGGCTACGAGTTGATTGTAGCCAGAATCGCACCTTCATTCTCGTAGCCCAAAATTAAAAAAGGAACGAGAATGAACTCAAGGACACACATCGCTCATCACGACAAAAAGCAGCAAGTTCAGGGATTAGTATACGCGTTAGTCGGTACCGCACTTTTTTCAATCAAACCGATTTTCATCAAAATAGCCTATCAATATGGTGGCGATGCGACGGCCATTATGTCGCTTCGCGCACTGAGTTCATTACCCTTTTACCTCATCGTGTTGTGTTTGCTGTGCCGGGATGGGCAAAAGCGTTCACTGGTGCGTCAACATGGTTGGCAAGCGGCACTCATTGGCATCCTTGGCTACTACGTAGCGAGCTTTTTGGACATTGCAGCACTGGCCTATATTAGTGCTCAGCTGGAGAGATTGCTGATTTTCTTGTTCCCAAGTTTTGTCGTGTTGCTGAGTTGGCTGTGCCTTGGTCAACGACCTACGCGTAATGTTGTGCATGCGGTTGTCCTGGGGTATTTAGGGATTGTCGCCATCTTGTTACATGATGTTCAATCATTGGGTAATGAAGTTTGGAAGGGTAGCGGCTTGGCTATCGCATCCGCGTTTATTTTTGCCATCTATCTAATGCTGAGTAAAAGTATTATTGGCAAGATGGGCAGCGAGCTATTTACCAGTATTGGTATGGGAAGTGCTGGTGTTGCCATTCTGATCCAACTTGCTGTCTCTTCTGCGTCGATGAGCAGTTGGTCATTTGAACTTGTCGTGCTTGGTGTTTTACTGGGGATTTTCTGTACTGTGTTGCCGTCTTATTTTGTCGCAGCAGGTATGGCACGCTTAACCGCGACAGAGCTGAGTATTACCTCGAACATTGGCCCTGGTGTTACGGCTATTATGGCCGTATTGGTGCTGTCTGAGGCGTTCACTGTGTATCATTTTGTTGGGTTGTGCTTGGTGACCTTGTCGGTATATTGGATGAAAAAGCCAACGAAGTAGCCCTGAGTAGGGGGATGATGCCGCAACTGTCTGTGGCATCATCATATTATTGCAGGGCTATTTCCAAGCGCTACCAAACTGGATATACGTTGTCCACTCTTCAGGGCCTTTCGCTACATCCACACCCACACGCAAACCTAATTGACGAGCAATGAGGTAGCGGAAACCTCCACCACGGGTATAGTGGATCTGACTTTTGGCAATGCTTTCATCGTGGTTAAAGGCCGTTGCTGCGCCCACGAAACCAAGTACTGTCCAACGCTCGTCAATATCGTAGCTTAGCTCTACCTCACCTAATGCGGTATTGTCCGCTTGATAACGCATTGCAGCAATCCCCCGCATTTCGATGTAAGGTCTGGCGTAGATGGATGCAGGGAACTCGACATTATCTGAAATCGACTTTACATCACCTCGTACGCCGAGTCCCCAGTTTTGAGATAGGCGAGTATGATGCTGCGCATAGGCGTTGTATTTTTGATAATCGAATTGTCCACCAAACGCTTTGCGGTGGTAATCGACTTTTAGACCCGCTTTGGTGCCTTGTTGGGGTGAAAATTGGTTGTTACGTGTGTCATACATAACTCTCCAGCCGAGGCGTCCATCTTTCGAGTGTAAAAGTGGATCGCTTATCCCATCAAGTGTTGGCTTCGAAGACATATAGCTGTATGCACCGCCAATAAAGAAGTCTGAATCACCGATACGAACGTCCATTTCTTGGAAGAAGTAGACGCCTTCGAGGCTAAGATCAACCGATCCTAATGATGCCATTGGATAGTATTTGAGGTTGAACTTGGCACCAAATAAGCCACCTAAATATCGGATACGATCGTTCATCCAGTTGCCATAGTGGAAGCCACCATAAAGTTGGCTGCCGTTATTGGTACCCAGAGCCATCAATCCGGATGTACTGGCAGGAATGTCTTTTACTTCCTCACCAGCAAGACGCTTTTGTTTGCGCTCTTCTGATTCGTGAAAGAATAGTAGCGCTGCACCGCCACCGACGCCAACGGCAGGGTCGGTAACTGTTAATGGCATGGGTAGAAAACCGACGGCATTATCGAGAATAAACTGACTGCCATCCAGTCGTCCGTCTTTAGGGTCAATGAAGTTATCCATCATGCCTGCATGAAGGCCGGTGCTGCTCAACAGAGCGGTAACAAGGAGAGATAGCGGAAGTGATCTATTATTATTTATCATACATCTAACAATTCAATAGTGTTTAGGTAAAAGTGCTCCCTGCGATTTTTCCAATTATATCGGTATATTAACGTCATATTTGTCAGCGTTCGAGCATTTTAATAGCAATGATAGCCCATCGAACATTGTTATCTAATGGCTATTCGAATAGGTTGCGTTGGCTTATTAGGTAGTTTGCTCTAATGGGGTGACGTTGGTGGAAAACACGAATGAATGCCATCTGATAGCTGAGTTTTGTCTATTCACGTTTTCTATGAAATAAAAGTATTCCAGAGAACAAAATTGCGATAATGTGCGCACATTTCGTATTAGGGTGATGGTGACAATGCTGCGCCGATTTCATGATCTTTCTCAGACCTCAAAAGGGGTTGTTGCCTCAATTTTAGCTTCTTGCCTTTTTGGCTTACTGCCGCTTTATGTGCAGTTTCAACCGGACCTTGGCGCGTTCAAGGTGAGTGGTGGTGAGGGGCACTGGGTGGCTGCACAGCGAGTAACGTGGAGTGCAGGACTCATGATGGTCATTCTTGTCGTGACGGGGCGTATTCGTCAATTTTGGCAGGCATTCAGGCAAACACGGTTGTGGCATCGCTATTTATTATCGGCGCTGCTCGTTGCCCCCCAATACTGGGTATTTGTTTGGGCACCCTTGTACGGTGAGACGCTGTCTGTCGCACTAGGGTATTTCACCTTACCTCTGGTGCTGGTGGTTGTCAGTAAATTCGTCTACGGAGATTCGTTGTCACGACTGCAATTGCTTGCTTGTGGCTTAGCTGCCATTGGTGTCGGCTATGCGTATGTGATGGCTGAGGGTCTATCGTGGATTGTATTGCTGATTGCTTTGGGGTATCCAATCTACTTTGTTCATCGCAAGACTTTAGCTGTTTCGAGTGACGTTGGCTTTACCCTCGACAATGTATTTTTGTTGCCGCTAACTTTCTTTGCGATGTTCTATCTGTTAACTGTAGAGCAAATCCAAGCGTTGCCAGCTGTGAGCTGGTTGTACTACCTTGGCCTCGCGGTTGCTGGTGCAGTGCCTATGCTGCTATTTCTATACGCGTCGCAGTCGCTTCCAATGTCCTTGTTTGGTTTACTAGGTTATGTTGAGCCTGTCTTAGTGTTTGCCGTTGGACTGCTGCTTGGCGAACGCGTCGACCCTTCGGACATGCCAACTTATGTACTGGTGATGATGGCGCTATTCGTTCTCGCACTTGACGGAGTGAAACGAGCCAGAACGCACGGCGCCGTTTAAACCGGGGGCGGAATCTTTACATAACGGAGTCGAGACGGCCGAGAGGCACTTCAAGGGTATTTTGACCGTGTTTAATCGGACTACCCACCATTTCATCATAAGCGCTGTCTTGTCTTAGAACGACTTCTTTTGCAGAGAGGTTTTGACAAAGGCGGCGCATGTCCACCACGTTGTGCGCGCGAAGCAGCGATCCATTATCATGGGTGACGTAGTGCTCCTCACCGTCCAGTATCACTGACGCTTGGTAAAGTGACATCTCTAACGAATGTATGACTAGCTTGTCAAATTGGGCGTATTGTTCCAGTGTGCTTATCTTAGTATTCATCGCGCGTCTCCATTGTTGCCCTAGCTGGGTTTGTTTAAAACGAATCAATGACAAATTTGTACGGCAGGTATCAGATAAGCGGTTAAATATTACGCAGTAAAAGTGTGGGTTTTATAGAGTCATTTGGTGAGTTTACAATGTAAAAGTCAGGCAGGGTGGTGCTACCTGACTTGGTATCAGTTAGAGAAGAAATTACATTGCAGCTGCAAAGATCGCTTCAATTTCCTCTTGGCTTGCTTGACGAGGGTTCGTCATACAGCACACGTCTTCCAACGCACTCTCGGCAAGCTTAGTAATGTCTTCCGCTTTTACACCTAGCTCTTTAAGGGTGGCGGGAATGCCTACTTTACTTGATAGATCTTCCATAGCTTCAATCGCAAGCTGCGCCGCTTGTTCAGTACTCAAGCCTGATGTGTCTTTGCCCATCGCTTTGGCAATATCAGCAAACTTGGCAGGGTTGGCACTGGCATTGAAACGTTGCACGTGTGGCAGCAATACGGCATTACAAACTCCGTGCGGCAGGTGATACGTGGCACCAAGTTGATGTGCCATTGCATGAACATAGCCAAGCAGAGCGTTGTTGAATGCCATACCCGCCATAAACTGAGCGTAGGCCATTTGCTCACGAGCTTCGATATTATCACCGTCAGTGACACAGGTAGGCAGGTGTTTGGTGATCATCTCAATCGCTTTAAGCGCCACCGTATCTGTGATTGGGTTTGCTGCAATTGAAACATAAGCCTCGATAGCGTGAGTCAGTGCGTCCATGCCGGTTGCTGCAGTGAGTGAGCTTGGCATCGCGAGCATCAGGTTAGGATCGTTAACTGAAATCAGTGGCGTGACTTTTTGATCCACAATCGCCATCTTGATCTGTCTTTCTTCATCGGTGATCACACTGAACATTGTCATTTCAGATGCTGTACCCGCCGTTGTGTTGATAGACATGAGTGGGAATGGAGCGAGTGTCGCTTTGTTAATGCCTTCGTAGTCTGTGATTTTTCCGCCATTGGTGGCGACAAGCGCAATGCCTTTCGCACAGTCGTGTGGTGAACCACCACCAACCGATAAGATTAAATCACAGCCTTCATCTGTTAGGACTTCGAGGCCAGCTTCGACATTTTGAATAGTAGGGTTGGGTTGAGTTCCATCATAGATAGCAGATGCGATCTGACGATCGTCGAGTTTTTTTGTAATTTGAGCGACAAGGCCAATTTGATTCAATACAGCATCCGTTACGATGAGTGTTTTTGTGAATCCCTGTTGCTGGATAATATCCAATGCTTTGTCTAGACACTCTCTTCCTAACAAGTTGGTCGATGGAAGGATAATAGTACTGCTCATTTGAATGCTCCTTGCTATTCGTCATGATGAATATAATGGCGGTAAGCTAACATGAGCATTTAATGAGAAGCATGATGTAAATCAATAGGTAACGTGGCGTTTAAGAATTAAACGATATCAATATTAATGTTTTAAAACATGACGTTAGATGTAATATGCGCGTTGAGATATTGGCATATTAATCAGTTAAGCGCTCTACGTATTAAACTTTTGAATGGTTAATGAGCGTTCATTTCACCAAGCGTTATCTTCGATAGCTGAGAGTTTACCCGTAAAGACTCGTTAATGATTAACCTAGGGTCATCAAGGCCGATACCCTGCTCAATGGAGTTATGTGCTTTGTTTGAGAGTGATTTGAGCAGCTCAATTGACAGTGAAATATCGCTTTCCGAGCCTTTAAAACTGCTGAGCGATTGGAGGCTAAACAGCTGCTCGGTAAGTTTACTGACGGCGGATTCGAGATCATAGGCTTCTTCGCTAAGTCTGATATTCGGTTTAAAGCGTTCCAGTTGCCGTATGGTAGAGATAAGCGTTTCTTGAAGGGTGAGTGGATCCATGCTTCTTCCTTGTGCATAAAGTTTCATTTTTGCATTGGTTTATACTGGAGCAGTATGCTGTAAAGTCGAGCTTGTTTTTAAAAACTGAGACATGGATCATTAATCGGTTTAGGAGCGTTGCATTGAAGCCGTTGTCGAAGCGCTCAGTCCTCTAAACTAACCCTTTAAGCTTTGCCAGTCCCCACGCTGCCGTTGTCACTACATCTTGGATCTCTTCGTCAATGAGCATGCGCTCAAATTCAACAATAGTAAATTCACCTGCGATGAGATCTTCTTCTTCACTGTCGTGGCTCGGCTCACCTTGGGTTAAGTCGGTTGCGAGATAGATATGACAGGTTTGATTAAGGAACCCATAGGCGATGAATTGCTTGCCAACATAGGTCATAGAGCCAGCGATAAGGCCGGTTTCCTCTTGCAGTTCGCCTTTTGCAAGAGATAAATGACTCGCATCCGGATTAGACTCCCATGCCCCTTGTGGCAGTTCCCAAAAAGTTTCGCTGACAGCGTAACGATATTGCTGGACCAGATGAATATTGCCGTTGTCGATAGCAATGATCACTGCGCAATCGGGTTTGTCGACAACACCGTAGATCCCTTGGTTACCACTTTTACGTTCGATTTTGTCTTCACGAACAGACATCCAAGGATTTTGATAGACGACGGTTGAATCTAAGGTTTTTATGGTCATAGCTAGCTGAATAGTTGGCAAAACATATGGGCAGCTTACCTCAGTTTTTCAATCTATCCTATGCTATTTAGTGAATAACAACTAAAAGGGCTAGGATGATGAAAATAGGGTTGAAACGAGCTGCGGTAATAATGTTTGCCGTTATGGCTAGTTGGGTAAATGCACAGGAGCGATTTCCGCTTGCACCGCCTGATACCAGTACACCAAAGCAAACTTACGAAAGTTATATAGTGGCGGTGACACAGGCGAATAAAGAGCTGGGAATCATTTATCGTGACCTGTCTAATGTAACTGAGTCCCAGCGTCAAATGATCAGTTCTTCTTTTGAACGAGCTTCGCTAACGTTTGACTTATCTCAAGTGTCTGCCTCGAGTCAAAATCGTGTGGCAATTGAGTCTGTCATGCTGCTAAAAGAGGTGCTCGATCGTGTACCTCCTTTCGATACGAGCACTATTCCTAACAACACGGACGTTGAGCGTTGGACAGTGCCGAATACGAGTATTTATATCGTTAAGCAGCCTTCAGGCCAGTATCAGTTCTCAAGCGAGACCGTCGAACACTTGCATAGTTTTTATCGCTTAGTGAGCCATCTACCTTCCAACATTCAAGCCTCACCCGATTACTATGAATACTATTCTCTAAGTGCAGGTCGCTTAATACCCCCACCATGGTTTGCATTCATCGATGCGATGCCAGAGCAGATGATGGTTGAATTTGGTGATCAGGCGATATGGCAATGGGTCGCGCTGATTCTGCTGGTATTTGTGTTGGCCTTTTATGCCTATTGGGTGTACCAAAAGGTTGAACATGTACTGCTAAAACCTGTCCTCATGGCGCTTGGGTTATTTGTATTTGATTGGACGGCAGACTATCAGCTCAACCTGACCGGCACATTGATGACAACCCTAAATACGATCGGTGAGCTGATGTTCTGGCCGCTCATCGCCCAAACTGCTTATTTGCTTGGTGCGTCGTGCTGCCGTTGGTTGATGGTAGGACAGCGAATCAATACGGGCCTAAAGAAAAGCCTGGCGCAGATCACGGGAACCTTGGCAGGTAGCTTTTGCGCTGTTTGTGTTATTGGATATGGTCTGCATCGCTTGGGGGTACCGGTATATGGCATTGTTACCGGACTTAGCTTAGGCGGTATGGCGATTGCGCTTGCGATTCGACCTACTATGGAGAACCTGATTGGTGGCGTAATCATGTTTATGGATAAATCATTGTCGGTGGGAGACTTTTGCTCGGTAGGCAGTGTTTCCGGTGTGGTGGAGCAGATTGGAGTGCGCTCTACACGAATCCGAGCCAAAGATCGCACTTTGATCACCATCTCTAATGGCGATGTGGTGAAGATGCAAATTACCAATTTTAGTCGTCGAGATCGCTATCCATTTTTAGTCAAATTAGGCCTGCGCTATGAAACGCCAATGGAGACCATGGTGGCGGTGACTCGCGACATTCGAGAGTTTTTAGCACAGCACCCTAGGGTCTTAGCGTCACCGCTTCGGGTTCACTTCTCCTCGTTTAGTGACTACAGCTTAGACATTGATGTGTTCGCCCACATCGATACTCGCGACAGGGAAGATTTTCTCAATACGCAACAAGAGCTGCTGATGGAAATTAATCGCGTGATTGATGAGCATGGTGCTGAGTTTGCGTTCCCTTCGACGACGACCTACCTCAATCCCGACAGTCTTACGCAAGCGCCAACATCGCTTAAGTTAGCGGGTGATGGGCAAGGCTAAGGCAACGAGTTTTCTCGCCTTATCTTTAGCAACAGTTTATCGGGTTAAAACACAAATCAGTGCTAGCACCTAAGCACTGATTTTGTTACAACAGTGGCCATAAATTCCATGCTAGATATTCGCGAATCTGGCTGGGCACCTCACCAATAGCAACAAGTATAAAAAGGACATCAACGTGGCACAGTCTCTACAGTTTGAAAAGTTCGTCGATTTAGAATTTGATTTAGCAGAATGCCCACGCTGGGATTGGCGCACAGAGTCGTGGATGTGGGTCAACATCTGTGAAGGGGAGCTTTGGCGCCACAAAAATGGCGTAAGTGAAAAGCGTGAGTTTGGTGACAAGCTAGGTTGTTTTGCTCTGCATGGCGAGCAAGGCTTTGTGGTTGCGCTTAAATCCGGTATGTACCACATCAAGGATTGGGATGCAGAGATGACCTCGCTGGCACCACTGGTTTCAGAATTTCCTCGTATGCGCTACAATGACGGCCGCGGTGCGCCAGGCGGACGCTTTATCGCAGGTACTCGTAATGGTGCAAAAGAGGGCGACCAAGGTCAGTTCCATCAGCTACACCTAGATGGCACTATCGAAGCATTGCCTATGTTCGCGTGGACATGTAACGGCCTTGCATTTTCTCCAGATGGTCAATGGTTATATTGGGCAGACACTGGCTCAAGCAAAGTTTTCAAGCACAGCTTTGATGCAAGCACAGGTCAATACGGTGAGCAGCAGCTGCATTGTGATTTAACCGATTACAACGGCCGCCCAGATGGCGCAAGTGTCGATGTGGATGGCAACTATTGGGTTGCGATGTACGCAGGTCAATCTATCGTCAAGATTGCTCCAAACGGTGAGGTACTCGAGGTGATTGATGTTCCTTCAGAAAACCCAACTATGGTTGGCTTTGGTGGCGAAGAAATGCGTGACCTAATTGTGACATCGGCAGAAGGTAGTAACGAGAAAGGCAAACTTTTGATTGCTAAGAATGTAGCGCAAGGCTTGAAAGAAGAGCTCGTTAAAGTGGTGATTAGTTAATCACTTACTTTTTAATAGTGATGAAAGCGGAGCCCACGGCTCCGCTTTAACATGTCATCGAAAGCGTGTAGTGTGACGCGCGATTCATATCGCTTAGCTCGTCTTCAGTAATGTATTTTTTGGCAACCACATTACCCGCCACGACAAGGTGGGATATATAATCACGACACGACGTGGTTGGCATATTACCCCACATAAAATTGGCTTTGGTCGCATCGGAAAATTCGATATTCAGCACGATGGATTGTTCCTCGCACCTCAAGTCATACACGTTGATTTCGCACTGCTGCATACTACTTCCCCCAAATTTCACTAACCGTTACTCAAAGGCTAACCGTACCACTGTGTGTAGGGAATGCAGTTGAATAGCATGTTATTTAATTTCTCATCATTGCAACATGTTCTTGGTTTTGTTTAACGGTTAAGCTACACATCATTCGTACGGTAAACTTTGAAGCAGTTCAAATAGTGAATTTTTGCCAAGATTCAAAATGCATTTATGGAAGGTTAGTCTCACAAATTATCGGCAAATCATCCTTTTGTGTGAAGAAATGTGAATCAAGATAGCAAGGCGTGCTCACTTGGAGATGTTACAAGTGAGCACGACGAGGGTTATTCTATGATAAGGCGAGCATTGAGTGCTTGTGTCGGTCTTGCATTCTCTCCCATGGTACTAGACAGACGTTTTAGCTGATTTTTAGGGATGAACTGAGGATCACGTAGTACCAACCAACGCACGCCTTCACTACACGGAGGGGTAGTCAGCGAACCGTTGTAGCGATAGTAGTCTTTTACGCGTGGCAAAAGGTTACCAAGGTTTACCTCTTTCTCCAGCGTGATGGTTTGCGCTTTTGCAGGCAGAGTGTTAACAATACTGTCTAGTTGCGCACTCTCTCGCTCACCTTCTCGATACATCACTGCTACCACCGCAAGTTGCCCTTTTTCGTTAGCATGAACAAAATGCGCTTCCAATGGTGCCGATTTACCGTTGATGGTGTTTTCGGAAGGCGTATGGAAGTGAAACTGTTTGAGCTCAAAGTCTTGATCGTCGATACGAAGGGTGTTCTTGCCGCTGACATTGACCTGAATCGTGTGGCCGTTGTTGATGATGTCTTTGACCTGCCCTTGATAGTCAAAAGCAAGGGGCTGTTTTTTGGCGCTGGTGAGTGTATTGGTTTCGATGTCAACGGGACTTTGGTTTTGTCCCTGTTCACAGGTTGCACTGATATTGCCCCATGTCGCCGGGCCATCCCCTTCACCGTACCCCCATTGTGCTGAATATGCAGGAGCGGTCATTGAGATCATAGTACCGATCGCCAATGTAAGTTTTATTGCTGTTTTCATAATTATCCTTAGTTTACTGACGTTTGCGGAAGCTTCCGCTTCCGAAGTCTAGATTAGGACAAAAACGATAAGATCAATCGATTGCATAATTAGTTTGCGATTTTCCTCGAAAAGCACTGAGGTCTTTTTCATTCATTTATCGACTTCGCGGTAGCGGTATCACAATCAAAAGGCGGTCGTTAGCGGCTTTGTGAAGCCGATAATGACATATCACGGTAAAACGAATACAATGCGGATGCAAATATTTCTCATTTGCAGTTGCCATTGCCTGTATCAATCATAAGATGTTGATTAATTATGTTTTCACTTACACAAGCGAGCTACCGCATTGGGTCGCTTGAGATTCTATCGCCATTTGACTTGCAGTTTATCCCCGGAGAAGTCACCTCACTACTTGGACACAACGGTAGCGGTAAATCCAGTCTCATCAAGCTTCTTAGTCGTCAAAATCAAGTCGCTTCAGGAAGCGTAATGCTTGATGGAAAACCACTCGAACAATACTCCCCAAAAGAGTACGCGAAAAAAGTGGCTTATCTTCCCCAACACCCACCGATTACTGATGGTGTCACGGTTCGTGAGCTGGTTATGTTCGGCCGCTATCCCTGGAAAGGTGTGCTTGGTCGCTACAACAAAGAAGACCATCAGTTGGTTGATGAAGCGATTGAAAGAGTTGGGTTGACTGCCTTTACCGAGCGCTTTGTGAGTACCTTGTCTGGAGGTGAGCGTCAAAGAGCATGGGTGGCGATGCTACTTGCTCAGCAGAGCGAGTGTATCTTGCTTGATGAACCTACTTCAGCGCTAGATGTTGCTCATCAGTATGAGTTGCTCAAGCTGATACGAGAACTCAATAAGAGCCTAAAGCTGACGGTGATTATGGTGATACATGATGTCAACATGGCTGCCCGATTTAGTGACAGATTGGTCGCACTTAAAAGTGGAAAAATTGTTGTTGATGGGTCACCAGATAATGTCATGAACGAAGCGTCATTGACGGAAATCTATGGAATGCCACTCTCGACGTTCAAAGATCCAAACACCCAACAAATCATTAGCTACGTTAGATAACTTATTAAAGGATTATTATCGTGTTTACTCAATTTCGAATCGCCCATGTGACGGTCGCATTAGTGACTCTGTTGGCCTCTTTCTCATCAACCGCTGTGTTGGCTAAGAGCTATCAGCATGAGCTTGGCACTATTGAAATCAATGAGCCACCTAAACGTGTAGTTGTACTGGATTGGGCGCTTGCTGAGTCTGTGCTTGCCTTAGGTGTCAATCCAATCGCATCAGCGGATGTTAAAGGTTATCAAGATTGGGTTGGGTCACCAAACATGCCTAGCGATGTTACTGATGTCGGTTCACGCAGAGAGCCAAACCTTGAGCTAATCGCGAGCCTAAAACCTGACCTGATTTTGATGAGTGGGCATTTGGCTCCTGCTTACGAAAAGCTAAACGCGATCGCTCCGACTCTAGTAATGAGTATTTACAATGACAAAAAGCAGCCATATGAGAATGCTAAGTCCTTGGTTAGCACGCTAGGTGAAGTTTTCGATAGGGAAGACCAAGCGCAGCAGCTTGTTGATGAGACGAGTCAGAAACTGAGCCAAAATGGTCAACAGGTAGCAAAAATGACCAACGGTAAGCCTTTTATTATGGTGCGCTTTATCGGAGACAAGCACGTTCGCGTCCACAGTACTGGTTCGCTGATGAATGACACTATCTCGGCTATGTCGCTAGATAATAGCTGGCAAGGGCCAACCAACAGCTGGGGTTTTTCGTCAGCAAGTGTGGAACAGCTTGCTCAATACCAAGACAGTAATGTGCTTATCTTCGGCCCATTATCGGATGCCGAGCAAGCACAATTAAATGGTTCACCTTTGTGGGCGGCCATGGCGTTTTCTCGAGAAAACAGAGTTAAGATCGTACCGAAAGTGTGGACGTTTGGCAGCTTGGTCGCGATGCAGCGATTAAGTGACGAAGTAGTAACACAGGTTTCAACATTGGGTAAGCAGTAGGTTTTTAATGCAGTTAACAGCCCACAGAGATACAGCGCCGTTTGGTAAAATGGCGCTGTTTGTTTTGTCAGCGCGTTCGCACTTATTTGGCTTTTCCAAAATGCGGTGCCTTATCGTTTGTCTTTTAGTGAGTGGCAAACGTATTTCTTTAGTCGTGATGACAGCGACTATCGTCAGCTCATTTTACACTTCACCTTTTTTCCACGTCTGGGTATGGCACTGCTGTGTGGTGCAGCGCTGGCGATTGCGGGCAGCTTGATGCAGCATTTGTTGCAAAATCCACTTGCCTCACCAACAACGCTAGGCGTGGCGGCGGGTGCCGAACTGGGTATGACCACAAGTTTACTTGTGGGTGTGGTTGGCGGCAGTGTCATTCAATATGCTTACGCATTTGGTGGAGGCATGATTGCAGCAAGTCTCGTGTTCTTGCTTACTGCCAAAAGGGGGTTTGCACCTCTGCAGATGGTCTTAGCGGGTATGGTTGTCACTTTGTTTCTAGGGGCAACCAACATGATGCTAAACGAGCAGCAGCTCAGCAGTTTATTCGTTTGGGGCGCTGGCGCGCTTGCCCAACAAGGCTGGGATAACTCTGTTTTGTTGCTTTGGGTATTAGCTGCTGTGCTTGCTTTAGTTCTTTTGATGCTAAGGCCTTTGTCTGCATTAGAGCTAGGCAGTGAGGTTGCAGAATCGGCAGGGGTCAACGTGGCCAGAATTCGAGTTTTTGGTCTCGGACTTTCTGTTGTGATTACATCTATCGTAGTGGCGACAGTTGGCGTTATTGGCTTTGTCGGTTTAGTGGCTCCAACCATAGCCAAAATGCTGGGCGCAAGAAAATTTGTTCAACGCGTACTACTCAGTGGCGTGGTGGGCGCACTATTGCTGCTTACTGCCGATTTGATCATTCAGCCATTTTCAGGCGTGTCCAGTGAACTACTACCAACAGGCGCCATGACCGCTCTGTTTGGTGCACCTTGTCTGTTGTGGTTGTTAACCAAACAAAAGTTTGCTTCAAGCTTTAAAGCAGAAGAAGTGACAAACAAGGTCTACAACCCTAAACCTTTTGCTTCGGTAGTTTTGTGTTTGACTCTGTTATTGGCCATTGTGACAACCTTGGCTTTGCTGTTAGGCCGTACACAAATCGGTTGGGGTTTTAGCACAGATCTGAGCATTTTAGATCTGCGCACGCCTCGCGTTCTTGGAGCGATTTTTGCGGGGTGTGGACTCGCACTCGCTGGCACTATGGTTCAGCGAATCACAGTTAACCCGATGGCAAGCCCAGAAGTAATGGGGATCAGTTCGGGTGCTGCACTTGCTCTTGTCCTTTGCGCGTGGTTTGGCTTCACTCCAACGCGAATCGAACAGATCCTTTATGGTGGTGTAGGCGCGGCCTTGGTCATGATTGTGATTTTGCAGTTTAGCAAGCGGTCTAATTACGCGCCCTCGCAGTTACTTCTGACTGGTATTGCGGTAAGTGCAGCACTTGATGCCATTCTTCGAGTCGCACTATCGTCAGGTCAAGATAATGTGCAAGCGCTGCTAACTTGGTTATCGGGCTCGACGTATCTAGCCAGTTATAATGATGTCCTCGCCCTAGGGCTTGGTATTGTGGTATTTGGCGGTGCGACCTACGCAGCGAGCCGTTGGTTGGATATATTGAATCTGGGCCAAGTCTCTGCTGTTTCGGTTGGCGTCAATACGAAACAAACTCGTTTGTTTTTGTTAGTCATGGCATCTTTACTCACGGCACTTTCTACACTTGTCATAGGGCCGCTCAGCTTTGTCGGATTGTTGGCACCTCATATCGCGAGAGCGCTTGGGCAATACAATGCGAAGAATCAGTTATTGGTCGCGTGTTTAGTGGGTTCGATCTTAATGGTGAGTGCGGATTGGCTTGGACGGACGATTTGGTTTCCGTGGCAGTTTCCGGCTGGACTGATGGCCTCGGTAGTGGGCGGTGCTTACTTCCTTTTGTTATTGAGAAAAGGGAACTAAAAAATACTTTATCAATGTTTAGTTACGGCACTACGTTTATATCTACTCTGTGTAAATAGTGGCGTGTTTCAATCAACTATCAATTCCACTATTAAACTCCAACAAAAAAGGTCCAGTTGAACTAGACCTTTTTAAAGCATTATCATTAGTTGCGACGTGGACCGTTGCGCACCATGTCTTTGCCATTTTCATAGACATCTTGAGATACCCAGCGACCGAGTAGCAGTTCGTGTTTGTCACTCAGTACCGCAACAAATGGACGACCGTCAGAGTTTGAGGTCGCTAATGCAATACCTGCCACGCCTTGCAAACCCAACGCGCCGCTTTCAACTAAGATCAGGAATTGCTCTAGTTGTTCTAATGTTTCAATTACTTCGTTGTCAATGTTCATCGTTTTCTATCGCTTGACTGATATCATTGGTGGCGTACTCTACCTAAGTTAAACAGAGAAACCAACAATAGGCATAAAAACCGATGAAAAAAGTACTGGTTACTGGCTTCGAACCATTTGGAGGTGATGAGGTTAACCCGTCACTAGAGATCATCAAGCGGCTCTCGGGCGTGATGATTGAAGGCGGAGAGATTGTCACTTGCCAAGTACCTGTGACTCGATATGAGTCGATCGACTGCGTGTTAAGTGCTATTGCCGAGCATCAGCCGAGTGTGGTGATAAACCTCGGAGTAGGGGCAGGACGAACTGCCATCACTCCTGAGCGTGTTGCGATCAATATTGATGATTTTCGTATTGTCGATAACGCGGGTAACCAACCTATAGATGAACCTATCGTAGCGCATGGTTCTAACGCTTACTTCTCAACCTTGCCCATCAAAGCCATTACTCAAGCTTTGCAGAATAACGGTATTGCTTGTGAAGTGTCTAATAGCGCCGGTACTTTCGTCTGCAATCATTTATTTTATGGACTGCAACATCATTTAACAGGGCAGCCGATTGCTCAAGGCTTCATCCATGTTCCTTTGATGAAACAAGCGGATGAACGAACTGCTTCCCCTTCGATGCTACTTGAGGACATGGTCAGGGGGATTATGCTTGCAGCAGAGGTTTGTTTGCAGGTTGAACAGGATATTAAATATGAGTCGGGTCAGATTTGTTAAACCCAACAATCTGATTGGGGTAAAGAGCATACGTCAGACGCTTTATAAACTTATTTTCACTGCCAATTAATAATTCGTATCCACAGTTGCTGCAGATATAATATTCTTTGACTCCTAAAAGCTTCATTACTCGAGTTCGTCTTTGACGTTGTAAGCGGACGCCATGTTCACACATGCTGTTACTCCATTTTATCATTGTAGTGTGATGTGGGTTCCAAAACTACTAGTGAAATGGAGCGTACTCAATACTGTCTCAGATGAGTATTTTGCTCTGTGATATCAAGTTAATAAATAATTACAAATTAGCATCCTGTTTATTTGGGGTTAGCTAAATCTCGCTTTGATATTAGCGTCTACTGCTGATCTTTGAGCCTTGCCATATAGTAGGTGGAGATATACTCGCCATCTCTAAATGCGGAACACAGAGCTTCCCCTTCGATATCAAAACCGTATTTTGAATAAAGAGCGATAGCGGCTTTGTTATCAGTGTTTACTTCAATATGTAGCCTGAGTAGGTTGAGCCAGTTATCTGCGAGATCTAACACAGTTTCGATCAACTGACTGCCTACTCCCATGCCGTGGTAGTCATCATGAACGGCAAGACCAAAGGTAGCACTGTGCTTCAGTCTTGGGCGCTGTGATTGAGTCAATGCGATATTGCCGACAATTTTGCCATCCAATTCTGCTACGTACGAATAGACTCCAACCGGGATATTGTTGAGTCGCTCTTGCCAGAACGCGAGGGTTGTGTGGGGTAAATGCAGTGTTTCCCGCATGGCTTTTGGTTGCAAAAAGAGGTCTCGCAAACCTTCAGCATCTTTTGGCTCAGTAGGTCGAATAGATACGTTCATCGACGGCTCCGCTATTGTCTTTATATGTGGGTATTGGGTATCGATGTTATTGGATACTTGATTATATAACTAATTGAATTTTCTTATTGTAGCAAGCGATTTATCGACGTAGGTGTGGTTAGTGTCGCGATTCGAAAGTAATGGACACTAAGGCATGATCTGAGCCCACATCATCGACACCAAACCTAGGGTTAACAATGTGCTTATCGGTAAGCTGATACTCGATGAGTTCGTACATTGAGTGCTCGTATTCAGGGACGAATTCACTAGAGACCAATATGTGGTCAATGCGCTGTCCTAATTCACCATAGTAGTGGCTGCGAGGTGGCTTGATAGCATCTTGATCTCGAACGGGTGTGCCCTGGGGTATCAGCTTCCAGCTGTCGTGGAAGTAATAGGGAGCGATTGCAGCGCGGGAATCACGTCTGCGATGGCGCTGATGTGCGCGAAAGGGAGCAAACTCATCAGCGTTGAGCACATTATTAAAGTCACCAAGCAAAATGAAAGGGCGCTTTGCTTCGCGTTTATGACCTACGATTTGAGCATGCAGTGATAGGGCTTCTTGCTGACGAAGTTGAGTGGAGAGTGCAGAGCCTGTTAGCTCTTTTAACCATTCAGTGACGTTGTCACCTGAGTCTTCACCCTCTATGGTCGCTCGCTTAGATTTTAAGTGTACGTTGATAAGATCAAAGTCGCCGAGTCCTTGGATCGATAAGGAGACATGCAGAGGTGGTCGACTAAATTCACCGCTAAATGGCTCGCATAGAGCAAGGTTGGCGTGCCTACTCATTGGAAAGCGTGAGGCAAACGCCAATGAAGGCTTGGAATAGATGTAATCGGCTTCAATCGCAGGGAGTTGGTTATACTCAAAGAATTCATAGCCAAGCTCTGCGGTGAGGGCACGCAGCGCTTCTATAGAAAACACTTCTTGAAAAGCTATGATGTCACTGCCTAGTTCACGCAATGTGTTCTTCAACCAAGTGGTTTTCTGCTGCCACTGCTTTTCGGAGTAAATGTTTTCCATCTCATAGAAAGCGAAGGGCGGCTCAACAAAATTACATAAGTTGCAGGTGGTGACTTTCAATGTATTTATTTGTGTCAAAGTATTAGACTCCATTACAGCTTATGCCTGTCACATTGTTTCAGGTCGTCAGTGAGCATATAAGAATAACGCTTTCAAAGGAATCATCATGTCTCAAGCAAAAACCGAACCTGCTTGGCAAACGCCGCGGAACTTTCTCATTATTATATCGATTATAGTGCCCATCGCTTTTTCCAGTTGGATGGCACTGCTCAATAACTTTGTTATTGAAAAAGCTAACTTTGACGGCTCAGATATCGGACTGCTGCAGAGCGTACGTGAAATTCCTGGGTTTTTAGCGTTTACGACGGTCTTTGTCCTACTGTTCATTCGTGAGCAAAAATTCATGATCATATCGCTGCTACTGCTGACTACGGGCACCGCGATAACAGGCTTGTTCCCATCGGTGGCAGGGTTGCTCATTACGACACTGATCATGTCTACTGGCTTTCACTACTTTGAGACCCTTAAACAATCGCTTTCCTTACAATGGCTCAGCAAGGAAGAGGCGCCTGAGGTGTTGGGTAAGCTTATCTCAGTGGGCGCATTGGCCTCGCTTTTGACCTACGCAGGTCTTTGGGTGATGGTTGAGGTTTTCAAGCTCGACTACGTGTGGGTTTACGGTATTTCTGGCGGTGTTGGTTTTGTTTTGGTGCTGTTTATCGCTTTTGCATTCCCTCAATTTAAAACAGATACCCCTCAAACCAAGAAGCTTGTGCTTAGGAAGCGGTATTGGCTCTACTACGCCCTGACGTTTATGAGTGGTGCACGACGTCAGATTTTTACGGTATTCGCGGGCTTTTTGATGGTCGAGAAGTTTGGTTACAGCGTGTCGGATATCACCTTGCTGTTCTTGATTAATTATCTGTTTAACTTTTTATTCGCGAAAAAGATTGGCCGATTTATTGGTATCGTTGGTGAACGTAAGGCGCTGATGGTGGAGTACGTAGGACTGATTTTCGTGTTCGTAGGCTATGGCTTAGTACAAACCGCCGAATGGGCAGCCGCGCTGTATGTGATTGATCACCTGTTCTTTGCACTAGCGCTGGCTATCAAGACTTACTTCCAAAAGATTGCTGATCCGGCCGATATGGCCTCGACTGCTGGGGTGTCGTTCACGATTAACCACATTGCCGCGGTAGTGATTCCGGTGTCGTTTGGTTTTATTTGGCTGATTTCACCGTCGAGTGTGTTTTACATTGGAGCTGCAATGGCGGCTGTGTCGTTGGTGTTGTCGTTGAATATTCCGAAGAAGCCGGAAGAAGGGAATGAGGTTCGGGTTTTGAAGTGGGGTTGATGGTAACTGGTATATCATTTGCTGTGAGTTCAACGTTTTAGACCCCCTCTAGCTCCCCCTATATTAGGGGGAGAACAGTAGGCTCGTTCCTATCGTCACATCGCTCTATGTTTTAGGTGAGGCGACGCGCAGCGAGCCTGTTGCTCCTCCCCTTTATAAGGGGAGGCCGGGAGGGGTAAATTTCGATGAACTTAACAAAGTAAGCTCACTACATTTTAAACATCAAACCGATCCGCATTCATAACCTTGACCCAAGCAGAGACAAAGTCACAAACAAACTTCTCATTAGCATCATCACATGCATAGACTTCAGCCACTGCGCGAAGCTGTGAATTAGAGCCAAACACAAGATCAGCACGTTTCGCTTTCCATTTCTGACTGCCCGACGCACGGTCAAAGCCACCAAACTCAGTCGCGTCATCGTTGGTTGGACGCCATTCAGTGCCCATATCCGTCAAGTTAACGAAGAAGTCGTTGGTGAGTTGGCCTTTACGGTCAGTTAGAACGCCAAAGTCGCTGTCACCATAGTTTGCGCCTAGTACGCGCAGACCACCGATCAACACCGTCATTTCTGGAGCAGTTAGCGTTAGTAGTTGAGCTTTATCTAGCAGTAGCTCTTCTTCAGACACACTAAATGCTTTCTGACTGTAGTTTCTAAAGCCATCAACAAGTGGCTCAAGTACAGCAAATGATTCAGCATCAGTCTGAGATTCGAGTGCATCGGTACGACCTGCGGCAAATGGGACGTCTACTGAAATACCTGCGTCTTTCGCAGCCTTTTCGATGGCCGCGTTACCACCAAGAACGATAAGGTCTGCAATTGACACTGGCTTACCAAATTCAGCTTGAATACGCTCATAGATATCTAATACACGACTCAGCTGCTCTGGTTGGTTGACTTCCCAGTAGCGTTGAGGGGCGAGACGAATACGCGCACCGTTTGCGCCGCCGCGATAGTCAGAACCACGGAATGTCGATGCCGATGACCAAGCGGTGTAAACCAGTTCAGACACTGATAGTCCAGAAGCTATAATACTCGCTTTCAATGTCGCTGCATCTTCAGAGCTGATAGGCGCAGACGTTGAAGCTGGAAGTGGATCTTGCCAGATCAAGTCTTCGCTAGGCACTTCTTCACCTAGGTAACGAGCTTTAGGTCCCATGTCGCGGTGGGTTAGTTTAAACCAAGCGCGAGCAAAGGCGTCGGCGAACTCATCTGGATTCCTGTGGAAGCGCTTAGAGATCTCACCGTAGATCGGATCCATACGCATCGCCATATCGGCGGTTGTCATCATAGTGGTAACGCGCTGAGAAGCGTCGTGTGCTTTTGGTGCCATGTGCTCTTCAGTGACACCCACTGGAACCCATTGCCAAGCGCCAGCTGGGCTCTTTACGAGATCCCAATCGTAGCCAAGCAACATATCGAAGTAGCCGTTATCCCACTGGATAGGGTTTGGTGTCCAAGCACCTTCAATACCACTGGTCGTAGTGTCGTCACCTTTACCGCTGCCGAAATCGTTACGCCAGCCAAAGCCCATTTCTTCCATTGGTGCTGCTTCTGGCTCTGGTCCCATCAGTTCAGGGTCGCCTGCACCGTGTGACTTACCGAAGGTATGACCGCCTGCTACTAGCGCAACTGTTTCCTCATCATTCATGCCCATACGAGCAAAGGTCTCACGAATGTCGCGGCCAGATGCGAGCACACTTGGATCGCCATTCGGGCCTTCTGGGTTTACATAGATAAGACCCATTTGTACCGCCGCAAGAGGATTTTCAAGTTCGCGGTCACCAGAGTAACGTTTGTCACCCAACCACTCGCTTTCCGTACCCCAGTAAACGTCTTCTTCTGGTTCCCAAATGTCTTCGCGGCCGCCACCGAAACCAAAGGTTTTTAGACCCATGGATTCGATAGATACGTTGCCAGCAAGAATAAATAAATCAGCCCAAGAGAGGCTTTGGCCGTATTTTTTCTTCACTGGCCAAAGTAGACGGCGGGCTTTGTCTAGGTTGCCGTTATCAGGCCAGCTGTTAAGAGGTGCAAAGCGCTGGTTACCTGTATTACCGCCTCCGCGACCGTCAGCGGTACGGTAGGTACCGGCGGCGTGCCAAGCCATACGAATCATAAATGGACCGTAGTGATCGTAGTCGGCTGGCCACCAATCTTGAGAATCGGTCAGGATATGTTCAATGTCTTGTTTAACTTGCTTCAGATCGAGGTTTTTGAAGGCTTCCGCATAATTGAAGCTTTCGTGATGAGGATTTCCTTTACGATCGTTTTGATGAAGGATTTTCAGATTGAGTTGGTTTGGCCACCAATCCAAGTTTTGCGTACCACGACCACCAACACGAGTATTACCACCATGCATGACAGGACATTTGCCTTGAGACATATTCTTTTCGCTTTCCATATTCGACTCCAGTTTACGAACAACGCGATCCAAACGATGATTTCAGAATCATCCAAGTTAATGGGTGAGTTTCTGATAATCAGCGGGTTAATTGAACTCTATGTAACAGTAGTTGGAAATGATGGGGTTTGATCTAAATCAATTGTGAAATAAGATAACCTTTCATTTACATAGATTTACACAAAGTAACTTCTATGCGTAGGAATAAGCTTACCAATTAATGTGTTACAGAGATGATTGAGTTTGAAAATGCAAATAAAAAGGGATGCCTGCTGAGTGGCATCCCTTTTGGATTCTCATTGAATTTGCTAACGAGTGTTAAGCAACCACAATGAAGAATAGAGTAGTAACAACAATACCGATAAGCGCGTATGGGAACTGCGTCTTAGCGTGCTGCATCGCAGTACAGCCAGACCCTTGCGCAGAGAGTACCGTCGAATCACTGAAGAAGCATGAATGACTGCCCGCCGCTGAAGCTGATAGCATTGCAGCGATGGTCAGGTGCAATGGCACGCCCAACTGGTCTGCAAGTGGCAGAATTATAGGCATGGCAACAGCAAACGTACCCCAAGAAGAAGAAGAGGCAAATACTAGACCACCAGTGATGATGAAAATCAGTGCAGGAAAGTATTGTGCAGAGAGGTAAGGTGCAACTGATTCTATTACAAACTCGGTAAGTCCTAGGGAGTCATTTACGCTTTTTAGCATAAAGCCGCCTACAACTGTAGCGAGGGGAATGAGCATGACTTTTACACCATCAAAGACGGAATCAAATAGTTCGTTCATTGAGACGAGTCTTTGGAAGCCATATAGACAAAGTGTAAAGACAATCGCAACAGCTACGCCAGCAAGTAGGTCGATACCATAAAACCATGTAGCACCAACTAGCACAACCATCGGCATGATGAAGTTGATCAGGCCCATTACTGGTGATGTAGTCTGTGGCGCCTCTCCAGAGAACTCAATATCTTGAGCACCATCTGGTTTTACTTGACCATTTTGAGCACGCTCTTCAGCTTGCTTCATTGAACCAAGGTTAGGAATTTTATCTAGTGCAACTAAAATAACGATAGCAAGTGTAATCCAGCCATAAGCCATATAAGGAATTGCAGAAATATACGCCTCAATACCCGACCCTTCATCAGTTGCACCATTAGCTTCTAGCAGAGAGCTAAAGAAAATGGCTCATGTTGAAATTGGTACCAGAATACAGATTGGAGCTGCAGTTGAGTCAACAAGGTAGGCTAGCTTTTCACGAGAGATCTTATACCCGTCGGTAACCTTTTTCATTGATGAGGAAATCGCAATGGCGTTCAAGTAGTCATCAATAAAGATGATTAGGCCAAGAACGAAGGTCATAAGCATCGACTGTTTGCGGCTCTTCACCTTACTAACTAACATATTACTAAAGCTAAGAATACTGCCGCCTTTCTCGAGCATGGCAATGAGTCCACCCATTAATGCACAGACCAAAATGATCCATGCAATGGTCCCGTCCATCATGACATCCATTGAGATGCCGATAAACTTTTCTACAACTTGGGTTGGGTCAAGTAGTAAAACCCCTGCAATGGTCCCTGCTACAAGAGCCTCTACTGTCCTATGGGTTGTTAAGGCAAACACTAGCACGAGTGTCGTCGGCAATAGGCTAAGCCACCCGTACGCGTCCCCTTCTACGTGACTAAGACCTAAAGCGGTAAACCCAATTAATACGCTAGCTACAAGCGCGGTTACAAATAAGTGCTTATTCCCCGATTTCCTTGGTGGGGTTAGTACACCAGATTTCGTTGTCATAATTTCCTTCCTTTGGCTATGCAGAGTGAAGCATCCAGTCGATCTCAAGCGGGGTAATGATGCGCTCAAATTCGGCCAGTTCACTTTGTTTACAAGCGAGATACATATCAATAAAGTCCTGGGAGAAATACGTGCCTAACTCACTGTTATCCAGTTGCGTTAGGGCATCGGACATGCGTGTTGGCAGATCGATGGCATTTTCACTTAGGGCTGGTGGACACTGTTCTTGGGTATAGTTATCACTCGCTAATACTGCGGAAAGTACTACTGCAGCGAGAATGTAAGGGTTAACATCCGCACCAGCGATGCGGTGTTCAATACGACGGTTTTTACCATCGCTAATCGGTACGCGAAGTGCTACTCCTCGGTGGTTCTCACCCCAATCTGCACGTGTTGGTACATAGGCACCAGGTACAAATCGACGGTAAGAGTTCACGTTCGGGCAAAGTAGCGCCATCGCGTCCGGAATTTGGGATAACATCGCTGCCATTGTTTGGAAGAACAACGGACTCGCTGAGTCATCCTCATTATTAGTAAATAGGTTATCGCCTTGCTCGTTGATGAGGCTGATGTGCATGTGCTGACCGTTTCCTGCTTCTTCAAGGAAAGGTTTCGCCATAAAGGTGGCGTCAAAACCATGCTTGTGAGCGATTTGTTTGATTAGACGTTTTGAGAAGACAATTTCATCGCAAACACGTAGTACGTCTTTAGAGTGGTTGAAGTTGATTTCGAACTGACCAGGAGCGGATTCAGAAAGTGCACCTGCTGTGTTTAAACCTTGATCGGCAGCCGCTGCGTTTAGCTCGGATAAAAAGTCTGCATAGTCATCAAGACCATCTACGTCATAAACTTCTGTGTCGCGTTCTCTTTTATTCTTAGTTGGATTGATGGCGGTTTGCAGTTCACCATTCTCACCGCGCACTTTATCGATAAGATAGAATTCAAGCTCTAGCGCCACGACAGGGAATTGATTCCTAGCGTGTAGGATATCCACCATACGTTCAACAATATTGCGGATAAATAGACGATGTGGCGTTTTGCCGTCATCTTCCATCATAGAAAGCAATACCTGACCCGTCCCTTCTTTCGCCGTCGGTAATAGTGTTCCAGAAACAGGGAAACAAAGGTTATCAGGTTCACCAAGGTCTTCACCCAATCCAGCCGATTCAACAACAGCGCCTTTGGTATCAAGAGTAATAGTAGAGAGGGGGAGGGCGACACCTTTAGCGAGCTTTTCAAGCGCGTCTACTGGAATGCGTTTGCCGCGAGGCGTGGCGTTAAGATCGGTAAATATGACGTCTACATACTGAATCTCTGGCCAGTTTTGTCGAAAATTTTTAACTTCCTGTAAATAGGTATCCATCTTTACTACTCCTAGTTACCCTGTTTGACTGACGCTAATTTTGGTGGTGTTTAACAAATTGAACACAATACCCATTAGCTAATGAGGGTTTTTGGCTGAATTTTAAGTTTAAATAATTGTTTTTATTCTACTTTGTTTAATTTGGTGATTATTTCAACCGTGTTAAACGTTAACTAATTTGTAACAGTTGATCGGCTTTTGCTCAATATATCGAGCGAAATTAGTGCTTTTTTTGACCAAAATAGAGATCAAAATCACGCTTTGGAATCTATTTTGAACACTGCTGTTGATAATTATGTACGTGGGTTGTACGGTTTTTGTTAAATAAATCGAACGTGAGTGTGACAATGTCTGAGATAAGAAAACCAATAATAGGACTCGTAAGCTGTAAAAAAGAGCTCGCTGGCTATCAAATACAGGCATTGAATGAGTTCTACCTTCAGGCGGTGAAAGACTTCGGCGGTACACCAATCATTCTGCCGTCAGTAATAGAAGCGGATGAATTGGATAAAGTGTTGACTGTCTGTGACGGACTGTTGTTTCCAGGAAGCCACTCTAACGTAGCGCCACATCGCTATAACGGTAGCCACGAAGAGAAAAAGAAAGATGAAGCGCGTGATGAGCTCTCTATTCAGCTGATACGCCGTGCGATAGACATGAACATTCCATGTTTAGGTATTTGTCGCGGCTTCCAAGAAATGAACGTAGCACTGGGTGGTAGCTTAGATCCGGCGGTACATGAGTCAGGCTATCAAGATCATCGTGAAAATGAGTCGAAAGACTTTACTGAGAAATACGCGCCAGCTCACCCGGTGTTTGTTGAAGATGATGGTGTATTCAAACAGTGGTTGGTAAACGCTAAATGGGAAGATACCAGCAAGTTTGAAGTTAATACCCTTCACAACCAAGGCGTTAAACAGCTTGGTTCTGTATTAAAAGTGGAAGCAAAAG
Source organism: Vibrio sp. CB1-14 (assembly GCF_040412085.2). NCBI lineage: Bacteria > Pseudomonadati > Pseudomonadota > Gammaproteobacteria > Vibrionales > Vibrionaceae > Vibrio > Vibrio chaetopteri. The sequence continues at coordinate 415,305 of NZ_CP115921.1, read as the reverse complement.
CACCGGATGGCCTTATAGAAGCGTTTAGCTTGCCGGGGCAAAAATACTTTGTTGGCGTGCAGTGGCACCCAGAATGGGAAGCAAAACACAATCATTTCTCACAAATTTTGTTTAAAGAATTTATTATGTCAGCTTCCCAATGATTTAGAGGCTGAATGCATGGACAACCACCAGATTGGTAAAAATATTGCTCAACTAAGAAAAGAGCGCGGACTTTCACAACGAGAACTGGCAGAGCGAGCGGGCATTACACATAGCGCTATCTCTTCCATTGAAAATGCCAAAGTGAGTCCTTCGGTGAGTTCTCTGCAAAAAATAGTGAACGTTTTTACCTTGTCGCTTTCGGAGTTTTTTACTCTCGAGCAGCAAGAAAACAAAGAAATAAAGGTTGTGATTAAACCAGAAGACTTGATTGAAATTGGTAGCGAAACGGTATCAATGAAACTGGTCAACAATGGCAGCAACAAACAAGAAATTGGATTTTTGATAGAGGAATACGCTCCAAACAGCACCACTGGAGCCTCCAATATTAAGCATGACGGAGAGGAAGTCGGCACCGTATTGAGCGGTGAAGTCGAACTAGAGTACAACGGTGAAACCTATCTGATTAAAGAAGGCGAATCCTATGTTATCGACACGACTATCCCACACAAATTTACTAATTACTCCGATAAGGCTTGCAGAATGATAAGTGCTCATACACCAAAAGCATTCTAGCGCCTTGAGGTAACCAAGGAGAGCGTATGAAAACGCAACAACAATGGATTGAACAACGAGAAGCGCAGGTAATTGAACAGCGCGCTTTTCTTAACGGCGAATACACAGCCGCTGTCGATGAGACGACACTTGAGGTGGTTAACCCAGCCACAGATGAGATCATCGCGAACATCGCTCGCTGTAAATCTGCCGACGTCGATCTTGCCGTTGAATACGCGAAAAGAGCCTTTAAAAATGGCGAATGGAGCCAAAGCTCTCCAGCACACAGAAAATCTGTACTGATCAAGTTTGCTGATCTTATCGACGAGAACGTTGAAGCGTTAGCACTTCTTGAAACCCTTGATACGGGTAAACCTATTTCTCACAGTGTTTCAACAGACATTCCAGGCGCCGCTAAGTCGATTCGTTGGTATGCAGAAGCGATCGACAAGGTATATGGCGAAGTTGCTCCAACCGAGAAAGACGTCCACGCGTTTGTTTCTCATCAAGCAATCGGTGTGGTAGCGGCTGTAGTTCCTTGGAACTTCCCATTGTGGATTGGCTGTTGGAAGCTCGGTCCTGCACTGGCGGCAGGGAACAGTGTTATTCTTAAACCATCAGAAAAGTCCTCTTTGACGGCCATTTTCTTAGGCAAGCTCGCGAATGAAGCAGGGATCCCTGCCGGGATATTCCAAGTCATTACTGGCTTTGGTCATGAAGCGGGTGAAGCACTTGCTCGTCATAACGGGGTTGATTGCATTGCCTTTACGGGTTCTACACGTGTCGCTGGTCACCTCATGATCGCATCTGGTGAAACTAACTTAAAACGCGTATGGGCAGAAGCGGGCGGCAAGAATGCCAATATCGTCTTTGAAGATTATGCCGACCTTGATGGCGCAGCTGCTGAAACGGCCGCAGGCTGTTTCTACAACCAAGGTGAAGTCTGCGTGGCGGCCACTCGACTACTAGTGCATGAGAGCATTAAAGATGCCTTTATCGATAAAGTGATCAGCGCAGCACAACGTTTCATGCCTAAAGATCCGATGGATCCGACGTCTTCAATGGGCGCGCTGATTGACCGTGAGCACAAAGCTAAAGTGTTGGACTACGTCAAACTTGGCGAGCAAGCCGGTGCGGTTGTGCGCTGCGGCGGCGATGTTGAAGGAAAAGGCGCGTTCGTCGAACCGATCATCCTAGACAATGTAAATAACCAAATGCGCGTAGCTCAAGAAGAGATTTTTGGCCCAGTACTTTGCGTTATTCCTTTCAAAACTGAACAAGAAGCCATTGCTATCGCCAACGACTCTCAATACGGTCTGGGCGCAGCGCTATGGAGTGACAACATCAATCGCGTACACCGAGTCGCTAAGCAATTAGAGGCAGGATCTGTGTGGGTGAACAACTACAACGAGGGCGATATGACCGTCCCATTCGGTGGATTCAAGATGAGTGGTAACGGACGCGACAAGTCCATCCATGCTATTGAAAAATTTACCGAAACCAAAACAACCTGGATTCGTCTCCACCGTTAAGCCCGAAGCCGTTATTACAAGGAATAGAATGATGAATAAACATACAGATTCATACTACGCTCACTCGATCCTAAATGTAAGTGAGTACCCACAACTGCAAGACAATATTGAATGTGATGTTTGTGTGGTTGGTGCCGGTTTCTCGGGCTTGTCTTCAGCACTGCATCTTGCTGAAAAAGGCTTCAAAGTTGTGGTACTTGAGAATGCTAAGGTTGGCTTTGGCGCTACCGGTCGCAACGGTGGTCAGATTGTAAATAGCTACAGCCGCGATGTGGATGTCATTGAAAGCCGCTATGGCGAAAAGCAAGCAAAAGCACTGTGCGATATGATCTTTGAAGGTGGTGACATCATTCGCGGCCTTATCGATAAACACAACATCGACTGTGATTTCAAACAGGGTGGTATGTTCACCGCACTGAACAGCAAACAAATGAAAGGCCTTGAAGAGCACAAAAAGCACTGGGAACGCTACGGCAACGACAAGCTAAGCCTACTTGATGCCAATGAGGTCGAAGCGACAGTTGGTACAAAAGCTTACAAAGGTGCGCTACTGGATATGAGTGGTGGTCATATCCACCCATTAAAATTAGCGCTGGGTGAAGCGGCAGCCATCACAGCTCTAGGTGGACAAATCTTTGAACAATCAGGCGTAACTCGCGTTGAAAAAGGCGTGAACCCTGTTGCTCACACAGAAAAAGGCAGCGTAAAAGCTAAATACATTGTCTTAGCAGGCAATGCGTATCTGGGCGGTTTGGCACCAAACATCAGTAACAAGGCGATCCCTTGCGGTACTCAAGTTGTGGCAACCGAGCCACTATCCGAAGCGATGTTGAAAGATATCCTACCATCAGATTACTGTGTTGAAGACTGTAACTATCTATTGGATTATTTCCGTCTAAGTGCAGACAAGCGACTGTTGTTTGGTGGTGGTGTCGTATACGGCGCACGTGACCCAGAGAACATCGAAGCCTTGATTCGTCCGAAGATGGAAAAGATCTTCCCGCAACTTAAAGGCATCGGCATTGATTATAAGTGGACTGGTAACTTCCTACTTACCTATTCACGCATGCCGCAGTTTGGCTCGTTTGACGACAATATCTATTACTTACAAGGCTACAGTGGCCATGGTGTAACGTGTACCCACCTTGCCGGTAAATTGCTCGCGGAGGCTCTATCGGGTCACGCAGAGCGCTTTGATGCTTTCGCAGACCTTACCCACGTAACGTTCCCTGGCGGTCGCCATTTTGCGATTCCGTTTACGGCGATGGGGGCGGCCTACTATACCTTACGCGACAAACTCGCAATCTAATCCCAAGAAGATAGACAAACACCACTAGACAAAAAGAAGTGCCTGCAAAGACGGGCACTCAGTCAGCCCTTAGATGAAAAGAGATAAAGGAAGATCCTATGAGTAAAGTAGTTAAATTTGCTGCCCTTCAGTTGACCAAAACTTGGGACCTAGATGCAAACCTAGAAAAGATTAAAGGCGCGATTCGTGAAGCAGCAGCAAACGGTGCAAATGTGATTGTGCCTCAGGAGCTCATGGCCGCCCCTTATTTCTGTAAAAAACAAGAAGCGAAGTATTTTGAGCTTGCAGAAGAGACGGACAACTGTCGTCTAATCAATGAACTTAGTGCATTGGCAAAAGAGTTGAATGTCGTTATCCCAGTGAGCTATTTCGAAAAAGCGGGTAACACCTTTTTCAACTCACTTGTGATGATCGATGCCGATGGCTCTGTCCTTGAGAACTACCGCAAGTCACACATTCCAGATGGCCCTGGCTACAGCGAAAAGTACTATTTCAGCCCTGGCGATACCGGTTTTAAAGTGTGGGAAACGCAATTTGGTACCTTCGGTGCTGGCATTTGCTGGGATCAATGGTTCCCAGAGCTTGCGCGTAGTCTAGTTCTGAGTGGCGCAGAAGCGATTTTCTATCCAACAGCGATTGGCTCAGAGCCGCAAGACCTGTCACTGGACTCTAGAGATCACTGGCAACGTACGATGCAAGGCCATTCTGCAGCCAATCTAGTGCCGGTGATTGCTTCTAACCGTGTAGGTGTAGAAGCGGATGACGGCATTGAGACGACGTTCTATGGCTCATCATTCATCACAGATCACACAGGTGGTAAGCTAGCGGAAGCACCTCGTGAAGGTGAAGCGATCATCTATGCGGAAATCGATCTTCAAGAAACAGCCAAAGCTCGTCACGCCTGGGGTCTGTTCCGTGACCGCCGTCCAGAGTTATACCAAGACATTCTTAGCCTAGCAAAGTAGTGAGGTGACCAATGAAACTCACCACAACACCAAAACAAGATGGTTTCTTTTTTCCGGCTGAGTTTGAGCCGGTAAGAGAAGTTTGGTTGGCTTGGCCTGAGCGCCGCGACAACTGGCGAGACAAAGCTAAGCCAGCGCAAAGAACCTTCGCTAAGGTTGCCAATGCAATTGCCGATGTTGTACCCGTGTCCGTAGCAGTGAGCAGTTCTCAGTATGAGACAGCTCGCGCTATGCTTGACCGTTCAGTAAAGCTGGTGGAGATGGCGTTCAATGATTCTTGGATGCGAGATATTGGTCCAACGGTCGTTGTTAACGCTAAGGGTGACAGGCGCGGCGTGAGCTGGAAGTTCAATGCTTGGGGTGGTGAGTTCAATGGCCTTTATGATGACTGGAGTGACGACGATAACGTTGCCGCTGCGGTATGCGATGTCATGGGACTTGATTACTATCGTGCCCCGTTCGTCCTCGAAGGTGGTGCTATTCACACTGATGGTGAAGGTACTCTGTATACCACTGAAGAATGCTTGCTTAGCCCGGGACGTAATCCATCACTGTCCAAGACCCAGATTGAAGCCAAATTGAGTGAATACCTCGGTATCGAGAAAGTAGTATGGTTACCTAAAGGACTGTTTAGCGATGAAACCGATGGACACGTAGACAATCTGATTCACGTGGTTGCACCCGGTAAAGTCGTATTGAGTTGGACAGATGATCCATTCGATCCTCAATACGCTTTGTCTAGGGAAGCGTTATCAGCACTCAAGACGCAAACGGATGCTAGTGGTCGTGTTATCGAAGTCATCAAAGTGCCATTGCCTGGACCGCTATACTACTCTCATGAAGAGGCGTCTGGCGTGGAAACTAGCGATGGTATGAACCGTCAGGCGGGAGAACGATTAAGTGCGTCTTACGCTAACTTTTTGATGGTTAACGGGCATGTCTTTCTGCCGCTGCTAGGCAGTGAGTTTGACAGCATTGCGACAGAGATTTTGGCCGCAGCACTGCCTGATTATCAAATCGTTGGTATTCAGACACGCGAAGTGTTGTTAGGTGGCGGCAACATACATTGTATTACTCAGCAGATACCAGCTTAGAGCTCTGCTTACTGATTCACTCTATTTACAAACAATAATGGCTGCTCAATAGGAAGCGAGCCATGGAAGCAAAAGGATTCACCATGCAGCAAATTGACAACAAAAGCCTATTGGCGTTTATGGTGACAGCAGCCGACAACGCTGTTGAAGTAACCAACCCTGCAACCGAAGAGACAGTGGGATTTGCGCCGCGCTCAAGTGATGCAGAAGTGATGGACGCCATTGAACGAGCGCACGTGGCACAAAAAGAATGGGCAAAGGTGCCTGCAAAAACGCGTGCCGGTATGCTTACCCGCTGGTTCCAGCTGATTCTAGAGAACAAAGATGACCTTGCACGTATCATGACGATGGAGCAGGGCAAGCCTCTCGCAGAAGCGGCAGGTGAAGTGCTGTATGGCGCGAGCTTTATTGAGTGGTTCGCGGAAGAAGCGAAACGTACTTATGGCGATACGATCCCGGGTCCAACGGCCGATAAGCGAGTCGTGACTATCAAGCAACCTATTGGCGTTGCTGTTGCTATCACTCCTTGGAACTTCCCTATCGCAATGATCACGCGCAAAGCGGGTCCCGCTCTTGCGGCAGGGTGTAGCTTTGTGGTGAAGCCGTCTGACTCGACACCACTGTCTGCGTTCGCCATCGTGCAACTGGCTTACCAAGCGGGTATTCCACAAGACGCTCTGCAAGTGGTTCTGGGCGAAAGCTCACGCAAAATTGGCGCGATCTTTACCTCTCATCCTCTGATCAGAAAGCTCTCGTTCACAGGCTCTACGCAAGTAGGCAGTGTATTGATGGCGCAGTCTGCGAAGGACATCAAGCGTACGTCGATGGAGCTAGGTGGCAACGCACCATTTATCGTTTTTGACGATGCGGATATTGATGCAGCGGTACAAGGTGCAATGGCGTCTAAGTTCCGTAATGCAGGCCAAACGTGCGTTTGCGCTAACCGTTTCTATGTTCATAGCAAAGTTTACGACGAGTTTGTCGTTAAGTTCGATGCAGCAGTTCAACAGCTTAAGATAGGCAACGGCCTTGATGAAGGCGTTAGCATTGGTCCCGTGATTAATGAAAGTGCAAAACAGGGTATCCAAGCTCTGATTGAACGTGCTATTGAGCAGGGGGCAACACCTGTCACACCGCTTGAATCTCTTGAAGGCAACTTTATGCAACCTGTGGTGCTAAAAGATGTGTCTCATAGTATGGATATCGTTCAAGAAGAGATCTTTGGCCCAGTTGCGCCAGTGATTCGTTTTGATACGGATGAAGAGCTGATCGAGATGGCTAATGACACCATTTATGGTCTAGCAAGTTACTTCTACAGCCAAAACATTCATCGCGTATGGAAAGTGGCGGAAGCACTGGAATATGGCATGGTCGGCATAAACGAAGGCATTATTTCTACTGAGGTTGCACCATTTGGTGGTGTGAAACAATCGGGTATTGGCCGCGAAGGCGCGAAGCAAGGTATTGACGAGTATATGGACGTTAAATATCTCTGCTTTGGTGGCAATTAATTAGCGATAACGAATAAAGGACTGAACAATGAAAAATCAACAACTGCACGAAAGAAGAAGCAAAGTTATCGCTCAAGGTATGGGCGCACTTTACCCATTGTATGTTGAGAAAGCAGAAAATGCCCATGTATGGGATGTCGATGGCAACAAATACATCGATTTTGCTGCAGGTATTGCAGTAACCAATACCGGTCACTCCCACCCACGCATTACAGAAGCGGTGAAAGCGCAGATTGAAAACTTCTCTCATACATGTGCGATGGTCACCCCATACGAATCGTTTGTGGAGCTGGCTGAAAAACTCACAGAGCTTGCTCCGGGTGATACCGAGAAGAAAGCGATCTTTCTTACCACTGGTGCAGAAGCGGTCGAAAATGCAGTGAAAGTGGCGCGTGCACATACAGGTCGTAGCGGTGTTATCGCCTTTAAAGGTGGCTTCCACGGTCGTACCAACATGACGATGGGTCTAACCGGTAAGGTTGCGCCATACAAAGCGGGTTTTGGACCGTTTCCGAACGAGATCTTCCATGCACCGTATCCGAATGCGTTCCATGGCATTAGCACTCAAGACAGCTTGCAGGCACTTGAAGATTTGTTTGCTTGTGACATCGAGCCTAGCCGTGTTGCGGCGATCATTTTTGAGCCTGTACAAGGCGAGGGTGGTTTCTATCAAGCACCTAAAGACTTTGCTGAAGCGGTGCGTGCACTGTGTGACAAGCACGGTATCCTGTTGATTGCGGATGAGATCCAAACTGGTTTTGCCCGTACAGGCAAAATGTTCGCAACAGAGCACATTGGTATTGAACCTGACATGATGACGATGGCGAAAGGGATTGCGGGCGGTTTCCCAATCTCTGCAGTAGTCGGTAAAGCGCACGTCATGGATTCAGCGCTTCCTGGTGGCCTTGGTGGTACGTACGCGGGCTCTCCACTTGGTTGTATTGCGGGCTTAGAAGTCCTCAAGATCATCGAAGAAGAGCAATTGTGTGCTAAAGCTCAAGGTATCGGTGAAGTGGTTAATGCTCGAATGACAGCGCTGCAAAAGCAAGTTCCAGCCATTGGTGAAATCCGAACTATTGGCGCAATGATGGCGATTGAGTTTACCGACCCTCAAACACAGCAGCCATTGCAAGATGTCACCAAAGCGGTGATTGCTAAGGCTCAAGAAAACGGTCTTATCTTACTGTCGTGTGGCGTGAAAGCGAATGTGATCCGCTTATTGCCACCGCTAACCATAGAGTCAGAAGTTTTAGCAGAAGGCTTAGATAAGCTAGAAGCTATCATTTTAGATGTGGCGAAGTAATCCCCTCAGCTTTCCACAGATTTTTATCGCTCCGATAAAGTCTCCCCTTAATAAAAAAGCCCCCTCGATTCGAGCCCGAGGGGGCTTTTCTTTTTTTTCTGATCTTTTTGTCAATTTTTGATCTTGTCGAAAGTATTGATCATTTATCAATTTAAAACTATATAGTTTTAAATTGAGTTCTGTTAACTTATTTTGAGTGACTGACACTCTGTTAGCAGACCTGGATCTTGATAGCGCTCTTTTGAACAAGTCCGCTATCAAGATCCCTTTGATGATTGGTTGGAATTTTCATGACGCAACAATATTTTTTACCTATGAGTAATGTTATCCAAGATTACCCATGGGGCAGTGAGACCTCGATTTCGACGCTCTTTGGCATTGAAAACCCAGAGCATAAACCGCAAGCCGAGCTGTGGATGGGTGCGCATCCTAACGGTTGTTCTCACGTCTTCATCGATAATCACTTGGTTCGCCTGGACCAATGGGTAGCTGGTGACCCTGAGTCTATTCTCAGCCCTTCTGTACAGCAGCAATTTGGTGAGTTGCCGTACTTGTTCAAGGTTCTTGCTGCAGAAAATGCACTCTCGATTCAAGTACACCCGAGTAAAGAACAAGCTGAGAAAGGCTATTTGTTGGAGCAGCAAAATGGCTTGGCTTTGAACGCGGGCAGTCGAAACTACAAAGATCCCAATCACAAACCGGAATTGGTTTATGCCTTAACTCGCTATCAAGCGATGAACGGTTTTAGGCCTCATGAAGAGATACTGAAGTACTTTAATACATTGGATATTTTGGAGTTGTCTGAGCTCGTTGCGAAATACAACTCTGAGCCGAACCCTAAGGGACTTGAGCAGTTCTTTGTCGGGTTGCTGAAGCTGGAAGGGGAAATCAAATGCCGAGCCATTGACGCCCTATTAAGTTTTGCTAGCAGTCAGCAAGGTGATGAGACATTTGAGCTCATTACTTGGTTAGCAGAGCGATCCCCTGGTGATATCGGCTTATTCGCGCCGCTTATCTTGCATGTTCTCACCCTAGAGCCAGGCCAGGCAATGTACCTAGATGCGTGTACTCCTCATGCCTATTGTAAAGGGACGGGTCTTGAAATAATGGCTAACTCCGACAACGTCCTTCGCGCTGGCCTGACGCCAAAGCATATTGATGTTGCTGAGTTGGCAGCTTGTACAGTGTTTGAGCCAAAACGCCGTGAAGCTTTGTTATCGACTCCCCACCGTGAGAACGGCGCTGAGCACTATTTGGTGCCAGTAAAAGACTTTAAATTTAGCGTGTATGCGAATCAGCACCAGCGTGAGCTCTCGGTGGAAACGCCAGAGATCTTGTTTGCGCTCGATGAGCCAGTGCATTTAACGCATGAAAATGGTGAGGTTGCTGTGTTGGAGTGCGGGCATTCTATGTTCATTCCGGCTTTTACCAAGCACTATTCTGTCAGTTGCCAAGGTAAGTTTGCTCGTGCCTATTGTTAGGTTTGAGAACAAAAACTGATGCAATATCGACAAACTGCTAGGGAGATCGCGAGAGATCTCCCTTTTTGTCCAATTTGTACGGAATGTAATCAGCATGGATTGCAATTTAGTTACAGATAACTAGTATGTAATTTAATGAAATGTAAAAACTAAAGCACTAGGTACTGTAAAATGGAATTTAGAGTAGCAGAATATGCTGACTTTCAAAATGTGGCTCAATTACATGCATCGAGCTGGCAACACGCTTATAAAGGAATCATGCGCCAATCGTATCTTGATGATTCGGTTCTAGAAGATAAACAACTGATTTGGCAGACAAGGTTGCTCAACCCGCCTTTCAGTCAACATGTCCTTGTTGCGGAAGACAATAGTGAGTTGGTGGGGTTTATTTGTCTTTTTGGCAATCATAATGTCGATTTCGGCACTATCATCGATAATCTACATGTCACACCTCAAGCACAGCGTCGCGGTGTTGCTAAACAGCTTATCGTTCGTGCCGTCGAATGGGCGGAAAAGTTCTACCCGGACAATGGTATTTTTCTCGAGGTTCTCGCCGACAATACCAATGCCATTCATTTCTATGAGTCGCTCGGCGGCAATCAAGTCCTTAAACAGCGCACTGAATCCCCTTGCGGCAAGTTTCTTGATGAATACCTCTACACTTGGAAGCGCCCAGCGGACTTGGGTGAAGTGTGTAAAATACCAGTATTCAATGAATCATAGCCAAAATAGACAAGTTGTCAGTTGAAGTATTAGTACCTAATGTTTGGGTGCGCTCTAAACACTTTTATTTCAGTTTGAAGAGACAATGAGGCAAATGTACTTTGGGTTTCAATTATTGATGATTCCTAAAATGGTTTACCTTCGATGTCACGAAATAATTCTGAAATCAAACTGATTAACATAGCTAAATTTAAGTCTGCACCATGGATGTTAACGGCTTCCGGTGAGTTGGGGCAGACTGAAATTCATGGAAAACGAGCCAACCCGCAGATTATGAGGTACTTCTCAGCGTCAAGGTTTTGGGGGAAGGATGATTCCGGGGCTGAAAACGCTTGGTGTGCTTCATTTGTAGCATGGGTAATGAAACAGCATGGGTATGAGCCTGTTGCGCATGCTTATCGTGCTTTGTCGTGGATGAGCTTTGGAAAGGCGATCGATAAGCCAGTAATGGGCTCTATTGCAATTAAGAAGCGCGGTCGAGGTGGCGGGCATGTTGGTTTTGTCGTTGGGCAAAGCTCAACTGGAAAGTACCTGTTTATTCTAGGTGAAAATCAAGGCGATAGCGTTAGCATTGCGAGGTACCCGGCTAATATTTGGGAAGCTTTTGTTGTTCCAAGCCAATTTGACTTAAGCTTATCTAGTTTGCCTATATATACTCAATCAGCCAACGTAGCGTCGTCGGAGGAATGATGACTGGTATTTCTTTGGGAAAAGTTGCCGTCTTTATCGCGTGCTATTTTTGTTCTAATGTTGCAAGTGCGAATGAGGTTATGGAGCAAGCATTGGCAAACTCAGTTCGTCAAGCTCCACTAACAGCTGTTGTATCTAGAGTTTCCGTAGTCCGTGTTGATTCAGGTGAATCAGGTTGGGATGAGTATGAGTACAATGCAGAGGTGCTTGAGCTTATTAATGGAGAAAGCCCGAAAGACATCAGGTACTCTGTCTACGTTGAGGCTGGAGATGATGTTACGCTGGATAAAGCGCCAATACTCTTAAGTTTGTGCTCCGATGGGGAGACTTTTTACTCTCCAGGCGTTGGAACTATTTTCCCTGCATCTCAGTCTCTTATTAATCTCGCTCGCATCTATGCTCTAGATAATACGAACTTGTCTGAAGTTACTTTTGATATCTGTAAGTAAAACATGACCCCGACAGCAGTGAGCTTTGGGGTCATGTCAAATTCTAAAAATCTAGTCTAAATACTGACGTCGTTCCGCTCACTTCGTTGCCTACCGCGATGAAGTGTTGACCCTGCCTTGTAAAATACTTAATGGACTCAGGACCAAGATCTCCGGCTTTAGGATTGTACGTATCGTTCGCACAATCACCGTCGTCTACTTGAGTGCAAACCGGTTGATTAAAGTCACGATTGTTCACATAGGTGATGAATAGCGCTTGCTCAGGAACGGTGACGTCATAAAGCATAATACCGCCTTGTCGCTCTAGCCCAATAAAGGCGTAATGACGGCCATTGATAGAGGAGACTTCAATGGCTTCTGGCTCAACACCTTTGTCATCACTACGATCATCGGCTGATGTGTTGTTGTCGTTAGTACTGTTGAAGTTGGCTTTGTCGCTCATCAGTGCAATATTTGCGAACTCATCACCGCTGTCGTAAACAGCTTCTCCTTGGTCATTCCAAATCGTGAAAGAACGAGCGCCAAAGGCTTGTACCTTTTCGTCAGCCTGCAGTGGACTCTTTGGATTGATGACTTTAAGACGTGCAAGCTGTTTGTTGTCTTTGAGCGCCTCGGCAAGAGGGTGGTCGTCAGCAACCTTGAGCTTTTTACCGCGCACTTCATCCGCATAAGCGATACAGAAGTCCTGGTTGGCCGCGTAATCCGTTGCTGATTGGTCTTCTTCGCCATCCCATTTATAGCCTAGTTGGTCACACTGCTCCTGAGTGGTATCAAACCCATATTCACGGCCGTCGCCTTCGTTTGCTGTCACTATGTAGGTTTTACCGTCTACTTGGTAACTGGTAATGCTGTCGGGCATATAAAGCCCTTCTAGCATTGGGTAGCTTTGTAAGTTGCCAACAATCTTGTCTTTGTTCGATGCATCTAGCTGAGCGGTTTCCCAGGATTTGCCACCAAGTCCGTAGATGCCGACTACGCGTTTTTGTTCAACGTCGATGGCAGCCAGCGCATTGTTTTCTTGAAGTGCGACATACACTTGACCGTTGTCTGCAAAGGTTAAGTATTCTGGTTCCAGATCTTGCGCAACGCTGGCTTTCGGATGTGAGATTCGAACCTTGTCATTCAGTTCAGCATGTCTAGACTCAGCTTGATTGAAGTCTCTAAAGTCAATTTGCGTCACCTCGGCATTGAGTGGGCCTTTGCTTAAATCGACAAGCGTTACTGAGCCTTCTGGATCGATGGAGTAGTCTGAATTTGGTTCACCCTCGTTGGCCGATGCGATGTATCGTCCATCTTTGGAAAAGCTCACCATATCCGGCAGTGGGCCTGCTGGGTAAGTAGTAATGAGCTCTAAAGTATCTGAACGGTACAATGCGATAAGACCCGCTTTCTGTTTATTCGCGTTTTCAATGGCGACTGCGACCAATCCTTGATGCACAGAGACGCTGTTTGCTGCACCAATGGCAATACCTGACAGTGCTGCAGCCGAGTTAAGATCAATTTGTCCGGACAGAGTTGGTGCGCTCGCTTCGTCAAGTGACATGACGTCAACCGTTTTGCCTTGAGCATTGACGACATAAAGCTTGTCAGTGCAGCTATCGTAACTGACGATTTCAGCGGCAGAGCTAGCAAACGGCGCATCAGCGACAGAAGTTCCTACAAGAGTAAGACCGCTGACCGTCATCTCACTGGGCTGTGGCGCGGTTTGAGCTAGACATTGAATATTAAATTCTGTCACAGCCGAGAATGGCTGATTTGTGGATGTTGGTGTGCTTGAGGCGCAGCCCAGTAAACTGGCAGAAGCAATAGCCAGGGCAGATAGAGCGAGTGTGTGTTTCATGTTTCCTCCTTGAAAGTAGACTCGCCGACTTTAGAGAAGTGGTATGACGTTTTTATGTCGATAATGTAACTATCTGATTAAATAATATAATTGACAATAAAACAAAGCGAGAGCCAATGCTCTCGCTTATCTCATCTCTGACAGTCGGAACTATCGCCTTAGTGTATTGAAGCTGGGTTGATTGCGAATGATTTTGTCATGAACCTGCGTGTAGGTTTGCAGGTAGATGTCGTCTATCTGCTCAGCACTTGGAAAACTTTGTGAAAACTCGGGATGCTTATTATCAATAGATAGGCTTGCCGCCTCTATGATGTGGGCGATAAACATGCGCGGGTCTTCTAGGCCAATAGAAAGCCTCATGGTGGTAGGCTTTATCCCCGCCTCTGATAGCGCTGAATCACTAAGCTCTGAGTGCGTGGTGAGCGCCGGGCATAGAGCAACGGTATTGGTTTGCCCAAGGCTGACTTGCATACCAATTGCAGGCTCTAGCATGTCAAAGAACTGCTTAAACACCTCTCGATTGATAGGCGCTCGATTTCCATTTCCTTCCATGTCGATGGTAAATAGCGCTGCCGGTAACCCCAAGTACATATTCTTCTGGCAGTGTTGGTAGTTATCGCTATCAGGGAGAGCAGGGCAAGAGACATTGATATCTGGATGGGCATCGAAGATCTTCGCTAGCGTTAGCGTGTTAATGGTTTTTTGTACCACACGCATCTCATAGGTTTTCATGCCGTTTAGTACTTCAAACGCTTTGTCCGCATCGAGGAACGCGCCCTTAATATAGTAAACGTTCCAAAACAGTGAGTTATTCCACTCAATAGTCACTTCATCGCCATTGGGTTTAGTGAATGGAACACTCTCACCTTTAGGGATAAACATGGTTTCGTTGCGACCGATTACTACACCGGCAGTCGTTGTCCCTGAGCCAGCTAGCTCCTTGGTATACGAGTGAATGACGTAGTCGGGGCGCTCCATAACATCGTCACGTTTAAGAACAGGGTGTAGCATCGGCGTACCAACGGTTGAGTCGACAATCACATCCCAGCCGCGAGTGTGTGAGGCATGGCTAATGGCCGCAACGTCCAGCACGTATCCGTGGGGGTTACAAGGCGATTCTAGGTAGACGTAGATGCGTTTGCCGTTTGCTATTCGGTCTGCGTATTTCTCAGTCACTTCATCTAAGCGTTTGGCGAAGTCGTCACCAGAATAACCATCGACCCACTCAACTGCGACATTGAGATTCGACGGCTTAGCGAACCAATCTTCAAGCAATTGATATGAGCCGCCATAGATGTTTCGTGATGCCAGAACAATATCTTCATAGCCCAGCAAATGACTAAGTAATCCATCAATCGCTGCCATTCCGGAGTTGAAGTTCCAAGCAAGGTATTGGTTTGCTCTACCACCGGCTTCTAAGTCGACCATATGATTTGCAAGAGCAATTGACGTTGGGTTGAGCAGCCTTGAATAGATATCGTGCAACGGCTCTTTGCCGTTAAATGCATCTTCAATCCACTCCGTACATGCGAAAAGATAGGTCGCAGTGCGAGTGATAACTGGGCTTGCAGAGAAGATCGCCGCCACATTGTCAAAAATAGGGTATGCCCCTTTGGATGCGAAGTTGCCATTGTTGGTGGCGATTGATTGATAAGTGGCGCGCATCGGGTTTTGCAAGTTATCGAGGATCTTCGCGATTTGGAACGACAAAAATCGTTTGGTATTAAACCACGCGATGCGATCGCTTTTATCGAGATCAGATAGGCCTTCGACGGTGATTGCCCAAAGATCATGGGTCTTGGTGTTCGCTTTGTATAAGGTTGTTGCAAGCTCGACCAGCGACATTCCGTACTCACTGTTTGGATCGATTCCAAAGTGCTGGGCTTGCTCTATTGCCAATGCCTCTGCTTGTTCGTGTTTGGTTGTTTTTCTTAGAGGGCTCAGTTGAGTTGAGGTATTCATATTTCCATCCTTTATTTTACCTCTTAAAAGTTTAGTGTTATAAAAATGTTAATAATTGCGATGTGCCAACTAATCACGGGTTGTGACGCAATAATATTGCGTGAATATGGTCAAATTTGAAGGAATCCGCCAATGGATGAGATTGATAAGAAGATACTGAAAGAGCTTCAAAGCAACGCTCGATTAAGCAATCAAGAGCTTGCCGATCGCATCGCTCTTTCACCGTCTCCCTGCCTTCGCAGAGTAAGGGCATTGGAGAAACAGGGCATTATTCGTGGCTATCACGCGAGTGTCGATCAAGAGGCATGTGGTTTGCCAGTTAACGTCTTTGTGTTGGTTAAGCTAGAAAAGCCTACTGAGGATAATATGCATGACTTTGAGCAGCACATTGAAGCAATGGACGAGGTTCTAGAGTGCTTTTTGATGACAGGTAATCACGACTATCTACTGCATGTAGTAAGTGGGTCACTGAAAACCTATGAGCAGTTTATTCGTCGCCAACTTACTCCGCTTCCCAATATTGCTTCTATTGAATCAAGCTTTGCATTCGGGCAAGTAAAACGAAAGACCAAGCTTCCGATAAACTAGGTATCGGATCGTCGAACCGGACACTTTTACACAGCTTTACATTCCTAACTATCGCCTAACAATTGTAAATTCCTGATAATGTCCTTAGCTTTTTTAAGGAAAAATAATCATGTCAAAAAAATTATCAAAACCGACAATTGCTCTTCACTGGTTAACGGGACTGACTTTTATCGGGATCTTTGTACTTGGCAAAGTCTTTGAATCGATGGAACGTAGTCCAGAAAAATTCGAACTCCTCGGAATTCATAAATCGCTGGGTGTGATTTTACTTGTGATAGCCACGACGCGCCTGATTTGGCGATTCAAAGAGGGGCCTATCGAAAGCGCTGCACCTATGCCAAGGTTGCAGGAAATCGCCGCGAAATCTATCCATCACTTACTTCTGCTAGGCACATTGCTGATGCCGACCTCTGGCATCATGATGAGCATTGGTGGCGGACGAGGGATCGATGTGTTTGGCTGGGTTCTTTATAGCAAGGGCGATAAGATCGAATGGCTTGGCTCGCTGGGCAGCAATCTACATGGTATTGGTGCGACAATCTTGATGGTTGCTGTAGCATTGCATGTGCTTGGCGCTATTAAACACCAAGTCGTAGACAAAGACGGTACGTTAAGCCGAATGCTAGGTCGTTAATAAATCTATTGGCCTTCCGACTTTAGAGCGGAGAGAAACATCAGAAAAGACCCCGCCTAGCAGCGGGGTTGGTCAAAGCGGTTGTTACGATTTACGTAAAAAGACCATAAGTTACCAATAGTGAGCCTGTGAAGTCTCAATTAAACAGGCTCTAGGTGTTTTGATTGCGTTCACAGTAACCGGGGGTTAGTTAAACGCACGAGCAAGAACACCATTCCCTTGATATTGGTAATGAGCAGAATCATTGCTTATAAATACCGATTCGCCAGATTTTAATACAACTTGGTTGTCTGATGACGATACGATCACTTCGCCTTCTACACAAAACAGTATCTCTGCACTGCGCAAGTATTGATGTTGGATTTCGTGGTTAGACTGAATAATGTCAAACCCAAAATCGTCCACTGGGATAGGGTAGCTTAACCTGCCTGCCTTGTTTACAGGATTAAGCCTGATATCTTCTGGTTTGATAGACTGGAACCTAACGTTGTCGATAAGCTCCGGTACGTCGATGTACTTAGGCGTTAAGCCTGCACGCAGAACATTGTCTGAACTCGCCATAATTTCTAAACCAGTTCCCTCTACATAAGCATGAGGGGTTTCGGCATGCAAAAACATTGCTTCACCGGGCGCGAGTTCAACGGTGTTGAGCATCAGCGGTGCAAACAGACCAATGTCATCGGCATAGTGTTGATAGAAACTCTGGCTATAAGACAAAGCCTCCCTAACCATGACGCTTTTGGCAGGCCTCTCGTAAGCGGCGTAAAGCTCTTGCAGCGCTTGCTGCTTACTTTCTCCTTCAAGAGACATGATTTCTGTAAAAAAGCGCTTGAGACCGCCACTCGTTTGGTCGTTTGCTAGAGCTGTCACTTGAGGCTTAAGCGCTTCAATCCCAACTGCTGCGAACAAGCCTACGATGTCTTCGATTGGTCGAAAGCCATTCATTGCCTTGTAGAAAGTGAGCGCATAAACCAGTTCCGGTTTGTGGTTCGGATCTTTGTAATTACGGTTCGCGGCATCAAGCGGGATACCTTGGGTATTCTCGCGTTCGAAGCCTAGCTCGGACTTGCGCTTGTTCGGGTGCACTTGAATCGATAATGGCGTTTCTGCAGAAAGCACTTTAAACAAGTACGGAAGCTCTCCAAATCGATGGGTTGTATAGTCACCGAGGGCTTTTTGTTTGTCACTGGCAATATAGTCTGCGAGGGAAGAACCTGAGTCTTCAAGCACTGAACTACCATTGGCATGGGCGCCCATCCAGATTTCAGCCTGTGGTTCATTATTTGGGTTTTCAATGCCAAACAGCTCAGTGATGGAGGTTCTACTTCCCCACGCATAGTGCTTGATGTCATTGCTAAGTTTTACTAGAGACATGTGTTTTTCTACCAATCAGCGATGGACAGCTCCCTCAAGTGAGGGAGCTGGTGGATGTTAGAACTTGATTTGGAAGCTTCGAGCTTGGCAAGGCTTCAATTCACCGAACGATTGCATCGCTACATTCGTTTCGCGCACACGTTCATCTAGACTCACCTCTCTCCATGACGTTACTGGCTGAGTAAAGTCAATGTGGTCTTCGATGCTGCCAATCTCTGCTGGGTTGTAAACACGTAGAATCAGAGCATCGTCATCCTCAGATTTCTTGAGGACACTCAGAACCGCGCCTTTCTTGCCCTTGTTTAGTAGCGAATACGTCAGCGGTTTATCTTGCTCACCTACGTTAAGCTTCATCGCGTTATATGGGATCTTGTTGTAACACTGGATTGGCGTCACATTGTCACGAGCCTCGGCCATGAGGTTGGCATCTATGTGATTGCCCGCAAAACCAAATAGTGCGAACTCACATACAATCTTGCCGCGAGTTTGTGAGTCTGGTGTTGGGATCTTAATACCAGACGGTCGGCCAGGGCGAAGCAGCAGATTCTCTTTACCAAGTACGCCTACGCCGCGGAATAAAGTGAGTGCGAAGGTATCGCGTTCTTGATTGCCTTGGCTTGAAATTACTTCGAACTCACGCAGACCATTGGTCATAAGTGCCATGCCGCCCGTTTGGTTTTCTACCGCTGCAAAATTCATAAGTTGGTACACTGGCACCGGTGCTTCTTTCCAGCCTTCTTGCTCCCACACTTCCATTGCAGGGTCGTTAGTTGGACGAGTAATCAAACCAAATTGGTTGTCCGCTACCACGACCTCAGAAACAAACGGTGTCGGTACTAGCACGCGAACACGGTGATCGTCAGCTTGGTTGTCCATTTCTATGCGAACTTCGATGCGGCGTGAACCTTGTTTGAGCAACACTTGGCAGTTGATATCGACGAAGCCGTTTTGCCCTGAACGCGCCTCGCGTTCTTCAAGGTTTGCTGGGACGTTCATGCGTGTTTTGATTGTAGCAACAGACTGGAAACCTTCGTGTTTGATGTTGGTTTCCACATCAAACTCATCGGAATACAGTAGCCACTCTTTACGAGATGGTGAGTAGTCGTACTCATCACCATCGTCTGAGCCCTCTTCCACGCGCAGCACTTGGTCGAAAGTCATTTGCGTTTCTTTGTCCAGCACGGTTAGGGTGCCGTTGGCGTTCACTGAGATTTGGTAGAATTCATTCTCAAGATATTCTGAAGTCGACTTCACAGATTTTTGTGTGCCGTGTTGGCTACCTTGGATATGCAGCGTGGTAAAGCCCATCGCAGGCACTGTGTATTTAATCTGGATATCGTACTCAATGAATGGGTCGTAATTACCGTAGTGAACGATTTGACGGTCAATCTTACCTGGGTCAATGACACGCTGGTCTTGAATGAAGTACTCAACTGGGTTGCCTTCATCATCAAATAGGTTGAATTTATCAGCGCGGATAGTAATGGTGGTATTGATCACCTCTTCACGCTCATAAGGCGACAGGTTAAAGAACGCCAGTTTGTCACAGCCTTCGCGCGCTGGCATATGGTCAACGATCTTACGCTTGTAGAATGTGATCAAGTTGGTCGCCATATCGTCGGCAAGAATGTAGCGGTTCAGGATTTCAGCATGAACCTTGTCTGAGCAGCAGCAACCGATAGAGTCGTGGGCATGGTTCTTCATGCTCTCTTTCCACATTTTCTCGATAAGACCGTGGTGGTACTCAAAACCCAGTGTCCAAGCGATGGCCGCGAGCGGCTCTAGGGTATTAACGATCTTATTTTCTACCTCAGCGTGGATCAGTTTGATGTCCATACGAGTCGAAGAAATGGTGCGGTGAACACGCATGTATTTACCGTCGTTAAACTCACCTTTAATAGTGTCTAGGCTGTCACGCTCTTCACGGACACGGTCAAAGACCTCTTCAAAGCGGCTCATGACGAACTCACGATCTGGGTAGATCTCGCGTAGCTTGTCCATCACCTCAAAGATGTCTTTTTGGATTGGCATCTGGTCGTGACCGTTTGGCAATAGGATGTCTTTGGTCACAGAAGGTTTTTCAAGCACCGGGAAGTATTTATCCAGACGTGCACGCAGACCTTCTTCGTCTTGTGGCAGGTATTTACCAATCGCGTAGCCAAGAGGCAGCACCTGAGCCATGACTTCAGAGCCGTCGTTTGATTGCCACAAGAATTCTGTTTTGTCGGTACCGTGACGCTCAGAGCAGCCGCGCCAGAACATGGCTGTGTCGATATCAAAACCGTTGTAGATCATTGGTAGCTGTGAGCTCATTGAGAATGAGTCTGGCAGGTAGCCGATCTTCATAGGTTCGCCCAGCGCAAGGCAGTCACGCATTCCGTAAAGCATGTTGCGAACAATGGACTCGCCAGAGACTTGCATGGTGTCAGTTTGTGAGTACCAAGGACCAACAATCAGTTTGCCAGCCTCAACCAGTGCTTTTACTCGCTGTTTGTTCTCTGGTTTGATAGCAAAGTAATCTTCAAGAACCGCAGTCTGACCATCCAGTACGTAGTATTTGTACTCTGGGTCATTTTCCAGACGCTGCATGATTTCTTCCATATTGTTCACAAGCAGAATGCGAGATTCTTCTGTTGTGAAATACCATTCACGATCCCAGTGCATGTGAGGAGTGATATGAACGCGAGATGTAGTCATTGTGTTAACCTTTGGACTGCTTTGCAGTGAGTTTAAATTCTTTAATATCAAGGGATTGTTTATTAGTGCTGATTAAGGGCACAGAAATTTCCGTGCCCCTCAGCTTATTGATTAATAATATTGATTAGTTTTGCGTCGCTACCTGGGCTGCAAATTTACCCTTTTTTACGGCATGCGCTCTCCACGCAAGCAAGGTGACGGTTGAGATTGCTGTGCCGACTAGGGCTGCGCCAAACCAGATGGCTGCCGCCATGAAGCTACCGATACCTGCGTCGTGCAGTAGGAAGATTGAGAAGATGCCAGCACCCGGAGTCGATAGACCAATACCCGCAGCGCCAATCATTGCGCCCGTTACGATTGAACCTAGTAGGAACGAACCGATAACGCGGATAGGGTCTTCAATCGCCATTGGAATCGCACCTTCAGTGATACCCGCTAAGCCAAGCAACCAAGTTGATTTACCTGTCTCAATCTCAAAGTCTTTAAACAGTCGTGGAGCAAGCATGGTTGAAGCCGTTACTGTGAACGCCGATACCATTTTCACTGAGCCGAAGATTGCGTATGGACCATAAACACCGTTTGCCATTGCTCCCAGACAGAAGGCGTAAGCCGCTTTGTTTACTGGGCCGCCAAGGTCGAACGATACGAAGCAACCGATCACAGCACCGAGCAGAAGAGCGTTGGTACCAGACATACCGTTTAGCCAGTCTGTTAGACCTTGGTTTAGCCATGCTACTGGCTTACCAATAACGAACAGCATCAAAGAGCCCGCGACTAAGGTACCGATAACTGGGTAAAGGTAGAAGGTTAGGAAGCCGTTGAAAGCAGGGCTTAGGCGAACATTTTCTTTCACCCAGCGCATTAGGTAACCGGCGATCAAACCACCCACAACACCACCGAGGAAGCCCGAGCCGATAAGGTTTGCGGCAATACCGGCAGCAAAACCTGGACCTAATGCTGGTTTATCAGCAAGTGAATAAGCGGTATAAGCGGCAAGTACAGGAACCATTAAGGTACCTAGCAGACCACCACCAAGTTTGCGGTACATCCACAGCCAAGAACCATCGGTTGCGTAAAGCTCTTGCAAGTCAAAAATTTGTGCAATAAGAACGGCGACTGCTAGAACGGTGCCGCCAGCAACGATAAGCGGAACGGCATAAGAGATACCTGAAAGCAGCGCTTGTTTTAGCTCCGTTTTCAGCGGAAGTTTTTTCGGTTTATCGTCAGTCGCAATGGTGCGATCTGCGCCCGTACCATTTTTGCCAGCCTCGATGGCTTCGTTGAGAATTCGCTCTGAGTGTTTGATTGGCTCTGCGACAGGCACTTCAACACGTGGAATACCGTTAAAACGTTCGACTTCTTTGATTGCAACTTCTGCTGCAAACACGACGGCTGTGGCGTTATTTAATTGCTCGGCAGTCAAACGATCTTCGATACCGTTTGCACCTTGCTTCTCTACGTAAACCTTATATCCAAGCTTGTGGCCTGTTTTTTCAAGGTATTCAGCTGCCATATAAGTGTGAGCGATGCCAGCGGGGCAAGCAGTAACACAAACAATGGTTGGTGCATTTGTATCTAAGTTGTCTTGTTCTTGGTGTGTTTCTTCTTGGTTTGACAACAAAGTTAGAATTTGTTCTGAAGTTGTAGCATTAAGAACGGCTTGACGGACATCGTCGTCAACGAGCGTTGTCGTTAGCTCGGTAAGCAGGTGCATGTGCGTAGAGCCTGCTTCTGCATTGGGGATCGCAATCAGAAAGATGAGGTTAACGTCTTCTTCTTCGTCGATATCTTGCCATTTAAGATCGCTTGATAGTGTCGCAACCGCAAAGGCTGCTTCTTTTACGGCATCCGTTTTACCATGTGGTACCGCTAAGCCTTCGCCAAGTGCTGTTGGTCCTTGCGTCTCGCGTTCAAATACCGCTTTTAGGTATTCTTCTTTATTGTGAAGTTTGCCTTGTTGATATAGTTGTTCGGCAAGAGCTTCTATCGCTGCATCGCGACTTTCAAAAGTCGTTTGTAGGTTAATCAGCGATGGGTTGGTCAGAGATGTTAGGTTCATAACTTTTGTCCCATTGTTACATTCATCTATTGTTGTCCCGTCAACAATGGCTAAATAATACCTCTTTAATACAAATGATCCATGATGGAGATCTCATTTATTGATAAATATGTATTGTTGTTGTATTTAAATTTGGTCTTTTTGTAGTAACAATTGCTTGTCATTGCTCTATCAATTCGTATCATATGACTAAATATAGTTCTTGATGGGCTTAGATGCCCTATCGAACATCGTTATGTCAGTAGAGGTTTGTATGGCGAGATTGCCGATGTATCGAAGAATCGCTGATGCGATTCGGGAAAAGATCAGTTTAGGGGAGTATAAAGTGGGCGAAGCATTGCCAACTGAAGCTCAGCTCCGTGAAGAGTTCTCGGTAAGTCGTGTTACGGTGCGACAGGCAATTAAGTTACTAGTAGAAAACCAAGAGCTTGAGAGTATTCAAGGTAGCGGTACTTATGTGAAAGAGAATCGTGTTAATTACGATATCTACCAACAGACTAGCTTTGCAGAGAAGTGGGCGCACCTTAATGGTGTTACTCACAGCGACGTGCTGGCATTTGAGATCCAAGCGGCCTCTATAACGATGGCTGAACATCTAGAGATTCAAGAAGGTGAGCGGGTTTTCTATATCAAGCGTGTGCGCTTTCTTGATGATAACCCCATCACCGTGGAAGAGACTTGGATGCCGATCAGCATGTTCCCGGATCTCACCTATCAGGTGATGCAAGGCTCTAAGTATGAGTTTATCGAGAAGCAGAAAGGTCTCGTAATTGACCGCAGTGAGCAGGAGATCATTCCTGTACTGCCTCCTGAAGAAGTCGCGGAACTATTACACATAGACCCAGCTCAGCCTATCATCGAGAAACGGACCCGCGGATTATTGAGAGGGGACATTGTATTCGAATATAGCCGAAACTATTTTAAATCAAGCGAATACAAGTTTACCTTGGTGGCCAAGCGACATTGATAAGAGAGTTACCTGTATTAGGAATGTCACTTTTTTAAGCGACTACCGACAAGTCTACTATCTAAACTTGTCACCTCTGCGATTCGCCATTTATAGTTAATCTATCAAGCATACCGAAAGGAATGAAAACAATGCGTTGGATGTTAATTGGAGCCTTGTCAGTAGGTGGTTTAGTGGGTTGCCAATCAACTTATTACTCTGCAATGGAGCAAGTTGGTTATCACAAGCGCGATATTATGGTGACGCGTGTTGAGGATGCCAAAGAGTCTCAACAGGAAGCGCAAGAGGAGTTTACTAGCGCGCTGGAGGCAGTATCCGCTCTGAGTGGGTTTGATGGCGGTGATTTAGAAAAAGTCTACAACGACATCAACGACAAATACGAAGACAGCGAAAAGGCCGCGGAAGAGGTGCGCGACCGTATTTCGGCAGTAGAGGATGTCTCTGAAGCGTTGTTTGAAGAGTGGCAAGCTGAACTTGAGCAATACACAAGTGCTAAGCTCCGTCGCTCGAGTGAGCAGAAGCTAAAAGATACTCGAGCCTCGTATCAAACCATGTTGAAAGCAATGAAGCGAGCAGAGCAGAAGATGACGCCTGTACTCAATACTCTGCGCGACAACACGCTCTACCTCAAACACAATCTTAATGCGAGTGCGATTGGCTCATTACAAGGAGAGTTGATCAGTCTAGAGAATGACATTCAAGTAGCGATCAATCAGATGAATGCCGCGATTGAGGAGTCGGATAAGTTTATTGGCAAGCTTAATAACCAATAGATAGTATCAAACAGGTCGTGTTGTTTGATACCTTGGCTGGTGGCTAGATCTTACCGACTAACTTTTGTAATAGCTGAACCATAGTTGCCTGCTCTTGCTTTGTGAGAGGATTTAGAAGCTGTTGATTCACTTCGAGAGGCAAGTGGATCACCTCTTTCTTAAGCGCACGTCCTTCTTCGGTTAGGTAGATTTTAAATGAACGTCGACTGTCGGGATCCGGTTGACGTTCCACAAGACCTAGGGTCTCTAACTTGTCGATAGTGCGTGTTGTCGTCGAGCTTTCGACTTTGGACATCTGAGCGATCTCTCGTTGATTAATCCCTTCTTTTTCCCATAAACACATCAACGTTGGCCACAATGCTAATGTTAGTCCTTTTTCCTTGAGGCGCTGATCAAACTCTTTAGATGCGTGATTGGCGACTACGTTGAGCAGCCAGCCGAAACTGGATTCGCGTTCAAATTCATTGTTCATCATATTTCCGTTGTGCAAATCTTTTAATAAAAACCCGGCAATGAAAGCTCAGCTGTCACCGTGATTGGTAACCAATGAGTCATATCATTGATGGGGCAACTATTGCGATGGTAACTAAAATGGCGCCAATTAGCACTAAAAATGCGCGGCGCTGGCTTACGAGCGTTGGAGCAGCTCTCTGGTGTGTCATCCATTGCTTGCCAGTTATCATTGCAAGGAGTAGTGGCTTACCTATGAACTTGTATCCAACGATCGCCGCTACATGTGCAGCGATCAGCCAAGGTAGCAACTGCGCCAATAAAAGATGAACTTGCTCTCCAGCATCATAAAAGGTGTCTGGGATTGCGACGCCATATTGCTCTAACCCGTCAAATAGTCCGGCTAGTAACATCCCGCTTAAACACTGCATAATAAGAAGGCCTAGCATAGTCACTACCATAAGGGCACCTAATGGATTGTGCCCCGCAGTGGCAGGCTGTATACCTGTTAGGTAGTCAACTATCTGTTTCGGCTTTTTAACAAATTGTTTGAAGCGGCTGGTTTCACTGCCAACAATGCCCCAGCACATACGCCAAACCAGCAGAGTAAATAACACCATACCAAGCTGAAGATGTGGCCCTGTACCTTGAAGCCCAGTGTCCATTAACGCCACAAACAGTAACGCCTGTGCCCAGTGATAAATGCGAGTCGCGGCATCCCAGACTTTAATGTTTCTCATAAAATCTACTCGTTATCGAAAAAGTGAGATTAATTCAAGTTAACTCCAAAAATAAGGTGTATGTATGTTGCTAGTGAAAAAGGTTTGCTCTAAAGCTGCAGTATGTGGATTGGTGTTTGTGTCATTGGCTATGGTGCAAAACGCTCAAGCGATGAGCCATGCCGAGTCTATCGCTACACGTCAATCGGCGTTTGAGCGTATTGAGAGTCAGACCGAACGGGTTGCTGATCAAGTGAGCAAGTCACAAGTAGATTGGCAGGCACTTCAAGTGGCCAGTGAACAGCTTCTAGAAGACAGTTTGCTATTGTCTGCGGCCTTCCCTGTGGGTAGCCAACAAGGGAGTAAGGCGAAAGAGTCGGTTTGGAAGAAACCTGCGAAGTTTCAGCAGTTGCTTACCGACATGCAGCAAGGCTATCAACAGGTCGTGGACGGCGTTCAATCTCAATCTGTGGAGTCGGTAGAAGCTGGACTTGATGCCGCTAACTCTACTTGTCGCAGTTGTCACCGCAGTTACCGCTCGCGTTGGTGATCGATCTTGATGTGTTAGTTGTTTTGAATGAGCGAACAATTTTTAAACAATAAATTTGTAAATCCCGACAGCTGTTACAACTATTAGGAAATAGGCTGGTGTTTTTGAGGGATTAATCAATGAGCAGTGTATTCCACCGCAGTTGTCACGGCCAACTGCCAACAGTGAGTCATGGTGAAGGTGTCTATCTATTCGATACTCATGGTAAAGCGTACCTTGATGGCTGTGGCGGAGCGGCAGTATCGAATTTGGGGCACAATCACCCCCAAGTGAAACAAGCTATCCGCGATCAGCTTGATGCCGTGCCTTATGCGCATACTGGCTTTTTTACCACACAAAGCAGTGAGCTATTAGCAAAGCGTCTTGTGGACTTAGCTCCGGAGCCGTTAAAGCAGGTTTATTTTGTAAGTGGTGGTTCGGAGGCGGTGGAAGCCGCGCTTAAAATGGCTCGTCAGTATTTTGTTGAGAGAGGAAAACCTCAGAAAACAGAGTTCATTGCTCGGCGGCAAAGTTATCATGGCAACACACTAGGCGCGCTGGCGGTGGGGGGAAACGAATGGCGTCGTGAGCCGTTTCGTCCTTTGCTCACTACGAGTCACCATATCGCGCCTTGTTATGCATATCGCGAGCAAATGGCGTATGAGTCCGAAACGGATTACAGCATGTGGGCGGCCAACGAACTGGAACAACAAATCCTGGCACTCGGTGCGGACAATGTGATGGCGTTTGTCGCAGAGCCAGTTGTGGGGGCGACCGCTGGCGCTGTCCCGGCGACAAAGGACTATTTTAAACGGATTAGAGAGATCTGTGACCAGTACGAAGTCCTACTGATCTTGGATGAAGTGATGTGTGGTGTAGGAAGAACGGGGACTTTCTATGCTTTTGAACAAGAAGGTGTTGTACCCGATATGGTGACCATAGCGAAAGGGCTTGGAGCAGGTTATCAATCAATTGGTGCCGTGGTCGTGCAGGATAAGGTCTATCAGACCATCGCCAATGGGTCTGGCTTTTTTCAGCATGGGCACACGTTTATGGGGCATCCCATTGCATGCGCGGCGGCGCTTGCCACAGTGAATACGATTATCGACGATGATCTCCTCTCTGCTGTCACCAATCAGGGGATAGGGTTATCTAATAAGCTAGATAGCACACTCGGTGATTTGCCGTTTGTCGGCGATATTCGTGGGCGAGGTTTGTTTATTGGCATTGAGCTCGTGGCGGATAAAGTCACTAAAGCACCACTGCCCACGTCAACACAAGCGCATAAGTGGGTAAAATCCATTGCTATGGATCAAGGGTTAATGTGCTACCCCATGTCGGGCACTATCGATGGCAAACAAGGGCATCATATCTTACTCGCACCCCCGTTCATCATAGCTGACGCTGAGCTCGACGAGTTGGTCGTTAAACTGACTAGTTCACTTGAGCTGGCCGCTGCAAAGTGGGGGGCATAGCATGACTGCCCAACCATTTTCTGAGTCGGCGATCATCGTGGCACCCAACGGGGCTCGTAAAACCCAACGCGATCATCCTAATCTTCCCTTGGAGCTGCCAAGTATTATTGATGAAGCCATCGCGTGTCGAGATGCTGGAGCGGCGATGGTGCATTTGCATGCCCGCGACAAACAAGGTCGGCACTCGCTTGAGCTTGACGATAATCTCCCTCTCTACCGAGGGCTAAAGGAGCGGGTGGGTGACACGCTTCTAGTGCAACTGACCACGGAGGCTGTCGGTCTGTATCTTCCAGAGCAGCAGAAGGCCTTAATTAAAGCAATCAAACCGGAAGCCGCGTCTTTTGCGCTTCGAGAGCTGATTCCTGATGAGCAGCACTTAACATCGGCGAGTAGCTTCTTTCATTGGGTCGCAGACCAAGGCATCATCTCGCAATATATCCTCTATGACGAACAAGACTTACAGCACTATTTGCGATGGTTATCGCGCGGATTGTTGCCCAATTACCACCATCATTTGTTATTAGTATTAGGGCGCTATCGCGACGGGCAGTTGGCGCATCCGCAGGATCTCGCTCCTATGTTGAGATCACAATTATTTGAACTGGATCACCGTTGGGCGGTGTGTGCCTTTGGTCATTTTGAACATAACTGTTTGACGGCTGCTATGCTTATGGGGGCTGACGTACGAGTAGGGTTTGAAAATAATCATTATGACAATCAGGGTGCTATCGCGGAAAGCAATGCTGTTTTAGTGACTCAACTTGTCGATACGGCGACAGCACTCAACATCAAACCAATGACAACAGAAGAATTAAAAAACCATCTCACTTCGGCCGGTTGTTAAGGAGTACACCGGTCAGGATACCTACGACAGGAAAAGGAATAATTATGACCAAAATAAAGACCATGTTAACTGTATCTGCTGTTTGTATGGCAATGGGCGGCGCTACCCTCGCGCACGCCAAAGACCAATTTGTGACAATTGGTACTGGTGGTGTAACAGGCGTCTATTATCCTACTGGAGGGGCGATTTGCCGATTGGTAAATAAAGACCGTAAAGATCATTCGATCCGTTGTTCTGTGGAAAGCACTGGCGGTTCTATCTACAACATCAACACCATTAGAGCCGGTGAATTGGATTTAGGTATCGCTCAGTCAGACTGGCAATATCATGCCTACAATGGTACTAGCAAATTTGCTGACGCTGGCGCTTACAAAGACCTCCGTGCGGTATTCTCTATTCACCCAGAACCGTTTACCGTGGTCGCGCGTGCCGATTCTGGAATTGAGAAGTTTGAAGACTTAAAAGGCAAGCGAGTGAACATTGGTAACCCAGGCTCTGGCCAACGCGGTACGATGGAAGTACTTATGGACGGCTATGGCTGGGGTAAGGATGTATTTAAATTGACCTCTGAGCTGAAAGCCTCTGAGCAATCTAAAGCGCTTTGTGACAATAAAATCGATGCAATGATCTATACCGTTGGTCACCCTAGTGGCGCTATCAAAGAAGCAACAACTTCTTGTGACAGTAAGCTAGTAACCGTTGACGGCTCTGTGGTTGACAAGCTAGTGGCAGACAACAGTTTCTATCGCGTTGCAACAGTACCAGGCGGTATGTACAAAGGTAATCCTGAAGACACGATGACCTTTGGTGTCGGTGCGACATTTGTTTCATCTACCGCAGTACCAGAAGATGTGGTGTATAACATCGTTAAGTCTGTGTTTGAAAACTTTGATGATTTCAAGCGCCTGCACCCAGCATTCGCCAACTTGAAGAAAGAAGAGATGATCAAAGATGGCCTATCGGCGCCATTACATCCAGGTGCTGAGAAATACTACAAAGAAGTGGGTCTACTTAAATAGTCAAATGGCCTTATAAAAGTTCAAACCCAACGCTTATGCGTTGGGTTTGTTGCTTTGGGGGAAAGCAAAAAAAGAGGCAATACAAAACGGTATTGCCTCGAGTTACACACATAACACAAGTTCTAGGTGCTTAAGGCCAAATCATAATGCGCCTAGTTGCGTTTGGTTTTGTCAGTAAACAGTGAGCGAAATGTCAACGTCATTGGCAGTTGGAACCGCTCTCACAGTTATTTTTGGGACATCATTTTAGCTTGGCTGAGGTAATGAACTCGCCAAAACTTTCACACCACACAATAGCCGTATTGTATTGAGTTAAATCGGTTTGTTCTGGAAGTGTCAGCAAAAAACGATCGAAGGTTTTTACATCTCCCACTTGAAGCATGGCTGCTTTGTTGGCGACAAACTCTGCCTCTGTTTCAATGAAAGTAGGTGAGAGGTACAGTTTGTAATCGGCTCCCGGAGCGAGTTCGCCGATAAACATTGCACTCTCACCGGAAAAGCTGATTTTACCTTCGCCCCAATGTAGAAAGTCACTGTCTTCTCGTTCTTTGCTAAATTCTCCCTGATATATAATGGCTGAGGTTTGCGACTCAATTGCCTCAATCGATGGTGAGTCTGGCTGAGTGAGAATAGGTAGAACATAGATTCCCAACATAAAACCAGCAAACAATGCTGCTAAGTGAGTAAAAAGTAATAAGACACGTTTCACAAAGATTCCCTTCTAATCTAAAAACGGATAATACCTAGAGGTAACTCTAGTACAGCGGTGAACTGATTGATAGCCATCAATACAGAGGTTACTTAGCGGTCTCTCGTCACTTCTGCGATGGTATTTCCTGTGATAGTTAGCAGGCTATCCTATACTTGTTGCTAGGAGGATTGCTATGAAAATCAGATTGTTAATCAGTGGTATCGTCACAGGATTGGCCAGTTCCTTGATTGGGCACCAGGTCGAAGCTGCGCCATCCATGGGTTTGGTTTTACCTGGTGGTTGGCAAGCTTGGGGTAGTCGCGCAAAAGAGATCCAACAATGGGAATCACAGAATAGCGATATTGTATTTGGCAGCTTGGGTACGCCAGAGCTAAACAAGCAGACTACGGCTCTTGGCTACATGTACAGCCAGAAACTGGATTGCTTTGCTGGTGAACAAGAAGCGTGGCTTCATCGACAACTGTGGCAGCAAGGCGTTAACCCAGAGCACCTTTATCTGCATGCTTCTCAAGAGACGCACTTAGCCTATGAAAATCTATCTGAAAAGGCGCAGCAATTTCTCGACGGAAAGCCACTTCATATGATGGTGAAAAAGGGCACGGTGCTCAAGACTGCACGATTGCCGCTAAAGCTGTCTATAAATGAAGAGCTCATTGTCGTCACCTCCCTGCCTTTTATGGCTATCAATGTACCCTCTAGCGATACACTATCGATTAGCCTTGCTAGGCCAGAGCAAAATAGTGCGCCGATAAGTGAGTGGCAGCCTTTGAGTATTGGTGAGCCGACTGTTACAGGTTCTTTGTCACGTATTACCATCGAGCAGCAGATGCTAGCAGTTGCTCCTTGGCTTGGCGAATATCATTTCAATACCGGCCATCGTGCACTCGATTTAGATATGCCCGTGTATATGGTGCGGTTGAGTTGGTCAAAGCCGCAGAGTATAGATGCGTTGTCTGTTGACTATGGTTTGCGTCAGGAAGCGAAACACGTGGAGATACCGGGTTGGGATTGGCGTAATGATACCAATGGCGATGGGTATTTGGATGATAACGAGTATCGTCAAAGAGTAAATCTAGAAGCGCAAGCGCGATACGCTT
Source organism: Vibrio sp. CB1-14 (assembly GCF_040412085.2). Lineage (NCBI taxonomy): Bacteria > Pseudomonadati > Pseudomonadota > Gammaproteobacteria > Vibrionales > Vibrionaceae > Vibrio > Vibrio chaetopteri. The sequence goes on along the minus strand of NZ_CP115921.1, from coordinate 383,813 downwards.
CACAAGCTCGCCTTATCCCCGTAGGCAATATGTGGCTCGGGACCTGCTGGCAGCGCACTAACTTTTCTCACCCGTCAGCTAATCAGGCACATATGGATTGGTATAAGTATGATTGGCAGCGGCAGGGACTGAGCGGCGCCTACAACGATGATATGGCAAAGCTGCTTGGTAGTAATCAATATCAAGTGCTTAAAGGAGGTGCTATCACCGAGTTGCCAGGCAAGGTCGGCACTGATGAGGCTGCCTTGAATTATGCTGGGCAAATGGCGAGCTTCCTCTCACAGCTCAAAGACCATATACCTAACACGCAGCTGGCAGCGAATATCTCTGAGTTAAACTTGTGGCGCTACCCACAATGGACGCCCGAACTCAGAGGTGTCTTCGATGTTTGGCTTAGAGAGCATTACCTGTATGCGGCAATGGGAACGGATGCACTTCGCGAGCGTTGGGAGCACTTTGCTCTCTCTGCTATGGGAGACGAGAGTCTTGTCATGACCACGACCCGTTTTGGCCGCAGCGAGCTAGATACCCAAAATGAGCTGGCATGGCAGCAAGACATTGCCACGGGACTGGCACTCTATTACTTGTTCCATATACCCAAACAAACCCACTATCACAGCTGGAATCAAACTTTTTATTACAGCAGCAATCCAACCGATAACAATAACTGGTACCAAAGTGGCGCGGTTAAAAATCAGGTTTATCGTCCGACCGAAATGCTCAGCTACGATTTAGGTGAGCCTATTAACGAGACCGACTCCTCATTTGATTGGTTAACGCAAGATAGAGTTGAAGCTAAGCAAGTTGAGCAACTCCTTCAATCCAAACCATCAGGGTGGTTTTGGCTTGACAGGGGGAATTGGCTCTGGCGTTCAAAATACAAAGCTATTGGCCGTCGGTTTGAACATGGATTGGTGGTCTATTTCGCTGGTGAATCACGCGCAGAAACTAAGGTGTGGAGTGATGAGCCGATCTGGAATGGCGAAAGGCAAACCATTGCATTGCCAGCTCATTATCAACGCGTGAATTGGGATGGCAGCTTAGCTCCCAAGAGTGATCAAATTGAACTTCGTCCATATGAGGGAGCGGTGCTGATATTATCGGGTGAGTAACGCTTGAGTAGGGTAGTCTAGGGCATTAGGTTTTTAAAAGAAGTGGTTATGAAAGGAGTCCGTTAAGCCTCATTTTCGAGTGGTGACGTGTTGAGCTCATCGTTAGAAGGGAGTAGTTCACAGACTTGAGCTTGTACAAAGTTCGAAACTTTTTCAAACTGACTTTTAACCGGTGTTGTTGTTCTTGGTTTTGATAACTAACGTGTTGAATTAGGGTGAGCTTCCAGTTTTAGAATCACGACTATTCTTGAAGAACCTAGGTTAGAAACTATATTGAAAGGACAAATTTAAATGGAAGTGCACCATGCTCCTGAACGATCTTCTGGTAGTAGTGAAAGTAGCAGAGCTTCGTGGTATCACTGCGGCCGCTAACAGCCTTGATATGCAAATGGCCACCGCGAGTGCAGCCATCAAAAGGGTCGAAAAATATCTTGGTGCGGAGCTGTTTATTCGCTCAACTCGACAGCTTCGCCTATCTCCGGCAGGGGAGCGTTACCTACCACAATGTGAACAAGCGTTGCGGCTGCTCGATTCAGCTCATCTGAGTATTAAAGAGGATACCGATGCTCTATTTGGGGAGGTTCGCATCGCCATGTCGTCGGATCTTGGGCGCAACGTAGTGCTGCCTTGGTTAGATGAGTTTCTAAATGACCATCCTCGAGTTCAGCTGCGCTGCAATATCAGTGATAGCAATATTGATTTCTATCGCGACTCTGTGGATGTCGCTCTTCGATATGGTACTCCAAACGATTCTAACTTGTATGGTTTTAAAATCTGTGATGTGCCGAGAGTTATTTGTGCGGCTCCAAGTTACATTGAGAAGAATGGACTTCCAAATCATCCTGAAGACTTGCATCGCCACAATGGCCTGTTCTATCAACTTCAAGAAACTATTCAAGATGAGTGGGTTTTCAGCAAAGAGCATGATGCCCTAAAGGTTAAGCTGACGGGAAATCGGGCGTCGAATGATGGTGATCTCGTGCGTAAGTGGTGCGTTTCGGGGCATGGCTTCTCGATCAAGTCATGTTTAGACATGGCCGACGATCTACTAAACAATAGAGTCGTCAACCTTATGCCTGATTATACCCCTACCGGAACAGACCTTTGGCTCGTATGCCCAAGCCGTCAGTGTATTACGCCGACAGTGCGGGTGTTGCGAGATTACTTTCGTCAGCGGACACACAGTACGCTATCCGCCCTCATTGAGCGTGGCATATTAACCTCAAAGGCATTGCACAAATTGTAATCCCACCTCTCCCTTCGAGTGGTGTCAGGTAACCTTTATTACCACTTTACCCATGTGTTTACCCGATGCTTGATAATCGTAGGCGAACACAGCCGACTCAAATGTAAAGGTCGTATCTATAATAGGGTGGATGTTGTGTGCACTTAGTGCTTTGTGCAAGTTCGTCTGCATGGCTTTGCTACCCACATAAATCCCAAAAACCCTTAGGCTTTTGCCCATGATAGGGAGAGGGTTAACTTTTGCATCCAGCCCTGACAGCACGCCAATCAGGCTAATAACTCCGCCAACTTTGACTGCGGTCATCGACTTTTCCAACGTTCCGGCGCCCCCTACCTCAAGTACCATATCGACACCTTTGCCACCTGTGAGGCTATGTACTTCCTGCTCCCAGTCAGGTGTTTCTCGATAGTTGATGGTGTGTGTCGCGCCCAACGACCGAGCCTGCTCTAGTTTTTCATTAGAACTTGACGTGACAATGGTGCTGATCCCATGAGCTGCGGCCAACTGCAGTGCGAAAATTGACACACCGCCAGTGCCCTGGAGCAGTACTGTCTGGCATTTTTGTAATGGCTGCGCATGTTCAAACATGGCATGCCAAGCGGTCAGTGCGGCACAGGGCAGCGTTGCCGCTTCTTCATAATTAAGGTGATCGGGAAAAATGATAAAACTGTCTTCATGTCCCACAGTTTCATGAGCTAGCATGCCATCTGTGGTGCCGCCTCCGCGAGCGACCTGCTGGATTTCTTGGTTGATAGACCCGTCTATCCAATTAGGAAAGAACAAACCAACCACACGATCGCCAACCTTGAGGTTTTTGACCTCGTCTCCTATTTCGACCACTTCACCTGAACCATCTGAGAACGGGACAACCTCTTCATTGGCGTAACGCAGATTTAAAATATCGCGATAATTGAGGGAGACAGCTCTTACTTTGATCCTTACCTCATTGGCTTTGAGCGCTGCAGTTGTCATTGAGCTAGCTTTAAGCTTATTCTCACCCGGCTGAATCGTATATTTCTTCATAACTGGCTTCCCTTGGGCAATGTCACGCCATAATCAGCGGTCTCGGGATCGGCGACCGCCTAAATACCATTATTTGTTCAAAGCTGAGTAATCACGACTGTGAATTCAACCAGTCCTGTGTTACCTCATCTAGGTCCTTTCCCTCTCGGCACACTTGATAGTCGAGGGCGGCAATGATGTCATTTGAAAACCTGAGTTTATCGAGAACCTCCAATTGCTCAGGTGTGAACAGAGCGGCTCTATCTTGTCGCAGTAAAAGAACAGCGCGATCCACTACGCCGAGCAAGCCCTTAGGGTCAGCTATTTCTCTAATCGTGTACTTATAGTGCAGAAACTGTGGCTTCCAGAGTGGCACGACTATCCATTCCTTGTTTGCCACGGCTCGCTCGTAGGTTCCGAAACAATCCTCTTCAGAGCCCGTATGGAAGCGATAGCCAGCCTCTTGCAATCCATACTCTTCGAGCATTTTTTTAGAAAAACGACTGATGCCAGCCCCTGGATTAATGCCTTGAATGTCGTGCTTCATTTTAGAAATTACATCGTCTTTTAGAAGGTCACTGACTTGTGAAACTGACGACTCAGGTACGTAATCAGGTACTCCCCACAGCGCATATGGCTCGTAATGGAGGCCTAGTTCTAATAGCGGCACCACCGTTTCTACCTCTTCTTTACATGCGCCGTGACTTGATGGCAACCAAGCGGAGGAAAGCATGTCCACTTTGCCGGCCTTTAACTGCGCAAAGTTGTCTTGGTGTGGGGCATAATGACGGGTAACTTCAAACCCCATGTCATTCAAAGTATGAGTGACTAACGAGGCGGCCACATGGTGAAACGATAGATCGGTAACCCCGATGGCAATACTCGGTTTCATAGCGATTCTCCTGATTTGCAGTAACTTAGGTCATGTAAACTAAACTGGGTCTTAATCGAGCTTGATGCGCAGAACGTGGTAGGGTTTGGATGAGCCTTCTTTGCCTTGGTTTAGTGCTGGGTTGAGATTCAACGAATTTTGGGTGAGATAGAGATATTGCCCTTGTATTGAAAAGCCGTCAGCCCAAGAAAGGAGCTTGTCGTCTTGAGCAAAGATTTGATATTGACCATTGCGTACTACACCTATGGCATTCTTTTCAACATCACCAACGTAGATATCGCCTCCAGCGCTGATAATCATGCCGTCACTTGGACGCTTCTCACTGTAGAACTCTATTGTTGAGGCGAGTGACTGCTCCGACATTGTTTTATCGGCCAATGCCTTTGCAGGGATACGATAAATGACACTGCCATTCACCGTACCAAAATAAACCCACTCAAAATCACTATCGATAGTGATAGGGTTCAGCCCCAAATAAAGGGCATCAATGGTGCCGTCTTCGCGTTTCGCCGCCATGAGGTTTCCGTCGATGTCAACATTGTGTTTCGGCGCTAATAATGCGGGGTTTGACGTGAGAACACGTCGTGATTGCCCTGTCTCTAGGTCGACAATCACGAACGCAGGCGCTGGTTCACCCGCCAAGTTGCCCAGTGTCGTGTCGGCGACATACATTAGGTTTCTTTTAGTGTCCAAAGCAAAATCTTGCAAGAATGAGTTAGCGACGACGACGTCTTTGCTGATCTCAATACGTTTATATAAACGGTCGCTGACACTATCCCATGCTACGACTTGGGGGGCAGATGTAGCGCTGCCCATATCGAGTATCCAAACAACGCCATTAGGTGTGCTATCGATGCCTATCACAGACGCAAAGCCGACCTCACCTTGTTCGGGACCATCTGACCAATCTTGACTAGGAAACGCCGCTGCTGTGCCATCTTGGAGTAGCTCGACAACGCGAAGCTCCGGAGCGTCTAACGGTTGCATAGATAGAAAAGTACGACCCTGTTCGGTGACGGTAATGTTACCCGGTCGGGTTCCATTCATTTCAGCTACGACTTCAATATCAGCAGCGAGGGCTGAGTTGAGAAGCGAGACACTGGCAAGTGCTAGGAGGATATGGGTAGCTCTGCTCATAATTTGTTCCTGTAATATTAGCAGCCTCGCGGCATAGCTCACACGAGAGCAAGTCACTCAAGGGCAAGGCTGGGATGTGAAACCACACGATTTATCCAATGTGAGTCATCTCGTTGATAGTGAAGGACTCTACTGCCCCCTCTGTCGCTTTGAGGTAATCCGATAGGTGTTTGTTGCCCATGTGTATCTGCCAGAGCTCGCGTGACTCCCAGTTTTCATAGAATACAAAATGAGCTGCGTTTTCATTGTCTTGGTGTAGGTCGTAATTGATGCAGCCTTGCTCGGCACGCGTGATATCAATGAGTTTGAGTAGCTCTGCTTTTACAAGGTCAACTTGGGCGGCATTTGCCAAAATGTTTGCAACGATGGTTAACTTGGTCATTTGAAACACCTCTTGTTCAATGTGGCGGGGAGATTGATGCCCCAATTGAAGTTAGACTCAGCTAGTTCACTTTGCCAATAGCCAGGTTTGAGATAGTCTCAATCAAGAATTGAGAATGCTGGGTCTTGGTGCGCGATTGCAGGGAAGGCGAGATGAAACTTGCACTAACGAAGAGTAAAACGAATGCTTTTGCTACTAGTGTGGTGATGTTTAGTTTCGCCAAATGCATATTCTGCACTATTGTTGATGGTGAGGAATGTAGAGTAAGGAGCGTTAAACCATGGTCACAAATAAACAGCGGGTAATAGAGTTGCTTGTAGCTACGAAGTACGGTGTTTCTGCCTCTGAAATGCCCACTCTTATTGATGTTCCAAAAGACGAAGCTTTGGGTATTATTAACGAGCTCATCTCAGAAGGTGAGAATATTCATTCTCTGGGCGATGGCAGAGTTTGTACTTTATTCTATTGGTGTCATCGATGAAACGGTTACGCCTCACACTCGCGAAAAGTGATGTCTGTGACAGTGATGTCTTCCGATGAAGCGCTTCGTATACGTAGGCTTTTCTCAAAGCTGGAGCAACATTATGGTTGGTTTGACTGGTGGCAAGCTCAAGAACCCTATGAGGTAATGCTTGGTGCAGTTTTAGTGCAAAACACTAACTGGCAAAATGCCCAGAAGGCGTTGGACAACCTAGCGCCATACCTATCGCCAGAATGCATTGCAGCGATGGAATTAGAGAGTCTGGCTGAAAAGATACGGCCAAGCGGTTATTACAATCAGAAATCCCAAAAAATCAAAGCCGTTTCAGAGTGGTTTAGTCGATACCACTATGACATTGCATCAGTGAGAGAATGTTCTCTGGAGCAATTGCGACCAGAGCTTCTGTCTATCAAAGGGGTCGGCGGGGAGACCGCGGATGTGATTTTGACCTATGCCGTCAAGAAGCCATCCTTTGTCATTGATGCCTATGCTCGGCGAATCTTATCTCGTTATGGGCACGCTGTGCCAAGCTCTTATGAAGCCTTCAGGGCTCAAATGCAACACGTATTTCCTCCAGATACCAAGCGCTACGCCTACTATCATGGTCTTATGGTGGAACATGGTAAAGAGTTTTGTAGGCCCAAGCCGAATTGTGCTGTCTGTCCTTTGGGGAATAATTGTAAAAAGATTGGAATTTAGTTTCTGCCGCCATTAAATATCGACGAAGAATAAGTTGAACAGATACAGAAACAGTCCTAGGCGGCATAAGGCCGAGAGGTTCTGTCTTTTACCATGACCCGCCCTTTATCTTGAATAGATAGGGTTCGCAGAAGCGGTAGCAGGCATTGAACCCTGCTACCTTTTCAAATTTGTGACTAGCTTTGATTCTCTAATGTTAGTTTTCGCGTAGCAAGATAGCGAATATGAATCAAATCAGCAGGTGTTATGTCAGCGAGATGGCAGATCATCGAGGGTGTCATGCCGTACGCGACAAGATTCTCCCAGCTTTGATAAGCGCGTTCTATATATTCCAACTCCTGTCGATTAGCGGCGGCGACTCCCTGTCTAACATTTCGCATCTGTGTACCGATCCAGATTGGCGACGCGTGAGCATTGTCTTGATGAAAGTGCTCATAAGGGTTCAGTGTCGTCATCATTTTCTCTTGTTTAGGATTCGCTGAGCAGAATAACTACCTAATCACTTTAGATATAGGCAGCCATATTGGTTTTTATCATTAATCATATTTATGCTTCCTGGCTAACGTCGAGTCGTTTTTTATCGCCATGGCGCTAAATGGTAAGTACCAAAATTATCCAGCCCTACAATACGCTCCATCACTTGGTCGTAGACACTATTGAGAGGCCATCGCTGTTAGTAAAAAACTTTTCGCAGCAAATGACATAAGTGTCCGACTTTCATAAACGAGGATTGAACCGCTTGGGATGGCTTGATTGAGGCAACGACTTTGAAAAACACATTCATCACGAAATTAGCATTGCCAACCACTGGTATTCTGGCACTTACAACAACCGCACAAGCGTTTGAGTTGGGTGCAGATACAAGACGCGGTGTGACCTTTCAGTTCGATAAAGTGATAGTCGGTGTAAAAGACAACTATGTGAATGGTGGTTTCGCTTTTCTAGAAAAGCCAATCTCTGCGGAACATAACATCAGCTGGTTTGTTGAAGGTGGTGTCGGTTATAACTGGAACAGCGAACGTGTTGATGTGCATGCCCCTGTTGGTCTGCGCTGGGAGCCAGTAAAAAACCTAGATGTCGATCTATTTGCAACACCGGAAGTTAAATTTAACGATGGTGCGGATGTCGGAGTAGGTGTGGACTTAGGTGTATCTTGGAAGTTCTAAACCTGATGGCTCTATAGCAGATAGCTCTATTGCAGATAGCAAAGAGGCAATACATAAAAGTATTGCCTCTAGATGTTTGTAGTCAAAGTAATGTTTGTTTAACCGTTACTTAATCGATGACTTATCGTCAAGTATGTTGCTCACCAAAGTCCCCACTTGCCTAGCTAACAATTAGGCCAAAGCGATGGTGTCAAATTCTATTGATACTGGTTGTTTTGAATCACCGATTTCAGTATTTCTCGTGCCGCCTTGTGGTCTTCATCGTTTACAAAACGCCGGTGGTAGATCATGCGGTGCTGTACGTTGCGTATTTCCAGTGGAATCGGGAATATTTTCAGGTTTAACATTGGAGCCAAATGTTTGGCGAGCGACAGCGTTGATGCACCTAGTAGATTCGTTGTGGCTGCGAGAGCAAGCATACTGGAAACCGATCCTGTTTCTGCTTTGATGACTCTTGGTGGGCTGGGCTTTTGCGACAAATAATCCATCATATTGGCGTTGTTACGACGAATTTTCAGGGCGATATGTTGGGCTCGATAGTAGTCTTCGTAAGAGAGCGAGTCACCGATATCTGGATGATCTTTTCTGCACACACAAACTGCTGGTTCTTCAATAATGTCTTCCACAACGTGTGCTTGGCTGGTGCTTGTGGCGAAATCGATCGCAAGGTGAACCTTTTGTGAGTCTATATCGGCGAGCAATTGTTTTTCACTAAGCGGTGCCTCAACAAAAGAGAGCCCAGGTAAATCACAAACCAGATGCATTAGGCTCTCGCTACAGTAGACTCGAGTGATCTCTTGTCGCTTTTCTATCGTCTCGAGTACCGCGAGCGGCATTTCGATCTTATCGGACAGTGCCACGGCCGCGCCAGTTGGTGCGATCCCCCTTCCTGATCGAACGAACAACGTCTTTCCCACTACACTTTCTAATCTTTTCAAGGCTGCACTCACCGCTGGCTGAGTAAGGTTAAGCTCTTCTGCTGCTAGAGTGATAGAGCGGTGTCGATACACTGCGCTAAAAGTGGATAGAAGGTTTAAGTCCATAACAAACTGGTCTGAAGGATGATATCTCTATCCTAGCAGAGGGTTAGGTGCTGTCAATTAGGTGAGATGGCTTGCTTTGTAAGAGAGCCATACCAATCAGTGCATAAATGAAATTTATGTTTATTGGGTTCTTTGCTTTATTTATATTATTTTCATAAATGCTTAAGCTTATTCTCAACAGCACAGGGAGGTGATTGCTTGTTCAGAGATTAAGAGAATTCAACTATGAAAAACATTCGTATCATTTCCATTATGGCGTTGTCCGCGCTGGTCTTCACTGGTGCTGCCAACGCTCACACGACAGATTCTGACTTAAAGTTTAGAGGCGGTTTGGGTTATACCGCCCTTGAAGGTAACCACTCGGCAGTCAATGCCACAGTGGGGTTGGAGCTTAATCAATACTTAGGGATTAACTTCGATCTCTACAAAGGCACTGATAGCAGCATCGATTATACCGGTGGCGGTTTTGCTTTGGAGCTTGGCTACAACGTTGCTTTACCAAACAGTTTTGAGCTTCGCCCTTTTGTAGAGGGTGGCATGACGACAGGTGTCATGAACAATGAAATCGAGGGCATGAACAGAGATGGTCATCTTGGTTTTAGCTCAAATATTGGTCTTCGAGTTCAGCACGAAGAAGTGCCTGTTTATGCCGAGTTTAAAACCGACATTCACACTTCACACACCGACGCCCGTTTCTTACCTGAAAATACGTTCCTAGTCGGTTTTCGACTGCCCTTATAGCGTCTATTTTAACCAAATCTAGCGAGCGTGCTCGCCCCTTAATACTAACTTTTTAATCACCAACCCTACATTGTGGGTGTGGAGAGATCACTATGCGAAAAATTCACCAATTAAGCGTTATGACTGGCGCGATCCTCATGTCGAGTGCGGTACTCGCGCAGAATCCGTTTGAGCACTATCAATCAGAAAACTCAGCCAGTTTTTCAGGCTACAAACACTACAACTACGAACAAAATGTCAGTACGGACGAGCTGATGAAGCAAGGCGGTAAGATTTACTCCTCTCCTGAGGAAATCCACGCCATCTTACAAGGTGGTCTCAAGACCGACATTCAAACGGGAGAAGAGCTTTGGAAAGAAGGTCTGATGTTTGACGGTATTGAGCCGATGGATCATATGGTTACCGCTGCTAACTGGTTCCCAAGAACGGAAGAGGTTCAGCACAATGAAATGCGAGTGACCTTCATGGGTACTTCTCCCATGATTCGACCAGGGCAGGCCAATACGTCAATCTATGTAGAGCTTGGCAATGGCGATAATTTTGTGTTTGACCTGGGTGAAGCGTCCATTGCCAACTACATTGGCGCCGGTGTCGCTTTGAACGAACTCGATAAGGTGTTCATCACTCACTTACATGTCGACCATTTTGGCTCACTACCTTACTTGTATCAGTTTGGTGGTTGGAACGGTCGCTGGGAAAAGCCGCTGACGATTTATGGTCCTTCTGGTCGTAACCCAGAAGATGGTACGCGCCATATGGTTGAAGGCATGCTGCAGATGCTTTCGTGGCACCAAGATGCCTTCGATGTGTTTCCATCTGGTAACGATATAGAGGTGGTGGAATACGACTTCAAAGATGATGGCGGTGTGATTTACGACGTTGATGGCGTAAAAGTGTCTCACTGGCGTCGTTCACACGCTAAAGATGGCGCATCTGCGTACAGGCTGGATTGGACGATCAATGAAGAAGAATCGTTATGTTTTGTATGGACAGGCGATGGCCGACCAACTGAGCTTGATATTGAATATGGCAAAGGCTGTGATTTGTTTGTCACCGAAGTACAAACCGAGTTAGTAGGGCTTGCTTCTATCGTACAGGGGGTGCCTGCCTTCTTGACGCGCTACACCATCGATACGCACCACACCTCTGGCTACGCGGCAGGTTGGCTTGCAAATCAGGTACAGCCAAGGCTGTTCATGACGACACACATGGAATTTGACCCTTATTACAACAACGAGACGGTAGCCCAGGTTCGTGAACATTGGAAAGGGCCATACCATTTCGGAGCTCCAGACATGATCGTCGCCAACATTACTCCGGACAAAGCGTGGGTGCGAGAGGGGATTATTCCAGATTTTCCGAATAACCGAGCACCTCAATTCAACTTAAACGACGGCGAAGTGTTCCGAGTACCAGTGCCTAAAAATTCGAGAGCCGATATTCAAGAGCAAGAGATTCGAGACCTAGAAATCGATGAGTCATTGTATTACCCAGAGGGGTATCACCCTGAACTGCTTAAAGAATGGCCATTGGATCGTGATTTGATCGTACCGACCGAAGTGTTGCCAGAGAGCATGAAACGCGGCATGGGTGAGAAGCAAAGAATGGTGGATGAAATGCGTAAAGCCCATGGCCTAGAGCCTCGTTCAGTCCATAGAAAGTCGTCTTCAGATCCATATCGTGATACTCGCGAAGACAACACCAAAGAACAATAACCCTTACTAGCGGGTATTACATACGATGCCCGCGCTCCAACCGCTTTTTATCGAGACCACATTATGTTTAGACGATTGACCACTTTCACATTAATAACTATGAGCCTGACAGGAACAGCAGTATATGCAGCACAACATGATCATGACACGCTCTTTAGCCGCGACAATGCCGTTATGGCCGCTGCCGCTGTAGAGACAGTAAATACCTACTGCGTTGAGCTTGGTTCGATGACCTCCGAATACTCAACTAAAAATGCCACCATGATTCGAGAAACTATCGAAGGGTTATCAAGTGAAGTATTACACGAGGCCTATACCTTCAGCGAAGACGATGAAATATATCTACAAGGTGTCGCTCTTGGCAAAAAATTGATTCAGGAAGCTGAACATAAAGGGCACGTGAACCAAATGTGCGTTCAACCAGAGGAGACAACGTTATGAAAAAAATCGTACTTAGCTTGGTAGCAATGATTCCAACTTTGGCTCTTGCTTGTGGTGCTCACGTCCATAACACGTTACCGCACTATGAAAACTACACGGAGTCACTAGTTGCAATGTCGGTTTGTAAAGTGAATGAGCATATATCGGAAGAACAATCAGCGGTGTGGTTTAAAAAATTGGCGTGGGTAGCAAACGGCAAGGACGAGGAGTTGTTTGAACACTACGCTCACTTTGCCGCGGATCATGTAAAGGAGATTGCGAATGATTCTGAAATGCTACCCAAGTGGACGAGTGACTATTGTAAAGAGCAGTTTTTTGATGTGATGGCGATGGATCAGGTTGTCCTAGAAGATCTTTATGACGAGCAGGAATTGGCCGATCGAGATTTCAATCGCCATATTAAGTCGTCAGGTAGCGAGAACTCGTTAGAAAAGCCTCAAGCATAGTGTTTTTACCGAATGGCCTATTCACGATTGAGCGGTGATTAAGGAGTGAAAGCCGCTTTCCTCATTGCTCCTCATTTTTGCTTTCATCTATTTCAGCGATGTCTCCTTTCATGGTAATAGTGGATTCGCGAGCAACGACTTGCTCACCACTGAAGCGACAGGCCTCTATAACGAATTGACTAATAACGTAATGAATCGAGTCGGTGTAAAGCTCGATGACAATGCGACGGAGAAAAAAGCGGGCTGCCTTAACATCTTAATGCCAAATAGTATTCCTGGACTAAGTCGCGAGGTACGAATAATCGCACCTTCCGATTTCTAACTTAATGCAAGCCAGTTTAGCATTACGCGAAACTGGCTACTTTCGGAATCGCAATCTGGATTAGACCTAAGTGGGAGTTGTGGTTTCAATATCCATGGCGCAAAGTAAGGGAAAATTATTGATACAAAGATAGACAGATGGATTTAGCGAGTTTTCTAAGGTTGATTCTTCTTGCCTCAATATGGGGCGGCTCCTTTTTATTTATGCGCATAGCGGCCAACGTAATGGGGCCAGCGGTACTGATTGAAGCGAGAGTATTTTTTGCGGCCATTGCTCTGTTGGTCGTTAGTATTTATCTAAAGAAGAAACTAGAGTTCAGCAAGCATACTCGACACTTTTTTATCATTGGACTGTTCAATACTGCGCTGCCATTTCTATTGTTTGCTTATGCCGCGCAAACGTTGAATGCCTCCACATTGTCGATTCTCAATTCAACCGCTGCCATTTGGGGGGCGGTGATAGGTGTTTTCTGGACCAAAACACCGCTAACAAAGCGTGGGGCGCTTGGATTATTGATAGGTATTATTGGTGTTGCTGTGTTAGTTGGTTGGGATGCGGTACGGATAGGTGAAGAGGCGACGTTACCGATTATTGCAGGGGTGATGGCTGCGTGTTGTTATGGCATTGCGACCAATTACGCAAAGAATGCGCCTTCCGTACCGGCATTTAATAATGCGCATGGCAGCATGTGGGCAGCCTGTTTGATCGTGTTGCCGTTGATACCTTTTGTACCGATGAGAGAGTCGCCGACTCAAGAGGTCTGGCTAGCGGTAGTATTGCTGGGCGTTGTCTGTACTGGGGCGGCATATTTGCTCTATTTTCGTTTGGTTACCGATATTGGGCCGTCTTCCGCGTTGTCGGTCACCTTTCTAATTCCGATGTTTGGAATACTATGGGGCAATTTGTTTTTGGGAGAACCTATCGGCATAAACACTGTAGTCGGAACGATATTGGTTATTAGTGGCACGATGCTTGTGACGGGATTCTCTTTATCATCATTTAGGAAAGTCCGAGCCCGGTAAGGTTGGAATGAGGTCGACTTGCCACCTAATTTAGACAGTGGCAAGTCTTTGGGGTGTTTATACTTGGGCTGTGGTAGCAGGTTTGAAAAGTTCTCGAGTTTGTTGAATTACCACAAAAAATACACTTGCCATAATACACCCAATAAAAGTAGCGGTGACTATGCCACCAAATGACGCCCAACCAAGAGCTTTTTGGCCGCCAGAGCCGACAGCGTTCGCCAGCATTAAGGGTATCAATCCAACCCCGAACGAGAACGCGGTCATAAACACTGCGCGAGCACGCAAGCGGAGTGCTTGAACCGCCGCTTGCTTAATCGTTAGTTCACCGTCATCGCGCAGCGTTTTAGCGAACTCGACAATAAGAATCGCGTTTCGAACCGTCATACCTATCAGCAAGATGGCCGATAGCTGGGTAAGAATGTTGATGTTGCCACCAATATGAATCACGCCTTCAACGATACCGATAACCGCTGTTGGAACGGTCAACATAATCGCGAGAGGGATCAGCCAAGACTCATACTGCGCGACTAACACTAAGAAGGTGACTAGCAGAGCAAGCCCCATGACTAGGGCAACCGTATTGCCCGCATTGACTTCTTCTTTTGCTGCGCCGGTGAACTCAACACGATAACCAAACTCTTCAGCAAGCTCTTGTATCGCCTGGATAGCTTGACCCGTAGCGACGGTTGGAATGACGTCGATGAATACCCCTTGCTCAGCGTTATAACGAGTAATGAAATTAGGGACTTTGATTTGTTCTACATCGAAGAGCTTGTCGTAGGTGATACGTTTGCCATTTGGTTTAGACAGCCCTGTTTGTTTCAGTGCCTTCGGGTCCAATCGATAATTGGGGTCATTTTGCACCATCACCTTGTAGTTTCGTCCACCCATATTGAATGTGTTGATGTACATACCGCCAAAGTGGGTTTGCATGCCTTCGACCACATCCGAGAACGTAACACCATATTTTAGCAAGTCGTCACGCTTGATATTGAGTTTCATGGAAGGTTTTGTCACTTCGAACTGAGCCATCGCTAGGCCAATTCGCTTATCTTCCATTAAGCGTGTGTTAAAGTCCATTGTGAGCTTGTAAAGTTCACTGGGTGTTAATTCCGGTGCAAGCAAAACGAAGTTTACGCCATCGACCATACCTAGCTCAGGAATGACAGGTGGTTTAAAAGCAAAGGCTTGGATCTCGGTATTTTCAGCTAAAACGGCATTCACTTGGTCTGTGATAGCGACGTCTGTAGCCGTTCGGCTTTGCATATCATCAAGCGACACTAACATCATGAAACTGCTCATTTCTGCCGTTCCAGTTAACAGATTAAATCCAGATGCCTCAACACTGGTGGAAACGCCAGGTAGCGCATTGAGCTGCTTGGTCAGATTGGCTAGATATTGGTCGGTTTGTGTCAATGCCGTGCCTTGTGGGAAGCTTCCAACCACAAAGATAGCGCTAGTATCTTCTTCTGGTAGGAGACCGGTTGGTAAGCTCGCGCCTCGCTCTACCGATAGATAGAGGCCACCAACTAGCAGCGCGATGGTCAGTATTGGTAAGCGAGTTGCGGTCCATGCTAGACCGGTAAACGCTCGGATTTTCTGTGTAATAACCCATTCAACGGACTTTGCGATGGCATTTTTCTTCGGCGGCTTCATAAACAGTGCACAAAGCGCGGGAGTCAATGTCAGCGCCACTAAGGTTGAAACTACCACAGAGGCACATAGGACGATGCCAAACTCAGAATAGATAGTGCCGGCCATGCCTGGAATAAATAGTGAAGGAGTAAAAACGGCGAGCAACACGAGCATAGAAGCGACAATCGGAGAGAAGGTGATATCTAATGCTTTAGATATTGCCTGCTTAACCGTCATCTCTGGATGTTCGTGGAGTTGGTGTTCGGCGTTTTCAATAACGATAATAGCGGCATCCACAACAATACCAATCGCCATCACCAGACCAAACATGGAGATGATGTTGATTTGAATACCAAGTCCGCTCATGACCGCAAACGTGCCAATAAGAGAAACTGGAATCGCTGTTACTGTAATCAAGGTCAATCGAAAATTTTGCATAAAAAGGAGCGTGACCAAGGAAACAATGGCAACCGCGAGGACTAAGGTTTCTACAACGCTATAAATGGCGCCATCAATAAAGGTGGTAGCATCGTAGACGGTTTTGATTTGGTAATCGCTAGGCTGTTGTAGAAGGGATTTAATGCCGGAGGCTACATCCATTGCGTTGGCTTCTGGAGTCTTGTAGATGAACAGCACTGCACCGTTAGCGTTTTCACCATAAGCATTGGCGGTATAGATTTCGCTGCCTAGCTCGATTTCTGCGATGTCTCTTAAGAAGATGGTTTTTCCCAGCTCGTCTGAGCGAACGACGATGTTGCCGAACTCTTCCGGGGAGGATAAGCCACCCTCGACGGTAATTGGGAATTCAAACTTATCGTTGACCACGCTGCCTGCGGAGGCAATCTTATTTTGGGTGGCGATAGCATTATTGATTTCATCGACATTGATCGAGTAATGCTTCATTTTGTTCGGGTTGAGCCAAACACGAATCGAGTATTTCTTTTCACCAAGTACATCGACTTTTGACACGCCGTTGATACGCTGAATTCTCTCTTTTAGCGGGCCGCCTGCAAACGCGCTGATCTCGATAGCCGATGCGTCGCCAGACGGGTCAGTAATTGAGATGCCGAGCATTAAGCCATTAGAGAGCTTCTCCACTTTAACGCCATTTCGCATCACATCGCCGGGTAGCTCCGGAAGGGCAAGATTGATGCGATTTTGTACCAAGTTAACGGCTTTGTCTGAATCAGTACCACTTTCAAAAACGACTTCCAGTGTATAGGTGCCGTCTGCACCGCTGGTGGACTTCATATACTCCATTCCAGCGACTCCATTTACCTGTTTTTCAATTTCAGGAGCGACAGATTTCGCCATAACATCAGCACTAGCACCGTCCATAAACGTGGTGACTTCTACGGTCACCGGCGCAACATCGGGGTACCTTCCTATTGGGGAGTTGGCGGCAGCGATAGCTCCAATAAGAGAGATTAAAAGCGCAATAACAATTGCAAACTTAGGCCGTTCTATGAACATTTTAAACATGTTAGCTACCCATTGGTGAATAATTGTTCCGAGTTTACGCCTGGGTATTTTTAATCACAATTGATCGGCTGACTGTTCTATCAGCAAACTAAATAGCAAATATTTGAGGTTCGAATAGCAAGGTTTGACATCGTGTCTGAGGAGCTAATTTAGTGACTATGTATTTGCTGATGAAATAGGAGCTATTTTTCCCGTGAGTTTTATTGTCGCTACAGTGGCACTCCTTTCTAAAATTAATTGGATGAAACTCGAATGAAAAAACTGTTAGTAACGACCATGATGCTTGTCGGCGTGACCCCTGCACTTGCTTATCACCCATGTGATCCTGGCAATGCGGTTACTGATGCGGTAGAGGGAGCTGTCGTTGGTGGTGTGGTTGGTGCGATGGCTGGTGATGCCAAAACAGGAGCGATGATTGGTGGTGCAGCTGGCATCGTTGATGGCGCATACGACGAAGCAGAATGTGATGCGTTAGTGGATGAGGCGATTGTTGACGAGGTGAACGTTGCGGATTATGAAGACCGAGTCGTCGACGAAGTCATAATTGACAGCGCGCTAGACGAAGGATGGTAGTGATCAGGTCGAGGTTTTCGTCAATTCTTTTGTCGGTATAACTGACCATAACTCCCTGAACTCTATTGATAATATAAAGGTCAATAGAGCTAGCGTAATAAATGCTATAACCTTGGGTTAATTGTTCTATCCCCTCTCGACCCTTAGTCTGCTCGCGTCATTTATTTCTAGGATTAGTTTCATGCGCGCGAGCATTACCCTTTTAAGCGCAGCTGTGGCTGCGTGCTTCTCTTTTTCTTCTTATGCTGCTAACGACTCGGATACACAGGTTCAGGACATGTCAGACCCTCTGGCGGTTTACACCCAAGCCGGTGCTGGTGCTTCTGATAAAGGTCTGAACTTTAAAGTAGGCCGTACCTATGACACGGGTAACCCAGAGACCATGGCGATGAATATCATCGAGGTTAAAGGCGTGGTTGGTGAGTACTTAGGCTGGTCAGGTTCAAGCCATCGTGATAATTCCATTGATAGTGTTCGTTTTCGTAACTTCAGTGTAAACACGACGAATGGCCGAGGCTCTCAGGTTGATTTGAACTACAACGTGGAGCAGGAGAGCTTAAACGCCTCCTACAGCTTCATTCAAGCGCTACCAAAGCTGGGTAACCTAAATCTCTATCCGCTAGCCGGTCTAGGCGTCAATGTGAGAAATGGCGAGTTTCAAGGCTGTGAAAATATGCCAAATGTTGATTGCCCAGTTGAGAAGCAAAACATTGGCTATACCATTCCAGGCACGTATGCAGTTGTAGGTGCTTACACCAAGTATGCGATTACCGATAAGCTGTGGCTTAACTATAACCCAATGTGGTTGACGACCATTTCAGGCTCAAAATCGTATGTTGAGAATGCGTATGGACCGGGTATGGACTCTATCTTTACCAACGAGTTTGCGGTGTCTTACCAGTTTACGCCGCGCTTTAACGTGCGCTACTTTGCTAATTGGACGCAGGAGCAAAATTACTTTGATGGTGACCAAAGAGTGGAATTTAACTACCAGTTCTAATTGTGTGGTATAAGAGTTTCATTGAGCAGGGACGCTCTAATCAAGAAAGGAGAGAAGATATTCATTCCCTCGAATACCTTTGATTTATTGGGAATTAGTGGAGATTAGAACGGGAAGACAATGCCTACTTTGCCATAGGTGTTACGCTTGTCATCACCGTGTTTACCTTCGTTACCAATCTCAACGTATGGGATCATGTTGTCGATAGCAGTAAATGTCGCACGCAGTTCAACGTTGTAGGTCATGTCTTTGCTTTGGTCGCCAGAAATTACTTTCTTTTCGTGTTGCTTCTGGCCTACCACTTTAGCGTTTAGATACATGCGTTCTGTCAGTTGCTTTCCAGCAGCTAGGTCAAAGCGAGTGATGTCGCCGCGAGCAGTGCCATTGTTTGAGTTAAGGTCGATATCTTTACGCAAGCGGAATGATGTATCAAACATATCAGCAACGTTACCGCCTACTGTTACACCAAACTTGTTTTGATCATTAGCTGGTTGTTGGCGACTTTTCTTATCAACAAACTCGTACTCACCTTTTAACCAAAAGCTTTCGAATTCGTGCATGTAGTTAACGTTGTACTCGTTCTCAAAGTTTGCTTTGCGTTTAGCTGAAAGACCAAATCCTTCATAACCGATGAATGCTTTGATTCCAGAACCGTTAGAGGTTACGTATTCTGTTTTGCCATCAACAAATTTAGCATCGAGTTCAATACCACCAGTTACACCTTCTGCCATTGCACCTGCAGAGAATGCAGATGTGATTGCGAGAATGATTGCTGTTTTTTTCATTTCGTTATTACCTATATTATTGTTTTGCCCCTGTAATTGGAGCGGCACAAAGGTACCTAAAAAATGAAATGTGACTAAATTAGGAAGTATTCGGTATTTTGATTGGTTGATTGGTTGATTGGTTGTTGGAAGAGCAACCCTCCCTGCCTCCCCTTATTAAGGGGAGGAGCTACTGGCTCACTACGCATCGCTATTTAACTTAAGCGATGTGACGATAGGAGCGAGCCTGTATTTCTCCCCTTTTATAAGTGTAGTGGTCAACAAATTCCGGACACTAACTTAAGCCGATTTTCGGCAGTAACTGGCGATAGCCCATCATTTGCTTGATGAGGCCGTTGCCTATTGTAGTAATCCATCAAGTAATAGCTGATATCCTTCTTTGCCTGAGTTTGGGTCAGGTATCCAGTAGCTGGTATCCATTCGGTTTTTAAGCTTCTAAATAGCCTCTCCATAGGAGCATTATCCCAGCAGTTACCTCGACGACTCATGCTCTGAGTTATGCGATATCGCCAAAGCCTTTGACGGTATTTAAGGCTACTGTATTGGCTTCCTTGGTCTGAGTGGAACATCACGTTGCTAGGCCGTCCTCGTTGTTCCCAAGCCATATCCAAAGCTTTGCAAGTCAACTCTGCGTTGGGTTTGTCTGATAGCGCCCAACCCACTACTCTGCGACTAAATAAGTCGAGTACAACAGCCAGATAACTCCACTTTGAACCGGATCAGATGTAAGTAATATCGCCACACCAAACGTCATTTGGAGTGGAAACTGAGAACTCACGCTTCAATCGATTGGGGATATCTGGTCGCTCTAGCTTAGCTTGCTTATAGCGATGCGAGCCTGGTTGTTTGCTCATCAGCCCGGCTTCTTGCATAAGCTTGCGTACTTTGAAGCGTCCGACATCGAAGCCTTCAGACTGCAGCATAGAAGCAAGAGTCCGACTTCCGGCAGAGCCACGACTCATGTTAAAGAGCTGCTTAACTCGGCTGACTAACCGAATACGATTGGCATCCGGCTTTCGTTGTTTAAACTCGTAGTAGCAGGAAGAAGCTACATCGAACAGCTCACAAAGAACTTTGACCGGTTCATGCTCCCTCAACTGGTCAATTAGCGAGAACGTTCGAGTTCGTCCGACATTAAGAGAGCTGTGGCCTTTTTTAGTATGGATTTTTCTCTTTCCAAGCGATTAATCCTAGCTTCTAACTCTTGGATCTTCTGCTGTTCTGGCGTTAGAGCTTTAACCGCTGGCGTTTCTCCGCCGCGCTCAATCTTTAGTTGATCTACCCAGCGTCGTAAGGCTGTATCGCCGATATCTAAGGATCGTGCCGCCTCAGATATTGAGTAACCTTGATCAAGAACCAAGCTTGCGGCATCTACTTTGAACTCAGGAGAAAATGTACGTCGTTGTCGTTTTGTCATTGAACACCTCATTTACG
Organism: Vibrio sp. CB1-14; assembly: GCF_040412085.2. Lineage (NCBI taxonomy): Bacteria > Pseudomonadati > Pseudomonadota > Gammaproteobacteria > Vibrionales > Vibrionaceae > Vibrio > Vibrio chaetopteri. The sequence goes on along the minus strand of NZ_CP115921.1, from coordinate 363,057 downwards.
GTGGAGACTTTACCACCTAATTTGGTGTCCGGGATCATTAAACCACTACAAAGGGGGAGTTAGAGGGGGTAAATGCGCAAGGCTAATAGATTTACGATAGATTCAAAGTATCACTCTAAACCTCTCTCACCTAAACTTAAAAATGAAACACGCAATAAAACATCGCTTTAGGAGCTAAGCGACACCATACCCTTAAGCGTTATATCAAAACATGGAGAATACCGATGAAGCCAACCGTAACACTATCTACTCTCATTCTATTGACCGCTTGCAGTGCACCGATAGATCAAGTGTCAGGTGTTGCGAGTGATGATCTGTGTAGTGCATTGCAAAAGGGGAGTGTGGCGGAAAACAGCACCATGATTAATGGTGAGGAAGTGACGATGGATAGTGTCTATGGAGAGCTGACAAAAAGAGAACTTAATCCTTATGAAAAAGGGTGCTTTGGTAGTCAGAAAAAAGCCATAGAGTATCAAAAGCGGCAAGAAAAAATTGTCGCAGAGGCGTTAAATTACTAGATTCAATGCAAAAAGCACCTCAACAATGTTGAGGTGCGGTAGACCCAATTTTCCATTCCAAGTTCCAATCAGAGTTCCAATAACGTTCGGGTCTCAAAGGGCTAATGCCAAACTCTGTTATAGCGCGTTCAAGTAGGCCTTTAGCGCCTTCAGTCGAACAGTTGCACCACCGATGATGTCCATAAAACCGAGTTTAGGTGACGGCTTGTTGGCAGATATCCAGCCAGAGCCAGTTGCACCAAGTGGTACGTTGTAGCCTTCTGGTTCGTTAAACTCGATGATGACTGTACGACCATGGCTGCTCGTGTTATTGCCAACGTGCTGTCTTACATGCTGCGTGGAACCTTGTGCAGAGACGGTGGCTTCACCAGTATTGCTCGTAATGCTGTGCACTCGGCCTCGAAACACTTCGCCAGGGTGAGAGTTAACAAAAAACTCTGCAAATTGCCCTTGCTCAATATAGCGATAGGTTTGATCGCTAACGCGCATTTCAACAAACTTTCGGTTGGTATCGAACAGATGCAAGTTGCCAGTTCTAGAGCCTTCAGCAATGTTTATAACGCCTACAATTCCGTCGAATGGTGCACGAACCTGATTTCGGTCGTTCAGCCACTGCTTCTGACTGATTTGCGCGCTGATGCCATCCATATCCGATTTGGCAGCCATGAGATCCGCATGACCTTGCTGAATTTGGGTATGCAGTTCATCGCGCTCTTGCTCGGAGCTAAACTCGTCGAGATTGATTAAGCGGCGATGGTTTTTTTCATCGATAGCAATCTGCTCTTCAATGCTGGTAATTCGATGTTCCGCTGCCACTAAACTCGATTGTAAACTTTTTAGTTCATGATCCGTATCTTCCGATTCCAAGGTGTACAGCAAATCGCCTTTTTTCACTTCTTGGTTGTGGGTGACGTAGATCTTTTTCACCTGTTGGCCAAATAACGGGCTCAACACCGCATGCGGCGCTTTGACTGTGGTGCTATCGGTCAAATCTGCCGGTGACCAAAAGCGGTGCGCGGTAAACAGCATGAATGCGAGGAACACACCAAACCCGACACTAATAACCGCATTACGCAGTGTCCATTTAATAACGCCAAGTTTGACCAGCAGCCAAATAATCAGCACATAAGGAAGCATGATTTCTTTCATTACGCGTCCTCCGACTTTTTATTACCATGGATGCCACTGTGAATTACTTTACTCACAGCGCTTGCGACTGCATCCCAGTTGGTAAAGGCAATAATAATGGCCAGTACCCACCAAAGTTTGTCGATGAACAGGCCACATAAAGACAGAGCGAATACTAGATTAGCATGTGCGCTTTGCATGTATTGACTGCGGTGTACCGCAACTTCGTGCAATTGCCACAGCAGATAGAGCACATAGGTAATGATGGACAGGGTGATAACAAAAATCACGCCCATAAAGAATTCAGAATTCAACAGACCAAGAATGCTAGGCAAGTCTTGTGAGAAATAGTCGGCAGGCAGTGATTTACCATGAACCGTAGAGAGCTGAGCAAACATATAACTCAGAGAGAGAAAACCGCCGATGATGACAGCGGACTTAGTACTAAAATGTAACGCTCTTTTTATTAGTCTGAACATGTTTGTTCCCTGATTCAGGCTATCCGTAGCGATTTGGGTGATTGGGATTTGGATAAAGAGAGTGTAACCAAGGGTTTCCTTTGGATACATAACGCAAAATTGAGTTCAAATATAAACGCCAGTTATGTGTTAGCCGATGGCAACGTCAATGATTGGCTTTGGGCGAATCTGCACTATGTTTGTGGGGAAATAGGTTTGTAGAAAAATAGGTTTATAGAAAATGGGCTTACAGGAAACTATGCTGATGGGAATAGACCAGTGGATGTCAAATATTCAAACTGATGAATTATTCACCGAACAAACTGATTTTACTGCATTTATCCAAGCAAACGCTATACAAGCAGAAAATCGTCAGTTAATATTTCAACATCCGCTAATTAAGTGGACGTCAATGGATACGGCAAGCAACGTATCATCGATGCCGAGATGGTGAAATTGGTAGACACGCTAGCATGAGGTGCTAGTGCCTTTGGTGTGAGGGTTCGAGTCCCTCTCTCGGCACCATTACTCCTTTCCTTATATTACCTACAGACTACGATGCAGAACAAAGGATCCAGTTCAAAGCAAATGAGTACGTCTAACTCGGAATCAATCCAGCTTTTGACCGAGGTGTCTCTGCACGCCCTGTTATTTCTAGAGTTTCACAAACTTGATCGCAAATCACAGGTCTTTGATCGTGAGAAAAAGAATGAACTCTTGGTTCGCTGGCTGAAACCGAAACTTAAAAGTAACAAGTACAAATCGATACGTAAGCAACTGAAAACAATGAGCTTACAAGCTAAGAAATCTCAAGTCGATTTAGAAGACGTACTGCTAACAGGTATAGAAGCCAAACCAGAAGCTTTGCAGCCTCACCTTGATAGCTATCTGCTATTGATACGTGAACTGGAGAAAAAGCTGGGTACGACAGCGCTATTATCAACGCCGGAAAAGGTCGATTTAAGCCACGATGAAAATGGCTGCTTGCTTTGTGTACTGTCTAACGATCTTAATGCCCACTTCGGCAGCAAGAATCAAATGATTGCGGATGTTTCGATTCTGTTTCGCGGTACTATTCGTGAGAAACATCTATTCCTCGGAGCCATTTACGCCAACGAAATCTTTGCTTACCAGATCCAATACGAAGACGATAGCTTTGTTCGCATAATGCTGACTTTAAATAAATAACAGCTCCAACGTCACCGCCGTCAAAGCAATGTCTATTTATGGAAGCAGAGCATACTTAATGCAAGCCCAAACACTGGAGTGCTCAATCTTTAGCACCGAGCAACAAGCTTTGGGCTTGAATGGTGTTGTGTTTCAATCTTCCATAGGAACAACAAGCACGTCCACTGGAGAGCTATTAATGACTTGGCGAGATGCGGATATCAGCTTGCTCCAGAAGTCGTGGTGGTGACCACAGATAAGAAGATCAAAGTCATTTTCTGCAATAGCAACTTTTACTTTGTCGCCAAGATCGCCAGTTCCAACGATGAAATGCTTCAAAGTGCACTTAGCATACTCGGCGAAGCCGTGTAATTGCTCTGTCGCTTCGACAGTCAAGGGTCTTTGTTCGGGAGCGGTGACTAAATCAACCAGCTCGTGATAAATTTCACCATGTGTACCATCGATATGGATGAATGACACATCTGCGTCCAACAGTTCTGCTAGAAAAACGGCTCTATCAATCAACACTTTGCTCTCGTCGGAAAGCTCCAGTGCGACAAGGATATGTTTATATTTCATGACCATACTCTCTTGCTGCTAAACCTACTTAAAGCATAGCGTTTCGTGGCGTATTTTTTTGTCGATGGGATCGCGGTTCGGCGATAAATTAATCAAAGGCACAATGAGTTCCCCTTTTCTTGGTTCATTGTGGGTGGTTTTGTCCATAATGTCTGGATGATTTGTCTATTTTTCTGATGGAGCTTTGGCTTTAATCTACCCTCATCGCCAATGTTGGCACTCGGTTAAGCACCGCCGCATTGACTCTTATGTCACTGTCGGAAAGAGTGCGAACTAGCTAAGTCGTTTAAGAAATAGTCATTACAGAATATAGAGTGGAGAGTGCAAAGTGACTCATCAAATTATCAAAGATCTGAATACTCGTTATACCGCGAAAAAATACGATGCAACAAAACGTATTTCTGCAGAAGACATGGACGTGATCAAAGAGGCTATTCGTCTATCTGCGTCTTCAATCAACTCGCAGCCGTGGAAGTTTATTGTGATCGAAAGTGATGAAGCGAAGCAGCGTTTCCACGACACTTTTGCGAATATGCACCAGTTCAACCAACCACATGCGAAAGAAGCGTCTCACACGATTCTGTTTGCACATAACCCGCACTTTACTAAAGACGACTACAAAAAAGTGGTTGATGTTGAGGTGACATCGGGTCATTTGCCAGCAGATATGTACGATCAAATGTTGAACGGTGCGTTTGGCTTTGCAGAGCTAAACACGGATGAAAGTGGCTTCAACGGTCAGTGGACAAAAGCACAAACCTACATTGCGCTTGGCAACGTACTTCACACGCTTGCTCGTATGGGTATTGCATCGACTCCAATGGAAGGTGTGGATCCAGAAATGATTGGTGAGCTCTTTAAAGATGAACTAGGCGGTTATGTGTGTGATTTTGCACTTGCACTTGGCTACCACAAAGACGGTGAAGACTATAACTACGGTCTACCTAAGTCTCGTCTAGCTCAAGAAGATATTATTACGGTTCTATAAGCGCAATCGATGCAATTGAAAAACGGCCACTAATTTGGCCGTTTTTTTATACTTGAAGCATCAATCCGCTCAACCCAAGTGCAATAAACAACAGCCCTGTTAGTCGATTTATTGTCACGACATATCGTTTAAGAAACCGAGCTACTTTTTCCGTTGCGAGCGACAGTAACAGGTGTATTGACAGCGTAATCACCACGAGCTCTAGAGTTAGCAGCGCGGCTTGCAAGGCAAAGTACTGCTCGCTTTTCACGAAAAGTGGAAACAGCGCACCAAAGAAGACAATGGTTTTTGGATTTAGCAACGAGATCAGCACGCCACTCTTATACCCATAGGAGCGTGATTCAATCAGCGCCTGGCTTGTTGAATAGTAAATCGCACGGCAGCCTAGGTAGATAATGTAGCTGCTACATAATCCGGTCATGACTTGGTAGGCAAGAGCGTTCGTATGAACTAGGGTCAACAGCCAAGAGTTAGACAGTATTGATGCCAGCAATAGCCCGGTAGAAATACCGAGTATAACCGGAATCGTCCGTTGCATATTCTGGTTTAAACTGTTGCTCAATACCGCCAGCATCCCCGGTCCCGGAGATGAGGCTGAAGCTATGCAAATGGTGATAAACGCTAGCTGACTTTCCATCTTATTCCTTAATGGCCGTCATCACTGTCATTGGCCAATTGAGTGCCCACCCCGTTGGTGTGCGGCGAATGCCAAGTAGTCGCTCTGCATCATCCAAACTGTGTTTGTGAGAATACTCAGGCTTATTGGAATGAAGGAGTGACAGGAAGACACCGATATCTTCTTTTCGCTCAAAATGCCACTGTAGTGCAAGATCAGTGAACTTAGGCTCGCTCCACCCAGTAAGTTTGCACAAACTTTTGGCGTAAGGTTTGCTCAAAAAGCTGACTTCGTGGCCCGTAGTGCATGAAATAGCCACATGCTCATCAAAATAGTCTGATAGCTTAGTGCCACTGAAAATGTCACAAATCACCAGTCGTGCGCCGGGCTTAGCAAACTGCGCCAAGTTGCTCAAGACGGCCTCTTTACTCTTTACATGGTGGAAAGCGCCGCGTGACCATATAGCATCGAGCTGAACCCCTTCAGAAAGAGAAATATCTTCTGCAGGCCTTTGCATGATGGTGATATTTTCATCTGCTCGTTCGTAAATGGGTCTTAATTGGTCTGGAGAAGGGTCGACAACAAATAGTCGTCCTTCAGGACCAATAGCGGTAGAAATATCGAATGAGAAAAAGCCACTTCCCGCTCCAATTTCTAGTATTGACTCACCGTATTGAGGGGAAAGAAAGTCATACATCATTAACGTGTCTTCTTTCCAACACTCAGGAAATTGATTCAAAGCCAATTTGTACGAACGAGATCGTTCTGTCGAGAACTCGACTTGATGTAACTCCATTTTGTTTTTTACTCCAACTAACCTAGCTACTGACGTTGTTATTTTATTTGTTTATTCAGTCGCTACTCTAATGAGTCTGGGGTCAGTTATCTTGTAAAAAATTGTTGTTGGTAGGTCTTTGGGTTGATCCCCATGGCGCTGACGAAGGTTTTGTGAAAGTGACTTTGGTCATGGAAACCACAGGCTACTGCGACATCAATGGGCTTGTGTCCTGCCTTTAATAAGGATTTAGAATAGCTGACTCTTTGTTGGACTTGAAATTGGTGAGGAGTAACGCCTAAATGTCGTTTAAACTCATGGATCAAATGATATTTACTTACACCGGTTAAATGCGCCAGCTCATCGAGTGAAACCTTATTGGTGCAATTGTCAGCAAGATAATCACGGGCAATAATGATGTTGGATTTGGCATCCAAACCATTAGTATTCGCGAGTCTAGATGAGCCGTATTGCAAGATGATTTTTACTAGTAACAGCTCTAAGTGACTCTCGACTTCAAGTTGCTCTCCACCACTATGAATAGTAGAAAGCAGTAGGTGCATTTGCCGTTTTAACCGGTCATCAGAGATGATGCTTTCACGAAATGATGGCAACCCATCTTTCGAGTACATCTCTTTATAGATATCGCGCACTTGCTGTTCACTTGGGTAGATACCGCGATATCGCCACCCTTGCTCACAACCTTTGCTGCCGGTATGGATCTCGTCTGGACTGATAACACAAATATCGCCACTGATGGCATTGTGAGTAGCACCTTTATGAAAGAATTGCTGAACACCTGCATCAACAAGCGTAATCACAAACTCACCATGTGCGTGTTTGCCAAATGTGGTATCGATAAACTGTGCGTTGATGACATCCATTCCATTGAATGCCTCAAAGCTTGCCAGATGACAGAATTCTTCTTTAGACATTTATATCAACGTTCCTTGTCACACTCCTTGTAAAAAATAGCGGTGTGCCGATATTCAACACCGCTATTTCTGTGGAGCCTATCACACAAAATGAGGGCTTTCTCTAAGGGTAGGCTCCTTTTGTGCACCTTGTTGCAATGTCAGTATTATTTTATTTAGGCTGTTTGGCGAGGACTTCGTCAATATCGGATGCACTGTGGCGCTCGGCTAACGTTTCCCATTTTTCTCCCCACACACGGTTAACAATACGGCCTCGCTTCACCGCTGGACGTTCTGCAATATCTTTTGCCCAGCGTATTAGGTTAGGGTAACTTTCAACATCTAGGAACTGGGCAGCGTCGTACTGATTGTTGATTACTAAGTTGCCATACCATGGCCAGGTAGCAATATCTGCAATCGTGTACTCGTCTCCCGCAAGGAACTGATTCTCAGCTAGGCGCGCATCAAGAAGGTGAAGTTGGCGTTTAGTTTCCATTGTGAAGCGATTGATTGGGTATTCGAATTTTTCTGGTGCATAAGCATAGAAGTGGCCGAAACCGCCTCCCAAATAAGGCGCTGAACCTTGCAGCCAGAATAACCAGTTCATCGCTTCCACGCGCTTGTTAGCTGTTTTAGGTAACAGCGCATCAAATTTTTCAGCGAGATAAAGCAGAATATTCCCCGACTCAAAAACGCGAACTGGCTCGTCGCCAGTGCGATCCAGTAAAGCTGGAATTTTTGAGTTTGGGTTCACGGCTACAAAGCCAGAGCCAAATTGGTCGCCATCACCGATTTTGATGGTGTAAGCGTCGTATTCCGCCTCTGTCTTACCAAGTGCAAGTAGTTCTTCAAGCATGATAGTGACTTTTTGACCGTTGGGTGTTGCTAACGAATAGAGCTGTAGCGCATGCTCGCCAGAGGGAAGCGGCTGTTCGTGTCTTGCTCCTGAATCAGGTCGGTTGATACTAGCCCACTGACCACCACTTTCGCTATCGTGCGTCCAAACTTTAGGTGGAACATATTGATTCGTCATGCCTTTGCTCTCCATCATATTATTGCAAAACACGCCATCGTGCTGATTGAAAATCCTAGCTGGATTAGTGCAAGTCTTCAATATTATTGAGTAAAACTTAAATTATATCTTATGACTATGTGACATTTGAGGGAGGTTGAAGAGTGGCGTGCAGAAGGCGTAAAAAAAGCGGGCATTGTCGCCCGCCAAAACGTTATTCAATAAATTAAATTCCGTAATACAATCCGAAGAGGCATTTCCTCTTCAAAGGGTTAATCGCATCAAGAGAGAGAACGCTTGGTTCGGCTGTGACGGCCATCGCCAAGCTATACTATCGACGCGGTAAGTCTATTATGACGATATGAGCGTAATTTTCTATAACTGAAAAAATCAGTCATTTGTAGTACATAAATGGCAAATAGTGTCAAAAATATGGCCAAGTCACATTATTGGTGTAACAAAACATTATTGTTTATCTAAGCACTTACCGGCTGTTATATTGGGCGCACCATTTACTTCTCTGGAGCTGACACATTATGAGCCCGCTACCCAGTGATGGATATATTTGCTATTTGGTGACGGAACACCTCAAGAAGATCCTCTCGGAATCAACCAACATTAAACTGTCGCTGTTCAATTTTTTTGTCCTTCAGTATGTCGACAAATGTTCAGAGCAAGACTCGACCGAATGCACTCAATATATGATTAGCCAAGCTTTTCTTGCTGATACCTCTAAAGTGAACAAAGCGGTACGTGAACTAGAGTCTGCGGAACTTCTGACAGCTACCAAGATCAAGCAGAGTGGTCGAATCAAAAAGATACTTGCTGTCACCCCGCCGGGTAAAAAGTTGATAGAGATACATCGAGCGAAAACCGATGCGATTGCCGAGCAGTATCTGACGGCGGTTCGTGGCCGCGTCAATGCCGATGAGTTGTTTGAAGCTCACAACACCACTATGGCGGCATTTTATGATGCGCTCAAGCTCTATAAGAGTGCTTGTTGAGTAAAAAAGAAGCAAGTACTGCTACTGGTACTTGCTTCTAATGGTTGTTGTCTGATTCCCTAGTTACCAGCTAACTAGCTGAGGGAAGGAGCCACTCAGAGTCGGTGTTTTTACGAAATAATCGCTTCAGGGTTTTCTTGGTGAGAAGCGGTATTGCTTGTTTCAAACATCTCAGAGCAAACCAACACCACACCACTTTCGGTGACGGTGTAACGTTTTTGGTCTTCTTCAAGATCATAGCCGATCACAGTACCATCAGGGACGACACACCCTTCTGCAACAATCACTTTCTTTAGCTTACAGCTACTGCCAACTACGGCTCGCGGCAACAAGATGCTGTCTTTCACTTCCGCAAAGTCTTCGACGCGAACGTCCGAGGAAACCAAGCTATGGTCAACCTGACCACCGGAGATGATAGCACCTGCGCAAAGGACTGAGTCAACAGCGAAACCTCGGCGTTGTGGGTCATTGAATAAGAACTTCACCCCAGGTCGTTGCACTTGGTTGGTCATGATAGGCCAGCTGGTATCGTAAAGATCAAGTTCTGGTGTCGGTGCAAGCAAGTCCATTGTTGCAGCGTAGTACTCGTCTACATGACCCACATCGCGCCAATAGCCGTTGGCACCAGGATGACCACGCTCGGTGAACACGTAACCTTTGACCTTCTTGCGGCCAATAAGGCTAGGGATAATGTTGTGTCCAAAGTCGTGTTTATAGTTTGGATCATCTAAGGCTTGTCTAAGCTCGGCATCCAACACGTCTACATTAAAGATATAAATACCCATTGAGATGAGCGCCTTATCTTTATTGTTTGGCATTGGAGTTGGGTTGGCTGGTTTTTCTACAAAGTTGATGATGTCACCATCTTCATTAAGACCCATTACGCCGAATTCTGACGCCTGCTCAATTGGTTTCTGGATACAGGCAACAGTGACATCCGCACCGCTTTCAACATGGAAGTTGATCATGCGCGAGTAGTCCATTTTGTAGATGTGGTCACCGCCCAAGATCAACACACGTTCAGTGTGGTCGACACGTTTGATGAGGTCGAGGTTTTGGTACAACGCATCGGCCGTACCGCGATACCAGTTTTCCCCAACACGTTGCTGAGCAGGGATAATGTAGACCCCTTCACCTAGCGCAGAATAAGACGACTGCCAGCCAGATTGGATGTGGCTTATTAGATCGTGCGCCATATATTGGGTAAGCACGCCAACTCGACGAATACCCGAGTTGATGCAGTTGGAGAGTGTAAAATCGATGATTTTGAACTTCCCGCCAAAGGATACCGCAGGTTTTGCGATATTTGAGGTGAGTTCTTTTAGTCTAGTGCCTTTCCCACCCGCTAAAATCATCGCGGTGGTATTACGCAAACGCGCATTACTAGAAATGTGGGAATATTGGTTTTCCTTCGGCATTGTATAACTCCTTATATAACAGCACAAAAGACGTTTTGGGGGAGTGTGATGTGTGGCAAACCTTCTATGGATAAGCTCTCTATGACCAATACACTCAAAGACGTCGTTAAATCATTTACTATCAGAACAGAACTTTACTATGCAATCTAGCCCATAAAACCTAAAGTTTGATCAAAAGAGATAATCTTGATGTTCAATCACACTCCATTGGGGATGAGATGTAATTGAGAACTAGGTTATCTAGAAAATGGGGTAGGATTCAAACGCCAGTTCCGTTCTGCGTTGAATAAGTGAACTAGTAAAACTAAACACATTGTGTGACATCACGGTGACAGATTTAGCCTCGATGTGGGGCTGTTTGAAACAGCGCTGTGCATGATAGTGGTTTATGCATGGTCATGCATCTGGCTTTATTGCTGACTGAGAATCTTGGTTGTTTGAATATTGGTTGGCTCTGCGGTGAGTAAGAGATTTAAGAAAAAGTTGAGTTATGGGCATAAATACATAAACTTATCGGAATTCAGGGCGTCGCGGAAACTCGAACGCCCTTTTTATGTTTGAGTAAGAGAGTGAGTGAGGTTTTAGCATGTCGAAAAGAGATTATTACAGCGTGCTAGGTGTCTCGAAAGGAGCCTCAGAAAAGGACATCAAAAAGGCCTACAAGCGCTTGGCGATGAAATACCATCCTGATAAAAATCCTGGAGACACTGCAGCAGAAGCGAGCTTTAAAGAAGTAAAAGAAGCTTACGAGGTGCTAACGGATACTAATAAACGTCGTCAGTATGACCAGTTTGGGCATGCGGCGTTTGAAGGTGGCGGTTTTGGTGGTCACGGCGGTCACAGCGGTGGTGGTGGCTTTGATGATATTTTCGGTGATGCATTTAGACAGCGTGGCGGCGGATTCGGCGGTGGCGGATTTGGCGGCGGTGGCTTTGGTGGTTTTGAGGACATTTTCTCTCAAGCTCGTGGCGGACGTGGCCGCCCCAGAGCAGAAAAAGGTCAAGATCAGGAATACACGTTAACCGTTGATTTTGTCGATGCGATTCAAGGTGCCGAAAAGGTAGTTGAACTGCCAATCAACGGTGAGAGCAAAAAGATCAATGTAAAAGTTCCGGTTGGCATTAAAGACGGAGAGAAGATCCGCTTCTCTGGAAAAGGTCGCCCAGGTATCAATGGTGGCCCAGCTGGTGATTTGCTATTGACCATCGCGACTCGTTCTCATGCTTTTCTTGAGCGTGATGGCAATGACCTTATCTGTTTGACCAAAGTTTCTATGGTCACGGCAGCTTTGGGCGGTGAAGTGGAAGTCAATGTGTTGGATAGCCGCTTTAAACTCAAAATTCCTGCTGGAACGCAATCAGGTCGAAAATTCAAAATGACCGGCCGTGGCGTGACGAGTCGTAAAGGTGAAACGGGTGACCTATTGGTAAAAATTCAGGTAGACACTCCGACGAATCTTACTGATAAGCAACGTGAACTGCTTGAGCAGTTCAAAGCAACGCTTGCATAACGAAAATGTTTCGCAGGATTCAAAACAGCCACGATACCGTGGCTGTTTTGCTTTCTATGCGATAATACCTAGTCTACGACTAGAGACCAAACAGGCTTCTAAATAGCGCCCTTTTGGGGTTTGAACTATTCTTAAGTTTACCCGTAAGAAAATGTTCGCAATAAGGAGGTGGCAATGAGCATGGTTTTTAAAGCACTTATACTCGGACTGTTATTTGGCCTTTTCGCCAAGGAAACACTGGCGAGTAGTTGTCCAACCCTCCTAGATTCTACTCAGCGAAAACTAAACTCGGCCGATACAGTGAGCCTATGTGACGAATATCAAGGCAAAGTGTTGTTGGTAGTGAATACGGCCAGCCAATGTGGTTTTACCGGCCAATTCGAACAGTTAGAAAACCTGCATAATCAGTTTAAAGATCAGGGGTTTAGTGTCGTTGGTTTTCCTTCCAACGACTTCAATCAAGATAGAGGTAGCGAAGAGAATACCGCCAAAGTATGTTATCTCGATTATGGCGTGACGTTTCCAATGATGGCGCGTAGCTCAGTAAAAGGTACTGACGTCAATCCAGTTTTCTCTGAAATCGCCAAGCAAAGCGGTATTACTCCGAAATGGAATTTTTATAAATACCTAGTAGGGCGAGATGGCAATGTCGTCGGTGTGTTTTCGACAGGCACTTCTCCAACGGATGACAAAATCACCACTATGATCAAACAATACTTATGACGACTAATTCGATAGAAAAACGGCAACCGATTCGGTTGCCGTTTTTGATGGTGCTAACTTAGTGATCCAGGTAGAGGTAGTTTTGCCAGCTCTTCATTCGGATCAGTACCTTACGCATGATAGATACGTGGGTGAAACTATCAGAATACACCGCAATTTCTGCGTTAGAGCCTGTTGGTAGTACGTACTCACTCATATCATCTTCAATCACTAGCTTAACCATAGCGCGACCAGAAGTATTGAATGTTTGAGTGGTTCTTAACGTACCGCTTGCTTGAATTTGGCCTTCAGGGATGGTGGGCAGAACCTCGACAACTTTTCCTTTAAAGACTTTGCCCGGCAGTGCTCTAAACAGAAACTCCGCTTCAAAACCTGATTTAAGACGTTGCAGTGAGTTTTGTCTGAAAGCGCCCACATAAAAGTCTTGCTCAGTGTGAACAAAGGTCATAAGTGGTGCCAGTGGCAGCGGTACCGCCATCATACCCGGTCTAAGAGCTAGTTGAGTTACGTAGCCATCGGTCGGAGCAACAACGGTGGTTTCTCGCAGATTAAACTCGGCTTGAATCAGTTGAGCTTTCAGCTGAGCAACCATGGTGTTCTCACCGAAAATTTGCGATTCAAATGCAAGTCGAGCGCTCTCTTCTTGTGCTTGTGCCGCTTCAAGTGCAGCTTGGTTCGCTTTGAAGGTTTGTAGGCGAGTATCGACTTGTTGCTCAGTGAATGCACCTTTTTTGAAGCCTTGTTGATATCGATTGTACTCTCTTTCAGCTTTATCACGTTCGGCAAGCGCTTTAATGGTCTCTGATTGAGACGCTTTATAGTTGCTTTCTAGCTGCAGTACATCCTGCTCGGCATCGGCTAGGGCGGCTTTAGCTCGAATCACTTCTGCTTCAAAAGGGATAGGGTCGATACGAAACAGTACGTCGCCTTTGTTAAGTTTTTGGTTAGCTTCGACGTCAACCTCGACGACTTTACCGCGTACGCTCGAAACAATAGGCGTAGTGGAATAGAACTGGCCGCCAATTTGGCTAAACGGGTGGTTGTAGTTCATTAATAAAATCAATGTCCCAACTAGAACCACGCCACCTAACACGGCAGTCGGTACTGTCCATTTGTTGAGAGGGATCTTGAAGATCTTAAAGATAGCGATACATAGTGCGGCGTAGGTTAATACCAATAATAGATCCATAGGTTACTTCTCCTCTGCCTGGACTTGAGTGGCCGCCGCTTTCTCTTGAGCCTGCTTACCCTTGAGGTAGCTTACTTCATTCTTGAGTTCATCGACTTGGTCAATGAGCTTTTCTAAACGGTGATGCAAATCGTGCTGCTCTTCTTCGAGTTTATGGAAGCCCCAGCCACGCTCATTGCGCCATAGGGTTGCCCAGATCCACAAAAATGGCCAAATGGCGTGTAGCGTAAATAAGCTTACCCATCCTGCAACATGTATGGCATCCTGATGAGGATGATCTCGCTCTTTAGCGATCTCATAGGGGATGTCGTGAATGACGATGATTCCGTAAAACAGAATCAGGGCAACGAATACCAGTAGCCCTAAAGCAAAATAATCCAAAAACATAATGCATCCTTGGTGAAGAGTATTGAATCGCGTAATCAATTTACGCTGGTTAAGTATTTGTTGTAATTATGTATTATGCAATAGCAAACTGATAAATATTAGAGGGTTGAGTGCAATTTATTGGTGAATTTGCAGCCATTGGTGCTGCAATTGTGTGGGCAGTCGCCACATGGATATACAGTCAGTTCAGTCATCATTTCTCTGCGATGCAGCTAAATATCATTAAGGGTATTTTGGCATCGGTAATGATGCTACTGGTGATGCCTTTCGTTCCAATGCCGGATGTGCAATTAGAGGCGAGCTATGTCTGGATACTCGGCATATCTGGCATCATAGGCATCGCGATTGGTGACAGTGCCTACTTTGCTTCACTGAAACGGATTGGTGCCAGCAAAACGCTATTGCTTGAATCATTAGCACCGCCGCTATCAGGTGTTCTCGCATTGGTGGCGCTTGGCACGGCGTTGGGGTTTCAGAGTTGGTTAGGCGTTATTATTACCACCATTGCGGTGACCACAGTCGTGTTTCAACCTGCCGATGAGCACAATCAAAAGGCGAGTTTGTCAGGCATTGGATTTGGATTGCTGGCCAGCGTGTGCCAGGCAAGTGGTGTTGTCATTTCCCATTTTGCGTTGGTGCAAGGAGACTTACCACCGTTATTGGGCGCTTTGATTCGTCTCACTATTGGTGTCGCAGCGGTGGTGCTATTGATTGGTTTTGTTGAGAAAAAACCGTACCGAAAGATGGTTGAGCAGAGCAAAGGTATGAATCAGAAAAACTGGTGCTGGTTACTGGCGGCGATTTTTGTGGGTACCTTCCTTGCCCTCTGGCTACAACAGGTTGCGCTTAAACATGCTAATCCCGCTATCGCACAAACTTTGATTGCCACCAGTCCATTGTTCATTCTGATTATCTATGCCATCCGTGGTGAGCCAATTTCACGTCGCAGTGTTGTCGGTACTCTATTTGCGCTCGCTGGGATTTCGCTGTTCTTTTTGTAGCGCTTGGTAGTAATACTTGCTTGTATCGAATTGCTCACTCAAGTAAGCAGCGAAGGGTCATCGGTGCCTCGGTGACCCCTAATCTTTGAGCGGCTGTTTGACCTTGCTTGTCTTGATAACACAGGTTGTGCCAAGCACGGAAAATATCTAGCAGTGGGTGGATCCCCGCAGGTCTTAACTTTCGTCTTGGTTCATTCACAAAGCTTTCAAACAGCAAGTGGAAACGGTCTTGATAAAAGGTGACTTGCTTGGTTGAGGCGGTTTGTAGCCAATAAGAGACATTCGGGTTATTGCCCGCTAGGTAACACACTCCTTTGCTTGCCCCTGAAGGTTGATGAGTGACCGCCCAGCGATCGCGCCACCATCCCATCAGTACCACGTCAATAAGCTCGGATGACTGTGCATCTTGCCAATGTTCATCTTGTTCTACGTACATTAGCTCCACGTTACCGTGTTGGATTTCACCCAGAAAAACAGTAAGCGCGGCAGAGCGCAGTACGGGATCTTGTGGCATGTATACCGTCACACGCTTGCTGTTTTCTCCAGACTCGCAGCTTAGTGATTCTAGAATCGATAAGTAGTGAGCATAAGACGTGTAGGGGGCTCTAATCAACGAGCCTACGGCAGGGTAATGAAACTTGGCAAAGTTACCTAGAGGATCTTCGACGTTACTGCGCGCAAGGATGTTTTGATAGGTAATATCAATTTGTCCTTTTAAATCGGTCGCGGTGGTATTGATCTCATGATTGGTCTCCGCACTGTAGTTTTTCGGGAGTACTTGCGTACCCGCTACGTAGGCATCGTGATCTTCTAGCGTATTTTCAGCATCGGCTGAGCTGTAGTTAGTATGTTGGCACAACACATAACCCGAATCGGCATCGCAGGTTGCAAACCAAAATACGCCGTTGTGGCTTTGTGGCTGCAATGGTCGATAGTGTGAGGCTAAATGAAAAGTATCAGTGTGTTTTATCCAACGACCATCAATATCCGCTAATTTACGACGGCAGCGACTGGCAATTTGATCGATATGATCGTAGAAGGTTTTTGGATTGATTTTCAGCTTTCGACAGATCTCGCGCACCGAGTATCCGGTAAACAGAAGCCCAAGTAACGATTCTTGGAAGCTTAGTTTCTTATTACTGCCCGACCATTTATCGACAAAGGTACCTTGGCAAGATTTACAGCGATACCGCTGGCGATCGCCACTAAACCCAAAAGAGTGATAACGATCTTTGTGAGTATGTACCGATAGGCCAAAGTGTTCGCATTGCGGATCTTTACACGAAGGGAGCCCTTCGTGATGATGCTGCTTCAATCGAGTCAGTTCATTGAGGACTTCTCGATTGTTAAGTAGGGGGGGAAACGCGCCACATTCGCGGCATACCATCGCTGGCCGTTTGGGGTTACGGTGCTGCAGGATATAGAGGTTTGCATCACTTTGTCCAAAATTGTCACACGCCAATGTTTTACAAAAATTGAGCTGTAACCCGTCCGCGGCCATCGGCAGTTTGCCTTCTGACACGTTCACCCCCTATGGTTTGGTGACATCAAGCCTTGAATATTGTTATAGGGCTCGATGAAGTGTTTAATTCGTTAGAAAACTATTCAGCTAGAAAGCGATTCAGTTAGAAAAAAGCCAGCTCACTTCAGGCTTGAGCTGGCTTTCTTGTTTTATAGGTTGATCGCTGTTTCTAGCGCAACGACCATCATATCGTTGAACGATTTTTGGCGATCTTCTGAGCTTAGTTTCTCACCACGGATGATGTGGTCAGATACCGTCAGTACCGTCAGAGCTTTTGCGCCAAGATCTGCAGCAACGCCGTAGATACCCGCCGCTTCCATATCGACACCTAGGATGCCAAGGTGCTTCATTTTGTCGAAGATATCTGCTTCTGGAGTGTAGAACAGGTCTGCCGAGAAGATGTTACCTACTTTAACCGGTACTTCTTTAATGCGTGCTTGCTTCACGGCTTCTTCTAGAAGACCGAAGTCAGCAATCGCAGCAAAATCGTGGTCATTGAATCGAATACGGTTCACTTTAGAGTCTGTTGACGCGCCCATACCGATCACAACATCCATTAGGTTTACGTCGTCACGTACCGCACCACAGCTACCTACGCGAATTACGTTTTTAACGCCGTAATCTTTGATAAGTTCGTGAACGTAGATACAGCAAGAAGGGATGCCCATACCGTGACCCATCACTGACACTCGCTTGCCTTTATAGGTACCTGTGTAGCCAAACATGTTGCGAACGTCACACACTTTCTCTACGTCTTCTAAGAAAGTTTCTGCGATGTATTGTGCGCGAAGTGGATCGCCTGGCATTAGTACTGTCTCTGCGAAATCACCTGGTTTTGCATTGATATGAGGGGTTGCCATGGGGGTCGCTCCTAAAGTTTTAACTAATTATGTTGAACGCTATGTTCGTTGTTGATGAGGATTTTAACGCGCCCAGCAAGGGCTCTATGAGAGTTTAGTCACAAATTTGTCGGTAACGAACAGAAATTCGCTTGATGATAACTAATTTTGTTGAAAGTGGCTGGGCAATCGATTTTATCGATGATTGAAAGTGGGGGAAATATTTGTCTCGTGAGTGAACCATTTGTCTGCGACAACCATACAATTGTACAAAAGAAAATTTTGTATCACTCAACAAAGTGATCTAAAACTTATACATAAGCGTATTTTGTACAATGTAAGCGACGGCAAGGTGTGAGGAAAGGACGATGAGCGAGAAAATTACCGTAGGGATCAGTTCCTGCCTATTAGGCGAAAAAGTGCGTTTCGATTCTGGTCATAAGCAGAGCACGTACGTCAACAAAGAACTAAGAGACTACTTTGACTTTGTTTCTGTTTGCCCTGAAGTAGGGATGGGCTTACCTGTACCAAGACCGACGATTCGATTGATGAGCAACGAAGAGCGTATTGCACTTGTGGATACCAAAGATGCATCAAATGATCACACAGATGGCATGATGCATTTTACTCGAGAAAAAGTCGCCGAGCTAAAAGATACAGAAATGTGTGGCTATATCGTTTGTGCCAAATCTCCAAGTTGTGGAATGGAGCGTGTGAAGGTTTACACTCGTGGTCATGCTCGAACCGATGGTGTTGGCTTATATACCGAGCACTTAATGAAAAAAATGCCTTGGCTGCCAGTTGAGGAAGATGGGCGACTTAACGATCCTGTATTGAAAGAGAACTTTGTAGCGCGTGTTTACAGCTTAAAGGATTTTTATGCGTCAATGGGTGGAGAGCCAACGCCAGGTAAAATCGTCGCTTTCCATTCTCGCTACAAGTTGACGCTCATGGCACACGATCCACAGTCTTATAAGAGTCTTGGACGTTTAGTTGCAAACCAGGCCGACTACCAGCCAGACGAATTTTATCAAGCCTATCGCCTAGGGTTGATGGAAGGATTGAAAAACCGCGCAAGCCGAAAAAATGTGACCAACGTGCTCATGCACATTCAAGGGTACTTCAAGCGCTCGCTCAATAAAGACGAGAAAGCGGAGTTGGCTCATGTCATCGACGACTACCGTACAGGACTGCTACCGATATTAGCGCCATTGACGCTGCTTAAACATTACCTCAATGCTTACCCAGATGACTACTTGTCACATCAGCAGTTTTTGCAGCCTCACCCAGAGGAGATGCGTTTAAGATATGGCTTGTAGTAATACCTTGAGTAATACCATGTACGCGATCCGTGAAGTGGCGGATATTACGGGCGTTAAGCCCGTTACGCTTCGGGCTTGGCAACGACGGTACAACTTGATTCAACCACAGCGAACTGACAAAGGGCATCGTCTCTATACAGAGAAAGACGTTGAGCGTATTAACAATATCCAAAGCTGGCTCAGTAAAGGAGTCTCCATAGGTAAAGTTAAGGCGCTCATTGATTCTGATACATTGTCTCAAACCGATGTTGAAACCGAGCAGTTGGAAGAAGTTACGACGTTACTGGATGCCCTTGGCGCTTTAAGCAGTAACAAAGTCGACGTCATTATTGATACTGTGTTGAAAGAGTATCCTTTAGATGTGGTGGAGATGAAGTTTGTTATCCCAGTCCTTAACGCAACGGACTACTTGAAACTAAGCCCCAAAGCGATACAGCAGTCACTGTTTAAAACAGCGATGATTCAAAAGCTTGCCATCATGGCTAATGTAGAGCGCAAACGAAAACGCTCAACATCCACTTTGCTGGTGAGTATGGATGTCACCGGCAATCTATTTGCCTGGCTGAATTATGCACGGTTGTCTGAACAGGGCGTCAACGTCACCTTCATTGATGGGGTCGAAGATGTGTCGGCGCTTCAGCTGGATTCAGTGAATTTCGACTCGGTACATCTCTTTGCGGAGAAATCCTTGTCTGAAAAACAACTTGA
This sequence comes from Vibrio sp. CB1-14, assembly GCF_040412085.2. Taxonomy (NCBI): domain Bacteria; kingdom Pseudomonadati; phylum Pseudomonadota; class Gammaproteobacteria; order Vibrionales; family Vibrionaceae; genus Vibrio; species Vibrio chaetopteri. The sequence continues at coordinate 343,279 of NZ_CP115921.1, read as the reverse complement.
TGCAATTCGAGTGCAGCGCGAGCAGGATAAACCGGCTTGGTTACTGTCTCCAGTCGTTGAGCACTTAATCAGTAACAATGCGGGTAAGCTGTCATGAAACTAATGCTGTTTAATCGTGATCTTAGAACCATTGATAATACAGCGCTCATCGCTGCTATTGATGGTGTCACACCTGTGGTTGCCTGTTTTATCGTTACGCCGCAGCAATGGGCTGAGCATGACCTTGCTCCTATCCAAGCCGATCTGATATTTAGACGTTTGAGAGAGCTTGAAAACGAGCTTAGTGCGCTGAACATACCTTTGATAGTGGCGAGTACAGATAACTTCGATGGAGCCAATCAATGGCTCGTAGAATTCTGCGCGAAACATGATGTCGGTGATATCTACCTAAACCGAGATTACGAGTTCAATGAACGTCAGCGAGTAGAGCAATTAGAGGCACTGGCGGCTAAAAATGGCGTAAATGTGCATGCCTTTGACGATAAGTGTATGTTGTTGCCTGGTAGCGTTCTCAACAAACAAGGCGGTTACTTTAAAGTTTTCACGCCATTTCGAAAGGCATGGCAAAATCAGTTTTCAAAGGCTGAAGTTGTTAAGCCACCAGCATCTGCACCATGCATTTCCGACTTCCAAGGTTTACATTCTTTAGAGGAATGTTTTACTTATCCAAGGCAAGATAGCAGTCAATACCACGTATCGACAGATTCAATATTGACCCGTTTAAGGCAGTTTTCTGACGAATCAGTACGCAATTATCACAATGAACGTGATATACCGGCGATTGATGGTACGAGTCAATTAAGCCCCTATTTAGCGATTGGCGCCCTGTCCGTTCGTCAATGCATAGCTCGTCTTTACTATGATGCTGAAGGTGAGCCTTTGTCTGAAGGGGCGCAAGTATGGCTTAGTGAGCTTATTTGGCGAGAGTTCTACCAGCATCTCATCCACTTTGAACCGAAGCTCTCGAAGCACAAAGGCTATCTAGAGTGGGAGAAGGGGCTGCGCTGGCCTGGAGAGGATGTGTGGTTTGAGCGTTGGTGTGAAGGAAAAACAGGCTATCCGATTGTAGATGCGGCGATGCAGCAGCTTAACCAAACAGGTTGGATGCACAACAGACTGCGGATGATTGTAGCGAGTTTCTTGACCAAAGACCTCAACATCGATTGGCGTCGCGGGGAGCGTTACTTTATGAGTAAATTGGTGGATGGCGACTTTGCAGCCAATAATGGCGGTTGGCAGTGGTGTGCGTCGACAGGGTGTGATGGACAGCCCTATTTTAGGATTTTTAATCCCATCACTCAGGGTGAGCGATTCGATGCCCAAGGGGAGTTTATTCGCACTTGGTTGCCTGAGCTTAGCGATGTTCCTAATAAATTTATTCATAAACCATGGATGTGGCCGCACTTCGATGGAGTGGCATATCCGGCACCAATAGTTGATCATAAGACGCAAAGAGAGATAACCTTAGCACTATACAAAGAAGCTAAGGATCAATATTGATGTTACGTAAGACCTTACTGGCAGCTTGCTTAGGATTTTCTCAGTGGTTAAGTGCAGCGACTTTTGAGCTTCCAACCGATGGTAGTAATATGGTTGGAACACTCCAGTACCACAGTGTTGAAGCGGGCGAGACCATGTCTGACATTGCCAAGCGTTACGATGTAGGCTTTTTGTCACTGATGGCCGCCAACAAAGGCGTCGACCCATTTTTGCCATCCGAAGGCTACGTATTGACGATACCGTCTCAGGCCATTCTGCCTGAGGTGGATTACGAAGGTATCGTGATCAATTTGGCTGAATTACGTCTGTATTACTTTGAGCCGGACAAGAATTTGGTGCACATTTTCCCTGTGGGTATTGGGCGTATAGGTCAAGACACCCCTGAAATGACCACTACGATCAGTCAATTGCGTGAGAACCCAACCTGGACACCACCCACTTCTATCCGTAAAGACTATTTAGCTAAAGGGATTGAACTTCCGGATGTTGTGCCGGCAGGTCCCGAAAATCCGCTTGGTGATTACGCAATGCGCCTTGCCTACGGTACAGGTAGTTATTTGATTCACGGTACCAACAAAGACTTCGGCATTGGACTTCGTGTGAGTGCTGGCTGTATTCGAATGGATCCTAAAGATATCGATTGGCTGTTCTATCAAGTGAAGCTTGGCACTAAAGTTCAAGTGATTGACGAGCCAATCAAAATAGCGCTTGAGCCGGATAGAAGCGTCTTTATCGAGGCTCATGAACCACTTACCCGTAGCGACGGCACCAAAAAAGCGATGGAACTTCCTCAAGAGCTAACATGGTGGCTAGAAGAGTACGGGATCCGAGATCAAATTGCTCGTGCGGCGGTATTGGCTCAGAACGGCGTGCCTATTGAGGTGGTGCCAGCGATGGATGACCTAGAGTAACGGTATCTTGAGCGACCGATATAATGCGGTTGCTCACTGTAAAGCAGATATAAAACGCCCACGATATCGTGGGCGTTTTTCATTGTCTTAAGCTAGCATCTTACTTAGTGTAAGATTGAGCGATGTTGTCGATACGCTCGTTTGCACGTTCAGCTTCTTCTTGAGCTGCCATTGCATTCTTGTTGCCTGCTTGTACTTCGTTTTTAAGCGCTTGAACGTCTGCACTTAGCTGGCTAACTTGGTTGCTTAGGTCATCCATTTTTGCTGTTGTTGCTTCATCTGGACCAGACGCACAACCTGCAAGTAGTAAAACTGACGATGCTGCAGCTGCAATTAAAACTTTCTTCATTATAAGCTCCTTCAGGATTAGTATTTAGAACAGCCCTGCAACGTGAATGTTCGCATAAAGGCTATTTCTGAGTTTAGTGCCTAATTTTAAGAACGCAAATTATTTAAAAGTCAGAAAAACCAAAAAATTACGCCATTTTGGGGTTAATCTTCCTTTGTCTTAATTATGAGATTAACCTCAGCAGGATTAATGTGATCTATGTCACGTAGATGGAATCATCTCATTATAAGTCTCTGTAACCGCTGATTTTATTTTTTTCAGGTCAAGAAATGAGCGGTTTTGGTTCAGACTTCTCCTACAATGTGTCTAGATGCCTTGTTTTTCACCTCGATTGTTCGCTGGTGGCAAGGAGAATTATCGGGTATCATGCGCCCTCATTTTTAGCCTGCAACCGTCTGAGGAGAACTTGCATTGCAATTTAAAGAACTTGGCCTAGATAACCGACTATTGAAGAACTTAAGTCACTACGACTTTAAAAAAGCGACCGACATCCAGAAGCAAGCTATTCCGGTCGCGATTGCTGGTAAGGATTTGCTGGCGTCTTCAAAAACGGGTTCTGGCAAGACTTTGGCATTTGTATTGCCGATGCTGCATAAATCTCTTAAGAACAAAGCATTCTCTGCAAAAGATCCACGTGGTGTGATTCTGGCACCAACGCGTGAACTAGCGAAGCAGGTGTACGGTGAGCTTAAATCTATGTTGGGTGGTCTGTCTTATGAGGCTGCGCTCATTCTAGGTGGTGAGAACTTTAACGACCAAGTGAAAGCGCTGCGCCGCTATCCTAAGTTTATTGTAGCGACTCCAGGACGCCTAGCTGACCATTTAGAGCATCGCTCAACATTTCTCGACGGTTTGGAAACTTTGGTTCTTGATGAAGCTGACCGTATGTTGGATCTCGGTTTTGCTCCAGAGCTTCGCCGCATCCACAACGCTGCGAAACACCGCCGCCGTCAAACGCTGATGTTTTCTGCGACGCTTGATCACGCTGAAGTCAATGACATTGCAGCAGAGATGCTGGATGCGCCAAAACGTATCTCAATTGGTGTCTCTAACGAAGAACACAAAGACATCACTCAGAAATTCTACCTTTGTGACCATCTAGATCATAAAGAAGCTTTACTAGAGCGTATCCTCGAAGAAGCCGAGTACAAGCAGGTGATCATCTTTACTGCAACTCGAGTTGATACCGATCGTTTGACTAAATGGCTGAATGAAAAGCAGCTTAAGGCTATCGCGTTAAGCGGTAATTTAAACCAGACTCAGCGCAACACCATTATGAGTCAGTTTGAACGTCATGTATTTAAGATCCTGGTGACCACAGATGTAGCTTCTCGAGGCATAGATATCGCAACGGTTACTCACGTAATTAACTTCGATATGCCAAAGCACACCGAGGAATACGTACACCGTGTAGGCCGTACCGGCCGTGCAGGTAACAAAGGTGATGCAATTTCTTTGGTTGGTCCAAAGGACTGGGATAGTTTTAAACGTGTTGAGGCTTTCCTTCAGCAAGATATTGGCTTCTCGGTACTAGAAGGACTGAAAGGTAAATTCAAAGGCTTCCGTCCTAAGAAACCAGCCGTTAATAAGAAAGCACAGGCTGCTAAAGGTAAAGCACAGCAGAAGAAAGCGACGCCTAAGAAACCAGCGAATCGCGATAAAACCTTTTATAAAAATGTGGCTGTGGGTGATTCGGTATTCATTCCGAAGAAAAAGCCTAAGCCAGCTGCAGACAGTGAATAAAGTAATCGGCCTTACCATATATTGGTGAGGCCTTTTTTGTTTTAAGGCGTTAGCTATATAACGCTCGTATTGCTTTATGCACTTTTCCAGACTCACTTCCTATCTTCCAAATGAGCGCCGCTGGGATTGCTTTTCTCAATGATGGCTCCACATTCAACTTCACAATCTGACCTGACTCTATTTGCGGACGAATAAAAGGTTCGACCGCGATTCCCCAGCACAGTCCGTAACCAATGGCGGTTTTCGCCGCTGAAATAGATTCACATTCCCAGATATTGGGTGAGATTGCCGTGTCTGAGGCTTTGCGATTATGTGACAGATAAGCTTGCCTGTAACGTTGTAGATCCACCAAAGAGACAGTATCGAGTTTAGCTAGTGGATGCTCGGGGCTAGCAATATAGAGCAGCTCCGCACTTGGGAGTGAAATTGCGCCGAGATTACTGAAAATAGGCTGCTCCAACAGCGTAAATCCTATGTGGGCTTCTCCTTTAACAACCGCGGAAACAACCTCTGAGGATGGCATCTCTCGGAGCTTTAACTTGAGCCTCGGAAAATCCTTTGCTAGCAAATGGAGGATGTCTTTCTCATTCGGGACGCTATAGACGTTATCAACGGCCAATATGAACTCTGTCTCTTCTTCAGGCTCCAACTCATTTGCGAGACGCTCAAAGTGTTCACACTGTGCCAAGATAAGCTTGGCTTCCTTTAGCAGTACTTCGCCAGCGGGCGTCAGCGTGGGGTTGCGCGTAGAACGATCGAATAGCTCTTGGTTCACGTCGAGCTCTAGATTAGAGACCGTCATGCTAATTGCAGAGTGCGTTTTCTTCATTTTTCTGGCAGCAGCAGAAAAAGAACCGGTTTCAGCCGAGAGAACGAAGGCCTGAAGTTGTAGCAAATTCACGGTTAACATATCAGTTTAGCTTACACCTTTAATGGTCTTTATGTTTGTATTCCTTAAGGTTAGTTAAGTGAGTGATGTTTGCAAGATGATTATTCAAGGAGGAATAAAAACACAACCTGTCAATTATTCTTAAGGTTTAATGAATTTGTATTTCAGTAAAGATGACTAATATAAGCGGTGTCAGAGGGGAAACGAGACCAATCGTTTTGACAACATAGTGGAATGGATGCGCTTTATTAGACATAAAGAAGGTAAAGACCATGACTACTGACATCAAATCAACCAACAACAAAGACATAGACCCAGCAAAATCTTATGAACGCAAAGTCTCGCTAAATTTGGCTTTCTATTCGCGTTTTGCGACTAAAAATAACGCTGTCAAGTAAAGAGGTCTCCATGTCAAATCAATCTGATTTAAACCTGTATTCGTTGGCTGATACTCCACTAAAGAAGTTGGCGCTGGTCACCTTTATTCTCACCAATATTGGTATGTTTGCCGTACCGGCCGGCTTGGGGGCGCTGGGTTCCGCCATGGACTGGCCGGCAGCAGAAACGGTATCGGTGGTAGGAATTGGGTTTGTTATTAACGAGGTGATTCTATTTGGTTCAATAGCCATTTTGGGAAAAACTTTAGTGAGTCTTATTCGCTCAAAGCTTAAATGCCTTTTCCGCTCAAAGAGCAGACATCAATAACGTCACTTTTCACTCCCCCCGCCTTCGTGCGGGGTTGAGGGGTTGTAAACATTTGTTTAATTCCGAATTAACTTAGAGGTGAATAAAATGAAAAAGGCGTTAATAGTAATGTGTGTTGCAGGCATGTCTTCAATCGCGATGGCAGATACGGAATACTCTGGTTTTCGTGTTGGTCCGGGAGCGACCATGGGGCAAGCGACAGAACTTGGTGGTTTAGGTGCTCAACCGAGATTAGAGCTTGGCTACGATGTTAACCGTGTATTTTCAGTGAATGGCTATGTTCAAGGGCTCAAAGGGAAAACTCAAGGGGAATATGCCTTTGATGCAGCTGAACCATACATGGGACAAGTACTACCGCCGGTGGTTGGGGCAGCAGAAGCAGAAGTCGACGGTTGGCGAGCAGGTATCGAAGCTGAGGTAGGTTATGCGTTTGACCTTGGGGTGGTAGATATAAAGCCTTACGTCGCTGTGGGCGTCGCGACTCAAGGTGGCGATTTTGAAGTTAATCATATGAGCAATACGATGCCATCAGATAACTTGGATACCTTAGGATCTGAAAAATTGAGCGGCTCTACAGTGACGGCTGCGATTGGTGCGCGAGTGAACACTGCTTTGGGGATTTATGTTGATACTCGATTGGAGCGGGCGCCATTTAGAAGTCGCGGCATTATCAAGGATCAAACGCAGGGCAGTCTTTCTCTCGGGTACAAATTTTAACCAAAAACCAGAGGTCTTCCTCTGGTTTTTTGCCATTCGGCGACAAAAGAGTACGTGTTTTAGAGTTAATTTAGCGTTTAGAAAGGCTGAAATTGACGAACTTTTGTGCAAACAAACCACTTTATGACAAAGATTACAGTACAATTTTTGACTGTCATATTGGGGTCTATACTCAATTACCCATGATAAAGTACTGATTTTAAGTGATCTTCTCCCATAAACCCCCATCTTCAAAATTCTCATTTGTCATAGACCTTTCAAGGAACTGAAACACAACTGTCATATTCGACCTCTAATCTTGTCAGCGTTCAAACGAAACAAGGCAATCAAGCCACTAAAGGAAATTGTGATGAAAAAGACAGTTATCGGTGCAATCGCTCTACTAGGCGCACTAACAGTGACATCAGCTTCAGCAAAAGAAACTATCTCTGTAGTAGGTTCTAATAGTGCTTCTCCACTGGTTGAAGTTTTTGCAGAAACTTACATGAACAAAGGCGAACCAGTGTTTATCGAAATCCAAGCACCAGGTTCTTCAGCAGGTATTCGTGCAGCGAAGGATGGCAGCGCAGACCTAGGTATCTCTTCTCGTGACCTTAAAGCAGAAGAAAAATCAGCAGACCTTAAAGAGCTAGTTATTGCTCGTGACGGTATCGCAGTTGTAGTGAACCCAAACAACAGCGTAAAAGAGCTAACGTCAGAGCAAATCACAAGCATCTACAAAGGCGAAATTACTAACTGGAGCCAAGTTGGCGGTCAAAACAAGCCAATCGTTGCTATCACTCGTGATACGGCTTCAGGTACTCGTGGTGCATTCGAAGACATCATGAAACTAAAAATGAAGATCAGCGGTAAGAAAGTATCGGCTATCTCTCAACGTGCTCAAGTTGCTAACGGTAACGGTGCACTGAAGGTATCTGTAGCAAGCAACCCATACGCTATTGGCTTCATCTCTCTAGGTACAGTAGACAATACAGTTCAGCCTCTAAAAATTGACGGTGCTGCAGCAACAGTAGATAACGTGAAGAACGGTTCTTATAAAGTTGCTCGTCCATTCCTTGTTCTTTACAAAGATGGCAAACCTTCTGCTGAAACTCAGCAGTTCCTAGACTGGATGGTTGGCGAAGAAGCTCAAGCTATCTCAGGTAAGAAAGGTTACATCACTGTTAACTAAGCAACACCAGTAAATATTTAAGTTGCTCAGCCCACCTTTTCGGGCTGAGCCTTTTGCGCGTCTATCGAAGTAATTAAACATAGAAGCAGAATTATGACCATCGCAACAAATAGTGAGAAGCTTATGAACAATGAAGCGACTCAGTCTGAAGCTCGCCGCCTTAAGGCTCAAACACGAGTTGATTGGAAAGAGAGATTCTTCCACGGACTATTTCTTACCAGTGCAGTAATCGGCATCGTTTCTCTTGCCATTATTGCTTACTTCATCGTTAAAGAAAGTATCCCGGCATTCCAAGAAGTGGGTGTGAGTGGCATCGTATTAGGTCAGCATTGGTTACCACCTGCGCTTTACGGTGTTGCAACTATGATCGTGGCATCGATTGTCTCTACGCTTGGCGCTGTCGTCGTTGGTGTTCCAATTGGTGTTCTAACGGCTATCTTTATCGCAGAAATCGCACCAAAGCGCCTTGCGGATATTATTCGTCCAGCGGTTGAACTACTGGCGGGTATCCCATCGGTGGTTTATGGCTTCTTTGGTTTGATTATCATCGTACCGCTTATCCAACAAGTATTTAATGTACCAGCGGGCAACACGATTCTTGCGGGTATCATCGTATTAGGCGTGATGATTCTTCCAACGGTAATTACCGTTTCAGAGACATCGATTCGCGCTGTGCCACGCACCTACAAAGAAGGCTCACTGGCTCTAGGTGCATCAAAGATTTACACCATTTTTAAACTTCTCGTTCCAGCGGCTCGTTCAGGCATTATGACTGGCGTAATTTTGGGTATTGGTCGTGCTCTAGGTGAAACTATGGCAATCATCATGGTAATGGGTAATGCGCCTGCAATGCCTGGCAGTATTTTGGAATCAGCCCGTACGCTAACAGCAAACATCGCAATTGAAATGTCCTATGCAAGTGGCGTTCACGCAAATGCTCTATACGCGACCGGTGTTGTGCTTCTGGTATTTATCATGATGCTCAACTCAGCTCTCCTTTACTTGAACCGCGAGAAAGCGAAGTAATTATTATGGATACAGTAAAACTAAAGAAAGCGCGTGTTCAAAAAGACGCGATTCTCAATGCCTTTGTTTGGGCAGCAGCGGCAATGACCGTAGGCTTCTTGTTCTGGATCATTTGGTACATCCTATCCAATGGTCTTCAGCACGTAGATTGGAACTTTATCACTGATAACTACACGGCAACGGGTGAAGAGAAGGGCATCTTCCCGATGATCATCTCGACCGTTTACATGGTTATCGCATCGATTGCAGTTGCAGCGCCTTTAGGCATCATGACGGCTATCTACCTAACCGAATACGCTAAGGTAGGCAGTAAGCTGGTTAAGGTTATTCGTTTCTGTACTGAGTCGTTGGCAGGTATTCCATCGATCATCTTCGGTCTGTTCGGTATGACGTTCTTCGTAGTAATCATGGGCTTTGGCTTCTCGATTCTATCGGGTGCACTTACTCTAAGTATCTTGATTCTACCGGTTATTATCCGTACGACAGAAGAAGCCTTAATGGCGGTACCGCAAACTTACCGTGAAGGTTCTTACGGTTTGGGCGCATCGAAAATCTACACCATTTGGCGTCTTATTCTGCCAAGTGCAACCCCAGGTATTCTTACTTCGGTCATTCTAAGTATTGGTCGTGTTATCGGTGAATCTGCACCGGTATTCCTAACTGCAGGTATGGTGGCACGTGTACCAGACTCACTGCTAGATTCAGGTCGTACCCTAACGGTTCACCTGTACAAACTCACAACGGAGCTGTTTACCATGGATGAGTGGAACCAAGCATACGGTACAGCGACTGTACTGATTGTGGTCGTCCTACTTATCAACACGCTAACGAAGTTTATCGCTAGCCGCTTTAACACAGCAACGTACTAATTGAGAACAATTCGACTGATGGTGAGGCCAGACCATAAAGAGCCAAGCCATCAAATTTACACGAATTAACACGACAAAGAATTTAGAGAATAGAGACATGAACAAGTTTAACATTGAAAACCTAGACCTTTTCTACGGTGAAAACCAAGCACTTAAAGCGATCAACCTACCGATCCCAACTCGCCAAGTAACAGCGTTAATTGGTCCGTCAGGTTGTGGTAAGTCAACACTGCTTCGCTGTTTGAACCGCATGAACGACCTTATCGAAGGCGTTAAAATTACCGGTTTGCTAGAAATGGATGGCACGGACATCTACGGCAACATCGATGTTGCAGACCTACGTATCAAAGTAGGTATGGTATTCCAGAAGCCAAACCCATTCCCAATGAGCATCTACGAGAACGTTGCTTACGGTCTTCGTGCGCAAGGTATCAAAGACAAAAAGCACATTGACGAAGTGGTAGAGAGCTCGCTTCGCCGCGCAGCACTTTGGGACGAAGTTAAAGATCGTTTGAAGTCACATGCGTTTGGTTTGTCTGGTGGTCAGCAGCAGCGTTTATGTATCGCTCGTACAATTGCCATGCAGCCTGACGTTATCCTAATGGATGAGCCAACGTCTGCACTTGACCCAATTGCGACACACAAAATCGAAGAGTTGATGGAAGAGCTTAAAAAAGACTACACCATCGTTATCGTTACTCACTCAATGCAGCAAGCGCGTCGTATTTCAGACCGTACTGCGTTCTTCCTAATGGGCGAACTGGTTGAGCACAACGACACTCAGGTTATTTTCTCTAACCCAAGTGATGACCGTACTCAAGGTTACGTAAACGGTGACTTTGGTTAATGGCAGCGTAAGGCTTGCAATTGTTTGAACACAATTTCCATTTATCGCACGATTCGTTTTGAATCACAGCATTAGCGAATGACAGAATTTACTGGCATATCACTATAACTATAAGCGATGGTACTATTGCCCTTCCTTGTGAAGGGCTTTTTTTCGCCTGTAAAAAGTGAGCTTGTTGATAGTTTCGCTGTTGAAAAATACAAACAAAAACGTCAAACCTCGCTAAAGGTTTGACGTTAGTCGTACGTGTTGCTTGTAATAGCGAGCTAGTTTTGGAATAGAAATACGCAACTGGTGAGGTAATCCAACATCTCTTGATGAGATACCGCCTGATCGGTGAGGTAGCCAGTTATCAATCCGTAAACAATGGCGTAGTTTTTGTCGTTGTGTGCGACATGCTCTTGGGCGAAGAAGTCAGAAATCACTTTACTCAGCTCAAAGATATCACTGCGGTCTAATGCCTCAGCGCCTGTATTTTCTGCTGGGGAAAGGTCACCGAGCTTATTCGTTAGCCATTTGACGAGTTGCGAGTCTTCTACGGGACTTTGTTGATCAATTTCCACAATGTAATTCCAAGTATGAGTGAATGCTCTAATGCTAGGAAAGTTTTCACTCTCTTGCCATAGGAGAAAAGTCGCAACTATCGAAGTTAGCGATTGAAGTCACACTGACCTTTTAAAAATAGAAGAAAGCCAACGGATAAACGTTGGCTTAGTGAGATTGTGTTGCGTTAACTAGGCGGTTGCAGTTGCCGTTGCAATTGGGCGCAGCGGCTTATCATTGATTGGCAAATGAATCAGCGCGGCGGCAAAAGCAAGAACAACCGTTGACCACCAGATAGGCTCGTAAGAGCCGTAGTAATCGTAGATCCTACCGCCAGCCCAAGCACCAAGGAAACTGCCTACTTGGTGAGTAAAGAACACCAAACCGTACAAGGTTGATAGGTAACGCGCGCCGAAGATCTGACGAACGAGGCCTGACGTCAGCGGTACTGTACCTAGCCAACAAAAACCGATGGCACCACCAAATAGCGCTGCGGTGTGCTCTGTGACAGGCATCGTCACAAACGCAGCGATCACAACCGTTCTAAATAAGTACAGCATCGACATCACATGGCGTTTACTGAACTTATCGCCCATCAAACCCCAGAAGTACGAACCAAAGATATTGAAGATACCTACGTAGGCAAGAGCCAGTGCTGCACTACTAGCAGGAAGGTCTTTATCAGCTAAGTAGCTTGGTAAGTGTGTTGCGATGAACATTACGTGGAAGCCACACACGAAAAAGCCTGCATGGATAAGCCAGTAACCTTTGTGGTTGAAGGCCTCTTTAAGCGCTTGTTTTAGTGTTAACTCGTTTTCCTCAGCAGCACCATTAGCACTATTTGCTGGACGGGCTGACTTCATAAACAGTGAGAAAGCAATCATCATGGTACAAAGCACAGCAAAGCCCTGCAGTGCACCCTGCCAGCCCATGTCTTCTAGCATCAATTGAGCGCCAGGAATCATCGCGAACATACCAAATGAACCGGCCGCGGTAGTCAGGCCAAATGCCTTAGCAGCATGCTCAGCTGGTACCACTTTTGCTACCGCACCTAAAATGATGACATAGCTGGTGGCACTAAGACCTAAGCCAACCAATGCACCTAATGAGAAGTAAAGCATTGAAGCTTCTGTAGTGACAGAGGTCAAATACAAGCCCACGGCATAGGCGATAGAGCCCATCAAAATGATGCGCTTTGATCCCCATTTGTCCGCAGCCATACCAACAAAGGGTTGGAACATACCAAACAGTAAGTTTTGCAGCGCAATGGCGAAGCTAAAGAATTCACGCCCTGTTTGGAAATGATCGGAAATTGGCATCATGAAAATGCCAAATGACTGGCGAATGCCCAAGCTGACGATAAGGATGCCAATACCCAGCCAAACTAGGGCTGGAAAGCGGAAAATACTCATTGTAATAACACTCTAGTGATGATGGTGGTGTGAGTGATCCATAGGATCAGATGGGTTTTGTTGGTGACACCCACTGTTAATGGCTTGCTTGGCCAAAAGGTCGAGCAAGGTGGGTGAGTGGTGCACCGCCATCAATGCCACGGCAAGAAGCAGCAACATTCGTATTAGCTGAGCAAAAATGGATTGTGAGAACATAAACTCAATTCGCGTTGATGCGCAAAAGTGGCGTTAAAAAAGAGCGCGCAGTGTAATGATCTACCGGGTATGACTCAAATGACATTTAGTGAAGTAATGTATGCATAAAATGCATACATAAATATCAACGTTCTCACTGAGTACCTATTCGCCATTTGAACGGTTATAATTCTGCCGTTCATCACTAGGGATACAACAATAATGAAGTACGATTGGGTTCTGTTTGACGCAGACGAGACGCTGTTCCACTTTGATTCATTTGGTGGCATGAAGCTTATGTTTGAGCGTTTTGGCGTTAATTTCACGCGTGACGACTATGACGCGTATCAACTGGTCAATAAGCCGTTATGGGTGGACTACCAAGATGGCAAAATCACTGCTGATGAGCTTAAAATCATCCGTTTTGAAGGCTGGGCTACGAAACTTGGTATCACACCTTTTGAGTTAAATTCTGCATTTCTAGAGGCGATGGCGGATATCTGCACACTGTTGCCCGGCGCAAAGGAGTTGCTTGACGCACTTTCAGGCAATGCAAAACTGGGTATCATTACCAATGGCTTTACTGAGTTGCAAGCGATTCGTCTTGAGCGTACAGGGCTTAGCGACTACTTTGAGCACGTGGTTATCTCTGAGGAAGTGGGCGTAGCAAAACCGGACCTCGGGATTTTTGACCATGCTCATCAATTGATGGGGCTACCATGCAAAACTAAAATTTTGATGGTGGGCGATAATCCTCATTCCGATGTACTTGGCGGTATTAACTTTGGTATTGAAACGTGTTGGTTAAACACACAAGGTGTTCAGACGCCAGCGGGTATTCACCCACACTATGAAGTGAACTCCCTCGAACAGCTTAGAATGACGCTGTTCGCATAAGCCTCGGATATTCCGAGTCATAGTCGACTTTGGGGTGAATTGTGAGAAATTGTAAACTCAGCTTTGCACTTTGCCCCTTTAGAGTTACTGACTATCTTCACATTCAAACATTTGTTCGGTATAAATCTTCACCTGCATTTAGTACGATATGTTGAAACTTCGGCCGAGGGAACTTTGGCCTAGCCGAACGAATGAGTAGTTCTGAGTTTCTGTATCATGTCTTTAAAAAATCTTCCTACGCTGCAGCAATTTATTGATGCGCTCGATGACCATATTTGGGTCAAGAATGCTGATGGTCAGTATGTTGCTGTCAACGAAGCCAGCGAAACCGCTTGGCGTCATTCTCGCGAATATATCTTTGGTAAGACCGACGAACAATTGTTTAGTACGGAACGCGCTGAGTATTTTAAACATATCGATGAGAAAGTGATCGCTAATGGCGGTCAGCGAACGGTTGAAGAGTGCGCTGCGCTAGATAGAGAGGGCAACGAAGTTTGGCTAGAGACAGTAAAATCTCCGATAAAGGATGAGGCCGGAGACTTGGTCGGTATCATTGGCATGACGCGTAACGCCACAAGAAGAAAGCAAGTAGAAGCTCGATTATCGCTTACTTCAGAGATATTTAACAATTTCCAAGAAGGCATGATGATCACCGATCACAATGCTAACATCATGGACGTTAACCACGCATTCACTGCCCTTACTGGTTATGAAGAAGCTGAAGTGATAGGGCGCAACCCGAGCTTTCTTCAATCTGGTCAGCACCATCCCGACTTTTACACTGAGCTGTGGCAACAGTTAAGGGAGTATGGTCAGTGGAAAGGGGAATTCATTAACCGTAAAAAGAGCGGCAGTATTTACCCTCAGTTGGCGACTATCAGTGCTATTACCGATGAAAGCGATGCGATCCTGCACTATATTTGCGTATTTGAGGACATTTCACTGCGCAAAGCGCACGAAGAGAAGCTGCGCCGGATGGCCTTCTTTGATCCGTTAACCAATTTGCCTAACCGTGTTCACCTTACCCACTTATTGGAACAAAGCATTGCTTTGGGCGAAAAGAGTGATACTCCATTTGCGACTTTGTTTCTCGATCTTGATCATTTTAAACACATCAACGATAGCAAAGGGCACTTGTTTGGTGACCAACTCTTAGCGCAAGTTGCTGAGCGTTTACAAACGATGCAAGCAGGGAATGCAACAATAGGCCGAATTGGTGGTGATGAGTTTGTTATTATTCTTACCGATTATGATTGTGAAGCGACACTGCTCGATATTATCGATCAGACCTTAGGGGTATTTAATACACCGTTCGTGTTTGAGCACAATGAGCATCTTCGAGTGTCGGGTAGTATTGGCGTCGCACGATATCCGAATGACGGCTATGATAGTGAAACATTGCTCAAAAATGCCGATACGGCCATGTATCTGGCTAAAAAGAATGGCCGTAGTGGCTACGCTTTCTACTCCCCAGATTTAACCGACAGATCGGTGCAGCATGTACGTATTCAATCTGCCCTTCACGATGCTGTCGACAAAGAGCAGCTCTCGCTCGCTTACCAGCCACAATATCGCCTTGAAGATAACGCTCTAGTTGGCGTAGAGGTGCTGCTACGCTGGGAACACCCAGAACTGGGCTTTATTCCTCCGAGTCTTTTTATCCCAATTGCAGAAAAAACAGGGCTGATACAACACATTGGACAGTGGGTGTTAAAAGCCGCGTGTCAGCAAGGAAGAGCGTGGATAGAGCAGGGGCTTTCCTTTGGAAAACTGGCGGTGAATGTGTCAGCCTTACAACTACAAAGAGCGGAATTTGTAAAACAGTTGGCCGATATTACCGACCAAACGAAGTTTCCTTTAGAACAACTGGAAATTGAAATTACCGAGAGTTTTCTTCTTCATAATCAGCAGCATGCGTTTAATACATTGAATGAGTTACGTGAGCTAGGAGTCGATGTTTCGCTGGATGATTTTGGTACCGGCTACTCTTCTCTTTCTTATTTGAAAGGTCTGCCGATCAACAAACTAAAGATTGATCGCTCATTTGTGAATGATGTGCCAGAGCAAAGTGATAGCAACGCGCTAGTACTTGCGATTATCGCCATGGGTAATGCTCTAGACTTGCGTGTAGTCGCTGAGGGGATTGAAACCGAACAGCAGATCGACTTTCTTACCCAGCATGGTTGTCAGTTTGGTCAAGGCTACGCCTTCGCTAAGCCACTGACAGAGAAAGACTTCGTTTCCTTAATTTCTTCGTAATTGTCGGCAAACCTTATCGTTCTAACTTGTAAGGTTTGCCAAGTATATCCTTAAAGAAAATACGCCTTTGTTTGCACTATTGTTGTCGCTAACCCGTAACAATCATCGTTAGGGCTTAGCGATGTTAGAACACGGGCACATCACCCTCAATAAAGAAAACACGTATTAATCGCCGGTGATTTTTGACTGACCACGTAACCCGTTACTATGCTTTCTAATCAAGTTAGCTTTATCAAGAACGGTAAACGTTACGTCAGTAAGTATGCAGTCCTGACTTTCGTCAAACAAGGAAGCGCATCATGGGTAAATTTACCTCCGGGGTGATTCTGGGTCTTTTCACTGGAACACTCTTGTTTTCATTTCAGACGCTCGCAGATGAGCGATTCAAAGTGGGTATGGAGAAAGCCAAAACCTGTGCCACCTGTCACGGTGACGAAGGGATCTCCAGCATTGAGTCCTACCCCAACCTACAAGGTCAAAAGATGGGATATCTGATGACCGCTCTTCGAAGTTATCAAACCAGAGAACGCAGTAGCGGCCTTGCTGTTCTGATGCAACAACAAGCTGACGCATTGAGTGATCAAGATATCGCTGACATCGCGTACTACTATTCCAAATTAGGCTCTGACGCCAACAAGCAGTGAAGGAGCCTTTATGGACATCACGGCGAATCACTACGACATAAAAGTCGTTCGTTACTTTATTTTAGCGTCACTCATCTGGGCAGTTGCTGGCATGGTGATCGGCGTTATATTGGCTGCTCAGCTCTACTGGCCTGTGCTCAACTTTAACTCCGAGTACTTTCAATTCGGCCGGCTCAGACCGCTTCACACCTCTGGCGTGATATACGGATTTGTCGTCAACATACTGATGGGGACTTCCTTGTATATTGTTCAGCGCACATGCCAATGCGCGCTGTTCAATAAAAGCTTGTCTTGGATGGTATTTTGGGGCTGGCAGTTGGTGCTGCTTCTTGCACTTATTTCTTTGCCGCTAGGTTACACGACATCGAAGGAGTACGCAGAGCTCGAATGGCCGATCGATTTACTAATCGTGTTGGTTTGGGTGCTTTATGGCGTACTGTTTTTCGGTACGATAGCGAAGCGAAAAGTCGAACACATCTTTGTTGCCAATTGGTTCTTTGCAGCGTTTATCATCGTGATTGCGATGATATTTGTCGTTAACAACCTGGCTATGCCAGCTTCGTTTATGAAGTCATACTCCGTGTATGCCGGAGCGCAGGATGCTATTGTCCAGTGGTGGTGGGGGCACAACGCCGTCGGTTTCCTACTCACCGCAGGGGTCATTGGTATGAACTACTACTTCATACCTAAAGTTGCCGACAGACCTATCTACTCTTACCGTCTTTCGATTATCCACTTCTGGGGCTTGGTGGGCTTTTATACCTGGGCAGGTACACATCATCTCATCTACAGCTCGGTTCCACTGTGGGTGCAGAATATTGGTATCGTGATGTCATTAATACTTTGGCTCCCATCTTGGGCAGGGGCGTTTAACAGTGCGATGACCTTACTTCAGAACAAACAGAAGCTGAAAACCGACTATATCATGCTGTTTTTCTTCTCTGCCATTCTCTACTACTGTCTTGCCACGTTTGAAGGGCCGCTGCTTGCGATTCGTTGGTTCAATATGATTGCGCACAACAGTGAGTGGGTGATAGGACATGTCCATTCCGGCGCCTTAGGTTGGGTTGGTATGTCAGGGATTGCCGTATTCTATTACTTTATCCCTAAGTTATGGGGTAAAAACGAGCTCTGGTCACCAAGGTTGCTCAAGTGGCACTTTTGGCTTGCTCATGCTGGTGTTGCTTTATATGCCATTGCGCTTTGGGTAGCGGGTATCGGAGAAGGGGTGATGTGGCTTGCACAAGGCGATAATGGCGAGTTGCAGTACAGTTTTGTTGAAGCGATGAATTTCAAAGCACCGTGGTTGTTCTTACGCTTCTTTGGCGGAGCGCTGTTTGTTCTTGGCTTATTCCTGATGGTCTTGAACCTCTACAACACGGTGCGCACGCCGCTTACTCGTCGGGTGAGTAGTGAAGGAGGCGTATCATGAATGCTGATTTTACTAAGTCTTTGGTGATATTGATCGTATCGACCGCTGTGGTGGCGTCTTTCTCCATTTTAGTATGGGTGCTTCCAAATTTATTACGTACCCCAGAGCTCGTTCAGCAAAGCCAAGCGAAGCCGCTCACGGCGATAGAGGTGGCCGGGCGAGATATTTATATCAGTGAGGGGTGCCATGTGTGCCACACGCAAATGGTTCGTCCACTTGAACCTGAGATAAAACGCAATGGCCGCGCCAATCAAGAGTCTGATGATATTTATGAGTTTCCGAATCTATGGGGCTCGAAGCGCACAGGACCTGATCTCACCAATCTAGGCAGAAAGTATTCAGATCAGTGGCATGCCATTCACCTGATTGATCCACGCCGCGTTGTCCCAACGTCCATCATGCCTGCCTATCCTTGGTTGTTCGAACAAGTTCTGTCTGGCGATACCATAACCGGAAAGATGCAAACTTTGAAAGCACTAGGTGTGCCTTACTCTGAGGATGAAATTGCCAACGCAAGGTTAGAAGTTAGAGGAAAAACCAAGGGTGAAGCGCTGATCCGCTACTTGCAAAGTCTTGGTGTCGATACAGCTGAGGAGAGTGTGCAATGAGTAGTTTCTGGACTCTATGGGCTGCCGTGGGCACCCTTGTATTCTTCGTTCTAATGGTCGCTGTGATTGTTAAGTATTGGCGCAATAATCATCAAGCGGACAAAGACAAAGTGCTCGACACGTTCGATGGCATTGAAGAAAAAGATGCGCCGCCGCCAAAGATATTGTTTGTTTCCTATTTTGCTGCGTTCGTTATCTCATTTGGCTATCTAATCTTATATCCGGGGATCAGCGGTTGGTCAGGGTTGCTTAATTACGATCAGGCCGACGACAAGCTCAGCGCGCCGACGACAAGCCTTGATGCTCAGTTTTCCCTGGTACAAGACCAGTCTCTCATCTCGTTGGCGGACAACACTGAGATAGTCTCTTCAGGGCAAATGTTATTCCAAACCCATTGTGCTGCTTGCCATCGCGACAACGCGCAGGGAGCGAAGCATTTCCCAAACCTTATCGACAATGAATGGATGTACGGTGGATCCGATGAGGCTATCATCCATTCCATCGAACTCGGTAGAAATGGTGCGATGCCCGGGTGGGTAGATGTGCTTAGGCCAGATGAAATCGCTAAAATTTCTTATTACCTCGCATCACTCAACCAACGCCATACTGATGTGCCAGAGGTTAAGGTGGAGCTTGGTAAAGACTTGTTCGTGAAAACGTGCTCTTCTTGCCATGGCGACGGTCGCTTAGTGAATATGGAAACGGGCGTACCTGATCTATCCGACAACATTTGGCTTCATGGAGGCAGCATAGAAGAGATCCAACACACCATACGTGCAGGGTTAAATAATGTGATGCCTGCCTTTGGTGAGCAGCTCTCTCAAAATGAAATCCTCGCGATTGGTGCTTATATCACCCACGCTCGCTTGCAAAACGATAACCGACTTGCGTCACTGGATGCAGAGGCGGTTGAACGCGGCGAGTATCTGGCTCATGCAGGAGACTGTGTGGCTTGTCATAGCGCCGAGGGGGGAGAGCCGTTTGCTGGTGGCCTGCCGTTTGTCACGCCATTTGGCACCATTTACTCAACTAACATAACGCCTCATGTCACAGAAGGTATTGGTAGTTATGACTACGAGGACTTTAGAGCCGCTCTCGTTGATGGTAAAGGGAGACATGGGTATCTATATCCGGCAATGCCGTTTACTTCCTACCAACATGTTACTGAGCAAGATTTGCGCGATATGTGGGAATACATGCAATCTATTGGTGCTGTATCAAGACGAAATGACGCCAATCAAATGATGTTCCCGTCGAACATTCGCTTAGGTCTCCTTGCCTGGGACATTGTTTTTGCCGATCGCAAACCAATGGAATACGAAGTGCCTGCCGAACTACAGAATAAAGTGGAGGATGTAGAAAAGTGGCAGCGCGGTAAATACTGGGTTGCTGGATTGGGTCACTGCTCGGAATGCCATACGCCAAGAAATATCGCTCAAGCGCTCGATAATGATCGTATATTCCAAGGCAATTTAATCGACGGATGGCATGCGCCGGACATCACGGCAGAAGAGCTGTTTATCGATGGTTGGGATCTGACTTCTTTAACTGATTTCCTCCATACAGGTCACTCTGATAAGGGCAGTGCGTTTGCTGGTATGGCCGATGTAATCAAGAACAGCTTGAGTTTGATGACCAGAGAAGATATTGAATCCATGTCTTATTACCTATTGGCGGGTGACTCCAATAATATGATCAGTGATGCCGCGGTACGATTAGAGCCCAAAGGGTTTGATGAAGTCTCGTATGCAGAAGATATCTATGCCACCTACAACCAAACTTGTGGCGCATGTCATGGGCCAGACGGTAAAGGACGAGATCCCATTGCGCCAACTTTGCTAGATAATGGCATTATCATGCACAGTGATCCGTTCAATACGATCGCTGTAACTATTCGCGGGCTCCAGCCTACGTATTTAGACAAAGAGCGAAATTTTATGCCGATGGCGAGCTTTGAAGATGTGTTGTCGGATAAAAAGCTGGCAGAGCTGATCACCTTCGTTCGACTCCATTTGGGGGCACGTGAAGTGCCAGTCACGGAAGAGGATGTGAAACAAGTGAGGGAAATGTTGGAAAAAGCAGGCTACTCAGGAGGTTTACACGTTACGCCTGAAATGTATGACCAGCGTGATGGCAACATTAACGTCAACTAAGCCTGTTTTGATCTGGGTTTAATGGGAAGAAAAAGGCTCGCTAAATTTAAAATAGCGAGCCTTTTCTATGGTTAACTTTCCGCTTCCGTCAGTTCCACTTGCTCTTTCGGTTGATGAGCATCCGCTGCGGCAAGCATCTTGCGAATTGCAATGGATGAGAGCAGAGCAACGAGCACCATTACAACGGCTAACATCGTTAATAAACCAAAGTAGTCACCATAAACGGTTTGCACGAACTCTTGAGTGATTTCTTGGCCTTTCTCTGCTGCGATTGAAGTAGAGAACACAGCGCCAACAATACCAGACAAAGCGATTGCCACTGAAAATAGGCTTACCGAGAAGTTCTCAATGTGTTTCGGTGCCACCGATAGAATGAAGGCGACAACTAATGAACCAACAATGACTTCAGCAAACGCTTGGAAGAAGTGAATCACGAGGAACACCTCAGGGCGGATAATCACATCTTCGCCAACATTCTTCACTGCAAACGCCAAAATACCAAACGCAATCGCTGTCATGATGAATGAAAAGCCAATCTTGGTGGCGGTCGTAAAGTGGATGTTGCGTTTTTCTAGTCCAGAGAAAGTCGCTGCAATCACAGGTCCTGCAACAATACACCAAAGTGGGTTCATCGACATTGACGCTTCAGGTGCGATTGGAATGATGCCAAACAAATCACCACGCATGGTGTTGATGGTCACCATAGTCATTGATGTCATCATTTGTCCGTAATAGACAAAAAACGCTGTCGTTAGAACGGTAACAATAATGATGGTTCCCATGCGAAGTGCATCGGCTTTTTCGGCTTTTAACATCAGTGAGATGAAATAACCAATAGCAGTCAAACCAATGGCGTAAACGATGTTTTTACCGATGTCCATGTTCGAGAACATAAAGAACACCATGCCGATCATGGCCACTGAAGTAATCGCAAACTTGATCCAGTTAGCGCTAGAGACTGGCGCTTTATCAATATCTGCACCGATACCTTGCAGCTGTTTTCTGAATGTGAACAGCATAAACAAAGCCGTAAACGCCAAAATTCCGGAAAGCGCAAAACTGCCATAGAAGCCAATCACCAAAACAAACATTGGGAATAGGTACTGGCCAAGTAGGGCGCCAATGTTGTTCACTGAATAGTTAACAGGGTAACCATTTTCAAAGTCTTCTTGGCTTTTGAACGTGCGCTTATAAAGGCTTGGGTAAGATGGGGACATTAAGCCACGTGCGTAACTTGCCAGTGCGATACCAGCGAGACTTATTGGAATGTTAACGGTTGATGCGCCCAGAACTAGCAGAGCATAACCACAGGTAAAACCAAGGTAGGCGATGGTTAAAGACCGAAACGCGCCTAGAAATTTGTCGGCGATAAAGCCACCTGCAATGGCGAACAGTGGGCCGATAGATGAGAAGGCACCGACGACCATCATGGTGTCCGCTTCGCTGTAATCGAGGTTCTCGAGGAAGAATCGAGTTAAGATGACCATGACGCCGTAAAATGATAATCCAAACATCATTTGGCAGAACATCATGGATTTATTTAGTTTATTCCACATAACTTTGTCCTTAATAATTGCTATTAAGCGGTTTAAATGTCCGAACTTATGATAGCAGACAAGATTTGTTACATGTTTTATCGCTGGGTGAGAATGTGGGGCGCGAGCACGAGTTTTTCTAATCAACAAGGTGAGTATTACTAATGTGGCGGTATTTATGTTTGCAGAAGACCGTAGCTAATCTATAGTCACCTTAACAGCCCATCGCTTCGAAAGAGGCGATGGGCTGTTTTTACTAATGTCTCGTAACACTTTTCCAAGCGGCTCTCTTGCTACTTGCAATAATGACTTCAACAACCTGCCAGCCTACGCCCGTAATTTGTCGAAACTCGGGAACATTCAGAATAAAACGAGCCCCACCATTCTGAATTAGAAAGTACTTCATTATTTTCCTCTTTGTGCTTTGTGTTAGGGAAGTGAATAGCCAAGCCAACAACGTATTAGTTTGCTCAAGCTTTGTGGTAGATGCTAGGGCTGATTGCGATTCATACCAATTGAGTTTGTATTGGTCATTCGAATAGATAATTGAGCGAGTACGATGAGACTGGCGTAAGCCTTAAAAAATTTTCCGCAAGCCTTATCTCCATCGTGGGCACTGTATCCATTGTGAAATCCGTTAGAACATGCAAGATTCACCAATAAGTGAAACTTCTGGCTAGTTCAAAAACTGAGCAGTTCATTGATAAAATTACCTCTCCCTTTAAATGACCAAAGAATTTCTGATTGAGCTTTGCCGAGCGGCGCTCGCGAGTGATTCATTATGTCAATTTCTAAAGGGTAGGATGGAGCAGTGGCAGCAAACGGATTTGGTACCTAAAAATTAAATTAAGTATCAGAGGCGAAAATGAACGATTTGACCGACATCTGGGGTTATATAGTAAGTCACCCGACAGAAGCAATAGAAGTGTATGGAATGTCCTGTCTGGCTATATACGCGCTATATCTACAATTTGTAACTAAAGGGCAGCAGTATTAACGTGAATCAGGCAGTTGCTTTGTACTGTTTATAGTAGGTGTACACGTTTGAGGCTCCCCCCGATGTAATCAAGGGGAGCTGTGAAGGAACTTATAACTCAATTTACTTAGCTGTTTTCTTCACCATCAAGCGATACATGACAGGAACAAAATAGAACGATAATAGTGTTGTCAGTACTGTACCACCGGCAATGGCGACTGCAAAAGGTGGCCAAAAGCCACCACCTGCAATGATTAAAGGCATGAAGCCACCCACAGTGGTAATGGTGGTGGAGGTAATGTGACGGGTACACGACATGACGGCATCAACAGAAGCGTCGATATCACCACTGGCGGCTTTTTCATCCATTCTTAGCTCAGCGAGTATGACGATCGCGGCATTAATTGCGAGTCCCATAATACCCAACATCGCAATGATAACGGTAAAGCCAAACGGGTAGTTAAAGATCCACACAGACAACAGACCTAAACCGCCGGCCAGGCCAGCCACCATGAAAATGATTGAGCTTAGTCTAAATGAGTTGAACGACATCACCACAACTAAGACCATCAAAACCACCACGACAGAGATATTGGAGATGAGCAATGCCACCGAGCGATCGCGCTCAGCGGATTCACCACCAAAATCGATGTGGTAGCCAGAGGGCAAAGTATAAGATTCAAGTCTTTGTTGAAAGTCGATTAACACTGTTTGTGGTAATACGCCTGCTTGAATATAGCCTTCGATAGTATTAACCCGCTCACCATTGCGACGCGTAATAGCACCACGGCTGGTTGTCAGCTCAAGTTCGGCCAATGTCGATACGTTGACGCCAGTGGTGTAAACCTCAGAAGCAATAGGCAATCTTACGTTACCAAGGTGTGATAGATTTTCGCGCTCTTCATTGGCGACTCGAACACGTATTGGGATCGACTCACTGCCTTCCGTCACAGAGCCTGTTTCTCGCCCTACCATGGTAGCCTGCAACATATTGGCAAATTGATTGAGTGAAATGCCATTAAGCTTTGCGGTGTCTTCATCGACTTTAAGCCAAACTTTGGGCGTGCCAGGTTGAAGCGTTTCTCGCGTATGCGTGACGTGAGGTGTATTAGCCAAAATAAGACGAATATCTTCACCTATCGCTTTGAGTGTATTTAGGTTTTTACCATAGACTCGAAGCTCAATAGGGGCGCGGAACGGAGGGCCTTGTTCGAGCTTTCTCACTAAGATCTGTGCTCCAGGAAGCTCGCGATTTAGGCGAGCTTGCAGATTCGGTATTAGCGAATTAGCCTGCTGAAAGTTTTCCATTTTAACCATGGCCTGTGAAAAATACGGTGCGTTATTTTGCGTTGCTTGTAGGTTGTAATAGAAAGAAGGAAAGTTAGCACCCACTAGCCAATCAACACGCTCAACGCCCGGGTTGTCGCGAATAATGGCATCGACGTCCTTAGTCGTCGCTTTCGTCGCATACAAGCTAGCTTGTGGCGGCAGATATACTTGAACCTCAAACATATCTCGATCCGAGGGTGGGAAGAATTGCTCGGTTAGCTGAGATATACTCCAATAGCCCGTCACCGGGACGGCGAGAACCGCGACGAGTGAAATAGCTGGATGTTTGATGGCTAGTCTGACTGACTGGCTAAATCCACGGGTCAACGCTGGAATGCGTAGGCCGCTGTTATACCAATGGTTGCCAGTGGCATGGCTTGGCAGCAGCATAGTCGCAAAGCCTGCGATTACGGTATGCGACAGAATATAAGAGCCAACCAACGAGAACGAGACGGTAATGGCAATCGCGCCAACAAACTCTCCTGTTGCGCCCGGCATTAAGAAGATAGGCGCAAATGCCAAAATGGTGGTCAGTGTGGAGCCAAGGAGCGGCACCCATAAGTGGGAGATAGCATTGATGGTTGCTTCTAGCCTTGCTTGACCTTTGAGTCGATAGCTCTGAATTGTATCCACCATGACCACCGCGTTATCGACCATGATTCCCAGCGCGACAATGAGTCCGGTTACCGACATTTGGTTAATAGGAATACCCGTCATTTTCATCAATGACAAGGTGATCATACAGGTCAGTGGCAGGGCTATCGCAACGAGTATGGCTGCGCGTACACCAAGGGTGACAAAAAGTACGATGAGGATAAGAGAAAAGCCAATCAGCAGGCTTTTACCTAAATCGACCAAACGTGTTGTGGTGTAACCTTGTTGGTCGAATAACAGAGTGACTTTGATGTTGCTTGGAAGGTCGCGTTCGAACTGATTGATGACCGTTTTTGCTCGTGCCGTCCATTGATCAACTCGAAGTTCCGGCTCCATGCGGGCAGCAATAATCACACCAGGATGGCCATCGATAATTGCCACTTCACTTTCTGGTGTTTTTTGGCTTCGAGTGACGGTTGCAATGTCTTCCACACGGATGATATGTCCGTTCCTAGCGACAAGAAGAGGCACCTGTTTGATTCGCTCAATCGAATCTAGTTCAGATTCAATTTCCAAGCCGAATCGCGAGAACTGGCTTACTAGTTGCCCTGCTGAGTTCTTTGCATCAGCACCACGCAGGCTATCACCTATTTGAATGCTCGATGCCCCAAACGCTGCAGTATCTGCGGTTCGTAGGTTTACTTGGATCTCTTCTTTCGGCATGCCGTATTCATCAACAAACTCGGTGCCAGATAAAGTGCGTAGCCTCTTCGCTAGCTCCTTGCCATAACGACCTAGTGTCAAAATATCCGATTCGCCCGCACCGTCCCAAGTCAGTGAAGAGATGACAGTAAATGCATAGGTATGATCGCTATCGAGATCGGGTGGTGCGGTTCCAACTGGAAGTAACGGTTCAACATCTGAAAGTTTGTCTCTGGCTTTTGACCAGATAGGCTCTGGCTCTGTCACTTCGTCTTTGAGCTCAATAGTGACGATAGAAACTCCAGGACGCGAACTGGATGTGAGCAACTTAACTTCACTTAGCTCGCGCAATTTGTTTTCTACGACTTCAGTGACCAGTGTTTCCACACGATCGGCGCTCGCACCAGGAAAACTGGTGGTGACGTTGGCAAAGCGATTACTAATGATGGGATCTTCTGCCCGTGGCAATGAAGTAAACGCGGCCAGACCGCTGACGATCAATAGTGCGGTAACCAGTAGCAATAGACGAGTATTAGTGATTGCATCAATAAGCTTCATAATGATCCTTATTGCTGCGCAATTTGAACAGGTTGCCCTGGTACTACACGATGCAATCCACTGGCGATAATGGCTTCGCCATCTTCTATAGCCCCGGATACAAATGCGCGCTGACCATCAGCATAAAGCACGTTGATGCTGCGTCTTTCAACTTTATTGTCCTCTCCGACCACGTATACGTTCCAGACGCCACGGAGTCCATCGATAAGCGCAGTAAGAGGAACCCAGTAACCGCTGTCTTGCACCGTTTCATTAAAGGAAAGGTAGGCCAGTTGACCTTCTAGTAGGTCGGGGTTTTCGGGTAATTGATATCTAAGCCCAACGCTTCGTGATTGGGTGTCTACCATCGCACCCGGATTGAGCAGTGTTGCGGCATAGTCGTTGTCATCGACTCGGATGATAGGAGAGGTGAGGGCGGTAACACGCTTTAGCTGCTTAGCAGGGATGCCAATAAATGCCTCTTTCCCTTCTGTTGCAAGCAGTACAAATGTCGGGGTACCCACATTGACAACGTCACCTAACGAGACGTAACGCTCAGCGATACGTCCCGCGTACGGAGCCAGAATAGTCGACTTCTCGATGCGCAGTCTATTAGCGCGAATTGCCGCTTCCAAACGGACAAGATTCGCTTGTAGGACGCCTTTTTCGCTGGTAAGTGCATCGATTTCTGCATCCGCACTAAACCCTTTGGATTTTAGCGATTGTTGACGTTTGAAGTTGGCATTGACGAGCTTTAATTGCGCGCGCACCTCTCTGTCCTGGGCGTTAAGTTGACCAAGTTCCGTTTTCAAAAGGTCGGTATTGAGTCGCACTAAAGCAGTACCTTTTGCAACGCTATCACCAACATCGACCAAAATGACCTCAATCTTACCCGCTAGCTCAAAGCCAAGTTTAGCTTGTTGGCCGGCTTTGACTGTGCCTACGTATTCTCGCCTCACTTGATAGGAAGGGGTGAGTTCGACATCGGTAGTGGAGACTGTTAATGGCTCGACAGCGATGAGGTCTGTTTCATTTTTCTCGCTACAGCCTAAAACTAGAGCTATAGCACTTAACACTGATGCTTTAATTAGTATTTTCGAAGTGCGCATCATTAATTCCTATACAACCAACTGCAATGTATAGGTTAATCAATGAGTTTCACTGCTGTCTACCTTGGGTATGTTTATGAAAGGTAAAACACCAAGAAGATGGTCGGGGTGTGAGGTTGATCGGAAAATGAGCAGGTATTTGAATTAAGGCGGCTCAGTTTTAGTGCTTTTTACTTCGCTCAAAAATATGAGTTAAAGATTGGATATACCAGTTCATCATTTCACTGTTGGCGTGTCGAGAATGGAAGTAACCATTTGCAAAATAGTGAATTTCGGGCACATATACTTCAGGGTCAAGCATCACCAAATCAGGGTAGTCTTGAATAGAAAAAATGTCGTTTATTCCCATAAACATATCAGAGTGACGCAGCACATCCAATAATACGACTGGAAACTCAGAAGCAAAGCCTACTTCAAGTTCAAAACCCAAACGCTTAAAGGTTTCAACGGTAGGGCTATTTAGTTTGCTGTAGTCGCTGACGAGAAGCCTTGCTAGGGGGTAGGAGGCGAGATTTTCGGTAGTAATAGGTTGGTTTGCTATAGGGTGGTCTCGTCTTAACAGTACTTTAGCGGTGAGCTGAGCTAACTCCTGCTCAACTAAGAACGGTAAGCGCTCTGTGATTGGTGCGTTTATGCCAAGTAAGATGTCACCCTTTTCTATCCCAGAAATCGTGTGATCGTTCCATGAGGTGATGTGCACTTTTAAGTTCGGTGCATGCTTTTTAAAGTGACGATAGATGTCTCCAGAAACAGAGAAAACGAACTGAGACGACAACGCAATCGTAATCTCTTCGTCAAGCTCTGCCGGATCAAACAGACTGCTAGCGTTGACCACACTTTCAAGCTGATGAATCAGTGGCAATAGATCACGGGCAAGTTGTTCGGAAAACGTGGTTGGCTCAAGTCCGGTTTTCACTTTGACGAACAGTAAGTCATCAAAATGATGTCGGAGCTTTTGCAACGATTGGCTAACGGCGGGTTGCGATACAAACAAACGCTCAGCGGCTTTGCGCATGTTTTTCTCTTCAAGCAGAACTTTAAACACTCGAAGTAAATTGAGGTCGAGATTGTTGAATCGATTTTTAGCCAAGATGCTTGCTCTTGTTCGTGACATAAACGCGAACCTTAGCATAGCGTGTTTGGAGAATGTCATAGAGCCAACAAATTGCCCGTTGGCTCAGAAACTAAATAGTAACCAACTATGAACGTGCTAGAAGCGGTAGCCAACAGTAAATGATACTGAGTCTGTATCAATACCATCATAGCCACTCATGTCATAGCGAAGATCTGCGTAGATGCCTATTTGCGTTTGAGCTCTCACACCCATACCGATCATTAAGCTGGTATCGTTGGCAGACAAGCTATCGTGGCGATCAGAAATCTTTTCATTGGCAAAAGCAAGACCGATTGCGCCATAGGGTTTTAGCCAAAGCTGGCCAACGTCGAACGCATAGCCAATATCAGTATCGATTTTGAATGTATTGAAATCGTAGTCGAGATCAAATGCGCTTTTGCTGTTCATACTGTATGACGCGTTGACACCAAAGATGTGGTTGATGTCGTAACCGTATTCGAGCTTAAAGCCTGAATCGAGTTTTAAGTCGTCTCCACCTTCGCTTAGTGTTACACCAGAAATACCTGCGCCTACGCGATGACCTTGAAAATCCGTGTTGGCAACGGCGCAAAATGAAAGCGTTGAGATGGTGGCGATGATGAGTGTCTTTTTCATGTTAATGTGCTCTTGTTGTGTATAAATCACAGCGTCCTAGCCGTATTGATCACTCCTTGTCGAATGAGCTGCATTGTAGAAACTTGTTGTTTTTCAGACTAATCACCTTTGTTTACTAGTCTCATTAGCTCTACTTATCATCAGGCTTACTTTCATGATTTACCTTCAACTGGTGAAAGATACCTTGAGAAATCCTCACTGTTATCCGTTGCTTTCGCTTGTTAACTTGGAATGACGTAAAACCGAAGGATTGGAACACAGTATGGAACTATGGATAAAGCTGGAGTATCTGGCGCTGCAGATTTGGGCGATTTATTTGATAAAAGCACTGCTGTTTGGATAAGTTTGTTCGCTATTAAGGCACTTAATCGTCACTCATTAGCATCAAATGTTGTAGAAATTAAAATGATTGAAACTGAAAGATTGATACTCCGACCCACAATACAATACGATCTACAGCTCTATCGTGCGCTATTTCAAGATCCCGATATCGTCAGATATTTACCCGGTGGCGAGCCATACTCATGTGATTACATTGCGAACTACGTATCTAAAAAGTTGGCACATTGGGAAAAGGGCTTTGGTACGTTCACCGTCACGCTAAAGAATCACCCCGAGGTCTGTGTTGGTTATGCCGGAATTGAGCAGTTACCCGATTCTCACTTTCACGATATTCGATATGGCTTTCTGCCTAGCTACCAAGGGCTAGGTTTTGCTACGGAAGCGGCTCGCGCCTCAATAGAGTTTGTATTTGAAAACCGCTTTGTAGAAGAAGTATTTGGTGTGGCTGTTGTCGACAATCTTCCCTCTATTCGTATTTTGCAAAAGTTGGCAATGACACCGTCTTCCGCGACGCTCTATGAGAGTGATGATTTAGTCACGTTTTCTATTCGTAGGTAGTCGCACCGTTGGAGGCGATTTAGCTGTCATCTCCACTTAATCGCCACAATCTATTTACTGGTTATTCTCTTTATAGATAGCAGGCTTGATATCCAAAAGAGCGGTGCATGAAGCCCTGCACTCCGCCCCCACCAAACGCGACACCAAGCTCGTGTTTTTCTGTCGGCTTTGTTTCCGTCGAGTTGAGGTCTTCATCGACGTTGGGGGATGAGCAAGCCGCCAAAACGGTGGCGGCGAACACGACGGATATAGTCTTTAGTGCCTTGGCTCTACGTAGCATTATAGTGACCATTTGATAGCGGTTTTGTCTAGCGACAAGTCCCACAGCTTCGTTGCCATTTCTTTGTCTAAGGCAATCGCATCAAGCTCGTTTTCTCCCACAGCGCCTACAGTATTAGCGCGTTGGGTTGGGCCATAAAGTTTGCCTGTTTGAAGGTCTTGCTCTGTTGCACACATAACTTCCGGCCACGCGCCACGCTCCGCAGATTGGGCAATCACTCGAGACATCACTGCCCACAGCACTTTATTGAATGTACTTGCCGTATCTTTTAGCAGGTTGGTGCGTGATGCGCCTGGATGACAAATATGAACTTGTACATTTTTTCCCGCAGCTTCAATACGACGCTGTAACTCCAAGCCAAACATGATCTGCGCGAGCTTGCTTTGAGCATAAGAATCCCAAGCTGTGTAGTTGTCATCAAAATTAAGATCTTCAAACTTAATACGTTTTAGCCCCATCTTGTAGGCGTTGCTGCCAACCATCACAATGCGACCTTGAGAAGCTTCAATTCGGTCAAACAACAGTCCACAAAGTAAAAAGTGTCCAAAGTGGTTCACGCCCAATTGACTCTCAAAACCATCAACGGTGAACTGCTGTGTTGCAACTTGAGCGATTGCGCCGTTGCAGATCAATGCATCAATAGAAGTCACAGTTTCTAAGAGCTTTGCGGCTGCCTGACGCACCGAATCGAGACTTCCAAGATCGATTTGTACAAAGCTGACATCAATATCATTGCCCAAAGTTTGCTTCAGTTCATTGATGGCAGTTTCAGATTTCGCTGGGTTGCGGTTCAACATAACAACTCGAGCACCTTTGGAAAGCAGAGTTCGAGAGGCTTCAAAACCAGCGCCACTGTTCGCACCAGTGATGACATAAGTTCTACCTACAAGAGAGCTTATACGTTCTGGAGTCCAACCGTTTTTACCGAAAAGTTGAGCAGTCATAGTGTTTACCTTTGTGTAATTTCTGAGCTTTTTTGTCACGCGACAAATCAAGTTGCTTGTCGTTTTCAACAGTAGTATCGTTGTCTGAAATCTACTATAACTCTCGCAATGGTTGATAAATAGGCGAATTAATCTCTATTAATTGCCTATTAGTATCATTTTTGGTTTAAGGTGTTGAAATGATAAAGCAACAGATAAAACAGCTTGTAGAAGATCGAATCACTGAAGACGGTATGCTTGATACTGGTATACAAGGCGTTCGGCTGTTTAAGGTCACGACAGCAGTACCTTGTGTCCCTGCCGTCTATGAGCCAACGGTTATCGTTATTTTGAGTGGTAAGAAAGAAGCGATACTCGAAGGTGCTCGCTATGTTTACGACAATAGTCAGTACATGTGTTGTACAGTATCGATCCCCGTTGAGGCAGGCACTCCAGAAGCATCACCTGAAGAGCCACTGATCGGTGTTTATATTTCACTCGACACCAAGTTGATGACGGAGCTGGCGATTGAAATGGAAAGCACTGCGGGTGCGGTTAAGCTTCCAAAAAGCAGCAATCAGCCTCCGGGCATGTCTCTCGCCGACTGGGACGATGCATTTGGTGATGCCTTGTTGAGACTGCTTCAGCTTGGTGATGATAAAGCGGATGTGTCTATACTTGGTGAAAGTCGATTGCGTGAGCTCTACTATGCCGTGCTCAAAGGAGAGGCTGGGGTCTCTGCTCGAAGAGCGTTTGGTGTTGGAAATGAAATTGCGCGCTCGATAGAACACTTATCTCTTAACCTCAGTAAGAATGTCACCATTGATGAACTGGCGTCATTAGTTGGAATGAGTAGGGCTGTGTTCCACCGAAAATTCAAACAAGCGACTCGAATGTCACCGATCCAATTCATGAAATCGATGCGTCTCAACAACGCAGCAATGAAGATCGCAGCAGGTATGAATGTCAGTAAGGCTGCAATGGCTGTGGGCTATGTGAGTTCTTCTCAGTTTAGCCGAGAGTTTAAACGTCTTTATGGTGTATCGGCAAAGCAGTGGAGCCAATCTCAAGACCTACCCAAGAACATTGCCTAGAGTCGTCTTAAACTCTTACTTGATACAAATAGGCAAGTAATGGAGATTATATTGCCTAGTTTGCAGTCAGTTTGAGAGATAAAGTAAAGATAGACCAACAACGAAGGTAACTCGTCGTGAAGAAGCTATTTTTATCTATAGGAGTCACTATGGTTCTTGCTGCAACATCATCCGCGAATGACATTAACTCTGCGTTAAACACGTTAGAAGGTAACGTTCAAGACAATGAAGGTAATGTTTATCGAACGGTTCAGATTGGCGATCAGGTTTGGATGGCTGAAAACTTGAGAAGCACTAAGTATCAAGACGGCTCAAAGATAAAGACCGCAGCAATCCCTAAAGATGATGACTCAAACCTACTCAAATATGGGCGCCTTTACGATTGGCACGATGTTGCAGATGAACGCAATCTTTGTCCAGAAGGTTGGCGTGTCGCAACCGATGAAGATTGGAAAGAACTTGAACGAACCATAGGTATGTCAGAAGAGGACATCGGTAAAGATGGATGGCGTGGCGACAATGATATCGCGATTCAGCTTAAAGAGAGTCAACCAGACAGCTTGTTTAAATCGTTCGATCAGTCTCAGGTAAATAAACAAAACTTTTTCGCCCGCCCTGCTGGGGTGAAATGGAAAGGTTTTTATATTACTCAAGGTGTTTATACCGAATTTTGGACAGGTACTAAAGCGAAGGATGACAAGGCGTTCATCCGCACACTCGCTTACTCTTGGTGGAATCCTCATAAAGGTGAAATCAGACGCACTACGAGCTCGAAAGACTATATGTTTTCGGTGAGATGTATAAAAGTAGAGTGATTTGGACTCTGGGCATTGTTTAGACGGTCAGTGATCCTAGAAATGTTTGTAAAATGATAAGGAACAAATATGACCAAAGAGCAGCTCCTCCCCCAGCTTTTCTTTAGAGAATCGCACACAAACAAACTCGTGTCGCCAACCTTTGATGCTTTGGGCTCGATCGACCCAATAATGTTTCAGGAATGGCAAAACAGCAAACGAGAGCTTGTTCTTGCCGATGTAGCAGACACCCATTGGGTCAAAACATGTACGGAAGGCTATATCACCGAAGTGGTGTTTCATGCAGATGGTGCGCTAAATGAGTATCGGTTGTTCGATCGTTTTGAAACGCAGGGGAGGTGGTTCTTAGCTGACGGAATCCTACATGTGGAAATCATCAAAGGGGAAAATCGCTATTCCTTTGGTGTAATAGGCAATGCAGATGTCAATATTCACTCTGCGGTTGAGTACAAGAACGATGAGCTGCACTCTTACCTGAAACTGGCGCAGATTAAGCCAAATTGATGACAATTGAATGGTTGGAGCTGGAAGTGCGATAGCCTAAAGAACGGCTATCGCAACTCATACCGACGCTAGTTACACTATGATCTGGCCTTCAAAACCAAGTAGGTGCTGCTTGACTTCTTTGGATGCAAAAGACTTAGAAACACTACTCAAATAGATGCTTCTATAGTCCTCTTGGGTGAGTTTAAACGTCTCACACACCTTCTCCACTTCTTTAGTCATCGTGGTATTAGACACCGTGCGGTTGTCAGTGTTAATGGTGACGACCACATCGTCTTTATGGAAATCTCTGACAGGGTGATCAGCAAATTTCTCAACGCATTTGGTTTGCACATTGCTTGTCGGACATAGCTCTAGCGCAATTGCATTATCTTTCACTACAGAGTAAGCCTGCTGGTGATCTTTCATATGAACGCCGTGACCAATGCGCTCGGCATCGAGCATAGTCACTGCGTCATACACATTTTGGCCACACCATTGCTCCCCTGCATGAATTGTGAGTCGATACCCTTTATCGGCAGCGTACTGAGTAAATTCAGGAAACTCGCTGCAAAAGCCTGGTTTTTCTCCTCCTGCGATATCAAAAGCAACCACGCCTTTATTCAGCCAAGGAGCACCAGCATCAATGACAGATTTGATGTCATCAGTTGGCATGCCACGAAGCACAGACAAGATGTAGTTGCCGTGGATATCGTAAAGTGCTTCCGCTCGCCTCATTCCTTTAACAACACTGTCAATGATCTCAAAAAGCGCTAAGCCTTTCTGTTGATGAAGCAATGGCCCAAATCTTACCTCTAAGTACTTAACGTTTTCTTTTGCCGCGTCTTCAAATAGTTCAAATGAAATACGCTCTAGTGCCTCTGTAGTTTGCATTACCTGCAAGGGTAGAGCGAAACAATCTAAGTACTCGTCGAGATTCTTACATTCTTCTGGAACGGACAGGGAGTTAATTAGTACCTCTTTGTTACGGCCTTCGGTTACTCCGTCTTTTAGCGCCAGCTCATAAATGGTTTCTGGTCGCGCGCTGCCGTCAAGGTGGCAGTGTAAATCGATTTTTGGAAGTGCCGCATAGTTCATAACATTAACTCCAAGCTGGTTGTTTAAGAGGTAACTTAGCTGAGATGGTATATGATTGGAATTGACGATATTTCCAGAATGATATGAATGAAAGGAATACTACAGTGAAGTTTAACGCGCCTATAAAAACTGACATGAATTTACTCTCATGTTTTCAGGTGATTATGGAGGAGCGCAATATAAGCCGCGCCGCAGAAAGGCTATTCTTGACTCAGTCGGCGGTGAGTAAGCAGCTTACTAGGCTTAGAGGCTGGTTTGATGATCCTTTGTTCGAGCGTTCACCAAAAGGGCTGTTTCCGACACCGAAAGCGCTGCAAATCGCGCCACAGGTTGAGAGTATTTTGCTACAAGTGGATATGCTGAGTTGGCAGGAAGACTTTGATCCCGGTGAGAGCGAGCGTTTGTTTCAATTTGAGCTGGTGGAAACTGCGTATAGCTCTATCTATTCAAATGTTGTGATAGAGGCGTTGGAACAGGCACCAAGTATTCAATTGAAGACCAAAACTTGGGATCAGCAAACGTTCGAGCGTTTACTTAAAAGGGATGCGGACTTTGGTATTGGAATGGTTGAGTACGACGAGCGAGCGAGTAACCAAGTTCATAAACTGCCAAAAGATCTCGAGTGTGTGGAGCTCGTTCGTGATTACTCAGTGTGTCTGATGCGCCCAGATCATCCAGCATTAAAGATAGATTGGGACGTAACGGCATTTACTCAATATCGGCATATACACGTAGTGACTGGCGGTGTGGGCAGTTGGTTGCTGATGGACATACTCAATAAGCGAGATATACCTCTTGATATCGCCCTCAATGTCCCGGATGTTGAGAGTGCAATTTCGGTCTGCAGACACAGCGATTTGCTGATGTGCTATCCCTACAGCGCGGTTAAACATATTGTCGCTGAGGGCACTCTCGTTGCTAAACCGATACCGATAGAGCTTGAACCTGGGGCGCTATTTCTATTCTGGCATAAGTTTTTCAACACCGACCCGAGCCACGTTTGGATGCGCAAGCTCGTTGAAATGACATGTCGAAATAATGGGAATTAACTGGCTAAAAACGAAAAGATTGGAGACATCATGATAAGTTTTTTGATGATAGTAGTGCTGTGCATTTTAGCGCTGTGCCTGTTTAACTTTTGGGGAACTCGTTTTCGTGAATCAGGTATGAAGCCGATAGATTCAAACTTATTGGAAAACAGCCAACAAAAGATAGCAATCACGAGAGATGGACGGAGTGTCGCTTATTGTGTTTACGGCAGCCAAGACCTTACGGCACCAGTGGTAATCAATATGCACGGCTCTGGACTTGAAGCGGGTTTCGAGCGCCAAACCTATCAGAAAATCAGTTCTTCTTTGGGTTGTAGAGGTATCGCCATTAGCTTACCTGGCTGTGGGTTTTCTGATGAAAAGCCGGGTAGAAGAGTGGTGGACTGGCCAAAGGAAGACTTGGAGGCGGTGTTAAATGCAGAAGGGGTTGAGGCGTTCCACATTACGGGGCATTCTCAGGGCACGCCTCACGCTATGGCGGCTGCCCTCCATTTTGGAGATCGCTGTATTGGCTTAGGGCTAAATGCACCGCTGTTACCAACGGCTTTGTGTGAGGAACTCGGAACCGGAGCAACCATTGGTACCGGAGGGACACCAACCTCAAAACAGTTAAAGCAGTTTTACATGGGTTGGTATTTTGCCTTGTTTCGCTTGGTATTTGGTGTGTTACCACCGAGCTTGGCGAGTACTCCAATCAGAAAAGGTTTCCCAAAGGTCAAAGCAGACAAGGAATTAGTGTCGCGGTTTGAAAAGGCCATGCGGCGCTCTGTTGTACGTGGTACGTCTGGCGCAGCTTGGGAATCTGCACAAGATACGTGTTTTGATTGGGGCTTTGATGTAAAGCACTTAGCTAACTCCAATGCTCATGTTTGGCATTCTGATGATGATTCTGCCATACCTGCAGAGCAAGGGAAATGGTTAGCAGAGCACTTAAAAGCGAACTACAAGCATGAACCTGAAGGCTATGGGCACATGACTTATTGTGTAGGAAAGTACCAAGAGCCCGAGAATTCAATGATAGCGGCACTACTGAGTGGTGTTACTAAAGGGAGTCAATCGTAATCGATTCACCCGCTTTAATAAGACAACCCGGAGAATGAAAAATCACCGGGTTTTACCACCGCTTTTCTTACCCCAAATGGTCGCTAGAAGAGTTAGAACGCTGTCTATCATTAAGATATTGAGGCGGTTTTTGAGTGAGAGGCAGACGCCTGTGTAACCCCAAACCTTACCCTTCAAAGAATAACGGTGGTTATTAAACTGGTTAAAATTGCGAACAAGGATAGATTGATTAAGGCTCTATCGGATGTTTTTTCTAGTACTTTAATGCCAATCTTCACGCCTACGAAAGAGCTTAATACAACGAGCAGCCCGATAGCAATGTTACTTTGGCTACTGCTGCTATAACGAATCGCCGTTACTCCAGAGAGTATGACGGCGATGACGATTGAGCTCCCCACAGCTTGCCTGACTGTAGCTCCTAGAATGTTTTTTAGTGCTGGTAGCAGTATGACGCCACCCCCAATTCCCGTCGTACCAAGTACTGATCCGCTCAACGCCCCGACGCTGAGAGCAGCGGACGTATTTGTTTGTTTACTCGAGGATGTCAGTTCTGTTTTGCGCCCTAAATAGAGAGAAACGAATGCGCCGGCCATAGTGATGACAACGCAGCCTTGCACAAAACGTTCAGTGAAGGGCTGAAGTGTTGGGTTAGCTGCTGATCTTACGATAATTTCAGTGGCGATGATTAGCGTAGGAATGGCGCTGATAAGAATGACCTTTACATGATGCCAGTTCACGTTTTTGCAGCGGATATGATTCAATGCTGCGTTTATTTTAATTAAGGTCGCAATGATACTCGCAGTGCCAACAGCTGTGACTATTGGCATGGAAAAGCTGAGTTGTAGCGCGGGAATAATAACGACTCCACCACCAACACCCGTCATGGTCATAAGCGCACCCACAGTGATACCAATGAATATTGCGTACGTGATTTGATGGAGTGGGAGGGTGAGAATGTCAGCTAACATGATGAACTCCAGAGAGCGATTTTCTTTTTAGCTCCCTCTACTGGCAATAACCAACTAAGGGAGCTAAGGGGGGGGGAAGTTACTTAATCCAAATCGGACTTGTCCAACCGATATTGCGATCTTTTTGGAAAACACGCAGGTACACGTAGGTTGCTCCTTCCTCTAATGAGAACTCATTCAAAGTGATATCAAACTTGTGACCACCGACTGACCATTTCTCGAAAACCTCACCGTTAACAACAAGCTCGACCTTGGTCATGGGATTAGGGGTAATGGCCTCGATGTGCAGTTGATAACTATCTGATTCGCTAGCATCGTTGCCGATTTTTACGCTGTCCAATTGAAGGTCTAGGAACATACGTGGATGGGTGGTGGCAATAGTACGACGTGCCTTCATGGCATCGAAGATATCTGCACGGGTTTGGGAGTCGGCTATAACTCCAGTAATACCGCCATAGCCTGGGTTTCCATCATGACCGTCACTATTAGAAACGAAGCCAAATTTTTTGCCACGATTTAGGAAGTCGACGACCGTATTGTCTTTGACGTTATTACGAGCTTTATGAACCATAGGGTTTTTGGCATATTCAAATCTTCCCCATTGAGCGGAATAGACTTCAATCATGGTTTCATCGTTACTACTAGGTTCCCAGTTGGCGAGATCAAACCCTTTCTCGAATTTAGCGTCTTGATTGTCGACATGCTTAGGGTTGCGGCCATTACAGAATCTATGCAGGTGAGGGATGGTAATGAACTCACGCCCTTTGTAGATGTCCCAAATATCATGGATGATGCTGACCTCACGATCTGGATACTTTTCTTCTAGTAGTGAATTTTTGAATAGCACCACCGTATCACCACGTCGGCCATGGAGTTCAAAGCCACAGAATGTGACGAATGCGCCTTCCTGATTGAATTTGTCGCATTGTTCGCCAATTTCCTGCCATGTGGCTTTGTCGATGTTGAGGCTTCGGTCTTCATTAAAAGTAAATGTTTGTTCCGATAGCGCTACAAAGTCGAGACGAGCAACATCTTTTGCGTAAGTGTATGCATTGCGAGGGTATGCACCACAGTCATTGTCACGAATGTTGGCGGTTAAATTTGAGTGCGTGTGTGTATCACCCCAATAGATCTTTTGCTCTACAGTTTCCTCAACCTTGATGGCGGCTGGGGCAATGTGTAGTTCGGTATTTTCTGCTGTTGCAAGATAACGACCAGTAGGGAGTCGTGCTTCGACATCTCCATATGGGACATTCTGAAATTGGAGTCGCTCACCGCTATCAAGATTAGTGAAGACAACCGTTAACGGGTCACATTGATAATCTTTGACAGGATTCTCAAACCTATCCATTGCAAGCATCGTGAGTTTGAAGGGCTTATCTTGTTCAACCAATGTAGGGGCAACCAGTGAGAGTTCTGTTGCAGCTCCCGGCTTAAGCGTTATCTCTGGGAATACAGGTAAGCGTCGAGTGACATCATGGCCACCTAAGGTGATATCAAATGTTTTTTCAATGCGACAAACATCCTCGTTAAATGCACGAATACCCACTCGGGTTGGCGCCGCGTCACCTTTTAAAAATAGTCGGTCTACGCCGCCAAATTGAACATGAAACGATTGTCCGGTTTGAAACTCGTCAATTAGAGTAATGTGCGCTTGTCTAGAAGAGTCCTTCCAACGGTTGATATGACTAAAGTTTGTGTCGACTTTCTTGATGGCGACATCAATTTCTAGACTTTCTTCATCAGCTAATGCGTAAATGTAGCTTGGTTTCCAGTAGTCGTAGCATTGTAAATACTCTTCAGACAGTTGATGCTGATATGGTTGAACGGTAATGACAAACTTGGTGCCTGATGGCAATGTGCATTTTGGCTCAACTTCTAGCCGCCATTCGTACTCACCATTTACTTCTATTTCTGCTTGCTGTGTTACACGAAAAACCGCAACGTCATCTAAATAAGTATATACATTCATAATCTCTAATTCTCTACGTCTGTTTCCGAATAAAACTTATTCTTCGTAATGTGTGTGGCTAGTTTAATATTGGTGCGTATGCTTCATTCTGTTTGGATTATTTAATGTTACATAATTACCAGGTTGATTAATAAACTAGCGTATATCTAAATAAAATAGGTGCACATCAATGTGGGGGATATGAGCACCCTGGTAAGTCGTTGTTTTTAATATATAGGTGCATCGAGAAGATACAGTATGACTGTCGTCATACTGGTTTATGGATTTTTAGTGTTTGTTGGAAAAATAAGCCGTAGTTCACACATTGATAAAGTTGTCATCGTGCTATGATCATCATCATATCTGCGTAATACAAAACCTAATAACGTTTAATTACGAAAGGATGTATAGCTCAGGGCTATGAATTGGGTTGTTATTATAAATAGTATAATTTAAGCAGAATGCTTGGAGGCACGTGTGAAACAATTACTGTCATCAATATTAAATCAACTACAGAGGGTAGGCGGTGCTTTAATGCTACCTATCGCTGTATTACCTGTGGCGGCCTTGCTACTTCGTTTTGGGTCTGCAGACTTGCTTGATTTACCATTTGTGAAAGCATCTGGGGGAGCGATATTTGGCGGGCTACCTTTACTGTTTGCTGTCGGTATCGCCGTCGGATTGGCCAAAGACCACAATGGTACTGCTGGCGTTGCTGGCGTTATCGCACACCTGATCATTCTCGAAGGTGCAAAAACCATCACACCTGACCTTAAGATGGGTGTCTTATCTGGCATTATCGCCGGTATTATGGCGGGCTATCTCTACAACAACTTCAAAGATACTAAGTTGCCAGATTGGCTTGGGTTCTTTGGAGGGAAGCGTTTTGTTCCTGTCGTGACGGCACTGTGCTCTATCTTCATGGCCTTCATTGTTGGGCATGGCTTCCCTGCTATTGGTGCTGCAATCAACGACATTGGTATGTGGATGATCCAAAGTGGCGAACCCGGTCTATTTGTTTATGGTGCAATGAACCGTCTTCTTATTCCATTTGGTTTACATCACATTCTGAACAGTATTGTCCGCTTCATGTTTGGTTCATACACAGATGAAAGTGGTGCAGAGATCATTGGCGACCAGCTACGTTTCTTTGCCGGTGACCCTGAAGCGGGTGCATTTATGACGGGCTGTTATGTCGTGATGATGTTTGGTCTACCAGCGGTCTGCTTAGCGTTCTATGTAACAGCTAAAAAAGAACGTCGTCCAGCTTTAGTGGGGATGTTGGTCTCTATAGCGCTTACAAGCTTCCTGACGGGGATCACAGAACCTGTTGAGTTCTTGTTCATGTTCACCGCGCCAATTCTATTCGCTCTACACGCTATCTTTATGGGGGCATCTTACGTAATCAGTGATTGGCTAAATATTAAACATGGCTTTGGTTTCTCGGGAGGCTTCATCGATTACGTGTTGAACTGGGGGCTCGCAACGAACCCGATTCGAATCATCCCTCTAGGTCTTGCTTATTTTGCTATGTACTTTGTTACCTTCACTGCCGCAATTAAGTACTTCAATCTTAAGACTCCTGGGCGCGATGATGAGGAGGAAGAAGTTGTCGCCTCAACGACAGATACGAGTGGGTTAGCCGCTGCTTACTATGATGCTGTTGGAGGGTACGACAATATCACCAATATTAACTGTTGTATGACGCGTCTTCGCCTTACCGTTACTGATAGCTCAACGATTGAGGATTCGGTTTGTAAGAAGTTGGGAGCCGCAGGTGTAATTCGACCAACTCCGACAACGATTCAGATTATTGTTGGCACTTCGGCTGAAGCCATCGCCGGAGATATGAACGCTATCCACAAAGAGAAAGCGTTACAGGAACAAAAGCAGTTTGAAAGCGCTAAAGCTTAGCTGCAGAATGTGAGTCTTTTAGCCGAACTTAGTCTATGCTAAGTTCGGCTTTTTTCTTGTTTTTGCTACTAGAGAATGTGGTGTCGGTTCATATAATTGATATTATCGTTCGTAGTTAGATATCCAGCCTAGCAAGCCCAACCTTTATGCTGGTATCGTCGGTGGATATGAGGTTACGAAGCATTCCGGAGGGAAAATGGAACACTACCGATTAGCGGCATGCGACATAAAAACGGTTGTTTTGCCAAAGGGAAAATTTCTCTATGATCAACATGACGAACCAGACTGTTTCTATTTTATCGTCTCTGGTTTGGTATCGCTGCAACGCTTATTGCTGAATGGAAAAGAGGTGATGAGTCGCGTTTACAAAACCAATCAATATTTTGGCTATCGAACGCTTCTTTCTGGACAGAATTATCACGTAGGTGCCAAAGCTTTAACTGATCTCACTCTTGAACGTGTCGTGGTGCGCGATTTAGATCAGTTCTTTCAAGAGAACCCAAAATTCGTTCGTTATCTATTCTCTGAAATGGCAACAGAGCTTCGCCACGCTGAGATCCGTTTGTCCAAAATGTCTACGCACAGCGTCGAGTTAAGGGTAATTGATAGCGTGATTGATTTAGTTACCGCTGATGTAGGTTATAAGTGGACATACAGGGAAATTGCGGCTTATTCGGGATGTTCAACAGAAACGGTTATTCGTGTTAGCAAAAAGCTCAAGAACAGTGCTTTAATGCATGGAGAAAATACCAACAAGTCTTTTGAACTAGAGAAATTGCAGCAAGTGAGAACACAACTAGCGCTAGGAGAAAAGCTGTAAGAATGACCCAAATCTATTTCGTATGTGGCTTTATTGGCTCCGGTAAGACAACGTACTCTAAAGCATTGGCCGCTAAACACGCTGCGTTTCGGTTTTCTATTGATGAGTGGATGATCCCTCTATATGGCGAGCATATGGAGCGGGAGCTCTTTGATCGTCGTTTGGCAACGCTTCAAGGGTTATTTAAAGACTCTGCCTTACAGCTTTTTTCGCTCGGTGTGCCGGTTGTATTTGATTTTGGTTTTTGGACGAAAGCGGATCGGCTTGCTTTTACTGAATGGGCATCGAGTGTAGCTGCGAGCAGTGAAATTCATTATTTGGATGTCGGATTTGATGTTTGTAAGCAGAGAGCATCTGCTCGTAACTCAGAACTCAACGGCCGATCTTATGAAATGACACCAGAGATGCTGGAGTTGTTTTGGTCTTGGTTTGAGACACCGACATCAGATGAGAATGTGGTGTGGATTCAGTCAGCGGGCTAACTATTGCTGCGCACATTGACGGAGAAACGAAAAGGACGAAAGGTGTCGCACCTTTCGTCCTTTGTAATACTAAGGCCAATTAAACACCTAAGATGCCTTTTATTGCCATCGTTGCGTAGCTACCAGTCGGCAATGTGAACTGCAACTCACAGCTATCTGAGTCGAGCGGCTCAGATTTAAAATGACAATAAATAAAGCAGTCCCTGGTTGCAGACAGTTTCTTTATTTCGCCGTCGATTGCTCGCCACTTGTCTATGGCTAATTTATTCGGAAGCTTATGCGCTGCAAAGTCATCTTGGTTTGGAGCAAAGTAGCTGTTGTCCGCGATACGGATAGAGGCGCTAGCGGAGCCTTCTGCTTGTATGAGTTCACTGAGCTTCTTGTTCCACATGTGTGAGCCATGAGAACAAAGCCAAAAAGCCCTTTCGCGCATAGGTATTAAAAAATCTAGGTTCTCTAGCGTTACCTCTCTATTCGCCAGCACACCCGATTCCCGTGCGAATTCAAGACACTTATCGAGATTACCTTCAAGGTAGTGTTGTCCGATCAGATGTGTCAGCGCAGGTTGATTGGGTAAGCCGAAACGTTGGCTGTCATAGTAATTGGGGACTCTAAGCTGAGTTTCATTAATGCTTGTAAGGGCATTTTGAGCCTCTTCGTCAAGTCCTCTTAATACGATATTAAATGCGTTTCCAAGATTAGAACCAACAGTGATTTTATTGTTGGAGAAACCGATTTGATATAACTCAAGCCAAAAGTTACTGTCTTTATCATTAAATTTACTAGGGACTTTATGACTTTCAATTGTGAGATATTGCTGCGTGATCCCTTCTTCATCTTTTAAACCGGCTACGCCAATTTGACCTTCCTCTAGGTTAAATTCTTGGCTAATAATATCTATAGCGTTAAATGTTGAGATACCACTCTTCACTAAACAAAAAAGTTGATAGTTAGTAGGGCTATCGGCAATATCTAAGTTAATGACTTCGCATACCCTAAAGTCTTCATTTTTTTGTTTTATTCTATACTTCATCCATTTCTCCTTGCGATTACGCTTTATCTGGTTGAAAGTTAGTTGTTCATTACATTCCGTATCGAAATGGTTTACCGATACTTACCATGTCTCGGTGTACGGGGGCTAAAGCATTG
Source organism: Vibrio sp. CB1-14 (assembly GCF_040412085.2). Lineage (NCBI taxonomy): Bacteria > Pseudomonadati > Pseudomonadota > Gammaproteobacteria > Vibrionales > Vibrionaceae > Vibrio > Vibrio chaetopteri. The sequence continues at coordinate 298,931 of NZ_CP115921.1, read as the reverse complement.
GCATAGGCTGCGAGTAACTTGAGCGTATATTCGCTTCTAACATGTTGATTTTGGTCTGTACATTGGTGATCGGCAGTCAACGTTTGTTCGCAGTTTCTAAAGATAAGATGGTCTGGCAAAAAACAGACGTGATTGTTTTTATTTCCAGTCATACGCAGTTCGCTAATAGGGTATACGCCATTGACGCCAGCAGAGACGCTTACCAATAACGCCGCTTTGTGTGCCAATTCGTCGTCGGTAGTCAACATCAAAAAATTCTTTAGTGAAGGTGTTGCCATTCCATGCCATTCTGGCGTGATAAAAATAAAGGCATCAGATTGCTTGAGTTGTTGTTTAATGGGTTGAAATGGTGCCCATTCCTCGCTGTCTTGCCACACGCCTTCATTCCAAAGTGGTAAAGCTAAATGATGCAAGTCGAGAACATTGACCTGTTCAAAGTGTTCGCCAGCGAGTGTTGCCAGATAATTAGCCACATTGATACTTTGTGAGTTTGTTCTTTGGCTACCGGCAACGATTGCGATGTTCATTCAAAATTCCTTTTTGGGGTTTAAAATTTACTCTAAGGGAAGTGTTCTTTAATATTATGACTGTCGTCAATGCCGTTGCCCTTGAAATGGCGATTGCGTCGAAGAGTTATAATAATTCTGTTCTTGTTTTAGAATGTTTAAATCTAATTAGAGGTGTTCCAGTATTTTAATTAAATTACCAATCTCGGTGGTATGCTTATATGTCGTTTTCTGGTGAGGTTTTAAATGTGTGATCTTTATCGAGATATTTTGTGTGAGTAGTTTTAGTTCTATTACTTAATTCAAAGTAAAGGAGTGACTTTTAAGCTATATTGGTATTTTTGTCATTAAATGTTTGTGTTTGATTAGTATTTTAATGATTGTTATCTCCTTCTCACATGTTTCTAGGTTCGAACTGTTCACTCTACAAAGAACCCGAGGTAAGCAACTATGAGCTTTTGGTTTGGTAAAGATGCGACCGCGCAAGGCGTGGCGAAGCAACGCTTAATCGAGACACTGGCACCACCGAGTAAGAGGGTCATTAGCGATCCGTACGCAAAACGATTCGTGTTAGGTGCGAGTCTCATCAAGCTGATGGGTCATCGGCTATCTGTTTTGATCACAGAGAAGTTTGCCCCTGGATTCCATCAGCACCTTATTGCGAGAACTCGATTTTTTGATGATTGTATTCAAGAGGCGGTGGAAAATGGGGTCGACCAATACGTGATTTTGGGTGCAGGTTATGACTTAAGGGCGCATCGCCTTGACCTGCCTTCCAGCCTCAGGGTTTTCGAAGTCGATCAAGCTGAAGTGCAAAAGAGAAAGCGTAAAAAACTACCCCAACACTTATTTAACTCAGAGAATGTGAGTTACGTTAGTGTGGATTTTAATCACCAATCTCTCGTTGAGCGATTATTGGCATCCGGCTTTGATCCAAATAAACCAACTATCTTCACCTTAGAAGGTGTTTCTCAGTACATTACTAAACCTGCGTTAGCCACTACCATTGAAGCATTGGCCGCTCTCACACATCGTACAGATGCAACTTTCTTGATGTCTTACGTTGACGAACGCCTTAACAGCGATCCTAAAGCTTGCTTTGGAGATGGCTATCCCCATGTAGTTAAACGTGTGAACACGATTAAAGACTTATCAGATAAATTTGGGGAGCCGTGGGTGTCTTTCTATCGCAGTGATGAGATAGAGCAAATGTTGTCTGGCTACGGCTTCAAAGTGGCAGAAAATAAGACTCTGGAGGATCTAAATGGGCGCTACTTCGAACCAATTGGTCGAAAAGTGCCTGAGCAGCACGTAATGAAGTTGGAGCACTTTGTTGTTGCGAGAGCCTAACGACCGCTCGACACCACAGTGTTGTTTAGTTTTTGTCTATCAAGGAATATTGGATGCGAAAAGCTCACGGTTAAACCGTGAGCTTTTTATTTTTCTTAGCTTGCTTATCTTACGGACGCTCACCCGCTAAAACGCGTTTCTCAATATCTGCGATCACACCTGGAAGGTCGGCAATCGTATCAACTAGATAGTGAGGTGAAGCTTTACCAAGCTTGATGCGTGCACGTTCGCGAGCTGCTGTTAGAGTTGCTTCATCAGCGGCTTGGTATTGGTCAAATGTAAGGCCAGCCTCGTTGCCAGAAAGCAGTAGACCCACAGTCCACATGCCTGCATTGTGACCTTCTTCGATACCGGGTGCTGCGTCATCCACTTTTACGCAAGCACCGACGCTAGTCGCGCCCAGTTCGATAGCGTTTTTCAGTGCCATAAATGCAGCAGGGCGGCCGCCTTGAGGTAGGTCATCAGTAGCGACGACATAGTCTGGTTTATAGCCGTAATCTGCCGCCACTGGAATGAGAACATCCATTACTTGACGTGGGTAGCCAGAACATGAGCCGATCTTGATGCCTTTGTGTTTAAGGTCGTTCACAACGTCAACCGCGTTAAGGATTGGCTCAGCGTGATCCGCTACTTTGGCTTTTTGTAGAGGCATGAATGCGGCGTAGATGGCGTCAACATCGCTGTCTTGCATTTCTTGGCCAAACTTGGCTGTCCAACGTGCTGTTACTGCTGGGATTTGGCCAACGGCTTTAATGTGATCCCATTTACCAATACCCATTGGCTCGCGAGCTTCGTCTAGAGAAATCTCGAAATCAAAGCCTTGTTTAAATGCTTCGACAAAAATGCTGGTCGGGGCAAACGAACCAAAGTCAACAATAGTGCCAGCCCAGTCAAAGATAACGGCTTGAATCGGTGATGAGTGAGACATGATGTCATTCCTTAAAAGTTAATTTCTTACGTTTGATACGTGAGCAATAGCTTGCTCGAAAATGTCGAGCGCTTTGGTTAGCTCGTCACGGGTAATAATCAGCGGAGGGCTAAGCTGAATGACGTTGCCTTGCGACACCTTAAAGCTCAGACCTTGATTTAAGCATTGATAGAGAACTTGCTCGGCTTCATCGTAGGCTCTGTGTTTTGTGATGTGGTTTTTTACTAGTTCCACACCCCACAGAAGACCAATGCCACGTACATCGCCAATAATTGGGTATTGCTGCTTCATTTGAAGTAGACGTGCTTTGACAAACTCGCTGTCATTACGTGTCTTCTCTAGGAGCTGTTCTTGCTCAATCGCTTCCATGGTGGCAAGTGCCGCCGCGCAGCCAAGGGCACTTTTCTCGTGCGTGTAGTGACCTAGAGAGATTTCCGCAGCCGTGTTGTATTTGTCTTTGGTTACCATTGCAGCGATTGGAACCAAACCGCCACCAAAGCCTTTGCCGATACAAAGAATGTCCGGTTCAATGTCGAATGCCTGATAGGTAAACCATTCACCACTGCGCCCCATGCCATTCGGAATATCGTCAATAATGAGTAGGACATTGTGTTTGTCGCAAATCTCACGGATGCGTTTCCAGTACGCTTTACTTGGTACTTGCACATCGGTATTGCGAACGCCTTCTGCGATAAACGCGCCGATACCGCCTTCTTTTTCAATCACGTATTCGAGATAGTCAGCGTAGTGAACATCACTCCCGTCTTGTGAAGGGAATGCACCGCGATAAGACACCGCTGGTGGGATACGCTCAACACCTGCCATGAGCGGGCCCATGCCTTCACGAAAACACGCTTCACCACCGACTGAAATCGCATCCAATGATGCCCCATGAAATGAGTCCCACAGTGACACGACTTTGTAGTTGCCTGTGATATAGCGAGCCAGTTTGAGCGCCATTCCAACTACAGATGTGCCGCCGGGCGCAAATAACACTCGGTTGAGATCGCCGCCGCAGACTTGGGTTAGCTTTTCAGCACATTTAACCGCTGTTTCGTTGGTAAAACGGCGCGGCGAAAAGGGCAGTGAATGCATCTGCTCCGTTACACGTTTGATGACATGCGGGTGCGCATAACCAAGCTGATGTACGTTGTTACCATGAAAGTCCATGTAGCGCTTTCCGCGTGTGTCTTGGATATAAATCCCTTCTGCCGCTTCTAGTGAATCTAGGCATGGCGTTGACATAGACTGATGCAAGAAAACATCGGCGTCGCGTTTAAGCAGTGCTTGTGTCGCTTCGTCTTGTATTTGTTGATTCCACTCTTCACGTGCTGGGGTATTGTTCACATCCCCCTCGCTACGTAGGTGCGTTGCTTGGTCTGCCATTACGCCAGCTCCCAGTACATTGCGTTTTTCACCGCGCTGATTAAGCGTTCAATGTCCGATGGGTACACATCACCAATATTGCCAATGCGGAAGCAATCAGCATTAGAGACTTTGCCGGGGTAGATAACAAAACCTTGCTCTTTTAAGCGGTTATAAAAGGCTTTGAACTGGTAATCACTGTGCTCAGGTGAGTAGAACGAGGTAATGATCGGAGAATGAAGATCGTCGTTTAGTAGCGTGCGGAAGCCCAATGAACGCATACCTTCGACTAGTGTTTTTTGGTTAGTCTGATAGCGATTGAAACGCGCTTCAATACCGCCCTCTTGCTCAAGTTCTAAAAGAGCTTGATAGAAAGCACGCACGGTATGGGTTGGGGAGGTGAAGCGCCACTTGCCGTGATTCACTTCCATGCAGTGCCATTGATCATAGAGATCGAGACTGAGTGAACGCCCTTGGCCTTGGCATTTTTCTAATTCTGATTGCTTGGCAACCACAAACCCAAAGCCAGGAACGCCCTGAATACATTTGTTGGCAGAGCTGATCATAAAGTCGATACCGAGCTCACCAATATCCATTGGGATGCCACCAAAACTCGACATCGCATCAAGGATCACAGTTTTGTCATGTTGCTTTGCTAGTTTGATGAGCGCTTCTATAGGGTTAAGCATGCCAGTTGTGGTCTCACAGTGAACAATCGCAACATGCGTAATGGCAATGTCTTGCTCTAGGATGCTGGCAATCTCATCTAGATTCGGTCTGCTAATTTCGCCCGGTGCAATGACATGGGTTTCGATATTTAGGTAGTCAGCAATCTGCGCAATACGTGCGCCATAGGCTCCATTGTCGACAACAAGCAATTTGCCCTTTGGAGTGATGGCGCTGCCAATTGTCGCCTCAACAGAAGCGGTTCCGCTTCCTTGCATTAGGACACTGGTGTAGCCCGCTTGTTTTGTGGCAAGTCGAGTCAGTTTAGTGCGAATGACCTCAACAATATCTTTGTTGTAGTCGTCATCCCATGTACACCAGTCTTTTAACATCGCTTCGCGCACGGTTTCAGATGTCGATAGCGGACCCGGAGTTAATAGCAAGTATTCGTTTTTCATCTTGATTCTCTATTTGGACTATACCAATAAGTTGTGGTTACTCTAGCAATCAAAAATGCGCGTCGTAAAGCGTCAAAACCAATATTCATAAAAGTTTAATACGCGGTTAAATGCGTCTGTTTCGATCGTCAAATCCAACTCTATTTAGTAAAACTGCCACTTTTTGTTCATTTAATCGTCATAAATCGAAATTAAGGTGGCTTACATAAATTGGTACAGACCAAATATAACTGGAGACGAAAATGAAAAACCGTTTGATGAAGGGAACACTGGCGACACTGGTTTCTCTACTTGCCACCAACGCACTAGCAGCAACAGAGGTCACTGTGTACACCGCTTTCGAAACGGACATTCTTGCGAAATACAAGAATGCATTTGAGAAAGAGAACCCAGATGTGAAAATCAAATGGGTGCGTGACTCAACGGGTATCATGACAGCGAAACTTTTGGCGGAGAAAAACAACCCGCGCGCTGAAGTGGTTTGGGGTTTGGCAGGCTCTTCCATGGCATTGCTCAAAGAAGAGGGTGTGCTTAAGCCATACTCGCCGAAGGGACTAGAAGACCTGAAGCCGAACTTGAACGATCCTCAGTCAAACCAAGCATGGTTTGGTAATGATGCTTTCTTTAACGCTATCTGTTTTAACGAAGCCGTGGCTAAGCAGCTTAACCTTCCAAAGCCACAATCTTGGGAAGATTTGACCAAGCCTGTTTATCAGGGTCACATTGCAATGCCAAACCCGGCGTCTTCAGGTACGGGTTACATGCAAGTATCTGCTTGGTTACAAAATATGGGTGAAGACCAAGCTTGGAACTACATGAAAAACCTCGATAAAAACATCGCACATTACACGCACTCAGGCTCTAAGCCATGTGTTCAAGCAGGAATGGGTGAAGTCGCTATCGGTATTTCTATGGCGGTACGTGGTGCTAAGCTAATTAACCAAGGCGCACCTCTCGCAGTGATCACGCCAAAAGGGATTGGCTGGGAGTCAGAAGCCGTTGGTTTGGTGAAAGAATCGGATGCCGCTAAGCGCGTTGTAGACTGGTCTGTGTCCAAGTCGGCAAATGAGTTGTATGTTGAATCTTACCCAGTGGTTGCCCATAAAGCGGTAACAGGCAATGTTAACAACTACCCTGAAGTTCAGGGGGCAATGGCCGAGATGGACTTTGGTAAGATGGGCACGGAACGTGCTGAAGTATTGAAAACCTGGTCTCAGAAGTTTGATGCTAAGTCTGAACCAAAATCCTAACAGTTTCGTTCGGCTGAATGGACTTGTTTGAAAAGCTTTGTGTGGGGCGATCTTAGGATCGCCCCTTTGTCGTTATACGTAAAGCCAGTCAACTACTTCAAAAAATCCTGCATTGCAACCTACCTGCTATAAAACTGTCATGCCAATGAAATAAACCAGATTTACATTTGGTATATACCATTGGAGAGACGATGATGACAGTATCCAACCCTTATCTAGATATCAAAAATGTGGTGAAGCAGTTCGGTCAGTTCACGGCATTAAAGCAAATTTCACTCGCCATCAATAAAGGTGAGTTTGTCTGTTTTCTTGGCCCATCGGGCTGCGGAAAAACCACCTTGTTGCGAGCTATTGCCGGATTGGATCTTCCAACCTCTGGTGAAATTCATCAAGCGGATCAAGAGACCACTTTTCTGCCACCTGAAAAGCGCGACTTCGGTATTGTGTTTCAATCTTACGCGTTATTTCCAAATCTAACGGTGCAGGAAAACATCGCGGTTGGCCTTAAAAATCAAGGCATGACCAACAAAGAAGCGCTTGAAAAAGTCGAGCATTGGCTAGAGATGATTGGCTTGCCAACCTCTGGCAACAAGTACCCAAATCAACTCTCAGGCGGGCAGCAGCAGCGTGTTGCATTGGCGCGCGCACTGGCGTTGTCTCCAGGTCTGTTATTGCTGGATGAACCACTGTCTGCACTTGATGCGAAAGTGCGTACTCACCTTCGTGAAGAAATTTGTCAGATGCAGCGCAGGCTTGGCATTACCACGATTATGGTGACTCACGATCAAGAAGAAGCATTGTCTATGGCGGATCGCATCGTGGTAATGAACCACGGCGTCATTGAACAAGTAGGCACGCCGCAAGAGGTGTATGAAAAGCCTGCGACTCGCTTTGTAGCAGATTTTGTTGGCAGCATGAACTTTATTGAAGCGTCGGTTGCATCGACTACCAGTTTGCGTATTGCGGAAAGCATGTTGCCGTTGCCAACATTGGAGAACATGACGCTTGAGCAAGGCGAAATTTTCGACCTCGCAGTGCGACCAGAGAGCCTCCGTTTTGTTGAGCGAGCCTCTAATGCCATTCCAGTAAAAGTTTTGGCGAAAGAGTTTCAAGGGGCATTTTATCGCGTCGAAGTTCAGATGCAGCATTCTCCAACCTCAGCGCCTATCTATATCGATGTGCCTATTAAACACGTGAACGAACTTGATTTACGCCGCAACGACATTCGTTATATCGAATTTGCCGAAGATGGCCTGCTTGGTTACGCCTGCAGCAAATCATCATTGGGCGCTGCAGCGTAGAGGCCGATGATGCAGATAACTTCAACATTAAATGCGAGTGAGACTATGAGACAGCGAGCGGCAACATTCACCGCACAACATGTGACGGCGAAACTGAGTAAAGACAATATGGTGCTTTTCAGTCTGCTAACGGTGCTGTTTGTTGGAATGGCGTTGTTCATTCTTATGCCGCTGTGGGCTATGGTGAAAAAGAGTGTGCAAAACAGCGATGGTGAGTTCGTCGGACTTGCTAATTTTGCCAACTACTTTACCACCGATAGCTTGTGGTTTTCACTCAGTAACACGATGACCTTAGGTCTTATCGTAACGGTAGTGGTGGGTGTGCTGGCATTTGGCTATGCGTTTGCTTTAACTCGCTCTTGCATGCCATTTAAAGGCCTATTTCATTTAATGGGCACTGCGCCTATCCTTGCGCCTTCTTTGCTACCTGCTATCAGTTTGATCTTTTTGTTTGGGAATCAGGGCATCGCGAAGGAGTTGCTTCAAGGACACTCAGTGTATGGTTTGATCGGTGTTTCCCTTGGTTTGATCTTCTGGACATTTCCCCATGCGTTGATGATTTTAACCACCTCATTGCGTACCTCGGATGCCCGTTTGTACGAAGCGGCGAGGGCACTTAAAACATCACCAATTAAAACCTTCTTCATGATCACCTTACCTGCCGCGAAATACGGTGTGATCAGCACGCTCATCGTGGTGTTTACTCTGGTGGTGTGCGACTTTGGTGTGCCGAAAGTGATTGGCGGCAGTTACAGTGTCTTGGCGACGGATATTTTTAAGCAGGTCGTCGGTCAGCAAAACTTTTCTATGGGTGCGGTAACCAGTATTTTACTGCTGTTGCCTGCGGTGCTTGCGTTTGCTGTAGACCGCTGGGTTCAGAAAAAGCAGAAGAGTATGCTCGATACGCGCTCAGTGCCTTATCAGCCATCACCGAACAAGCTTCGTGACTCACTATGCTTTATTTACTGTTTGTTGGTGTCGCTTGCTGTACTGGCGGTATTGGGGATGGCGGTGTATGGCTCGCTAGTGACTTTCTGGCCGTGGAACAAAGCTCTAACTCTAAACAACTATAATTTTGCTGAAATGAGTACGTATGGCTGGAGCCCTTACTTTAACTCGTTGAAGCTGGCGACATGGACTGCGATTATTGGTTCTGTGGTGATTTTTGTCGGCGCTTACTGCATTGAAAAAGGCCGCGCGTTCGCGCCAATTCGCCAAGCGATGCAGATGATGAGTGTGATCCCGATGGCAGTGCCAGGATTGGTTCTAGGCTTGGGTTACATTTTCTACTTTAATGATGCCAATAATCCACTCGGTGTGCTTTATGGCACCATGGCGTTTTTGGTGATTAATACCGTGGTGCACTATTACACAGTGGGACATATGACGGCGCTAACCGTTCTTAAGCAGCTACCGACTGAGATTGAGGCTACCGCCGCATCGGTCAAATTGCCTCAATATAAGCTGTTTTTCAAAGTGTCACTGCCGTGTTGTTTGCCTGCGGTGTTGGACATTGCCATATATCTATTTATCAACGCTTTAACAACGACCTCGGCAGTAGTATTCTTGTATTCAACGAATACGATTCCAGCATCAGTGGCAGTGCTGAACATGGATGATGCTGGCCAAACAGGCAGTGCAGCAGCGATGGCGGTGATGATTATGCTTTCTGCGGCTATCGCGAAACTGCTCCACATGTTTGTTGGAAAGGTGTTTGAAGCAAAGACTCAAGCTTGGCGTAAACGCTAATATTGAAATGTAGGATCGTGACTAATGACGATTGATATAAGGATGCCTAGTGCAATACGTAAAAATTAAAGACGCTATCGTTGAGCAAATTGAGTCTGGAATGCTGTCGCCAAGGCAAAAGCTACCGGCGGAGCGAAAGCTTGCGGAGTCATTTGACACCACCCGGGTCACCTTGCGAGAAGCACTCTCATTGCTTGAAGCTGAAGGGCGGATTTATCGCGAGGATCGCCGTGGCTGGTTTATCTCGCCAGAGCCACTGCGCTACGACCCTACGCAAACGCTTAACTTTACCAATATGGCGATTGCTCAGAATAGGCAGCCTCGTACCGACCTTTTGTCGGCAAAAGGGATCTTAACGACCAAACAAGCGGCGCAACTGCTTGAACTTCAAGCTTTTTCTGATATCTACCGAGTTGATAGAGTGCGTTATCTTGAAGAGCGCCCTGTTGTTTTTGTCACCAACTTCATTAGACCTGAGAAGTTTGCGGGCTTGCTCGACCTTGATTTGGCCGGTGCGTCACTGACCGATATCTACCGTGAAAAATACGGCGTAGTTTATGCCAAGGTGAAGTATCGCGTGACGACGACGTCACTGCTAGGCGACGTGGCTCAAGCATTAAGAGCAACATCGGGCACCCCAGCAATGATGGTAGAGCGCATCAATTACAATCAGCACGGTGAACTGATTGATTGTGATATCGAGTATTGGCGCCATGATGCTATCAGCATAGAGTCTATCGCCCAGCTCGAACGTTAGATCTTCTCGCTACTTTCTACTAAAACTACACCTTTACACCAAGCAGCATAAGTGAATGCTGCTTGGCTGTTCTACATGGATTTTGTTTTGACTCTTTACGCTGCACTTCTGGTGATTTTCTCCGCACTGCTTCACGCTGGTTGGAATATTCTTGGTAAATCCAATAGCGGATCTGGCTACTCCTTCACTTTAGGCGCTGCACTTTCTCAATGCTTACTGCTTGCTCCGTTTATGGTGTGGTGTTTTGTCCAAATAGGGTTCTCCAATGTTTCTGCTTATTTTTGGGGATTGCTTGGTTTGAGCGCTATTGGGCAGGTGATTTATTTGGTGGGGCTGCTCAACGCCTACAAGCATGGTGACATTGGTGTTATCTATCCAATTGCGCGTGCGCTGCCTGTATTGATGGTTGGCGTTGGTGCTTGGTTCATTGGTCAGTCGCTCGGGGTCAGTGCTTGGGTAGGGTTCGCGATACTCACTCTGGGGTGTTTACTGGTGCCTATTAAAACCTTTAGACAACTGACGGTAAGTGCTTATGCCAACCTTGGCGTGTTATGGGCGTTTGTGGCGGCCATTGGCACCACCATCTACTCGATTGTCGATAAAGAGGGGATTAATTGGCTGATGTTCGAGACCTCTGAACTGACTCCTCATCACATCGCTATCCTCTACCTAGGATTACAAACGGCTGGAATCTCTGTGTTACTTGTACTGTGGTTACTCGTCACCAGACAGTTTGAACAGCTATCGTTAACATGGAAATACAAGCGTCAGTCATCTATCGCTGGTGTTATGATGGGGCTGACTTATGGCATAGTCTTGTTTGCAATGACGATGGTAGAAAACGTCAGTTATGTGGTCGCGCTTCGCCAGGTCAGTATCATCTTTGGTGTGTTCATGGGGATGTGGTTTCTTAAAGAACCATGGCTCAATACGCGTATTTTGGGCGTTGTTTTAGTGAGTGCTGGTCTTGTTATTGCGCTTGCGATCTAATAACACGGCGAGAATGACATTGATCCAATCCATGTAACCAGGATGAGAACTAGTGTACACTCTGGCAGTAACTCTATGATTAAAATGGAATTGAGTAATACATGCGATTGGAACACGTTATTGAGATCATTGAACACACCGACTCAGACCTTTTTGCAGACGCGATTGAGCAGTTCAACGCACAGGGCATAGTAACCGATGGCCAGCTGCCCTTTTTGGATGTTGTGTATCAATCGGCGCCTGAAGCACTTTGTCAAAGGCTAGCGTCGGCTGGTTTCAAAGGACGACCTCAAGTGACAAGTGGCATCTTGTTCAATGGTTTTGTCATCTATAACGCGGAAATGTTCGATGAAGAACGCGCATTGCATTTCGCCGCTGAAGAAATCAAATAGCATTTCGACCTCATAAAAAAAGCCCTTGTATCTGCATACAAGGGCTTTCTATTTCAAACGTATCTTATTGAGATTAGTACTTTTTCAGAATCTCAATAATTTCAGCTTTGCTTTCCGCCGCGATGATAGCGTCAACGTCATCTTCGTTTTGGAACAGCTCAGCTAGCGCCATAATGGTTTGGATGTGGCTGTCTGAATCCATCGCCGCTAGAGTGATTGAGAAGTATACGTCACCGTTATCTTCTGACTCTAAATCCACACCGTTTTTGAACACAGTAACTTGAAGCGCTGCTTTGTTCACACCGTCTTCTGGGCGAGCGTGAGGCATTGCAATCTTAGGAGCCAGTACATAGTAAGCACCGATTTCTTTGTGCTTCTCTTTAATAGCTTCAAGGTAGCTTGCTTCAACTTTGCCTTGCTCTAGTAACTTTGAACAAGTGATGTCCAGTGCTGCGTCAACTGACAGATTTTCTTCGTTGCAGATAACGATGCCGTTATCACCAATTAGATTAAAAATACTCATTGAACAATCCAACCTAGAATTAGACCAACAACACCGAAGTCAAAGTCAGCAAACGTTGTTGCTTCTAGACCAAGACCACCTAGAACTGGTAGTAGTAGCATTGGTAGGAACGAGATACATAGACCTTGAGTGAATGCACCAAGAATCGCCCCGCGTAGACCACCCATCGCGTTACCATAAACACCTGCAGCGCCACCTACGAAGAAGTGAGGAACAACACCCGCTACGATAATCGTCCAGTCAAATGCACCTTGGATACCCATAGCGATAAGGCCGGCAGCGAACGATGATAGGAAACCAATCAATACTGCGTTAGGCGCAACAGGGAATACCATTGGACAGTCTAGTGCTGGTTTTGCACCTGGTACTAGCTTGTCAGAGATACCTTTAAATGCTGGAACGATTTCCGCAATCAACATTTTCACACCCTGAAGAACGATGTACACACCACCAGCAAACGTTAGTGATTGCATAAAGGTGAACACGACCCAGTTTTGACCGCCAGACACGCTTTCTACAAACTCGCCACCTGCAAAGATAGAAGCGAACATGAAGAAGATAGCCATAGTCGTTGCAACCGCAACAGGCGTATCACGCAAGAACATGAGGCTCTTTGGTACGTTGATATCTTCTGTTGATTTAGATGCGTCACCGAACTTGCTGCCAACGAAACCCGCAATAAGGTATGAGAACGTTGAGAAGTGACCCATCGCAAGCTGGTCTGTACCCATGACTTTTACAGTATATTTCTGTGCTAGAGCAGGCATGATAACCATTAGCGAACCAACGATAATAGAACCCATTGCCACTAACATCGCACCTTGAATTTCCGCTGTAGACAGGATTACCGCAACCAGCATAGACATAAACATGGTGTGGTGACCTGTTAGGAAAATATACTTTAGCGGAGTGAAACGTGCTAAAAGAATATTCACAAGGAATGAGAAGAACATAATAAGTGCCATTTCATAACCGAACGCTTCTTGTGCTAGAGCAACAATAGCTTCGTTATTCGGAATAACACCACTTACGCCAAAGGCTTCAGTAAATACAGTAGAGAAATTATTTAGAGCGCCAACAAGTGCACCAGCACCGAAACCTAAAATTAGGAAACCCATTACGGTTTTAATAGTGCCTTTAAGGATGGTTGAAACATCAGCTTTTTGTGCGACCAAGCCCACAAAAGCAATTAAACCAACCATGATAGCGGGCTCTTTTAACAAGCCCAGCATAAACTCGAAGAAATTTTGCATTACAACGGTTCCTTACATGATTTTTTTCAATTGTTCTTCGATAGAAGCTTTATCAAAAATATTCGCAAGGCTAACAATGTTTTCTTTACCAGCGTCAGCTAATTGGTTCGCAATATCTGTTGCTGCAACCCAAATATCAGCATTACTTGACGCTGCAGATGATAGATCTTCATGATCAACTTCTGCATCCAGACCAATTTTTCCTACTACTTCTTTAACTGCCATTTCCATCATCAGTGAAGTACCAAGACCATTTCCGCATACAACCATAATCTTTTTCATATCATCATTCTCTTTTGAGTTTATAGGAGAGGAAGGCTTTTCCTCGCTATTGGATGGTACAAATCATATCCAAATTGACCAAAACAACAATAGACCTGCGTCACAAAACCAAATTGACCTTGTGATGCAGATCTCATTAATTTGAGTTGAAGTCCGAAATAAGGAGTCCTTAACTCTTAAGTGTTATGGCTCACTGACTAGTATAGGAAAGGCTGGGGTTATTTGTGGTGTAAATGAGTGGCTATAACTTATTTAAGGCGTTATGAAAATAATGGCAGTGCAGTAAGTTATTATTTACCATAGTCGGTAAGCATTTTCTTAAGCAGTTTATTCACATCTTTAGTTTTCTTATTTCTTTTGGTGAGAGCACTCAAGGAAGTTGGAAGTTGCGGCTGTTCTTTTTCCATATCGACTTCATGACTGCGCTCACGTAGTTTTTGCACCGCAGGACGAAGCATGCGAATTTCTTCGCCTTCTTCTGTCTCTAGTAGAATAACATTCTCAGACTCAACTTGAGTGATGGTAAGTAATCCATGCTTTGGGGATAATACCGTTTCTCCAACCATCGACGATTGAATGGGAGCTGCTCGATCAGTAATTTGACCAGCACGCAGTTTGGAAGCAGTGATAGAGCGAATATTACCTGTGTTCTCAAATGCGACAATCACGGTATGCGTGTTGTAATAGTCAATGACTGTTACAAATCCGTGTGACTTTGTCTCAAATCTCGCACCTTTTTGCATATCTATCGGTGCTTCCATTTTTTTGAACTGCATGTAAAACCCAGTGCTCGTGTATCGTCAAATATTAATTAAATTATACACCTTTAAATAAACTTATAGAAGAAGTGGAATTAGGTTAGTTGACTATTTTGCCTGTTTCGAAATACGGAAGGCGAAAGTTGAGTTACTTTCTTAAAGGCACGATTGAAGTTGCTAACATCCTGATATCCTAACTCAAACGCGACTTTTTCTACGGTCATTTGTGATAGACAAAGCAGATTGCGTGCTCGCTCAATTTTAAGTTGTACGATGTAGTGTTTCGGTGATGTTCCTAGTATGGAAATGAACTTTCTATGGAGTGAACGTTCGCTAACGCCGCAGTGTTGAGCCACGGATTTAACGGATGCGTTGACGTGTGCCTCACAATACCGCTGAGCTCTGTGAACGAGCGCATCCTTATGGTTTGTGTTGGGTATGAATCTCTCATAGAAGCTTTGTAGCCTCCCAGTCATATCTAATAGCGCAAAGTCAGCGACCTGCTTCGCAAGCTCTAACCCTTCAAACCTTGCGATAAGTTGCAACACCATATCTTGATAGGCGAATAGGCCCGCAGCTGTCGTGAAAGAGCCATCTATCACCAAAATATCGCGTCGTTCCACTTGACGGATATCTGGGTAGTTTCGCTTTAGGCGTTCACATAGGTTCCAGTGTGTCGTCGCAGTTTTACCGCTCAACAAACCTGCCTCAGCAAGCCAAAACACACCTGCACAGGAGGCGGCAATCTCGACCGACTGCTGATTCATGTTTTTTAGGTAGTCGAGAGTGACTTGGCATTTGAAATCGGGTAGTGGATGAGCGCTTGATGGAGGCACGACCAAAACTTTTGGCAGTGTATGAGGTATTTCTTTATGAACAGAATACTCATGATGTATCTCGAAAAGGTCTTTCGATGCGAGTCGATTGGCTATACGGAACAGATCCTCCATTCCGTAGGCCGCTGATTTCATCACGCCTTCATAATGAAGAATGGCTATGTGCCACATGTTGATTCTCCTATTTCGTCTGAAAATGACTTAAAAAAGTCAGTTTTAGCCATTATTGCATAGCTGAGAGTGCATTAGTCTTGTTACGACTTATTTATTTGAGAGGAAACACATAGTGAGCCAATACAAATCAGCATTGATACTTATCGATATCCAAAATGATTACTTTAACGATGGAAAACTACCCTTACATCAGCCAGAAGCAGCCGCTTCAAAGGCGGCGAGTATCTTGAGTTGGTTTCGTAGCCGAGGAGAAACGGTTATCCATGTTCAGCATGAAAACACTGATACAAGTAAGCCCTTTCTGCTTGCTGGGAGCATCGGACAGAAAATTCATGATAGTGTTGCACCGAAAGATGGAGAAGTTGTTATTACTAAAGGCTACCCAAATGCTTTTTGGGAGACGGAGCTTGAAACGACCTTGAAACAATGTGGCGTTACGTCAATAGTTATTGTTGGGATGATGACTCATATGTGTGTGAGCACCACGGCGCGAGCAGCAATGGAAAGAGGCTTTACTGTTAAGGTTCTTGCTGATGCATGTGCTACGCGTTCACTTGGTTTGTTTGGGAAGGAAATATCTGCCGAATTGGTTCATACAACAGCACTTGCTGAACTCCAAATGCTTGCTGATGTTGTTAACTGCGAGTCTTACCGACTAGACGCGTAGAACAAAGCACTGACGTTAGCCAGATTCCACAGATGTGTATTTGTCACCTGCTCGGAAGTGCGTAATGGTAGGTGAACACTGTCCTTGAGTTTCTGCGGTGAATGTTGGTGTCTACGCTTCAACGCCATGAAAGTTATAGCTAAGTAGTTGAAATTTTCTCGGATAATGAATTAACGACCAGCTGCTTAAACCAGCGATGAGCAGGACTACTCTCTGTTTTTCTGTGTTCGATCAGATACAAGCTCACGTAGTACTCGTCGTGGTTAAAAGCTTTTATGATTTGTAAATCCTGATGGTTGAACAAGTCATCCGCTAATGCATGGCTTGAGATCATTAATCGATCTGTACCGATAAGTGAGTCCAAGAGCGTCGAGAGTTGCCCAGACTTTAGAGCGACGGTTCTACTTAAGCCCTGTTTTGCGAGCTTAATATCGATCGGGTTTAGGTAATTGTGGTTGGAGCGGACATCCAGTGAAAGATCGACAAACTGGTAATTGAGGCAGCTCTCGATGCTTATCTCCGTTTGTTGTGCTAGCGGATGCTCTCTAGAGCCATAGATTACCGGGTAGGTACTGCCGATTTTTTGAAACTGGTACTCATCACTTTGTGGTGGCTTTTCAACGTGGATAGAGAAGTCAACTTGCCCATCTTTTAGCAGTTGTATAGGTTCACGAGATGAAGGGTACTCTTCGAGAGTAATCCTAGGAGCGACATCTTGAAGCGCTTTAGCTAGAGGAGCGGTTAGCAAACGACTCATGAGTGGTGGAACAGATATCCGAAATGCGCGTTCGCATTCAAAAGGGGTAAAATCTAGTCCGTTTAGTAAAGTGTCTATAGAGAGCAGAATATGATCTAGCGATGTTTCGAGTTCGAGCGTTTTGGTGGTGGGTTGCAATCCATTGGACTCTCGGTAGAAAAGCGGATCATCAAATAGATCTCGCAGTCTTGCAAGGGTTCGGCTCATTGCTGGCTGAGATAAATAGAGTTTTTCCGCTGCACGAGACACGTTACGTTCTTTAATTAGCACACTTAGCGATACCAGCAGATTGAGGTCGATTCGAGACAGTTCTTGTTCGATAGTCTTCATCCGTTCACTCCATACAGACACCTATTCCCTCAAAGCATTGTAGTGGTCAACAAATTCCGGACACTAACTTAAGCCGATTTTCGGCAGTAACTGGCGATAGCCCATCATTTGCTTGATGAGGCCGTTGCCTATTGTAGTAATCCATCAAGTAATAGCTGATATCCTTCTTTGCCTGAGTTTGGGTCAGGTATCCAGTAGCTGGTATCCATTCGGTTTTTAAGCTTCTAAATAGCCTCTCCATAGGAGCATTATCCCAGCAGTTACCTCGACGACTCATGCTCTGAGTTATGCGATATCGCCAAAGCCTTTGACGGTATTTAAGGCTACTGTATTGGCTTCCTTGGTCTGAGTGGAACATCACGTTGCTAGGCCGTCCTCGTTGTTCCCAAGCCATATCCAAAGCTTTGCAAGTCAACTCTGCGTTGGGTTTGTCTGATAGCGCCCAACCCACTACTCTGCGACTAAATAAGTCGAGTACAACAGCCAGATAACTCCACTTTGAACCGGACCAGATGTAAGTAATATCGCCACACCAAACGTCATTTGGAGTGGAAACTGAGAACTCACGCTTCAATCGATTGGGGATATCTGGTCGCTCTAGCTTAGCTTGCTTATAGCGATGCGAGCCTGGTTGTTTGCTCATCAGCCCGGCTTCTTGCATAAGCTTGCGTACTTTGAAGCGTCCGACATCGAAGCCTTCAGACTGCAGCATAGAAGCAAGAGTCCGACTTCCGGCAGAGCCACGACTCATGTTAAAGAGCTGCTTAACTCGGCTGACTAACCGAATACGATTGGCATCCGGCTTTCGTTGTTTAAACTCGTAGTAGCAGGAAGAAGCTACATCGAACAGCTCACAAAGAACTTTGACCGGTTCATGCTCCCTCAACTGGTCAATTAGCGAGAACGTTCGAGTTCGTCCGACATTAAGAGAGCTGTGGCCTTTTTTAGTATGGATTTTTCTCTTTCCAAGCGATTAATCCTAGCTTCTAACTCTTGGATCTTCTGCTGTTCTGGCGTTAGAGCTTTAACCGCTGGCGTTTCTCCGCCGCGCTCAATCTTTAGTTGATCTACCCAGCGTCGTAAGGCCGTATCGCCGATATCTAAGGATCGTGCCGCCTCAGATATTGAGTAACCTTGATCAAGAACCAAGCTTGCGGCATCTACTTTGAACTCAGGAGAAAATGTACGTCGTTGTCGTTTTGTCATTGAACACCTCATTTACGGTGGAGACTTTACCACCTAATTTGGTGTCCGGGATCATTAAACCACTACACATATCACCTTATTAGTAAAGTGCGTGGTATTAATAATTTATCCCGAGTTTGCATGAGGTCAGAATTTCGGTGATCGAAACCCATCGAATATGAGTAACTTAAATCAGTCAACAGACATAACTAAGGTATCGATATCCATGCATGTTACTCATCAAGACTTACTTAACCTAGAAGACCGCTATCGTGCCAATTTCGTCAATAGCTTATCGGGCTTTAAAAGTGCCAATCTTGTAGGCACTGCCGATGATGAGGGAAATACCAATCTAGCTATCGTGAGTTCGGTCTTTCATCTGGGAGCCAATCCACCATTGATAGGGATGATTTCGAGACCGCACTCGGTTGCCCGAGATACGCTAGAGAACATTCAATCGGTGGGCGAGTACACCATTAATCATGTAAATAACGGCATCTGGAAACGGGCACATCAAACGTCGGCGCGATATCCAAGAGAGGTATCTGAATTTGATGCCGTGGGACTAACGCCACAATGGCAAGAGGGCGTCCGTGCACCTTTCGTGGCGGAGAGTCGACTTAAATACTCGCTTGCGCTCATAAGCAGTCAAACCATCGATTTGAACGGCGTGGTACTGCTGATTGGTGAGATAACGCATTTGCATGTGGAGCGAGAAGCGATAGCTGAGGGTGGTTACATTGATATTGAATCGCTAGGCAGTATCGCGGTATCAGGTTTGGATAACTATCATGTGACCGATAGCTTAGGGAGGCTCACTTATGCTAAGCCTCATACCAAACCAGAGATCTTTGGTTAGCCGACAAAGACCTCAACACCCTTCGACTTAAGGTGTTCAAGCATATCTTTTGGTGCTGCTTTGTCAGTGATAAGTACTGAGATCTCTTTTGTGCTGCCGATGGATGACGGGAAAATCTGTCCAAACTTACTTGAATCGGTCAGTACCACATTGCGACGCTTCTTGCCTAGGATGGTACTAGCGATGTCAGCTCGCATCATGTCTCGACTGGTAAAGCCGGTATCAATATCAAAGCCATCGATACCCAAGAAGGCCGTGCTGAAGTGAATGTTTTCAATACATAGTTTGGTTAATGGGCCGACCAAGCTCTCGCCTTGATGCTGATACACACCGCCCAGCAAAATGATGTTGGCAGAGGTGTGGCGAATAAGATGAGCAATATAAGCAGACGGGGTGATGATGGTAACGTCACCGCGCTCTGCTAGCGTTCGAGCTAACAAGGCATTGGCGCTGCCACCTTCAATCAGAACGGTTTCATTTGGTGCAACTAGGTCGGCGGCTTTGTTTGCCAGTTGCTGTTTGATGTCGAAGTGTACTTCTAGACGAGACTCAATGTCGTCACTTTGCAGCGAAACTGCTGCGCCATGGACGCGCTTAAGATAGCCGTTTTGTTCCAAGAAGTTGAGATCTTGACGGATAGTCACTCCGGATACTCCCGTTAGTTCCGAAAGCTCGCTGACTTGTACACGAGTTCTGTCGTTAACTAGGTTGAGGATTTCAGATTGTCTGGAGTTCATAGTCTGTCCTTGGGGTGTTTGGCTGCAACTGTTGAAACGCTTGATTTGGTGATGATGCAAGTTTATGGGTGGTGTTTACTTCACCAAGATTCCTGCCTGCGCAGGAATGACGAACGTAATGAGTCATCATGCCCAAAATGGCGTCATCCCTGCGCAGGCAGGGATCTACTCAAAGCGATCACCAAAATAAAAGAGAACCATTATAGCTCTCTTTCATTTAAGTTTCATTCGAAAGCTTAGTTCTTCACAAAAGGCCGCGAAGCGAAGTTTCTAGCCTAAATCAAAGCTCGTGCTCAGTACGCGCGATAATGTCGTCTTGTGCATCCGGTGACAGCGCAGTAAAGAACGCAGAGTAACCGGCTACACGCACGACCAAATCACGATATTGCTCAGGGTTACGTTTCGCGGCGAGCAGTGTCTCTCTCGATACGATGTTGTACTGAACGTGCCATCCTTTGTGGTGATTGAAGAAGGTACGAATCAACATAGAAAGCTTGAGCTTGTCACTTTCTGATGCAACGGCTGCTGGTGATAGTTTCTGGTTGAGTAGTACGCCACCCAAAATCTTATCGGCTTGGATTTTGCCAACAGAGTTGTACACCGCTGTTGGACCTAAACGATCCGAACCTGATGAAGGGCTCGCGCCTTCAGCAAGTGGGGTAGTCGCTTTTCGGCCATCTGGTGTCGCCATGGTAGACGCACCAAATGGTACGTTCGCAGAAATACTCGATGTACCTGCATAGTAACCACCACCAATTGGACCACGACCGTGACGGGTATTGAAGAAGTTATTCAGTTCATCGATATACACTCGGTATGCTTCAGCAAGCAATAGATCGACAGAATCATCATCGTTTCCGTATTTCGGCGCAAAGTTTAAAATGCGTTGGCGAAGCTGCTCTTGCTCAGAGCCTTCAAAGTTTTCCGCTAGTGCCTTAGCAAGCTCAGGTTGGCTGATTTTCTGCTCATCAAACACAAGATGTTTGATGGCGGTCAAACTGTTGCCAAGGTTAGCGATACCCACTTGTAGGCCAGACACCCAGTCGTATTTTGCACCGCCTTCTTTAACGGTTTTGCCGCTAGGTAAGCAATTGTCCACGAGTGATGAGCAGAAGATATCTTGAGCTTGCTGCTCCAGAACCGTATCGACGACAGTATCAATCTCAATCGACTTTCTTGCGTAGTAGCGAACTTGGTCTGCCCACGAACTCATGACTTCATCCATATTGGCAAAGTTACCCTTCGCCAACGATTTGTCATGAGGCAAGAAGCACTCGCCAGTGGTTGCGTCTTTGCCTTCGTTGAGAGCAGCCAGCAAGATACGAGCGAAGTTAATAAAGCTCATACCCGTGCAGCGATATCCCCATTTACCCGGTACAGCGGTTTCGATACAGCCGATTGACGCATAGTTGTATGCATCTTCGCGTTCGACACCTAGTTTGATGAACTCAGGAATGACAATCTCATCATTGTTGAACGCTGGCATACCAAAGCCACACTTGATGACTTCGATACAGCCCATTAAGAACTCTTGATCTAGCCCTTCATGATAGCGAACACTTAAGTTTGGTTGAGTAGAGCGAAGCTGGCCACATGACTCAAGGATTGCCCAAGATAAAGGGTTCACGGCATCCATTGGCTCACCGCTCTCATTGAGCTTCTGACCACCGATACACACGTTTTGGTACAGAGGAGAGCCTGCAGACGCTTTAGAGTGTGCCCCGGAGCGGATCTTGTTCACTTCAAGCAGTTTTAGCCAGCAGCTTTGCAGCAACTCTAGAGCGAAACCATGCTCCAATTCACCACTGTTGATATCTGCAACGTAGTAGTCGTTTAGATACTGATCCATGCGGCCAAATGACACCGAGTGTCCATTCGACTCAATTTGCAGCATGAGCTGAACAAAATAGCTTAGCTGAAGTGCTTGCCAGAAGTTTGCTGGTGCATGATAGGCAATGTGTTCACAGTTGACTGCGATAGTAACCAGTTCTTGTTTGCGAGCGGCGTCTGCTTCGGTTTTTGCCATGTTGGAAGCAAGCACAGCAAAGCGTAAAATGTGCTGCTGAATAGCACGAAGTACGATGTCTACCGATTTGTAGAACTGCTCTTTTTTCAAACCTTCATAGCTAGAGATATCATTGCTTCGGCGATATTCGTCGACTTCTGTGATCAAGCCATCTAAACCTAGAGCCAAGATCTTCTCGTTGTCGACGGCAAGGTGCGCGTCACCAGACGTCATGTTGCCTTCTGCTTTAATGATAGTGCTCGCAAGAATGGCTTCTTGTTCATCGGTGAACATGCCATAACAACGATCTTGCACCGTTTTACCGCGCCAGTATGGCGTCAGTGAGTGAATGAATTCTTTGTCTTCTTCGGTGACATGAAAACCAGCGCCGGGGCGATCGGCAAGACCGTCAATCTCAGCTTCAATCCAGCGCACTGTATACTCCGGGAAAATTGGTGCAGCGCGCAGTCTGCTCGCTTGGTTACCAATGATCAGCTCGCTGTTGTTGATCCAAATAGTGCGCGTTCTTAAATGTTCTTCTAGCGCGAGGGCACGTTGCACGATTACTGGCTTATCTTCATTCTCACGATAGACCTTAGTATACGCCTCAGCGCGTTCGGTACAGATTGGCGGAGTTACGATGTTCACCAATGCTCTCTTATGGTCTTGAATGCGCTGTGGTAAGTAGTTGATTTCCATAGTTATTAACCTCGTACGATTACGTTAATATGTGAATACTGCTTTGCGTGCTGTTGCGCGTATTCAAGCAGTTCAGGATTGTTTAGTGGTTTGTCTGTACATAAGTAAGGCATATCGAGCAGACGATATTTGTTGATGCCCAAGGTGTGGTAGGGCAGTAAGTGAATCTCTTGGCAGCTTTCAAGTGACGCTGCAAAATCAATAATGTCGGCCAGTTCGGCCTCGGTATCGTTGAAGCCCGGTACTACTGGCACTCGGATCACAATACGTTTGGCAATAGGAGCTAGCTTTTGAAAGTTCGCCTTAATGCGCTTCAAGGAGCCTTGTGCCCATTGCTGGAATTTTTCTTCGTCGGTGTGTTTGAGGTCAGCAAGCCAACAATCAATAAAAGGCACCGCTTGTTCAACGTTTTTCCATGGAACGTGCATACAGGTTTCAATAGCTGTGTTGACGTCTTGCTGTTTAAGCTCGCTGGCGATTGAAGTAACGAGAGCTGATTGCATCAGTGGCTCACCACCAGAGAAAGTGACCCCGCCACCACTTTGATCATAGAAAGGCTTATCCTTCATTAGCGTGTTGATGAGCATCTCTTCTTTCGCTTCCTCGCCACACACGCTAAGCGCTTGAGTTGGGCATACATTCCGAAGGGCGATGATCTGTGATTGATCAAGCGTTTGACGATTAATCGTAATGTCGCCACTGTTTAGTGACCTTTCAATTGAAGGACAAGCATCGCTACATGCATTGCATTCGGTCAAACAGCTACGCTCATCAAACAACAACGAGTGCTTAGGGCTACGACTTTCAGGGTTCTGACACCATGGACAAGCTAAGTTACAACCTTTTAGAAATAGGATGCTGCGGATACCGTCGCCATCGTGAGTAGAAAATCGTTGTATGTTGAAGTACATGGTTACCTCTAACTTCTCGCGTTTCATTTAAAGTAAATAATTACTTTCGTTTAGTGAAAATTAAATCTTTCATTTGAAGTTTGTTTTGATCGCAATCAAGATCTTAAACATTCGGCAGATCTATATTGTTCACAACATGAGATGGCTCAAATAAAGATCTGAGAGATGACTATGATTGAACTGTATTTAGATACCGCAGATGTAAACGAAACCGCGCGCTTTAACCAATGCTTCCCGCTAAAGGGCATCACCACCAACCCTACGATTGTTGCGAAATCGGGTGAAGGCTTAACTGACACACTAAAGTCAATGTCAGAAGTATTAGGAAAAGAGGCGCGTTTCCATGCTCAGGTGGTGAGCAAAGATGTTGCCTCAATGGTGGCAGAAGCCAAAATGCTTAACGAACTTCCTTACGATATGGTGGTGAAGGTGCCGGCGACAGAAAACGGTCTCGCTGCGATTAAGCTTATGAAAAAAGGAGGTATTCAAGTGCTGGCTACCGCTATCTACACGGCTCAGCAAGGCTTTATGGCTGCGCTTTGTGGTGCAGACTATCTCGCGCCGTACGTTAACCGCATTGATGCCATGAATGGCGATGGTGTTGCAGTGGTGCGCGATATTCAAATGCTAATTGAAAAGAATGGATTGTCGTCAAAGATCTTAGCGGCCAGCTTTAAGAATGTTCAGCAGGCGATGGATGTGATGAAGCTTGGTATCGGCGCGATTACGTTGCCGGTGGATGTGGCAGCGCAGATGTTCTCACATCCAGCGATTGAACCTGCGGTTGAGCAGTTTGATAAGGATTGGAGTGGGGCGTTTGGGGGTAAGCTTTCATTTGAAAGTTAGGGTTTGTGATTTGGTTTTCTGCACCGACTAGCTAACGTTCGTTAATTAGTAGAAAATAGGCGATGTGACGTTAGGAACGAGCAGTGTGTTCTCCCCCTTAATAAGGGGGAGCTAGAGGGGGTGTTCTTAGGCTCTTTTCATATTATTTCAATGATTTAAAAGCAAAGAGCACCCCTCCCAGCCTCCCCTTATTAAGGGGAGGAGTCACAGGCTCGCTACGCATCGCCTTATGTTTTCACCTCTTTAACTCTCTCACCATCTCACGAATCACCTCAACAACCTCATCACACACCTCCAGTACTTCCCGATTGGTAAACCGAATTACTTGAATGCCTCGTGTCTCCAAAAACTCCGCTCGCACCGAATCATGTTCCTGTCCTTCAACAGAAAAATGGCTATCACCATCAACTTCTATCGCCAGCCGCAACTCAGGCGAGTAAAAATCTAACACATAGTCCCCAACGCCATATTGACGTCGAAATTTCGCGCCAACCTTCCCACCTCTCAAAAAATACCAGAGTCGAGCTTCTGCCAAAGTAGGGTTGTTTCGCAGTTGTTTTCGAAAAGATGTTTGGTGAACGGTGTTATACAGCCGAGTTTTCATGACGTTTGCGTGTTGGAAGAATGATACGTAATAGTGAGGAAGTACCGAGCAAATGCACCAGCAGTAAAAGTGCACACTTTGCTGCAGGGCAGAATACCAAGCAATTGATATGTATGTTGAGAACGAAATTTCTCCCACTCAAGCCGTTAGCCTGAATGTGGAAACAGTGAACGTTTACTCTAGGTATTAAACCCTCACAAACCGATTCTTCACAATGCAATCCGCATATCTTTCGGCTGACTCGTGCTTAAACTTCAGCGGTTTATCTAACTCACCAAACAGAGGAATCCCTCCGCCGAGTAGAACTGGAATCGTGCTAATAATCAGTTCATCGATAAGATCTTCTTTGAGGAAACTCTGAATTGTTTTACCGCCATCGATATACAGGTCGTTGTAACCTTGAGCCGCGAGCTCGGCAATGATGGTTTTAAGCTCGCCTTTGACCAAGAAAACTTTTCCTTCAAGACCCTCCGGTACTTCTGTCATCGTATTGCTCAATACAAACACAGGTTTTGAGTATGGCCAGTCACAATCAAAGCTCAATACGATCTCTAGTGTATTGCGCCCCATAACCAGAGCGTCAACTTTGTCCATAAATTCAGCGAAGCCGAAGTCGGAACCTTCTGGGTTTGGAATATCATGTAGCCAATCAACGCCGTTGTTTTTGTCGGCGATATAACCATCAAGACTGGTGGCGATGTATACGATGTTGGCCATGTGTGGCTCCTGAAATTGTTGTCATTTAGATAGTGGAACAGTGCATGAAGCAATGTTTTTGTTCTCTGCAGTCTTGTTCTCTGCTAAAATTCTACAGTGTAGAAATTAATTGAAGTCTAGCTAGGATCACCGATGACTGTCAACTCAAAAAAACGTGGACGCCCAGAGAAAGGGGTGGATGGACTCAGCCAATCTCGTATCATCGAAGCTGCGAAAAAGATGATGCAGACTAACGGGAAAATACCCAGTATCAGAGGGTTAGCGACCGAGCTCAATATTGACGCTATGGCGATCTATCACTATTTCAAAAATAAGGATAGCTTACTCGAAGCCGTTGCTGTTTCTTTGGTGGAAGGGATTTACGAGCCCAATAATGAAACAGCTTGGCAGCAGGAGGTAATGGAACTTGGCTGGAGTTACCTTGCGCTCCTTAGCGAGTATTCCGGCTTGCTTGAAACACTATTCAAAATGCAAAGTAGTGGACCTGCTGAGGTATTCATTGCGCGCTTTAACGAGGTGGTCGAGCCTTTGAATCTAAATGATGATGACAAAACGAATGCGGTGAGTTTGCTCGCTGACTATCTGCATGGATTTGCTTTTTCGATGCAGTTTTCTGATGTTACCGCGCAAGAACAGCGCCGAATTTATGAGGGGTCGATGGCACTTTATTTGAAAGCAGTGACGCCAGTACTTCCTCAGTAGATACGTACAAGGTATGGTGAGAACATTCGAGTAGCTCACAAGGAAAAGTGATGGCAAAAGTCCATGATTTTATAGTGATTGGTGGTGGTATTGTCGGAGTGTCAACGGCTTGGCAGTTAAAACAAAAACACCCTCAAGCATCGATAGTGTTGGTCGAGAAAGAATCGAGTTTTGCCAAGCATCAAACTGGCCATAATAGCGGTGTGATTCACGCGGGTGTCTACTATCAACCCGGAAGCCTCAAAGCGGATTTTTGCAAGCGTGGCGCGGAGGCGACGAAACGTTTTTGCGCTGAGCACAACATTGCTGTGGAGAACTGCGGAAAGCTTTTAGTAGCGACAAACGCAATAGAGAAAAAGCGAATGGATGCTCTCTATCAACGCTGTATCGAAAACGGTATTGATGTTGCGCTGTTGAGCCAAGCAAAGCTCGAAGAAATCGAGCCCAACATCACTGGATTGGGGGCGATAAAGGTAGAAGCAACCAGCATTGTTGATTATCAATTGGTCACACAAACCATGGCAGAGCAATTTCAGTCGCTTGGTGGTGAAGTGTTGCTGTCGACTGAAGTCACTGCGCTAAATGAACAACAAGATTGTGTCGAAATCAATTGCAGGACCAATGGAGCGTCAACCTCTCTGCAAGCTCGTCAATTAGTCGTGTGCGGCGGGTTGATGGCGGATAGATTGGCGTCGATGATTGGTATCGATGTCGACTTTCAAATCATTCCCTACCGCGGGGAGTATTATCAGTTACCAGCCAAGCATCATGACATCATCAGTCATCTCATTTATCCCATCCCCGATCCAGAATTGCCATTTTTGGGTGTGCACTTAACCCGAATGATCGATGGCTCGCTGACCGTGGGACCTAATGCAGTGCAAGGGTTTAAACGAGAAGGCTATGGGCGCATCAACTTTAGCCTTAAAGACACGGTTGATATGCTCAAATTTTTGGGCTTTTGGCGAGTGTCACGCACTCATTGGAAGTCCGGTTTGAGAGAGTTAAAGAACTCTGTTTGGCGTCCGGGTTATCTTCAGTTGGTTCAAAAGTACTGCCCAGCCATCAAGGCGAACGAACTCCTTCCTTACCCCGCTGGTATTAGAGCCCAGGCAGTCATGTCTGATGGCAGTTTAGTGCATGACTTTT
The DNA here is from genome assembly GCF_040412085.2 of Vibrio sp. CB1-14. Lineage (NCBI taxonomy): Bacteria > Pseudomonadati > Pseudomonadota > Gammaproteobacteria > Vibrionales > Vibrionaceae > Vibrio > Vibrio chaetopteri. The sequence continues at coordinate 271,225 of NZ_CP115921.1, read as the reverse complement.
TGTTCGCTGAGACCGCTCGCAGCCTGCATGTCTGCAATGCACCATCCCCTGCGGCTACTTCGGCCATTCCTATTGGTGAATACATTTGTAGTAAAGTTGAGGCCAAACTTCAAACTTTAGAAAATATTGAATGATTTCCATTAATGATCATAATTTCCAGCTACTATTGAAGTCGTACCTCGGTACTGAGCACAATACTTTGAGCAAGCTAGGAAATGGAACACCCTCATGATCAGAGAATACAACGAAGCAGATATCGATAGCGTTTTAAAAGTTTGGCTGACTGCGTCTGTCGAGTCTCACGACTTTGTTGAGCCAAGGTTTTGGCACGACAAACTCGATGATATGCGAAACGTCTACCTTCCGAACTCAGAGGTTTATGTTTACGAGCATGCTGGGCGGGTTATTGGTTTTTATGCGTTAACAGATGATCAGCTAGCGGCGCTGTTTGTTGAGCCGCAAGCGCAAGGCGTGGGGATTGGCATGCGTTTGATTATGGATGCACGTAAGAAACGAGACTCGCTTTCTTTCTCTGTCTACAAAGACAATTGCCGAGCGATTGGTTTTTATCATCGCTGCGGTTTTACGGTTGTTGATGAATCGACAGACCCCCATACTGGGCACTTACAATTAACCATGTCTAGCCACTAGCTCTATTGAAATCAACCGTTTAAACTGGCTCTATTGTTTCAAAAATACGCTATCAAAATAGCGTGGTGAGTTAGGGATAGGGCATGTTTGACTTTGATGAGATTGTAGAGCGTAGAGGAACCCATTCAGCAAAATGGGATGAGATGGAAGCGAGCTTTGGCGTCTCTACCGATGATGGCCTTCCGATGTGGGTCGCGGATATGGACTTTAAAGCGCCACAGGCCGTAAATCAAGTGCTTATCGAAGCGGCTGAAAATGGTGTAAATGGCTACTACGGTGATGATTCGCGCTACAAAGCGTCCGTTGTGAACTGGATGAGTAAGAGGCACGACTGGCAAGTATCCCCTGACTGGGTTATCACTTGTGCAGGTCTCGTTCAAGGCACGGCACTCTGTGTTCAAGCTTACACCGAGCCTGGTGATGGCGTTATTCTGTTTACACCCGTATACCACGCGTTTTCAAAAGTCATTAAAGCAAATCAACGTGTTGTAGTCGAAAGTCCTTTGGTTCAAAACCAGGGTCGCTATGAAATGGATCTTGATGCGCTTGAGACGAGCCTAAATGGTAAAGAAAAACTTGTGGTTATGTGTTCACCGCACAACCCTGGTGGGCGCGTATGGACAAAAGAAGAAATCCAAGACCTAGCCAATTTTTGTGCGCGTCATAATCTGGTGCTTGTCGTCGATGAGATTCACCACGATCTGGTTTTCCCTCCTAACAAGCATACCGTCGCGACACTTGCTGCACCCGAACATGAGCAAAACATGGTGATTCTGGCCGCGACAACCAAAACCTTCAATATCGCTTCTGCGTTAACCGGCGCCGCTATCATCCCCAACCCTGAACTTAGAGATAAGTTTAAGTATGTTCTCAATGCAGCGGGCATAGGGCCAAACCGGATGGGAATGTTAATGGCAACTGCGGCATATGAACAAGGTGAAGCCTGGCTAGAGGCTTTGGTTGAATATCTAGATGAGAACCGTCGGATATTTGATGAAGGTATCAACTCAATCAAAAGGCTGAAATCGATGCCACTGGAAGCGACCTACTTGTCTTGGGTCGACTTTTCAGAAACAGGCTTGTCACCTAAAGAGGTCATTGAGAAGGTGCAAAGTGAAGCAAAAATCGCCGCTAACCATGGCTCAACGTTTGGCTTGGGGGGCGAAATGTTCCTTCGGTTTAATTTAGCGACACCACGCTCTAGGGTGATAGAAGCTATCGCTAGATTGCAGCATGTATTCGCTAGTGAGTGATTGATTAAGGGAGGCTTTCGCCTCCCTTTTAGTTGAGAAGACTTTAGTTAATATGCTTGTCAACTAAGTCAGATATATAGGCATCTTTGAGCTCAGAGCCTATCATCAGCTGGTGGTTTAAGAGCCCGAGCATTAAGGTATAGAGCTCGTTTGAGCTTGCAGAACACACATAGTCGCTCAATAGCGCCAAGTATTTCTGATTCGCCACATTCATACTGGGGTCACTCGACACACTTTCATGTCCTATGACGTTGATATAATCAGCGACAAGCTGCATTTCTTGAAAGAACCTTGGAGCAAGTTGCCTCAATATAGCGATGAAATTGTCTATTCGTTGCGGCCGAGAAGCGTCTTTTGCTTTGGGAAAATCGAGTAACGCATCCGAATCATAATTGACCATGGCTTCGGTTGCAGCCTTGAAGAGTTCGTCCTTGCTCTTGTAATAATGGTAAACAGCACTCTTGCTCATTCCTAATAAGTCACATAGCTGGCGCATCCCTACGTTTTTGTATCCATGCTCTAAAAACACGGTCGTCGCTTTGAGGGCTATTTCTTGACGTCTTTTGTCATGATCAACGATTTTCGGCATGTATGTCTCTAACTCTCTGAACTAATTCAATAATAGTACCACAACTTTCATTATTTAGACCAACTGGTCAAAAAAGATCTTTACTCGATCTGGTTAAAGTTATATTTTAAAAAGACCACGTGGTCTATAAAGGGTTTTGCTATGAACATCAATTGGAACTACCCAAAAGTAAGAGGCGGTTTTTGGGGCGGTATTGATAAGTTGATCGGTCCAGGTGCAACTAAAGCTGAGAAGCGAATTCAGCTTTATATTCCAGCTTTAGCTGGAGTCGCAGCCGTTATCTTTAGTAGGGAAGTAAGTTCGTCGCAGAGCTTAGGGCAAGTAATACTATTATTTTTGCTCACGATAGACATCGTGGGAGGCATTATTACCAATGCCACTTCTAGCGCCAAGCGATGGTTTCATCGTGAAGGACAGGGAGTAAGGCAGCATCTCTCGTTTGTTGCTGTTCATTTTGTGCAGTTATCACTGGTTGCTAGCATGTTTTTAGAAGGAGACTGGTTGTGGGTAGCAGTAACGGGTGGCTATATGATGATGGCGAGTTGGGTGATACTGATGACGCCGCTCTATTTGCAGCGACCTATAGCACTCATGATGTATGCAGGCGCGTTATTGTTGTCATTGTATTGGTTTGGGGCTCCAGTAGGGCTTGAGTGGTTTTTGCCACTGTTTTATCTCAAATTACTGGTGAGCCATATCTTGCGAGAAGAGCCGTATCGGCCAGAGTCCGATCAGACTACAAACGAGGAGGTATAGATATGTCACTCACTGCAAAGATATTAGTTGTGGGCGCGACCGGTTACCTTGGTCAGCACATCGTGAAAGAGTTGCGCGTGCAGGGAGCTAGCTTCAAGGCGTTAGTTCGAAATCCCAACAAGTTAGAAGCGCTGGGGTTAGATTCATCGCAGATAGTGAAAGCCCAAGTGACGGATCCCAATCAACTGATAGGTCAATTTTGCGATATTGATGTAGTGATTTCGTGTTTAGGTATCACTCGACAACGTGATGCTGTCACGTATATGGATGTTGACTATCAAGCTAATCTCAATGTGCTTGAAGCGGCAGAAAAATCAGGGGTGAAAAAGTTCATCTACATTTCTGCCTTTGGTGCTGAACGCCATCAAAACGTCAGATTACTTGCGGCAAAAGAGCGATTTGCACGCAAACTCCTAAGTTCAAATGCTTTGAAGCCTTGTGTTATTCGTCCAAATGGTTTTTTTTCTGATTTAAAAGAGATCTACAACATGACAGCCAAAGGAAAAGGGTATCTTTTTGGGCAGGATGGTGTGCGTGTGAATCCGATTCATGGCGCTGATCTGGCTCGATTTTGCATTGAGGCGATTGGTCGCACGGAATTGGAGTTAGCCGTGGGGGGACCTGAGGTACTGTCTACACGTGAGATGATTGAGTTGTCGTTTAGCGCGCAAAGAACAGAGCCAAAAATCGTTGTTCTACCGGATCTTGTTAGGAAGGTTGGGCTTGTCGTAGCGAAACGACTACCAGAAAAATGGGGAGGATCTGCTGAGTTTTTCCTTACCAAGATGGCGCAAGACGCAATCACCCCTCGTTATGGACAACAAACTCTTGGCGACTATTACGTTCGCTGTTTTAATGAGGAGCACAGCGGTAAACAATGAAGGCGGGGTTACGATGCACGATTGGAGTCTCAACGTTAAACAGGCACTGGTGCCTCTGAAAAACAATGATAACGCAATCTTTATGAAAGCGTATATGCGCGATCAATATGAGTTCTATGGGATCCAATCAGGTCCACGACGCGACGCATTGAAAGCACTGTTTTCGAAACAACATGTGCCAGCCTAGATGAGCTTGCTGATATCGTCGACGAGCTTTGGTCTTTACCCCAAAGAGAGTATCAACTCGTCGCTGTCGATCTCCTAATTAAAACAAAGAAGATGTTACCAGAGTTTTACCTCCATCATGCTGAACGTTGGATCACAACGAAATCGTGGTGGGATACGGTGGATATGTTGGCGACTCATATTGTCGCAAGCTTGTTTCAGCGGTATCCAGACGAAACGACCGCTGTGATCAACCAGTGGCGCGAAAGTGACAACATTTGGTTAAGACGTACCGCGATCCTCTATCAGTTGAAGTTTAAACAGAACACGGATCAAACTTTGCTGTTTGCCATCATTGGTGAGAACCAAGCAGACAAAGAGTTCTTTATTCAAAAAGCGATTGGGTGGAGTTTAAGGGAGTATTCGAAGACTCACGCGGCGGCTGTGTTTCAATTTATCGATGCTCAAGGCATAGAAGGCTTGGCTAAACGTGAGGGGCTGAGGTGGCTAAAGGCGCAAAACACAGTGAGTACTTAGTTCACAGCCTACAGGACACCGCCATGTTTGGGTACATAAATATTGTCGTGTCATTCAATCTAACAGATTCAATGTACACGCAATACTACTCGAAACCATAAAGAGTTACCGAGAATGATACTCAGATAGCCAATCTAAGAGTTTTGAGAAGATAGGAACGTCTTCTTTGCCAAAGCAATAAAAAGCGTTTAGCCCGAATGCCATCTGTTTATTGAGCTCCTTTAGTGATAACGCAACTAATTCGCCTCGCTCAATGTATGGTTTCATGTAGTGTTTCGGCATGACAGCCCAGCCCTGATGTTTGAGCAACTCACACAGTAGGTCATTGTTGCTTACCACATGTACTTTCGGCGTGACCTTAGTCGCAGATAGCATGGTATTAAGATCAGTAAAATTCTCAGTGAGATATTGAGTATCAAGCAGTAAGTCTTCAATTTTCAAATCATCATGGTTGGCCAAAGGTGAAGTTGGTCGAGTGAAACAACCTATTTCAATATTGCCAATTGCTTTCCAAGTGACTTCCCGTTCAGCGAAGAGTTGACCCAAATATGGCATCAAAGCGATATCTGCTTTGTCTGTGAGCAGTAAATTCATCGCTTCTTTTCGAGTTCTGTGTAACCAATGAATACTGACCTCAGGGTAATTCTTCGCTATTTCTTGCTCCAGTTGCATCATTAACTCGATAGGCGTGATTACGTCATAGCATATGGTCACTGTGTGAGTTTCAGTATCAAATAGAGTGGTGCTTTGAGCATAAAGTGAGCGGTTTTGCTTTTCTACAATCTTAGCTCGTCGATACAGTTGCGTGGCTTTTTCTGTTGGCTTCGCTTGCTTACCCACTATCTGAAAAAGCGGGTAACCCAGCATATCCTCGTACGCTTTAACATGCTCACGAACGGTGGTTCGAGATTTTGATAACTGAAGAGCCGCTTTGTTGTATGAGCCCTGTTCGAATACTGCAACAAACGCGCTAATTTGCTCAAACGTATGCATGCGGTTAGCCTCCAAAATAATGAACGTCTAACCCTAACACATATGGTTTATTAGTTATGCTTTTACGTGGGGAAATGGTGCGCAGTTCAATAAATCGTACTATCCTAGAGGCCCTATGAAAACAATCAGGTTCAGGTGCTAGAAACCATCAAAGATGGAAAGACTATCTATACATGACAGAAGTGATTTGAGGCTATAAAGGACACACACTAAAAAGTATGAATTTGTACAAGCTGATGAACGAGTGACTGGTCTTGCAGGCTAAAGGGTTAGTCAAGCGAGAAGGGCTGAGGCTACAAGGTATTGTGCTGTCAAACAAAAATAATACCAATGCGGTTCTTCTTTACTACAATTGTTCATACACTTCCCAATTTTGACTATTTTGTCAGTTAACGGAAAAGAGCATTGTATAACAGAGATGAACTGATGCAGTCAGAGTTAATTGACAAGCAGAAGCACCAGAATTCGGTATTTGGTGTTCGCTATGTTAGCGTGTTTGTAATTTACATTGTTTCGGCATTTCTTTTTTCATCATTGAGCCCTCAAAGCCAAATTGTTTCACTGTGGCCTCCGGAAGGTATTGCTCTTGCAGGCTGTATTTTGTGGCAAGCTCGTTTTGTGCCGGCTATCTTCGCAGGTTCGATCATCTTCAATGTTGGGGTGCAAGCAGTCAATGGCACTGACATTGGTGCAATGGTAATTTTGACGTCGTTTGGGATTGGGTTAGGCTCGGCAGTTCAAGCCTGGGTCAACTATCGCTGTTTAGCTTACTTTTCGGTAAATATTATCTCTTCGGCAAGCATACGCAAAGTTACTCTGTTTGTTGTATTTGCCCTTATATGTTGTCTCATCGCTAGCGTTTTAGGCTCTTTTTTCGTTGACCTGTCGCCAACTGAGGGGCTGAGGGATTACGATTGGAGCAATATGCTCATTTGGTGGTTGGGTGACTTTCTAGGCGTTATTGTGATTACACCTCTTGTTTTAGCTTTCCTGAAACCTACTGGCAGGCTGACAAACAAGTTAACTCATTATCGAGCACTGATCTTCTCACTGGTTTTAGTTTTGGTCGTATTAGTTGTTAGTCAAAAATATGGTAACAAATCTTTAGAGTTGAAGAGTCTCAACGAAATCCATATTCGTTCACAATTGATTGAGAAAAACCTTAATCACCAGGTTGAGAACTATCTTAACTCATTGTCATTACTAGCTGTGAAACTCTCTGGGAACAGTGATGTTACACAGGATGAATTTAAACGACTAACGTTGCCACTCATAGAGCAAACTCCAGGTGCACGTGGTTTCTCATGGAACCCAGTTATAGAGCAACATGAATTAGAAGAGTTTGAAAAGAGCACGAATAAGCAGAGTGATTCAAGCTTTAAGATAAGAGGTACACCGTTGAAGCTGGGTGATCCTTTAGTTGTCGTTAAGTGGATAGAACCTTTTGCTCCAAACGAACGTGCATTTGGCTTTAATGTTTTCTCGAATGGAAAACGACGAGAGGCGATGATTAGGGCGCAGAATATTAGTCGTCCAGTCGCTACTGAGACGATACAGCTTGTGCAACTTGACGCGAAGGAGCCTGGGTTTCTCATTTTTACCCCCATTAATCAAGGACCATCGCTTGGTACATCTACTCTTACTCGATCTTTTAATTTATCAGGCTTTGTCGTCGGAGTTTTTGTTGTAGGAGATATTGTTACTGAGAGTCTCAAGAATAGTGAAGTTTCTTATATGAGTGTGAAGATTCTCGATTCTAGTGCTAATGATGAAGTGATTTATCAATATGCACCTATAGGAGTCAGTTCATTTGATGAGTCGATAGAATTCTCTTTTGTTCAACAGATCGCTGAGAGGGAGTGGACTGTTGTTCTATCAGTGTCTCAGGATGTTATTTCAGCACTAAAAGCTGAAAGCTCCATTAAGTTTCTCATTTATGAATCCGCTTTTGGGGCGTTAAGTGTTTTACTCATAATTACTCTTTTCAACTCTCATACAAACTTATTGACTCAGGTGAAGATGCGAACCCGAGAATTAGAGGCATCAAGAGATACACTCAAACATTTTGCTTTCAATGACGCCCTAACAGGTTTGCCTAATCGTAGGATGTTTATAAAGCAGACGAGTCATGCATTGAACTTAGCGACTCGAAACGGCTCGATGGTAGCTATCCTCTTTTTGGATCTCGATAGGTTCAAACATGTTAATGACAGTTTAGGGCATGATTTTGGTGACAAATTGCTTGTTGAAGTCGCGACTAGGCTAACTAATAACTTGCGAAGTAGTGACGTTTTAGCTCGTTTTGGTGGTGATGAGTTTACGATTATGATCGAGAACCTTACCAATGCGGAACAAGCAGTAACGCTGTCCAGAAAGCTTATTGAGGGGTTGCGTAAGCCGATGTTGATTGAGGACGAATCCATTGCTATTTCAACCAGCATTGGCATAGCCACTTTTCCCAAAGATGGAAATAATGTAGATGATTTGATGCGAGCAGCAGACGCTGCGATGTATAAGGCGAAGGAATCATCATCCGGCTATGTCTGCTATACCAATACCTTAAGAAAACAGGCAAGGGAAAAATTGTTTATCGAGTCAGAGCTGCCCCAAGCGTTGATGGGCAACCAGCTCGAACTCTATTTTCAGCCAATTATTGACTTGCGCTCTGGTGAGCATGTCGGTTGCGAAGGGTTATTGCGTTGGAATCATCCTAAGTATGGTGTAATTCCGCCGGACGCATTCATTCCAATAGCGGAGCTTTCAAAAGAGATCCTCCCTATTGGAGCCTGGGTGCTCCGAGAAGTTTGCAAACAGATAAAGTCTTGGAAGAATATGGGGATCGACCATCAAAAAGTGTCGGTAAATGTTTCGGTTGTACAACTTATGTCAGGTCGTTTGTTGAGTGACGTGAAAGCCGCATTGGAACTGTATGAGGTGAACCCCAATATACTCGAGCTAGAGATAACAGAAAGTGTGCTTGTGCAGAATATGGCACAAGCCACGACATATATAACGGAGCTTAAAAAGTTAGGGGTAAAAATAGCTATTGATGACTATGGTACTGGTTACTCTTCACTTGGCTATTTAAAGCAGCTGCCAGTTGATAGTTTGAAAATCGATAAAATTTTCATTGCTCAACTTAAACAAGATGACAGAACCATCGTCAGTTCCACACTCCAGATGGCGAGCGAATTGGGCTTTGAAGTCATTGCAGAAGGCATCCAAACGTCCGAACAAATGAATATCTTAGTAAAACACGGTTGTCGTTGGGGGCAGGGTTTCCTATTCAGTAAAGCGCTGTCGATTGCTCACTACACAGAGTTTTGCCGAAAACAATAATTAGTATGGCGACAAAGTACATGGTTCTGCCTATATCAGGGTGTCCCTTTTTTATATACTCAACGTAAGATTAAACAGATACTTAATATACCGAGAGAGTGTAATTAGACCAAATGGATTCCGTAACTCAGGCAGCCCTCGGGGCAACCGTTGCAGGCGCAATAGCTGGCAAACAATGTAATGCAAAGGTGCTTCTCACTGGCGCTGCACTTGGTACTTTGCCGGACTTAGACGTTGTACTCGACTATGGTGATGCGGTAAGTAACACTATTAAGCACCGCGGGTTTACTCACTCGTTGCTGCTCATTCCTGTATTTTCTCTCATCGTTAGTTGGCTATATTGCAGGTTTAGACCTGATGCATTTTGGTCCTTTAATCGTGTCTTTCTTTTGGTTCTGAGTGTTCTGGTGACTCACGTTGCTATCGATGCGATGACGACCTATGGTACTCAGCTGCTGTGGCCAATTCCCGGTTACTTCGAAGTGGGGAATATCTTTATCATCGATCCTCTTTATACCTTGCCACTTCTGCTCGGTATAGGCGTTGCACTGTTTTCTCGTCACCGAGGAGGGCAGTGGTGTAAAGCGGTTGTAGTCGTGTCGAGCTTATATCTAGTTTGGGGCTATGCTGCGCAGCAAGTGGTTGCCGATAGAGTAGAGAAGAACTTGGCTGCGCAAAACATCAGTGATGAGCAGGTATTGATTACCCCCTCTCCATTTAATACGTTGCTATGGCGCGTGGTGGTGGTTGAAGGCGATCAGTACTTCGAAGGTTTGGCATCGTTACTCGATTCTGACAGCCAGATTGACTTCATCCAACGCTCGCGTGGTAAGTGGCCGCTTGAAGAAAAGCCAAAGACTCTTGAAGGCTTAGAAGCCTTCTCTCATGGATTCTTGGGTTATCGCCAAGACCAAGACAAGCTTATTGTGTCGGATTTAAGATTAGGTATGGCAGACAGCTTAGCGTTTGAATTCGTTTTTGCTAAGGAAACATCTGATGCAGGCTGGGAGCTGTTAGAAGCGCCAACCAGGTATCCTAGCGAGCGTAGCTTGGATCAAATCTCAGTACTCTGGGAGCGTATGTTAGGCAATCAAGAGATTGATGCAAACTTGCAGCAAGTGGCTTTAAACAAAACCAACGATTAACAAGAACAATGCCCAGCGTTGGGCATTTTGAAGCATGTCATAAAGACGAGTCATTTTAGGCTCGTTTTTTATCGTGGCGATTAAAATCATTATTTGACAAAGCAATTCATGTAAGTTCACTATTCCCGTCCTAAAATTGTCACTGGAGACAGTGACTTGCTTGTCAAAATTACTCATCTTTCCCTATTGAGGACACGGATATGACACTTGCCGCTCTGGCGATTCTAGTTGGTTTTATCTTATTGGTTTGGAGTGCAGATCGATTTGTTGATGGTGCGGCAGCCACCGCGAGTCACGCAGGCATGCCTCCTTTGCTTATCGGTATGGTGATTGTTGGTTTCGGTACCTCAGCACCGGAAATGGTGGTCTCTGCAATGGCTGCAGCTGAGGGCAACCCTGAGCTAGCTTTAGGGAATGCGCTTGGTTCGAACATTGTTAACACCGGACTTATTTTAGGTGTCACCGCAATCATTGCGCCAATCATGGTGCAATCTGTCATTGTGAAAAAAGAGTTGCCGCTACTATTCGCTATCAGCTTACTGCTTGGTGCACTGCTTTGGAATGGTGTACTAGGGCGCGGAGAGGCGGCGATCCTGTTGGTGGGCTTTTTCAGCCTTATCAGTTGGAGTATCTATTCGGGAATCAAGGGTAAAGGTGACCCGCTAGAGACCGACACGCAGCAAGAACTTGAAGAGAAAACCATGTCATTAGGCAAAGCAATTTTCTGGCTTGTACTAGGCCTTGTTTTGTTGGTGGTGAGTTCACGTATTCTTGTTTGGGGTGCAGTAACCATCGCTCAATCTCTTGGTATTAGTGACTTGGTGATTGGTTTGACGATTGTTGCATTAGGTACGTCTTTGCCAGAGCTGGCGGCTTCTATCGCAGCAGCGCGCAAGGGTGAGCATGATATTGCGATTGGTAACGTAGTCGGCTCGAACATGTTCAATATCCTAGCCGTAGTGGGTATTGCAGGCATGATTTCGCCAATTGCGAATGTGCCAGAGGCTGTTCTGTCTCGTGACTGGTTGGTGATGATGGCGATGACGGTAGCGCTGTTCTTTATGGCTTACGGGTTTGGTCGTCAAGGGCGCATCAACCGATTTGAAGCAGCATTGTTGCTTACAGGTTACGCTGCTTACAATATTTGGCTTGTCGTCTCTGTTACGGCTTAATTGCTAGCTGTTTTTTGAAATGAGCCCGTGATTCAATCTCCGTATTGAGTCACGGGCTTTTTAGCATCGAATGGCTAAGAATTACAATTTGTCATTTCGTTTGCTCTGCTGGCGGATGTAATCGCCAAACTCATACTTTCTTTCTTGATGTCCTACCTGATAAAGCTCGCTTTCCGTGCGCTGCTGCGAGTAACTTGACGCTTTCATAGAGCCTTTTCCGACTCTTAACATGTTATCGACAACGCGTTTAAAGAATGAATCAATGCGTCTACCGTACATTTGAAGAACGCCTAGCATGCTGCAAAAGCTCATCGCTAAAGCGACAGTCCAGTGTATTTCAATCATGCCAATCCTCCACGAAGTGAAGAAAGTGTCTTTAAAGTGCGGGTGGGAGAGGGTTGGCGAGCAAGTAAAAGAGCAGGCTCTTTCATAGAGGTTTGAGGAGACAAAGCAGCTTGGATAGGTGGCGCTGCAGGTTGTGGGCGCGTTGAGCTGCGCAGTTGGTTTGGATCGCTTGTAGATGCGAAACGGGCCAAAGTGATCATTGAGTTTTATACCTTTATTATTTGGGCTGAACTTTGCAAAAACTGAGCATGTCTTTGCTGAAAGTGAATATAAGGTATACGGCTTTGTAACATCAATGTGGCTGAAATTAGTTGATACAATCCGTCACACTGCTAAATGCTAATTAACCAGCCGTCGATGTTTGACACGGCTGATTAATCTCTTTTGTGATTGTATACAAATCTGCGGGTGACAGGATTGGATTAACGATATTGTTGGGACTAGGGAACATAGCTCATCGAGTTAAAACCAACACTCTCAGTGGGTTGTAGATTGTTTACATACGATGCATGCTCTGAGACGATTAATACTTGTCCGTCGGTAAAGTAGTCATGCTGTCGGTTTTTGGAGGTAACACTCGCTAGGGGAATGTTTTCGGCATTCCAACGGTCATTGAGTCGAAACACATCGGTTTTTAGCTGATCACGCTCAATGTCCACATTCGGTGAGACCGAATGAAGGAGCGTTAGAATGCCGCCATACGGCGTCAATGTAAGACCATCATCATAGCTTAGGGCACCGACCCAAACAGTTTGTTGGGTTTGTGAATCTATCCCAGCCTGCCACCAACGAATGTGTGAGCGATGAGTAAGGGTTCCCGGCAGTTGAAACGCTAAATGTTGTGGCTGACCATTCCAAAGTAAATCCGAAACGGGTGGTGTACTCTGTTGCAGCAACTGCACATAATCACTGAGCTCGATATCACTTCGTGAGAACGTCTTGTTTTCAATCCAGCCTAACTCACCCATTAAGTCTTTCGGGGATTCGCCCAAATAAACCACATTGACTGCTTGCGCTGAATAAACGGTGGATTGACCCGCGTACACACGATAATCAAGCTCCGATAAAGTAACTTCGGTTGGGACAGCATGCGCTAGAGGGACGACCTCGTTGTCACTCCACCAAAAAAAGTGTGAGTAATTGAGCGCCAGCATACCACCAAGAAACAAACTAGACGCCTTCAACCATGAATAGCGCCATTGTTTTTTGAAGCCAAAATAGAGAAGCGCCAACGATACTAGTGACAGACCCAAAGAGTACTTGTGCTCAGAAACAAACGTTGCGGCTTCATTCAGCATAGGTACATTGTCAACGCCAGCAGCAAGCAAATATCCCCAGGTAACAAACTGACCTACACCGAGTACTAATCCAACGAATGCGTAGGCAGAGAATTTTTTCCAGCGAATGTGATTCGCTCCTGCCATAAAAGGCACAACCCAAGCGATAGGGCCAAGCAGGCGAGCAAACGCGATAACCCAAAAGGCATTTCGGTTGATAAGAAGACGACAGCGCGCTAAAGGACGGCGAATCTTAGGCTGCCAGCGGAGCAAGGATTTTTGTGCATTGAAGCCGTAATGACGCCCGATAAAGAAGCTAAGTTGGTCGCCAATTAGGCCTCCGAGTAGTACCGCAGCGACAGCCATGTATGCGCCCGAATAGAGCTGATATCCAGCCGCTATCATAAATGGTTCACCCGGTACGACTAAGTTTGGCCCAATCAATGCGTCTAGAAGTGACCCTACAAACAGTCCTAATGTTTCAAACATACCCAATCCCTATCTACTTTATCTCCAGCGACCTGTTGTGCTGTACTTACCTTTCTTTGCTGCTCTAGCATTACTGATGTGTCTTACTGTTTTTGGCCTACTGCTTCTGATAATGGCCAAACTGGTATTCCATTTCGTTGTTGCGCATTTCACCAAATAGGAATCGGCGAACATTGGCTTTTAGGTAGGTAAAACCCATTTTGAAGAAACCATCTTGCTCGAGGCGGCGCGGATCAAACTGAAAGCTGATCGGTAGAAATCGAAAACGCCAGGTTCTGGACGCTTTTTTGACGTAGTGGCAGTCTTCACAAAGCACGATTTCTTCGTCAAACCCACCGATCTCTTGGTGAACACGTTTGGTTGAAAAAATGCATGCTCCAACAGCAGTTGGGAAGAAAAATTGCGTGGTAAACAATCCAGCATTGAATAGGCCATAGCCAACTTTGTAAGCAGGTGCTAAGTTGCGTGAACCCATATAGACACCAGCGACCTCAAGCTTCTCTTGTTCGAGTTTGTCGATGGCCTTTTGGAGGAAATCTTTGTCGAGACGAACATCAGCGTCCAAAAATAGCAAACGTTCATGTTTCGCTAGCTCCGCACCGGTGTTGCGACCTAAGCTCACGCCACGCTGAGACATTTGATGTACGGTTAGGCTCGGTAACGAAGCTTGATATTTACTGGCCACTTCACAAGTCAGGTCATCGCTATTTGAATCGACAACGATTACTTCAAAGTCTTGATAAGTTTGACAGCTAAGATCGCTGAGCAAGCGAGCGATACGTTTTTCTTCATTAAGGGTGATAACTACTACGCTAAGTGATTTCATCATTCTGTTCCTTTCGTTCAATAGTTCCATCGATAAAGGCCGCTTGGTTAGCTTGGTTAGATGGTGCGGCCAGTTGATGAAGCCAGTATCAGGGAGTGGCACTGAATGAAGAATGAGTGGAGAGTTCAGAATCGGTTCATGTAGATGAACAAGGCGCTTTACCGGCGTTGAAGCTTGGTAAAGCGTCGTGTATTCAGAGAGTTGACAGTTATACAGTGTGAGCGAACTGCGCGACCTCATCAAGGACGTGCGGGTTTGCGATCGCCCCTTTGTTCTTTATTTCTTGGCCGTGTAACACCTGTTTTACTGCTAGCTCTACCAACTTCCCAGATTTGGTTTTGGGGATCTCACTGATGGCGTAGATTTCTGATGGTACATGGCGCGGTGAGCATTGCGTTTTCAGTTGCTGTTTGATGGCATGCTGTAAATTATCATCCAGCACAGTGGACGGGGAAAGCTGCACGAATAGAACAATCTTTTCATCACTGAGATGCGTTCTGCCTACTGCGATAGAGTCTATAATGCCATCGAGCTGATTGACCTGCTGATAGATCTCAGCGGTACCAATGCGTACACCTCCTGGATTTAGTATTGCGTCACTGCGCCCAAAAAAGCGCATACCACCGTGTGAAGTCATCAAGACATCATCGCCATGACTCCAGCAGCGCGCGAAGTCTGCCCAGTAAGCGTTGTGGTAACGTTCACCATCGTCATTCCAAAAGCCAATAGGCTGGTTTGGGAAACTGTTAAGGCAAACCAGCTCACCACGCTGCTCTATGACAGATTCGCCATTGGTATTAAAGACTTGCACATCCAAGCCTAAACCAGCGGCTTGGCATTCACCGCGATAAACAGGGGATATAGGATTGCCAAGCACAAAGCAGCCGCAAATATCGGTTCCACCTGAAATAGAGGCTAAATGAAGATCTGATTTGATGGCTTGATAAACATAATCAAATTGCTCTGGATACAAAACAGAGCCTGTAGAGCAAAGGGTTCTAAGGTGGGTAAGTGCAAACTTCTCACTAGGGATAAAGCCGTTTTTTTCTATCGCTTCCAGATACTTAGCGGCAGTACCAAACAAGGTTACTGACGTGCGACTGGCCAGTTCCCATAGTACGTTTTCCGTGGGGTAAACAGGATTGCCATCATAAATAACCAAGCTTGCCCCACTTGCTAGCGCTGAAACATGCCAGTTCCACATCATCCAACCACAAGTGGTGTAATAGAACACCCGATCGTCAGCTCGTACATCACAATGTAGCTGATGTTCTTTAAGATGATTTAAGGTAATGCCGCCAACAGAATGAACAATGCACTTAGGCTTACCCGTTGTTCCGGACGAATAGAGGATGAACAAAGGAGAGTTAAACGGAACGCGATGAAAGTGAACAGGTTCACTTTGAAAGTCACCAATGACGGATTCCCATTCGATATTGATGGCATTGTCGGTATTGATTTGAGAACAGGTCGCTATTGAGGGGTCGCTCTGACCGAGGTGCTGGTATCCCACAGTGCAAACGTGGCTAACAGATTCAATTGCATTTGAGATGGCGCTGTTCTTATCTGTCATGGAGAACGATTTACCGCCAAATTGGTACCCATCCACGCAAAACAGCACCTTGGGTTTCACTTGTTCAAATCGCTCAATAACGCTTTCCGCGCCAAAATCCGGCGAGGTCGATGTCCAAATAGCACCTAGACTGGTCGCTGAGAGCATAGCAATCACGGCATAGGGAGAGTGGGGGAGATAGCCAGCCACGACATCGCCTTCTGCTACGTTGATGCTTTGAAGCCACTGCTGCATGATGGACACGTGCTCAAGGAGCAGCTTCCAAGTGTATTGCTCAACATGGCCTTGCTCGTTTTGAAATAAAATAGCGACCTTTTCAGGGTTTTTACTCCCATAATCGAGTAGATTTTCTGCATAATTCAGCTTCGCCTCAGGAAACCAGACAGTGTCTCTCGCGGGTACGACATCACTCCATACCGCCTCCCCAAGCTGGGTCGTTTGACCTTGTTTCGAGCCCACAACGCCGCAAAAATCCCATACTCGTTGCCAAAAATGCTCTGGATTATCTAGTGTCCATTGATGCAACTGTTGATAGTCAGAAATGTTTAAGGCGGGTTTGTCTGCAACGAGTTCATTGATGAATCGCTGTATATGACAGTGAGCAGCGCGAGTCGCGTTAGGTGTCCATAGAGCTTGAGAGGAAGTAGGCTTTGTTAACATTATTGATACACTCGTCCTTGATATTATTATGAGTTTAATTTTTGTTGCTTTCGGTGGGCTAGTCAAACTTAGCGGCCAAATTCAATTAATTGAATTTAAAGTTAAAAATACACATATGTAAAATTTATGTTACACGCGAAGTGCGAGTGTCATTTAGAGAGGTTATTGTCAGGCCAAAACCAAACACATAGGCTTAATGTAAAGAGTTTGTTAAGGGAAATGGCATGGCTCAGTATGTATCTAACCCTGTGAATGAGCAGGGATTAATCGATTGGAGCGAAGAAGAAAACCGCATTTGGCATGATCTTGTTGAACGCCAACTGGATTTAGTCAAAGACAGAGCGTGCAAAGAGTACTTGCGCGGACTTGAACTGCTTGATTTACCGCTGGATAGAGCGCCTCAGCTAACTGAAATTAACAGCGTGTTGCAGCGTGAGACTGGCTGGCAAGTGGAGCCTGTTCCAGCGCTGATCGACTTTGATCGCTTCTTCGAGCTGTTAGCGTCACGAAAGTTCCCTGTGGCGACGTTTTTACGTTCTCGAGAAGAGTTTGACTACCTTCAGGAGCCAGATTTTTTCCATGAAATCTTCGGGCACTGCGCTATGCTGACCGATCCTGATTTCGCCGAGTTTACCCAGCATTATGGAAAACTTGGCTATCAAGCGAGCAGCAAGCAGAGAGTCTACCTGGCGAGATTGTATTGGTTTACCGTCGAGTTTGGTCTTGTTGAGCAAAACGGCGATTTAAAAATTTACGGGGGCGGTATTTTATCATCTCCGGGTGAGACTCTGTATGCACTTGATGACGAAAGGCCGCTACGCCAAGCCTTTAGTGTCGATAACGTGTTAAGAACGCCATATCGAATCGACATTATGCAGCCGACTTACTTTGTGCTGGACGACATTCGCCAGCTGTATGAACTAAAACAACAGGACTTGAGTCAAGACGTCGCACGAGCGATGGAATCGGGCTTACTTCCTCCACTTTTTGAACCAAAGGACATGACACATGCTTAATGAACTACGCTGCGAAGCCTGCAGCAGTGATGCAATTGCACTGGGTAAGGATGAACAACAGCAGTTACTAACAGAGCTTAATGATTGGCAAATTATAGAGCGTGATGGTATCCCGCAACTTGAGAAGCATTATAAGTTTAAGAACTTTAAGCTCGCTTGGGCGTTTTCAAACCAAGTGGCGGAGCTGGCCGAAGAAGAGTTCCATCACCCAACAATCACGCTGGAGTGGGGCAAGGTGACAGTGACTTGGTGGAGTCACTCTATTAAAGGGTTGCATCAAAACGATTTTATCTGTGCAGCCAAATGTGACGGTTTTATCGCTCAGTAAACTCCATATCTTCAATACAAGATCCTCGCTTCACGCGGGGATTTTCTGTTTTTGGGGAATAGGGGCACTTTGTTTTGGGTCAGAAAGGAAATGTCACACTTTGCATGTCAATTACTGTATTGGTAAGAAGTCGATGTGAGTCAAAAAAGATGATGAAACCTTACAGTTTATATCAATTAATATGCGTACAATGGTTATAAACCTCAAGCGTACAGTTATTGAGGTACGTTGACTAAAGAACACTATAAGGGACATTATGTTCAAGCGCAGTATTAAATGGATACTCCCCTTCGCAATCTTAGGCGTGGCGGGTGGCGGTTACTTCTTAGTTCAAAAGACTGCACCAGAAGTTGAGACAGAAAAAACGCTCGACACCACACCTCGTGTCAAAACCCAAATTTTGCAAGCGCAGACTCATCAAGTGCAGATTTCGAGTTTCGGTGAAGTCGTACCTTTAGAGCGTACAGCATTGTCTACACAAGTTTCAGGTGAAGTGACCAGCTGGCACCATAACTTCCTTTCAGGCGGGGTGGTTAAACGCGGTGAAGTTCTGTTCACCATCGAGAAAGATGACTATCAAGCCGCGGTTCTGCAAGCTCAAGCAGAACTTGCCCAAGCTCAAGCTACTCTCATCGAAGAGCGTGCCAAAGCGAAAGTTGCAGAGCGCCAAGCTAAGAAAATCAAAGATACTCAAGTATCGGATCTTTATCTTCGTATCCCACAAGTATTAAGTGCAGAAGCCCGTGTGAAATCAGCGCAAGCAGGGCTGCGTCGTGCCAATCGCGACCTAGAAAATACTGAAGTTGAAGCGCCTTACGATGCATTAGTGGTGTCTCGTAATATCGGTGTTGGTCAGTACATTACCGCAGGCTCTCAGGTAGCGGAAATCAATAACATTGAACACGCAGAAGTCATGGTGCCGATCGCTGGATTCGACGCGCCATTCTTACCGAAAGACATCGTGGGCGTCAGCGCTGAGATCATTGCTAAAGGTCGTATTGAGGCGATTCGAGAAGGTCAAATTGTTCGTGACTTGGGGGTGGTAGATAGTGCTACACGCATGGTGAACATGGTGATTCGTATTGATGACCCTTATGGCCTTAAATCGAATCTGACCCCACTGCCGTTTGGCTCTTATGTTGAAGTCCAGTTTAATGGCCGAACAGTCGATAACTTATTTCAAGTGCCTCAAGAGCTTGTTATAGATGAGCGAGTGTGGGTCGTGGATCCAGAAGATAAACTGATTCCAAAGCCTGTACATGTGCTTCGTGAGGAGCAGGCCAACTTCTTTATCGATTCAGGCATTGAAAACGGTGACGAGCTGGTATTGACGGTACCAGAGTTTCCGCAGATTGGTATGACCGTCATTCGGGTCAACGACGAAGCAGATGTGTTGGCGCAGCAAGGAGAGACCAGTGAGTAACTCGACCCAGCGCGGTATAATTGCTCTGTTCGCCAACAATTCGGTGGCAGCCAACTTGTTGATGGCGTTTGTACTCATTATGGGTACGGTCAGTTACTTTCTGATCCAGCGCCAAATGTTCCCCAACTTTGAAATTAACTACATTCGTGTGACCGCGTCCTACCCGGGTGTGTCTGCGCAGGAGATCGAAGAAACCATCCTTATTAAAGTGGAAGAGTCACTCAAGGATGTCACCGAAATTAAAAAAGCAGTCACGGATGCGTATCGCGGTGGTGGTCAAGTTACGCTGGAAATCGATACTAAGGCGGATCTTCCCGAGGTACTCGACAGGGTTAAGCAGCGTGTTGACGGCATTGCCAGTTTCCCAAGGGCAATGGAGCCGATAAAAGTCACGCAAATCGAGTTTAAACAAGATGTAATTGGCATGGTGCTGTCGGGCAATACTTCGTTGACCGAACTCAAAACCATTTCTAAACAAGTCGAGAAAGAGTTACTGCAACTGAGTGATGTGTCGTTGGTCGAAGTTAGTTCGCCGCCGGATGAAATCGGCATTGAGATTCACCCTGATGAGCTTCGTACCTATGATCTCACGCTGGACGATGTGGTGTCGGCGATTCAAAAATACTCCGCCAATTTCTCAGCAGGGCAAGTGCGAACCAATACTGGCTTGGTTTCTATTCGTATTGAAAACCAGTACTACGACGGCTATGAGTTCCGCCAAATCCCTGTCAAACTCGGTGCTAATGGCTCGAAAGTGTTGCTCGGTGATATAGCCACCATCAAAGATGAGTTTACCGAAGGACAGCATTACTTTAAGTTCTCGGGTGAGAATGGTATTTATCTCACGGTAAAAGCCACCAAAACTCAGAACATGGTACCGGTAGCAGAAACGGTTCAGCGCTACATAGAAGCTCGCAACCAAACTTTGCCGCATGGGATCCAAATCCATACCTTGATGGACATGACCTATTACCTCAACGCTCGTCTTGACATGATGCTCAAGAATTTGATGCAAGGTGCGGTTTTGGTCGCGGTATTGCTCACTATATTCTTACGTTTTCGCCTAGCAATGTGGGTAATGGTCGGGTTGCCGGTTTGTTTCCTTGGTGCGGTGATGTTGATGCCGCTGTTTGGCGTAAGTATCAATATCATTACTTTGTTCGCCTTTATCATGGTGCTCGGTATCGTGGTCGATGATGCCATCGTCATAGGTGAGAGTGTGTACACCGAGGTAGAGAAGAACGGAGGCGGTGTGACTAACGTGGTGCGCGGTGCTCAGCGTGTTGCGACACCTGCTACCTTCGGTGTGTTAACCACCATCGCGGTGTTCGTTCCGTTTTTATTCTCAACCGGCCCCGAGAAAGCGTTTTTCTATGGCTTGTCGATAGTCGTTATCTTCTGTCTCATCTTTAGTTTGATTGAATCAAAGCTAATTTTGCCTGCTCACTTGGCACACACTAGATTCACACCAGTGAAAGAGAATAGCTACCGAGCTCGGTTTAACCGCGCGTTCTTTAAGTTCGTCCACGGCCCCTACAAGCGTACAGTGAGCCAATGTGTGGAATGGCGCTGGTCGGTCATGGCGGGATTCATTGCCATCTTGGTAGTGAGCGCAGCCATGGTGACGTCAGGGCATGTGAGAATGATTCCAAGCCCGAAAGTACCGTCTGATTTCCCTATGATCAGAATTGAAATGAACAGTAATGCTTCAGATGAGCAAACTATTGATGCGTTGCTGACTCTGGAGAAAGTGGTTAAAGCGGTTGATAACGACATCCAAGATGAATTTGGCATGCCGGTCATTCGCGACATGATGACCATTAATACCAGTCGAACTGAAGGCATGCTCATCTTACCGCTAGTGGATGAGGAAGTACGTCCTGTTGATGCGTTCGAGCTCTCTCGCCGCTGGCGTGAAAAGCTGCCGACCATCGTTGGACTAAAGTCCATTGTGATTAATGACAATGTGGCTGGTGGTGATGACGGTGATGAGTTTGGTTATCTGCTTTATGGACCCGATATGGAGGTGCTTAATGAAGCAGGAAGAGAACTCATTTCCAAGCTGCAATTGCAAACTGGGCTGTTTGATGTCAGCTCATCAATGGATACAGGCAGCCGAGAAGTACAGCTTTCTTTAAAACCTGTGGCCTACGATCTTGGATTGGATCTAGCCAGTGTTGCGGCGCAGGTTGGTGGTAGCTTTTATGGTGGTGAGGCACAGCGTGTGTTGAGAAACACAGAAGAAGTTCGCGTGATGGTTCGTTATCCTAAGCTGACCCGTGAAGCCTTTTCTTCACTTCGCTACGCGTTGATCACTACACCGTCGGGTAAGAAAGTAATGCTCGGCGATGTGGTGGAAATTGAGAGTAAACCGGGCATCAACCAAATCCGACGCGAAAATGGCTTTAGAACGGTTTACATCTACGGTTCTATTGACGAGACGGTTATCGAGCCAGATAAAGCGGTGAAGAACATCGAGGATAATGTCCTGCCAGAGCTCAAGGCGATGTTCCCAGAAGTGACTACCGAGCTTGGCGGTACGATTGAAGAGCAGCAAAAGCAATCGGCGGAACAAATTGTATTCTTTGTTGCGGGTATGATTACGGTTTATATCCTGCTTGCGGTGCCGCTCAAAAGTTATGCTCAACCGCTGATCATCATGTCGGTTATCCCATTTAGCCTGACCGGGGCGATCTGGGGGCACTATTTCTACGGTTTGGATATGTCGATGATGTCGACGTTCGGCCTTATCGCGGCAGCGGGGGTAGTGATCAACGACTCGTTGGTGATGACCGATTACGTCAACCAAATCAAAGCTCGCTGCGATTGCGCCAAAACCGCAGTTGTTGAGGCCGGATGTGCCAGGTTTAGGGCGATCACCCTCACGTCAATCACAACCTTCTTTGGTGTTCTGCCAATTATGTTTGAGACCAGTTTGCAAGCTGCGTTCGTCAAACCTATGGCCGTCGCGCTAGGGTTTGCGGTTATGTACGCCACGGTAGTGACCTTGATTGCCGTGCCATGCTTGTATGTGATTTTGGAAGATATTGGTGGGGTGTTCCGTAAGGTGAAAAGGCTTTACTTCCCGCTAAAACAACCTGCTGCTGAGCGCAGCTAATTCTCTTCTTGATAGGCTCGGTGGGTTCTAACTCCCGAGCCGATACCAACTTAATTCCAGATAATACCTATCAAAATACCTTGCTTACTTAGTGAGTTATTAAAATTTAACTCTTTATTTATCAATGTATTGTAAATAATTTCTTTAAGTCAAAGTTGTCCATGTATTCGATTTATAAATAGTTACTGCTTTGAGTAAGTCAGCACTAATTCATAAAGTCCCTACCGGAAAAGCGAGGACATCTTATCGTTTGATGTCTGGAGTTTGGTTAACAAAGGTGACTGACAATGAAAAAAACAGTGATTGCGCTAGGTATTGCTGCCGTAGCAAGTTCGGCTTTGGTGAGCACAGCAAGCGCTTGTTCGAGAATTACGCTAGATACACCTTATGGCGTGTCCCAAGTTCGCACCCTAGATTGGGGTGAGAAATTAGGAACGGTGGCGATTGTGACACCGAAAGGAACGAAGGTTGAGACCAAAGACGTACCTTCTTACCAAAAGGCAGCGTCGTGGACTGTGAAGTACCCAACGCTGAACCTGGAAGAGCGCGAAGTATTTGTCGATACCTCAGGTGAAGCAATCAACAGTGAAGGTCTGTCAGCGTCTACTCTCTATATGTATGATTCACAAGCTTTCATCAAAGACTATCAAGACACGGGTGCGCCTGCTGTGAACTGGGGTGACGCTGCGGCGTTTATGGCTCAGAACTTTAAGACGGTTGCTGACGCTGTGGCGGCATTTGAGGCGAATGAGTTCCAGTTTGCTTGGGCGGATGGCATTCATGGTACTCAACACGGTTTGCATATTTCTGTGCAAGATAAGTCGGGTGATATTGCTTTGTTTGAATTGAATCAAGGCGGCGAAATGGTGGTATATCACGGGTCAGTGAACGATAAGCTGCGTGTGATGGCGAATGCACCTTTGCAACAGTATCACGACCAAAATGCCGAAAAGATTGGTGATATGACGGTAGTCGAGAACGGCTTCAAGATTGGCTCTTCAATTGCGTCATCGGAGCGTATGCTGCGAGGCCTATACAACACTGCACATGTAGAGTTCTCTGATACAGCAACATGGGCACAAACTGAGGGCAAGCTGCAGTCTACTTTTGATGCGGGCAATTTGGTACCTCAAGACATTATTGATCCTACCAATGGTGAAACGTACGCCACGTGGATCCAGTACACCTATAACTTAGAGAACGGCTCATTCAAGATGCGTAACTTTGATACGTATAGTGAAATTCGTATCGATCTGAACGATTTAGCAACCATTTCTCAAGTCTCCTGCGCCGACTTGGTTGAACAAGCAGAAGTTTCTGGCACTGCAACCTTTACTCCTTGCCAATAAGGGCAACTTTGCCCTGAGGGTGCCATTACTCAGGGGGAAGTCAATCCACGGACGACCTAATTAAAGGGACTTATGTTTAATTAGGTAACTTCATGAAAAAAATACTATTCACTGTCGCGTTGTGTGCGATGACAGCAGGCGCATTCGCGTCAAATTCGACGCTTGCAGAAACTGCGGGTGAGGATATTAACTACGGCGATCCGACGGCTTCTTTTTCAACGTTTGGTGTTTCTCGCTCAGGGGATGCAACTCAGCTCAACGGTATGTTGGGGATAGGGAACAACATCTTCCAACTTGATCTAGGTATAGCGGACAAGAAAACCTCTGAGGGCAAACTTGACTATAACTATCGTGGACGCTATTTCCATGTTACCGATGGACTAGGTTTTAGCGTGGATGTTCTAGGGGATCGTAATAGCACAACTGCATTAGCAGGCATGATCTATAAGTTTCAGGTTACAGAGAATGTAATGCTTTTCCCTATGCTTTCTGTTGGTCGAACCGCTGCGGATGAAGCAGGAAAACAGACGTTTAAGTCGACGGTATATCAAGCAGGTCTCTATGGTATGTACGCTTTCGATGCTGGTCACTGGCTGTATGCTAATCCTAAATCAACTTACGTCCAACAAGCAAAAGAGTGGGTACCTCAGGTAGAAATCGGTGGTGGCTATATGGTTTCCGATGTCGTCTCAGTGGGTTTTAAAGTGGAACACACTGCAGAAACGGAATACCTAAAAAAAGACACCACAGGTTGGCTACAAGCTAACTACTACTTCTAATGAGGTGAGATCGTGGAAGACACAGTAGACATCGTCTCGATGTGTGTCATGGATGATCGCAGTTTTATTATGGCTTATTTGATTGGAGCGGCATCGATGGTGTTATGGTTTGAGTTTCGCAGGCTCGGCTCAAAGGCTAGACGCCAAGATGATGAAGCTAAGCAAGGATCAGATAAAACAACGGCTCCTTAGGGAGCCGTTGTTTTATTAATGGCTTAGTTTAGCCGAGTCATCATCGAGCGCTGAAATTGCTTAGGCGTCTGTCCAAACTCGTTTTTGAACAAACGAATAAAGTGAGAGATATTGTCATAACCTGTTTCGTAGGCAACATCGGTGACGGACATCGAGGTTAAATAGCGCTTTGCCGCCTTTAAACGCAGTTGAGTTAAATACTGCTTCGGGTTTTGTTCCGTCATCAGCTTGAACTTCTGTGAGAAGCTCGACAGCGATAATCCCACTTCTTCTGCAACCTGAGACAGCGACAATTGCATGCCCTCTTGAGAGTTCATTAATCGTATCGCGCGCTTGATTGGATGTGATTGATTGCCATTGATAATGCTGTGGCAGGCGTTGTTACGAAGAAGCTCAAACACTAACTCTTGGCCTGTTAGGTCAATCAAAAAGTCCATTCCAGTTTCTTGTTCGCGAAGGATCTCTTGCATCCTCCCATGCAGCGCATTAACTCGCTTCTCAATCGGGTTGACGATAAAACCTTGTAAATCGAATGACTGTGAGGTGTCGAACTCCAAATAGTCGGACACTCGTTGCGCGACTTTCTCAATCAGTGGTTCAGTGAACTCATATACCAATGCCTTAGTGTATTCCGGCATCTTCATATGAATGTTGGAATTTGGTGGCAACAATACGAACTCATCGCTCTGATATTTAAACGCTTCTGACTGATTCACTTTTACAGATTTAGCCCCCTCAAGGATGGTGCAAAGGCGAGGGGCTTCGTATGAACGGTATTCGTCGTGAAAGTCTTTAGGGAGGTCGTAATAGAGCAAATTGATTTGACCTGCGCTCAGGGCATACTCTCGCTCTGCGATGCGACTAAAGTTGCTTAACGTGTGCATGAGTGGTGCTTTGCTCCTATTACGGTGTTGAATTCCATAATAGACAGGAGAAAATAGCACAACATTGATCTGTGTTAGTTAATCCCTCGCCATTTATAAAACAAAACTGCAGGCAAACGTTTTACCTGCATTTTTGAGATATGACTCGAAATTAGCGCTCTAAATGGTCTTATAGAGCGGCGGCTAGAATGCCAATAATCTCGTCATGTGTTGCTTGTTTCGGGTTAGTGAAACCACATGCATCTTTCAGTGCGTTTGCAGCAAGTACGTCGAAGTCGTCGCGCTTAACACCAAGCTCTTCTAGACCTGCTGGAATGCTTACGTCTTTAGATAGCTGACGAATCGCGTCCAAACCCGCGTCTGCGGCTTGCTCATCACTCATACCCGTTGTATCAACACCCATTGCACGAGCAACGTCTGTTAGGCGCGCTGGGGCAACTTGAGCGTTGTATTGCTGAACATGTGGAAGCAGTACTGCGTTACAGACGCCGTGCGGCAGGTCGTAGAAGCCGCCCAATTGGTGTGCGATAGCATGAACATAGCCAAGAGACGCATTGTTAAACGCCATCCCCGCCATAAACTGTGCATACGCCATGTTGTCACGTGCTTCTAGGTTATCACCGTTTGCAACCGCTTCACGCAGGTTGGCCTGAATCATCTCAATGGCTTTTATCGCTGATGCGTCGGTAACCGGTGTTGCTGCGATAGAGACAAAAGCTTCGATAGCGTGGGTCAGCGCATCCATACCCGTTGCAGCCGTAAGTGAAGCTGGTTTTGCTAGCATTAGCTCAGGGTCGTTTACAGAAACAATTGGCGTGACGTTTTTGTCTACGATAGCCATCTTAATGTGACGAGCTTCATCAGTGATTATGCAGAAGCGAGTCATCTCTGATGCTGTACCAGCCGTCGTGTTAATAGCAATTAGAGGCAATTGAGGTTTTATAGATACGTCCACACCTTCGTAGTCTTTGATTTCGCCGCCGTTTGTTGCGAGTAGCGCAATACCCTTTGCACAGTCGTGCGGTGAACCGCCACCGAAAGAGATAACACAATCACAGCCGTGCTCTTTCAGTAGAGCAAGACCATCGTTTACGTTCTCGATAGTTGGGTTTGGCTTAGTTTCGTCATAAACCACAGCAGCAACTTGTGCTTCATCTAGTAGCGTTGTCAGCTTATTCACTGCACCCATTTTGTTTAGAACGCCGTCCGTCACAATTAGTGCCTTTTGAAAACCGTGGCTTTCAATCGTTTTTACTGCGTCAGCTAGGCAACCAGCACCCATTAGGTTCAAAGATGGAATATAGAATGCGTTAGACATGTTCTACCTCGTTTAACTTTCAAAAATTATCAATTTCAAACCTATGAGTAGGTCTTACTATATCTTCTGAACTCAGATTATCAGTGGTCGCAATGGGCAAACTAGCGCTGGTTTTATAGAAATAGTCGATTTTTTAAAAGTGACTGAGGATGTGAAGCTTGTCGACTCGTAAGGCTGCCAGGAAATAGAAAAAGACCTCGATGTGCGAGGTCTTTGAGTCATAGTGCGAGAGAATGTGCTCTAAAAAGGATGATCAACCATGATCCAGAAGTTGGTACTCTCTGGCGATTTTGCTAAATCCGCTCGAACAACCAAACCTGCCATCAAAGCCCGTACTGAGCCGCCGGCATCGTACTTTAGGTCGGTGAGGAGTTCATTGGCGGTATAGGCAGAGCCCACTCGACCGACTTCTACAAAGCCAACAAGCTGAATCCAGTCAACGCGTAAGAAATTGAGCCACGAAACTTCTTTAAGAGGGTTGTAAGCCAAGGTGTAGCGATACTCCGCCGCGCCGTATAACACGGCTTTATCATGGAAACGGTTGTTATCGTAGCCACGTAATCGAGTGAAGCCGCCTAACGTTGCGCCCTCATTGTATGGTGGATTACCGTTAACCACTCGATTTCCTTGCTGATCGGTATTTACTTCCCAAGTTGGAGAAAGACCGGTCCAGAAGTTGAGTGCGATGATACGCTGTGATGCCCAGTCTGACTTTCCGAGCGAAAAATACTTGCTCATATCGAGCTCGTGAAATGACCATTGCTGCTTAGATTCAAACCAGCCCCAGTCATGAGAGGTCGCTACGTATTGACGGCTACCGTATGACGGGTTTGGTGCAAAGTCCGTATTGTCATAGAGAAGACCAAACTCCATGGCATGAATAGTGCCATCAAGCGTGCTAGGGCTAAACTCGAAAGATTGATAGCGGTTAAACTGGCGAGTGACGAAGATGGTCGAGCCACTTTCCATCGGATTCCACTCTTTGCCGCCAGAAGGCTCAGAAACCAACAAGCCATTGCGTATTTCGTAGTTCACACGACCATCATTTCGGGTTGCGCCAATTGGCAGTACATACTCCATTTTTATATCAAACCAGTTGGATGCGCCGTCAGCTTGGAAAAACTGTTGGTTTGAAGAGCCGTTGCTTCCCGGAAGAGGTGATCCAGGTGGATAGGATTCGGGGCCAGTAGTATATGCTCTTTGTTGAGGGTAATAGCCAAACATGCCATAGGCGCTCAAAAATACTCGCTCTGTACCAGGAATCATATAGTTCCATACGCCGCCAGCGATAGCATGGCTAGTATCACCACCAAACACGGTGCCACCAATGGTCATTTGGTCTTGGTGAATACCTTTAATCATTCCGCCGACACCCACGTTCAAGCCCATGGTTTCGGTGCTAAACAGGTAAGGTAAGACCATAGATTCACGGACTCCATCGGGAGTCTCTTGACGGTCAATTCGTGATTTTACGCTCGTTGGCACGGCTGCTTGCGCCAAAGTGGCATTGAGAGAGCATGTCAGCGCCGTAACGAGTCCTAATAGGCGACGATAAGTCATAGATGAGCGACTTCCTTGTAATTATGATTTTTATTTGCCGTTACATAGCCTAGCGTGATTTGTTGCGCGAGAGAATAAATAACCGAGACTTTGGTGGTTTTTTGTTGCTGGTTTTACAAATATGGATTTTTTGGTGTGTATTTTTAGAAAACCCAAGCGCTAGGCTTGGGTTTTGGAGTATTGTGTTACATCGACGTTTGTAGGAAATCGAGTGCCCCCAAGACCGCGGCGACTTGAGCATCATTACATTCTTGTTCAGTCACCTTCGGGCTATCTGGGTACACTTCCGTAGTGGTTGAGTACTCGCAATCCGTCATGCCAGTGCAAAGGCTAAGCTTTTTCAATGGGTAATTGATTACGCCATGCTGCACCATGTCAGAGCCAATAATTTTGCCGTTGTCATCCGGCGGCGCAATATGAGTTACTTTTTCAACAAAGCCAATCACATGTTTTTGAAATGCTTCAGCTGGTTTTTCGGTGTTACCTACAAGATAGAAGCCGTCTGGTACATTGTCTTCAATATATTCAAGGCCATCACGTGCAGCAAGAGCAGGGCGGAACTCACTTTCATCCGTATCTGTGGTTTCATGTAGATCAATGTGAGCCCAAATATCAGTGTCTAGTGACGCCACAAACGCCATGAGATTGGCCGATTCTTCCGCTGGAGAATCCTGATAAAACGAACGGTTTGGATCTACTGCGTTAGGATTCCAGCGATTGATGGTTTCATAACCCCAAGGGCTAACACAAGGTGCGATAACGATATTGAACGCATCCTGGTAGTCAAGAGCGTTGTTCTTAGCAAATTGAAGTGCACCATGAACACCAGACGTCTCATAACCATGTACACCACCCGTCACTAGGATAGTTGGCTTTGTTGCATCCCAAGCACGCGTTTTCAGTGCAAACAGCGGGAAGCGAGCTTCATCGTAAGAAAGCGCGCCGTATTGCACCACATCTAAGCTCTCACGCAGCGCGTCGATTTTAGGAAGGACATCTTCACTATATAGACGTTTTACCGACGTGCTTTCACGCCACTGTTGGACTTCGCTATCTGTCCATTTTTTCCCCGGGGTACCGATTGGGTATTGAAAGCTATTTTGCATGGTTTCCATTCTCAATATCTAATTTGGGAGAAAGCATAGCGGTGAAGAAGCGCAGTGACAATCGAAGAGAAGTGAAGATTGTTACAAAACTGACTTGCAGACCGAATGACCGCTTTTCAATCCAAACGAGTAATAAAGGTCTTTTCATCATCCACAAACGCCACAAAGCCGCCATGATAGATAAACACTCGACCACGCCCTTCAACCAAACAGGCAAGCTGTGGGTTCAAATCTTCTTCATTGTTTGGTCTTTGCAACGTACCGGTATCCGTTACTATGCCGTCGAGTGAGGGCAGATACCCATAAGTGCGCTTAGCTTGATCGATCAGGCTCAATTCGCTGGTCGTAGAGAAGTAAGAGGGGATAGCCCCCGCATCTTCAATAAACATGGTTTTGAATTCTTCAAAAGCGGTGATCACCAGCCAGTCGATACCGTTAACATGATGGATAAACATAGAGAGTCTCTGTAATTCTGATGGGGGGATGTTATCACTATTTGAAGGCAACGTCGTTGGAGTTCAATAAAACTAAGCAACGATCATTAATTAATCATCGTTGTTTAAGTCTAAACTTCATGACAAAAACAGCTAACAGAAAAACAAAACCCTTGATGTTGTTTATTTAACTATTGAGTCTAGTAACAAAAAAGAAAAAGAAGGCTAAGTAACTTGCGAATATCATACAGGCAGGTAAATATTTCATGTTCAATCCTCATATTAGAGATTTGATTGTAAGTAGTGTCGTGAAGATGAAATAGGAATTAGAGAAATTCATAATTGGGTATGAGTTGCGAACAAATTTGAATTTCTCTAATTCCTCGTCAAGCGTCATCGAAAAACATACAGTAGTGTTATTCCAGCGACATAAAAATTTGGATTTATTACTGTTTCATGGATGAATGAAATATTGATTAATATAGAGAGTCTCAATGAAAAAAGTAGTCACTATCGCAGCAATTTTAACCACTCTATCTTCTACTTCAGTTTTAGCGAATAAAAATATCGACTTCTCAAATCCTTATGCGTCGTATAATGGTCTTTCTGTCGGTTATGGTAGTAAGGATTTTGACGTCAACGCTCAATTTACCAGTCAAGTTAACAACAGCTGGAATCTATTAGGTACCTATCATAGTGATGATAATTTTGGAAATCACGATTTAAGACTTAATGTCATTCATCACACTGGGGTAGGCTATTTTTTAGGGTATAACTATGATTCAAACTTTGATAATAGAAACATCCGATCGAACACAGGCGAGCTTGGTGTGCACGTAAACGTGCCGCTTAATAAAGATATTCGTCTGGTTCCAGAGCTAGCTTTAGGTTCGTTTGAACATCAATCAATGTTGAACACCGCTTACTATACTCAGTTATCGCTAAATATGGTCTACAATACAAGTAATAATATTTGGTTGAGTGTTACACCTGAATACACATTTAGCTTCAATGATCTACAGGAAGAAAATGGTCGTCGATCAAGTTTTAGAAATTGGGATTTGATTGCGGATGTAGGCTATACAATCAATAACAATCAGAGTTTGGTTTATACGTATCAATATGACAGAGGGGATCATCTTTCTACCATGTCATACCGAATTGGTTTCTAACATACTTTCAGCCCGCTTAATGCGGGCTTATTTAATGACGTGTCATAAACTATAGGCGTATCCCCTGTAAAGAGTCTTTATTTAATCCAAAAAATTGAGAAACTAAAAGACGGTGGCGTTCTATCCGGTTAGCCTGTTAGGAAGTTGCGCTACTGTTTTTGCCGAAGGTGAATTATAAAAGGGTAAGCCATGGTTAAAGTGAGCGTCGCTATCATTGCAACAACAGCAAGTACTGTCACAACACCTCCATAGACACTCGCCATGCTAGTGTGATTCTCATACGTTGCAATTTGAGCGGCCAAACTGATGATAACCGCTATCGAACCTGGCCCGTATAGTGAAGGAATGGTCAAGAAGTACGAGGGCGCCAATAGGGATCTCTTTTGCTACCACATACAGAAGGTCTTTGGTTGAGATTTGTCCCAAAGATAACTCGCGAATAGATACGGTTACGGATTGATTCCCCGCGGCTCCGGAAAGGTTGGCGACAAGTGGTAACACCGCCGCTAAGACAGCGATTTGCTCTATGATGGGTTCGTACATAGCAATGATTGAAATCGCAGCATAACTTAACGCAACTGAAGGCATTAAAAAGGTGAGTCGACGTAGGTTACGTTTAAGCACTAGCATGGTGCGGGATTCATCTCCCCCGAATACACCAGATTGTTCAAGCATCTGCTGCTTAGAACGTAAATATAGAGCTTCATTAAGATGTTTCTAGCCGACAATGCCAATTTGAAAACCTTGTTCGTCAACGACAGGTATGACGGGGTGCAGCGTTTTATCTAGTGTGCTTTTAATCGTATTTTAAGTCCGCCTAAATAACGGCCTTCTGTGTCGTGTAAGTATACATAGCGCCACTCTAGTCGATCCAAACCGTGTTCTTCATTACTTAATCTAGCGCTCAAGCTGTCGACGGTGGCATCTGAAGGTAGTTTAAGAGTTTCACTCCTGCAAATTCCTCCTGCGTTGTCTTGTCGGTATTTTAAGGCCGCCCGTTCTTCATCTTCCCATATTGTTGGCAGCGCCTGTTTGAGCTGTTTTGTTAGTTCAGTGGGTAGTTCGTTTAGTAGTAATCGACGGTCAGCGGAATGCAAGTATTGAAACAACTTAAGGCTCGTGGTTTCAGGTAACTGGCTGAACAGCCATAAAAGCTCAGGATCTGACAAGTGCTCGAGCAAGCTAGCTGCAAGGTTTGGGTTCACTTCGTTTAGTAGAGTCCATGTAGCGATACGTTGTGGGTAAGAGAGGTTTCTTAATACTAAAGGCAGTTCGGAATTCTCCGCCCCGAGTATTGCTTTGTTAAGCTGCTTCGCCTTTCTAGGAGTAAGGCATGCTAGTATTTCCAAATACAACTTTTCCACACTTTCTGACGAAAAAGCTAAGTTAATTGATGTCATATATGAAACCTTTGACAATGAGTGAGAATATGGTTGCAGCGTTGTCTAATAGGGTATTTTTAGTTGTCGTTTTTTGGTTGCAAGTCGCATGAAAATTGCGATAAATGCAACGATCATCAAAACCAAACTGCCCATCAAAAACCATTTTGTAATGAATTCTTGGTATTGAGAGACGAATGGGTGTCGCATGACCCACTTTCCTAGCAGCAACAAACTGAAGACCCACATAATCGAACTGGTGAAGCTGACGACAAGCGTCCTTATAAAACTGAGTTGTGCAACGCCCATCAGCATTGGGGTCAATACGCGAACGAATGGAACAAAACGAGAAATGAACAGGGATAAAAATCCAAATTGGTTTAACAGATTTTTGGCTTTGGGTAGCGATCCCGCTGGAAGTGTTTGTTCAGCTTTACGCATGAATTGAGTATTGTGCAGCCAACGCCCTTGAAGGTACGCAACAATACTGCCTAAAAATGCAGCGCTGGTCAGCAGCAGTAGGGCGCTTGAAAAATCAATCGCACCCAAACCCACCATACCTCCAATAAACAACACTAAACCGTCTCCTGGCAGCGGTAAAAAAACAAAACTCGACTCGAGAAAAAGCACGACGCCCAGTAAAAGCAATAAAACGTGCAGTGAGTTCAATTCAAGCAAAGCATCAAAATCTTGCATCCAAATCGCCGATATAATCTCTTGCATGGGAACTCCAAGTTAACAT
This sequence comes from Vibrio sp. CB1-14, assembly GCF_040412085.2. Lineage (NCBI taxonomy): Bacteria > Pseudomonadati > Pseudomonadota > Gammaproteobacteria > Vibrionales > Vibrionaceae > Vibrio > Vibrio chaetopteri. The sequence goes on along the minus strand of NZ_CP115921.1, from coordinate 237,774 downwards.
GGGTTCTTGCTGACAATACAAGTACCCTGAAAGTGTTTTAATCAAACACCAGAATGATGTAGGCGGACTGAGATAAGCCCCAGTGAGTAAGTTATCGCCGAACAATTTGAAAAATAGAACGGCAACAATGCCAAGTGGCAGTTTGTATTCTTGTTTGAGTACGTTGAGCCTTTATTGAGTTACCGAAGGCTCGCTAATGTTCTTTAACGAGAGTTAATTGGGTGAATATTGCAATTAACTCTGCAGCACGCAGTTCGTTTCAAATTAGATGTTTAAGCTTTTACCTATCAGGCGATAGGCGCAAAGCTATGCGTTTAATCAAGTTGCTAACTTAAAGTGAATAGGTGATTTAGCCCATGAATTAGAGAAATTCTTTGTTGCTATCAGACGACTAACTCTTGCCTAATCGCGTTCTAAGTAAGCAAAATCTAAGGAATGTGTTGAAGTGGTTCAGTTTCTTCCTGTTTATAGTGGATTGGTTTTAAACCCACACGAGTTGGCAATAGCGTACCGATGGAGATAGAGGACCATGTTCCACTGAAAATACCGACGCACAATGCAATGGCAAACCCTTCTAGCGCACTCCCTCCTAATAACCACAATGAAGAGACTGTGACTAAGGTGGTGCCTGATGTGACTAGTGTTCGTGATAAGGTTGACACTATGGACTGGTCGAGAAGGGTATCGGTATCACCGTCTGGCTTCGCACGAAATACCTCACGGATTCTGTCTGAAATGATGATCGAGTCATTTAGGGAGTAGCCCATGACTGCCAATAACGCAGCTAAAACGGTCAGGTTGAATTCGATGTGAGTCATCGCAAATAGTCCTAGCACAATGACAATGTCATAAACCAACGCCGCAACAGAACCTAGCGCTAATCGCCACTCAAATCGGTAGCTCAAATACAGTAAGGTCAGAACGAAACAAGCCAAAATTGCCAAGCCGCCTTGTTCGACCATTTCCAATCCAACCTGAGGGCCAATCACGCTACTGTTGGCAATATGAAAACTGCTGTCTAGGGGTAATAGTGCTTGGTTTAATGATTCGTGCAAATCTATGTCTGTATCATTGAAACGTAGCTGCCAATACCCCTCGCTGCCTGCAGCAGTTAGTTGTACGTCTTGGCTCAATGCAGAGTCGAGATGAGATTTGAGCACAACTTGAGATACGCTCGGGTTTGTTTGAATATCGGCGACTACACCTCCCGTAAAATCGAGACCCCAATTGAATCCCCTTGCGACGATAGAAGTAATGGAAAGTGTCAATAGAATCAGAGATATTATCGTCATCAATTGACGTATTTTGGTGACGTTAATTGATTTGGTCATTACAGCTTCACCTCGTGTGAGGTGTCTCTTCCCCACAAATAGTTGATAAGAATTCGAGACGCAAATACGCCGGTAAACAAGCTAGTTAATAGTCCTAACCCCAGTGTGATAGCAAAGCCTTGAATCGGACCGTTACCGATTGCATATAAAGCAATGGCGACGATCATGGTGGTGAGGTTGGCATCAAAAATCGAAGAGAATGCACTATCGAAACCTCTGTCTATGGCTTGAGCAAAGTTTCTGCCTTCTCGCATTTTGTCTTTGATGCGCTCAAAGATAAGTACGTTGGTGTCGACTGCCATCCCCACGGTGAGTACTAACCCTGCGATGCCGGGAAGCGTGAGCACTGCTCCTGGAATGAGCGCTAACAGACCAAACAGGCACACTAAGTTGATCGTCAGTGCCGTGTTCGCAACCCAACCAAGGCGTCGATACCAACAGGCGATGAACAGCAAAGTAAAACCCAGCCCCAAGGCGAGTGCCGCAAACCCATTTTTGACGTTTTCAGCGCCTAGCGTTGGCCCTATTGTTCTTTCTTCAACGATGGTGACTGGAGCTGTCAGCGAGCCAGCTCTCAATAGAAGAGCAAGTTCTTGCGCATCTTGCATCGAGCCTACGCCAGTGATTCGAAAGCGATTACCCAGCGTAGACTGAATTGTTGCAACACTGATGACTTCGCTTTGTTCAATGGAATGCCCTGTCTCTGACTGGCTGTATTCGCTGTACAGAGTCGCCATTGGATTGCCGATATTACTGCGCGAGTGATTAGTCATCAGTCGTCCACCCGTGCTATTAAGCGTAATATTAACTTCAGGTGTGCCCATTTCTCCTAGGCTGGCACGAGCATCAATAATATGTTCGCCTCCTAAGATGCTGTTTCTATGAAGAAGGACAGGCCGACCATCTTGGTCATTGACGACTTTCGTTCGTGCGCTGGCATTCGGTTCCACATGATAGAACGCTAATGATGCCGTGGCGCCGATAATGTTTTTTGCTGAAGTTGGATCTTGGACGCCCGGTAGTTCGATACGAATTCGATTTTCACCTTGGCGCTGAACGACGGCTTCCGTGATCCCTAACTCTTCGATACGGCCTCGCATGGTTTGAAGGTTTTGTGTCACGGTGAGAGTTCGAATTGAACGCCTTTCCTCCTCATTCATTGAGATTACTAAGCGCTCCCTCGATTGACTCAGAGTCCAATTAGGATGCTGTGTTCTTAAGTGAGCTCGAATATCCCCCAATTGTGCTTCGTTATATTGAGTAATATTCACTTCACCGCTTTCTACACTAGCGCGTACACGAAATTCCTGGCGAAGATCGTCGATCACCGATTGTGCGTGAGCATTAAAAACGGGGGTGAGGTCGACGTCTAAGAGAAACTGAACGCCACCACGAAGATCTAACCCTAATTTGATCGGCTGAAAACCAAGCGAGGTTAGCCAAGAAGGCGCGGCAGGTTCGAGTGTGAGGGCAACGGTCTCCGATGGTTGAATAAACTCAGACATTAATGTTTGTGCTGGAGCTTGCTGCCCACTTGAAGAAAAGGTCACGACAAACATATCGTTTGCTTCATGAACGCTGTGAACATCGATATCGTTATCCACTAAATAGCGATAGATGTTATCTGGACGTGCCGAGTGCGTATGGTTTGAAATGTGTAAAGCTTCACGTTCGCCAAATGCAGAAGGTAGGGCGCTGAGCAGCATCAGTGCGACAGACAGTGCAAGAACGATGACTTTCCATTTAGCTGAATAATTTATGGGTGCGGTTGAACGCTTTAACTTCATGTTGGTTACATCTTATTGATTAGTAAATAAATAGCGCCGAGTCTATTTGTTAAATAAACACCGTAATTCTTTACGTAAGAGTTGAACCTAAGGGTTTCGAAAGGATATCGATGGCGCTTTAGATTCTATCGATAAACCCAACTGTTGGTTGTCGAGCCATATTAGTTTCTTTATTGCTTTTCACTATGGTTTTGAGAAATTCATATTTGGTTTGTCACAAAATTTGTATATGAATTTCTATAATTCCTATCGACGAACTGAGTTGATCCAAAAGGTTAAATAGTAACTTGAAGTTTGAACAGTGAGTTCGCTCTGAACGCGGCATCAAATTTACGCCAATTAACGAGTGTCAACCAGTTGTATGCTGAGGGTGTGATCCGTCACTCATACAATAGAAATACCTGATTTCAGACAGTAAGTGCGACAATCATAAAAGTTCCACTCAAAAATTAAAAATCTTTATTTTTTAATAACTAAAGCTTGAATCCACCCTTTTTACTTCCATAAGACTCACACCTTTCACTAGAGTTACATCAACTCGTCATACGAGTAGCAAGGAAGAAGAAGAATACGAGATAGCTACTAAACGTTAATATAAGGGCTAGATACTTCATTGAATAATCTCTGTGATAAAAGATAGGTTTGTTATATCAGACCTCACGTTGAAGTTGGACGAATTTGAGAAATTCTCTTTTGGATTGAGATCAAAGGCAAAACTGAATTTCTCTAATTCGTCGCCAGAACACCAATTAATGTGAAAAATAACACTCAACAAATCAAACAAACTATATTGAGTGGAACATGATGAAAAGATACGTCACAAAAACCGTTACTACCCTATCTCTTGCTGGACTAATGACCGCATCTGCTGTTGCAAGTGTCACTATGGAAAAGCGCCAAGTTCCAACACCAGCTGGCGTCTCCAGTAGTTTTGCCGCCATTGTGGATCAGAAAGTGTATTCAATGGGCATTCCGACGCCCTCTACAACAGAAGAATGGCTTACTGCCCGTGAAATGTTTGATGCGCCACAAGCTAAAGTCGCTATTGAAGCGGCAGAAAGACTTGGTGTTAACTACGAAAGAAAATCTTTTGCTGGCGTTGATACCTACTTTGTAACCCCTAAAAATGTTGACTCTCAATATCAAGATCGCTGGCTAGTGCACATTCATGGTGGTGCATTTGTATTCGGTGGCGACGATGCAGCTTTACGCGAAGCCATTTGGATGGCTGACGGGCTAAATGCTAAGGTCATTTCTGTCAATTACCGTCAACCACCAGAGCACCCTTTCCCTGCAGCTATCGATGATGCGGTTGCGGTATGGAAGGAACTCATGAAAACTCAACCTGCAGAAAAGACCGCTATCTTTGGTACTAGTGCTGGAGGAAACCTCACACTAGCAACAACACTCAAACTCAAAGAGCTCGAGCTACCACTGCCAGGCGCTCTGTTTGCTGGCACACCGGCCACTGACCTAAAAGAGACGTCGGATTCATGGATTACGTTACAAGGCCTAGATCCATTAGGCTCTCGTGATGGACTTATTGAGGCGGCCTTTGATGTCTACGCCGGTGAAACGCCCCTAGATAACCCACTGCTATCGCCAGTCTATGGTGATGTCCATGACTTTCCACCTACTATCTTAATTTCAGGTACACGAGATCTACTGCTCAGTGACACAGTCCGAATGCACCGTACTTTGCGAGCTAACAATGTCGATGCAGAACTCCACATCTATGACGGTCAATCACATGGTGACTACATTCAGGGATTAATCCATGACTTCCCTGAGTCAGATGATGCGATGGCAGAGCTCTCGCGCTTTTTCGAAAATCACCTAAAGTAACTTAATAGCCTTGCGCTAACTGGAGCAGACCTTCCTGCTCCAGTTTTTGGGTTTTGAACGTCACTAGCAGGAACACGTTATGTCCCTTTCACCACGACTAGTTTGGATCTTGATATTACTGTTGCTTATTGGGAGTAATCAGGCTTTTGCACACAAGCACCCTGAACTTGCCAACACAGCTTCGCCCAAAGCCACTGTTGAAAGCTTTCTCTCCGCGTCCAACGAATTAATTAACTACTGGCAACAGGAAAAGTTAAGAACCAACGAGGCTGATCGTGCTCTGGCTCAAGTCATACGTACAATGGACTTGTCTATGGTGCCTAATCGAACACGACAAGTTGTTGTCATGGAGCGGATCTTATTACTAAGAGAGGTGCTAGACAGATTTAACGAAGATGTTTTCGATCAACTTCCTGACGATACTAGTAATGAATACTGGCGCTTCAAAAATACCGATATCTCATTGATTAAAATCGATTCTGGAGAGCGTGCGGGCCAATATGTATTTTCACCTATCACGATACAACAGTTACCACGTTGGTATCGAATCATGGAGCCTATCACCTACGCTTTGCCTGATAGGCCAAACTATTATCAAAGCTTCATACACTCACCAGGCCCTTTGCTTTCAAAGGCATTCATAGAGCGTTTACCTTACTCTGCTCATCAACTTTACGGCCCGATCCCCTTGTGGCAATGGGTCGCTGTGTTCTCTGTACTCATTATTTGTTTCACCGCACTGAAGTTAAGTATCTATCTCGGTAGGAAGTGGAACCAACATTGGGAGCAAAAGAACATTAAGTGGAAGGTGGGAAAACTGATTTCACTCGTCAGCTGTGGCTTCATTCTATTTATTACCCGCCAAGTTATTGATCAAGGTATATGGTTAACAGGTGGGTTCTATCAGTTTCTAACAACGTGTTTCTTTTTAGCCCAGTTCTACTTCACCTCATGGCTAATCATGGCACTGTTTAAATACTTTGCCGCCCTCTATGCATACAACAAACATAATGGGAAGAATGTTGATTCATCCCTAATTACCGTCTTATCGCGTATATTTGGTGGACTCACCATTGTCATATTGGGTATTTACGTCATCGAGTATATGGGATTTTCTATCTCACCACTTTTAGCGGGTATTGGTGTGGGTGGTTTGGCTGTCGCTTTAGCTATTCGACCTGTACTTGAAAATGTCATTAACGGTCTAACGCTCTACGCTGATGGTGGAATAAAGATTGGTGAGTTATGTCGCTACGGTGACAAATTAGGAACCATAGAAAGCATCGGCCTACGCTCGACTCGCATACGCACATTAGAGCGCTCCCTAATTACCATCCCCAACTCAGAATTTGCCAACATGGAGATTGATAACTTAGAACGACGCGATAAACGGCGTATGGAGCATACATTACGAGTGCGCCCCGAGCTCAGTCAGTCACAGCTTAAAGTTCTTATTGTTAGTATTCGACGACTGCTTCTTCAGCATCCAGAAACAGAAGAAGAACCAATACGTGTGAGATTCTGTGGCGTAGGTGAATTTGCCCTACTTATCAACCTAGTGTGCTACATCCGCTGCAGAGACAACGAAGAGTTCTTATCGATACAAGAAGATATTCTCTTCCTAGTTACGCAGCAAATTGACGCGGTTGGGGCTCAGCTCGCTTTCTCCAACCAATATCAGCTTGCTGGTAAACTCGCGGCAACAGATAGTGAACTCAAGGAGAAAGCGGAACAGACCATCAGTCAGTGGCATGACACCAACAATTACCCCTTCCCTGACTTCAGTTACGAGTATAAATACGAAATAAAGAATAGTACTGTGTTTCCTGCCAAAACTGCAGCAACCAGAAAAGATGGAGCATAAATTTGATGCATCGATGAATTTCTCTAATTCATCGATATGCTTTTCTTTGAGGATTAATCTAGCAATCAATAAAGTCCTTCTGTGCGTTCACAAACAAGAGCACCGCTCTTGATGAGTCGCAGAAGGCCTCCCTTAACAATAGAGATTACCTCAGGAGTCATCTGTGAACATAAATTCAAAATCACTAACTAAATACTTTATTGTCGGTGTGAGTTTAATCGCCCCCATTGGTGTAGTGCATGCTGCAAACTTTACTCAACCACAAGCGGTTTATAGCGGCGCCGAAATCACATTGAGCCAATATCCGAATGGAGCAATAGTCAATGCTTCCTTGTTAGATAGTGTTGCTAAAACCCAGCCATCAGAGGCATACATCAAGGAAGTAACACCTGGAGTTTGGGCTATTGTCGGATACCACTTTGGCTACAAGGCGGTGATCGAAGGTCCAAATGAGCTCATTTTATTTGATACCGGGGATGATGTAGAAGAAGCGCTAGAAGTCATCGAATTGGTTCGAAACAACATCAGTGATAAACCAATTAAAACGGTCATTTATAGTCATTCACACTATGCATTTGGTACCGAAGTAATCAAAGCAAAGTATGGTGATGACCTAAAAGTAATCGGCCATCCAGACCTGAATAAAAATATCACCCAAAGTAGTGGGCTCGGTGCTGCAATCCCAGAGTTAGCACCTTCACTCTACGCTCGCACATTGGAACAGTTCTCTGCTCTGCTTCCAGAACTAGGGCCTGATGGCCAAGCGCCGTCACCGCTTGGCCGAACCAAAGGCTTTGTTCCGGTAAATACACCCGTTGAACATGGCCAAACTATGGTCATTGATGACATTGAAATGGTGTTCTTTACTGACTTTGACAGTGACAGCAATGATCAAGTCATTGTCTATCTTCCTGAGTCACAAACTGTACTCAATAATCACCTATGGCCAACGTTCCCTAACTTTTATACGCTCCGAGGCTCTGTGTACCGTGACCCTACCGAGTGGGCGGCAGGTATTCAATTTATTCGCAGTCTAGAGCCAGAACATTTGATAAACACTCACACTATGCACATCAGTGGCAAGGAAGAGATTCAAACCGCATTGAATGGCTACTACGATGCCATCATGTACCTGTACGATCAAACGCTACGGGGTATTTTGCTCGGTAAAACTCCTGAAGAGCTGCGCTACTGGGTACAACTACCCAAGGATCTCGCTGAGTTGCCACACAATCAGATGAGCTATGGCGAGTTTTCCTACTACCCGAAATACATTTACCAATATGCTATGGGGTGGTTTGGGCGCGACGCGGAGAACTTAAATCGTGTCGCACCTGATGTGCAAGCAGGCAAGATTGTTGAAGGCTTTGGTGGTGTCGATGCAGTAAAACTGGAGCTAAGAGAAGTTCTAGCCAACCAGGAGTTTGCCTGGGCAGCAGAACTGGGTGGATACTTAGTCAAAGTCGTTCCCAACGATACAGAGGCCAATCAATTGCTAGCTGATGCCCTTCGTCAGATGGGCTATCGAACCGAAGCCACTATTCCTCGTTCTTGGTATCTGACCCGCGCTCTGCAGCTTGAAGATAAACTCCAAATACCACAAATCGCCTTTACTGGTGTGGAGTCTGTCATTGACTCACCTGCCGACACGTATGTTAACCAATATCGTGTACGCCTCGATCCTCGAGTAAGCTACGGTGAAGACCAAATGATTGCCATTACTTTCAACGATAGTGATGCGCCCACGATGGGTTTGCACGTGCGCAGCGGCGTTGCTGAATTTGTCTCCGATATCAACCAATACGCCCGAGCACCTGACACTAATCTTGCCCTAACAAAACGTGCCTGGGGGGATGTAGTGGTTTAATGATCCCGGACACCAAATTAGGTGGTAAAGTCTCCACCGTAAATGAGGTGTTCAATGACAAAACGACAACGACGTACATTTTCTCCTGAGTTCAAAGTAGATGCCGCAAGCTTGGTTCTTGATCAAGGTTACTCAATATCTGAGGCGGCACGATCCTTAGATATCGGCGATACGGCCTTACGACGCTGGGTAGATCAACTAAAGATTGAGCGCGGCGGAGAAACGCCAGCGGTTAAAGCTCTAACGCCAGAACAGCAGAAGATCCAAGAGTTAGAAGCTAGGATTAATCGCTTGGAAAGAGAAAAATCCATACTAAAAAAGGCCACAGCTCTCTTAATGTCGGACGAACTCGAACGTTCTCGCTAATTGACCAGTTGAGGGAGCATGAACCGGTCAAAGTTCTTTGTGAGCTGTTCGATGTAGCTTCTTCCTGCTACTACGAGTTTAAACAACGAAAGCCGGATGCCAATCGTATTCGGTTAGTCAGCCGAGTTAAGCAGCTCTTTAACATGAGTCGTGGCTCTGCCGGAAGTCGGACTCTTGCTTCTATGCTGCAGTCTGAAGGCTTCGATGTCGGACGCTTCAAAGTACGCAAGCTTATGCAAGAAGCCGGGCTGATGAGCAAACAACCAGGCTCGCATCGCTATAAGCAAGCTAAGCTAGAGCGACCAGATATCCCCAATCGATTGAAGCGTGAGTTCTCAGTTTCCACTCCAAATGACGTTTGGTGTGGCGATATTACTTACATCTTAGTCCGGTTCAAAGTGGAGTTATCTGGCTGTTGTACTCGACTTATTTAGTCGCAGAGTAGTGGGTTGGGCGCTATCAGACAAACCCAACGCAGAGTTGACTTGCAAAGCTTTGGATATGGCTTGGGAACAACGAGGACGGCCTAGCAACGTGATGTTCCACTCAGACCAAGGAAGCCAATACAGTAGCCTTAAATACCGTCAAAGGCTTTGGCGATATCGCATAACTCAGAGCATGAGTCGTCGAGGTAACTGCTGGGATAATGCTCCTATGGAGAGGCTATTTAGAAGCTTAAAAACCGAATGGATACCAGCTACTGGATACCTGACCCAAACTCAGGCAAAGAAGGATATCAGCTATTACTTGATGGATTACTACAATAGGCAACGGCCTCATCAAGCAAATGATGGGCTATCGCCAGTTACTGCCGAAAATCGGCTTAAGTTAGTGTCCGGAATTTGTTGACCACTACAGGAATACTTTATGGGTGAAATAAGCTTAGGCGAGTTACTTAAACACAAGGATGTAAAGACAGATGACAATAATAGAGTAAACAACTTCTTCTTGTTGTTTGATCAGGTTGCACCAAGCAAAACCCAGCTAATCCCAGCCTCTGAGGTAAACTAACTCAACTCAATATTTTAGAAGAAAGCCCTCTTTCACAGAGGGCTTTTTCATAGCGAATCATGGTTTTTCAATTATAGCGAGACAGTCGCACCCACAAGCTACTCTGGTTGCCTCACACTATCAAAATAGGTTTGCATGGCTTGATGGAGTAACTGATTTAACGGATAACCTCGTTTAGTTTGTAAATAGCCGCCGCATATATTGGCCTGCTGCATCTCTTTAGGAATTGCTGGAAGAGGGTAAGAAGCAAGTCCATCTTGCAGCTCCAGCATATAGCTGCTGCCAAACAATATTGCATCGGAATTGGCAATTTTATTAAGTAGAACTTTAACACTATGAGTTGTCATTGAAATGTTTGCCTGATACCCCTTAGCCCGATATAGATCTTCGATCGGGGCACGCTTGGTATTAATACCATCAAAAACAATTCGCACCACAGGCAGCTCATGAATCGCCTCCCAATCACTGGTAGTCGATAAAGTCGGGTGATTTTCTCTAGCGATGAGACTCAGTTTAATACGGTGCAGGTGATGTTGGTAAATTTCCTGGGGTAATGGGTACGCATCAAACTGGATCAAATAATCAATGTTGCCCTTGAGTACTTCGCCAAGTGAATCATCTTGCCAATAGATAAAGTGAAAACGCGCTTTTGGCAATGCTTCACGTAACACTTCAAAAATGCCAACACCATACGTTTCAATGAAATAGATTTGCATAGCGATCGTTACATCGCCCTCAAATTCAAGAGGGTCAAAGTTTTGATAAGACTCGACCACTTTTTCAATAGGTGAGTACATAGAATCTGCCGCTTCGGCTAGCTTCTCTGCCAGTTCAGATGGCTCTACACCATGGGCTTTACGGATAAAGAGTTGGTCACCAAACACTTCTCTTAACTTTGCAAGACCGCGGCTTACGCTGGTTTGTGATATTCCTAACTGGCTGGCTGCTGTGTGAGTGTTTTTTGTCTCAACCACAGCTTTCAATAACTTCAATAAATTGAGGTCTAAATTCTTGATATCTTTCATTCGTTCTGCAATCCATTACCAACCTACTCCATTCACTATGATTGAAATAAATGAAGGGATCAATTAAATATCAACAGAATGTTAATAACTCGATGAGTTAGCTGATTAAGACGCCTCAATGGCAAGAGGGGCACGTTGGCTGAACAACGTCTTTAAAGTAGTCCTGTATGGTTTGGTGCAACAATTTATTAAGAGGAAAGCCACGTTTTGAATGCAAGTAGCCGCCATTCACTCTGACCGTTTTGAACTCTTCAGGTGTAGAGGGTAATGAGTAGCATATCAAACTTGGATCATCATCGATCATAAAGCTACTCCCAAAGCACACTGCATCTGACTTTCGAAGCTTATCAAGCAGCACAGGTATACTATGCGTCGCTAAGGTCACGTTAGCTTCATAACCCTTCGACCGATAGAGGTCTTCTACAGGAGCTCGCATAGAATTCAAGCCATCGATGATAATGCGAGTCACAGGAAGGTGATTGATTTCAGCCCAATCATTCGTGTAGCTCAACACAGGGTGATTTTTACGAGCAATAAGACTGAGTTTGATATCTTTTAATGTATGTAAATAGACTTCTTGTGGCAGAGGCATCTCTTCAAAATGAAGTACATAGTCAACATTACCACTAAGTAGATCCAAGAGAGTGTTCTCTTGCCAATAGAGCATTTTGAATTTCGCCTTTGGTAGCACAAGTTTCAGTGCGTCAAACATACCCCCACCAAACTGGTCTAACAAAAAAACACTCATCGCCACCTTAACTTCACCAGTAAACTTGGAAGGCTCAAAGTCGTGATAGGACTCAAGCACTTTCACAATAGGCGTCAACATATCGCTTGATGCTTCCGCTAGCTTTTCAGCCAACTCTGACGGTTCTACACCGTGAGGCTTACGTACAAAGAGTTGCTCACCAAATGTCTCTTTAAGCTTTGTCACCCCTCTACTAACGGTAGTCTGAGAAATCCCTAACTGACTTGCTGCATAATGTGTATTTTGCGTTTCAACGACAGCTTTCAATATTTTAAGAAGATTGAGATCTATTTTATCAAGCTCTACCATTAAGGACCTTTTGCTTATTTAGTTGCATTGTTGTTAAGATGTTACATTAATGCAACGGCCATACTACCGAACGAGAAATATACGCAGCGATTATAATTCAATCAACCTTTATTGCAACTAATTTGGTATTAAAGAAAGCTAGGTAACTATAAGACCTTGTAATAAGCGTGGTTATATGGCGAAATCTGGCTCACTTATGTAAATTGGCAACACTCAATAAGCCAGATTTAAGCTACTGATATTTAATGTCATTATATCAAAATATAACAATTACTATAAAACGGAACATCTCGTAGACGTTCTAGGAGGTAACTGAGTATTTCCTTTAGTACTCAATGCATAAAAATTATAAACAACCACTTTTTCGTCTCCATGGTGGGTTAGGAGCCAAGTTCTCTTTGAATTATTCTCAGATCTATTTACCAGATACAATCCTGTATCTAGTTCATGGTTACTTCGTGTCACTGCCACCATTTGTTGCTCGTTAGCTCTCGATTTAACAATCATAGAGTTTTCACTGATTATAAACTGCTGTTTTCTACCATTATTATTACACTCAACAACCCCTGAAAACTCAGAATCAAATGCGAGCGCGGACGATGATATAAGAGACAGCATTACTATTAATCTTTTCATTCAACCTCTACTAGCAATATGCTTCAATTATCACTTCTCAGCCAAATTGCAAACCTGACGAACAAACCAACGAATATCCTCAATTTCGCACTCTGTATAGTCAATGAAGATAATGTCTCTTGATTTGTTTTCCATCACCGGTTTACCTAAAGTAATATGCTCAACACACATCACACCTCGACTTGGAATGACATACAACTCACATGCTGTATCTTCACTGTCTTCCTGACCCTCAACACTGTAACCATCTCGTAAAGACAAATTCATTAACGTTAAACGTTTTTTATCTTTAAATTCAACTGATCTGAGTTCCTGTTTAGAAGGTAGCCAAATAAAGTCAAAATCAACATTAGAATTGTATAGTTCAAAGGTCATTAAAGCCATAACCTTATTAAAAGAAAACATATCCCTCTCCAAAATGCGTAGTTAATAGAGAATTCATTCCACAAAAAATTAATAATTCACTAGCCGTAAAACCTATCAAAAACCTGACGATTTAATATATATCCATCTTGTTCGTAATGATAAGATAACAACATAAACTTGCCATCCTTTATACAACGTTTTCGGTCGTTAGAAATCTTGTAGGACCTGCTGCAAAATCGCTCAACATATTCAAATTGTTCAGGTAATCCTAGACCATCAAACTCTTCTTTTTTCGAGTATAAGTTATCTAGCCACATAGTTTGCTCTAACTTTGTCACTTCCCTAACAATGCGCTCTTGCTTTTTGGTTGGTGAAAAGTACGTATAAGAAGCTATTCCAAACACCAACGCTATTGAGCCAATAAAGAATATACCTTTCACTATTCTAATTACTCCTATATAAAACTTATTTTTTGATAGGGCAACACCCTCGACTGCCCTAATTATTCAATGTGTCATTTCACTGCCAAGCGAGAAGTTCATTAATTTCTAAAACGATTTCCTGAACACCAAGCGTAAAAAACTGAACTCCCATACAAATTAGTAAAAATCCCATAATCCGAGTAAAGGCATCAATCCCATTTTGTCCTAAAGCTCTAAGCAGTGGATATGCCATTGTTAAAGTAAACGTTGCTATCAGCGTTACAACACCCAGCCCGGCTACTACACCTGTATAAACGCTGACTATGCTATCGTGGTCTTCGTAACTAGCGATTTGCGCTGCCAAACTGATAACCATCGCCATCGAACCTGGCCCACAAAGTGACGGTATCGTTAAAGGGACCAATGCGATTGAGTCTTGCCCTGGACTATTCCCATCACTCTTTGCGCTTGGAAACAACATATTGAAACCAATAACCAAGATAATGATGCCACCGCCGAGTCGGAGACTTGGGATAGAAATACTAAATAACTCGAGAACTGATGCTCCAATAAAAAAAGTAATGCATAAGGCAATGAATAAGTAAACGCCGGCAGTCTTCGCCTGCGTTACCATATAATTTCGGTCTCGTCCCTTGCTTAGCCCCAAAAGAATGGTTGCCGCTGACGGTGGATTCATAATTGGCAAAAGACCCAAGACCGTTAACGTCATGTATGTAATAAAAGTTTCAATTTGCATATAAGCACCAGTTATTTCGTTGTCTATAATAAAAACATCTGAGCAAGATAAAGTACGCTGAAGAATGATATAGCATCCGTTAGCGTAGTTAGTATTGGGCTAGATAACATAGCTGGATCTAGGTTGAACCGCTTCAATATAAGGGGTAGGGAGCCACCAATCATGACAGCAAAAGTAGAGGAAAAGGAATACGCTAAACCAATAAAAAGTGGTAATCCAATAACTTCCCCACTTTGAGTTAGATAAGTGAGTAACGCAAGAACGCTGCCGATCAATATGCCATTTACAACACCTATTGGTATTTCTTTAGCAACAACATATAAAACATCCTTGGCAGAAATCTGACCTGTTGACAGCTCTCTAATGGATACGGCTACCGCTTGATTGCCAGCTGCCCCAGACAAATTGGCGACAAGTGGTAATATTGCAGCTAAAACCGCGATTTTTTCAATGATTGGCTCATAAGCTGCGATAATCGACACGGCAGCATAACTCAGCACTACTGATGGCAATAGAAAGGCCAGCCTACGTAAATTCCGCTTGATGGTAGGCATCGTTCGAAATTCATCTCCCCCTAATACACCAGACTGCTCAAGTAACTGTTGTTTTGACCGTTCATACAGTGCTTCATTGAGGTGTTTAAAGCCCACAACCCCTATTTGAAAACCAAAGTCATCGATAACAGGAATAACCGCATGCAAAGTAGTATCTAGAGTACTTTTGATCGCCGTTAAATCTGACTCAGGAGAAATCACTGGGATAGAAGGGTCAAGACTGTTTTTGAGCACGGAACCACCTGGAAGGGAAATAACATCGCGGATCTTTAAACCTCCTACATAGTTCCCTTCCTGGTCGTGCAAATAGACATAACGCCATTCCAATCGCTCTAAGTTCTGCTCTTCCGCGTTTAAAATCTCTCCTAAGGTTTCGATCGTGGCACTATCGGGCATCTTTAGGATTTCACTCTTACAAATTCCACCCGCCGAGTCCGAAGCATAATTTAAGGCCGCTCGTTCTTCATTCTTCCACGCTTGAGGTAACGAACGTTTTAGCTGTTGTTGGAGATCGTACGGCAATTCATTGATCAAAATACGGCGATCACCAGAGCGTAGGTGATGAAACATACTAAGCGTCGTCTCTACCGGTAACTGGCTAATTAGGCTTACCAACTCATTATCAGAAAAATGGTCAAGGAGATTTGCGGCCAGTGAGGCGTCGATGCCCGCTAATAGTGTCCAAACCGCAACTCGCTCACCATTGGTAAGTTTATTCACTACAGAAGAAAGCTGTATAGATTCTGCTTTGTTTAGATAACCGCATAGTTTCTTACTATTCTTAGTCGAAATACAATCAAGCACTGAATAGTACAGCTTTTCTGCTTCCTCGGTAGGAAAAGGTAAGCTTATTAATGTCATTATTATAATCCAATATACTCATGTAACAGCCCATTAGATTACATTTCTAATAATTAAGTAAAAATATAACTAAAGGCAAGCGTTCAATAATGGCAGAATTAAAATTTATCGTTAATGGCCAAGTTATCTACCCATACTGTTTCAATAGATAGTAAATGAGGAGTTACTCAGCCTTATTAACGATACTTATCTAGTCAAACATCAAAATAATATAGGCGAAAAACAGTATTAAGTGTGTTGCACCATTAAGTGAGTTAGTTCGACCACTACTAAAGCTGACGCTGGTCATCAGTAACGTCGCACCAAGTAACACTGTTTCAGCAGGAGCTAAGCCTAACCTAATAGGCTCATTCATCACGCCAGAGATGAGTAATACAGCAGGTACAGTCAGTGCGATTGTCGCTAGCACTGATCCAAAGAACAAGTTCATCGCTCTCTGCAGTTGATTGGTCACCGCTGCCTTAACGGCTCCGACAGCTTCAGGAGCAAGGATAATCAAGGCTACAATCAAGCCTCCCAATGCCGCGGGAGCACCCATCACAGTAATACCATCGTTAATTGGCATCGCGAGACTTTTTGCCAGCAAGATAACAACAAGAAGATAGCTCACTAACATGATGGTATGAAAAACATTGCTATGTAACGGACCGTGATGCTCGTGCTCATCTTCATGATCAGCATCAATAAAATAATTGGAATGACTGCGTGTTTGGACGAATAGGAATACCGCATATAAAGCAATGGAGGCAAGTACCAAAGTCCAAGTCAAGCTTATCGACATATTTCCTAAGGCGTCCATACTGGTATAGTTAGGTAGCACTAAACAAAGTAATGAAAGTGGAATAATAGCAACCAAGTACGCTTTAATGCCATCAAGGTTGTAAGTTTGAGTATGGTATTTCATACCGCCTATCAGTAGCGTAATACCCACAAAACCGTTGAGAACTGCCATGACTACAGCAAACATGGTATCTCTTGCGAGATAAGGATTTGATTCGCCTGTGAGCATTACTGAGGAGACCATTATCACTTCAAGCAAGACAACCGACAACGTTAGAATCAACGTTCCATAAGGGTCACCAAGTTTTATAGCTAATGCATCCGAATGACGTACCACTGAAAAGATGGCAACCATCACTACATAAAACAATATACCCGTTGTAATTACATAGCTTAAAGGTGCTAATCCGCCGGACAGTAATCCATCACCAACCAGCTTAAAAAATAGAACTGCGAGAATACCTATTAAAAGTTTATATTCTTGTTTTATTAAGTTAAGCATTAAGTAAAGCCCAATTTACTTTGACAAAAACTCGTTATTATCCATTAACGAAAATAAGCCATTTAGCTCTACACTCCTTCGCAGAAAATCAGATTAAATATTATGGGATACATGACACAAAAGCGATGAATTAGAGAAATTCACATTTGCAGCTCAGCAATGAACTTCGGCAATTCATTGTCACCTCTTCATTTAGTATTAAGGACGATGCTCTACCTCTACATCATGACAGCCAAGCCTAACTCAACAGCCTTGATGTTGCTTTATGCCACTCATGCCCCTCTGAAGAGGAGCATGGTTATACTAGGTCTTAGTTGGGAGATTCGCAGCGGAAGCTATTAGCACTTCTCGGGTCACCTTTACCATCCCACATCGCTACCTCAGGGTATGCACACACCTTTCGGTTCCCATCAATCCCTTTTTCAGGATCAACCCAATGTGCGACCACTTCTCTCGGTGCTACATTAGTATCAGCCCATTGATTACCTTCACCCATCCAATCAACCAACCAAGGACCGACGCCTCCGGCACAATGATCTACCCCAGGTAACAGAAACAGAGCAACGTCATTGGCAGCTGTCGGATCGTGCTTGATGACATCTTTGTAATAACTTACGGTGCTTGCTGGAGATATCGCAACGTCCTGTAAGCCGTTCCACATGATGAGTTTTCCGCCATTATCTCTAAACGCTCTTAGGTCAGGGTTAACCGCATCCAAATATTTTCCTAAGTGACTTCCGTCTTGACGCAGGTTGTCGAAATCATAACTCGCACTGTTGTACTCACCATCAAAAATGAAGTTCTTCATGATCCCGTGACCAAAAGCGTAACCGAAGTTTGGTGTCACCGGTGCCTTCAAGTCAGGATCAATGCGTACACCAGACTGGAACTCATCCATGTCGTTAACTTTAAGCCCTCCTGCAAGCCACTTATGAATCATGTCGGCTTTCGCACCAAAGTAAAAACCCTCTGCTAATGGATTGCCTTTACTGTCATAAAATCCGTTGTATACCAGTTCAAACACTTCTATCTGGTCTGAAGATAAACATGTCTCGCCTTCTTCGTCACATTGCAGTGCTTTAAAGTCAACCTCACACTTCCATGGCTCAATCAGACCACTGTTGTCTAGCCCATCTGCATTTTTGCACTGCTCTGCGATCAAGCTGTTCACCAGTTCAATTTCTTTCGTTCCAATAATAGCTTTATCAAGCTGACCTGAATTTGGGAACATTTTTTGAGCAATGGCGGAGTGGTGCCCTCCTAAACGCACTGACCAGTCATAGGCTGGCGAACCAGCAACGATAACATCATAGTCCGTCGGGTAGCGCTGAGCGGCAATAAGCCCTTGCCCACCACCACGAGAACACCCAAAAAATAGGTTTCTCTCACTTTCCTGCTCATAGTAACTTTCAATGACGACTTTTGCCGTTTGTGTTGTCAGGTGTACGGCACGCCCACCAAAGTTTTCTAGTCTTTCTTCTCTGTGTTGGTTTTGTGCCGCCCAACTAGACTCAAGGGCATGTGCTCTATGTCCTGTATCCGTTCCCGCAGTCGCATAACCGGGTCCCAGTGCCACCTCATCAATATAATCCACAACAGAACCGACGAAACCTCCACCTCCACTTTGGGCAAACATTCCATTCCAGTCATGTGGAAGTCTTACTTGGAAGTTAATCTCTTTTTCAATGACACCACTAACGACACAGTGCGTCTCATTCCGTTCTGCACTGGTATAGCGTACATTGCTTTGTGCTGGCATTGCATTAATACTGCACTCCCCTAATACGTAATCGCTCGTTGTGCTTTGAATAGTTTCTTTATTTTCAATACCTGCTATTACTGAAGCGGAAATTAGACTCATAATGAGTGGCGAAATTTGGGTTAGTCTTCTGGACATAAAAACACTCTCCTTAAGGAGTAATCAGGATATTTTCTACTAATTTTCTAGGCTACTAACCTGGAATACGACTAATTATTTACTAACCCTATTGAGCGCAACAGGAATTAGAGAAATTCAATTCTGATTTAAAAGCGCCTTCCTAGTGATAGGGTGAATTGATTCCAATTCAAAAACCCATACTCCATCATAAAACTCCACTCTTCTGCGTAACCAAAGTCATACACCATAGTCAAAGCCATATTGATCGTTTCTGCACTTTGAAGATTGACATTGTAATTTACAGACTCAATTAGACGTTCCAAATCTGTACCCTTGAAGCTATAAGAGCCCTTCATATTCTGGTCAACTCTTTGATAAGTTATTCCTACTAACCCTGCAAGTTGTCCACCTGGTACACTATATCGCTGACCAATTTTAAACGCTCCAATCGTTGTGTAGATATTGTTATCCGTCGCCGTAGTTCTCGCCACCGTATAAGCACCAACAGCAGTCATGATAAATGGATGCCAATCAAATGGATCTATTTGTCCAGCCAACACGGCACCTAGACCTACATTGGTCGCTTCATATTCTATAGGAATAGTAATGGAACCTGCCGCCTGAAGCATTCCCTCTAATAATGGCCTGCCTGGTATCTCTACATTTTCTGTATTAGCGACAATATCTTTATGACCCTTGGTATACCCCAAAAGGCCATATACATTTAGAAATGGGAATAGCCATGCATCTGCCCTTAATTGCAGGCTCTGGTCTCTTCCATCTATTCTTACATCGCCCTTGGGAATGTATATATTTGAACCTCCAAGTAAGCCTCCATTGGCCCCCAGAGAAAAGTCCGAGGTTGCCTCATATGGCATTGTTTGATCGTTGAAATACAATCCGATTCCAATAGGAGCTGGTAGCTTATACCCGAGTGCTTCTACTCGATCACCCCATATAGGTAAATGGCTCCAATGTCCCGCTGTTGTACTCGTTTCAACCACTCGTTCAATCGAGTCCTGTGCATTCGCTGTGAAAATGGTAGCGAAGAAGAATGCTACTGCAATAGTCTTTACTTGTTTCATGATTATCGGTTACTTGTTATTTACTTCTGTTCTACTAACTCAAACGGGGATATACTCGTCAGTGTTGAGGTGAATGTGACAGAGAGCCCTGAATCCAATATTAGGTATTGTTTGTAGCCCTTAGATGCAAGAATCCCACTGCCGTCGGTACTGCCATTACCACCTACATCTCCAACTTTCGCAGTTGCTTCTGCACCTAGATTAAAAATCCATTTTCCGCGCCTAAACTCTTCAAACTTACTCGCATCAGAGAAAAAGATGACTGTTCTCGAGCTTCTTATTCCCCAGCCAGCACCAATGTCTACACGGCGTGTTTTGAGATAAGTCTTTTCACCTGTCACATTGTCAACAGCGACGCCATAACCACTACCTGCGCCAAAAACCGGTACTTTTGTGACGGTACCCGTCAATACAATGTAACCAATGGCATTATCTGCTTGCTTTTCGATGTCGCTATTCTTGGCATAGAGTTCTACCAGTGTGTGTTCTATAAGTTTTTCAAATTCATTAAGTTGGCTTTGTTCAGTGCTTCCAGGCATCGTAGAACAACCTGTGGTTATCAATAGGCTGCTTAATATCACTGTCAGTGGTAACTGTATTCTTCTCATTTCTAGCTTCTACTGAATTCGGGGCAAGGGTTGCTATAATTTCCTACTTGTAGTCAAGTGCATGTCATTTAGCCCAGTAACTTCAAACGTTCTGGAATCCCACTTTTAAATTTTTCATAGATATTATTTGTCGCTCTCTCAATCACTATAGAGAATTGATCCAGCCAATATATATCCGCTAATAAGTGAATATCCTCGACGAGAACGTCAAGCTCTGACAAAGTCATCGATTCAACCGGCACATCCCAAGACTCTGAAGTATCAACCAAAATAACTCTTGAAGACGCAGAGTATTGTCGCTTATATCTTTCGTATAAATCTGAGGTTCTATCAGAGTAAAATACAACAATAGAACACTCTCCTTCACCGATATCACATATCCTATATGGTCGGTCATTCAAATATATGGTTCGCTCCATTATTAACGCACACCCTCATTACAATATTTAATGGCATCAGTAGTCAGCATTGTGTACTCACCTAGTTACATAAACTTGTCAGCTTTCAATAATGCATCAGTCGCTGAACTGTCACTATGTTTTAGAGAAATTCGTTTTTGACATTTCTTGTGGACTATAGGACACAAGAAATGAATTTCTCTAATTCATCGTCATAGAGCTTGAGGAACGATAAGTTGAAGCCATCAAAATCAGATGCACAGTAAGTGCTTAGCCACTATTAATTGTCCATCATTAATAAGAGAGTAATCATGAGAAAAGTAGCCGTCATTTCGCCGCCAATTTAGAAATAAACCGCTTGATATAGCGAACCAAGAAGTTTGAGTAGCCGCGATTGATGCTCCTGAACGCCTGTAATTAAGCTCTGACCATTGAAGTCGAGTGTGTTGATACCTTTGAGCTTTAAGAATACCTAGCGTGCTGTCAGTTTTGCTCTTGTCTTGTTTTTTACCACGTTCAGAAAGAACTCTTCGGTATTGGCGAGTTGCTCATGGATCTTGTGTTCTTAGCTAGCGCAGACAAGAAACCTAAGCGTTATAACCATTGGCAGTGCCTCTACTCGTGGAGGCTTTTTCAAGAAGATTAATTTGTTAAGAACTCTGGACTTTTTAGGTCAGTATAAGGTGTAGCAGCGATAAAGTAGTGATATCCCATTGGCTTCCTCTTCTACTCCTTTCTATGAATGTCGCACTTATTATCTGAAATAGGGGGTATAATCACACATCGCTTACCATCTGAGCTACTGAAGATGCTTCAAACCATCAAGCTACTACTAAAATCATTAACCCAAGTTAACCAGCACCTCAAACAAGATGTCGACACGGTTATTAAGGCCATTGGAGGACTTAACAACCTAGTCGAAACCGGTGCATGCGCGACTAGACTCCGACTGACTTTGAAAGACACATCCATCGTCGACCACAAGGCACTTAAGCATCACGGAGCGTATGGTGTTGTTGTACTTGATGATCACTACATACAGATTATTTACGGAGTAAAAGCCAATACCTACTCCCAAGAGATGGAAGAAAGGCGCGTTAAACATGCCTCCGAAAGCCAATGAGGATTGTTCGTTCGGGTGAATATGGTTCACTATCTCGAAGTACAAATATCGATGCTTTATTACATGTTTGATAGCAATAAAAAGACGCCTTTCGTATCAAACAACGTTGTCATCTGATACGAAAGGCGTAATTTTAACTTATCTGCTAGTCCGCTAACCCATTTCGCGTCTCTTTAATCGCCTTCATCAATTTCTCAGAAATCAACCCTTTCTTATTGGTATTAAAGTCAAACATCACGATGGTTGCGGTGCCAGTCGTCGTAACCTTACCAAGCTTGTGACTGACAATGCTGTACTCCATCGTGAATCTGTCTTCTTTGACACCGGTAATACGAGAACCCACTAGTAGAGTGTCGGGGTAGGTGACGGGGAGTTTATAGCGACAGTAAGTATCACCAAGTACGGGACCAACATTGGTGACGGACATGTCTTCCATCAAACTGATGTGGCGAAAATAGTCGAGGCGAGCGGTTTCAAAATAACGAAAGTACACCGCGTTATTGACATGATTTAAGGCGTCCATTTCCCCCCAAGCGACGGGAATTTCTGTAATGACCGGAAAACCTTCAAGCAATGATTCCATTTGTTATTTTCCTTTTTGTGTTGGGCTTTTACTCTATTTGCTTTTTAACAAGCTTGCAACAACCTAGGAGGGGTACATCAAGGATATTGACGGATATGGCTATTTCAACGGCAACTTACTCAAGCACTTACGACACAAACAGGTGGCTGATTTTTGCAAACTTGAGGTGTCACGTTTCTCTATCTCGAAACACCAGCAAGATGACTTTCCTGCTGAGATATCACAATAGGCGGGTTCACCACACTGCTGGCACTGGTGCGTGGATTGCTCCCCGGAGAGTTGCTTAACCTTGTCTTGGCGCTGCTCGTTATCCATAAAACGCCACTGCGAAAGTTCATCCATGGTTCGATGGCATCCGCTGCAGATCCCACCTTCATTTTTACAGGCAGCGCGGCATGGAGTGACGACAACAACTTCTTGGGACATGAACAGTAATCTCGGTTGGGCTTAAAAATAAGGCTCCCATTATTCATTAGGGAGCCTTACATATCCAGTGTTAGTGGGCGTTTTTTTAACGCTTATTTAACTTTCCAGTTTACTGTTTCGCCGCCACGAATTGGCACAACAATGTCGCTACCCAATGGCATAGTTTCTGGTACGTTCCACTCTGCTTTTTCAAGCGTGACAGTGTCTGTGTTACGAGGTAGACCGTAGAAGTCTGGGCCATTGTGGCTTGCGAAGCCTTCTAGGTTCTCTAGCTTGCCTTCTTGCTCAAACACTTCTGCATAAAGCTCAACCGCAGCGTGCGCTGTGTATGAACCTGCACAACCACAAGCGGCTTCTTTCTTGCCTTTTGCGTGTGGCGCTGAGTCCGTACCAAGGAAGAACTTCTTGCTGCCATTGGTTGCTGCTTCGATAAGCGCTTGCTGGTGGGTGCCGCGCTTAAGAATTGGTAGGCAGTAGAAGTGTGGTTTGATGCCGCCAACCAGCATGTGGTTGCGGTTGTAAAGAAGGTGGTGAGCCGTGATAGTCGCTGCAACGTTGTCGTTCGCGTTTTTCACAAAGTTTGCAGCATCTGCTGTCGTGATGTGCTCTAGAACAATCTTTAGGTTCGGGAAGTCATTCACGATAGGAGCAAGAACGGTGTCTAGGAACTCTTTCTCACGGTCGAAGATATCGACTTCGTGAGTGGTCACCTCACCGTGAACAAGCAGTAGCATGCCTACTTCTTCCATCGCTTCTAGTACGTGGTAGATGTTTTTAGCTGACGTTACGCCAGAGTCTGAGTTTGTGGTTGCGCCTGCTGGGTACAGTTTTGCTGCCACAACTGCGCCAGATGCTTTCGCTTTGCGGATTTCGTCTGGTGTGGTGTTGTCAGTTAGGTATAACGCCATTAGAGGTTCAAACTGCTCAGAAGGCTGCTCAGCCATAATGCGCGCTTTGTAAGCTAGCGCCATTTCTGTGTCTGTGACAGGTGGGATAGTGTTTGGCATGATCAGTGCGCGACCGTTGTAGCGGCTGATATCGCGAACAGTATCTTTAAGAACGTCGCCGTCACGAAGGTGTACGTGCCAGTCGTCAGGACGAGTAATAGTCAATGTAGTCATTTGGGCTCCCACCAAGTTAGATTCTTCTTGAAACGGAGCCTAAACGGTGGCGAAAAATGTGAATGCAATCGCTTACGTTTAGGCGACAGGATGATAGAGGAAAACGAGTAAGATTTCACTATGTTTCTGGGACTAAGGGAAAAAAGACGTTACCATTGAGCACAAAATAAGGAAGACAACAATAAAAGGGCTCAGTCGTGTCAAAATCTCCTCTGCTTTCCCAAATCAATATCTATCCCGTTAAATCCGTCGGTGGCATTTCTCTTTCTTCTTCTTGGGTCGAAAAACAAGGTTTGTGCTTTGATCGTCGATTTATGGTCGCGCTTTCCGATGGGGCTATGGTCACCGCTCGTAAATACCCAAACATGGTAAAAGTGTCGTCGAGCCTGTTGCCGACAGGGATCATTTTCACTTACCCAGGTATGGCGCCGCTAAGGCTTGAATACAGCAGTTTTAAATTACAGCAGACGCCAGCGACGGTTTGGAAAGACAACTTTGCCGCTTACACCACCACGGATGAAGCGGATGATTGGTTTAGCCAGGTGCTCGATCAGCGCGTTGAACTGTTGTTTACCGGTGAACAGTCGAACCGTGTGCGCGAAAAGTTGGGTCACAATGTGAGTTTTGCCGATGGCTATCCACTACTTATCATTAGCCAAGGCTCTTTAGATGAACTTAATCGTCGCAGTAGTGAAACACACTCAATGGAGCAGTTTCGAACCAACTTAGTGGTCGGTTCCGATGAGCCATTTGTTGAAGACTCGTGGAAGCGTATTAAAATTGGTGAAGTCGAGTTTGAAGCAGTCAAACCTTGCGAGCGCTGCATTTTGACTACGGTTGATGTGGAGAAAGGTGCATTCCGTGAAAGCAAAGAGCCGCTGAATACGTTCTCGCGTTTTCGCGAGAATGAAAGAGGTGGCGTTTTCTTTGGCCAGAACTTGGTCGCCAAAAATGAAGGTATGATCCGCACTGGTGATGAGATTGAAGTTCTTGAATACAAAGATAA
Organism: Vibrio sp. CB1-14; assembly: GCF_040412085.2. Classification (NCBI taxonomy): domain Bacteria; kingdom Pseudomonadati; phylum Pseudomonadota; class Gammaproteobacteria; order Vibrionales; family Vibrionaceae; genus Vibrio; species Vibrio chaetopteri. The sequence continues at coordinate 212,514 of NZ_CP115921.1, read as the reverse complement.
AGAAGTATACGACGATCTGGACGCTCAAAAACAAGAGTTTGTTTGTGTTGAGCGCGAACGCGTTGCTCGCAACTTTGAAACGTTTTGGCTAGAGCCTCAAAAAGGCGCAATGCCTGATTACAAAGCAGGGCAGCACCTTCCAATTGAACTTAATCTTGATGGTCAAGTTGTAAAGCGTTTATACACTTTATCATCGAGCCCATCTCGTCCAGGGCGTTTAGCCATCTCAGTCAAACGTATCGATGGTGGCAGCGTATCTAATTGGCTATTCGAGCACTTCCAAGTGGGGGATACCCTAATTGCAGACAAACCAAATGGCAGCTTCCATATGGCGAATGCAGACCACGAGCCATTGTTACTCCTCTCAGCGGGTAGTGGTGTGACACCTATGATGTCGATGCTTCGTGATTTGTCAGACCGAGATGCCGTTAACAATGTGGTGTTCTTCCATCAATGTTCTACTGTTGATGATATTCCGTTTGCAGAGGAGCTTAAATCACTCGAGGCTAAGCACGAGAATCTCACCGTGATGCTGTCTTTGACTCAATCTAGTGATGATTGGCAAGGCTTAAAAGGGCGCTTTAGTTTATCCCACCTCAAACAAATTCCAGATCTTACCGCAAGGCAGGTGTTTGTTTGCGGCCCTGATGGTTTCATGCAAAAGGCTAAGAACCTGATGCTCAAAAAGGGGCTAGCGGAAGACCATTATCATCAAGAAGCCTTTGGTGTTGCGACAGCGACAGAAGACAGCGTTAAGGCGCTTCAAATCAGTATCGATGGTAACGTATTTGAAGGGGATAACCAGAAAACACTGCTGGAGCAGGCTGAAGATGCGGGAATGTCGATTGCGCATACTTGTCGTGCTGGTTTTTGTGGCGCATGCAAGGTGACGGTGGAGTCTGGCTTGGTTCATCAACCTGATGTACCTGCGATTCAAGAATCGGAAATTGCGGAAGGTAAGGTGTTAGCGTGTTGCTCAGTGCCAAGAACGGACGTGGAAATCGTGAGTTAATCGTGATTATAGGTGCCAGTGTCCAACTGGCACCGGCTTTGATTTACATGCTTATTTTGAAGCACTCACTATACGTTGATGCAACGAGTCTTTTAAAACGGCTCTATCATGTTTTAGTTGATGCATCTCGGTATCTTCGATAGGTGAACCGTTGAGTTCCAACACACGAATTTCTTTATCCAGAGCATTGTAGTTTTTAGTATCTGCAGCAAAGCCTTGATCGCTTTGTGTCAGCGCTAAAATTGTATCTTGATGTTCTGGAAATTCCTTAAGAAGAGAGTGATCTTCGCCTAACATAGCAACCCCTTTTTATTCGATGAACAATAGTTTTAGCTTGGGCATGTGCACAAGTGGGTTGATGCGCGCGAAGGCGTGTTATCACCTGTGCTCTTATAACAATGGCACAAGTTAGGAGTGATTAAAAGTTGACCGGTGGCAAGATTTGATTTCAGCGAAGTAAATCACAAGCTAGAAAAAAGCCAGCAATTTTTTTGCTGGCTTTTGGTATTTGTAAGAAGCGGATTAGTCGTAGATTGTCGGGATCGCTTCACGTTTGTGTTGTGTTGCTTTGTAAATAGCAACCAACTTGTCTGAAACGTCTTGAGAAACTGGCTTGCCCTCTAAGAAGTCATCAATCTGATCGTACGTTAGGTTTAACGCATCTTCATCGGCTTTTTGTGGATCGAGTTCTTCAAGATCTGCGGTTGGTGTTTTCTTAACAAGTAACGCTGGCGCACCAAGGGTTGCGGCTACTTCACGAACTTGACGTTTGCTAAGACCAAATAGCGGTGCCAAATCACATGCACCATCACCAAACTTAGTGTAGAAACCAGTGATGTTTTCTGCTGAGTGGTCAGTACCAAGCACTAAACCACCCACGTAACCAGCGATTTCGTACTGAGCGACCATGCGTGCACGCGCTTTTACGTTACCTTTAACAAAATCGACTTTCGCCGCGTCTGTTGGTAGCAGGCCAGTGCCTTCTAGTGCAACGTGTGAAGCAGCATGAAGACCATCCACACCAGCTTTGATGTCAACGGATACAGAGTGGGTTGGTTCGATGAAAGAGAGCGCTAGCTGTGCTTCGTCTTCGTCTTTTTGTTCACCGTAAGGTAGGCGCACTGCGATGAATTGGTAGTCGTTGCTCTCGCTCGCTTGGTTGAGCTCGTTAACTGCCAATTGTGCCAAACGGCCACAAGTTGTTGAGTCCACACCCCCACTGATACCGAGAACGATGGATTTGCATCCAGACTGTTGCAATTTACTCTTAATAAATGCAACACGGCGTTCAATTTCAAATTGTGGGTCGATAGACGGAAGCACGCGCATCTCGTCTCGAATAAGTTGTTCCATGTGGGATCCCTTTTCCTGCAAGCAAAAATGATTTCTTGTATGATACCTACGAATATCGCTGAAAAAAAGTTACAGTGGTGGCCAATCTATGCATAGATACGATTTATTGAGATACATATGACAAAAATAGCGATATTTGGCAGCGCCTTTAACCCACCGAGCCTTGGCCATAAGAGCGTGATTCAATCACTGAGCCATTTTGACAAGGTACTGCTGGTGCCGAGTATCTCTCACGCTTGGGGCAAAAGTATGTTGGATTACAGCATTCGCTGCCAACTGGTCGATATGTTTATAGACGATTTAGCCCAAAGTAATGTCGAGCGCTCAGATATCGAAGAGCACTTGTATCAGCCAAATAGTTCAGTGACCACATTTGCAGTGCTAGAAGCCCTAGAGCAGCATTACCCTGATGCCGAGCTGACTTTTGTGCTGGGGCCTGACAACCTATTTAGCTTCGAAAAATTTTATAACGCTCAGCAAATCGTTGAACGTTGGTCATTACTCGCCTGTCCCGAGAAAGTGAAAGTTCGCTCTACTACTATCCGTTACAGTTTGTCCCAAGGTTTGAATGTAGATCACTTAACAACAGTAAGTGTCGCTAAACATTTGGTCGCCCATAAGCTATATTGACCATATAACTAAAATGGATAATTTATAAAAAATGAAAGCAACATGGATTTGTATTGCTTTAGCAGTGGCCGTCAGTAGCCCTCTTGCGTATGCATTTTGTGAGAGTAATTCGAGTAAGTCTGTCGTTATTAAAGCGACGGAGGAAGAGTCTTTTTGCTCGCTAATCACCAAGCCGTTTAGCTACATCGGCAACCAAGTTGTGACACTTGGTGGTCTTATTGAACCTGAAACGCCAACTAACACTTTGCAAGACTCCTACTGGGATCAATGGTTGTTAACTCAAGAATCTGAACCTGTGTTAACTGGAAACATCGACAACAGCTTTGTTGGTATTGGTCTCTGGGCACCCGATGAAATTGCTCGTCGTAAAGATGAAATGTCGATGCAAGAGTGGTTAATGGCGCAGGGTCTGCACTTTGGTGTTGGATTTGGCGAAAAAGGCAAAGAGCCTAGGTTGCGTCTTGATTATCGTTGGCACCAGGATTACCAAGGCGACATGATGATGCAAGTTGAAGTGCCATTTTAGAGCGTTTTGGTCACTTTCACTCATTGAATAGAGCTAAGCAGAATAATAACAAAGCGAGCCTAGGCTCGCTTTGTTGCATGTGGTGAGAACATTTACCCGAAAGGGTGTCACCTATAGTTCCGTACCCAGCAGGTTTTGGGTAAGCTGCTGGAACTGTGCTTGATTACCAGCGAACAACTGCTCACAAATCGCCTCTGGTTTTTTACCAGACAGTTTAAGCTTGCGAGCTTCACGAACAAGAAGCACTAATGCCAATTCACCAGATACGGTATTTGAACCCGGTGTCCAGCGCGAGATGTTTTCACTGGTGCTGTCTAGAGTGAGTGCAGGTGACATCGCAGCAACTTCATGGCGTAGGACTTGCAGCAGATCGTTTTTAATCACGTCACTTGATGCGGTGGTGAGTCTATCTAGAATCGCACTCGTTAGTGGTGTGGTTTTGATATGGCCGGCTTGTCCCGGAAACTTATCGCGCAAACGAATTGAAAACTTCACCGTACTAAGCTTGGTATGCGGTAGTATTGTCAAGCTTGTTAGGCAGTCAAACGGCAGCCAAAAGAGTTCGCCAGCTTGGAATAGATATTCGTTTTTACCCAGTCTGACTATCACTTGACCTTCCTCGACACGAATTAGCTGGTTATGCAGCGTTTTTTTACGTGCGGTGATGGTGACAAAGTCGTAACTGTTTGATTGAAAGTCGATTGCGTGATTCATGGTGGTCTTAAGCTGTGGATCTGCGCGTAGGTTACCCCCTGAAGGGGGGAATGCCAACTAAAGATCACACTTTTATGTGGTTGTTAGTGAACAAGATGCTAAAACTGTGGTCTGACCTTAACAAAAATAGACGCAATAGGGCTGCGGTCTTTAGTCACAGGGCGTAGAATATGGCAGCTTTTAATTTGATGTAGCAAACATGACAACACAGACAGATCCTTATATTGATATTCGTCCTTACAATGATGACGAAATCCCAGCCGCGATTGATCGACTGATCAACGACGCTGAATTTATTGATGCTATTTTGCAGCACCGTTTTTCTAATCATGCGCCTTGGTTTAAAGCGCTGATGAGCCCATTGGTTAAAGTGTACCTAAAATTCAAGTGGGCTAAGCTTGATAGCGTAGAAGCGATCCAGCTAGAAGTGAAAAAGTATCTAGAGCAAACGCTAAACGCAACAACACAAGGTGTGACTTATCAAGGTCTTGATAAGCTAGATAAAAACACCTCTTACCTATTTGTGTCGAATCACCGTGATATCGCGATGGATCCGGCGCTTGTTAACTACGGCCTACACCAAAACAACCACAGAACCGTGCGTATTGCTATTGGTGATAATTTACTTAAAAAGCCCTGTGCAACTGAGCTTATGCGCCTCAACAAGAGCTTTATCGTTAAGCGCTCGCTTAAAGGCTCACGTGAGATGATGAGAGCTTTGGGCACGTTGTCTTCGTACATTAAGCACTCACTGGATACTGGAAACTCAATCTGGATTGCTCAGAAAGAAGGTCGTGCAAAAGATGGCAACGATTTCACTGACCCTGCGATTCTTAAGATGTTCCATGTTGAAGGTCGCAAGCAAAAAGTGGCATTCGCAGAGTACATTCGTTCGTTAAAAATTGTCCCAGTGTCGGTCTCTTACGAAAACGACCCTTGTGATATTGCTAAAGCAAAAGAACTTTATGAAAAAGCGACGCATGGCAACTATCAAAAAGGTGAGTTTGAAGATATCGAAAGCATCGTGCAAGGCATTGTTGGCCGCAAAGACCGCGTAAACGTGGTGTTTGGTGATGTGATTGATCAAGACTTTGAAACACCAGACGCATTGGCGCAAGAGATCGACCGCCAAATCCATGCAAACTACACTTTGTTCCCAATTAACAAGTTGGCTGCTGGTTTGGAAGATGACACCATTACTGAAGCAACGCGCACAACGCTAAAAGAGAAGTTTGATGTGCTGCCAGAGGGCGCACACCAATATTTGCTGGATAGCTATGCCAACCCGGTGAAGAACATTTTGCTAGATAAAGCAGAGATGCCAGAAGCCGCAGAAGCGTAAAGACGTTTCGAACACTATTTAGAGCATTGAAAATACCACCCTTGGACTTCTCCAAGGGTGGTATTTTTTTATGTGGTGTACTGAGCTCAGCTATCGCCAGGTTTGTCTTTTGGGATTGCTTGAGCGATGTCTGATACCGCTTCCGCTAAGTTGATTGGTAGTGGAAATACAATAGTGGAGGTCTTGTCATTGGTTATTTCGGTGAGTGTTTGCATGTACCTAAGTTGCAGTGCGTTCGGAGCTTGATTCAGGATCTCAGCAGCCTCTTTCAATTTATTCGATGCCTCGAGCTCACCAGTTGCATGAATGATTTTCGCTCGGCGGTTACGTTCGGCTTCTGCTTGCCTTGCTAAGGCTCTGACCATGCTTTCGTTTAGGTCGACATGTTTCACTTCAACAGTCGCGATTTTTATGCCCCAGTCATCGGTTTGCTGATCGAGTATGGCTTGTAGATCTTTGTTAAGACGTTCTCTTTCTGACAACAGTTCATCCAGTTCATGTTGACCTAGCACAGAGCGTAGGGTCGTTTGTGATAGTTGGCTAGTGGCATCGCTGTAACTTTCGATGTTGTTGATCGCCATTTGCGGATCAACGACGCGGAAATAGACTACGGCATTGACGCGCACTGATACATTGTCGCGGGTAATTAAGTCTTGCGTCGGCACATCAAGAACCACCGTTCTTAAATCGACACGCACCATTTGCTGAATAAAGGGAATCAAGATAATTAGGCCAGGCCCTTTTACCTCTTGAAATCGACCAAGAAAGAATACTACGCCACGCTCATATTCGCGCAGTACTTTGAAAATTTGTGTCGCCAGTGCAATCAATAAAACGGCAATGACTCCAAATGTGTAACTTAACATACGCGCCTCCTAATTGTGTGGGCGGTGATGGGATGTGATTTTAAGCTTTAGTCCTTGAATATCGACGATTGTGACTTTGTCTCCGCGCAAAGGATTGGCGCTGTCATCGGTTGTTGCGCTCCAAAGTGCACCATTTAATTGAACTCGCCCATGCCCATCGACAAAGTCATCGCTGACGACTGCGACCTTACCTGGAAAAGTTTCTGTACCCGTTGTGATGTGCTTGCGACGAATGCGAAGCAACAAACCCACGACCAGGAGAATGAGCGCCAATGAAAATATGCCTATGCCGATGATGAGTGGCAGCGCTACCTGAAAATTGGGCAGCTCACTATCCATAAGAAAAATCGAGCCCAGCACGAAGGCAACGAGCCCACCAAGCCCTAGGATGCCGAAGCTTGGGCTAAATGCTTCCGCCACCATGAGTGCGATTCCAAGCAACAAAAGAGCAAGTCCTGCGTAATTCAAAGGCATCATTTGCAGTGCGTACATGGCAAGCAACAAGCAAATACCACCAAGCACGCCAGGAAGTCCAATACCAGGGTTATAGAACTCAAGAAGAAGACCATAGATACCAATCAGCATTAAGATATAGGCGACGTTGGGATTAGTGATAACGGCCAGCATCTCTGCGCGCCAATCAGGTATGCGTTCAACAAAAATGGGAACTTCAATTGACGGTGTCACATTTTGGTTGGCGACAGTGATGGTTTTCCCATTGATGGCGTTGATCAACTCTTCAGGGGAATTGACCAAGTAATCAATGACATTGAGTTCTAACGCGTCAGTGGCATCGAGACTGGCAGCTTCGGTTACCGCTTTTTGAGCCCACTCAGCATTTCGACCATGGAGCCTAGCAAGACCTTTGATATAGGCTTTCGCATCATTAATGACCTTTTTCTCTGATGCGGTTTTAGCGGGAACTTGCTGTGAGTTGTAATCGTCGTTGACAGGTTCTTTATCATCATCTTCTCCTACCGGAGATGTTGGTGACTTACTCCCGCCCAAAGCAACGGGAGTGGCGGCGCCAAGGTTGGTGCCTTCGGCCATCGCAGCAATATGGCTGGCGAGCAAAATATACGTGCCAGCACTGGCTGCACGTGACCCAGCAGGTCCAACCCAAGTCGCGATAGGGATATTGGAAGCAGTAATAGCGTGGACAATATCTCGCATGGCACTGTCCAAACCGCCTGGAGTGTCCATTTTCAGGATAATAAGGCTTACACCCTGCGTATGCGCCAGTTCTATTTCACGTGATAGATAGTCACTGTTTGCCGGTCCAATCGCCCCGTTGACAGGTAAAATCCAAACGGTGTTTGCTAGCGCCTGACCAGCAAACAGGGTTAGTGTGATAAGTAGAAGCCACAAACGTTTCATACCATCCTCCTATTCAAGGATTTGATGCGCTTGTTGTCTTTAAAGTATAGGCGATTTCCCTCTGATAATGGCTACAACTACATAGTCCGTCTAGACTCAAGCATGATGTAAATAGAAACCATCAAAATCAGCAACCTTCATACATAGGAGCGGCTATGATCTACCCAGAACCACTGCCTCATGGCGAACTGCATCACATCATCAATGACATCTATATGGTGACAGGCTCGGTGGAGATGAAAGCGCCTCAACCTAAATATGGTCCGTTCAAAATGACGTTTAGTCGCAATATGATGGTGATTAAGCAGGGTGGTGAGCTGATTTTGGTGAACTCTGTGCGATTGAACGAAAAAGGTATCGCACAACTAGATGAACTTGGTGATGTCACTCATGTGGTGCGTCTAGCTGCATTCCATGGTTTTGATGACCCATTTTACAAAGAGACGTTTAAAGCCACGCTTTGGTCTGTAGAGGCTCCGTATGTGCGTGGCTTCGCTAAGTCTACTAAGGAAGAATATTACCGAGCAGATCGGATATTAAAGCCTGGCAGTGAACTTCCGATTAAAGGTGCGTCTTATCATGAGTTTACGACCAGTCATCCTAAAGAAGGCTTGATATTGCTGGAGCGAGAAGGCGGCATTCTGCTGGCGGGAGACAGCATGCAGAACTGGCCTAAGCCTGATAAGTACTTTAACTGGTTTGCCAAAATCATGATGAAGCGAATGGGTTTTATTGCGCCGAGCAATTTTGGCCCAGGTTGGCTAGAGCTCGCGAAACCCGAAAAAGACGAGTTGATGGAGAAAGCAAGACTTGATTACAGCGTGCTATTGCCTGCACATGGCAACCCTATTATGGCAAATGCGCAGCAAGGATTTATAAAAGCTGCTGAGCAAGCCTATTCTTAGACACTGCATTTGGATAAATAAAACTAATCCGAAACCAATATAAAATTTCGTAACTAACTTACTGAAAATATTTGACCTTGCTCACAAAATGGGTAGAATTCGTGCTGTCTTTTGAAATGTTATTACACAAGGGTGAGAACAATGAACTCAGCACTGCTATCAACATTGGACACTGAAAAATCAAACAAAGTAGAGAGCGCATCTAAGTCGTCGACGTCTACTGTGGCTGAAATTGCAACTATCGTTGCAATGTACCTTGCTACTTCAGCTGTGATTTTGTTACTAAGCCTAACTTGGGTGATGTAACCAGCTTTTCAAGGATTTGAAAGGAGCGATACTCGCTAAAGCAGCACATGTGAGTATCGCCTAAACCGCTTCTAACTTTTCTACGGTTCTACCACCACATACTTGCCATTTCCGATGGACAAGAACCAATTCCCTCTCGATACAAAGTACTGTTGGCCACGTTTATTGACTGCCGTAGCCCCTTCAGGAAGCTGTCTAATCACTTTACCCGGCCGATAGCGACGCTTTGGCGGCTTTTCGACAAACACATATTTCTCTTTTCTCTGCTGGTAATAATGTCCATCGATGAGCGCGTATGTTACGCCTGCGATGGCCAATAAAATGGCATCTTTAGGTAGGCGGTGTTTTGGATAGTGATGAACGACATGCACTTCTTTCTTTTTATGTTTGTGTTTATGTTCTTTCCAAGGTTTGTCGATAAACTTGTGCCAAGGGTCTGCAAAAACAGGGCTGGTTCCAAGCACGGTGCAGATAATGAGTGTGGAAAACAAAGATTTGTAAGTCATAAATGGCTCAATTGAAAACTTTGAGCCATTGTTCCGTTTCGTGGATGTTTGTGGGTTAGTACTTTGTCATGAACGAGTCGTGATTTGATGGGGGCTAAATGGGGTGTTCTGTAACTATTTGTGGGGTGAATTACTCAACTTGCCGCCTGTGAGCGCATCGCTACTTTGGTAAAACTCAAACAAGGCATTGATATCAGGACTGCACATGATATCCATAGCCTCTTTCAACGATGCTAGAGGCCAATCCCACCATTTCATTTGTGAAAGCTTATGGATTTCTTGCTCGGTAAAGCGCTTTTTTATGACGGTGTTATGACCGACCACCACAGTGTAAGGCGCGACGTCTTTGGTGATCACCGAACGTGCACCAATAATCGCTCCGTCGCCAATTGTTACCCCAGGCATTATCATCGCTTCAGAACCAATCCAGACATCGTTGCCGATAACAGTGTCTCCGGAGGGCAGAAAGCCATCTTGAACTTTGTCGCCAAAGGTCTCACTCGGAAAAGGAAACGTCGATATCCAGTCCATTCGGTGGCCTTGGTTGCCAGCCATCATAAAGGTCGCCCCTGATGCGATAGAGCAAAACTTACCAATGTAGAGCTTATCGATATTTGGATAGAGACCGCTTTCCCATACTTCTCGAGTCGGTGGATCGCCAAGCAGATAGCGCACGGCACACTCTTCGAAGTTTTTTCCGTGATAAAAACCTGAATAGTAGGAGTGATCGCCGACCTGAATATTAGGGTTAGTGATTGTATCTTTTATGACTTGGCCTTGAAGCCAATTGGGAAAAGGATTCATGTTGTTGCTTCTTTTTGGTAGTGACTCACAAAAACTAGCATGAGAACAGTGTAAGTCCAAATCTAGTCTTGTTTATCGGTTTTTAGGCCACTAGTTTACTAGGAAAACATGTCGGATTTAGGGAAAGGTATGAAAGGGCATCGTATTAGCCCTATTTCGACTTAAAACTGCGCTCAGCTAAGCAGCTGAGCGCTCGGTATTTTCAGTTAAATTGTTTACCCATTTATCACTGTAGACTCGCCATGCCGCGGGCAGAACCTTAATAATTTCTTCCGATGTCATCAAAAGCAGTACAGTAGTAAAAGGCAATTCAAACACGATAGCACCCATAGCAGTTACAGGAACTGCCCACATCCATTGGCAAACGAAGTCCATGTTCATACAAAATTTACTGTCCCCACCACTTCTCAGTACACCAACGATTAAAGTGATGTTGATGGTTCGCAACATGATGCTCAGCGCCATAACAGGGAAGCTCATAATCATGAGTTCTGTGACGTCATCAGATAACGCGCCATAGAGAGATAAAAGGGCACTTTGCGCGACTAATAAAATGCCCCCAAGTAACGCGCCCACAATAAAGGCAGATTGAAGCGCCCACCTGGCATATTGTGTACTGTGCTTAAATTGATTCGCGCCTAAGCTGTTGCCAATAATGATACCGGTAGCATTAGATAGGCCGAGACCTAAGGCAAGACCAACGGACTCTAGTGGCGTAATCACCGCCATCGTTGCGAGTTCGGTTTGTCCCATGCGACCAAGAATGATGTTGAATGTAAAGATACCGGCGCACCAAATCACCGTACCGACCATTATCGGGTATGTAATGGTGACGAACTTACTCACCATGCTTCGTTCACAAGCCTCGACAACGTTTTGCCAACGCAATGCCAGAACTGGAAAGTAGCGATAGATGATAACCAGTATTACGATTAGGCGTATTGAACGAGCGATAACGCTGCCGATCCCTGCACCAATAAGACCCATTGCGGGCAAACCTAAGTAGCCGAATATCAGAATGTAATTCAAAACCACATTGAGGGCGACTTCTAATATCGACACATATAGGTTTATACGGGTCTGTCCTATTGAGCGCAGCGCCGTGTCAGCGGCGATACCAAGCCCAGATAGACACATGGCAATGCCAAGAAGTTGAACATAGTCACTGGCGAGTGCCAGTACAGTTTCGCTTGGATTGAACAAACTCGGCAATAAGGTCGGCATGAAAAAGCAGAGTACGAAGCAAAAAAAGGCAAGTCCTTGAGTGACTCCTGTACCCAGCGCGAGATAGCGCTTAAGGCCTTTTTCATCGTTCGCACCCCAGTATTGGGCTAACAAGATTCCCATACCGGAGCCCAGTCCCCAAACCAAGACGATGGAAACCCAAAATATTCGAGCGCCAATGCCCGCCGCCGCGACTTCCTCTGTACCTAATTGACTGATCATTAAACTGTCGACAAAACCTAAACTGCTCATCAACAAGCTTTGCAGTGCAATTGGAATCCCTAGTATTAGGACATTTTTAACAAAGTAGCGATACGACGGTGGCTCCATAGCGTTCTCCCTGGTTGCTTAATTTTCAAGCTACTGATTTTGATCACAATATGCAACGAATTACTCTTTATGTAGTGAGAGTTACCTCGCATAATTTCCAGTGTCTTGCGCTCATAAGAGTGCCAAGTTATTAACTCGATTGCATTAAATTGGTGCTTATGCGAGTGATTTCTCTAATCTGGTGAAATTTGAACTGTAATTGCACCAAGATGCAGCGCACCAAATTGAACTAACCGTATCCAAGTTGTGCACAAAAAATAAAACTATTATATATTCAAGACGTTATGTCGCTATTAACAATGTTGTCCAAATTGGCACTCTTCTTGAAGTAATAGATTTGAATAACTATTCATAACAAGGAGATATCCAACATGAACATGACGTTCAAATTAAAGCTTACAGCGATGGGCGCGTCACTGGCTTTTGCATCTGGCATGGCGATGGCTGAAGAGGAAACGATCAAAGTTGGCGTTCTACACTCACTATCAGGTACGATGGCAATCAGTGAGACGACACTGAAAGACACCATTTTGATGTTGGTGGAAGAGCAAAATAAGAAAGGCGGCCTATTGGGCAAAAAGCTTGAAGCTGTTGTGGTAGACCCTGCGTCAAACTGGCCTCTATTTGCCGAGAAAGCACGTGAGCTGATTGAGAAGGAGAAGGTTGATGTGGTATTCGGTGGTTGGACGTCCGTATCTCGCAAATCGATGCTTCCTGTGTTTGAAGAGTTAAACAGTATTCTTTTCTACCCAGTGCAGTATGAGGGTGAAGAGTCATCGAAGAATGTGTTTTACACCGGCGCTGCGCCAAACCAACAAGCAGTTCCTGCGGTTGACTACCTAACGGATGAATTGGAAGTAGAACGTTGGGTGTTAGCTGGTACGGATTACGTTTATCCGCGCACGACCAACAAGATCTTAGAGTCTTACCTGAAATCGAAAGGGGTGAGCGAATCAGACATCATGATTAGCTACACGCCGTTTGGTCATTCTGACTGGCAGTCGATTGTTTCTGACATCAAGAAATTTGGTTCTGAAGGCAAGAAAACTGCCGTTGTATCAACCATCAACGGTGACGCAAACGTACCATTTTACAAAGAGCTAGGAGCACAAGGCGTCTCATCTGAAGACATCCCTGTTGTGGCATTCTCGGTTGGTGAAGAAGAACTATCAGGTATGGATACTTCCGCGTTGGTGGGTCACTTAGCGGCATGGAACTATTTCATGAGCGTGGATACTGATGCGAATGAAGAGTTCGTTGAAACGTGGCAGAAGTTCATTGCAAGCGAAAAACGTGTCACCAACGATCCGATGGAAGCACACTACATTGGCTTCAATATGTGGACACAAGCGGTGACGAACGCAGGTACGACAGATGCTGAAAAAGTACAGGACGCATTGATCGGCGTGTCGGTACCAAACCTATCAGGTGGCTACTCAACCATGCTACCAAACCACCACATCACAAAACCGGTTCTAATCGGTGAAATCCAAGATGACGGTCAGTTTGACGTTGTTTGGGAAACCACTGGTCTAGTAGCAGGTGACGCATGGTCTAACTACCTACCCGAATCAGCGAAGCTTTACTCTAGCTGGGCGAAGCCATTCTCATGTGGCGCATTCAACGTAGAGACAGGCAAGTGTTCAGGTAGCGCGCAATAAATCCTCGATATTCGGTACCTCTCCCGTTCCTTCCTTAAAGGGCTGAGGTACCTTTTTATTTCGCTGGAGTTCACGTCAGGCTCTGGCAGCCAAAAGGACGCATTTCATGAGAACCATAATTCACATATTGAAAGTCGTGGTGTTCTTTGTTTTGAGTACGCACTTCGCGTTGGCTAGCGTAAGTGACAGGGAGACGTTTGCCCAAGCACTCATCGGAAAAAACAACCCTCTAAAAGAGTCAGCAATGACTTGGATTGTTGAGAATGAATCTTCAGCAGTCGCAAAATCGGTATTAACCGCTTGGCTTGAAGGTGACCTCTATTATGTCAAAGACAAAAAGAGTGAGCAGTTTCAGGCTTTGTACATTTCAGACAACATCAAAAAGTCTCCCACTGCAAAAAGCGCTTGGGATGATACGACGTTGGCCATCGAATCCTCTCGTCAGTTTAAGAAAGTTCGAGTAAACAACAAATTACGCGGCATGATTCGCCTAGAAATCGCATCGCTTGGTTTGTCGAACTCCGAACCTTCGATTCGGTTAAGTGCGGTAACCGCCTTTTTAGGCAAAACGGATGACGCCGTTATGGCGAAGCTGAAGCAAAGAAAGGAGATTGAGCACGATGCTGATGTGCTCAACATTCTTAACTTGGCACTGGCGATTGACCAATCGCTAACAGGGGACACGAACACAGACAAAATCACTGCGATAGAAACCCTATCTGGTTACAAACAATCGGTTGTCTTGCAGACCTTGAACCAGGTTATCGACAAAGAAAAAGACGAGCTTGTCGTTGCTGCGGCCGAGCGTGCGCTTGATAGCTATCAGCAGAGTCAGAAGTTCTACTCAGGTGTCGAAACCGTCTTTTTTGGTTTGAGTCTAGGTTCAGTATTAGTACTGGCAGGCATCGGTCTTGCCATTACCTTTGGTGTGATGGGCGTTATCAACATGGCTCATGGCGAGCTTATTATGATTGGCGCGTACACCACGTATGTGATGCAGCAGCTTATGCCAAACAGTATCGGTATGGCGCTTATCCTTTCAATTCCGATGGCGTTTGTTGTCTCTGGTTTGGTCGGTATTGCGATAGAGCGCAGTGTTATCCGTCACCTCTATGGCCGACCTTTAGAAACCTTACTGGCAACATTTGGTATCAGCTTGATCTTGCAGCAAGCGGTTCGTTCTATTTTCTCTCCTCTTAACCGTTCTGTGAGCACGCCAGACTGGATGTCTGGTGCTTTGAATATCAACCCAATGTTGTCTCTGACTTATAACCGCTTATACATCATTCTGTTCTGCATCATGGTGTTTGTGGGCTTGGTGATGGTGTTAAAGAAAACACCGCTCGGCCTTCAGGTTCGCGCAGTGTCTCAAAACAGAGCAATGGCACGAGCGATGGGTATTCGCTCAGAGCGAGTCGATGCCATGACGTTTGGACTGGGCTCGGGTGTTGCGGGTGTCGCCGGTGTGGCGTTATCTCAGCTTACCAACGTAGGGCCTAACATGGGACAAGCCTACATCATAGACTCCTTCATGGTGGTGGTGTTTGGTGGTGTTGGAAATCTATGGGGAACCTTAGTTGCGGGACTGAGCCTTGGCCTATTTAACAAGATCCTTGAACCATGGGCAGGTGCCGTTCTTGCCAAGATCTTGGTATTGGTATTCATCATCTTGTTCATTCAAAAACGCCCTCGTGGACTCTTCCCACAACGTGGTCGTGCGGCAGAAGGTTAAGGAAAACATATGCAATCAACAATTCAATCTTCTGGACAGCCGACAGGCTCTGCGTCTAAGTCGTTTGTACTCGCGGCAATGCGTGGTGATAAAGGTGGACAGCTGACAATCTTAGCTATCTTAGCCACCGTTATTTTTATTCCGCTAGCGAACACACTATTGCCATCGGGTCATCCGCTTCACGTTGAGACGTTTACTATTTCACTGATGGGCAAGTATCTGAGCTATGCCATGCTGGCTTTGGCGGTCGATTTGGTTTGGGGTTATCTCGGGATCCTCAGTTTAGGGCATGGCGCCTTCTTTGCGCTTGGTGGTTATGCCATGGGGATGTACTTGATGCGCCAGATTGGCGATAGGGGAGTGTATGGCAACCCGATATTGCCTGACTTTATGGTGTTCCTAAATTGGCAAGAACTTCCTTGGTTTTGGCACGGTTTTGACCAGTTTTGGTTTGCTTGCCTGATGGTTGTGCTTGTGCCCGGGGCATTGGCGTACGTGTTCGGTTATCTGGCGTTTCGCTCTCGCGTTTCTGGGGTTTATCTCTCCATTATGACTCAGGCTCTGACCTATGCTTTGATGTTGGCTTTTTTCCGCAATGAAATGGGTTTTGGCGGCAATAATGGCCTGACCGATTTCAAAGATATCCTAGGGTTTAGTCTGCAGCAGGATTCCACCAAAATTGCTCTGTTCGTGGTAACGGGGATTGCACTCGTTGTCAGCTACATTGTTTGCCGAACAGTGATCGGTAGTCGCCTTGGGCGCGTTTCTATGGCAATCCGCGATACGGAGTCGAGAACGCGCTTCATGGGGTATGACGTCGATGGCATCAAGCTATGGATATTCGTCCTATCAGCGGTCATCGCTGGTATCGCGGGTGCGCTTTATGTTCCTCAAGTTGGCATCATCAACCCAGGTGAATTTGCTCCACTCAACTCTATTGAAATAGTCGTGTGGGTGGCGCTTGGTGGTCGAGCCACTTTGTTTGGAGCCATTGTCGGTGCGCTGGTTATCAACTACGCCAAGAGCTGGTTTACAGTTGAGTTTCCTGAAGTGTGGCTCTTTGCCCTCGGGGGGCTGTTCGTTTTGTCGACCATGTACTTCCCGAAAGGTTTGATTGGTTTTATTTCAGACAAAATAGCTTTAATGAAGAAGCGATCTACGCCCGCTCAGGAGTCTGACAAGGAGGTAACAGTATGACGACGTTACACAGAGCCCAGCAGTTCAAAACCTCGGTACAAGAGATCACCAAACGCGATGAAGTGTTCTCATTTTTAAAGCCTGAGCAACACCCGCTTGTCGACACTCGCCACAATATTCTTTTGTATGTAGAAGGTGTGAACAAGAGCTTTGATGGCTTTAAAGCGATTAATGACTTAAACCTCTATATCAAGGAAGGGGAACTGCGCTGCATCATTGGGCCTAATGGCGCAGGCAAAACCACTATGATGGACATCATTACCGGAAAAACCAAACCCGACACGGGCGAGGTTTGGCTCGGTTCAAACATCAACTTGCTTAAGATGAATGAATCTGACATTGCCAACGCAGGGGTTGGCCGCAAGTTTCAAAAACCGACTGTGATTGAATGTCTGACGGTTTGGCAGAACTTAGAGCTTGCCATGTCGGGCGTTCGTGGTGTGTGGGGAACTTACACCGCTTCTCTGTCTGGTGAGCAGCAAGACAAGTTGGAATCGGTACTTGAGCTTATCCACTTAAAAGACAACGCCACTCTAAATGCAGGGAACCTTTCTCACGGACAAAAGCAGTGGCTTGAGATCGGCATGCTACTGATGCAAAACCCCAAGCTATTACTGGTCGATGAGCCGGTGGCAGGGATGACGCACCAAGAAATGGACAGAACTTCAGAGCTGCTTAACTCGCTCGCCGGTAAACATTCAGTGGTGGTGGTTGAGCACGACATGGACTTTGTTCGTTCTATCGCAAGCCATGTGACGGTGCTACACCAAGGTCATGTACTGGCTGAGGGAACCATGGATCAGGTTCAGTCTCATCCGGAAGTTAAACAGGTTTATCTAGGGGAATAGCATGTTACAGATTCAATCACTTAATCAGTTTTATGGTGAAAGCCACACCTTGTGGGATCTTGATATGTCGATTCCTGAAGGTAAATGTACCGTGCTTA
This sequence comes from Vibrio sp. CB1-14, assembly GCF_040412085.2. Lineage (NCBI taxonomy): Bacteria > Pseudomonadati > Pseudomonadota > Gammaproteobacteria > Vibrionales > Vibrionaceae > Vibrio > Vibrio chaetopteri. Next base: position 195,083 of record NZ_CP115921.1, on the reverse strand, counting down.
TGGGACGTAATGGTGTCGGTAAAACCACACTACTTCAGTGCATTATGGGGTTGGTAAAAGTCAAGAGTGGCGAGATTCAGCTCCATGGTGAGTCCTTGTTGAAGCACGATGCTGAGTCACGCCCACGAATGGGCATCGGCTATGTGCCTCAAGGCAGGCAGATTTTCCCAATGCTAACGGTGCAGGAGAATCTAGAAGTGGGTCTTCCGATTCGTGATAAGGGCGACCGTAAGATCCCAGAGTTTATTTTCGACCTGTTCCCTGTACTAAAAGAGATGCTTCATCGCCGTGGCGGTGATTTATCGGGTGGTCAGCAGCAGCAATTGGCGATTGGCCGTGCGCTGGTGGTGAACCCGAAACTGTTGATTCTCGATGAGCCAACCGAAGGCATTCAGCCAAACATTGTTCAGGAAATAGGTGACATCATTCGAATGCTCAATGAGAAGCTGGGTCTGACGGTGTTATTGGTGGAGCAGAAACTTCCCTTTGCGAGAAAAGTGGGCGATCAATTCTGCATTCTCGACCGAGGTCGCCAAGTCGCTGAAGGGGAAATGTCGGCACTGAATGATGGATTAATTAAGGAGTATTTGACGGTATGACGGCAGCTGCACAAACACATGTTGAGCCGCATCTAGGCCTTGGACAGGTTATTGATGCACAAACCGAGTTTGGCTGGAAAGCGACACTCGATCTTGGTTTTGTTAACCGAGGTGACAAAACAGTGCTTAAGCACCGTTCACAAAAAGGGCCGCTCGCCATTCAGCGGCCGCTCTATCCCGAGGGGAGTCCATGTCATACCTATCTACTCCATCCACCGGGTGGCGTGGTTGGCGGTGATACATTACAGATCAAGGCGATAGCAGAGCGTGGAGCGCAGGTGCTTATTACGACGCCCGGTGCCACCAAGTTCTATCGCTCAGAGACCAAGTACGCCAAACAGCGTCAGATCCTTAAGGTTGAGAAGGACTCTCGGCTTGAATGGCTGCCTCAAGAAAACATCTTTTTCCCGGATGCTCATGTACGTATGGATACCGAGGTGCATTTAGAAACCGGTGCACAATTTTTGGGCTGGGAGATGCACTGTTTTGGTCGTCCTGCACTAAATGAGGGATTTAGCTCTGGGCATTTGGTAGGGAAAACAGAGATTTACCTTGATGGAAAGCGACTTTTGACAGAAGGGTTGAATGTTAGAGGGCAAGATAACCTTCTGAAAAATAAAGGACTACTTGGCTACCAAATGATGGGAACCTTGTATATTTCAATTGATGACGATGATTTTTGCCAGTTGGTACAGAGCTTGCTCATTAACATGCAGCAAGACAACAAAAAAGGTGCAGTGGTTATCGCTGCGAGCCAGTTAGAAAATTTGCTTGTAATTCGTGCGTTAGGTAACTGGAGCGAAGTGATCTTAGATTGCTTCCAACAAGTTTGGCAGGCGGCGAGAGAGCATTGGACAGGCGAATGTCCTTACCCACCTAGGATTTGGGCAACCTGAACTAACAAATAGAATCGACAATAAGGCTTATCAATGGAATTGACCCCAAGAGAGAAGGACAAACTTCTGATCTTTTGCGCTGGCATGCTCGCCAAGCAGCGTAAAGACAAAGGCTTAAAACTGAATTACCCAGAATCCGTTGCTTTGATCTCTAGCGCCATTTTAGAGGGTGCTAGAGAAGGCAAGACCGTTTCGGAACTCATGGATTTTGGCCGCACATTGCTTACCACCGAAGATGTCATGGACGGCGTGCCCTCTATGATCCCCGATGTTCAAGTTGAAGCCACCTTTCCCGACGGCACCAAATTGGTGACTGTCCATGAACCTATTGTTTAAGAAACTGATGTTTAAAAACGCGTTTAACAGAATTAGGAGGTGACATGGCAGGTTCTTCAAAACAATACACAGGCTTTGTACCAGGGCAGGTTGAAACCGCCAAAGGCGATATTGAACTCAATGTTGGTAGGGAAACAGTGTCTGTGAAGGTAGAAAATCTCGGTGATCGCCCAGTGCAAATTGGATCGCATTACCACTTCTTCGAGGTCAATAACGCCTTGAACTTTGACCGAGAACTCACTCGCGGATTCCGTTTGAACATTCCAGCAGGTACCGCCACACGTTTTGAACCGGGACAGTCTCGCACCGTGGAACTGGTGGCGTTTGCAGGTAAACGCGAAGTCTACGGCTTCCAAGGCAAGGTTATGGGAACGCTTTAACATCCGGTACTGACGTTAGGCAAGCATTGCGGTAGGTAATGTCGCTTTGCAAACAAAACGCCAAATTAAAAACAACAAGGAAGAAAAATGGCGAAGATATCCAGACAGGCATACGCCGAGATGTTTGGTCCCACGGTAGGGGATCGAGTTCGCTTGGCCGATACAGAACTTTGGTTAGAAGTTGAGAAAGATCTGACCGTTTATGGTGACGAAGTTAAATTTGGTGGTGGTAAGGTCATTCGTGACGGGATGGGACAAAGTCAGCGTCCAAGCGCGGAAACACCAGACCTTGTTATTACCAACGCATTGATTCTTGATTACTGGGGCATTATTAAAGCAGACGTCGCAGTAAAAAATGGGCGTATTCAAGCACTAGGCAAAGCGGGAAACCCGGACATACAACCGGGTGTTGATATCATTGTTGGTCCCGGTACCGAAGTGTTAGCGGGTGAAGGTTCAATACTGACCGCTGGTGGCATTGACTCCCACATTCACTTTATTTGCCCGCAACAAATTGAAGAAGCGTTGGCATCTGGCGTCACAACGATGATTGGTGGTGGCACGGGACCAAATACGGGCACCAATGCGACAACGTGTACACCGGCTCCTTGGAACATGCACCGCATGCTTGAATCTTTGGATCAATTTCCCATGAACTTTGGTTTGCTCGGTAAAGGTAATGCCAGCCAACCCGAGGCATTGCGTGAACAGATAGCGGCAGGTGCGGTGGGTCTCAAACTGCATGAAGATTGGGGTACGACACCGGCTTCCATTGATACCTGTTTAACCGTTGCTGATGAAATGGATGTGCAGGTCGCGATTCATACCGATACGCTCAACGAATCTGGTTTTGTTGAATCGACACTGGGCGCTATTGGCGACCGCGTCATTCACACCTACCACACCGAAGGTGCAGGCGGGGGTCATGCTCCAGATATTATCAAAGCGGCTGGTGAATCGAATGTGCTGCCATCCTCTACGAACCCAACGAGGCCATACACGGTTAACACAGTCGATGAACATCTCGACATGTTGATGGTGTGCCACCACTTATCACCATCGATTGCAGAAGATGTGGCTTTTGCTGAGTCACGTATTAGACGCGAAACCATCGCCGCAGAAGACATCCTTCATGACCTAGGCGCGTTTTCCATGATTGCCTCTGACTCGCAAGCGATGGGGCGTGTTGGAGAGGTAATTACCCGCACTTGGCAAACCGCCCACAAGATGAAAGTGCAGCGCGGTAGCCTCAAACAGGACTCTAGCTATAGCGATAATTTCCGTCTCAAGCGTTATGTCGCCAAGTACACCATCAACCCAGCGATTACTCATGGCATGGCACATGAAGTCGGCTCGATTGAAGTCGGGAAGTTGGCCGATTTAGTGCTCTGGAAACCCGCTTTCTTTGGCGTAAAACCGAGTGTTGTGCTGAAAGGTGGCATGATCGCGATGGCGCCAATGGGCGATCCCAATGCATCGATCCCCACACCACAGCCTGTGCATTACCGCTCCATGTTTGGCAGCTATGGCAAGGCATCGCAAAACACATCAATGTTGTTCGTATCGCAAGCAGCCGCGGACGCAGATATCGCTTCTCAGCTTGGTCTGGGCAGTTTGATTGGTGTCGCCAAGCAGTGTCGAACTATCAGCAAAGCGGATATGAAGCTCAATGATTGGCAGCCCAACATTGAGGTGGACTCTCAAACTTATCAAGTCCGTGCGGACGGAGAGTTGCTGGTGTGTGAACCTGCAGAAGTGCTGCCAATGGCTCAGCGTTACTTCTTGTTTTAGTGAAGGTATAGAAAGTTTTTGAGGACAACATAGTGATTGAATTAATAGAAATAACCAAAGAGTTAGCGCCACAGCCTCACGCATTTTTAAGTTTGCCAATCGATAGCCGCATTAAAAGCCGCCTTAAGGTCATGCTTGATGATGGGCGCGATGCAGGACTGTTTTTACCAAGGGGGCACATCTTACGAGGCGGAGAGCAGCTCAAAAGTAAATGTGGGTTAGTGATTGAAGTGAAAGCCGCGCCAGAGCAAGTATCTTCCGTCTATTGCAGCGATCTGCATCTGTTGACGCGCGTTGCCTATCACCTAGGTAACCGTCATGTGCCCCTTCAAGTCGAGTTCGGCTGGGTTCGCTATCAGCATGACCATGTATTGGATGAGATGGTTGAGGGACTCGGTGCAACAGTCACCTCAGAAATAGCACCTTTTGAGCCAGAAGGCGGTGCCTATGGTGGCAAGAGTGGTGGCCATCACCATCATCATTAATTCGCTGCAGCAAAATTAAGACGACATCAAAACGTCAAATTACTAAAAAAACAAAATGAAAAGGAAATTTCAATGAAAACAACATTCCTCAAACTCGCAACACTTGGCTCTCTTGTATTGGCGCCTATGACGGCTCTGGCTCACCCAGGTCATGAATCTACAGCGTTTTCTAGCGGCTTATTGCACCCAGTGACTGGCGTGGACCACCTAATCATGTTGCTCGCTTTTGGCCTTTTAGTAGGCTGTCTGAGCGCAACAACAGCGCAGAAAATTGGTTTGGTTGCTGGCGCCCTTATCACTCTAATGTTGGGACTGCTTGTAGGCAGTACATTTGGTCTTGTAAGTGGGGTTGAAACGGCGATCGTTGCGTCTCTATTTGTAGTTAGCGCAGCTATCTGGCATGCATTTAGCGCGTCGCAGAAAATGGTAAAACTCGCGGTCGGACTTTGTATTGGAATGATGTTCTTTCATGGTTACGCGCACGGCGTTGAAGCTGAAGGCACGCTAGGTCAGTTTTCGATGGGTATGGCCGTTGGCGCCTCGACACTAATGCTTCTAGGCACACAAATTGGCAGCCGAGTAGCATCTCGTTGGATGTCGGTTGGTGTTGCGGCAGCAAGCTCACTGTTTCTACTGGCAGCTTAGCCTATGACATCACGAGCCAATACCGCTCTTGATAGTGCCCTAGAGCCCACTACCAACAACGATGTGTCTAGCTATCGGCTATTTCAACTTATTAGCCCTTCTCTTCCTATTGGTGGTTTTACCTACTCCCAAGGACTTGAATGGGCGGTTGAGGCGGGTTGGGTGAAAAACCGCGCTTCGATGGAAGAGTGGCTGGCGAACATGTTGTTTAGCAGTGTTGCCACGTTGGAGCTGCCGATAATTGACCGGCTGTATCGAGCGATTCAAACGTGTGACACGGCGACAATCCACGATCTCTGTGAGCGGCTTTTTAGTAGTCGAGAAACGAAAGAGTTACGCGCTGAGGAAAAGCAGCGTGGTCTTGCACTCAACACGCTACTGGGCCGCTTAGACATTCGAGTCGATGGTATTGAGCTTGATGACTATCTGCCCAATCAGCTGCTCGGTCTATGTGTGGCTGCTGTGCATTGGCAAATTAATGTCAACGAGTTGAAGAAAGGGTATCTGTGGAGCTGGGCTGAGAATTTGGTGATGGCCGGTGTAAAGCTGGTGCCGCTAGGGCAAACCGATGGGCAGTTGGCGTTAATTCATCTCTCGGATCAGTTTTCAAAAGCATTAGAGATGGAACAGCAGACGGAAGATTGGATGATTGGCAGTTTCACACCTTCGGTGTCCATTGCTAGTAGCCTTCACGAAACACAGTACACAAGACTATTCCGCTCTTAGCTTAATGACGAGGCAGTAGATGATGAGCTGTCTCTTCAACGCTAAGGGGCTAAGAGTGAAAAAACAAAGGAAGAAATAGAATCATGACAAATACAACGGACAGTTATAAACAGCCATTACGCATTGGTATTGGTGGCCCAGTAGGCTCTGGTAAAACCGCTCTGCTTGAGGTGTTGTGTAAAGCGATTCGAGACAAGCTCCATATCGCGGTAGTTACTAACGATATTTACACCCAAGAGGATGCAAAAATCCTTACAAGAGCAGAAGCGCTTGAGCCGGATCGCATCATAGGCGTTGAGACCGGTGGCTGCCCACATACGGCGATTCGTGAAGATGCCTCTATGAACTTGGCTGCGGTTGAAGAGCTGGCTAAACGCCACAAAAATCTCGATGTGGTGTTTGTTGAAAGTGGCGGCGATAACCTAAGTGCGACTTTTAGCCCAGAGCTTGCGGATCTTACTATCTATGTGATTGATGTAGCCGAAGGGGAGAAGATCCCCCGTAAAGGTGGCCCTGGTATTACTCGTTCTGACTTGCTGGTTATTAACAAGATAGACCTTGCTCCTTATGTGGGTGCGTCATTAGAGGTTATGGAGCAAGATACACAGCGTATGCGACCAACCAAGCCGTTTGTGTTTACCAACCTTAAGGAGAGCAAAGGTCTCGATACGATCATCGATTTCATCTTAACAGAAGGTATGTTGGAGTTTCATAGTTAAGAATTTGAGGCTTCGCTTCTAATTACGCTGTCAAAGTTACACATAAGTGACGGTTCTGGCTTACACTTTTGCTATGACACGCGATACGCAGAACCTTTATGTTTCAAGCAAAATTGATGGTTTGGATAACGGCACTGGTATTTTTTGGTTACGGCGTTCTGTTTTCCCTTTCTCGAGTACCTTGTTTGAAAGGGTGACAGACAGTGCGCTGTTTTCCTATTCGGCGGCCATTGACGTGAGAGCAACCTACGGCGGTATGATGGCCGCTGTGGGGATCACACTTGTGCTTTTGGTGCTAAAACAAGAGACTCTAAAACTCTCTGTCATTTCGGCCACTTTGCTGGCGGGGTTGATGGCGGTGACTCGTACAATGGGCATCATCGCTGAAACGCAGCCCAATGATACCATGCAGATCTACTTGATCACCGAAGCGTTTTTCACCCTTTGGGGACTGTTTATCTTATGGAAGTTTCCCAAGCGGCGAATGTACTTTAAGTAGCGAGTTACGATGCCGGCCTCTAATTTTAGAGGTCGGCATTTTTCTGTCGTTCAAACTCGTTCACTTTCTGGGTCACAGATAGGTTTACGCGAGTCTAAAATAATTAGGCGAGTCTAAAATAGGTCAGCTGCTGTTTTAGCTCTTCGGCAGCTACAGCCATCTCTTGTGTCTGCGAGGCAAGCTGATTACTGGCTTGATTGATCTCTCGTGCGGATAAGTGAATGGTGGTGACATTTTCACTCATTTCGTTAGAGACCATACTTTGTTGCTCAGCGGCTGCGGCTATCTGCGCGACCATGTCATTCGCCCCATTGAGGTCATCAACCATGGATTCTAAGGTAGTCTTGGTATCACTTGCCGCCGACACGCTCGCACTGATGCTAGCGTTATTTTGCTCCATCACACCTACCACTTCTCCGGTTTTTTCCAGAAGCTCATTGATGGTGGTTTGCACTTGATTGGTAGATTGTTGCGTTCGACTTGCCAAACTACGCACTTCGTCCGCGACGACGGCAAATCCACGGCCTTGTTCGCCCGCTCTTGCGGCTTCAATAGCGGCGTTAAGTGCCAATAGGTTAGTTTGTTCCGAGACTTCTTGTATAACCTCCACAACATCACCAATGTTGTCGACACCTAGCTTTAAATCCGCCATCAAATGTGTGCTTTGTTCAATAGCGATGGATATAGCGGATACTTCTTCAAGAGTGGAGTCCATGCTCGCACTGCTGGTGGTTGCGTGTTGGGCTGCACCACTGGTTTTCTCAGCACTTTGCTCCGCATTGTTTGCGACATCATTGATGGTGGCAGACATTTCATTCATCGCGGTAGAGAGCTGTTCGAGCTGAGCATTTTGCGAGTCTAAGCTTTGTGCCGTCTCTTCACTTGTCGATGCAATACTTTCTGAAAGACGACTCGCCGTGTTGGCCGTGAGTGTTGCCGCTGATAGCGTATCGCGTATCGTGCTTTGCATATCACTTAGGCCATGACTTAACTGCCCAATTTCATCTTTGCGGACTTGAGACAGATCCGCCGTTAAATCGCCATTGGCCATGCGTTTAAGATCGCTTAACAGTCGCTGTATCGGGTTAACGATGTTGTTGCCGATAACAAAGCTCGCAATCATCAGTATTAAGACACAGCCTAATGTAAATGCTATTTGCTTAATCACCTGCGTGATGAAGTCTTCTTTAATATCAGAAACAAACAGCCCAGACCCTACGATCCAATCCCACTGAGGGATGTGCGCGACATACGAGATTTTGTCTTTGAGCTCGCCCTGTGGAGATAACCAAGTGTAGTCGAGAAACCCCGCACTTTGTGTATTGGCAATCGAGGACATTTCACGCCAGTGATGCTTGCCAGCGCCATCGACGATATTGCTCATATCATTGCCGATAGATTTGGTTCTGAGAGGATGCAGCAGCAGTTTGTTTTGACTGTTGGTAATCCAAAAATAATTGCTCTTATCATAACGTATAGCATTGATTGCTTGTTTGGCGGCGGTCTGTGCTTGTTCTTGACTGAGAGTAGGTTGATTGCGGTAGTAATTGACAAGAGATACGGCTGCATCTACCTGAGCCCTGAGTTTATTTTCGCGTTCAGCAAGTTGCTGACTTTGCTGAAGGTAAACATTAAAAATACCTAATGAGAGCATTAGAAATGCGGAGAGGATGACAAGGAACTGGAGTTTGGTTTTTATACTTATATTGTTGAGCTTCATAACTAGCCTATATGACATGACGTTCATAAAGGTTAATGCTATCGCATCATAGCGGTCGGTTTTAGTGCTCCTAGCCTAAAAAGATAGCCCGCGCGTGGTTGGTAGTAAAAAATGTAGGAACGATCGAGTTATGAAGGAAAAAATGCGAGAAAGTTATGATTGAAGAGTGAGAAAAGTGAGGCATATCAAACTACTAGTTGGACATGCCTCGCAAAAGCCTATTTGAAAATACAGTGCTTAGCGTAGTCGCTAGCTTCGTTTGCAGTCCAATCGCCTTTCGGTTTTTCCTGCATATCTTGGCACCATGCTTCGCTGCCAACTTCAGTACATGCAGCCAATGCCATCACGCCGAGCGCAACGACCGCCCAACGACTGAGTAATGTAATCATGATCTTATCCTTTGAGGTGACGTCCGTTTTATCTTGCGACTATGCCAATCATGGCGACTAAAAGCAACGTTCAAGCCCAATAAGTCAACTTGATCTCATGCTTGAGAGTGATTGTTTTGATGTTAGAAACGGGTTTTTGATAACAAATAGTGCTCAAATATTAAAAAATGATTAAATATCGTCCTAGTAAGCGTACGGTAATTAATTTTGGTTAAGTTACTGTCGCAAATTAAAAACCATTAAGTCTATTTCAACGATAAATATATAGAATGATATGTTTATTAATAGTAAGAAAACTAATCCATACGGTAAAAAAATTACTTTTATAAACTACTTGTCTTATGTGTTTGCTACCTTAATATCAAAAATATTAATATGATCTGTGGCCTGTTTGCTACGCTGTATTTTAGGGAATGGAATGTTGTTCAAGTTTAGAAAAAAAAACATAGATGCTCGTCAATCGATGAATGAAGAAGTGGTAAAGGTCATTAATCTTGATGTGGCTTCACTGTCATCGTTTGAATCATCAGAACTATTGTTTGACGGAAGCAAGCCAGCATTGGGAATTGGATTTGTGCCGCATGGTCACGATCTCAATCATATTCATCGTTTGCTAAGCAGGGTAGTCGATGGACCGTTGATATTGACCTCTACCGCAGGCGAGCTTTCTTCCACCCATGACAATCTCTATCTCGCGACCGGCCAAACCCAAACCATGGTGTTGCAGGTTTTCTCTCGAGAACTCATCAGTGATGTTGATACTCACACTGTGCCACTTCCTTGTGAGGATATTCAGAGCGGTATGAGCCAAATTCAGCCCTCAAGTCGTGTTCATGAGATTGAAAAACAATTGGAAAACATAAGGCTGGCTTTCTCGCTAGATCCAACAGACTGCTTTTCTATGACACTGGTCAATGGATTAACAAACAGTGAAAACTGGCTGATGGAAGCGGTCTATCAATCGGGTAGGTTTCCGGTTCCGTTTGTTGGCGGTACCTCGGCGGGAAGTTTGAATTTTGATAGTGCACCGTTTCATGATGGCACATCAGTACGTCATCAGCATGCGCTGTTGTGTTTTATCAAACTCAATTCTGCCTATCAATTTCAGCTGTTTAAAACGCAAAACTTTGAACCGGCAGGACGATCTTGGCTCATTGGCGATGCCAACCCATCACTTCGTTATGTCAAAGGTGTGTTGTCGCCATCAACGATGGAGATAAAGAGCTTTCTTGATGAATTAGCGAGTCATTTTCGTTGTAGTTTAGAACAAGTAGAGCAACGGTTAACAGGTTATACCTTTGCGGTGAAAGTGAAAGGCGAATATTTTGTTCGCTCGGTAGCGAGTATTAATATTTCTGAAGGCAAAGTGTATTTCTATTGTGATACGCCTTTAGGAACAGAGCTGCACTTAATGCGTAAAACGCCATTTGTCGAGCAAACAGATAGAGACTTTGTTCGTCAGTTGGTTAATGAAGACAAATTGGTTGGCGGTATTTTATTTGATTGCATCTTAAGACGATTAAATAACAGCCAAGAACTGAATAAACTAAGTAATTTTTCCGAACTACCAGTGGCGGGTTTCTCTACCTTTGGCGAGCTTTTTGGCGTCAATATTAATGAGACATTGAGTGCTATCTTCTTTAGTCGACGTGGAGAAGGTTTAGAACAAGCTCATGGTAAATTTGTGGCTGACTATGCATCTTATGCCAACTACTTTTCTCAACTTAAGTTGCGTTCAAATGAGCTGATGATGCGTATTCAAGATCGATCACTAACTGACTCCATTGAAGCCATGAGTGTCGCCCACAAATCCAGTGAACTTACTCAGAACTCAATCAGCTACATTGATCATATAGGTAATAACTCATCTGCGTTGTCTGCTGATACCAATCAGTTTAGTGGTACGGTCCGCTCATTGGAAAGTGAGGTCTTTGCTCTGCAGCAAAATATCAGTTCCGTAGAAAAAGAAGCGGAGAGTCTGCGAAGTGTGTTGTCGATCATTGATAAGATTGCAGAACAAACCAACTTGCTCGCTCTAAATGCCAGTATCGAAGCTGCGAGGGCTGGTGAGTACGGTCGCGGTTTTGCGGTGGTGGCCGATGAAGTACGCAATCTGGCGAAAAGTACCCAGCAGTCGCTCGATAACTCTCGAACCAGCGTCAGTGCTTTGTTTGAACAGATGGACACCATCGCTGATGTAGTTAAAACCGTCGGCAAGCACATGCATGATGCGACAGCAAGAACCGAGTCGATAGCGACGGCAATTCAAGACATCGACAGTTTGGCGCGCGATACCAATCGACTATTGGAAAATAGCCACAATATCGCTACCGAACTGCAAAGCATGGAGGCAAAGGCGCAGCAGCATCAGCAAGATGTTGAAACCATACGTAGTCAGGTGAGCTAAGCGCTATTTTAATTGAGCTAGCGGGTGAGGATATCTGCTAGCTTGTTTTTCAAAGATGAAAACGGAGTTTGAAAAGGAACTAGACGACTGGTCTATTTGTGTGTCATGATGCCTGCCATGAATGCAAAGACCAATGAAACCCGCCAACACATTTTGGATGTCGGGTACGAACTGATTTTATCAAAAGGCTTTACGGCGGTTGGACTGTCTGAACTTCTCAAGACAGCGGATGTGCCCAAAGGCTCATTTTATCACTACTTCAAATCCAAGGAGCACTTTGGAGAAGTATTGATTGCCAATTACTTTGAAGGCTACTTAGAGCGATTGAACGACTTTTTGTCTGATAAGCAGCTAAGTGGCTATGAGCGTTTAATGGGTTATTTTGCACGCTGGCTGGATGTAGAAAATGGCCGATGTAACGCTCATAAATGCTTGGTGGTAAAACTGGGCGCGGAAGTCTCAGATTTATCAGAACCAATGCGCGCAGCGTTGCACCTCGGTGCGCAGCAGATCGTGAGCAGTATTGCTGACTCCATTGAACGAGGTATTGCTGATGGCTCTATTACCAAACAAGATAGCCTCAGCACCGCGAGCATTGTCTATCAGCAATGGCTCGGGGCGAGTTTAGTAAGTAAGCTCAGCCAAAATACGCAACAACTTGAATTAGCTCTGGTAGCGACACAGTCACTGCTTAAGCGATAAACAAAAACACCTGCTTAAATTCTGGCTATGCTAAAGCAACAGGAAGCAGGTTTTTTTAGAAATGATTACTAGACGACTGGTCTAATATTAAAAAAGGGAATCCCTATGTCACAGAACAACAGAAGAATTGTTTTAGCCTCTCGCCCTATCGGCGCACCGACACAAGAAAACTTTCGCCTAGAGCAAGTTGATATTCCACAGCCTCAGGAAGGCGAAATGCTACTCAAGGCTATCTATCTTTCATTGGACCCTTACATGCGTGGCCGAATGAGCGATAGCGAATCGTACGCAGAACCGGTAGCGATCGATGAAGTTATGGTGGGTGCGACCGTATGTCGTGTAGAGCAATCTAACCATGCTCAGTTTGAAGAAGGCGAATGGGTACTCGCTTACACGGGTTGGCAAGACTACGGGATCTCAAACGGTGAAGGCCTAGTTAAACTCGGTAAAACGCCGATGAATGCATCATACGCTCTGGGTATCATGGGTATGCCTGGCTTTACCGCTTACATGGGTCTTTTAGATATTGGCGCACCAAAAGCGGGTGATACCGTTGTCGTGGCTGCAGCAACAGGACCTGTAGGCGCAACCGTGGGTCAAATCGCGAAGCTTAAAGGCTGTAAAGTAGTCGGCGTTGCAGGCGGAGAAGAGAAATGTCGCCACGCGGTAGAAGTATTGGGCTTTGATGTTTGTCTTGACCACAAAGCGGATGACTTTTCCGCTCAACTAGCTAACGCGTGTGACCAAGGCATCGATGTTTATTTTGAAAACGTCGGCGGCAAGGTATTTGATGCGGTAATGCCACTGCTTAACACTGGAGCACGTATCCCAGTGTGTGGACTTATCTCCCAGTACAACGCAACCAGCTTGCCAGAAGGACCAGATCGCATGTCGGCGTTGGTGGCAACTTTGCTAGTCAAACGTATTAAGATGCAAGGTTTCATTATCTTTGACGACTACGCCCACCGCTATGACGAGTTTGCCGCGCAAATGAGTCAGTGGCTAATGGAAGGCAAGATGCAATACAAAGAGCACCTAGTGAAAGGGATGGATCTGACAGTGGATTCGTTCATTGGTCTGCTAGAAGGTAAAAACTTCGGTAAGCTGGTGATTCAGCTTAATGATGTGGAATAGGCTCTTGTTGTTATAATAGTGAAGCGCTCAACTTAGTTGGGCGCTTTTTATTTGGTTCATTAATAGCTTTATTATCAATATAACAGTTACTATTGCAATTATTGCATTCCGTGTTGTTATCTATATTAATAAATTAATTGTTCTGATTTTTAAGGTTCTATATATCAACCAAAATGGATTGTTTGTTATTTGATATATATAAGTCGCTGTTACTTTTCCTTGTAGTCCTTATGTGTCTTTGTTTTTTAATGGTTTTTACTTAAATCTGTTTTTTAGTTTGAAAAGTAAATCATAAAAACTAAGTTTATAAATGTCAGTTAGCACAATAAGGAACACGCTATGGATGGTTTATCATATAAACAGGCGTCTAAGTTTCTCGACGCCAGTACAATGGGAATTAAGAAAGGAGATATTGAGGAATTTATATCTACTAATGATCGTAATGCTTGGTTGGATGAACAAATCGGCACTCAATGTGCTCCACACGTAGAACAAACGCTATATCAACAGCAACAACGTGGAGAGAGCTCTGTTACACAAGAGATGCGAGTGTGTGCCTGGTTTGATTTGGCTCTTTGGGACGATGCTCAGCTCCGGCAACGAATGGCGTTTGCTCTGAGTCAAATATTGGTTGTTGGTGACCGAGATGCCCAGTTGGCGCCTTATCCACTGGAGCTGGCACACTACTACGATTTGTTGAGTCAATATGCATTTGAAGATTACAAAACACTTCTTTATCACATAACCCGCTCGCCCATTATGGGGCACTTCCTTACCATGGTTGGAAACTTGCCCACCTCTGAAACCGGCGTCAATCCAGACCAAAATTATGCACGCGAGCTCATGCAGCTATTCACAATAGGTCTTAACAAAGTGAATGAAGATGGCACGCTTGCTGTTGCTCCAGATGGCAATCCAATAGCGAACTATGATGACGCGGATGTTGAAAATATGGCTCGAGTGTTTACTGGTTGGTTTATGTCGAATGGTAGTATGTCTGAACCGATGGTAGCCAATGATGTGTATCATGATAGCGATGCCAAATCGATATTAGGTCAGGAGTTTCCCGCGGGAGTAAGTGCTGAGCAAGAGCTAGATAGTGTATTGAATTTATTAGTTAACCACCCCTGTACCGCTCCTAATATTTCAACTCTGTTGATTAAGCGATTTGTCACCTCTAATCCCGAGCCGGCCTATGTTCAGCGGGTAGCAAGAGTCTTTAAACAGACAGGCGGAAACCTTGGGCAAGTGATTAAAGCAATATTGCTGGATGATGTCGTATTAAATGAATCCTCGCTATATCGTGCCAAACTAAGAGAGCCGATATTGGCGATGACTTACCTATATCGTGCTTTGGACTGTCGACCTGGAGGTGGAGCCGATGTTACCCCAAATGCCATGCTTTACCAGGAAAGCTTTGGGCAATACCCCCTAGGATCTCCGTCGGTGTTTAACTTCTATTCCCCAGACTTTATACCTTCTGGTGAACTAGGGGAATTAGGCCTTTTTGCACCCGAGCTAGAAATTATAGATTGGAATCAAACGGTAAAAATGAGCAATATCGCTTGGAAGCTAGTTACTGAAAATGGCTACAAAACGAGTTCAAATAGTTCTGCCGAACTCTATCCGGATGTGTCTGATTTTGTTAGCGTCGCAAGCGATTATCCTCAATTGATATCACTAATTGCAAATCGCTTTTTTGATGGTGATATTCCCCCAGATATAGCGCCGAGGTTTGAAGGGCTATGGAATGCAAAAAGTAATAACAATAAGCCTTATGCAATATCGGCAATGTTGTATTTTTCCTTTGTTTCGCACCACTTTATGGTAGAGGAGTAATGGGTTATGAAAATATCGAGAAGGAACTTTCTAAAAAGTGGTGTTTATAGTACGGCAGCGACTTCTATTCCATTATCTCTTTCACTCCCTTCGTCTGCATTGGCGAATGAAAATTCAGATTACAAAGCGTTGGTATGTTTGTTTCTATATGGAGGCAATGACTCATTTAATATGATAGTCCCGCAGTCTGGAAATAATCTCCTCAATTATCAGGCTGCTAGGCCAGATATACAACTTTGGCCACATGAACTAGCGAGTAACGGTTTTGTTGCTGATGACGCCCAGCAGCCGCTTATCTTAAATGGGTCAATGCCGAAAATAGCTCAGCTATTTGAAGACAAACTTGCCACAAGTGTTGTTAATGTTGGCACGCTGATTGAACCAACGACAAAGGCAAATTATTCAACTGTAAAAAAATCGCCTAACCTAGGTGCTCATAACAAGCAGCAACTTGCGTGGCAGCGAGGGTGGGAGACAAGCCAGTATCATCCTTATGGTTGGGCTGGGATGATGATGGACATTCTAGCATCCGGTGCGGAGACGGTATCACCCAACCTATCGTTTGGTGGAAATGAGTTGATGAACGGCCAAGGAACACAAGATCTGAGAGTGAGTACATCGGGTATTCGGGCCATGTCATCTCTTGCTGTGAATTCAGTCAACAATAATCTGACTAAGTACCTGGCGGACAACACTGCGTCACCATTTGGTAAAGCTTATTTACAACGCTTTCAGGAGATCTATGACTTTCAATCTACGTTAGGTGATTTGTTGGATCAGTACCCGGAAGATCCATCAATTCCTTCAAGTTATCTGGGCTCTCAATTCAAAATGGTTAAAAGGCTGATTCAGGCAAGTAGCGGTTTAAACCAGTCGAGACAAATCTATTTTGTATCGCTCGGCTGTTTCGACAATCACAGTAATCAAAGAGGCAAACATGACAATCTGTTGGCTTCAATTGACGATGCTGTTTCCGCATTTTATGCGTCACTGCAGTCAGATGGATTAGAGAACAATGTTGTGACATTTACGATGTCTGACTTTGGCAGGACAATCGAAAACAACGGCAATCGCGGAACAGATCATGGTTGGGGAAGTAATCATTTGGTCGTAGGAGGTTCCATTCTTGGAGGGAAAGCTTATGGTCGCTATCCTGAATTTGTGAAAGACGGCTCCGATGCAATTGGAAATAAATTTATCCCGACGACCTCGTCAGAGCAGTATGCCGCTACTTTGTGTCGCTGGTTTGGGTTGTCTGACACCGGGGTAGACTATATTTTTCCCTCATTGTCTCCCGACAACGATAATGCATTTTCTAGCCGCTATCTTGGCTTCTTAGGCAGTGATGTCGTCGCGAGCCAACCGCTTCCAATTGTTTCTGTTAGCGCGTCAAAGACTCGAGTTGACCATACGCCCCAAATGGCCATTGATGGTGACCTTACTACCAAATGGACAGCGAAGGGCTATGGGGTCACATTTGATGTGGAGCTTTCATCACTCTCAAGTTTGGAAACATTGCGAGTATCGCAGGCAAAAGGAGACGTACGACAATATTTCTTTGATATCTTGGTAAGCAGTGACGGTACCAACTATACCCTATTGCAGCAGTATCAATCTCCAGGCGATACCACCGCGTATGTTGACATTTCGCTTGGTAGTCAGCAAGCAAAGTACTTACGCTTGGTCTGCAATGGCAATAACGACTCAGCTAATGAAAAATTGGTTGCCTGGAATAACTTCCAGGAACTCGAAGTGTGGGGAAGGTCTATTTAAATTCGTAGATAACTTACCTTAAGGGGGCTCGAAGCGCACTGCAAACTCGTTGATTTGACTTTGTAATGCGCTCAAAACCGACTCGGCCATAGAAGCTTGGATCGCCGTAGGTAAACGCAAGGGGTACGCCTTGTGCTATTTACTGGTGTGACAGTAAACTACAGCTAAGGTTTTGCTAGGAAAAAGATAATGCACATTGTCGCCTCTAACAGCGTTCGATATCGTTCACTATTGCTTAAAGCACTATTAAAAAGACCAAAACATGGAGTACTGTCGCAATCATCCGTCAAAGCGACTCTATTCAATTCTTCCTTTACGGTTAATGCCGATGCGCTTCGTTGTTATTGCAAACACTATGGTTTTGATGATTCGAGCGTACCCGCCACCTATTTGTTTGTAGCAACGCAGAGTGAATTGCTACAACTTTTCGTTCATCCTGATACACCAATACGTCCATTGGGGTTGGTGCATACGTTTGTTGGGTTTGAACTGATTGAGAAGCTAGAAGTAGGGCAGAACTATCAATTTACAGTAAAGCTTGAAATGAAAGAAAAAACGGAGAGAGGTCAAAGGTTTGAGACACTTGGAGAGTTCTCGTTGGATGGAAAAACGCTGGCACGTTATCGCAGCGGATATTTGATGCCAGTTAAAAGTTCGAAGCTAAAACGTGGGGGCGTAGCGTTGGCAGACGATATAACTGCCTATCAGCATCAAACCAACCTACAGACATCAAAAGCGAACACTAGAGCCTATGCGAGCGTGTCGGGTGACTATAATCCGATTCATCTAAGTGGTTTTATGGCGAAGCTATTTGGATTCAAGGCGCCCATTGTTCATGGCATGGATATGGCTGGGAGACTATTGAGTGTTAATAGTCAACAAGTTGGCAATAACCAGAGAGTGAACCAGTGCCATTTTAGCTTCAAACGCCCAATATTTGTCTCACAATTGCTGGACGTTTTTAGTGATGGTAATCAGGTTTTGCTGGTAAATGAAGAGGGGAAAACGTGTGTGATGATGAGTGTTTCACAGAGCATTAGTTAGGCTTTGATAGCAGTTTCTGGCTTAGCCACTCCGCACTGCTCGTCGATTGTCCATCACAGACTACCTGATACGCTCTGCCGGTAAACCAGCTTTTCGATGCCACTTCATCGATAAACACTTGAGTTGAGGTGACATCGTCTTTGGCATAATCCCACTTTCTGCGTAGGTGTGCCGCTGCTTCTTGGCCGTTATGTTCATCGCCATTGCGAATAAAGGTGCAAGGGGAGCTGTTCATCTGCTCGATGAGGTAGAGCACATCGCTTTCTGTGCTTGCCAGCACACTATGGCTGGCAAGACTTAGAAATAAAGCGGTGATCGGCAGCTTTCTCATTGCTGCCACCATTTAGTGACTGGCATTGGGTTAGCAATGTCGAGTCGCTGGCCAATTTCTGGTGAAACCATAGTCACGCCACGTTCTTCGCTGATTTCTAGCGCTCTATTCATAGGTTCGTACCAATCGTGCATAGCAAGATCGAAGGTGCTGTTGTGGATTGGCATCATGATTTTACCTTTTACATCTATGTGTGCTTGCACGCTTTGCTCTGGGAACATGTGGATCTGTGACCAGAGTTCATTGTATGCACCGGTTTCGATCATCGTAAAGTCAAACGGGCCATATTTTTCGCCAATTTTGGCAAAACCACCAAAGTAGCCAGAATCACCGCTAAAGAATACCTTCGACTCTTTACTGTCAATGATCCAACTGCCCCAGAGTGTTGAATCCCTATCGGTTAGACCACGACCAGAAAAATGCTGTGTTGGCGCGAGTGTAAACTCAACACCATTTACGCTATGCGATTCCCACCAAGCTAGTTCGGTTACTTTCTCTGATGGCACTCCCCATTTGATGAGGTAATCACCTACTTTTAGCGGCACGATAAAGTGGTCAACTTTGCCGGCGAGAGCTTTTACTGACGCTTTATCGAGGTGATCGTAGTGATCATGGCTAATGATCACGACATCGATATTCGGTAGCGCTTCTAAAGTAATCGGTGTTTGGTGGAAACGTTTTGGTCCGGCCCATTGCACGGGTGATGCACGGTCACTAAACACGGGATCGGCCATCACTAACTGACCATCAAGTTTCATGACGACACTTGAGTGCCCAAGGCGATAAACCACGTCGCTTTGCTCATCTATTAATTGCTCAGCAGTAATAGCGTGCACTGGTAACTCAAAAGTTGGAGTTGGCTCAGCGCGTTCGGTTGTGAAATAGGATTTCATCACATCAACGATGTCACCAAAGCTCGATTTGTATTCCATTTCTGTGTTGACATACTTGTCTGGGTAACGCTCAGTGTCTTTTTCGGTGTTAGTGCAAGCAGCAAGTGTGGCAATACTCATAGATAGAACTCCTAGTGTCGCGAATAGTGACTTATTCATCGTGTTGAACTCATATCATGGGCTAATGCCCATCTTTTAATTTATGTAAACTACACTGAGTAGTTTACTTTTGTGTGGTGAAAAGTAAACTGATTAGTGTAAAATAATCGAAGAAATTTTCGTCCCTCTGGTTAACGTAATGATTGAAAAGAAAAAAACACGAAGCGAGCTAAAGCGAGAAGCAATCATTAATGCTGCTAAAGAAGCGTTTAATGAATTTGGCGTGCAAAATACCAGCATGGATAAGCTGGCAGCAATGGCGGGTGTGTCTAAGCGAACTGTCTACAATCATTTTGAATCAAAAGAAGAGCTAGTGATTTTGCTGCTATCTGAGTTGTGGAAGCAATCTATGGCAGATGTGGACTTGAGTCCTCTAAAATCGAAAACAATTGAGCAGCAGTTGCAATATCTACTCGAGCACGAGATCCGAATTCTAAACCAAGCGTCGTACATTGATTTAGCCAAGGTGGCCTTCGGTCATTATTTCTATCGCCCGGAAGAGCTTCAGCAGCAAGCTGCGCAAATGTCTAAGCAAGAAACCGCACTATACAAATGGCTTGAACAGCAACATGCCGATAAAGTGATGGTTATTGATGATATTGAGACGGCAAGTATTCAGTTGCACAGCCTTATCAAAGGTAGCTGTTTTTGGCCACAACTGATGGGGCTGAGTAAGACTTTAACTGAAGAAGGTATCACCCAACTGTCTCAGTCAACCGCTGATCTATTTTTGGCTCGTTATATGGCGCGTTAGTTTTATTACTTTATTTTGTCTCGGCAGTATGGTGTCGGCTCATACTGCCTTAGAGCAATCTATGAAACAACCAAATTTAATGAAGTGGTCTACTCACAGAAATGTCCCAACTCTTGCACCAAAAGCTGTGTTGCTTTGGAATAAATATGGCGCTCTTCTGATCCCACTAACTGCGCCAGAAGCACCTTGTTCGAAGCCAAACATTGGCGAAGCACACGCAGTACCATATTGATGTCCAGCTTATGCTTCTCGCTACTGGAGTTGTGCTTTGAAATCGAGGGAAGGTCGATAGTTAACACCAACTTGTCGCAGTGGCTTATAAAACGAGCGAGCTGCTCTTTAACCATAGTACGACCGCGGTAATTCATTTCATCCGCCAGCAGCCAGTTACAACCCATATCCTCAGCATACTCAAGCTGTTTTCTGTCGCAACGATTGCGATCAATACCGACATGAAATGCACGGCATTCATTAAAGCGGTTTAGCGCGAAATGGAGCATAGAACCCATCGTCAAATCCAAACACTGATCCATGAGTAAATGCGCGTTGATATTAATAATGCCCATATCCTCTTGATCAATGATAAGGCTTGGCAGAACATCGAGCAGAGTTTCATGGCAGTTGGTGATCACCAGCGGCATTGCACCGACAGTCAGCTGTTCAATCAGTTTGTCGTTGAAATTCAAACTTGTTGTTGGATTCTCGAAATACGGCGGCTTGGTATGAGCGACCTTGAGGACAGGGAAATGCCCAATATTTCTCATTAAATGAGAATTATGTTGCGCACTCAGCCAATCGTAGGCGGTATCGAGTAAAGATTCAGCGTCTTCAACTTGAGCGTTGTTAAGAGGTTTAATCGTTTCACAGACGGTCAGTATAGACAGTTTGTTTTCCAGGACTGGATGATAACGACGTTTCCATAACTGTTTGAAGACGCTGAGCATGATGAATTACCTTTCTGGTGGCAGCGCTCTGGCTGCTTGTAATACATGTAGAATAAATCTGTCCTTGTTTGCCTCTACGCGGTGGGCAGGGGCCATAATGGAAACCGCACCGATCAGCTTTGTACCTTTGGTAACGGGGGCACTGATGCCTGTTACGCCAGGATCAAACTCAGAAGTGCTAATAGCAAAGCCTTGACGACGGATCTGTTCTAACTCGCTTTGCCATATCTCTGCGTTCGCGTCTTCGCCAAAGTGACGCAGGATCTTTTCGCGGCGAGCCTCAGGCAAATACGCCAACATCACTTTCGAAGATGCGCCTCGAAGTAAGGGCTGGCTTTGACCACGAACATAACTGCAGCGAAGCGCCTGTACACTTTCTTGTAAGCTAACACAGAGAGCTCTGTAGCCCACTGGCACCATGTAGGCTGCCATTTCACCCGTCTGTTTTTGTAAGCGGAACAAGATGCTTTCAATCGTTTCCAGATTGTGTGGACTGGATTGGTAGCTGTGCATAAGCAATAGAGCGGCTGGACCAACAATCAGCGTTTTATCGTGAGCGCTCTCTTCAATTAGGTTCCATTCTTTGAGCAGTTTTATATGTCGATACAGACTACTTAAAGGGACACCAAGTTGTTGGCTTAATGCTTTGGCAGAGACGGGCTCATCCGATACGGCAACTTGCATGAGCAGTTGCAATGGCTTTTCGTTGACCTGAGTCGAGGGTTGCTGTGCGTTTCCCATAATTGGTTATCTATCATCAATAAGGACTACGCAATTTATATTCCTGTCAGATAAGAAAGGGAACAAAATTCATCGATACCTTTCTCACTAGATGAAAAATACGCAAATTCTGACATTTTATGAATCTTGCGATGCATCAATGCAATTAGGTGAGTATCTAATTACAGTGTGCTTAATACTTAGGGAGAGATGATAAATGAAATTTGTTTGTGGAACCTGTCGCCAGTTTCAAAGAGACAAAGAGAATGACAAGGCTATCTGCAGTGCTTGGGGAAACCCGACGTCAGTGAAGCGTGATGGTTGTCAATTTTGGATGCCCAAAAGTGAGCGGCTATATCCGATGGAGGAATCCAATTTACAGGAATAAGTAAACGCCCAACATCGGGGGGAGGCATTGGGCGTTCGTTTGTTAACGATCAGGTTAACAAGCGCTTATTTGATTAGAATTTGTAAGAAGCGCCAAGGTACACAGAGCCAACCGAGAATGTGTATGTTTTTGGGTCACCAATATCGACATTGAAAGCATCAGCTTCATAAGCTAAACGCATTGCTAGACCTTCCACCATCTGAGGAGCATATTCTAGACCTAAGCCATAGCGGAAGCCTGTTGCTGAATCACTTTCTTTTTGACCGTTGTATTTTACATCCATGTTAACGCGAGATAGGCCTAGTGTAGCGAATGGGCGTAGACCATTGTCGAAGCTGTAACCAAGGTTTGCTGCTAGCGAGAACGCAGTTGGGTTGATCTTTACGCCTTGTAAGCTCTGATGTGACAAGTCACCGTAGTTTGTGTAACCACCTTCCAGAGCAACGATACGGTTGAATTGGTAGCCACCATACACGCGTAGTGAACGCTCACCGTCAATGGTTGGGAACGCTGATACATCTTGGTTTTCTAGTTTACTTTCTGTTAGACCGTAACCACCACCAATGTAGAAACCTGATTCTGTAGAGTTCGCCCACGCGCCAGTTGCCATTAGTGCAGAAACTGCAAGTACTACTGCTTTTTTCATTTTGATACCTTAAAAGATTTTTTAGAGTGTTTGTTTGTCGGGGCGTAATGTAAGGGATCTCTGCGGAGAACTCTGTGCTAGAAGTGTCGTGAAATGTGGTGGAAGTGTCATAGAACTGTTTGTGACTTACGTCAATAAATGACAATCAAATACGCAAACGTTTACTCGAATATTATTGAGTCGCATCACACTTTTTTAGAACGTCAGGGTGGTTTTGTAGTACGTTTATCAGTATAACTGCCAACGATTACGACTAGAGAGGTAACGATGAATTATAAACAACTGCCAAAAATCGACCTACACTGCCACCTAGATGGAAGTGTGCGCCCGGAAACTATTATCGAGTTGGCGGAGCAACAGAACATCGATTTGCCTAGTAAGGACGTTAACGTTATTCGCGACATGATGATCGCACCAGAAACCTGTCCTAACCTTATTGAGTACCTAAAGCGTTTCGACTTACCACTGTCTGTCATGCAAACTAAAGAAGCGCTAGAACGTATTGCTTTTGAAGTGTATGAAGATGCAGCGCTTGAAAACGTAACGTATATGGAAGTGCGATTTGGTCCACTTCTACATCGTGAGAAAGGTCTGAATGTTGAGGAAATCATCGGTTCAGTCGTTGCGGGTATGCAGCGTGCTGAGAAGGTGCACGGTATTAAAGGCAATATCATTTTGTCGCTGCTGCGTCATATGCCAACGGATGAAATTAAACATGTCATTGATGTTGGTTCGCAATATGTAGGCAAAGGTGTGGCTGCTTTTGATCTTGCTGGCGGTGAAGAGCTGGGCTTCTGCGAGAAGTTCATCCCATTTGCTCAATATGCAAAAGAAAAAGGTCTCAATGTCACTATCCATGCTGGTGAGCAGGGCGAAGGTCAGAACGTATATGATGCGATTACAATGCTCGGTGCGGAGCGAGTGGGGCATGGTATCCATATCGCGACTCATCAAGCGGCATTTGATCTAGTCTACGACAAGCAAGTTGCTCTGGAAACGTGCCCAAGTAGTAACGTTCAGACCAAAGCGGTAGACAGTATGGATGTTCACCCAATTGAAGATTTTAGACAGCGTGGCATTCCAGTAACGATTAACACAGATAACAGAACCGTCTCCAACACCACCATGACAAAAGAAGTACAAAAAGTGATGGAACAGTTCAACTTGAGCGAAGACGACTATATTCACATCTATCGCAATAGTGTGAATGCGGCATTTACGGATGAAGCTACGAAATCACAGCTCCTAGCAAATTAGCAATAAGCTGAGCTAGTGTCACCAGCCATAAAAAAGACCCAGTTGTTATACGACTGGGTCTTCTTCTATAAGATACGAACGGCCTCTTAAATGACAAGCATTTAGCCTATGTACTCGCCTTTATAGCTAGACCAGTTCTCTAGAAATACACTCTAAAGCCGGCCCTTGCCTCAAGTTCTATTTCAAATTCATCAAGATAAATTGCCGGTGTAACATCTACATAAAATCCAACAGGTTTAACGCGAAACTCAGCTCCAATCCCCGGCGTAACCGCAATATAGCGACTATTTCTATCAACATAATGACCGCCGACAAAGAGGTAGATTGGCGTATCTTGAATACCGAAGGTTTTGTTGACGCCAAAGCCCATACGGTCGTCGAGGCTAACATTAAAGCGAAGATCATTGTGCTTGAAGTCTAACCCCCAATATGGGTCTCCAACAAAAAGACCAACTCCGGTATCCGCTTTGGCGGCTGAGCTAAAGCCCAAGCACAGCGCCAATGTCATCATTATTACGTTTCTCATGTTTGCTACCACTGCTATTTCGTAGGCGTCAACCATAAAAGATCAATGCAAAAATAATGTTAGATAGTTATTGGTTTGACGAATGTCTCACACGATCGGATAGTCTCTCACCATTGCTGACAGTAGGGAAACCAAACAGAAACAACTGCTAACAGCTGGAGCGCTAACTTGAGCGTTGCTCGCAGAATCGCTTAGTCGAATTAATACTTGCCTAAGCTTTTTATGGAAAAAGACCCTCACCAATGGTGAGGGTCTTTTATTAGAAGTCGACTTCGTAGCCTAAGCTAAAGGTCCTACCGCGACCTGAGAAGTAATAGGCACTATGGTGACGGATTTGGCTAAAGTAGTTGATGTACTGCTCATTAAACAGGTTTTCAATACCGACACTGATTCGGCCATACTGTTTCATGTTGTAGAACATCGAAAGATCCATCAGGCCATAGCCATCAAATTTCTGTGCACTGCCCGCATCGTTCTGCTCTTTTGAGCGCGAGAACATGTGGTTGTATTGTACTCGGCCATTCCAGTTATCTGAAAACTGGTGGTTCATTGCGACCAACAGGCGATCTGGCGATAGGTTTTTCAAATCCATATCGCTGTCTACACGACCGTCTTGGTTAGTATCTACCTGACCTTCGACATGCGAATATAGCGCTTGAAGCTGAGTAGTTGGCAAAATGTGGTAGGTGGAGCTTAGCTCATAGCCTTTGATGTCGGTTCTTTGACGGACAACATCATAGGTACCGCCTTTGTTTAGGCTCAGGTTAGCGCCATCTTTTGCGATTGACATGTAAGTGCTACCGCTAATGAAGAACTTATCGTTGCTGTAACTTAGTCCAACTTCATAGTTGTCGGTTACGACGGGTTTAACTGCCGGCATGGTATTGAAATCGATAGGGTGTCCGCCAGATGGAGCATCAACACCAGGGCCGCCGATCCAATTACCGCGAAGTACTCGGCCAATATCAGGTAAGCCGAATCCTTGGCTAAAGCCCACGAACGAAGACACATTTGGTGTGAAATCATAGACCGCGCCCGCGTTAAACACAGCTTGAGAGAAGGTTTGTTCTCCACCGATGATGTTCACCTCACGATGACCGCCGTTGCCGTAGCCCCATAGAGTTTGACCGTTAGCGACTTTCACACGTGTATTTTCAAAACGTACACCACCAGATAGACGCAATGAATCTGTAACCAGCATGTCACCTTGAATAAACGGAGCGATACTCTGGTACATCATATCTGGTGTCACATCGCGGTTTGATTGTGTCAGTTTCTGCTTAGTCGAGTCTTCTAGGCCATCAAGCCCAATCACCCAACTGTCATCAAGACCCAATAAGTCCAGCTTCACATAGCTTAGTTTGAAACCTTTTTTGGTCGAAACGATAGCGCCTTGGTCATACTGTTTGTCTGGTGTTGGCCACCAAGATGCTTGTCCGTAGACAGCTTCAAAGTTTTGATAGAAGGCCTGGAATTTAAGCTCACCGCCTAAGAAGTCGTAGTGATCATAACCAAAGTTGTAGAGTTCAGCGTAGTTAGAGGTTGGGTCGCCACTTGGCGTGCCTTTTACAACCGTACCCGGAACACCATTTTGCCAATCGCCTTTTACTGCAACGTAGTTTTGGTTACTTTGCAGTTTGAATCGGCTGGCACTAAAGCTGACGCGTTGATTGCCACCATCAAAGTTGTAGCCACCTTTTGCAAGAAAATTGGTCGCGTTGGAGTCTTGGGTTTCACCCTGGATCGAGTTCATGCCAATAGGGTTGCCATTACCATCGTAATACAGCCCTTGCTGCTCCCAAGCACCACCGATGAACAGATCATAGTCTTCATCGTACTGGCTAAGGTTGTAGTAAACTTTGCCGCCAGTGCCATCTTCTTTAAGGTTGGAGGTTACTCTTGTGCCTATGGTTTGTTTCCAGTGATCGCCTGGCTTCGCACTCTTGGTCACATAGTTAATGATACCGCCAGTCGCGCCATTGCCTTGCACCGCACTCGCACCTTGAACCACTTCTACGCGTTCTAGCATTGAAGAGTCAACGGTATAGCCATTACGGTTACCATTTCGAAGAGGGTTATTTTGTGGAACGCCATCGACCATAATCAGCGCAGTGCGGCCGCGAAGGTTTTCACCTTGCGTCGATAGTTTTTGACGACTCGGGGTCATGCCTGGTACCAAGTTTGCGATAACGCTGGTTAGGTCGTCGGCGACAGCCGTTTGCTGTTTGAGCTCTTTTTCTGAGATAACGTGGATAGACCCAGGGATCTTATCTGCGTCTTGGCTGTAACGTGTTGCTGTCACAACCATGTTTTCATCGGCGTTGTCTTGTTCTGTTTTTGTCGATGATGCTGTTGTTTCAGCTGCGTTGGCTTGAGCAATGGATAGTGCGAGTAATGAGAGAGATAAAACTCGGTTCCCTGTTGATGATGCCATGAGATGTAATTACCACTGATTTTTAATTTTGCGGCAATGGTAGTGCTTATGATAATAATTATCAATACCGAATTTTCAATGTGTTGTACCTGATGTATAACACATTGAAATGATTAGCGAGCGACGCACATTGGGGTATTGGAAACTGGGTCTTCAATCACCATGGCATCAAGGTCGAACACTTGCTTGAGCAATGATTGAGTAAACACCTCTGAAGGCGTGCCTTCGGTCATTAGTTGGCCATCCCTAAGAACAACCAAATGGTCACAATAGCGGCAGGCTTGGTTGAGATCATGTAAAACGACAACCACTGTTTTGCCTTGCTGATTCATGGCTTGCATGGTGTGCATTAGCTCAACTTGATGAGATAGATCAAGGTAGGTGGTGGGTTCATCTAGCATGACAATTTCGGTGTCTTGCGCAATGATCATCGCGATCCAAGCACGTTGACGCTGTCCGCCTGAGAGAGCATCGATGGGCAATTCGGCTAACTCGCTAATGCTGGTGGCAGCCATAGCGTGTTCGACGATGAGGTTATCCTGTTCGTTGAGTTTTCCCCAATGTGAGGTGTAAGGCGCTCGTCCATATTCCACAAGGCGGCGGATAGAGATACCTTCTGGGCTAGCATGCGTTTGAGGCAACATTGATAACCTCTGTGCAAGCGCTTTGGTTGGGATCTTTGTTAGCGGCGTGTTGTCAATAAACACTTGGCCTGACTTCGGCTGATTAATTCTTGCTAGAGTTTTCAACAGGGTTGATTTTCCACAACCATTAGGCCCAATAAGAGCCGTGATTTTGCCCTTTGGGATAGACAGGTTGAGATCTTGGATAATGGTTTTATTGCCATAGGCAACGTGTAGATTCTTAACAGACAGCATTACCAACCCTTGTGTCGTTTTAATAGAAAGATGAAGTAGGGTGCCCCAATGACGGAAGTCAGGACGCCAGCAGGAAGCTCAATTGGCGGCGAGATACCTCTAGCAATAGCATCAGCGATTAGCACCAATAATCCACCAATCAATGCAGAGCCGATAGCGAGCGCTTTATGATTGTGTCCAAATAGCATGCGAGCTAAATGTGGCGCTAACAATCCAACAAAACTGATCGTTCCTGCAATGGAAACGCTGAGACTCGCCAGCATGACGGCGCTGAGTATTGCGGCTATCTGTACCTTTTCGAGTTGCACACCCAGAGCAATGGCGGATTCGTCACCAAGGCCGATGATATCCAGTCGCCATGCGTACCATAGGGCAATTGGCAATAAAATGGCCAATCCGAGCCAAATATAAGGTAGCTGCTCCCATCCTCTTCCCCATAAACTTCCTGTCAGCCAAATCATGGCGGTGTTGATCTCGATAGGATGGACAACTAAGAGAAAGTCGATACCACTGGCTAAAAAGGCGCTGATAGCAATACCAGTAAGCGCCATTCGCGCAGGAGGCAGCTTTACCGCCTGTGCAATGATAACCAAAGCAAGTCCTACACTGACACCACCAAATATGGCCGCCAAAGGCAGATACCAAATTGGTGCATCGGGATAGATGGTCAATAGCAGTGTGGCTGCGAAACCAGCGCCAGCACTCACCCCAATTAAGTCTGGAGAGGCAAGGGGGTTTCTGATCACACCTTGTACAAGCGCACCAGATACACCAAGTCCCGCACCGACACCTATGGCAAGCAATAGGCGCGGGAATCGATATTGGTTGACGACAAAGTCGTAGTCACCACCGTGAAAAAGGGTATCAACGACTTGTAGCAATGATAATTGAGTGACACCGACGAGCATGCTTACGATGCCTACAGCAATCAGAATTACCACCAGAATTAGCCAAGAAAGCTTCATGAGTTGATGCGGCCTTTTATGGAAATAAGGATGAAAAATGGCGTGCCAATTAGGGCTGTCACTACGCCTACAGGCGTTTCGCTTGGGAAAGCAATAGCGCGAGCCAAGGTGTCAGACAGCATCAATAATAATGCGCCAAGAAATGCGCTCGCAGGTATCAAAGGGAAGAAGTTGTTTCCAACGAGCTTGCGTGCCATATGAGGAACCAATAATCCTAAAAAGCCAATTGGACCTGCTGTGGAGACACTGATACTGGTCAACATAACAATCGCTAGGCAAGCAAGTAGACGAATGACAGTGGTGTTGACGCCAAGCCCAGTCGCGACATCGTTACCCAGCACCAATAAGTTTAATTGATGAGCCAGTCCCCAACTGAGTAACAGAGCAAATAGACTGATCGGGACGAGCAGAGTGATAGAGTCCCAATTAAGGTTACTGACAGAGCCAATTAACCAAGATTGAATGCTATAGGCTTGGTCGTCTGCAAGAATAATGGTGGCTCGAGTTAACCCTAACAGCAGAGCATTGACTGCAATACCAGCGAGAACAAGCTTGACTGGGTGAGGTCTATTTTCGAAGAAACCACCAAGATAAATGACCAGTAGACCACTTAGCGCACTTCCCAGTGCGCCTGCTACAAACGTAGGTAGCGGAAGGGTAAGTATTCCAAAACTGGTCAATACAATCATAAGTGCCGCACCTGAATTGATGGCGAGCACCGACGGTGAAGCAAGTGGATTTCGAGTAAGGCCTTGCATGAGCACACCAGCAACGGCTAAGTTGGCACCAATCAGCGCACAGCCCAACACTCTTGGCATGCGAAGCGTATTGATTATCTGGTGTTCCATATTATTGGCATCGAAAGCAAACCAATAGTGACTCAGAGCAGAGAGCGTTAAATCGAAACTAGACCAAGCGATCAAGGAGATGTTTAGGGAAAGAAACATTCCCAAAAAAAGTGCAAGCCAAAGCTTGCACTGTTGGAATTGGAACATGGGAAATCTACGGCTTTTGAATAATGTCAGTTAGGTTCTTAGCAATGCCTTCTGCTGCGATTATCCCTCGGTTTAGTGACCACAATTGTGGCGACACTTTGACGGCTTGCTGTGACTTTGAAACGTTCAGCATTTTAAAAAGAGGGTTGTTTGCCCAGTCATCGTAGACGGTATGAGGTTTATATGGACCCAGCAGCAGCCAATCAGGGTTGATCTTCAAAAGCTGCTCAAAGCTCACTTCAATGTACGCTTTGTTTGTTTTCGGAACGGCTGGCCCTTTGAGTCCCAATGCAGTAATAACGCCACCCGCGTAGGAGTCTGGTCCATGTAGCCACATGCCTTTGTCAGTTACGACCGCAAACTGAAAGTTGTCTGCTGATGATAAATTTTGGCGATACTGAGCCATGATCTGCTGGTGCTTTTCAATTCGAGCTTTCATTGCAGCTTCACGGTTTACCGCAATTCCTATCTTCAGTGCTGAATCAAGGTTTTCCTCGTAAGTCTCGCCTCGGCTTTTTAAAAGGATGGTCGGTGCAATGCTTGAAAGATCGTTGTAAATGGTAGCGTGACGTTCAGCATCCGCGATGATGAGATCGGGTTTAAGCTCCGCGATGGCCTCTAAGCTTGGTTGTGGACGCACGCCAACAGATTGCCAAGGTTTAATTAGTTCGCGAATTTCAGGAAGAATGCGTTCGATGTTCTTGTCATCGGCGACACCGACTGGAGAGATGCCTACCGCCGCGAGCGCATCCACAAAAGAGTACTCTAGAGCGACAACACGACTTGGGCTGCCTTGAATAGAAACTTGTCCTTGTTGGTCTTCGAAAACTCGGGTGTCGCTTGCCACAGCGGAAATACAGACAAAAGCGAGAAAATTGACGATAACAGCACGAAGTCCTTGTGCAAAAGAGATATTCATAGCGAGCTCAATGTAAAAAATAACAGGTGCGCAATCCTACATTGATTGGGAATGGTTATCAATAGCATTAAATATAAGTTGCTAATATGAAGTAAAACAAACCATTACATAGAGTGAATGGTTTGTTTCGCAGCTGAGAACTAATAGAGAGTAGCTATTGAGGGCGTTGTACCGTGATGGTTTTGTCTAGCGTGGCGTAATCGTTGCCCCCTAAGCGAGATAGTGGGTCGACTTTAAGCGCGTCGATGACTAAGCGCTCGTTTTGCATCGTGACGACTTGGTCATCGATGTAGACTTTCTCTATTTTGGCGATAAGCAAGTGTTGAGGTGTATTACCGACTTCTAGAACATCGTGAAGGGTGCAACCAAAGGCGATAGGGCATTGTTTAACTCTCGGCAGATTGAAGCCGTCTAGATCGTCGAGTTCCACTTGGCTAGCGATGATTTCTGACTCGCCATGACTCAATGTTGCAGAGGTTTGAGTCATGGTTTCGGCGCTTCCAGTAGACGCAATGTGGATGACTAGCTCTTTATTGTTAATGGCGTTCACCGCGGTGTCTTTTAACGTGCCATCAGGCTTTTTGCCCACTGAGAGCATCAACAATGGTGGATTGCTCGATATCGGAGCGAAATATGAAAATGGAGCGAGATTATAATTGTCGTCGGATGATTCTGTGAGCGCCCAAGCTATCGGGCGAGGGATGACGGTTTGCGTCATCAAATGATAGATAGCGTTGGGGGATAACTCATCGAGGTTAAGCTGCATACTGACTTCTCCGTGTCGTCATTTTTAGTATGTCAAAACAGTATCATATTCAATTGACAGTGTGGAGATCCGAAGCGTCCTAGACTACACCTATAGAGTCAGCATAGATAAGGAAACCCCATGATGATCCGACTAGGTACGCTACTCGCTGCTCTGGCAGTGACGTTCTCGTCACAAGCTGAGTGGATGCTCGATAGTAGCAATTCGACACTCAAATTTGTCTCCACTAAAAGCAACAGTGTAAGCGAAATACATCACTTTGAAGCGATGACAGGCACGATCAGTGACGATGGCAAAGCAACGCTGGTTATCGATTTGTCCAGTATCGAAACCAACATACCCATTCGAAATGAGAGAATGCAAACCATGCTATTTAACGTTGCTGACTTTGCTAAAGCAACGATTACCACCGTGGTTGATATGAGTGAACTGGACAATAGCGATATTGGCGGCATTTATAGCATCATTAACGACGTCACTGTGGATTTGCACGGTAAGCAGAAAACTTATCCCGCCAAACTGACGGTAATGAAAATGAGTGATGACAAGGTGGTGATTGTCGCAACTGATCCTTTGATTGTATATGCCGCGGATTTTGGTTTGGAACAGGGTATAGAAAAACTACGTGAAGTGGCGGGTCTGCCGGCTATTGCGACGTCGGTACCGTTGACGTTTATGTTGGTCTATAACCAAAAATAACCAAAAATAACCAAATAAAAAAACGCTGCGTAATTTCGCAGCGTTTTTGAGTCTTCCAAGCTGGGGTCAGCTTACACTCTAAAGTAAGCCAGTTTTTGCGTTAGCTCATCGGAAGCTTGAGCCATTGACTGTGACTGCTGAGCCAAACTTTGGCTCGCTTGTCGGATTTCGCTAATCGATAGATGCACCACGCTAACGTTTTCATTGACGTCATTGGCAACAGTGCCTTGCTGCTCAGCCGCCGCCGCAATTTGCGTCACCATATCGTAAGTGTCGTTGAGTTTGGCTACCGCAGTATCCAGTTTCTCCTGAGTTTGCGAAGCCAAATCCACACTCTCAGACACCTTAGTTTGGTTTGCTGCCATTACTGACAATACGCTGTCGGTGCGCTCGTTAAGCTGATCAATGGTGGTTTGTACTTGCGCCGTAGACTCTTGAGTGCGGCTAGCCAGGTTTCGAACCTCATCGGCAACCACGGCAAAACCGCGACCTTGTTCACCGGCGCGCGCTGCTTCAATCGCTGCATTGAGGGCAAGAAGGTTGGTCTGCTCTGAAACTTCGTGAATCACGTTTACTACCGAGCTAATATCGCTTACGCCTTGTTTCAGCGCTTCCATGAGCTGGTGGGTGCTGGTGATGTCATCAGAAATACCGGCGATATTAGTCAACGTATAGCCCATGCTGCGACTGCCTTCAGCGGCAAAGTTTTTGCTCTCTTCTGTTGTTGTGGCAGTGTGCTCTGAGTTACTAGCGACGTCTTGAATGGTTGAAGACATTTCATTCATTGCTGTTGCAAGCTGCTCAAGTTGCTGGCTTTGAGAGTCAATACTGGTAGAGGTTTCTTCGCTCGCAGCGGCAATGCTACTAGACAGTTGGCCTGAATAATCTGCCGACGACTTCGCTGCGGTGATGGTATCTTTGAGCGCCGACATCATGCGTGCAAGTTCATTACTTAAATAGCCCAGTTCATCTTTACGGTCGCTCGACATATTAACAGTTAGATCGCCGTCAGCTACTCGATGAACGCGTTGTACTAGGCTCTCAATCGGCTTGACGACATTCCGAGCAATGTAGACGCTCATAATAATTAACACGATGGCAGCTAGGGTATCGACAATGAGATCTTTAATTAGCTGGCTTTGGAATGCTTTGTCGATGTCTGCAGTTTGAACACCCGAACCGATAATCCAGTCCCATTCGGGAATGTAACTGACGAAAGAGATCTTTTGCGACTCTTCGCCGTCGCTACCAATCCAGTAATAGGTAACAAAGCCGCTACCTTGTTTGGTCGCAACTGCACTCATTTCCTGCCAGAAATAGTGACCACGAGAGTCTCGCAAATTACTCGCTTTAGTGCCGTTTAGCTGTGGGTTAGTCGGGTGCATGACCACCTTTTCATCGGAAGTTGCGATGAAGAAGTAGTTGTTGCCGTCGTAGCGTAGCGCCTCAATGGCTTTCGCTGCCGCTTGCTTCGCTTGCTCTTCGCCCATCGAAGCACTGAGTTTTTGATAGTGACTTGCTAAGGTGTACGCCACTTCGACATTCGAGCGTACTCGGTCTTTACGTTGGTCGTAGCTTGAGTTTTTTTGAATGATAAGATTATAAGTACCCAGTGAGAATAGAATGAGTACGGCAAAGCCGACAAGAGCCTGTAACTTCGCTCTGATCGACAAATTATTCAGTTTCACAAAAATATTCCTCTTTACCTTATGAATGCAGCAAGTTCCATTTGAAATACCATCGACAGTGTTTTGATTGGTCAGTAGCAAGTCATAGTATCACTTATTACTGATAATAATGGTACTTATTGATTTAGATTATTTATTAACTGCCGAAATTTCGATCTATTTAATATAATTGGCTGGGTTTGGTATGGAAATAGAGGGTTGAATGGATTATTAGAGTATAACTCTCACTGTTGATGGGGGTTTATCTATCTGTTTAATCAATGAATTGGTCGTGGATTGATTGTGGTTATATTAAATGTGGTGTTTATTTATTGGTGATTTTATCGCATTCAATCTGGTATTTATTATCTGAATTAAAGTGAAAGAGAGTTTGAAAAAGTGCTAATTGCTAGCACTTTTCATCAACACAACATTCATCTTGTAAGAAGTCAATGACGCCTGTGAGATGCTCGTATTTCGCAACACAAAATAGAGTTCGACCTTCACGACGTTGCTCTATTAAATTGGCTGAAGCAAGACTCGAAATATGGTGTGATAGTGTCGAACCGGGAATATCAAGTCGCTCTTGTATCTCACCGACAGGGATACCTTGTCGTCCTGCCTTAACGACTTGTCGATAGATAGCGAGGCGGGTAACGTGTCCCAGTTCTTTCAATGCTTTTGCTGCAATTTCAATCTGCATCTGTTTCTCTCCGCAATTACTATTTCGATAGTAATCGAAATTTGGAGTCAGCGCTAGGGACAATCAAGAAAAGCACCAGTGCAAATGCCAGTGAACCAAATAGGTCTTCCGGGCGATGCATACCAAGCCAAAGTCGACTGGTCGCGACGCCAACTGCCCATAAGATCACTAAGGATGAGAGAATAGGATACTGGTGGTTGGCAAATAACCCGGCAAAGAAGAGAACACATACTGCCACAAAAATCGTGTGACCAGAAGGAAAGGAATAGTCAGTTTCACCCAACCAGTGCTTGGTTCGCCATTGGCTTACTTCATCACTCGCTAAAACGATGATCTGGTTTTGGTCAGTACTATCAAGCGTGTAGAACTGCTCGGGTGAAGAGAGCAGCCCCTCTGCCGCTAGTTCATGAGTGTAAGGTCTAGGGCTTTCGGTCCACTGCTTCAAGAACGTCTTAGCGCCAAAGCTGAATACCAGCAGTAACCCTAACTGGGCAATCAATATTACTTTATGTTTGCTGGCTCTCGTAACCCAGAGTGTTATCACTCCAAGTATCGCTAATGTGATTAGGAACCCTTGGTGACCAGCAGAATAAGAGAGTACTTGCATCACGGTACCTAGCTCGTTGCTTACTTGAGCGCTGAGCTCATATGGGTAGAGCAAAGATGATAGAACGAACAAAATGGTCGCGAAGATAGCGAGGCAGACAATCCCCAACAATTTATCTTGGGTAAAAAATCGCAGTTGATGAAGATTCAAGTTTGGCATAGGGAGTCGGGAGTGCTGATGTAAAACAGGGTGGATAGGGTATTGGATTGATTGTATTGATAATTCAGGGGAATGTCATAATTTGTTTGAATTGCCGTTTTAAGCCACTTATTTTCACTGGCGCATGAAAACAACAAGGTACAAAGCAGCATTAAGTGGCAAGCAATGTCGCCACTTGCCACACTAATTCGAGATGCTACTCACTGTCTTAAAGATCACGCATTAATTCTTCATAATCATCATTTGCTCGTTTGACTATGGTGCTTAGATCATCTGCATCTCGATTGTTGAGCGTGATTTGCCATGCTTTATGATCGTGAATCTCAAACCCTCTCACTAGCGTTGAGTGTTGCGAACGTTTGAAGCTGAGCTCGGTCAACTCAGTATTATGGTGTTCATTAGACTCGACAATATCGATATCGAGTTCACCTACTGGATTGACGTGAATTTGAGCGTGACGCTGGTTGCTGCCATGCAGCACAAAGTTGCGATGTGTTTTGATCATTGTCCTCTCCTCTGGAAAGTAACGATTCCTACTAGCCTATGAGACAGTGTAGGAGAGGATGAGTGACGTCTATATGAAATTTAAGTGAAGCTTGATACGGGTCAAACAAACATGCACAAAAGCGATGTGACCACATCTAACTTTTGACATTACTTGGTTGTGAAATGCTCTCGCAACGCGGAGCGGCGGTTTTGAGTTGGATTGTAACCATCCATAGGAACGGTATCTTCATAGCCTTCAAGAATAAAACGTTGCGGAGGCAAAGCAGGCGTGACGCGACGAAGCTGGGGGGAACGGGGTGTGCCGACACGTTCATACACCCACAAGCCACTGCCTGTTTTGAGACGCACAATACGACCATCAAACTCGAAGGAAGTCGTCACGAGTCGATGGTTGCGAAGCGCACCTGCGTCAGAAAACGTCAAGATCTCTGTGCTTTGTTTTGGAGCGCCAATTTCAATCCAATTGCCGTAGACGCGGGTTGGGGAGATATGGTTTTGGTGACTGCTATAAAACGCAAAGCCAAGCAAGCCAGACAGCACGACGATGACCAGCAGTATTACTACCAGCATATAAGAGTCGGTGTTGGGGGTTGCTTTGGCTCTGATCCTTGTCATTCGCTCGGCCTTCCTTGTCGCCTAATTGAGTCTGTGCTCGGTTGTGTTTTTAGCGTCTATTTAGGTTATCGACTAAAGCCGTTATAACTTTACCAAACGCTAGATAGGGAATGTCGCTTCCTCAGCATTAACCATAGCGCTAGATATGAAAAGCTGACAGATAGGCTTTGTAATACTTTGTTATTTCAAGACTTCCGTCAACCTAAAGGGCAAAAACAGCTGGTTTACATCGACTTTGGCCTTGAGGCGAGCCGCCAATAAATACAAGCCACCTATCTTACGATGCAAGAATAACGCATCAGCTGGGGGAGTATGCCAATAGTCCTGCTCCATACTAATTACCGTGCCCGCTTCACTGATGCGCTGTGCAAGGTTACTGGCGCCAAAATCATAGCTACCTTGGTGCTTAAGTGGCTCGCCGGCAAGTTTAACTAGGTTAACGACTGCGTCTCTCTGCGCAGGTAGGATTTGTTGAGTGAAGAAGCCAATTTGCTGCAATGCCTCATAGAGCGCGTCGTCGTCACCGTCGAGGATGGCGCTGAAAGCGAGACGATAGCCATCGCTGATGCGGTCGTCGTAAGCTCGAGTCGCACCAAAATCTAGCAGGACGACTTTGTGTTGCCGCTCATCAAAAAGAAAATTAGCAAAGTTAGGATCCGTTTGTACCAGCTTAAAATCGAATATCTCTTTGAACAGAAGCTCCAACAGTAGGGTAACCACGCGGTTGCGAGTTTGCTGACTACTGTCCACTAACGACTCTATCGCAACGCCATCTACATAGGTCATGGCTAGCACATTATCGGTTGTAAGTTCATCTCGGACGTCAGGCAAGATAAATTGCGGGGAGCTTGCGAGGTAGTTGCGAAATTGGCGCAGAAGTTTGGCTTCTAATAAGTAATCTGCCTCGGCATGAAGCTGTTTCTTTGCCTCTTCCAGTAATCCTTTGTAATCGACATCCTTGGGAATGAGTCCAACCACATTGAGTAGGGTGCCTACATTGTCGACGTCACTGTCGATACTTTGCTTAATACCTGGATACTGCACTTTAATCGCCAGTTTAGTGCCATCGTCTGAGTGGGCTTGGTGTACTTGTCCAATCGATGCACTGGCGATGGGTTTGAAGTTAAATTCGATAAAGTTCTGCTTCCAGTCGGCTCCCAACTCTTGTGTAAGAACCGAGGAAAGTTGACTGGCAGGCATTGGTGAAGCATCGGAGCGCAGCCTTGAAAGAATGTCAGCCAATTCTGGGCTAATAAGATCGCCCGCATCCATCGACATTAACTGACCGACTTTCATCGCTGCACCACGAAGATGAGCCAGTTGATCGGCCACTCGTTTGACGTTACTCGGGGTGAGTAGCAGTTCGCGCGCCTTGGGACGCTTTCCTTGAGCAAACTGTTTTGCGCCCTCTGTGACCATAGAGCCTGTAACTCGCGTTGCCAGTGAGGCTAATTTTCCGAAGCGGGTGAGGCGATTGGTTGGAACTTTACTTTCCTGATTGGACATACCTTGTCTCTGATTAATTGGTTCTGTTTATTTATACCATCACAGACTAGCAAGTGATCAATGACTTGTTTTCGTTAACTTTGTGAGGTAAAACGATGTTTTGCCTTAAGTAAATTACAAGGAAGTCATTATGATCAAAGAAAACACCTATTTTGAAGGAAACGTAAAATCCCTCGCTTTTACACAAACTGACGGTGACAGCAGTGTCGGCGTTATGGCGCCAGGTGAATACACGTTTGGAACCGCTGCTCCAGAGAAAATGACGGTAGTAAAAGGTGCGCTAACGGTCCGTTTAGCTAACACGCAAGAGTGGAAAACCTACACAGCGGGTCAGGCGTTTGACGTTGAAGGCGACTCAAGCTTTGATTTGCAAGTCGAGCAAGCAACCGCTTATCTTTGCGAATATCTGTAGCATTAACAGCGACAGCGTTAAAACGAATATCGCAAAAAAGAACGCATCGACGTATTCAGTCGATGCGTGACACACAGGCAGTGGATTAAGGTGTCAAATCTAAAACTTGATTGTTGAATCAATAACGTTCAAATTCGCCGCGATTATAGTCATTAATAGCCTGCTGTATCTCTTGGCTACTATTCATAACAAATGGACCGTAGTGAACGACTGGCTCGTTGATAGGTTCACCAACAAATACCAACAATCCAGAATCTTCTTTCGCTTTAATCTCCATAGTCTCTCCTTTTGAGACTAGTGCAAGTTCACCTTTAATCAATTTTTTCTCACTCAATGAGATTTCACCTTCGTAGACATAAACCATGGCGTTGTGGTGTTTGGGTGTGCCCAAAACAAGTTGGTCGCCTTTTTCAGCGCGCCAATCAGCAACGGTTGCCGCTACGCCTGTTTGCGTGAGAGGGCCTGTCAACGCCTCACCATCGACGGTTAATGTGCCAGCTAATAGACGCACCAATCCAAATCCCGGTTTTTGATACTCGGTAATCGTTTCTGGTTGGAAATCGTGGTATTGCGCTGGCTTCATTTTGTCTCTGGCCGGCTGGTTTATCCAAATTTGGAAACCGTGCAGTTGACCGTCATCCATTATTGGCATTTCGCTATGGATCACGCCACGGCCTGCTGCCATCCATTGAGCACCGCCAGAGCGTAACTCGCCCACGTTCCCCATATGGTCACGATGCTGGAAGTGTCCTTGCATCATATAGGTAAGTGTCTCAATACCGCGGTGTGGATGAGGGGGAAATCCGCCAACATAATCTTTTTTGTCGTCAGATTTGAGCTCATCAATCATAAGAAACGGCGAGAACGCCTGATTGTCAAAGCCGTGTACGCGACGAATTTTTACACCATCACCATCAGAGGTGGCATGCGATGGAATGATCTGTTGAATGGTTCTAA
The DNA here is from genome assembly GCF_040412085.2 of Vibrio sp. CB1-14. NCBI lineage: Bacteria > Pseudomonadati > Pseudomonadota > Gammaproteobacteria > Vibrionales > Vibrionaceae > Vibrio > Vibrio chaetopteri. The sequence continues at coordinate 155,592 of NZ_CP115921.1, read as the reverse complement.
ATGAAGTCATTTGGGATCTCCTTGTTATCTGATAGTCAAACTATAGATCTCCGGAGATCTAAAGAGCAGAGTGGTAATGTGAAAGAGACGTTCGAATAGTTCGAACTAAAAACTGCATGTGTATTTTTGTAAAACTATATAGTTTTGTGACTTGTTCGTAATTTTGAGGGTCTCGTCCTTTAGAAGAGAACGAAAATTTGTTTTATTAGAATCAATCCAACGAGATGTTGGCGACCCCAGGTTTAAAGATTGGCGAACAAACAAATCAAGAGAGCAAAACATGATAGTAGGACTAGATATCGGCGGCACAAAAATAGAGGGTGTCGGACTCGATGCCAATAGCTACGAGACCTTGGTTGTTCATCGTGAACCAACGGCAAAAAACAGTTATTCAGAGTTCTTAACAGCGGTGATGTCTGTGATTGATGCTGTGAGCCAACATGGGGAGATCGAATCTATTGGCATAGGCTGCTGTGGTTCTGTCGGCAATGACGGCCTGATGCAGGGAGCAAATGTGTCTGTGTTAAATGGACAGGACTTTATTGGTGATATTCAAAAGCAGATCGATGTCCCAGTTGTTATTGCCAATGATGCAGATTGTCTTGCGCTTTCTGAATATAAAGATGGCGCTGCAAAGCACGCGACCAACTCTTGTGTCGCAGTCATCATTGGAACTGGCTGCGGTGCTGGCGTGGTGATCAACAATGGCTTGGTGACCGGTCTCAATAAGCTCGGTGGCGAGTTGGGACACAACCCACTGCCTAACTTTAATCCAGAGGTTGATGGTAATCCTAACCAATGTTACTGCGGCTCGATGAACTGCGCAGAATCATTTGTCTCAGGTACGGGCTTTGCTCGCACATTCGCAGAGAAGTATGAACCCGCAAACTCTAGAGAGATTATGGCTCTCTATGAAAGAGGCGACGACCGAGCCATTGAACACTTCAATTTGTACTGTGATCAGCTTGCTAGAACTTTGGCGGCTATTGTGAACTTTGTCGACCCTGAAGTCATCGTGCTTGGTGGTGGGATGTCGAACGTAGACGAAGTGTATCCTTTGGTTCAGCAAAAGCTCTCGCAATACACCTTCACAAAATCGGTCACGACCCAGGTTGTAAAAAGCGTACATGGCGATTCGTCTGGTGTGCGAGGCGCCGCCTTCTTGCACACGCTCTAGTCAAAGCTAATCTCTTTGTCACATATAAACACTTAATTCGCAAATATAACGAGTTCATAAAAACAACTATGACACTAAAAGACGACCTGTTTCTAACTCTAGATTTTGGTGGCTCATCGGTGAAAGGTGCAGTCATGTCGGTGGATGCACAAATTCATGAGCGCTTCTCGCTCTCTAGCCAGGCTGACAGTTATGAGCAGTGGCTAGACACGTTTACCCCTACGTTCGATGAGCTTGCCGCTCGCTTTGCACTGAAAGGCATCGCAATAAGTACTTGCGGAGCTGTCAATGTGGATACTGGGGTGATAGAAGGGGCAAGTGCTCTCCCTTATATCCACGATATCGACGTGAGAGCTTTATACCAAGCTCGGTTCAATCTACCAGTAGAGCTAGAAAACGATGGCTGTTGCGCTGCACTTGCAGAAGATTGGCTCGGAGCTGGAAAAGAAGATAACGAGTTTTGCCTACTAGTTTTGGGCTCCGGGATCGGCGGCGCTATCGTGCGTGATGGTGGAGTCATCAAAGGGACCCACTTGCATGCCGGGGAGTTTGGCTATTGCATACTCCGTTTTGAAGAGGGGCAGCCTATTACCTATTCGAACGCAGCATCCACTCGTGCCCTGGTTGAAAACGTGGCAATGGCCAAAAATCAAAAGGTCGAAGAGTTCGATGGTATTAAAGTGTTTTCGTTTTACGAACAGGGCGACAGTGACGTACAACCGTTGGTTGAGCAATGGTATGGCGATCTGGCAACGATTCTCTTTAATGTTCAGTACTCTTTGGATCCTAAATGCATTCTTCTTGGAGGGGCGGTCAGCCGCAGCCCTCGATTAATTGACAATATCAATCGCAAACTGGATGAGCTGCAATCAAGCATTCCGATTGCCCGAATACGTCCGGTTCCCGCACTGACACAATTTGGTAACGACGCCAACCTGATTGGCGCTTTAAAACATTTTCTGAATAGACAAGGTTAGTAAGATGACGACATACACTTTTCCGCAAAACTTTTTGTGGGGCGCGGCTGCGTCTGGCATTCAAACAGAAGGCACTACAAATAAAGCCAACGATTCTATTTGGGATCTTTGGCACCAGCAAAGTCCAGAGCGTTTTTATCGTGGCATTAGTTCTCAAACGGTAACGGATACTTATCACCGATACAAAGAAGATGTACAAGACATGAAAAAGGTCGGTTTCAATTCGTTCCGTACCTCTATTCAGTGGTCTCGCCTAATCAAAGATTACGAAACGGGTGAAGTATGCCAAGATGCTGTTGAGTTCTACAACAACTACATTGATGAAATGATCGCCAATGGCATTGAGCCAATGATGAACCTTTACCACTTTGACATGCCAGCAGAGCTTCAAGAGAAGTTTGGCGGTTTTGAGTCAAAGAAAGTGGTCGACCTATTTGCAGATTACGCAGAGACCGCGTTTAAGCTTTTCGGTAACAAGGTGAAGCACTGGATCACGTTTAACGAGCCAATCGTGCCAGTAGAAGGTGGTTACTTGTATGACTTCCATTACCCATGCAAGAAAGATGGCAAGCTCGCCGTTCAGGTTGCTTTCAATATCATGCTTGCTCACGCAAAAGCGGTACACCGTTTTAACGCGTTGGAGTTGGAAAACTCGCAAATTGGTATCGTGCTTAATTTAACTCCTTCTTACACGCGAAACGACAGTGAAGAAGATAAAAAAGCAGCGTGGTATGCAGACCTTTTGTTTAATCGCAGCTTCCTAGACCCAATGGTGAAAAATGAAATCCCTCAAGAGCTGTGTGATGTTTTGGCTGAGCAAGGGTTAACGCCTGAAGCAACAGCGGAAGAGATTGCCGCGATTACAACCGCAAAAGTCGAGTTTCTTGGTGTTAACTATTATGTTCCGCGCCGTGTGAAAGCACGCGAAGCAGAGTACGACCTAGATTACTTTACTCCAGAGGTATACTTCGAGAACTACGTAAACCCAGAGGGTCGATTCAATCCATATCGTGACAATAACGAAATCTTGCCGACGGCTATCTACGATATCGCTAAAAATGTTCAAGAGAATTACGGCAACATTCCTTGGTACCTTGCTGAAATCGGTATTGCGATGGATCTAGAATCAGAGGGAGAGCCAGGTGCCGACGGTCTGATTGACGATTCATTCCGCACAGGCTTGATGAAGGAGCATCTAGTTCAGCTTCACAAAGCAATTGAAGAGGGCTCAAACTGCTTTGGTGTTCACCAGTGGACCTTTATCGATAACTGGTCTTGGTTGAACTCGTTCAAGCGTCGTTATGGCTTCTTCCGCTTGGATCTAGAGACTGGTAACCGAATCCCTAAGAAACATGGAGTTTGGTTTAAAGAATTGGCGACGACGGGCTCATTTGACGACTAATTATATTTTTTGAGGCAAAGCGGTGGACTGTAGGTTGTCAATGGCCTTCATCATTTGATACAGTCCCCGCAGCTTCGTATAACCCCAATAATACGGTTTGGGGGTCTCTACCAGTTCCCGAAAAGTGCTGATTACGAAGAGTTAGGATGGCATTGCTGTCTTTACTCTTTGTATTGGCGTTCGAAACTTTTCTTCATCTGTTCCTATACTCAGAGTAAGTGCATCCGCAAGCCCCATAAGCCGTTAAGGCTCTTATAAGCATAATAGGTGGTATATGAACGCATTTATTCAAGGTCTCCCAAAAGTCGAGTTACACCTTCACATCGAAGGTTCTCTAGAACCAGAACTACTTTTCAATTTGGCAAAACGCAATCAAATCGACATACCTTACGACTCGCCAGAAGCGCTTCGCAAAGCGTATGAGTTTGATGACTTACAGTCATTTCTCGATATTTACTATCAAGGCGCCAATGCGCTGCAAACCGAGCAAGACTTTTACGACCTAACTTGGGCATATTTAGAGCGTTGTCAGCACGATAATGTGATTCACACAGAAATCTTTTTTGATCCACAAACCCATACTGATAGGGGTATCGCGTTTGATACCGTTATCAAGGGAATTGTAAGCGCGTTAAAAGATGGGCAACAGAAACTGGAGATAAGCTCGCAGTTGATTATGTGCTTCTTGCGTCACCTTTCTGAGGAGGCGGCAATTGAAACACTCAAACAAGCCATTCTCTACAAAGATGACATTGTTGGTGTAGGTCTGGATTCTTCTGAGCAAGGTCACCCACCTGAAAAGTTTGCCCGTGTATTTGAAATGGCTAGAGAGCATGGCTTCTTGACGGTTGCTCACGCAGGGGAAGAAGGTCCTGCTCAGAACATTATTGATGCGATCAGTATGCTGGGTGTTAGCCGTGTTGATCATGGCGTACGCTGCGTTGACAATGAGGCGCTGGTGGCACAGCTTATTGAGTCTAGGATGCCGCTCACGGTATGTCCGCTATCAAACATAAAGCTTCGAGTGTTTGATGAAATGCAAGATCACAATATTGTGGAGCTACTAAGAAAAGGCGTTGCAGTGACCATCAACTCAGATGACCCAGCTTATTTTGGTGGCTATATGACAGACAACTTTGTCGCGGTCAGTCAGGCTCACCTTTTAACCCATGAAGAGCTCGCACAGTTTACGCTTAATGCTATCGATGCCAGCTTTATTGGTGACACACAGAAGCAAGCTTACCGGAAAAAGGTGACGGATTATTTAAATTCGGTGGTTTAGTGAGGTCGATATAAATAGAGGTTAAACGCCAAGAAAAAGTTAAGTCGTCACTCCCGAAAAAGGTGGCAGCCTCAAAAAAGGAATGACGACTTGAGTGGTAGACTCAGAGGTGGTTAATCAACTGAGTGATTTATTTGTAGCGCGTTCTGTTATTACCTGCAATACAACAGGTTATGAAACCTCAATTAGAGTTCGATTTTGTGAAACATTTCACTTTATGTAGCGAAAAATTGATGTAGTGCACTTTGTTGTACTACATCATTTTGCGTTTGATTGTGTGCAAGCTCAATTGAGCGCGCTATCCTTAAGCTAACGTCTTCTCAGCATCTAGAGCGAGGAAGTGACATGGGGAAATTGGCTTGGCTAGTGTTGTTCATTGTATCGTGCAACGTTCATGCTTTGCAGCGCTCGTGGGATGAAGTATCGGTGCCGAGTGAGGGGGAGTCCAATTCAATAGGCAGTTATGCCAATGGCTGTTTAGCTGGGGGACAACAACTTTCTCTAACGGGTGAGGGCTATCAAGTCATTCGCTCGCAACGTAATCGTTACTACGGCCACCGAGATATGATTGCCTACTTGACCGAATTAGCTCGTAACGTCGATAAGCTCGGGATAGGGCATTTACTAGTTGCCGACATCTCAATGCCAAGGGGAGGGCGATTTACGTCTGGGCACGCGAGTCATCAAACCGGGCTTGATGCCGATATTTGGCTAAGACTTCCCAATGCTCCTCTCAATGCGGAAGAGGCAGCGGATCCCAAACCTTACCCTGTCGTAGATATTGAAAAGTATCGTTTTAAACAAGATAAATGGACGACGAATCATGAACTCCTGCTTCAAGTTGCTGCTGTCGATGAGCGGGTAGCACGTGTCTTTGTTCATCCTTTAATCAAAAAGCAGCTTTGTGAAGTCGAATGGAAGGAGAGAGATTGGCTTCGTAAAGTGCGCCCATGGTGGGGGCACTACTACCATTTTCACGTAAGACTGCATTGCCCTGAAGGGGAGGGAAAGTGCATAGCGCAAAACCCTCCACCACCGGGAGATGGCTGCGGACAAGAGCTTGCATCGTGGAAGCCCTATATTCCAGCTAAGAAAAAGCCTGCAGACAAAGTAACGAAAAAGGTGACGCCTAAAAAGCGCGTTTCAAAACCAAAGTTTCAAGAGTGTATTGCGTTATTGGCTGAGCCTTAAGAAAGCAGTTATTGAAGTCGATACTCGATGGTGACCTGATTGCCGTCGACACGGATATTGGTAATGTCGCCGTCGATCGTTAGGCGAGTATTGAAAACTCGGTCAGCTTCGCTAACAAAATGGCTGCGCATTGATGGTAGGTGGTGGCATGGGTCGATATGCAATAGTCGACAAAAGCGATCGACAAAGGTGGCGTCTAAAGGCACGTTGCCATTGAGTCGATTAGACAGTTCAATTTGACTGACGTTTAGGCGTTTGGCCACTTCCATTTGCGTAATGTGCATTTTTGCTTTCTGTGACATCCAGACACGGTAAAGTGCTTCAGTATCTTGTTGTGTAAAATTCATTATTAACCCCTGCAATTAGTTGGAATTGTTCCATTCCCTTCTATACCCAAGTAACCTGTAGCACTCTGAATTCGGCATCTTGTGGCCTCTTGGGTAGATGTCGCGTATTTCAGCTTAGCTTAGGCTTGATGTTGTCAGAGCCTTGCAAGCCAGGTAAAGCCACTGTCCGATTGAGGACAAATGCGCGTCAATATTTTGAACTACGTTGTGTCGCACTGAAGCTGTTCTCACTATGTAAGAATTCATTCACCTTTCTTCACTGCGCTCCTAGTGTGTAACCTTAATTATTATGTCATTGAACAAACGAAAGTTATCTGCTCCCTCAACATACTATTGTCGAAAAATTACACATACTGATAACAATATTAGTGATGCGCTTCTCAAAAAACATTCATTAATTCCAATTTGCTGCCTGGTTGTATAGCATTTGTTAATTATTGCAGGGTTATTGATTTGCAGTAGTAATTGACATAACTATAAAGCTAGGAAGTGGATGGATACATTGACTGCATTTTCTCTTGATATGAGAACGCTGAATTTTGTGATGATTTTGTTCAGCGTTATATACTGCATTGGATTGCTGTTATTCGCTACGACTCAAGAAAAAACCAAAGGAATAAGACTGTTTGCATTGGCGCTATTGGCCATGGGGGCAGGTCCATTATTAATAAGTTTACGCGGTGTCGCCCCTGACTGGGTCTCAATTGTTACTGCGAACACATTGATCGCCGTCTCCTTTCATATGATCCTGCATGGCATGTGTCAGTTCCGTGGGGTTCAAGCACAGTTTGCGCATAGCTTCAGTTGGGTCGTTCCACTTGTCTTGGTGCTAAATCTCTATTTCACTTATGAAGCCAACTCGATCAATCAACGCATTTTGGTTAGTGCGTTGTCAATCGCAGTCGTTACGCTGGCAACTTCGTTTGTAGTCATAGTGGGTAAACACAGAGACTACCAGCCTGCAGTTTTTACTATGGCCGCGACGTTTGGTTTCTACGGGTTGTTTATGTTGTTCCGCGCTGCTTATACGTGGGACAGTGCTGAGATCTTCCAGTTTATGGATGCTGACTTAGTACATAAACTGACATTTCTCTTCAGCATTTTTTTAACGGTAGCCTCTAGCTTTAGTATGCTGTGGCTGATTAATGCCCGTCAGATGGATGATATTTATGCGCTGTCTTATTTCGACTCCTTGACCAATCTGCGTAATCGCCGTGCTCTTGATAGTTATACGTTGGCGCTGGCAGAGGGTGGTGGTAAGCCTAAACAAAGCATTATTATGCTTGATATCGACAGGTTTAAATTGATCAATGATCGCTATGGCCACGTTATTGGCGATAAAGTGATAAAGGCAGTCGCTTCGCAGATAAAAGGCACTTCGAATGCCCCCAAAGCTATCTATCGATTTGGGGGCGATGAATTCATTATCGTCTTAAACAATCAAACCATCGACTTTGCACTGTTCCTTGCTGAATCCATGCGCAAGCGCGTCGCAGAGCACGTGCGCGTGGATGGTATGCCCGTCAAAGTGAGTTGCAGCTTTGGGGTCGCAGAGTCTCTTTGCGATGAAAGTTGGGACGCTCTGGTTGCGCGAGCAGACGAAGCCTTATATCGAGCAAAGCAAGAGGGTCGCAACTGTGTTCAAATGGCCTCTGAGCAAGCTCAACTTATCGTAAACGCATAGAGCGAACAGCCATTATCCAAAAAGTAGCGGGGCATGAGCTTTACCTATGGTAAAGATGGTCAGCCATATTCCACAGGTAATCAACATCACGAGTACTCGAGTACGTTTTGCGAGTGGGAACTGGAAGATAACCATAGTGCTGATCGCATAAACGATAAATAACCCGAGTTTCTCAGTAAGCCACGGGTTTGATAGTGGAAATTGTCCAATAGTCATACAAAGTCCCGCCGCACTTAATAACATAAAGGCGGTAAGTACTTGATGGATGACCAGAGCAAACTTGTTTTCAACTAAAGCGGAATGACTAAAACCCCACCAAGCGCGAATGATGAAGCTGATAAAGCTCAGTAGTGCCAAAGTGACGTGTGTTTTCAAAAGAAGCGTGTACATAATATCTAAATAACCTCAAGCCGCCGCCGCGGTTGCCACCCAAGTCGTGCTCGCTGACTCAAACATTGAGTTCAGTGCTAACTAGCACTAGCAGGGTATAAAGCTTTTACACAGTGTTTACATTTTCATGTCGCCACGATAGGGAATAGTACAGAGGTGGTCTTTGATGTAAATCAAGTGTTACTTCATTGTTTCTTTTATCTGCACCATAGGGTTCTTAGAACGTGATGTCTGCCGGACAATGTACCTATTTATACAAATCCATACGTTTTACTGATGTTCTAATCCACTGAAATTAGGGGAGATACTTTACCTATTTACAGAACTCATACAACACGCCGTTTAGTCATGTTGTTTTCAAATTGATGTAAGTTTGCCTAGTTGTTTCTTGATTGTTTCCGGGTGTATGTTGTTTTCACAATAAAAACAGCGCAAATAGCGTGAACATTTTTGGTCGGTGCGTGCCGACTTACTCTATCCCTCGGAGAAACAACATGGCGATTAGAACATTAAACCCATATACCAATCACATAGAACAGCGATTCGATACTTGGCAAGACGCTCAAGTTGTGGAGCGGATTGATACGGCTCAGGCTGCTTTCGAAGCGTGGAGAGCAACAAGTCATCACGAGCGAGCGGCTTTGCTTTCCCGCGTTGCATCGATGCTAGAAGAGCGAGCAGAGCACTATGCGGCGCTTATGACGACAGAGATGGGTAAATTGCACAGCCAAGGTGTCGCGTTAGAAATCCCACTGTGTGCTCAGATATGCCGCTACTATGCTGAACATGGTGAGCGCTTTCTCACTGCAGAGCCTATTGAAGAAGTTGCCACAGGCCGAGCTGAAATTCAAAATCACCCGCTCGGTGTGATTTATGGCGTCATGCCTTGGAACTTTCCGTTCTATCAAGTGATTCGTTTTATTGCACCAAACGTAATGGTGGGCAACAGCGTTGCCTTTAAACATGCGTCTAACGTTCCTCAGTGTGCAAAGGCTATCAGTGAGTTGTTTGAAGATGCGGGGGCGCCAAAAGGATTGGTTCAGCACTTGTTTGTTGCATCGAGCCAGTCAGAGCTGATTATTGCTGATAAACGCGTACAAGGTGTGTCGCTAACAGGCAGTGAAAAAGCCGGAGCAAGCGTAGCTGCGTTGGCAGGAAAATATTTAAAAAAAGTGGTCATGGAATTGGGCGGTAACGACCCGTTTATCGTGCTTGCTGATGCCGACGTGAATAAAGCGGTAGAGCTGGCAACAATCGCGAAGATGTTTAATTCTGGCCAGGTGTGCATTAGTGCTAAGCGATTTATTGTTGCCGATGAAGCTTATGATGAGTTCATGGAAAAGTTTGCTGCAGCGCTAGGCACTCTAAAGGCGGGAGATCCTATGGATCCTCAAACCGGGTATGCGCCTGTCGTGAGTGTTCAAGAACGTGATTATTTACTTGAACAAGTACAACATGCCGTTGAACAAGGTGCTAGCTTAGTATTGGGGGGTGAGTCAGAAAACCTCGAAGGGGCATGGCTCAAGCCAACTATCCTTGCCGATGTTACTCCGCAGATGGATGTGTTCGACCAAGAGCTATTTGGACCTATTGCCGTAGTATATCGCGTTAGCAGCGATGAAGAGGCGATAGAACTTGCTAATAACAGCTCTTATGGATTGAGCTCTGCTGTCATTTCAGAAAACATCGATCGCGCCAATGCGGTCGCCGGGGCTTTGGACTGCGGCGCATCGTTTATTAATACGTTCTCAATGTCGGAGGCATGCCTCCCATTTGGCGGTATTAAAAACTCTGGTTTTGGTCGTGAACTAGGCCGATTGGGGCTGGATGAGTTTGTAAACAAGAAGCTGGTTAGGTTCGCATAACTTTGACTCTACGGTCGAGCATGTCCATGTTGGACATGCTCGTCGTTATTTCATTTCAGTACGCTGGTCCTATTGAGAGCGACCAAAAAGCATGTTGTAAAATCGCTGCCTGTCTTTTTCGCTGCTGCTGCGGTGAGTGAGGTAGGTAACGTGTTCGTTATCGGCGGCATTTTCAGACAACGAAATGCTCCACAACGCATTGAGCTCATTGGGAACAATGGAATATCGTACGTCGATAATCCTCTGATTACTCTGTTCGCTAAGAGCCACAAAATCATCAGAAAACCAAGAAAAACGCCCGATATCTTTGGCTTGCTGCGAATTTTCATGTAACCAAGGAAACGCTTTTTCCTCGTTTAGCTTTTCTACATTGGTGCCAGGATACACAGTCAGCTTTTGTCCAGCTCTCACCGCATCAATGTAAAACCTTCCGTCAGCTTCATAGATAATCTTCCAAACCAGAATATTGCCAAAACTGGGTTTCGCTTCGAGCCTAACTGGGCTGTGATTACGCTCGTTTGCGACTTGCCAGCCTGTGCGCTCTGCCCTGTCTCTTTGCAGCATGCCTAGGGTTGGATAAATTAGCGCCCATAGGAATGCGACTCTTGCAATTGCTGGGCTTCGCTTCCACAGAGCTATAGCCAACACGATGAGCAGTGGGAGCGTGAATAGGGGGTCGATGACAGAAATGCTGTTCCAAGCAAAGCGCTCATTAGTCAGCGGCCAGAGTAGTTGCGTGCCGTATGACGTGCACGCGTCTAAAAGTCCATGAGTTGCATAACCAAGTGTGCAATAGAGCCAAGATTGCTTGAATGAGAAGCCACGCTTTTTGGCGATCAGAGGGTGAAAAAGCATGGCACAAATAAGGCTCCCTATCGGGATAAACAGCAGTGAATGAGTAAATTGGCGGTGAAACTCCAAAAACAACAACGGATCGTGCGAAGAGCGGATCAATACGTCTATATCGGGTGCTAGTCCAGAAAGCAGACCTAAAACCCCCGCGACCACAAACCTAGGTCGGTTACTCACCGATTGCGATAATGATGCTCCCAACAGTCCTTGTGATAATGGATCCATAAATAGTACTTTGATCGCCCGAGAATAAATAACTTAGAATACAATAAGCTATAGCAGTAAACCGTTAGAAGCGACAAGGCGAATGGGAAAACTAACGGTAAAATGAATCTGCCATTAAAGCTTTTAGACTTCGATGGCAGATAAATTAGGTTTACTGGGTCAATACTCGATTAGGACTGAGCCGGAGAGGCGACTTGATCGACAAGATAAAGAATCGATTGATAAGGGATCCCGCTATGGTGAGAGAGGCCAATTTCACAGGTAATACTGTTGCTAAAGCCTCGGGTGCACCCTTGTGGTACTTGTGCCTTAAGAGGTGCTACAGCCGCTTCATTGAGTTCTGGAGTAGTGAAGCCTTTGTCACCTGCCCAACCACAACATTGAATGTGTTCTGGGATGATGACGTTGCTAGCACAAGCTTTTGCGAGCGATAGCATAGCGCTTTCCAATCCCATACGTCTTGAGCTGCACGTGACATGCAGCATCACGGTTTCATTGATTGGCGATAGTGTTAGTTCGCTGAGCAGATAATCACTGACGAATTTTACTGGTTCAACAATGGTCATCGGTTTAGTGAACTGCTCTATGCTGCGTTTCGCGCATGGGCTGGTGTCCATCAAAATAGGATATTTGCCATGCTCCGAAGCTTCCCATAAAGCAAGCTCTAGCTGTTCACTCTTTTGTTTGGCGATGTCGGTCATTCCTTTGCTGTCATAGGGCATGCCACAGCATTGGTCACTGAGTGATTTTGGAGTGATGAGTGATACTCCCGCTTTTTCAAAAAGTGACACTGTCACCTCGCCAAGGGAGCGCTGGTCATATGCATTGGATTGAGTATTCATATTGCGGCTGGCACAAGATGGTAAATACACCACTTTTTTGTCTTTCGCCATTAGGTTATTTGAGAGGTTTCGGCTGTCAAACTTGGCTCCTCGCGGTGTTTCTGGTAGCCAGGCTGGGGTAGCTTTTTTGGTGATTTTGCGTATTCCTTCGGCGGCCTTAACGACACGCTCTTGGCCTAGGATATTGGTAGCAACCGCACCACTTTTGAGACCGAATCGCGCTATGGCTGTGGTCGCGGTAAAGTGATCTGCCGTCCACTTGGCGAACGGTCGGAATTTTTTGTATTTCGGCTCTCGAAGTTTCTTAATCAGATCACCGGTGTTGATACCGACAGGGCAGCGATCGGCACACAACCCCGTGGCTGCGCACGTATCGATGCCTTGGTACTCAAAGACTTGCTCCAGTTCTGTCGCCTCAACCGTTTCACCAGCGGCTTTGCGACGTTGAAGTTCACGGAACAGAACAATGCGCTGACGAGGTGAAAGGGTAAGGGTGCGAGACGGGCAAACTGGCTCACAAAAACCACACTCGATACAGCGGTTCACAATGTCATCGGCAGCGGGCATAGGTTTGAGATTTTCGATGTGCGAGTGGGGATTGTCGTTAATAATCACACCAGGGTTGAGCAAACCTTCTGGATCGAAGAGTGTTTTGATTTGTTGCATCAGCGCGTAGCCTTCTTGTCCCCATTCCAGTTCGACATAGGGAGCCATATTGCGCCCTGTACCGTGCTCAGCTTTCAACGAACCTTGGTATTTGACGGCAACAAGATCGGCCACATCATCCATAAAACCGCCGTAGCGGTTGATCTCTTCCTGGCTATCAAATCCTTGGGTAAACACAAAGTGCAGATTGCCCTCTAGTGCATGGCCAAAAATGATGGCTTCGTCGTAGTGGTATTTGTCGAAGAGTTGCTGCAAGTCACGCACGCCGGCCGCGAGGTTTTCTACTGGGAAAGCAACGTCCTCAATGATGACGGTGGTGCCGACTTCTCGCACAGCGCCAACCGCTGGGAACATGCCTTTGCGAATGCCCCAAAGCGTGGCAACAGTTGCTGGATCAAGTGTGAATGGTACAGACTCGACGATAGTATATTCGCTCAGCGCTGTCATTACCGCGTCGGTGTGGCTATCTAATGTATGCTGGCAAGACGCATGAACTTCCACCAAGAGTGCGGTCGCTTCTAGGTCGAGTTGCTGAATGAACTCGGGCATGCCTGGTTTATCTGCCACTGAGCGTAGAGCGCGTCCATCCATCATCTCTACTGCGGCAACTGGCGTTGTTGCTATCGTCGTTACTGCCTTACTTGCTGTTTCAATATCGGAAAACACCAGCAAAGTAGAGGCTTTGTATTTGTGTTCCTCGACCGTGTTATAGGTAATATCAGCGATAAAACCTAGGGTTCCCTCGGAGCCAATCATCAAATGCTCTAGAACTTCGATAGGGTCGCTGTAATCAACGAGCGCATTCAGTGCGTAGCCAGTGGTATTTTTTAAGCGGTATTTATGAGCAATTTTCTCGGCGAGCTCGCTGTTGGCTTTGGTTGTCTCTGCAAGGTGTTTGAGCCCTTCAATAAACTCAGGTTTGTCCGCTTTAAAGCGCTCGATACTTGCCTTGTCTCCGGTATCTACCAAGGTGCCATCACTCAGCACTATCTTCATGCTGTCGACGGTTTTATACGAGTTTTGTGCGGTGCCGCAACACATGCCGCTCGCGTTGTTGGCAGCAATACCGCCAATTTTACAGGTGTTGATAGACGCAGGGTCTGGGCCGATTTTACGTTGGAATGGGAGTAGGTATTTATTGGCGTCGGCGCCGATAACACCGGGTTGAAGGCGGATTTTGGCGCCTTGCTCAAAGATAGTATGTTCGCGCCAGTCGTCAGTGAGAGCGATAAGGACAGAGTCAGACACCGCTTGGCCTGACAAACTGGTGCCAGCGGCACGAAAGGTAAATGGAATACCGTGTTCACGGCAACACTGGATAGTAAATATCACCTCATCGAGATCTTTAAGGCGCAGCACGATCTGTGGGATCAGTCGATAGAAGCTCGCATCGGTACCATAAGCTAGGCGCTCTGCTTCACCGGTGATGATGCGCTGGGAGTCGATTCTGGAGGCGAGTTGCTGTTTGAGCAATTCATAATCGCGTTTGTGACTCATCTTGGTGTCCTTTATAAGTTCTTATTCGTCTTCCAATAACAGTACGATCAACTGACTCGGGTCATGGGCGCCGTAGGCGAGCGTTTGTTGAATGTCCGCGGTTTTCGAGGGGCCAGAGATTAAAAGCGCATTGGTCGGCATGTAATGATCCCAATTGTTCTCTTGCATCACTTGCAGAAAGTGTCCGTAAAGCGCTGACTTTTTGACGACTGCTATGTGACTTGGTGGCACTAGAGATAAGGTACGCGGCTCGTGCTCGTTTGGCCACAGTACCAGTGCGCCTGTGTCTGCAATACCGCCTAGCGTGTGGGTGATGCCGACATCAATATCGCTAAAAAGCTCGGCTTTCCAGGCTTCGATTTTCTGGTTGAATGACGTCACTTGTTTATCTTGAGCGGCAGCTTCGAAATCGCGGATGAATTCTCCTGCTGTCCCTATGGCAACGCGATTGAAGCCGTAACTGTTCATCACATCACGTAGGGCTTGGGTAAGTTCAGAGCGCTGTATTGTGCGAACATCTGCATGATTGGCGCTCATCATGTCGACAAAGCGCTTCGCTTTGTCATCAATAGTGATATCTGGATGACTACCCCAAGGATAAAACGCTAATTCTTCCGCTGACTTTGGGGTGCGTTTAGCTTGTTTGAGTCGGCCAAGAATAGTGTCTTTGGCAAGTCTAGTGTCCATCTTGGTTTCCTCGCTACTGCTTATCGCTTTTGGCTTTGCTGCGTTCAGCCATGATCTGGTGTAAGGTTTTCTTAGCCGGTTTTGGGCTGGTACGACATTGTGTCCAAGCGCCGAGTTTATCCGGGATAAGATTTTGCAGCTTGGTCGCCATGTAAGTGCCTGTGTGATACAAGTTTGGATTACTTGCTGCGAGCGCGAACCCTTTCATTGCCGCGGTTTCAAGACCACTGCTGGCGGCGTTTTGCCCTTTCAGTGCTAGTGTTTCTTTTTCCGCTTTGTTTTTGGCTTCTTTACGTAGGCGAAGCAGCATGTCCGGTATCGGAATTCGTACTGGGCAAACCTCGCCACATGCACCGCAGAGGCTAGAAGCGGTAACAAGGTCTTTGGTTTTATCTATACCCAGTAAATGAGGCGAGATAATTTTGCCAATAGGGCCAGGGTAAACTGTGCCATAAGCATGACCGCCAATTTTGGTGTAGACAGGGCAGTGGTTCATACATGCGCCGCAGCGAATACATTGTAGAGTCTTGCGAAGCTCTTCATCGTGGTACGCTTGACTACGTCCGTTGTCGAGCAAAATTAGATGCACTTCTTGCGGGCCGTCTTTCTCACCGTTTTTGCGAGGAGAGGTGATCATGTTGAAGTAAGTGGTGATGGCTTGCCCAGTCGCAGAGCGAGTTAACGCGCTGTAAAGCGGTGGTACATCAGACAAAAACTCAACGACTTTCTCGATACCGGTGATGGCAATGTGCACGTTTGGTACCGTTGTCGACATGCGGCCGTTGCCCTCGTTTTCAACTAGACACAGCGTGCCGGTTTCTGCAACGGCAAGGTTGACACCGGATAAACCAATATCGGCTTCGAAGAATTTTTGTCTCAGACGGGTGCGGCCGGTTTGAATCAGGCTATCTACATCTGTGGTAGGTTTGAAGCCATCGAGATGTTGCTCAAAGGTGTCACTTACTTCCTGCTTATTTTTGTGAATCGCTGGCATGATTATGTGAGAGGGCTTGTCGCCATCGAGTTGAACGATGTATTCGCCCATATCACTTTCTAAGCATTCAATACCGAGTTTCGCCATCTCATGGTTCATCTCGATCTCTTCGCTCACCATGGATTTGCCTTTGATGATTTGTTTGGCATCGTGCTCATCAGCAATAGCGGCAATGATGGCATTCGCTTGTTCTGGGTTTTCTGCCCAATGAACTTGAATGCCATTTTTGTAGCAATTGAATTCCAACTGTTCGAGAAGTTCTGGTAACTTGCTTAGGCAGCGTTGGCGGATGGATTCGGCAAGATCTCTTATCTGCTTCTCTTCCTTTTCGTCACTAAATGCTGTTTTACGCTTATCACGCAGATAATCCATCGCACCACGAAAGTTTGCTCTGAGCTGTTTATCACCTAAGGCATTTTTGGCTAGCTGGTGGAACTGTTCAGGAGTTTGGCTCATTGTGCATTCTCCTGTGTTCGCTCAAGAAGAAATGAGGCTAGATGACGCCCTTTGATGGGCTTTCCTTGATATTCAAACGCGCCATTGATGTTGAGAAGGCATCCCCAGTCAGCACTCACCAGCGTATCGGATTGGGTCGCTTCGATATGGTGAGTTTTGTCTTTCACCATCGCTTCGGAGATATTCGGGTGGCGTACAGAGAAACTACCACCAAAGCCACAACACTCGCTTTCATAGTCTTGCATACGAAGCTCGACATTGGAGAGCTGACTCAGTAGTTCGGTCGCCGTGACGTGGACGTTCATTTCACGTCTTGCCGCGCAGGAGGTGTGTATAACAACGCTTGTTGGTTGGCCTTTGTCGTCAAGTTTGACGCGACAGACATTAACGAGAAACTCGGTAAGTTCAAACACTCTGTCGCAGAACTTATCGACTTGAGCTTGATTGTTATCCCCCTTAAATAGGCGGCGATAATGGTGATGCATCATGCCACCACACGAACCAGACAGAACAATAATCGGATACTCTTCAGGAAACAGATCCATCTGGCTTTTTGCAACCTGTTTAGCTTCTGATTCATAGCCCGATGTATAGGCAGGTTGTCCGCAACAGGTCTGTTTTTCGACGAACTCAACTTCAATGCCTTGTTGCTCTAAAAGGGTCATGGCATCTAAGCCTGCTTTGGGGTCAAATACGTCTACTAGGCAGGTGGCATAGAAGTAGACCTTGCTCGGTTTTGAGGGATAGATTCGCATTGTATTGCTCCAGCACTAGACCCATTTTTATGGGTTCATATTTTTATATAGACTAGTTGTAAGGTTATGAAAAATAAGCGCACTTACCTTCTTGAAGTGTTTCACAACTTTGCCGATAGTCGGCAAGTGCGCCTTTGACTAAAACCTAAATCAGTTTATGAGTGCATCGGTCACATGAAAACCGTACACCATTGCCAGTCCGATAAGGCCAGTGACAACTAGGTAGTAGAACGTAGGGATAATGGTTTTTCGCAACGTCAGACCTTCACGGCCGAGTAGTCCCACCGTGGCAGAGGCTGCGACGACGTTGTGAATAGCAATCATGTTACCCGCAGCAGCGCCAACGGCTTGTAAGGCAATCACAGCGGTCGTTGAAATAGTCAGTGTCTGAGCCACTTCAAATTGGAACTGACTAAACATCATGTTCGAGACAGTGTTAGAGCCTGCGATAAAGGCACCGAGCGCGCCAATGGTCGCACTCAAGGCTGGGAAGGCTTCACCAACTAGAGCGGAAGCAAAATTCGCTGTGGTTACTGGCATGCTTGCGAGATCAGCGCCGTTAACACCGGAGTTAATAAAGATACGAACCATAGGAATGGTGAACACGAGAACAAAGCCTGCACCAATCAGTGTCTTACTCGATTCACCAAACGCTTCGACTAATGGTTTTGCAGAGCGCGATTGAATGATGACCGCAAGGATAGCAACGAAGACTAAAATCCCTCCTGGCAGATAAAGGGGCTGAATGGCCGTACTAATACCCGTCTCTCCAAGAATATTACCGAATGACAGGCTTACACTGGTTAGGAAACCCTTGAACTCGCTGCTTACTCGGCTTGCGACAAGGATAACGGCCAGTAAAACATAGGGTAGCCATGCCACTGTCATTGACATCGGTTTGCCGGCATTTTGCTTAAGATCCATTTTTAGCGAGCCAAGCCATTCTGCTGGCCACTTATTTTCGCTTTCAAAGTCCCACTTTGATTTGGGAACGAGAAAACCACGTTTGGCTGCGCTGACGACGATCGCAAGGCCAACCAGACCACCAATCAGTGAAGGGAACTCAGGACCCAGTAGCACGCCTGTTAGTGCGTAGGGAACGGTAAATGCAACACCAGCAAAGAGTGCGAAAGGAAGGATATCTAGACCTTCAGTCCAACTGCGGTTTTTACCAAAAAAGCGAGTCAGCATCATCGCCATAAGTACCGGCATCAGCGTACCCACACAGGCATGAATAATGGCAACGTTAGCGGTGATTTGCTGTAGGTAGAGATCCCACGACGCACCTTGGGAAACCAATGATTCGCTGATGTTATGCGTATCTAAACCCTTGTTTACACCAACGATGATTGGAGTGCCAACCGCGCCAAAAGAGACCGGGGTTGATTGAATCATCATACCCATCAAAACCGCGGCTAGGGCAGGAAAGCCAATCGCAACTAGCAGAGGTGCTGCTATCGCTGCAGGCGTGCCAAAGCCGGATGCGCCTTCGATGAAAGACCCGAAACACCAAGCGATGATGATGGCTTGAACGCGGCGGTCAGGTGAAATATCGGTAAAGCCATTACGAATCGTTGTAATAGCGCCAGTGTGTTTCAGTGTGTTGAGCAAGAAGATGGCGCCAAACACAATCCAAAGTATGGCAACGGTGATGCCGAATCCTTGGAAAATGGACGCTAAAACACGGGTAACGGACATGTCCCAAGTGAATAGGGCGATGACTACGGTTAGGCCAAACGCAACAGGCATGGCTTTTTTGGCTGGCCAATTCAATCCCACCAGAAGTATGGCTGCAACCAAAATGGGAGAAAAGGCAACAAGGGCAAGTAAAGTTTCAGACATTAGCGACTTCCTTTTGTCTTGGCTGACTGTTGGTGTTGAGTGAGTCAGCCGCGTCGTGCTTATTATTTTTGTAATAGGGTTGTTAAGGTGGGGTAAATTTATCCCTTTCTTTTTTGGTGATATAGAGAAATAATGAAAATGATTATTTCCAAAAATGACATAAAAGTATGCGTGCAGACGATTTGATCCTGTTTTATCAGGTAGTAGAAACTGGGGCGTTCAGTCGTGTTGCTGAGCAAAATAACCTTACAAATTCAGTAGTTAGCAAACGAATTGCAAGGCTTGAGGAAGAGTTAGGGGTTCAATTATTATATCGAACAACGCGCAAATTAACGCTAACTGAAGCAGGTAAGGCGCTAGTCCACGGCGCTAAAAATGTGAAGCAAGCCACCCAAGAAGCAATGGAATCGGTGTCGGGATTTGGTGAAAACGTCAGTGGTCACATCAAAATGTCGGTACCAACCATCTCGGGAGACCTCATTTTGGCCGATGCTGTGGCTGAGTTTTGCAATATGCATCCGGGTCTTTCGGTCGATATGTCATTGGACAACCGCTTTGTCGATCTTGTTGATGGCGGATATGACTTAGTCATCCGTACCGGCTATTTGGAAGACTCAAGTCTGATTGCGCGCCATATTCTGGACTCCCAGTGGGTGGTGTGCGCATCTCCATCTTATATTGCGAAAAACCGCAAGCCACTAGAGCCTGAGGATCTGACTGAGCATAACTGTTTACAATACGCCTATCAGACGACGGGGGCGTCGGAGTGGGAGTTCAAAGGAAGCAAAGGCAACTATATCGTACGCGTGTCAGGCTCTTTCTCTACCGATAATGCGACTGCACTTCGCAAGGCTGCTCTGGGAGGACATGGTATCGCTTATGTACCAAGATGTTTGGTATATCACGATATACGCAATGGCCAGCTGGTGGATATTTTCCCGGATCAAGTGGGCAAGAGGCTGGGTATTTACGCTGTCTATCCATTTACCCGTCAGCCTCCAAATAAAGTGAGATTGCTAATCGAGCATATTCGTACACGCTACCTTGCGATTTCGCACTACTTTTAATGAGCACGATACTAGGTGTTAAGCGCCAGTGGAGCTCGGTTTTTGCTGGATCCACAGCCTTGAAAAGTTACACCAACCGATGGAATTGATTTCCACACCGCGAATCCGAGAGGGGATGGTTAGGGTTAAGTCTTCGGATTTGATGATTGCAAGTACGTTGTCTTGATATAGCCATACCAGTAGTTCATCTAAGAGCCGCTCTCTTTCTGTCGAGTTGTGCGCATGCCTTACTGTGCTTAGCGCCTTACTCAACTTATCTTGCTGTTTCCAATTAAGATTGCTGTGCCAGTATGGGTAGAGCTTGAAGAAGGCAAACAGACTGGTAGCTCGGTCTCCTTCTAATCGGATGCCACCAATAGAGAGTGCTTGGTTAGTCTTAGGATGCCCGTAGATAACTTGCGTTCCGTGCCCTTGCGAGCCGCCAAGCGTTAGACCTTCTTTAAGTTTTTTGGCGAAGGTACGATTTTCGTTGTTGTTTTCATAGCTAAATTCGATTGGCAGAGACGAGCACAGTGCTGAGGACTGCTCTTCAGAGAACAGTGACTCTAACTGATGTTTGAAGTTGGTATTTTGAAGCTCTGTGTGGTTGAGCAATAAAAAGAAGTAACCAATATCGGCGGTGGCGACTTTATAGGTTTCCTCCTCGTCGTTAAGAAAGAAAAAGTTTTCTGCACATTTTTTATCTTTCGCCCATTCCTCATGAATCCAAAGCTCTATATGTTCTACCAGCGCATTGCTACCAGAGTATTGACTGTGCCGAGTAAGACGCAGCAATTTTTCTGAATTCACAGTGACCGAAAATGCACCGGAGCCAATGAGTTTGTATACGCTTTCGGCTCGGTGCACCATACTTTTGGGCAAAATAGCGGCTTCTGAGCGGCATAGGAGAGCAAGAAAGTGAGGGTCAGGCTCTGTTAGCTCAATGGTTATTTGATAGGGGGAGTTTGCACTGAAGAGTCGATGTGATCATACAGACGACTCCAATAGGGAGAGGTTGCCAGAGCTTGAAGGCTTTCGACCACGTCGACCACGTCGAACGCGCTGAGTGGCGTTTGATCATGAAAAACAACGCCAGTACGCAGGTAAAATGTCCAACTGCGATAGTATTGGCAATGGTTCCAACTGTGTGCTAACTCACCAGTAAATTTTTTCTCACTTGAGGTCACCAAGGTTTGAAATACTTCATGGATTAAATGCCGCTCGGTTCTCTCCATCGCATAGTGAGGATGTAACCAGCTGAGCTTGCGATGAAATGGCGCATGCACCGTATTCTCGCTTTCGATGGTTGCGTGAGTGAGATACTGCTTCAGCGCACTAGCAACATTACGATCGTTGAAGCCGATGAGCTTATGAGCAACATCGTACTTGCCTTGTTCAGTTGCGATATCGACTTCGTTATAGCAGGCTTGAAGTGGCTCAAGCAGGCAGGTAAGACTACCTTTCAAGCCTCGGCCTCGAGCTGGCTTCCAGCAAAGCCAGCCGCGCTCCGACATCTGCTTGAGTAGTGTTCGAGCATGTCGCTCGCTGCAGTTCATTGTCTCCCCAATCGCAGAGACGGTGATAGTGTGAGCGCCAGGCCCTAGATGTCTAAATAGGTTTTCGTAGAGCTCAAGTTTACGTTTGTTAATCATGCCAGCCCGCTAACAAATGTTCCGGTTATTTGTCTTGTTTATCGCTATCTATACCTAACTCTAGTCCCCAAAAGGCGTCGGTATCAAAGAGTTCATTGAGACGTGCGGCGCGCTCAGCTGGAGACAAGTAGAACAGCTTGGCTAGTAGTGTGTCATTGGTTTCGTATTTATAGGTTGATTGAAAGTAGTTTGCAACGTAGTTGAAAAAAGCCATGTTTGTATCTCTGTTTACTGTTGATGACAACAGATTACAGAATGCAGATAAAATAAAACCGGAACAGATTTTTCAACTGTTCCGGTTTACTGTTTAAGCATGACTCTGTTTAAACATGATATCTGAACTTAGCGTGCGACCGCACCACCAAGTGTTAGATTGTCCGGCCACTGTGTAATCACATTACCGCCAAGAAAGATGTTGCCATTGACGGTCATGGTTTTGGGGAATTGAGTGATCTTTGAGCCACCAATATATAGGTTGCCTTCGATAACAATGCCTTCGGGAAGTTCGGAAATAGGCGTTCGAACTAAACTTAGGTCTCCGTTGACCAGCATACCGTTAGGCAGTTTTTCAATGGGTGTATCACCCAGGTTGATGTACCCACCAGGAACAACACCTTGCGGCCAAGCTTTGAGTTGGCTGCCTAAAAAGTTGGCGTAACCTGTGATTTTGGTTCCTCTTGGCATGAATTCCACTAAACTATCTGAAGCATCTAGGCTACCTTTGATCTCGAGATTTTGCGGCATCATTTTTATCGGTGTTTTGGCGATATTCAGATTGCCTTTGACCACTAATCCATTGGGAAGGCTGGTATAAGGTTTATTGCGTAGATCCAAATTGCCGTAGTTGTCTAGATGGTTGAGAATTTTGTAGTAATCAAGCTCAATGGCACTTGAGTTTGAGGCTAGCAACACTAGAGACAAAAGGGCAATGGTGGATCGAAGCATACAGTTTGGGTTCGCTATAATTGGCAACAGAATATTTTCGAAATATAGTCTGTCTAGAACATGGTCAGTTTGGAAACGTTAGGTAGTTTGCAATGGAAAAAACAATTTCACAATGGAAATCCACACGCGTTGTGATGCTCGCCATTGTTGGCGCGCTGGTGGCGTCGACAGTATCGGCGAAAGTCATTACCACGCCTGGTTCGGATGTCGGTGCTGCGGTACTACTGTCAGATTCTAAGTTAGGTAAACGGGTTTGTTATTACAATGATAAGGCTTACTCATTAGGGGCGGTAATCAATGTTGAAGGAGTGGTTCTTCAATGTGTGGCTGAGCAAGATTTTGAGATGAATGGACAGCTCAAGTGGAAGGCATTAAAAAGCGAGCAATAATGCTCGCTTTAGTAAACTTGTGCTTTTTTGGGCACCAGCTAATTGCGGTATTAGCGCGCTAGAGAGCGCGTTTTTAGTTCAAAAATCAGCTTCTCTGCACTCACTTCAAACTTGAAACGAGCTGTAAGCTCTTTGCTCTCTTCACCAAGCTCAGAAATTTCAAATTCAACGTTCTCTGACACAGTCTTTGCCAAATCGATGTATTTTTGAATTTCTGCTTGTAGCTGAACTTGCGATTCGCCGAATAATTGTACTTCTGCGACGTCATCGCCTTCCTTGATGATGAATCCCATTTCTCCAGCAACGCCACAAGCGTCACATACGGTTGGTTCTTCATAGGTGTTTGACATAACGATACCTCTCATAAAATCTGTGGTTATTCTATAACTGTAGAAATTAGGTATCCAGCAATAAATTCACTGCTTCTAGGCTAAGTGTTAGTAAATGATGCACGAGCTTAAGCATCATTTTTTGAATATTAGGCTTTGGTATAATATAAATTGTAAATATCTATTTGTTTATCAATAGCTTTTGGATATGCAAGTGGTGTTGTTTGTTTGTGATTAAGTTCTCAAAAATGAGACTCTTGTACTAATGATATAGTACAGATTAGTACAAGCCTTAGTGCGAAATGGTAGACTTTATAAGTTACTAATCAATAACTTGATTTTTATATTATTTTAAATGGTATCTGTACCAACTATGTGTCTCGTGTATGGTTTGCTTTCAGGTTGCCGTAATCTGTGTTTGAGCAAATTGATACATAAATGGATAGAAAATTACAGCGAGCACTGCTTTAATTATGGTATAGCATACAGCGTACGCAGATAACGATTAGAGAAGCTTAAGAAATGCCAAAGCGTAGTAAAGAAGATACTGAGATTACGATCCAGAAAATCATGGAAGCGGTCGTTGATCAGATCATTCGTCTTGGTTATGACAAAATGTCGTATACCACATTAAGCCAGCAGACAGGTATATCAAGAACCGGAATTAGTCACCATTTTCCAAAGAAGACGGATTTTACCGCCGCACTAGATGGACGTATCTTCAAAATGTTCGTTGAACATCTGGAGTTTGAAAAAGGCATTGATGGATTCACAGTAAGTTGGATTAATTCTCTTAAGAATCATGAGTTTTTAGCTATTCTTAAACTTCTGTTCCACCACATTGTCACTTCAGAAAACTCACACGAGTTTGCCTCTAAGGGGATTGACCGCCTTTATAAGCTGGTTGAGACGCAGTACGGTGAAGGTAGTGACAAGGAACTAGAATGGCTTATCGGCCGTTCATTGATCCAATTGACTAAGTAGTCATCGACTCCTAGCCATAGCTGGCAAAACAGTAAGATGAAAACCGCTCAAGATAGAGCGGTTTTTTTGTATCTGAAGCTTATTGAGTTAGAGGTCTATTGAGGTAAGACTAGCGGAAAGTTATGTTTCGGATGTTTGGTCACCATAGAGTGGTAGCCATATACCTCTTCAATCAAGTCACTGGTGAGCGCTTGCCAAGGGGCATCATCCGCGACGATCTTTCCATTATCTAGGACGATCAATCTATCTGAATATTGAGACGCGAGGTTAAGATCATGAAGTACAACCACTAGAGCTGCATTTTGCGTATCGGCTAGCTCTCTGGCGATTGCCAAGGTGTTGTGTTGATGAGCGAGATCTAATGCTGAAGTAGGCTCGTCTAACATAAGTATCTTTTGATCACCTGATTGATGTAACTGTGTCAATACTCTAGCGAGGTGCACACGTTGCTTTTCTCCTCCAGAGAGCGAAGGGTAAAGGCGCTTTGCTAAATGCTCTACGTCTGCTGTACCCATATAGCGCTTAGCGAGTGATTGTGTTGCGTGGTTGCAGATCTCCAATGGAATAGCGCCAAGCTCAACAACTTCAGATGCCAGAAATGGAAACGACAAAGTACTGTGTTGTGGCAATAGTGCCAGGTGCTTTGAGAGCCGCTGTGCTGGCCATTGGGTTCTTGGTTTACCGAAGTAGCGAATGTCAAAACTTGAAGGTGTTTCTCCACATAGAAGTTTAAGTAGGGTGCTTTTACCTGCTCCATTAGGGCCAAGCAATGTGGTGACTTGCCCAGAGTAAAGGTCAATATCGACATCATCCAATATCACTCTATTCCCAAATCGCATCTTAAGACCACGCGCTGAGATAGCGATGTCATTGAGACGGTTTTTAACGGGATTTTTTCCAGGGTGACTGCTTTCAAGGAGACTGTCTTCAACAAGATGGCTTTCAAGACTCATACAAATTTCCCTTTTTGCTGAAATAGCAGGTATAAGAAGAATGGTGCACCGACAATTGCCGTAACGATGCCTACAGGCAGCTCTGCGGGCGCAACTGCGACACGAGCGACCATATCTGCTGCGGTCATGAGCAGAGCGCCAAGTAGCGCGGACAAAGGTAGCAAGGTACGGTGGTCTGGACCTGCTAGCATGCGGCCTAAGTGGGGGATAACCAAACCAATGAAGCCGATCAATCCTGACACGCTGACCGTAACACCCACACCAACGGCGGTGAGTAAAATTAACTGTCTTTTTAGGCGTTGAACCGGAATACCGAGGTGCTTCGCTTCAGACTCACCAAGTAATAAGGCGTTTAGTGCCATCGCTTTTTTGTAAAAGAACCAAAATAGAATGAGTAATGTTATGGCTGATAAGGAAATTTTGCCCCAACTGGCTCCTGCTAATGAACCCATAGACCAAAGTGACAGATCGCGAAGCATTTGATCGTCAGCAATGAAATTTAGATAGCCAATAGCCGCGCCCGACAAAGCACTTATCGCGACACCAGCTAGCAGCATTATGGTGACAGACGTGCCAAATTTACTTGTGCCTAATCGATACACCAAAATCGTGGTCAGTGCTCCACCAAAAAAGGCGAATACAGGCACAACCATTAGCGCCATAAACTCAGGGAATTCGATACCTAACGCAGCAAAACCAACAATCGCCAATGCACCACCAAGTGAGGCACCCGCGGACACGCCAATGATGCCTGGTTCGGCCAATGGATTACGAAATAGCCCCTGCATGACAGCGCCGCAAACCGCGAGAATGGCACCGACCAACATGCAAAGTAGTGTTCGAGGAAGACGAATATCGTGGATGACTAAGTTGATATGCGGCGCCAAATCATTAGTCGCCATCGTCAGCGATTGAATACTCTGCCAGAAAGAGATGTTCATGGGGCCGACGGTAATGGAATACACGGAAGACAGCACCAGCAATATCGCAAAGGCTGAAAATACGAGAGTGTTAGAGAAGTTTCTTAGCATAAAAATCTTAAAGAAAGCAGGGTGTTAAGATGCAATAAGTTGGAGGAGGTATAAGCGTACTTTGCACTATTACCCCCAACAAGCTAACTATGGGTAAAGGAGCGCGTTAATGCGTTTTGCCTCTTCTAGGCTCTTTAGACCAAGACCACCTACCAAAGCATGGCCGTCAATGGTTAAAATGGCATTATTTTGCCCAGCAGGCGTTGCTGACAACATTGGTAAGGCATCAATAATCGCAGCACTACCGCCGAGCTTCGCGTAACTGCGTCCGCTCACAAGCACCACATCTGGCTGCATCTCAATAATGGCTTCATTTGAGATTGGTTTGTATGACGTTAGCGATGCGGCGGCTGGGTTTTAACCCCCTGCCAGAGTAATGATGGCATCTGGCGTCGTGTCACTACCAGCAACGTTTGCTGGACGGCCTTCATGTATTAGCAAGAATAAGACTTTCTTTGTTTTATGCTCTACGTTCTGATTCGTCTCTAAATCCTTAACTATTGTGGCAACTTGTGATTTTAGGGCGGGTGCTCTGTTTTTTGTGTGGGTTAGCGCGGCGATTTGGTCAATGCGTTTGTTTAGACCAATGATTGTAGGATCGTTATTCACCACCTTGATATCGACACCAATCCGCTGCAACTGATCTAATGTTGTCTTTGGCCCCATTTCATCTGACCCAATAATCATAGTCGGCTGCAGTGCTAAAAGGCCTTCTGATGATAACGCTCTGTGGTAACCAACTTTAGGGAGTGAAGAGTCTTTAGGAGTAATACTAGTGACATCGACGCCTACGAGTTGACTCTCTGCATCAAGTGCATAGATAAGTTCGGTGACTGAAGCGCCAGCGCTGACGATTTTTTCATTACTGGCGGCAAAAGCTTGACCACAAGCTAAAGAAAAAGCGGCGCC
Source organism: Vibrio sp. CB1-14 (assembly GCF_040412085.2). NCBI lineage: Bacteria > Pseudomonadati > Pseudomonadota > Gammaproteobacteria > Vibrionales > Vibrionaceae > Vibrio > Vibrio chaetopteri. The sequence continues at coordinate 128,223 of NZ_CP115921.1, read as the reverse complement.
AGCTAAAAGTACGTTTTTAAGAGCGTGTTTCATTGTCGGGATCCTAAGCAAACCAGTGCTTTCCATAAATGGGTTTTCTGGGCGTACAAGTATGTTGTTGCCCTGAGTTTTATTGGATTATGCATGTTAGTGAAAATAATATCAATTATCATTTGCATAATCACTATGGGGCTATTATGATCTTTCTCGTTTTAGATTAAGCCTTATACAACAGGGCGTTGATAGTTATCGTGAGCAGTTATGAAAATTGATTTAAGTCAACTCGATGAGTCACATTTAGGGGTAAATACCCCAGATCCATTGCGATTTGCATTCGGAAAGAAGACCTCACCCCATGCGGGTGGTATGGCCGTACCAATCCAATCGGAACGATACGAAGGCTTGTTTAAAGACTTAACCGCTCAGACAACCTCTCGCAGTAAAAAACGTTGCTTGTACATTCATATTCCATTTTGTCGTGTTCGTTGCACTTTTTGTAACTTTTTCCAGAATGCTTCAAGTCGTCGATTGGTCGATGACTATTTCGAAGCTCTTATGAAAGAGATTGAAATCAAATCAAAGCTAGAGTGGACCCAAAGTGGATTATTTCATGCTGTCTATATTGGCGGGGGTACGCCAACAGACTTATCTCCCGAGCAGGTGCGTAAGCTAGGGAAAGCTATTCATGCCTCTTTCCCTCTAGCGACTGACTGCGAAATTACCCTTGAAGGGCGCACCAACCGTTTCAGTGAAGAGATGTTTGATAACGCACTTGAAGGTGGCTTCAATCGCTTTTCGTTTGGTGTTCAGAGCTTTGATACTAAAGTGAGAAGAAGTGCTAAACGTCTTGATGATCGAGAAGTCGTTATGGAGCGACTCTCTCAACTAGCGGTACGCGATGAGGCGCCAATCATTATAGATCTGCTCTATGGACTTCCTTATCAAACACTTGAAGTATTTAAACAAGATCTCAAGGATTACATGGAAACAGGCGCTCACGGTGTCGACTTATACCAATTGGTGGTGGGTGGATCGGCGCCAATGATTGGATTAGTTGAAAAAGGGCGCTCTGAAGCACCAGCAACATCCGCTGAAAAGGCCGCTATGTACAACCTTGGCGTCGACTTCATGAATAAGCATTTCGTGAAGCAGTTAAGCGTGAATCACTGGGCAAGAGATAATCGAGAGCGCAGTCAATATAACAGCGTTGCAAAAACATTTGCCGAAGTATTGCCTTTAGGGGCAGGAGCAGGTGGCAACATAGGCGGCTATGGAATGATGCACCATCGAACGCTAGAAGCTTATATGGACGCGATGCGTTCAGGTAAAACAACCGTAGCAATGATGAGCAAGCAAAGTCGCTATGAGCCAGTGTTGGCAAGCCTTAAAGCCGGTTTCGATAGCGGCGTTGTGCGCAGAAGCATGTTGGTGAACTTTGAAGGTGAGAATACCTTTGATCTACTCACGCCTCTGTTTGAAATTTGGGAACAAAATGGGCTCGTTGAATTGCATGAGGACTACCTTGTTCTTACCGTTGCTGGCTCTTTTTGGTCTGTAACCTTGGCACAAGGTGCTATCGCTGCAATCAACACAATGATTAAAGATAAACCACAGATGCCAAAAGGTATGGGTCGTCCACATGCCATGCAGGCTCAAAAACATCACAAAGCAAAAACAAACGCTGCATAGGAAATACAATGACAACTGAATTGAAGCAAAATGTTGCAAATATCTTGGAAACTGAACCATCACTATTGCCAGCTGCTATCGCAGAACAACTGGGAGTGAGTGAGCGTGATGTAGTTTGTGCAATGCCTGAAGAAATGGTGGCATTCGAAAACGGGAATGTTGCACAAGACATTCTAGAATCAATTACTACGTGGGGACCAGTGACTACGATTGTGCATTCGTTTGGCTCTATCTTTGAAGTTAAAGCTCCATTCCCGAAGGGCAAAGTAGCGCGTGGCTACTACAACCTGATGGGTAAAGAGGGCGAGCTACATGGCCACTTGAAGCTAGATCTGATTAAAACAGTAGCTTTGGTTAGTAAACCTTTCATGGGTAATGAGAGCTACTATTTTGGTTTCTTTGATGAAGCAGGAAACAACGTATTCAAGATTTACCTAGGTAGAGATAAAAAGCGCGTACTATTACCAGAACAGGTAGACAACTTTAAGGCACTGCAACAAAAATTGCGTGGCTAGTGAGTGGCCAGGTTAAGCAATCGATTTAAAACATAATAATTATTAGAGAAAGTGAGGTTTCAACATGGATCAACAAGTTAAGCAAGAGCGCCTACAAGGACGTCTAGGCCCGGAAATTAAAGAATTTCGTCAAGAGCGTAAAACCATACAACTAGCCACGGTTGACCAAGAAGGTCGCCCAAATGTCAGCTACGCACCGTTTGTACAAAATCAAGATGGCTATTTTGTTTTGATTTCTCAAATCGCACGTCATGCGCGTAACTTAGAGCAAAACCCGAATGTATCTTTAATGATGATTGAAGATGAAACGGAGAGTAAGCAGCTGTTTGCAAGAAAGCGTCTGACCTTTGATGCCGTTGCCTCAGTTGTGGCGCGTGATACAGAACAATGGAAGTTAGTTGTTAGCCAAATGAAAGAACGCTTTGGCGAAATCATTGATGGATTAAGTCAGCTCGAAGACTTCGTTTTATTCAATTTGAAAGCGGAGCATGGTCTGTTTGTTAAAGGCTTTGGCCAAGCTTATCAAGTGTCTGGCGATGATCTTGTCGACTTTGTTCACCTTCAAGAAGGTCACCGCAAAGTAGCAGATTCTGAAGCTTAAACAGATTAGTGAGTTAAGAACGTTTACATAATAAACGTGTTGTCATCTAACATATCGTCATCCCCTTGAAAAAGGGGATCTTTCACGGCGAGTGACTCGCATAAATTGGGTGCAATACTCGCTGACAAAGATCCTCACGTGCGGGAGGATGACGGTTTAATGTGTATTACTATATACACTATTGTGAACTAGGTTTGGTCGAGAAGCCGCCTTGAGCTCATAAACCAATTGAGCGAGCAAAAGCACTCCAGTCGCAGCAAGGCCGACCAGTATACCGCCCCAGATCCCAGCAAGCTCATAGTGAGACATCAATAACCAAGCCGCGGGAAGGCCAAATATCCAGTAACCGATGGCGGTCATGATGGTCGGCAAAACCACAATTTTCATTCCACGTAGAAGGTTAATTGCCAGTAGTTGCCAAGCATCGACAACAAAACAAAGTGCCACGACCCATATCAACGAAGAAAGCATATCCGTGAGCGTGTGTTCGCCTTCTCCATCAAGCTGGAAAAGGTTCGCTATGGCTTCTGGCCATACAATAAAAACAACCGCCAGCACTGCGCTTAAAATAGTAACGAGGGCAAAACTGCGCTTTGAGACCGCTTTAACGCCATCTAGATTGTCATTACCGAACTCTTTACCCACTAAAATAGCGGCAGCTTGCGAGAAGCCGAAGTTGATGTTCCACGTAAAGCTTAAACATTGCAGTAAGATCTGATGTAGCGCGAGTGCGGTTACACCAATAAAACCGGCCATAAGGGTTCCGCCGTAAATCAACCCCATTTCGAGCGCAGCGGCAATGGCAATTGGAATACCCATCGACAGCAGTGGCAACATGAGTCGCCATTCGTATTCTTCTAAGTGAAGCCAAGGAGCAAATCGGTAATATGTAGGGCGCTTGAATACCCAGTAACCATAGCCAATCAATACCAATGTGGCGGCTAGTGCTGTGCCAAGCCCTAGTCCGGCAATACCCCAACCTAAATTGAATGCAAGGAAGTAACTAAACGGTACGTTCAAGGAGACGGTTGCAAGTGACATGATCATCACGGATTTAGCGTCGCCGTAATTGCTGGTCAAGCCCCGTAGAATAAGGAGCAGCAAAGTAGGTAACATGGCTCACTTGAGCGTGTCGAGGTAGGTCATTGCCACGACAATCACTTCTTCAGACTGCTTGGCCATTCGTAGGAAATCTGGGGCAAAAACAAACGCTGAAGTCAGAACAATGGTTAGAAGTAGCGACAGCATCACGGCGCCTTTAACCGCGAGTCGCACTTGTTTTTTACCATGTTCAGGTCTTGCAACACTTTGGCCGTAAGCAATAGCAATTAAGTTGGCGACACAACCAACGGTGCTGCCTGCAACAAGGAAAACAAAGGTATAGACAGATGCGCCAAGACCACCGCCAGCAAGGTCACTAACGCTCAGTTGTGCCATCATCCAGACGTCAGTAAGTACCAGCGCCATAGCAATGAGCTGTGAAATGATAAGTGGTGTTGCGAGTGACAGAATGCGCTTCATGAATAATTCCCGGTGATGACATGCATATTTTAGATGCATACTTATGGCGTTCAATTAACATTTATGTCACGCTGGCATTCCTGCAGATCATGTGATTAATTATGAACCCATATTCGAATATTCCTTACTCACATAATGCTCTAAAAGTGTTTGAAGCTGTTGCGAGGCTTATGAGCTTTACGATGGCGGCGAAAGAACTGCACGTCACGCAGAGCGCTGTGAGCCGGCAAGTTAAGCAGCTTGAGGATGAGCTCAATGCATCTTTGGTTATTCGTGGTCACCGTTCAATACAACTCACGTTAAAAGGGCAGGCGTTGTATGAAGTGCTGGGCAGAAACTATGCGGCATTGCAGTCATTGCTAGACTCTTGGAAGGAACCGGACGCTAGTAAAATCGTTATACGAGCCGCACTGAGTTTCGCAACACGTGCTTTGCTACCAAAAATACAGCAGTTGAATGAACGTTTTCCCAGCTATGAAATCGCCGTCATTCCGGTGATTGATGAGGAGGAGAGCTTAGGGAAAGGGGACTATGATCTGTTTGTATTCACTACGCGCAACAGTGCAAACTACGAGAATGACCCTGAGATATTCTTCATGCGCGAGGAATACATGGCGCCAGTGTGCACCCAGCAGTTGATAGGGGATAGACGTGATATTGCGCATCTGCTAACGCTACCAAGGCTGCATCCAACCCTGGATCATCTTGATTGGCGATCTTGGCTTAATAAGATCCATCACACAGACAGAAGCGTGCCCCGAAACTCCACCTTTTTCACGCTTGATCTTACACTTAGTGCTTGTCTATCGGGCCATGGTGTCGCAGTTACCGATCTTCTGCTCGCATTGCCTGAACTTGAGCGAGAGTACTTAGTCTGTCCTGAGAACGCTCGAATACATTCAAGCGGTTGGCGATACTTTTGCCATCAACGTACCCAGTCCCCCATCGTAGAAGAGCTGGTGGATTGGCTGAAACAGGAAACAGTCGAAGAGCTCAGAAAGCTTCAGCAGCTTTCTGAGCGACATGGTTGGGGACCGATTAGAGGTTAAGATTTACTGAGCAGAGAAAATTCTTAGCCACAATCCCATTGGCGTTGTCACGCCTGTCGAGATGTTTTCAATTTTGCCTTTGTAGATGACAGCAATAGTTGGTGTGACGCTGATATTCCACTGGCGACTTATTAAGCCATTTGAATCGTTGATGACAGGAAACTCATAGTCCTTCGCCTGCATATATCGATGGACACGCTCATCGGATCCTGAAGACAGTGCTACGGATACCACTTGATAGTGGTTGGAAAACCAATCCACTGTAGGGCTTACTAGTTTGCATGCCCCGCACCAAGTTGCCCAAAAATAGAGTACGACAGGCTCTTCGTGACTTTGGGTGATAATGTCGACCGGTACGCTATCCAAAGTCATTGCGTGGATAGCAGGAGCATCTCCTTGCGGCATGTTCAGGCTTCGATACCAATCGATGGCTAGTGACACAAGCGTTATCAGGATGAAGATACTGACAAGCTCTTTACTCCACTTTATGAGTGTGTGTTTCCATCCAGTAGGTTTAGTCATTGGGTGTTCCATTCGCAGCATTCAGCGCTTGTGTGACGCTTTCTGATGTCAATATGACAGGTAGTGCTATTCCCTCTGGGTGTTTAGGACCATAGACAATATTGAACGGTACCCCAAATCGGCCATAGCGTTGTAGGTAATCTGTGACGCTGTCACTTGGCGTGGTCCAGTCACCTCGCATAGTGACTACGTTCGCTTGTTGCAGGTGACTGTATACTGGGTCTTGAAGAACGACACCAATTTTGTTGGCTTTACAGGTAATACACCAGTCTGCGGTGACATCGACGAATACCGTTTTACCTTCTGCTACGAGCGAAGGAATAGATTGGGCATCCAGTCGTTGCCAGTTGAGATTATCGACAATTGGAGTTGACCAACTATCTGCAGTGACGCTGCCAACGATCAAACTGCCGCCCAATGCCAATACCGAGAGCCCGGACATCAAGATGAATGCTTTTCGGCCATAGACTTTTCCGACTAGGATGAACGAGGCTATTACAATAACGCCGATAATCACCGCGGTTGCGGCTGTACCAAAAAATGCAGAAAGTAATGAGGTCAACCAGAGGCTAGTCAGTAGCATCATTGATCCAAACACCAGCTTAAGCTTATTCATCCAAGCCCCTGGCTTAGGGAACGCCTTTACTAGTCCAGGAAAAGCGGTAAACAGTAGCCAAGGAATGCTCATACCAATGCCTAAAAAGGCGAAAATTAACCACAGTTCACCGTAGCTCGCGCCCAGAGCGTAAGCGACGGCCGTTCCAAGAAATGGTGCGCTGCAGGGCGTTGCTAACAAGGTCGCAAACATGCCTTGTATGAAATGCCCGCTGTAGCTATGGTCACCTTTTGTGGCGAGCCAAGTACTCATCGAACTTGGCAGTTGAATATTGAACAATCCAAGTAGATTGGCGGAAAACAGCAAGGTAACAACGGCCATAAGAATAATGAATCCGCTGCTTTGGAACTGAATCCCCCAGCCAATCATGTGGCCAGCCATCTTTAATGCACTAAGAGTGCCTGCCAACAGAATAAATGAGGTGATGATACCGGCTGAAGATGCTAAAAATGACAAGCGAACCTGGCTTCTCGATTGGCTGGCCCCGGAGATAATTGAATTGAGCTTCATCCCTAGTACCGGAAGTACACATGGCATGATGTTTAGAATAAGGCCGCCCAATAGAGCAAAGCCAAGCATCCACAACAATCCACCTTGGTTGGGTACTGCCATCAGGCTTGTGGTCACGATGGTCGACGTTTCGGCCAGAATCAGTTCATCTGACACGGTAACCTGAATGCGTTTATCGGCAATATTGGCTTCGCCTAGCCAGTTGCTAACGTCGAATTTGGCGTAGAGTGATTGTCCATCGATAGTCAGCTTAGGTTGAGAGAAGAACTCATCTGCCACATCTTTCCCATCAACAAGAACGAACGGTTTTGACCAAGCAGTCTTGGAATCAAGCTTAAGCGTTAAAGTTTGTGCTTCTTGATCCCAGTAGTTATCAGTAACTTCAACCTGCTCGCTGGTTTTAGGCGTAAGGCTCATTCCTTGCCCAAACAAATAGGCTGCGTCGGAGTCTAGTTTTAGTGAGTCTGGGTCTATGGTGAGTTCGATCGGATAGTCAGTAATCACACAGATATTGGTGCAACTTGGCAAACGCAGGTTTGCTTTGAGCTCAATCGGTTTTGTCGGGTCACTAACCGTTACGATAAGCGGAAAACTCACTTCGTGTTTATAGCCTAAAGTGAGCACACCCAACTGCTCATAGTACGCGGGTACTGGCCAGTGCCAATCGACTTGCTCGATGTTGGTTGAATCGCTCCAGTCAAACTCGGGCGCAACACCCCCTTCACCGGGGCTGCGCCAATAGGTTTTCCAATCACCTTCGAGCTCGACATCCATTACCATCTCCATTTGACGGGTGGTAGGGTCGATATGCCCGGTGGATAGTGCTCTCACTTTAACAGGCGGGTGCATAGGATCAGTTATCCAACCTGTGGATTGAGTAAAAGCGTTCACGCTGTAGAGCGCGGCGACATTCGTTATTACAAGCATCAAAGCAATGCTTAGCAGCCGACTCATTGACGGCAAAATAGTAGGTGCTTTAACAGGGGCACATTTAGTTTCAGTGTATGTATTCGACACAGTATTCTCCAAAAAGTAATTAATAGACCTTGGTGAATACTTTTTTATTCCCTAAATGTGCAGAGCGTCAGATGAAGCCGGTACTTTGTTGGCGTCTCATCCGAGCGTTTGAAGTGCTTATGCTGCGAAAGGCGAGTAGAAGCTATCGCAATGAGCGCAATAAGAAACAGAAAAGGTGCTAGGTTTTCGATGCTAGGAAGAGATTGAGTAAGCAGCTTCTTAGTAACAAAGCACGGTTCTGTCCCTGACGCCGAGTCGTGAACGATTTTGTCTAGAGACTCACTATCAAGTAACTCTGCTAAGTTCAACGTGCTTGTTGATGCGACTGGAGCAGTTTGTAACTTGCTGTGATAGGCGACATTAGTTTTCAGTGCGCACAGAGCCACTACCAGAAGGGCAGTAAGCAATAGCAAAACGCGAAAAGTGGTGTGCCTGAAGGTTTGCAAAAAATCTTTCTCTATTTGTGAGAGTAGGGCAGAAACCCAAAGTTAAGAGCGACTACGTTAACGTTTTATTGAGAAAGATCAAGTGGAAATGATTCTCAAAACCACTGAATTTGGCTTGGTAGATTGATCGGGGGAATGGGAGCTTGCTAATGGAATGACAAAGAAGAGCAACGCGATGGTTGCTCTTCTTGGGCTGCTTTGTCTAGGCGGCTTTGCTAACTAATCGCAAAATCGCTTTATTAATGCCAATAAGATCGTTGACGGACGTAGCGCCTTTAATCGCATCTAGCAGTGATTCCTTGCTACAGCTTGGGATAACATCAATGTTTTTTACTTTTCCCTGAAGTGTGTTTTTCATCAATTCAAATTGTTTTTGTTCGAACATGATATTGAGCCTGTGACGTTGTTTATTATTTGTATTGCGCCGCTATCTTACCCTCTTATTGTGACAATTGTTTGGTTTTTATTGCAACAGGTTGTGGTTTGAGCGGCATAGTCTCTCGACCGGGCGCATATGATAGGGGTTTATGCTAACTGATTCTAATGCGAACTGGCAATGAAACGACGGATCTTATAGGTGGTGCATATCCGAATTGAGACTCACCTCATTAACTGTTTGATACTCAACTAGTATTAGTAAAAAATTTTGTAACCTGTTGTTAACGGTGTGTGTGCTGTTGCAAGGTGTGCACGTATTTGTGTGATCTTACTCGAAATAATACTTGCAAGGTCGCGCTGACGAGAGATGAAAAAGCCCCTTAACATAAGGGGCTTGGTAGGAGAATTTAGCTTTTACTTACCAGCGAGCCAGAAGACGGCATCATTCACCTTATCACTTCGCGGCGTACCCTTAGCGAGAATTTCATACTCAGTACCCGCTCTGAGGCTCATAAACGAAATGATTTCCTGCGTTGAATTACTTCTATCTAAAAGTAGGTAGTCGTACTCTGGATCGACGCCATCAAGGATCGCTTGCGCACGTTCTTTATCGACTCGTGGTACAGACCAATCGTGATACAGGAAGAAAATCGACGTCATTGTTTCTGAGAAACGAATGCTAGCTATACGATCGCGCTTTTCTTCTGGCACCTGTTCAACAAACGTAGCCAGATCTGGCTTCATATCCTTGGCAATGTCTATAGCAGGGAACAAATACGTGAATGCACTTGAGAAAAACAGTGCCGTCATAATTGCCATCTTACTCCACTGTGGCCAACCTTTGCGCTCAACAACGACCATCAGAGCGATAGCGGCCAGTGGGATCAAAGCGACTAAGTGCCACGTGCTTAACCATTCCATTAGTGCTGGTGGAATTTTGTGCTCAGGAAGTAAGCCAGACCATAGAGGAACTACGGCAAAGGCGATCAGCAAAAATGACATCAGAGCTAGCCATGCGCGGCGATACCAGTCAAACCATTTGCCTGCCAATGTCATGGCGGCATCGGCAATAATTAATGCAAATAGTGGCATTAACGGTGCCAGATACATTGAGCGCTTTGTTACCGAATAAGACAAAACGAAAATCGCCAAAGCAAACCAGAAAGTAAGGAAACCATCAATCCAAGAAAGTTGTTTTGGTTGACGCAACTTGTAAATAAAGTGACCGAGCCAAAGTACCAGTAGTGGCGTCCAAGGAGCACTGTATTCAAGTATACCTTTTACGTAGTAGAAAGGTTTGCCAGCGTGGTTGTGACCCAATGTATTCGTTGCCGAACCGGTCAGGCGGCCAACTTGGTTGTCCCAGAACCACGCTTTCCAAAGTTCTGGAGAGGCGTTTTTGTAGAATGGGTATATCCAACTCGCCGCAACCAAACACATGGTTGCAATACCAATAAGGTGCATAGCGATGAATTGACCCATTGGTGCGGCTTGTTCCGGAAATTGCTTACGCAAATGCAGTGCGCGAAGTACTAGTGGCACCCAAGCTAATCCGATACATAGCACGATAGCAACCGGGCCTTTGCTTAAGAATGCAAGGCCAGTAAAAGCACCGGCAACCACTAAATAGCCGAGCTTTTGGCGCAAGTACGCTTCACTGAAAGCCCATGTTGCAGCAATAGTGGTAAACATCAGCGCAGCATCAACACGAAGCCAATGGAAGTTAAGCACAAAGCCTTCTAAGGTGCCCAGAACAGCGAGTGCCATCCACGCATAGTTCTCACCTTTGAATAGGTAAGCGATGCGATAGGTCGCGGCCAACGAGCCAAGGCAAAGTAGGGAAAGCGCTAGACGACCTGCCATGATGGCGTCGAGACCCGTGGCATGCATCAAAAGCGTCGATATGACGAAGAAAACAGGGGGCTTTTCAACGAATGATATGCCAGCAAATTGAGGAATGATAAAGTCCCCAGTTAGGTACATGCTATGAATAATCGCAGCTACGCGAGGTTCGTCTGGTGTCCAGACATCATGATCGAATAGACCACTAAACACCACCGCGAGAATGGCGAGTACCAGAATAAACTTCCAGCTCTGGGTTTGATCACCGGTTTGCGTTGTTGACACTTTTTTTCTCCACTGTTGCTGCAAGTAAAATAGCTTGCGAGCGCCATGTTAAAACATTCATTAAGATAAAAGGGGTAAATTCTAGTTAGCTAGTATTGATGCATCAATAGTTTGTCCCTGAAATACAAGTGTATTTCCACAAGAATTGACGTCGTGCTGACAGGAGGATACCTTCCTATAAGTTAGCTTTATATGTTGTTTTTGTAACGATTGATAATTCTATACTTACAACTAGATGGGTATAAAGCGATAAATCGTTATGATAAATGGTTCTAGTGTTACCTATTGCTAGAAATTGTGATTTGGATCGACTATTGTCCCCAAGGTGATGGGGTTCCACCTACCTTAACCGCCAACTGGCTGATGACTCCTACAGTTTCTGAAAACAGGTGTAACTTGTTCGTGGGACATTTTGTCACGCGGTAACTGTAGATTTAAGCCGATTCCTACACCTGTTTTACTGTTAGCGGAAAACACCTGCAATATTCCCTTGCCCACGACTTTTGCTCCCGATGTTGTAAAGTACTTGGCTCGGTCTTATCACTTTACAGTTTGAACTCGATGATGTTGGACTCGCTTTCATTAATTAGCTTCTTAACAAAGTCATCAACCGGCATCGGTTTGTCAAAGTAATAACCCTGGCCGATTTCACAGCCAATTCTAGACAGTGTATTGGCTTGCTCTTTGGTTTCGATGCCTTCAGCAACCACCAATAAATCGAGGTTATTGGCCATAGCGACCATAGCCTGAACGAGCTGCTGATCTTTGGAGTCGGTAATGATGTCACGGACGAACGACTGGTCGATTTTTATACCATCCACCGTGAATCGGCGAAGGTAACTCAGTGACGAATAGCCGGTACCAAAATCATCTAGCCAAACTTCAATGCCACTTGCGCGGATTTCTTTCAGCGTACGTTCCGCCTCATCTTCATCTTGCAGTAGCAAGCTTTCTGTAATTTCCATGCGGATAGTGCGTGCGGGAACATGGTATTTCTCCATGTAGAACGCGAACATTTCCACTAGGTTTTGTCGATAAAGTTGTTTGGACGAAATGTTAATCGAAACATGAAAGTCGTGCGCAAAGTAAGGCATCCACTGCTGAATCTGGAAGCATAAACGCTCTATGAGCCACTGACCAAGCGGCAGAATCATCGCCGTTTCTTCGGCGATTGGGATAAAGTTGGCAGGCGAAATTATGCCCAAGACGGGGTGGCGCCAGCGAACCAATGATTCCGCGCCCATAATCCGGCCAGTCTTTAGGCAAACCAAAGGCTGGAACCATAGCTCAAACTGTTGCAAATCAGCGAGTGAACGTCGAAGTTCGCGCTCGATATTCGCTCGGTGCGTGACCGACTTGAGCATTTTTGGCGTAAACACTTTGTGCGTGTTTTTACCATCAGCCTTTGCTCGATACATTGCAATATCGGCGTTCTTGATCAGATCTTCGGCCGTTTTACCATTTTGTGGATAACGAGCGATACCTATACTTCCTCCCACCACGAGTTCTTCATTTTCCATCAGAATAGGAGAGCGAACTGCTAGGAAGATCTTTTTCAGTAAGCCATCTACATCTTCCGTCGTTTTAAGATGTGGGATCAACATTAAAAACTCGTCGCCGCCGATCCTAGAAATCATAGTCAGTGGATGATCGTTGGTGATTTCGCGTGCACATGTGGAGAGTTTTTCCGCTAGTCGCATTAGCAAAAAGTCGCCACTATCATGACCATAGTTGTCATTAATAACCTTAAACTCGTCAAGGTCAATAAATAACACGCTAAACGATGTTGCAGGGTAGGATTTTATCGTACCTTGTAAGTGTTGAATGAAGCGGGTTCGATTCGGGAGGTCGGTTAACGCATCGTGATAAGCTAGGTGCGAGATTTTTTGAGTGCGCTGTTCAAGCTTTGACGCCATAGACTGAACAGCGATGGTCAAATGACCGATTTCATCTTGCCTTTTCATCGTACTCATCGCTTGCGCAAGTTTGAAATCACCGCGTCCAATGGACTCTGCCTGCTCAGTGAGTTTAACCAACGGTCGGCTCCAGTGGCGAGAGATAATGGCAGCCATCAGCGCCGAAAAAGAGAGTAACAGTACTGCGGCGCCTAAGACCCCAAGATATAGGGCTTTTTGAGAGCGGTCATTGGTCGAATCAATCAATGTCGCCATGTTAGCAATATCGCGGTCGACTTTATCTAATGAAAATTCGATAAAAATCCCACCAATGATTTCGTCCTCAGCTCGAATCGGGCGAATGATGACTAAACGTTCATCAGAAAACTCATGAATTCGTTGGCCTTGGCTTAAGACTGCGCTGACATCATAGGGAAATGGTAGATCTCTTCCAAGCATCTCAAGTGAGGGGTCGCCGTCATGAAAAACATGTCCCTTGCTATCAAATACGACGAGACTTTTAAGTTCATCCATTTGTAGTAGTGGTTCTAGCAAATAGCCCGCTTCTTCTAAGTTGTACATATAGAGTGGATCGAACATCGACTTTGACAGATAGCTAGATATTTGCTCTGCACGTTTACTGAGCTCGGTTCGAAAGGTTTTACTATTTTGTACTGTGAGTTCGTGAAGTAGCCGTTGTGAGTGATTGGATGCCAACCATAAGTGCACCGCGGCACTAGTTAGCGTCATCACTACTGCTAGTGTGAATGTCACCAGCATGTATTGCCCTTGTAGTCGTAATTTCAGCTTCATTACTCGTATACCTACTTAAACCACATGCTTTCGATTTGCATACGATATTGATTGTAATCTACGAAAGAGTGCAATCGTGCGGGGGAGAATGTCTCAAACTTTGTGGTTTGCTGAAACTTATGCAGTGCCGCTTTTCCTTCTGCAGATTGATGTGCATTTACAAGACTGGTTTCAATGGTTTGCTTAACTTGAGATGGCAGATCTCTTCGCAGCAAAATGACACTGCGAGGGATGAACTCAGTACGATAAATGATCTCTATTTCCGGCTTTATGTGCGGTGGCATATCACCAGAGTCGTCCCAGTTGGTATTGGCGAAAGCACCCGCATCAGCTTGACCATGTGCCACCCAGGTTGAGAGGGAAATCTCATCAGCGCGGCGAAGCACATCGCCGGCAACGACGATATTGATGTTGTCGGGATTGGGAATTCGACTTGAAGCAGACTGAGATTTCATCGCTAATTGTTGGCTGATAAGGGTTTGTACTGGCATGTAAAAGCCGGAGGTGGAACTTCTGTCTTCGAGTACTAATGTTTTACCAATGAGATCATCAAGGGTATGAATACCACTGTCCTTGCGTGCGAAGAACACGGTTTGGTAATCCGCTTGTCCTTTTTTCCAGCGATGCAGACGAATATCAGCTTTGTGCTCTTGCTGGAGTTTTAGAGCGGCAAACAAGGTTTCCGAGACCATATCTACCTCACCAGTGTCCAGCCACTGGCCTAATTCGACGATGGAGTTGGTGACCTTAACGCGCCCTTCTTTATAACCATACGGAGCGAGTTGTCGCCCCAGGTATTTTGCAATAGGTGAAGTGAAACCGATGTGTTTACGTGCTTTGCTACTTAAAACGCCGATAGTAAAGGTTTGACTCTGTGATGCCTGTGCTGGTTTTTTAGCCACTTTGGGAGTGGATGCAATACTGAAAACACTGAAGCTCATTGCAGTCAGCCCTATAACAATAAGTCCGAGAGCTCTTCGCACTGAGCTTTTTTGGCACAGTGTACGGGCTAACATCGGACTAAAGATAGAACTTACACGCATTACAACAAGCCTTATAAATAACGATACAGATATATTAGGTGATAGCTCTCGACATTCGAATAAAATAGGTTGGCCGGAAACATTTGAGGCACTACTTATGGAATGGTTCTCACGATTTTTCAGTCAGAGCCCATCAAACGAATAAATTTTGGTAGCGGAACTATCTGCTATGATTCGGAATGTTAACATAATCATTTGTTCTGTGAATGCTTGTGGGGGTAAAAATAATTGGCTGATTTAGCTCAGGATTTGATACTTAGCCCAATTATTCATTAAACTTGATTCTGTAATTGCCGATATAGTGTGTATATCGATGTATTGAGGCTCGCCTAGGTAAACAGTAGGTAAGGTGATAGTGAGAAAGATTTTATTGGGACTTGGCGTAGGTGTCATGGCACTGGGTGCTGGCGGCGGAGCTGCGTATTATCTTGGTTACTTTGACGAACCCGAATCACCACAAACTAGTGGAGCTCGCAAATCGCAAGTTCCCCAAGACATGGTGGAGCCCTCAAAGATTGAAGAGCCGACTCCGGAACCAAAACCACTTCCTAATCAATATTACGTTTCTCGAGCCGCAGAGACCGTGTACTTGCAACCAGAAACCACCTCGATACCGGACGGTATAGCTTACTATGGCGAGCAGCTAAATGTGATGGAGAGGCGTGGTGATTGGATTCGAATTGCGCCAATTTATCAGCTGGAAGAGGGTGCTGATGAAGTGTCGCAGTGGGTCGATAGTGCTCACTTGTCTGTAGAGCCGGTAAAATTATCTGGGAGCGATTGGTTTGATGTACTACAAGAGTACATCGAGAACAGCGATCATTATATGAGCTTTCAAGAAGCCTTTCTCGACGCCAGTACTCAGCTTATCAAAGGCAAACAATGTCGCCTTGCTGACTTTGAAGAAGTCGGCGGTTGGATTAAATCAATTAATCACAAAGATAGCGTCTACTTTACCTACTGTGGTGGTATTGAAGCCGAACATAAAATTTACTTGAATGTTGCCAGCGGAAAGATATTTTAACGTCTGCAAAGCGATTACCAAGGAGATTTGTCTCGTTCTTTGTCTGCAGTACGCGCCATTTCTTGTACGCATTGTTTGAGTCGTTTTATTGACGTGAGGTCACCGTGCTCAATATGTTCGATGGGGGCGTAGCCATTGAATGCTTTGGAGTTATTGCGCACGTTGATGAAGTTGTTAATAAAATGAGAGCTTTCAAAGGCGGTGCGGAGCAAGCCATCTATTTCGACAATAAGATGCACTCGTTCAAAGGTCGATGGACCTACCGGTACGGTCGCTGGAGTCACTTTAAGGCGAGCGTGCTGTTCTTGTGAAAGTTCAAGAATGGCCTCGGTTTGATGATTGGATGCACCCCAACCATCGAGCACACCTAGCGCGTATTTGACCAGTGTAAGTCTTTCATTCTGTGACAGTTCCATTGTCTTATCCTTTTCACCACTACCATTTTGAATATAGTTGCTGAGCTGTATTACCTCAAGATGACGGACATTAAAGGGCTTCAAACTCTTTGTCTTAATGGTTTAGCTTTTTTTATTTGTCTTCTAACTAGGTTAGGCACATAATGCGAGCCTATTAGTATAGAGGTTATGTCTTTGAGTCGGTTCAGTGTGTCATTTTTGCTTGCTTTTGTTGTCGCGTTTTTCGCGCCAATGGGGTTTGCTGCATCTGATACTTTTGAAGGTGACCGAGTTGATAATACAAGCATCGCTGTATGGACGCACTCCCAAAGCTCCTATGACGCTTCCCATAAGTCGGTAGGCACACCGCGTGAGTTATCGAACAGACTTTCTTCAAAACTAAATCAGCGCCCAACCCATCCACGCAAACCTAATCGACCAACGTCTAATTCATTTGGTGAGCATGACGCGCAAGGCATTTTGTCTTCGTTGCGATGGTTCAACAGCGGTCAAGAATCACGTGAACAAGAAGCGCCAGATTACACTCAAATCGCTGATTTAGGTGCTTCTTGCTACTTTGAACAGTTTGTTTGCTCAGCAGATTCAAGACTGCTCACTCCTTTCTATTTTCGTCATGCTGCTTCTGAGCACCGTTTGAGTGGTTGGAAAGATGGCAACACCTTATACGTCTATTTGAGCTCGCTCTACGCTTAGTTCCCCTTTGCTATTTCTTAATTACTAGACTTGTGCTCAATTTCGCACAGGCGATCTAGTGCATTTCATTTTTTATATATTTAGCCTTTTGGCTGAGGGAAAACTATGCGTACAAAAAAACAACCCAGAGCAGTGTTGAATCATTATTCCACTTGGAAATACCTTGTCTTGGTCGTCACTTGCGTCATTTTAGCTCTTAGCGCGATGCCCTCATGGTTTGGCGAGAAACCCGCGATTGAGATTAAGTTACGCCAGCAGAACACGCATTTAGATACGCCGTTTAAAATCAATTCATTGTTGACAGGGCAAGGCGTTGAAACGACGTCGATCACCGTTGAGAATCATGTTGCTCAGCTGGTATTTGATAACGAAGCCGAGCAAACGGATGCTCGCAATGTGCTGGGGAAATGGGTCGGTAAAGAAGACACCATGTCTTACTCTTACACATCAGTTGCTCCGCAATGGCTTCAAACTATGGGTTTTACGCCGATTAAATTAGGTCTTGATTTGCGTGGTGGTGTTCAGTTCTTACTCAATGTTGACGTTGACCAAGCCGTCTCAGAGCAGCGAGATGCCGTGATTGATGAAATCAAACAGCAACTTCGAGATGAACGTGTATTTGGTGTGTCAGTAAGACCAGAGTCACACACGGCAATTAGCGTTACTGCCAAAGACAAGCAAGGGGAAATCGCGGTTCGTAAGTTTGTTAATGCGACTTACCCTGAGTGGCAAGCGAAAGGGGAAGGGAATGCGTTGTTGATTGCGATGAAAGCGCAGCCTTACACTGAGTTTGAAACGCTCACAATGCAGCAAAACCTTAAGATCATGCGTCAGCGTATTGAAGAGTTGGGTATCACAGAAGCCATGGTTCAGCGCCAGGGCAGCACAGGTATCCGAATCGAGCTCCCGGGTGTCCAAGACCCTTCATTAGCAAAGAGAGTGATTGGTGCAACCGCTAGCCTCGCATTTCATGAAGTCAGTACGTCATCGAATCCAATATCGACTTTACGTATTAAAGATGAGCAAGGTCAGTTTGTTACGCTGGTGAAAAAGCCAGTGTTGACGGGTGAGCACATCGTGAATGCGCGAGTGGGCTTCGATCAGATGAAGCGTCCGGAAGTTGATATCTCCCTTGATCACGCTGGTGGCAAGAAGATGAGCGACTTCTCGTCTACACATATTGGCAAACCAATGGCAACTGTGTATCGCGAGTATGGTGTGAATGCCCGTGGTGAGACGGAGCGCAGTGAGAAAGTAATCAGTGTGGCAACGATTCAATCTCAGCTTGGCAGTCAATTCCGTATTACCGGTTCGGGTAACCTAGAGGAAGCTCAGCAGCTTGCACTTCTGCTGCGAGCGGGTTCGCTTACAGCACCGGTCACCATTGTAGAAGAACGTACTATTGGTGCATCACTAGGTGCAGAGAATATTCAGAATGGATTTGCGGCGTTGGCATTGGGTATGGGACTGACCTTGACCTTTATGGCGCTCTGGTATCGTCGTTTGGGTTGGGTTGCGAATGTGGCACTGATTCTGAACATGTCTTGTTTGCTTGGTTTGATTGCCTTAGTTCCAGGGGCAGTGCTAACACTTCCGGGTATTGCTGGCCTAGTGCTTACAGTAGGTATGGCGGTGGATACCAACGTACTTATCTTTGAACGTATTCGAGACAAACTGGCAGAAGGGCGCAGTTTTGCTCAAGCGATTGATCAGGGCTTTAACTCTGCTGTGGCGACTATTTTGGATGCCAACATCACGACCATGATTACTGCTGTGATCTTATACGCTATTGGTAACGGTCCTATCCAAGGGTTTGCTTTAACGCTTGGGTTAGGTCTACTCACTAGTATGTTTACGGGAATTTTTGCCTCCCGCGCTATCATCAATCTTGTTTGGGGTCGCGACACTCGTCGTGAGGTAAGGGTTTAAGCATGAAACAGTTCTTTAAATCGCACATTCGTAATGTTCGTTATTTCACCAATATATTGTCGATTGGTTTAGTGGTGTTGTCTGTCGCTGCGGTGGGTATCCGTGGATTGAATCTTGGTCTAGATTTCACTGGAGGCGTGGTATCGGAAGTTCAACTGGGCAGTGCTACGACTCAAAGTGAGCTGCGAGACACCTTGACGCCACTATTGGGCGAGGGGATTTCTGTCACCAAATCGGGCGAAGAAGGCCGTTGGACAATTCGTTACGCTGCAGACCAAGATGCAGCAAAACATCAAGCGTTCAAAGAAGTGCTAGCGAATGCGTATCCGCACTCGAAAGTGGTGAGTGACAGCATAGTCGGTGCTCAGGTTGGTCAAGAGCTATACGACCAAGGTGGCTTAGCTCTGTTGGTTTGTTTGCTGTGTATCCTTGGATATTTGAGCTTCCGATTTGAGTGGCGTTTAGCAAGTGGTGCATTAGCTGCGCTGTTGCACGATGTGATCTTAGTTTTGGGTTTCTTCGCATTAACCCAAATGGAGTTTAACCTAACGGTATTTGCCGCGGTTCTAGCCGTGTTGGGCTATTCGTTGAACGACTCTATTATCATCGCCGACCGAATTCGTGAAATCCTGAAACTGAAGCCGAATGAGCAAACGGCGGACGTGAGTGACCAAGCCGTCATTGCCACATTTGCTCGAACCATGGTGACTTCTGGTACGACGCTAATTACCGTAGGAGCGCTATGGCTGCTGGGTGGTGACGCGCTGCAAGGATTTGCTACGGCGATGTTTATCGGTATTTTTTCTGGTACATGGTCGTCGATTTCGATGGGCACTGTTATCCCAGAATGGCTGCACCTTGAAGCGAAACACTATCAACCGGTTGAAATTGACACTGCACCTTAACCGGTGGCTGATTTAAAGTTAGGGCACCTCGTGGTGCCCTTTTTTGATTTAGCCTGCTCTAACTGTCTGAGAGGTACTTACTCTCATCTACCGCATCAATTTGGCTTTGCTCTAAGAACTGATTGGCGTAATCCATATACACTTTGCTGCGAACAAACAAACGAAAGACTTCGATATCCACATGATTATCTAGCGCCATATTGTGCAGAATATCGAGTGATTGACTGATGGTTTTCGCTTTTTTGTACGGTCTATCTGAGGCTGTGAGTGCTTCAAAAATATCGGAAACCGCCAGAATTCGCTCGGGTATAGATAACTCGTCTCCAGTTAACCGTCTTGGATATCCTGTCCCTTTCATTGTTTCGTGGTGAGTGGTGGCGATGCGCTCAACGTTCTGCAGATCTTCGGGAAATGGAATGCTACTCAGCATTTGGATGCCAGTGATCATATGTTCGTTGATTTTAAAGCGCTCTTCGGCCGTTAGTGTGCCTCGTGATATGGTGAGGTTGTGCAGTTCCCCTAGGTTATAGAGATGCTCAGGGACATCCACTTTTATGCCAAGCTCCGGTGGGTAAGTAATCTCGCTGTGATGATGGATAACGTGCTCGATTTTATCGCTGAGGAGCGATTCACTGACAGGGAGTGAGTTACTTTGTTTGGACATGCGTTTCTCTTCCGCCGGTGATAAGCCTAATTGATTATCGAAATAGCGCTGCCACGGCTGTTTAGCTATCTCGATGAGTCGCTCTTTGTCTTGGTCATTTAAAAACTCGCCACCGATATTGACGTTAGCAACAAAGGCAAATTGTTCGCGAAGCGTTTGTTGGCGAGCTTGGAGCGCTTCGATGATTTGCTGTTTATTCTCTGGCCCGTCAATTTCAGATTTCAGCGCCTCAATTTCTGCATCACGCCATAACACTTCAAAGCGAGTTCTGACTTCATTGATGCGATTGTAATTGGTTTCAAGCTTTGTACCTTTATCTACGACGTATTCTGGTGTGGTTATTTTGCCGCAATCATGCAGCCAAGCGGCTATCCTAAACTCACGGCGCTCCGCGTCATTTTTAAAATGGAAATTCTCAAACGTGTTATCTTTTTCCTGTTCAGCTGCGTCAACCAACATGAGCGCAAGCTCTGGTACGCGCAGGCAGTGCCCTCCTGTGTATGGGGATTTGCTATCAATGGTTTTCGCAATTAGTTGGATTATCGATTCTATGAACTCCTCCTGAGATTGCTGATATTGGTTTAGGGATTGAGACATTTCAAAGATGGCAGTAGAAAGCTCATCGACTTCACGAATTGAACTGCTGTGCTTTTCGACTTGGTCATATTGACGACGTTTAACTTTGTCTGTTTCTTTAACGAGTCGATAGATAGGGTTAGAAAGCGGGGTACTGAAATACCAAACAATGGGGACCATGATTACCAGTGCTGCTAGTGTCCACAGTACGTTGTAGATTACGTAGTTATAGACATGGCTCAGCACTTTTTCTTCTGGTAACGATATGATTAGATACTCCGCAGGTACGTTGTTTACTTTATCGACGAATACGTAACTTGGTTTATTGTCGATATCAATTGCGGTGATATCACCAAAACTTGCAGGGTCGGCGAGACGTGATAACAACGTCTCATTGTTAATGTGCCCTAAGGTTTGTTTCGGGGAAGCCAGCCAGCGAGTTTTTATTTGTTCTAGTACACCAATTTCTTTTAAATATTGAAGAGACTGGTTGACAAGGGTGACATACGGCTGAAGTTCTTCCCTTGCGACGAAGGTAAAGCCTTTCGGTAAAATACTGTCATCGGCAATAGTTCGAAGGGTTAGCTCTCCATCATCATGCCGCGCTAGTTTGTTGACGAGAATCGCTCGATTGTCCAGTACCGCACTTATTCTTTGATCCTTTGCATCTTTTATCGCGTCGCTGTACGTATCGTATCGATAGACGGTTATGTCAGGGTATGTATCGATAAGCCTTTGCGTCACTGACCAGCCATCAATCATGCCGATGGTTTTGCCGGACAGATCTGATAGTGAGTTTATCGCGGAGACGTTTTGGTGCGAGAGCACTGCATAGTCGAGTTCGTAGAGTATATCGCCTTCGAGGTGTGATTCGGTAATGGTGTTAGTCGTGGCGATAGACTGAAGAATATCAATATTTTGCTTTTGGAAACCTTCAACGAGTTCGCTCCAATGCAAACCATTGACATATTGGAACTGTAAACCCGTAGCATCGGAAATCAGTCTAAATAGATCGGGTGCCAATCCGTAAGGTTCACCACTCACAGCAAAATCGATAGGTTCCCAATTGAGTTGGTTAGAGACGGTGAGTACAGGGGCGTTTATCACGGTAGTGATTTGATCATCGCTTAGGGGCATGGTACTGACATAAGGGAGATCAATACTTTTTGAATCAAAATGATTACCTCCGATTATTCGACCATCGAAACTGCTCACATAAACTTCTGCTCCTTTAAGAAGCTCGACACCTTCTAGGGATTGCTCAAAGTGACCATCAAGTCCCGCTAGAGAGATATCGACTCCAACGACAGCATTACGATCTGGTAGGCGTTTGGAGAAGGTCTGCCCAGTGATTCTGATGTTGTGAAATAAATACGGCTGAGATTTGCTTACTGAACCGGGTTTTGCGCGCGTATACCAGACACGTTCTGTTGGGTAGTAATTGCTAAGATTGGTAACCTCTCTGCTAGGTTCCAAATTGTCGAAGAAGTAGCGAGTGGTTTTAATTCGGCTGTTGCTATTAGTTTGGTGTTCAACCACCATCCACGTTTCGCCTTCCATTAGGTCAAGCTGCCTGCGGATATATTCAGGTTCAACATTAAACAATTGAACAAAGTGGTCATCATCAAAACCGATATAAATACTGTGCAAAAAGTTATTGCCTACGAAAGCGGCGCCAAACAGTTCGATAAGCTCTGCTGTGGTTTTTTTTCCGGGTGTTGTATTTAGTAAGTAGGTCAACTGGTTTGTGGTTTGTTCTCCTACTTTATCGAACTGCTCTAGTCGATCAGATACGATGGAGGAGACAAGTTCGAGCGTGCCTAGCGCGGTATCAACTTCTCGTTGTTTGGTTAGCGAATAAATTACGGATGCAGACAATATCGCTGTGGCGGAGATCGCGACGATAAAGAGCAGCGCTACTGCGCGGCGAATGGAGAATTTTTTTAACCCACTGGACTTTTTGGACATGGACAAGCGAAACCTAATTAAGGTCGAGGTTATTCCTGCATTGTTAGAAGGGAACCTGACTCTATTTATCTAATTTTATTGATTTATTTAAATATAGTAGACATTTTGGTTTGCGAATAAAAAGCCTCGCGAATGCGAGGCTTAGTGATTGATTAGACGTGTTTATATCTCTTTGTCTTTACCAAGAGATAGCAACCAAAGTGATACGGCTGCAACCCCAACAAATCCAGACAAGATGATGACCGGCATTGCGGCGTAGCCAAGCACGTGCCAAATAACCGATTCAAATGTGCTCATTCAGTGCTCCTTTATTGCCAGCCTTCAACGCCTTCCATGTCAGGTAGACGGTGTGCGATACCTTTGTGGCAATCTACACAAGTCTTTTCACCTGACGCAAGCGCTGTCGAGTGTTGTTGAACGCTTCGTGGACCCTGTTCAGAAAAGTCCATAAAATCGAACTCATGACAGTTTCGACATTCCAGTGAGTCGTTACCTTTTAGTCGTGCCCATTCGCGCTCTGCTAGGTGTCCACGACGAGCTTGGAATTTCTCTTCTGTACCGATAGTGTCGAGTACATAGTGAGCGAATAGTTCTTTCGATGCTTGAACCTTACGAATGATTTTATCTGTCCAGTTATGTGGAACGTGACAGTCAGAACAGATAGCACGAACACCCGAACGGTTTGACCAGTGAATGGTTTCCTGGATTTCCGCTACGATAGGAGCATGACAGCCCGAGCAAAATTCCTCGGTGTTGGTCATTTCCATACCCGTGTTAAAGGCACCCCAAAACAAAAGCCCACCAGAGAAGCCTAGGAACAGGACAACACCCGCCGCGACTTTACTTGGTGACTTAAGACGTTTCCAAAACGCTTTTAAAAATTTCATATATAGCCTCTCTCTACTTCAATTGGCTATTCAGTACGCAATGAATCAACGCGCTCGAAGTCGTTGCCAACCAATGGTTGAGCGTCAACTTGAGGTACGTGGCACTGAAGACAGAAGTAGCGACGAGGAGACATATCAGCCAACACAGCATCTTCACGGTTCATGTAGTGAGTCACACTGATTTTGGTTGCACCTGCTTCTTTCGCATTTTTCCAGCTATGGCATGCCAAGCACTTGTTCGCGTTAAGCGATACTTCATAGTTACGAATCTGGTGAGGGATCAGTGGAGGCTGATACACATATGAACTCTCTACCAGTTGGTCTTTAGGTGTGTGCTTGAAGTCATCCGCAGGACGAGTGTCTTCAAGGTTAGTACTACCACGAAGTGAATCTAGACCACCAGTTCCACCCGGGTTATTCAATTCTGCTTGTGCTACGCCGGCGATAAGTGCACCAACAGAGAGAATAGCAACAATCAATTTTTTCATTTTTGTTTCTCCGCCTTTAGGCTAATTCTTCGATGGCTACTCCTACTGGAGCAGCCGTTTCGCTCATTCGTTCTCTGTTAAGCCAATTTGGTGATCTTAACAGGGCACTTCTTGAAGTCTGTCTGTTTGGACAGAGGATCAGTCGCATCGAGAATCAACTTGTTGATTAGGATACGAGCATCGAAGAATGGTACGAATACCAAACCTTTAGGTGGACGGTTACGACCACGTGTTTCAACACGGACACGTACTTCACCGCGTTTGTTTGCCATGAGAATTTCTTCACCGCGACGTACACCGCGAGCCTTGGCATCTTCTGGGTGCATGTAACACACAGCATCAGGGACTGCTTTATACAGCTCAGGAACACGACGAGTCATAGTACCTGTGTGCCAGTGCTCTAGAACACGGCCGGTACATAGCCACAAGTCAAATTCTTCGTCTGGCACTTCTGGTGGCGCTTCGTACGGTGCTGAAATAATCCAAGCTTTGCCGTCTGGCTTGCCGTAGAAGTCCCAGCCAGAACCGGCTTTCGCGTAAGGATCCGAACCTTCTTTGTAGCGCCAAAGTGTTTCTTTACCATCAACAACCGGCCAACGTAAACCACGTACTTGATGGTAAACATCGTATGGTGCTAAGTCGTGACCATGGCCGCGACCAAATGCTGCGTACTCTTCGAACAGACCTTTTTGAACGTAGTAACCGAAGTGGTGCGCATCGTCGTTTAGCTCACGAGCTTCTTCAATAGGGTACTTATCGACTTGACCGTTTTTGAACAGCATGTCGTACATTGTCTTACCACGGTACTCTGGAGATTTAGCTAGAAGCTCTTCTGGCCAAACGTCTTCCATCTTGAAGCGCTTAGAGAATTCCATAACTTGCCACAAGTCAGATTTTGCTTCGCCTACAGTTTCTACTTGTTGGTACCAAGCTTGAGTACGACGTTCTGCGTTACCGTAAGCCCCTTCTTTTTCAATCCACATAGCGGTTGGAAGAACAAGGTCAGCAGCTTGCGCTGTCGCTGTAGGGTATGGGTCAGAAACAACAATGAAGTTTTCCGGGTTGCGGTAGCCGGGCAGACGCTCTTCGTTAATGTTAGGACCGGCTTGCATGTTGTTATTACATTGAACCCAGTAGCAGTTTAGAACGCCGTCTTTCAACATACGGTCTTGCAGTACAGCGTGGAAACCAGGTTTTGGTGGGATCGTGCCTTCTGGCAGTTTCCATTCTTTCTCAGCAATCGCACGGTGTTTAGGGTTTGCAACTACCATATCAGCCGGTAGACGGTGAGCAAAAGTACCAACTTCACGAGCAGTACCACATGCTGATGGCTGGCCAGTCAGTGAGAATGGGCTGTTACCCGGAGTAGCGATCTTACCTGTTAGTAGGTGGATGTTATAAACCAAACCGTTCATCCATACACCACGAGTATGTTGGTTCATACCCATAGTCCAAAGTGACATCACTTTAGTGTTTGGATCGGCGTATTGTTTCGCAAGCTCAATCAATTTCTCTGGCTCAACACCTGAGATCTCTGATGCTTTTTCTACTGTGTATGGAGCAACAGATTTTTTGTACTCTTCGAATGAGATATCACTCATGTTGCCAGAGTTAGGGTTTGCTGCTGCTTTTTGCAGTGGATCGTCATCGCGTAGACCGTAACCGATATCGGTATCAGCTTGTTTGAAGTTCGTGTGTTTGTTTACGAAGTCCCAGTTAACCGCATCGTTTTGAATGATGTAGTTAGCGATGAAGTTTGCGATCGCAAGGTCAGACTGTGGATTAAAGATGTAACCGTGATCTGCAAGCTCGAATGAACGGTGGTAGTACGTAGACAGTACGTTAACGCGAACATGAGGGTGACTTAGGCGACGGTCAGTAATACGCGTCCAAAGTACCGGGTGCATCTCTGCCATGTTTGAACCCCAAAGCACGAATGCATCAGCGTTCTCGAAATCATCGTAACAACCCATAGGCTCATCAATACCAAAGGCACGCATGAAACCCACTACCGCAGATGCCATACAGTGACGAGCGTTCGGGTCGATGTTGTTTGAACGGAAACCTGCTTTCATCATTTTAGCTGCAGCGTAACCTTCCATCACGGTCCACTGACCAGAACCAAACATACCGATGCTTGTTGGGCCTTTGGCTTTGAGAGACGCTTTCCATTTCTCAGCCATGATGTCGAACGCTTCGTCCCAAGAGATAGGTGCAAACTCACCGTCTTTGTCGAACTTGCCATCTTTCATACGAAGTAGAGGTTGTGTTAGACGATCATTACCGTACATCACTTTAGACAGGAAGTAACCTTTGATACAGTTCAAACCCTTGTTAACTGGCGCTTCAGGGTCACCTTGGGTCGCAACAACTTTACCGTTTTGCGTCCCTACTAGTACAGAACAGCCTGTACCACAGAAACGACAAGGTGCTTTATCCCAGGTAATTTTTGTTTGGTCGGAGCTAGCAATTAGGTTGGTTGCTGATGCAGGAAGGGTAATACCCGCTACAGCCGCCGCTGATGCCGCTGCGTTCGCTTTCACGAACGCACGTCTTGTCATTTTCATACTTCACCCTCTAATTGGGAATGGTTACTTCCAGTGTTATTTTCATCGTCGTCTAGCCCGGACTCAATTTGGTGAAACACCAAGGCGCAGGTTAGGACGTTAGGTAAGTTGTTGATAGCGTCAATAGTGTCAGTGACGAAACCTTGGTTTTCGGTCTCTAGGACGACAACGATCTTGCCTTCCTCACTGTCTCCATAGATCTCTGCGTTATCGAATTTCTCGATTTCGCTCTTAACTTCTGCGAGGTGTTCTGCCTTGCAGTTAACTACCAAACTTGAGATATGTACTTCGTTTAGTGACATTAAATGGTGTTCTCTTTGTTATTTTTAATTCTGTTTCTAGACATTGCTCACTGAGATAGAAGAAGTAGGGCACGGAGACACACAGGCTCCACATCCATTACAATCTGCTAACTCCAATTGAGGTAACGCGACGCCACCTGCACGTAACTTAAACGTAATCGCCATTGTTTCGCAGCTATCACCACAGCTTCTGCACTCAACATTATTATGCGCTAAGCAAGTGTCATTAATGACGGCTTTGGCGTTCCATGGTTGTGTCTTGATACCATTAAATATAGGCTCTGGGCAGATTTCTGCACACTTGTAGCAAAAGGTACATTCATCAACTGCGAAGTCGATAGCAGGGTAGCCGCCGTCGCCTTTATGGATAATTTCTGTTTCACAAACTTCTTCGCATTTTCCACAGCGGGTACATAAGTCTGTAAACTGTTCAAGATTGTTGACCCAAGGGAGTCTGATTTGAGTAGGATCGATGGCTTTGCGTCTAAACAAACGTCGTTTTGCAATATCTACCATTCATGGCACCAATGAAACGTGTAATAACAAAAGTGTAGCCCACTTTGCCTGTTAACAATCTTTAATTAATAGTCATATGAATTGTAGTTTTCGACACATTTGTATAAATACCTCCTAGGAGGTAATTGAGTGCTAAGCTTGTTTTGGATCAATAAATTACTGACAATAGATGGATAGTGTTGGCTCTAGTTTTAGCACGTTCGAGATGATGGCTTTGCGGGCATTCGATAGTTTGATGAGATGAATGGATTATGAAAAAACCGACAAAATCCGTCACAGGAACCATAGCGAAGGCGATGATTTTGATTTTATTGCTCTCGTTAATCACAACCAATTTCGCGATTTTGACCTTGGCGTCGAGCTTGAATGATGCTGAAGCGGTCAATGTGTCGGGGTCTATGCGAATGCAAAGCTATAGATTGGCGAACGATATTCAAATGGACTCACCTGAGTATCATACCCATGTTGAGCAGTTTGAGCGCTCCCTCTACTCACCCTCTATGAAAGCGCTGCAATCTTGGGATGTACCAGAAGCAATCACTCAAGACTACTATCAAGTCATCATACGTTGGCATGAACTCAAGAAGATATTGGTGAGCGAAGACCGCCAGCAGTATTTGCACCTCGTCGCAGACTTTGTGGATGGCATTGATCACTTTGTGTTACAGCTTCAAGAGCACTCTGAAAACAAGCTGATTCGTTTAGCGTGGGCGGGTGGTATAGGTTTAGGCGGAATCCTTATCGTTGCTATCTATGTGGTCTTGTTCGTGCGCAAGCAGATTGTAAGGCCGTTAGGTCAGTTAATTTCAGCCAGTGAGCAGATTCAAAATCGCTACTTTGATGTTAAGGTCGATCTGCGTTCTGATAATGAGCTTGGCATTTTAGGCCGCGCTTTCAAAAACATGGCCGATGACCTGGGGAAACTTTACCGGGGGCTAGAGGATGCCGTGAATGAGAAAACACATAAGTTGCAGCATGCTCATCAGTCATTGGAAGTGCTTTATCAATCGTCGCAGGAACTAACGGCCACGCGTATATCTCATGAAAACTTCAGAGCCATCCTTAGTTACATCTACAGTATTGAAGGTATTACGGCGGTTGAGCTTCAAGTTTCTGAAGTAGAGGGCACACCATGGGTAGTAAGTGAAGGTCAATTCAATGGTAATTCTGAACGAATTAAAGCACTGAAACTCGATGGTGAAACCTTAGGGCAACTACGATATCAAATCGGCTTGCCGTGTCCTGATGAACAGCTGGTGGACAACTTTGCGCAAATTTTAGCGCGTGCGGTTTACTATAATAAATCACAGCGACAGACCGAACAGCTTATATTGATGGAAGAACGAGCTACAATAGCGCGTGAGCTTCACGATTCTTTGGCTCAGTCGCTGTCTTACCTAAAGATACAGGTTACACTGCTCAATCGCTCTATTAGCAAGGAGTTTGGCAGTCTTGAGGGCAGCCGATCTGCTGTCGTGCTTAATGATATACGAGAAGGGCTGGATAATGCTTATATTCAGCTTAGAGAGCTACTTACCACGTTTAGATTGTCGATTAAAGAAGGCACATTTGGTGAAGCGTTAACTGAGATGCTGAATCAACTAGATAGCCAAACCCCCGCCGATATAGCGTTAGACAATCAAATGTCATCTTTGGAGCTAGGTGCCAATGAGCAAGTGCACATACTGCAGTTGATTCGAGAAGCTGTGCTTAACGCGATTAAACATGCAAAAGCTTCAAAAATTCAGGTCTCTTGCCTAGAAGAAGAAAATGCAGTGGTCACGGTTAAGATAGCCGATGACGGCGTAGGATTCGATCAAGCGATGGAGAAGTTGGATCACTACGGGATGAGTATCATGCAAGAGCGTGCGGCGCGCTTAAACGCAGATTTTTCGATACATTCTGCGAAAGAGCAGGGGTGTGAAGTGCGATTTACGTTTCAACGAACAGATGCAGCATAGAATGATTTCTGTATTGCAAAAACATAACAAAGCGAAGGAGCCACTCAGTGAGCGAATGTAAAGTCATGTTAGTCGATGACCATCCATTAATGAGGCGCGGCATTGGTCAGTTGCTCAGCTTTGAGGATGACTTTGAAGTCGTCGCAGAAGCTAGCAATGGCTCAGATGCTGTAGCCTTGGCTAAAGAGATAGAACCGGATTTGGTGCTTCTCGACCTCAATATGAAAGGCATGTCGGGATTAGATACGCTAAAAGCGCTTCGTGAAGATGATTTCCAGGGCTTTATTGTCATCCTGACGGTCTCTGACATTCCTGCCGATATCGATTCGTTGGTGAAAGCCGGTGCCGACGGGTACTTGCTAAAAGATACTGAGCCAGATGAAATAGTCGAACTCCTTCGCGGTTTAAGTGATGGCAGCAAAGCGTTTAGCGGTGCGATCAAAACGTATTTGAGTGAGCGCGCGAATATCAGTGATGTGTTTACCACACTAACAGAAAGAGAGATGCAAATTCTTAAAGAGGTAGCGAAAGGGTTTAGGAATAAACAAATCGCTGACCGCTTGTTCATCTCTGAATCGACAGTCAAAGTGCACATGAAAAGCCTGTTGAGAAAGCTGCAAGTGCCATCAAGAACGGCTGCGACGATTTTATATTTAGAACGTTATGGTGAAGCTAAATAGCGCTGATTGAACTGCTGCGTTCAAATAAGTAATAAACCAAAATCCCGACCTAGAGTCGGGATTTTTTGTACGTATCGATATCTATCTTGCTATAACGTTACCCATCACTGGGAGTAACAGATAAAAAAAGCCCCCACCATTAGGTGAGGGCTTGATAGATTTTAGAGTTTGGTTACAGCTTCTTAGAAAGCACACCAGTCAATGCGATGATACCAAGACCAATCAGCATGATAGGACCCTTACCGCTGTCGAAGCCGCTAGAGATACCAGCGAATGCTACGATAGCTACTGCTACAGGGATAACAAATTTAACTAGGTTGTACCACAGACCGAATAGTGGGAATTTAACCTCACCATCGTTAGTGATTTCTTTCTCTAGCTCTTCGCGGCTTAGTCTCCAACCAGCGAAGATACATACCAACATACCGCCAACTGCTAGGAAGATCTTATCAGTCATTAGGTCGAAGATATCGAATGCACCTGTATCAAACAGAGTAGGACCTACACCGCCTAGCGATAGAGAAGCGAAGATACATAGCACTGCCATTACTGCTGCTGCAGAAAGCACGGCTGTAGAACGTTTCAGGCCTTTCTCGTCGATTAGGTAAGACACAACAACCTCTAGTAGAGATACTGAAGATGTCAGTGCTGCAACCGTTAGACCAACGAAGAACAGTAGTGCGAAGATAAGACCAACGCCGCCCATTTCAGCAAATAGCTGAGGAACAACGACGAATACTAGACCAGGACCTGCTGCTGGCTCCATACCCAGAGCAAACATTGCCGGGAACATTGCGATACCCGCTAGGATAGCAACACCTGTGTCCATTGCCGTAACCATACCTGTCGTTTGAACTAGGTTCTCTTTCTTCTTCAGGTAGCTACCGTATGTGATCATACAACCCATACCTAGGCTTAGAGAGAAGAATGCTTGACCAAGTGCTGCAAGCACAACGCCGCTATCTACTTTCGAGAAGTCTGGGCTGAATAGGAACTCAACACCTGCCATCGCGCCAGGTAGTGAAAGACCTTTCACCGATACGATGATTAGGATAAGGAATAGGATCGGCATCAGGATCTTACCTGCTTTTTCGATACCACCTGAAATACCACGGCTAACGATGATGATGTTCATTAGCAAGTAGACACCCATCCAAAGAAGAGGCTGTACAGGGTCTGTGATGAAACCACCAAAGCTATCACCGATGGCTTCAGGTGTGCTCAACAGGCCTGTTGCGACTTTCTGAACATAAGCCAGCGCCCAGCCACCTACTACCGGGTAGAAACCCATGATAAGTAGACCACTTAGTACGCCAATTACCCCAACAAATGTCCAGCGACCGTCTGTCGATTTAAAAGCACCAACTGCACTGCGACCAGTCTTACGACCAACAGCAAATTCAGTCAGCATTACGCTAAAACCAATGAAAATAACAAATGCAAGATAGATAACGATGAATGCACCACCGCCATTTTCGCCTGCTGTGTATGGGAATTTCCAAATATTACCAAGACCTACAGCAGAACCTGCTGCGGCCATTACGAAGCCAAGCTTCGAACCCCAATTGTCGCGGGGTGCTGCGTTTGTGTTGCTCGTTGCCACGATAACTCCAATTAATCTGTTGTGTTTGTCCGTAACTTTGGCGCCGAAACGTTGTGTGTATTTTTTTATATACACCTTCTAAAAGTTGTAGAGGCGCGCTAACAGTGACAAGTAAACCAGTTTATGGTTGCAGTTGGAACCCTTAAAAGTGTTTTTTTCTGACTTTTGTAGGAAAAATGTTGTCAACTGCTGATTATTTAAACGTTGGTTGTATGTTTTTCTATAAAATCCTAGACAAGCAGTGCCAATTCCTGATTTTCGCTAGTCACTTCATTGCATATTATAGGCAAAGATTCTGGAGATATTTGGATTTTTAGCATGACTACATTCGAAGCCATAGAGTTGCGAGGTGAATATAATTTGCCAGTGTTTGACTAACATTTCATCGATTACACGCAAAAAATGTATGTTTACTCGTGGGTTTTGAGAAGAATTGGTAGGTAATTTGTATGTTTTTGAAAGTCAATTTTAATGGTGAATTTAATTGTTATTTAAATTGTAAATTATTCATTCCATGGAATTGATGCAAAGTTTCAATTTATAGTAACAAGGTAGTTAATAATTCTGGTTATTTCCAGGAAATGCCGATAATTAATCTATTGGATGAAATGGAGAAGATGAAAAGGAAGTCGTTTAAATGCAAGTAGGGTGATGGAGCGGAGAAAAGGGAACGCCTCTATTCAGATGCCTAAATAGAGGCGCCCCATCGATTAAACTTTAAAGCGGCTTAGAATAGCTTCTTGCTGGTGGACATTCTCAAATTGATCTGTCATCGCAGTATTCGCGCCATCAGCGGCTTCGGAAACCTGTTCGCTAAGGTCTTTAATCTTAACTGTATTAGCGTTGATCTCTTCCGCTACTAGGCTTTGCTCTTCAGCAGCCGCAGCAATCTGCATGTTCATGTCAGAGATTTGCGCAATAGATTGGCGGATACGTTCTAACGCATCGTTTGCTGACTGCGCACGATCTACAGCGAGCGTTGCACTGTCTTTACTTTGTGCCATTGCTGCCGATACCGAATGTGCACCAGATTGAAGTTGCTCGATCATGTTGCGAATCTCTGTCGTCGACTCTTGCGTGCGCTGTGCTAGCGTTCTAACTTCATCCGCTACCACGGCAAAACCGCGTCCAGATTCGCCAGCACGTGCTGCCTCAATCGCAGCGTTTAGCGCTAGCAGGTTAGTTTGATCGGCAATGTCGTTGATGACCTTAAGAATCGTTTCAATGTTGTCAGTGGCTGTTTCTAAGCCCTGAACTTCAATGACTGCTTCATCAATACTAATTGATAGGTTAGTAATGGCGCTTGTGGTATCCAGCACGACTTCTGAGCCTTCTTGAGTTGCATTGTCCGCTGCTTGCGCTGCGCTTGCTGCACCTTGTGCGTTATTAGCTACCTCTGATGATGTACTTGCCATCTCGTTCATTGCGGTAGCGAGTTGCTCTAACTCTTGAAGCTGAGTATTCATCGCTATTGCCGAGTGCTTCGCACCTTCAGTAGTTTGCTGTGTCAACGCCAAAATCTTAGTAGAGATTTGCTTCGATTGAATAATCTGTTGCTGTAGATTCCCAGTAAAGGTATTAAAGCCTTTAGCCAACTCAGCAAACTCTTCATCGGTATTGATATCAAGACGATGAGTCAGGTCACCATTACCATTGGCCACATCTTGAATGGCCGTATTAAGGTCATTGAGTGGACGCATTAGGAAGCGAATCAGTACGGTTAGCGCGATAACACTGACGATCAGACCAATGACCGTAAATAGAATGGATTGATTACGCATGCTACTGATTGCTGAAAACGCAATGCTTTTATCAATGATTGCGCCTACGTACCAGTTCTCTTCAGGTACTTGCACTAGATTGACTTGGTAGTCTTGGCCTTTGATAGAAAGCTGCTGAGCGCCAGATTTTAGCTGAATACCTGGAACAAACTTAGTCACCGGTTGACCGTTGAAGCTGCTATCAGGGTGAGCAATGGTCATACCTTTGTCAGTTACAACAAACAAATACCCTGCACCAAATAAATCGGTTTGATTCACGAGATCAGCCAAGGTTGTTAAAGTCACATCAAAGACAACGCTACCAATAAAGCGACCGGAGTCGTCGTTAAGTGCAGAACCGAGTGAAATGATCACGTTTTTCGTTGATGAATCAACATAGGGGTCAGTAATAATTGTGCCGTTGGTTTGTTTTGCTTCTTGATACCAAGGGCGTGTACGCGAGTCATAGCTGCTATCTGGTACCCATCCGTCGTTGCTGATTAGCGAACCATCAGCTTGATAACCGACACCAACGGCTTGAAAACTACTTTTCAGTGTTGGAGTGGCGATGACGCTGGTGATGAATTCGCGATTTTCAGGATTGATTTCTAGAGATTCAGTCACAGAACTGGCGATATCACGCTTGGCGTTTAAGTCATAGGTGATGGTGTTTTTAATGCCCGTAGTCAGCTCATGGATGCTGCTATCAATGTGATCTTGAAGCTCGCTGCGTACAGTAATCAACTGAGTGATACCCAAGGTTGAGACGGTAACGAGCAGTAATGCCGCTGAAGCGGATACGATTTTGTGGCTAAATTTCATACTACGTCCTAGATTCGCTAAAACTATTGATCTATTGGTTGGCTGACATTGAATGTATACAAGGTGCTATGAAATGGATTTATTATTAAGAACACTGTTTTGTATAACTAGGTATTGTATCGGTATCAGAGAGGGATTCTTTAGCATTTTGAGTAGCTAATTTTACTGGTCAGATAACTCTTGAAGCATTGCTCAATAAGGGCTGCGCTTATTCGATGTAGCTTAACGATAAATGTAGGAAATCCCTCACTAATTTCATTGCCTCTGACTGATTTCGTTGGTTATAGTCAGACGTTAGGAAGACGACAAGGAATTAAAATGAAGACTATTGGCCTGCTTGGCGGAATGAGCTGGGAATCGACAGCAAACTACTACAAAGCAATCAATGAAGGCGTAAAGGCTGCGAAAGGCGGGTTCCACTCCGCAAAGATTGCGCTTTTCAGTGTTGATTTTGCAGAGATAGAAACTATGCAGCGAAATGGCGATTGGCACGCTGCGACGGAGCATTTGAGTCAGGCTGCCCTTTCTGTTCAGGCGGCAGGTGCTGATGCACTGCTTATTTGTACCAATACGATGCACAAAGTGGCGCCAGAAATAGAGCAGAGATTGTCAATTCCGATTATTCATATTGCCGACGCTACTGCAAAAAAACTAGTCAAAGATGGCGTAACCAAAGTCGGCTTACTTGGCACCGCCTTCACCATGGAACAGGACTTTTATAAAGGTCGTTTAGAGCAGCAATTTGGTATTGATGTCTTGGTTCCAAATAATGAGCAACGTAAGTGTGTCCACGATGTGATTTATCAAGAGCTCGTCAAAGGGGAGGTGCGTGAAGCCTCCAAGCAAGAGTATCTACAAATTGTTGGCGATCTGGCGGCGAACGGTGCCCAAGCGATTATTCTTGGCTGCACGGAAATTGCTATGTTAATTCAGCAGACGGATACTGTTGTCCCTCTGTACGACACAACTCAAATTCATAGCGATGCTGCTGTTAGCTTTGCTATTGATGATGAGCAATAATTTATAAAATCCATTCATCTCTCACTCTTTATATAAGTGACGCCTTAGTGATCGACCATAGTGCGATCTAAGTCGAGAAACTCAAAAATACGGAAGGCGTGTCACAAAATAAGCGGCTATAAATAAGACTCTTATTAAGTAGTTGCGAGTATGTGACATGTTTATTATGTCCCGGTTTAAGGTAGTTTGGCCATTAGCCTTTATACTGGTACTGATCTGTCATGCTTCTTTTGCTTTTGATAATGAGCCTCCCCAAAGTCTTAACGTCTATGATGTCGCTTCTGAGGTGAGTGAGCCGTTCTCATCCAATCGTTTAATTGTCACCAACTCCAAAGCATGGAAACCATACTCATTTATTGATGAATCGGGAAAACCTGCCGGCATTTTGGTTGATTTTTGGGAAGCTTATGGCGAAGCCAATGGCGTTGAAATCGAGTTTCAATTAGTGGATTGGCAAGAATCTCTTGAGCGGGTAAAACACAACCAAGCGGACATTCATGCAGGGCTGCTTTGGTCTGAGTCGAGAGCGAAGTATCTGGCGTATGGACGAACTTTGTTTGCGATAGACACTCAACTTTACTTCCACCAATCCTTGCAAACATTTGATGCGAATGCGTTTTTGCAAGGTAACCATAGACACAGTGTTGGAGTGGTTTCTGGTGGCTATGAAGCCGACTATATACAAACTCACTTCCCAAAGGTTTCGCTGACGTTTTTTGCTAATAATGCACTCATGATTGAAGCTGCACTTGGTAATAGAATCCGAGCATTCGTCGCTGATCAGCAAGTCGCCAATTATTATCTTACCACCTCCCGTGCTAGTGGGCAGTTTATAGGCGTTAAACACCTCTATTCAGGAGAGCTTTATTACGCTACGTCAATTTCGCGTGCTCAAGCTCTGGGTAGTGTGATTGCCGATTTCAACAATGTTACCGCACAGGAACGCAACCAAATATTAAGTCGTTGGATGCACATTACGACGGTCTATCCTGACTATTTACCTAAGTTGGTTATCGGTGTTGTTGGTGCGTTAGTCATCCTCTACTTAGTCGTATTCAACCTCGCAGTAAAGCGGCGCACAGCTGAACTGGCTAGAACCAATCAAAAGCTTAAACACCTATCAGAAACAGATGCGCTAACTGGACTCTGGAATCGCCGGTACTTCCTAGAGAAGCTCAAGCTCTACGGACAGGCAAACTGGAATTTGACCGTCATGATTGTCGATATCGACAACTTCAAGTCCATCAATGATACCTACGGGCACATCAAGGGGGATCTGGTGATTAAAAGTGTGGCGGAAAAACTCAATGGCTTGACGACCTCAACTCAAACCGTAGCCAGAATTGGTGGGGAGGAGTTTGCAGTTGCTTTTGTTAAAATGGCGAAAGGTGCTTCCGAGCAGCTTGCAGAAAACATTTGCCGCGCGGCGAGGGAGGTCGCTCTTGAGGAAATTGATTATCACATGGTGACGGTAAGTGTGGGTTGTGTCATCTATCAAAATGCGAGTGACTTTGAGACTCTGTATGAAGCCGATAAACTCATGTATGCTGCTAAAAAACAAGGCAAGAACCAAGCCGTAATCGAATATCTGCCTTCAAGTATTCAGATCATCCAGTCGGCGAAATAATCACTTTAGGCCACCCTAGAGAGAGACCGTAGCTCACTATGTTGGGGGAGGGTGTACAACACAGCATGCAGGCCGATGAACAATAAAACCAATCTCAATCTTCTCTACACATTGCAAGTACTGCTCTCAGAGCGTCATGTCAGCCGAGCTGCATTACGATTGAACCTAACACAGTCGGCAGTTAGCCGTCAGTTGAGCCAACTTCGTGAGATCTACCTAGATCCACTACTTGTGCGTGATGGTAGCCACTACGTTCTCACTCCACGCGCCATAAAGCTCAGCAATGAGGTTGAACCTCTTCTCGACAATATTCAGCGGGTGCTCGGAAATGACGAGTTTGATCCCAAGCGCTACCAACAAACACTGACGTTTTCATCCTCCGATTATGTAGCTCAGTACATCTTCCCAGAATTGGTTGGGCGCATTGGAAAAAGCGCGCCATTAATGGACTTTTCTTATCGTCTTTGGGAGCCTAATTTACTGCAACGTCTCGGAGATACAGACGTTCAGCTAGCTTCAACTATGCTGCCGGAAGCGCCAAGCGGTTTGAGCTCCCGAAAAATTGGTGAAGACATACCTGTGATTGTGACTCGCCAGCATCATCCACTGACAAGTCGTAAGGCACTGAGCTTTTCCGATTTGGAAGCCTATCCTCACATTCGTATTTCAGCGGGGGGTGATAAAGACAGCTTTCTTGATTCAGCGATGAAAGAGAAAAGCCTGGAACGGAGAATTTTAGTATCGACTCCATTTTTTAGTTCAGCTTTTGCGATGCTTTCACAAAGTGATGGACTGCTTACGTTGCCAGAGCATATTGCTGTAAACCTCGCTAAGCAACTTGGGCTACGCATCTTTGAACTGCCATTCACTCCGCTTAAACACCTCTACTGGCTAATTTGGCACCCAAAGTATGACCAAGATCCGGCGCACACTTGGCTACGTGAACAAGTGCTAGCGCATATGCGTACCTCAATGTATTCGGTTCGAGAGTGAGGGTTATGATCTTAAATCATGATGATAATGATAAATCGTGATTTCAAATCATTAACGGTGAGTGGTAGATTGATGCTCAACGGAGGATACAATCTATGAGCTTCACTATTTGGTTATCACTTTTTGCTATTTGTCTGTTAGGAGCCATGTCACCAGGCCCGAGCTTGGCTATTGTCGCTAAACACAGCCTGGCCGGAGGCAGACAACATGGTCTTGCCACTGCATGGGCACATGCGTTTGGAATTGGCGTTTACGCGCTCGTTACCGTTCTTGGTCTCTCAGTATTATTGCATCAGTTCCCTTTGGTATTTAAAGGGATTTCTCTATTAGGTGCATTGTATCTCGCATGGTTAGGCTATAACGCACTGCGCTCAAAAGGAGGCATTGTTGAGCGTTTAGAATCGGGTAAGCAAGTATCGGTAATGACAGCTGCAAAAGAAGGGCTGTTTATATCTTTATTGAGTCCTAAAATAGCCTTGTTCTTTACTGCACTGTTCAGCCAATTTGTTGCCATAGGTAGTGAGTTATCTGACAAAGCGATCATCGTTTTCACCCCTTTGGTCGTTGATGGTTTGTGGTACACCCTGATCACTTTCATGCTGTCATCACCTCGTTTACTGAACAAGCTGAAATCTAAGGCGAAGCTGATTGACCAGTTATCAGGATTAGTGCTTATTCTATTGGCAGTTCGCGTTGTGACGACCTTGTAATTGCTCAATTAAACTTGTGAATCACCGTTTACCTTCATAGACTTAGATTGCCTTACTACTCTTTGGAGAACGATGTGAAACAAGTCATTGTCCTTTTTTCAATTGCAGCTTTATTGCAAGGCTGCAATGAATACACCAGCGAACCACGCCCACAGGTCTTTACGCTCGACAATATCGATAGACTGGTAGTAGAAGATATTCTGATCCCAGAAAAGCTGGATCCAAGAGACAAAGAGTATCGATATAAGTCTGGCTCGGCAGATTTGAACAATGATGGCCGTGATGAGCTATTGGTTCTGATGCAAGATCCCTATTTTTGTGGCTCTGGAGGATGCACAGCTTACTTGTTTGATGATAGTGGAGCGATCCTTCATCGTTTAACAGTAACTGCGGTGCCCATACTGCTCTCCAATCGCGTCAACGAAGGTTGGAAGGACTTTTACGTATGGAGTAATGGTGCATTGAGAGCACTAATTCACGATGGCAACAGCTATCCCACTAACCCCTCTGTGGCACCTGTTTATGATCGTCAACTTGAGTTGAGTGCTGCCAAGCAGCGTGTTGAAGTTCAACAGGTCTTCGTGCAAGATGGCTACGATCTCAAACAGGTTGTCGACGTGCCGATTTTTTTTCCTGCTCACAGTTATCATTTTACTTTCAAACATCATGGTGATACCGCCCATTTGTATCACGCTAACGTCGATATGGTGACAGGGGAGATGCATATTGAGGCCAAACCCTCTTCTCAAGTTATTGAGTGAGTTTTCAAACTGATATTTCTCAATTATGAGAAGCACATTCTAATGAATTCCTATATTAGCTGTCCTAGTCTGTAAGAAATAACATCGCTAAAGGACTAGCTTAATGATTCTTTCCACTCTCCATCGTCATTTTTTTACACTCGGAATTGGGTTGTTAATATTGGTCAACGGGTCTGTGGCGTCCGCATCGGACAAAGCAAGAACAGTACACCTATATAATTGGGAAGCGTTTTTGTCTGAAGAAGTGATTCAGAATATAGAAACCGAACATCATTTACATATTGAGGAAACCTATTTCTCCGATGAGTCGGTGCGTGATGAGCTGCTGCTGAGTAAGCGCCGTAACTCTATTGATCTTGTTGTCATCGAAAGTGTTCGCCTAAATATGTTAGCTGACCAAGGCGCGATGCAACCGCTCACGGAGATAAGAA
This sequence comes from Vibrio sp. CB1-14, assembly GCF_040412085.2. Classification (NCBI taxonomy): domain Bacteria; kingdom Pseudomonadati; phylum Pseudomonadota; class Gammaproteobacteria; order Vibrionales; family Vibrionaceae; genus Vibrio; species Vibrio chaetopteri. The sequence goes on along the minus strand of NZ_CP115921.1, from coordinate 88,199 downwards.
CACAGCTGAAGCCGCGTTTTGACAATCGCTGGTTTGAGCAGTGTGGCGATTACGGTATTCCTTATGCTTGGGGAACCAGTGGGTTACTGTATCGCAAGTCAGCTTTCGAAAAACCTATAGATTCATGGCAACAGCTGATTGAGCCTCAAGAACAGCTGCGTGGACGTGTGTCCATGTATTATCACCCCGTCGATCTAATTGGCGCAGCATTGCTCGCTGTTAATAAAGATCCGTTTACCGATGATATCGATGACTTAAAGCTTGCCTATCAAGCACTAAAGAAACAGCGAGCTTATTTGAACTCGACCGAATATGTGTTAGATGCGATTGATGATCCCAGTTTACTCGACAAAACAGATTTGGCATTTGGTTTTTCCGGTGATGACTATGTTTTAAATGAGTTCAATACTGATCCAGATGGAGAATGGCAATATGTTGTGCCCAAAGAAGGCACGTTTGTTTGGGTGGAATGTTTGGCTGTACCGTCAGGCATTATCACTAAACCACAAACCAAGCAGGCAATAGACTATTTAACTAGGCCAGATGTCGCGGCGAAAAACGCGCAAGATTCTTGGTTTTCTACACCGAACTCGAACGTCAAACGTTATCTTGATCAGGATTACTTAAGTGACCCTGTGATCAATCCATCTCCTGAGCTTATTGAGAAAAGCTACACCCACAGAGAGATTAGTGACCATGCCTTATCCGTCAGACAACGAATTGTGAAGGAACTTAAGTAACGATGAAGTTAGTTCAACGCTTACATTTTGCTTTGACTCCAGTGGTCGGTGCGTTGGTTATATCGGCAGGGATCATTGTTTACCTTTGGCAAGTGAATGAACATCGGGCACTCGAGCGCGACCTTTGGCTAAATCGCCTATCCAGTGCTTTGATTGCGGCTGAGTATGAAAGCCGTGCGATCGGATTTCTCAGTGGTGAGCTTGCTGCATCAGAACAATTTGTTCGACATCTACAAGATACGGGTGATTACAGTGTAAGAAATTTTTTGGATGCGCATATTGCTTATCTAATGTCTGAGAAACGCACTGAGCAGATGGGCACCGTGCATCTATTTGTTATCGATGACCTGTTTACGATTACTGCTGCGAGTAGCGCGAGCGATCCTTTTTCAGCTCGTGAGTTACCGAGTGACATTTATCAAGTGGTGTTTGATACCCATGTATTAGTGACGCTTGGAGAGCCATTTACTCGAAAGAGAGAAGTGTATATTGCTGCTAATGGTGAGTTGAGGGCAACGGTCATCAGCGCGCATGATCCCGTTCACGCTCCGGGTGATAAACGTTCCCTAACACGAAAAAATCGGAGCTTGTTGGTGATTGATGCGCCAATGCTTCAAATCAACAAATTGATTGAGACTGCGAGCCATCTTCCTGATGTGTCGTTGTCGTTTGGTTCGATCAAGGATTATGAGTCAGAGGTTTCTCACACTCATATTGAAAACGCGTTTATTGATGGCGAGGTATGTCAAGTCAGTGCTTTTGGCATCTCACTGGAACTGACTATTCTAGATAGCTATTACAGTCCATTTAAGCGTGAGCTATTGGCTCAGGCGCTAGGCTACGTTGCGGTGATTATAGTGACTTTGCTGTCGATTGTGCATATTGTGGTAAGGCTGAACGTTACTGGTCCAATACAAAGCTTGCTTGCAGACATTCAACGTGGAGGTCTAGAGCTTAGGTATTTTAAACGCTCCAAAGAGAACAGTGAGGTTGCGGTGTTGCGTAACGCCTACATTGATAGCTTGACCAAAGTAAAGTTCGAAGCTGAGTTTGATAATCTTACTAAGCTTGCCAATCGTAAATCCTTTATTGAATATGTTGATCAACGCGTGGCGAGCTACGCCAACGACAGCAGTTATTTAGTTGCTTGGGACATTGTTAATTTTAGACGCATCAATGACATCCATGGCCAAGACTACGCTGATCAGCTTTTGGTTCGTCTTAGCGAACAACTGCTCTTACTGACCAATCACAATCAGAACAAGCTGGGGGTAGGTTGCAGTGATTATTCAATGAGTCGCTATGGGTCAAACACTTTCTGTGCGGTATTAACATCCTCCAATTTAGACAATACTAAAGCGCTGGCTACTTTATTCAGAGCACGCTTTTTCCAAGCCTTTCAGTCTTCAGGCTTTGCCTCTCACATTGAAGTTGCAATGGCGTTGATTCCGCTAACCAACAATCAGCATGTGCAGATGTGGCAAAAAGGCGTAGAAGAGGCGCTGAGCAAAGCAAAACAGATCACTAACGGTTTACCCATCAGTGTGTTTGACGATGATCTACTTAGTGAGTTGAGCAGAAAAGCAGACATTGAGAAACAACTACTCAGTTGCATTAAAGATGGTGCATTTGAGCTTAATTATATGCCCTTAGTTGACTCGAACACCCTAGAAGTTGAGAGTATTGAATGCTTAATTCGCTGTCCTGTTTTGCGAGACAAAGGGGTTGGTCCCGATGAGTTTATTCCTATCGCAGAACAAGCAAATGTAATCATTGAGATAGATAAATGGGTATTAGACAATGCTCTGTTTGAATTAGTTAAAATGACCAAAGAGTGCGGCTACACTGGTTGTATATCGATTAATGTGTCCGCTTTAGAGTTATATAACGACAGTTTTATTGAACACTTGTGCAGCGTTTGCAGCAGCCATGGTGTCGAATACCACAGAGTTATATTAGAGATCACCGAGACCAGCTATGTGAAGAGTACACAGGAGACGATTACAATGATCCGCTCGCTACGTGATTTAGGCTTTAGGATCTCTGTTGATGATTTTGGCACAGGTTTTACTTCCATCAATCAATTGCTTCACTATCCAGTGGATGAACTCAAAATTGATAAGACTTTTGTCGACCTAATTCTTTTGCAAAGCGATGAAAAGAAAATGCTCAAGTCTATTATTGCGTTAGGGCACAGCTGTGGTGCCAAAGTGGTGGGAGAAGGGGTGGAGACCCAACTGCAGAAAGAGTATCTGAACTCATTAGGGTGTGACTACTTACAAGGTTTTTATATAAGCAAGCCATTGACATACACAGGCTTTTGTAACTTCTATAACAGGCTAAGCTCCAACTCAAGGAGTGAAAATGTAACTGAGTTAACCGTTCGTAGTGATGGTTGATCAAGCAGTCCAGATGACGACTAAAAGCGGTCTGCCTGCTCCGCATCATAGCGGTGAGGCAAAGGTATTCACAGCGTCAGATCAAGTCTGTTTCTAACGGTCTTCTTGATAGCTGTGTTAAACGTTCTAATAGGTGGTCATTTTCCAAATCGGGGTCATAGATCACACTGACATCCAATACTAATGTCATATCAGACAAATCAACGGGTTGAGAGAGCGCATTCTTTAATTCTCTAAGGTGGTTATTACCGCTAGATTTATTACTTTTTCTGTGCAGAATAATAAATTGGGCGCCACTATAGCGGTAAACACGGTAGTCTGAATCAAAGATAGACATGATTCGTCTGGCGGTCGCTTTAATGATGATGTCGCCGTAATCAATACCATAGCGCTGATTGACCTCAAGTACATTATGCACACGGATTGACAGCAATTCGTAGCTTTTCCACGAAGAGTGGTGTTTAATGTCTTCGTTTAGCGACGCTCTATTGAGCGTGCCTGTTAGCGCATCGTTACGCTGAATTTTCTTTCGTAGGCTTGCATCAAGCCAAAACACGTATGAAATAAACGTCACCAGCACCACGAGTGTGATAGAGCTCGTTTTTTGCAATGTCAGTAATTTGTCTAATTCGCTGCGATACTGCTCGGCAATCGGGTTTTCTATTCGAAACTTATCATTGATAAAACGGATGATTTGGTCGAAATTTAATTGAATCCTTTTTAGTAAAGGTAGCCTCAAGTCTGGTAGTTTTGCGGTAAGTTGAAGCGATTTTTCTAAATTTTTGAACTTATTAAAATGCTGTTCAAAAAAAGACCGATAGTTGGCTTGAGCAATAAATCGGGAGGATTCTTTGCTATTCAAAATAATATCAAACCGGCTCCACGTTAGATCGTACGCCAGGTTTACCTTAGCGTTGTCATAGGGAGTGATGCTGACTTGAGTAATGAGATTCGAATACTCTTTTACCAATTGTAGAACAAACCAGGTTGCTTCATTTTTGCGATCCGATAGATCAGCATTAATGCTGTTAATGCGGTCGATAGTGAATAGGTTGACCATGAGTACCAGCGACGTAAGTAAGACAAGAGTAAGCTTGGCAACATTTATGGGTATTTTGTTAATGATTGACTTGAGCATCATGATGAATCTCCGAAACGCATTAGTATCTTACTTCTTTAAGTTGCCAAATCATCTTTGCGTGGTAATCGGTATTGTTAATCTCTGGGTAGTCGGTTAAAGGGAAGATAAGCCAGAATGGTCCTTTATCTCGTACGGGCATTATTTGGCCATTCTTTCTGTTGGCGATAATAGGTTGGTAGTTTTTGATATCCTCAATCGCAACTTCAATTTGGTAATCATTTAAAGCTACCAAGGTAATCGATTCAGGTATTGGAGTCTTCATGTGATTGAAAATATCTGCCACTTGAACACCAGAAAATGTCGTCACTCCTTCTATCCATGGTAACTCCGTGGCGATCTCTGTTTGTGGGAGCTCTGAAAAGTCTTGGTCCGACAGTGTGTTAATAGTGATACCATTGCTGACAAAGCTAAGTTGAGCAGCATTAACTGTGAATATGAATGAAGCCAGAAGAAGTGTGATCCATCGAGTCATGAGTATATTTCCCCTTGTAATTGACTATAAGAAAAGTCTAGGATCGCGTTTTGTCGCGTCAAGGGAAAACGCGTCGAAAATTAGCAATGAAAAAGCCGAGTCCCATGGGGACTCGGCTAAACTTATGTTTAACGGTTGACGCTAAAACGACTATTTATTTGAGAACTGTTTTCGCGGTGCTCACGACATTTTCGGTAGTGAAGCCAAACATCTTAAAGAGTTCACCTGCAGGCGCAGACTCACCAAAGGTAGTCATACCAACGATCTTGCCACCAAAGCCAACGTACTTGTACCAGAAATCGGCAATACCCGCTTCAATTGCAACACGTGCAGTCACGCTCGAAGGCAGTACAGACTCACGGTATGTTTCGTCTTGCTTGTCGAACAAATCCGTTGCTGGCATAGAGACCACGCGTACTTTCTTGCCTTCTGCAGAAAGCTCAGCTGCCGCGTTAACCGCTAGCTCAACCTCAGAACCTGTTGCGATAAGAATTAGCTCAGGGGTCCCTTCACAATCTTTCAGCACGTAAGCACCTTTTGCGATGTCAGCCACTTGCTGTGCGTCACGCTCTTGTTGCGCTAGGTTTTGGCGAGAGAAAATAAGCGACGTAGGACCGTCTTTACGCTCAATTGCAAATTTCCATGCTACTGCTGACTCAACTTGGTCACATGGACGCCATGTGCTCATGTTTGGCGTTAGGCGAAGTGATGCGATTTGCTCAACAGGTTGGTGCGTTGGACCATCTTCACCCAGACCGATAGAGTCGTGAGTGTAAACCTGGATGTTTTGCACTTTCATTAGCGCTGCCATACGCATTGCATTACGCGCATATTCCATGAACATTAGGAAGGTTGCACCGTAAGGTACAAAGCCACCGTGCAACGCAATACCGTTCATGATAGCCGTCATACCGAACTCACGAACACCATAGTGGATGTAGTTACCAGATGCGTCTTCAGCAGTGAGAGACTTAGAACCAGACCACATGGTTAGGTTAGACGGAGCAAGGTCAGCAGAGCCACCAAGGAACTCTGGCAGCATTGCGCCAAACGCTTCTAGTGCGTTTTGAGACGCTTTACGAGATGCAATGTTCGCAGGGTTTGCTTGAAGGTCAGCAATGATTTGTGTTGCTTTTTCGTCCCACTCAGCGGGTAGTTCGCCATTTACACGGCGTTTGAATTCAGATGCCAACTCTGGGTAGGCTGCTTCATACGCTGCAAATTTCTCGTTCCACGCAGCTTCTTTAGTTGCGCCCGCTTCTTTCGCATCCCACTGCGCATAGATGTCCGTTGGAATTTCAAAAGGACCGTACTCCCAGCCAAGCTCTTTACGTGTTGCTGCAATTTCGTCAGCGCCTAGCGGTGCACCGTGACAGTCGTGTGAACCTGATTTGTTTGGTGAACCAAAACCGATGATGGTTTTTGTACAGATAAGAGTGGGGCGTGGATCTGCTTTAGCAGCTTCAATCGCTGCATTGATAGCATCAGAATCGTGACCATCTACTGCTGGAATAACATGCCAGCCGTATGCTTCAAAACGTTTAGGTGTATCGTCTGAGAACCAACCTTCCACTTCACCATCGATAGAGATGCCGTTGTCATCCCAGAACGCGATGAGCTTGCCAAGGCCTAGTGTACCGGCAAGAGAACATGCTTCGTGAGAGATCCCTTCCATCAAACAGCCATCACCCATGAATGCATAGGTATAGTGGTCGACGATGTCGTGGCCGTCTTTGTTGAACTGAGCCGCTAGTGTTTTCTCCGCCAGCGCCATACCTACAGCGTTTGTGATGCCTTGACCAAGAGGGCCGGTCGTTGTTTCGATACCAGGTGCGTAACCGTATTCTGGGTGACCCGGTGTTTTCGAGTGCAGCTGACGGAAGTTCTTTAGCTCTTCGATCGGTAGTGCATAGCCTGTCAGATGAAGCAACGAGTAGATCAGCATAGAACCATGGCCGTTTGAAAGCACGAAACGGTCGCGGTCAGCCCACTCTGGGTTTGATGGGTTATGGTTTAGGTGTGAACGCCAAAGTACTTCAGCGATGTCAGCCATGCCCATAGGCGCGCCAGGGTGACCAGAGTTAGCTTGTTGAACGCCGTCCATGCTTAGAGCACGGATAGCATTAGCGAGATGTTTACGATCCATAATACATTCCGAAAAAAATTGATTATAAAGAGAGAAAATTGAAGAGGGGAACGCAAACGTTCCCCTCTAGAAAATGATGTGGATTAAAGCTTAGCTTCAATCATCGCCTCAAGTTTACCTTGGTCGATAGCGAAGTTACGGATGCCTTCTGCTAGCTTCTCTACCGCCATTGGGTCTTGGTTGTGCTCCCATAGGAACTCAGCGTGAGTCATTGCAGCAGGACGCTCTTTTGAGCCTTTAGAGTCGACAAGCTTCTCTACTACTTCGCCTTGTGCTTCTTCTAGCTCAGCAAGCAGTTGTGGGCTGATAGTTAGACGGTCACAACCAGCAAGCTCTAGGATTTCACCTGTGTTACGGAAGCTCGCACCCATTACTACAGTGTTGTAGCCATGGTCTTTGTAGTAGTTGTAGATACCCGCTACAGAGATCACGCCTGGATCTTCTGATGCTTCGAAGTCACGACCTTCTTTCGCTTTATACCAGTCCATGATGCGGCCAACGAAAGGAGAGATAAGGAAAACGCCAGCTTCAGCACATGCACGAGCTTGAGCAAATGAGAATAGAAGCGTTAGGTTACAGTTGATGCCTTCTTTTTCCAAGATCTCTGCAGCGCGGATGCCTTCCCAAGTAGAAGCCAGCTTGATAAGGATGCGGTCGTTTGCGATACCTGCATCGTTGTACATTTTCATTAGCTGACGTGCTTTCGCTACGCTGCCTTCCATATCGTAAGAAAGACGAGCATCAACTTCCGTTGAGATACGACCTGGGATAGTTTTAAGAATTTCTTTACCGATGTTAACCGCTAGCATGTCGCAAGTGTCTTGTACTTGCTGTGCTTTGTTGTCGCTTTGAGATTTCGCGTACTCGATAGCTTGGTCGATAAGAGGTGCGTATTCTTCAATCTGCGCCGCTTTTAAAATCAGAGAAGGGTTTGTCGTTGCGTCTTGTGGTTGGTACTTGCGAATCGCTTCGATATCGCCAGTGTCTGCAACAACAGTAGTTAGTTTGCGAAGTTGCTCTAATTTATTGCTCATCGGTTCGTTCCTATTCTAGAGGGCAGAGAATTTGAGACTTAGCCTCGAAATACAAATGTTAAACAGCGGTTCAAAGATTCACTTAATCCCCAACACCGCTAAAAGACTGCTTGGTCACGAGGGTCTACAATTGCCTGAACATTTGCATCACTCGTGAGTAAATGTTGAAGTCATATTTACGCTATGCACGATTAAAGTCAACCAAATACTAGTACAAAATTTGTTATTACTAGGGTTATTTTCGGTTTTTGCAGGTTCGCACAAATTTGTGGAGCAAAGATAATAAACGTAAGGGCTCTGGCTTAGTGTGAGTGGCGAAAAAATCCGCTGAGAAATTGTAATGAAGGTGAGCGAATGATATGGTGTCAATATGTCTGAGCATATGATTGAGCCATGAGCCAATGCTCATTTTTATAAAATCCTTGTGGTGTATGCATCGATGAAGAATGACAACAACGAAACCAGCAATGACTTACTGACCGAAATTGCGGTGGCCTACTATCAAGACGGGGCGACACAAGAGGAGATATCGAAGAAGTTTGGTGTTTCTCGTGCAAAGATTGGCCGTTTACTTAAACAGGCTAGGGATGAAGGTATCGTTGAAATCACGGTTAAGTATCACCCGGTCTACAGTGCCAAGATTGAACAGCGACTCATTGAACGTTTTGGTGTTAAACGCGCACTGATTGCACTAGACCAACCGGATGAAGAGTCACAGCGCATGCAGGTGGGTGGCTTGGTATCTAACTATTTGGCTCAAACTCTTCGAGGTGGCACGGTTGTCACGGTAGGGCAAGGCCGAAATGTGTCGGCAGTTGCTCATCATATGGGGGTTATCGCGCCTCGTGATTGCAAATTTGTTTGTGGTATCGGTGGTATCCACCCGAGAGGAGGACGCTTCAACGCAGACCATATCTGTCGTCAATTAGCAAAAAAGTATGGCGGTAGTTCCGAGACGCTTTATGCGCCCGCTTATGCCGAAAACCGCGATCAGAAAATGGCCTTCATGCAGAACGCTACCGTCAAGCAGACACTGGACTTAGCGCGCAAAGCGGATGTCGCTGTGGTCGGTGTCGGTGACATGAGCGAAAATAGTTACATGGTGGATTTGGGCTGGTTTACGACGGACGAAGTGGTTCAGTCTCGTTTGAATCAGGGCGTTGTTGGTGATTTCGCTGGCTATGATTTTTTCGATATTCAAGGAAGAGCGGCCAACACTGTAATGAGTGACCGCGTAATCGGATTGGGGCTTGAAGAGTTTCGCCGGATTTCAGAAGTGATCGCGATTGCGTCTGAAAACAGTAAGCCAATGGCACTGCTTGGTGCGTTACGCACAGGTGTCGTCGATGTTGTTGCAACAAGCGTAAGCAACGCACTGACAGTGCTTAACCTTGACGAACAGATGCTAAGTCTGCCAGACAGCCCTCAACAGGATTAGGAAAACTCCGTCTCTTTAATGACATCAAGCAGAAATGAATATCGCGCGGCTAGCCGTTTACGTTTCTTCTGCACAAAGTATAGGGGCTCACTCACGAGCTCCGCTGTCTGCCAGACATCCACCTTATCTTTATACTCTGAATATTCGATAGCGACCTTGGGCAATACGGTGACGCCAATTCCCATTGCGACAGGTTGCAAGATCTGACTGTGCTGATTGATATAGCTAACTTTTCGAAAGTCTTGCCATTCGGCACCTTCTAATTCTGCAAGTCCACTTTGATCAATTAACTTTTGCAAATAGTACTGAGCATCAGGGTGGTCGATAACACCTAACTGCTCTAATGCCTCTCGTGGGCTGAATTTCGAGACTGAAGACTTTGAACCAATCAGACACAATTCCAGTTCTCCTAAGTGCTCTGCGGAGAGATCAGGGTGCTGTGGTACGGCAGTAACAATGCCAGAGTCTATGCTGCCGTTGGCGACACTTTCTATGACGCGTCGATTAGGAGCGGCTTCGATGTTCACTCTCAAGCTTGGGTATTGAGTCTGAAGATGAAGAAGTTTTGGATAAAGCGCCGTGCTTATCGCACCAGAAGCTGAAAAGCTGAGACTCCCTGATTCAGGATCATCGTATTTGAGCTTTTCAAATAGTGAAACCTCTCGCTTAGCTAAATCACACGCATAGTCGTACACCAGCCGGCCTTGCTCGGTTAGCTCAAAGGTTTTCCCTTCCCGAGTGATTAACTCGGCTTTGAGACTAGTTTCAAGCTTTTTGATGTGCTGGCTAACACCTGGTTGAGTCATAAATAGCTTTTCGGCCGTTTGGGTAAAGTGACCAATCTCTACTAGAGTTTTAAACGTGTTAAGCCAAGTTGTGTTAATCATACACTCTACATTTGATAACAAATCCTTATTGCTTGAAGAGTATATGATAAATAACGACGAATCCATCAGAAGTATCTTATTCTCAGCGAGAGAGGGACACCACTCATGACGTCACCCAATACCAACCACACTTATCCACGTACTTTTAGTCACATTGGAATATCGGTTCCCGATTTGGAAGCTGCCGTGAAGTTTTATACCGAGGTTTTGGGCTGGTACTTAATTATGCCCCCAACCGATGTCAACGAAGACGACTCTGCCATAGGCGTCATGTGTACCGATGTATTTGGCGAAGGGTGGAACCATTTTCGCATTGCACATATGTCGACGGGCGATCGCATAGGCGTCGAACTGTTTCAATTTGATAACCAGGAAAACCCAGAAGATAACTTTGAGTACTGGAAAACGGGTATTTTCCACTTCTGTGTACAAGACCCGGATGTGGAAGGGCTCGCTGAGAAAATTGTCGCTGCAGGTGGCAAGCGCCGCATGAAGGAGCCGCGCTATTACTATCCGGGGGAAAAACCGTATCGCATGATCTATATGGAAGACCCGTTTGGTAATATCCTTGAAATCTATTCGCACAGTTACGAGCTGCACTATTCGAGTGGTGCTTACACGGGCTGATTGAGCATCAACATTTGGTGTGTTTAGTGAACAAAAGCGCCGCCCTTGATGGGCGGCGCTACAATGATCATTGCTCCCAAGAACGGTAATTACACCTCTAACGGTAAGTCGGTTCTTTGTCCCCATTCCGTCCACGAGCCATCATAGACTGACAAGTTGGTGTACCCACAAATATAAGCACCAAGAGCTAGAATGCATGCCGTTACACCTGAGCCACAACTGAACACTAAATGCTCGCGTTTACTGCCACTGATGGATGCAAACAGAGGTGCTAACTCTTCCTGAGGCTTTAATGTACCGCCTTCCATAAGTTCGGCAAATGGCAAACAGACTGCGCTAGGAATGTGGCCGCTGCGTACGCCTTCTCTAGGCTCTGGAGTTTCTCCCTTAAAACGAGCCAAAGAGCGAGCATCGACGATGCGAGCATTGCGCTTTTGCGCGTGATCTAATACTTGCTCTGCCGATAAAAAATAGTGGCTGTCGAGTGATTGAGACAGCTCGGCAGGCTGTGGTGTTGAATAGTCACTATCTACTTCGTACCCAGACTCTTTCCATGCCGGAAGGCCGCCAGAAAGAACGTACACCTTCTCAATACCTAATGACTTTAACATCCACCAAGCACGTGGTGATGCAAACGTCCCGGAGTTGTCATACACGACGATGGCGCTAGAGGACTGTATTCCTAGATCAGACGCAAGAGCATTAAAACGCTCAGCCGTTGGCATCATGTGTGGGAGCGTGGCGTCTGGGTCGCAAAATACCGTATCATAGTCAAAGCGCTGTGCCCCTGGTATCACGCCGCTTTTGTCCTTTTGCGGCTCTAGAGGAATTTGAAATTCAATACTAGCATCAAGAATGATGGTGTTAGGGTTGGCGGCAAGTTGTGAGTGAAGCCATTGGGGAGAGACGAGAGTGTTGGTCATAAGCCACTTCCTTATTATTGTTTTAATCCTTGTTTTTAGGATGCAGGCTAATCGCGGCGATGTCTATACCCGCTTTCTTGGTACAAACTGAAGTGTGAACATGGTCAGCGTGGCAAGCACTGCCCAAGTTGGTAGGTGTTGGTCTTACCCAAAGAAGAGGTAACGTTGAGCTCGACTTGTGAGCCGATAGGGCATAAGGAGTTTTGGTTGGTAACCAATCTTGTAGTTGAGCCATCGGCGAGCTTCACCACCATATAGTGACGATTGCCATCAAGAGATTGAGTAAGAACATGGTTTTGTACAGTTGCAGTGACTGTGCCGTCGATATCAGGGCTGGTTACCTTAAGTAACACCAACAAGAGGCTTACGCCAGCAAGAAGAAGGATAAACGCGATGGCGAATGGTTTCATGCGATGTACTCCTTTGTTGGTGTCGAATAGAATCAGCTACAAACAGGGCATTGTTTAGATTTAGGCAGTCCCATCTCGCGCCAGCTTACTGTGAGTCCATCAAATAGCATCAACTTAGCGACTTTCGGTGTCCCATAGTTGGCAATGACCTTGATGGCTTCCAGTGCTTGGGTTGCACCAATGATCCCGACAATAGGCGACATCACACCTGCTTCAACACAGCTTAGGCTGGTTTCTCCAAACAACGCGCTCAAACAGCAATAGCACGGTTGAGCGCTGTCTTGATAGGTAAAGACAGAAATTTGTCCTTCCATACGAATTGCCGCGCCGCACACCAAAGGGATTTTATGTCGATAACACAGACGATTAAGTTGGTTGCGTGTTTCCACGTTGTCCGTCGCGTCTAGCACAAGCGTATGTTTGATGATTTGCGCTTCAAGATCGTCATCGCTCAAACGCTTATCAAAGGTGTGAACGACGAGATGAGGGTTGAGCTTCAACAACGCTTGCCTTGCTGAGTCCACTTTCTTCAGTCCGATGCTAGCGTCATGATGCAGTACTTGGCGCTGCAAGTTCGATAGCTCGACCACATCATCATCTACCAAGGTCAAAGCGCCAACGCCCGCTGCTGCAAGATATTGGCTGGCAGCACAGCCGAGGCCGCCAGCACCGATGATAAGGATAGAAGATTGCTTGAGCGCTTCTTGGCCGTCAAAATCAAAGTTTTTTAGAATAATTTGACGGTTGTAGCGAAGCATCTCTTCATCAGAAAGAATATCCAAAATCACCTCTTAGAACAGTGTTGGATTGAATAATTGGATTTGTACAGTCTCACCAACTTCTACTGAGCCGCGCTCGCGCTCTAACACGACAAAGCAATTGGCTAGACTCATTGATCGGAATGCACCAGAGCTTTGGTTGCCGGTCGTTTCCACAACAAACTGACCATTTTCAATACGATAGATACCACGCTGATAATCGGTGCGTCCCGGCGCTTTCTTGAATGCGCTACGAGTGATAGCTGGGATAGATTCCGGCGCTTTCCATTCGCTGTTACCACCCAACTTAGCCAGCAGAGGCTGAACCAAAACATACATGGTAAGTACAGCTGATACAGGATTACCAGGAAGGCCACAGAACCATGCAGTATCAAGTTCGCCAAACGCAAAAGGTTTGCCTGGCTTTATCGCAAGCTTCCAAAAACCTATTTGTCCGAGCTCTTCGAGAATATCTTTGGTGTAGTCTGCTTCACCAACGCTTACGCCCCCTGAAGTGATCACCACATCGGCCATTTGTTGTGCGTTCTCAAAGGTTGTTTTTAATGTCTCTTGGCAATCAGGGATAATGCCTAGATCAATGGCTTCGCAGCCAAAGTTTTCAATCAGTGGTTTAATGCCGTAGCGGTTGCTGTCATAGATTTGACCAGGCTCTAACTCGCTACCGAGTGGTTTGAGTTCATCACCCGTGGAGAAAAATGCTACCTTCGGTTTACGATAAACGCTGATGTGACTGATGCCAAGTGTCGCAATCATTGGGATATCACGCGCAGTTAGGCGAGCACCTTTGTTCAAAACCACATCATTAGCACGAATATCATCACCAGTAGGGCGGATGTTCATGTTGGTTTTGATGTTTGGCTGATCAAAGGTGATGAGGTCACCGTCAGTGGTGGTATTTTCTTGCATAATCACCGCGTCACAGCCTGATGGGATCTGAGCGCCAGTCATAATACGAATGGTGGTTTGTGCTGGCCATTCGCCTTCAAAAGGCGCGCCAGCAAATGATTTTCCTACCATTTTCATGGTGGTCGATTGCTCGAAATCACTAAGGCGAATGGCATAACCATCCATCGCTGAGTTATTAAATGGTGGAACATTAATTGGAGAGCGAATGTCTTTTGCCAATACGTACCCTAGCGCTTCAGCGAGTGGCAATGTAATGGTATCGATAATTGGCGTGATTGGTGTGAGCATTTTATTCAATGCTTCTTCTATAGGCATCAAGCCCGGTGCGTCGCAGCAACCCATAAGATAAGTCATCCTAATTGAATCTTTAAAACCTATCGACTGTAACACATTTTTGCCGACGAATGGCTTATCCCTTTGGATAAAAGCGACTATTTGAACCACAAATCATTGCAGTTACAAAGCAATACGGAATTTGTGGGTGTAATTAATATTAAATCCGAGTATCCTTGTCTGCCCTTACGGGAGTTAGTGCGAGGATGTAAGATGTCAGGTTTAAGTGAATCAGCAAAATTGGTGAAAGCAGCGTTATCAGAGCGCGGTTTGGAAACACCAATGTTGCCAAATGAAGTGTCGAGAGAAGAAAAGAAAGAACGTATTGAACACCATATGCGTGAGATCTTAACTCTCCTTCAGTTGGATCTCGCCGATGACAGCTTGATGGAAACGCCGCACCGCATCGCAAAGATGTATGTGGACGAAATCTTCTCTGGCCTTGATTACCAGAACTTCCCAAAAATCACCGTCATCGAAAACAAAATGGATGTCAGTGAAATGGTGCGTGTTAAAGACATCACGGTGACCAGCACTTGTGAACATCACTTAGTGACCATCGATGGTAAAGCAGCAGTGGCGTATATTCCACGTGGTAAAATCATCGGCCTATCGAAGATCAACCGCATTGTCAGATTTTTCGCTCAGCGCCCACAAGTGCAAGAGCGCATGACACAACAAATTTTAGTTGCTCTGCAGACACTGCTCGAAACAGACGATGTCGCAGTGACTATGGACGCCGTTCACTACTGCGTGAAGTCACGCGGTGTGATGGATGCGACCAGTGAAACAACAACAACCGCTTTGGGTGGAATTTTCAAGTCTAACCCTGCAACGCGCCATGAATTTTTGCATGGTTTGCGCTAAATCTCTCGAATGTAAATAAAATGCTAATAACGCCCTCTAAATTAAGAGGGCGTTATTGTATTTGTCACTGCTTTTCGTTCATACTATTGATTATCTAAAGGATTTGCTAATAAATTAGCTAGTTAGGCCTCAGGCGCACCACAAAGCTAGAATAAAACGTCGTGGCAAACTGTTCTTATAGTTGGGCTAGGTTAAAATGAACAGAATTCAAAAAATCTATAGTTATGCTGAGCCGAATACGACTTTGGTAGTTGTTATGGGTGGGCTTGGTTACCCCTTTTACTTCTGGGTATGGGATACGCTATACCCGCAGCCGTATGAAAACTTGTGGTTGAGGTTAGTTTGCTCACTGTTGGTCTTCGTGTTGGCTTTCCGTGGTGTGATGAGCAGTCGGCTTAAAAAGTTGGTTCCTTATTACTATCTAATATCAATCGGTTTTTGCTTGCCGTTTTTCTTTTCTTACATGATGTTTATGAACGGATGGAATGATGTCTGGGTATTATCCTTTATGTCATCTATTTTCCTTCATATTCTTTTGGTGTATGACACTCGTGTTATGATGTTGCAAGCGCTTTTATGTGTACTTTTTGCAGCTCTTCTAGCACATTTTAACTTACCAAACGGGATCGAAGTTTTTGAGCATTTAGTCTATTTTCCGATTTTTGGCTTTACTTATTTGTTTGGCAATTTGTTCTATTTTAGAAACCAGACTGAACATGAAGCCAAGTTTACCGTCGCAAGGTCTTTTGGTGCTGGCATTGCGCATGAAATGAGAAACCCATTAAGTGCATTGTTATCATCTTTTGAGGTTATTAAGAGTATCATACCAAGCGGAAATTCTTCTTATAGAAATACATTTCAATTGAACGCCCAAGAAATTCAAATACTCAACGATATTATTGATGACTCGATGAAAGCAATCTGGACGGGCAACGAGACCATCGACTTGTTGTTGACTTCAATAGACCAGAACAGAGTGTCGACCTCTACATTTTGTAAGCTAAATGCGAAGACAATTGTCGAGAATGCGGTAGATAGCTTTAGTTACAAAAATGCGGCGGATAAAAGGTTGGTTTTCTTTGATATTAGAGAGGACTTTAATTATTTTGGAAGTGATACACTTTTAAAGTATGTGGTTTACAACCTGCTAAAAAACTCGTTTAGACATAGAGGTGTAGGTAAGTTCAATATAGTGATCAGTTCAAAAGTCATAGATGATGGACACAGTGTTTTGTTTAGAGATACTGGTGTTGGGATCGAACCTGAACTTATAAAGAACATTTTTGACGACTTTTACACTACAGGTAAAAATGGCACGTTCGGTTTAGGGTTATCGTTTTGTAAAAAAGTGATGCGCTCGTTTGGTGGGTCTATTGTATGTCGCTCTAAAGTAGGTGAATGGACTGAATTTGAACTGTTTTTCCCAAATTATTCGTCACCTGCTGTGAGCAGCATTAAAACAGAGCTTATTAAAGCTAAAACGGTACTGTTTATCGGTGAAGAGACATCTGATGTCGCCATTGAGTTGGAACGATTGAAGTATACGAATGAAATGGATGTTGAAGTTGTCAGTCTACAAGATGCATGTAATCGAGATGAGCATCACTTTGAGTACAGTTTGATCCTAATCGACGGTGAGTTCAGTCGCAGCGGTTGGTCATTAATGTCTAGGCTAGAGGGTAAGTTGGGGTTCACAGAGGCTAGAATTGTATTTCTCAACGAAGAGGGGAATACGAGAAACCTTTACTTTCAGAGGTATGTAAATATTGTACTTAAGGCTCGAGAAGACTTTATTCGAAGACCTATAGAGACATTGGATTTTTTACTATTTGACTCATTGGAAACTGAAGAATCTAAGCCAGCATATAATGAAATATCCACTAAAAAAACCGTAATGATAGTCGATGATAATCACTCATTGCGTTCGATTACGAGTATTGTGCTGGAGAAGCAAGGCTTGCACGTCATCCAAGCAGAAAATGGCCAGGTTGCCCTTCAAGTGTTGGATCAAGAGGATGTGCATTTAATACTGATGGATGTAGAAATGCCAGTCTTGGATGGTTTGTCTGCGACTAGGAAAATTAGAGAATCCAACATGCCATATTCGTCGATACCTATTGTAGGCTACACAGGTGATAAAAGTGATGAAACTGTGGTACAGATAAACCAAAGTGGTATGAACGATTATATCGTCAAACCTACACCGAAGGATGAGTTAATCGATAAAGTTGCAACTTGGTTATAATCGAACTCTGTCAACTATTTCCTCAAAGTTAAAGGTGCGCCTACAAACCTGTAGGCGCATTCTATATTAATCGAAGTTCAAATCATCATTGTTCCAAGCTAATCGGCATACCTCGATCACTCTATCGAGATCCTGCTTGGTATGCTTAGCATTTATTGAAAGACGAAGTATATGTTTATTATTAGGTGTGGCTGGTGGTGCAAAGACTGAACCAAACACTCCGTTCTCTTCGAAGAAGTTTCTCACTTTGATTGTATTCTCAACCTCTCCAGTTTCTAGGCCTATAATTTGAGAGTTACTTTGAATATCAAATCCAATTGTACGCAATTGCTTATTTAGATACTCAGCGTTCTCCGTGAGTGACATTCTCCTTTTTTCAGAGCTGACAATCACATCATGCGTCTTGCTGAGTCGTGCTAGCTCGTACGGTAGCATGGTAGAGCTAAAGATGGCAGGGAAGGCAACCATTGGGACGCAGTAGTTTGTTTTTTCATTTGCCAAGATCACCCCTGCGCGATAAGCATATGTTTTTGCAAGACTAGCTGTAATGTAGTCGACATGTTCTGTAAGCCCTAGCTCTGCTACAAGTCCGGCTCCTCTTGGCTCATGAGTACCAAGTGAGTGAGACTCATCAACGACCAAAGCACAGTCGTATTCGTAAGCGAGCGATACTAAGTCAACGAGTGGTGCAACAGTACCCACAGTGCTGTATATCGAGTCGACAAGAATGATGCCGCTGCCATTTCTAGATATCTGACGTTTAAGGTGCTTGATGTTGTTGTGCATAAACATGTGCACGTTTGCGCCTGCAATACGGGCGCCCTCCCACAAAGAAGCGTGAGCAAAAAAGTCGACGTAAACATTAGTGTCTTTTTGACAAATCGCTTGCAGCAAATTCACGTTTGCCGTCCAGCCGGACTGAGTCACTAAACAGCTTTCGAAGCCAACATGGCGAGCGAGCTTCGATTCAAAGTCGCTTTCTTTTTCTGCACCAAGTAGGTAAACACCAGACATCAGGAGGCTTTCGTTCGTTTCGCGGATCCCTTGAATATGAGCTTGTTGAATTTCAGAGTGATCGTGCAGGCAAAGGTAGTCGTTAGTTTGCATCACAACATCGGTCGCAGAAGGGCGACCACCACAAACAACAGGATGGTTTTCAGAATTTGAACTTATCCTATCTGCAATAAAGTGCTCATGCTTTTGTGTAATAAAACTTGGGAGAGTCTTTTTGATCTTTGTTAAGTGCATAGCAATTATTCTCTATGTAAATGGAATCATATGTCGGCCGATGCATTTATTTATTGCCGACTAGAGAATAACTGTCACTATTGAATATTTTATTATTTGTTGCTGGTTGCAAAATGAACTATATTGGGTGGGAATAGTTTTATTCTGATTATACTTGTTGGGAGTCTAACTGATTGATAACTGTGTCAATATTTATAAATTCTGACATTTGTATCAAATAAAATCAATGCTTACTTACTAGCTCCGGCCAATACATTTTTACAAACCCCACCGTTACCCAAGCAACCGCCAAAGACGCAACTGACAGCTCCAAAAAGCCGAAATTATGCAGCCAATGCCAGTGAGGATGCTCAGCTTCAAAGAAAGTCGTTAAGCGATGCATGGCGATAGAGCTGATCACAGACGGAAACGTGATAGCGGCAATAGATGGCTGAAACTTCAGACGTAATAATCGAATGTAGCAAAGATAGATGAGTAGCGTCATGGTTATTGCTATCCCTGCAAGCGCACCTGTGAGTATAGGATCGGGCTCGGAAAAGTTAACCAAGTATGCAGATAATGTGAGGTTGATCGGCGCTGCCATGATCGCCAGTGTAGGCCTCGCACGTTTGGGTAGCATACCCTCAAATACCAATCGATAAAGCACCAGTGGCAGCATAAAAAAGTAAATAGTGATACAAACAGACGCGATGGTTTCTGAGTAAACCGTATGGCCAAATTGGGTCCCAGCGAGTGAACTGCTAATTAGCCCCACTGGATATAGAAACCAGCTTGGTACTATATTCGACATGCGAAAGTTTTTTAACTGGTAATAGAAAAACAGCACGGCCATACAAACATGCAAGGTTAATGCGGCAAACCAAAGTGGATAAGCTATTAAGGGAAGAATAACGGCCAAATAGTCACATAAAATGAGCAGAGCCATGCTCATTGGCGCCATTAAGCTGCCTGTTAGGGGGTGTTTAATATCTGCAGAAAAGGTATGTCTATTGAGTAGGTATTTAATAAGTACCGGCAGAAGTAATAGCGCACCAATGGAGGCTAAAATTGGCTGCACCTTTTTCCCAAACTCCGGAACATACAATGCCCAAGCATGACCAAGACCAATCATACCAAGCGCTAGGGACGCTTGCGAGGTCGGTACGTTGTGAAACTGTGTAAGGCGCTTTAATGAAGCAAGGCTGATGGTCACTACGGGCTCTCTTGAAAATCCATATCAATCGACAGCTAGAAATAGCAGTCTAGCCGTCTAATTATACATGCTTTTTGAAGAGACGAAACCATCACCATAGTTTGTGAGGTTAGTTTGTTTCTTTTCTCGGCAAATCTTCCTGACGCAGTTTCTCATTTTTTAGTGTTCTGTGTAGCAACTGGCTGTAGATTGGTTGGCCTCCAAGCATCTGGGCGACAATCGTTGCACCAAGGCCGGTAATGATGAGAGGCAGAATAAGATGGTAATTGTTGGTCATTTCAATCACCAACAAAATGCCGGTTATAGGGGCACGTACCGTAGCGGCAAATAATGCTCCCATTCCTGCAATAGCAAATACACCAGGTTCGATAGGCAACTCAGGAAATAGCGAATGTGCGACTAAACCAAACGCATAACCAAAAGAGGTACCTAGGGCTAACATAGGTGCGAATATTCCCCCAGGAGCCCCAGAACCAAAGCATATGAGCGTGGTAAGGACTCGTCCAATAAACAGAAGAATAAGGATGCCCGCACTAAAGCTGCCGTTGGTAATTTCCGGGATTAGGCCAATGCCACCGCCCGTGAGTTCAGGTACGTATAAAAGTAGTAAACCAAAACTGCCACCGATCATAGAACCAGTAAACAGAAACCTTTTGAGATCGTTTTTGTGGATACGTACAAACATATCCTGAAACAGTGTAACTAGCCGATTGAACACGACCCCAAAGCCACCAAATAATGTACCGAGCAATAGGAATAACCATAAGACAGTGAGGTCAGGCGAGTCATATTGCGGCATTGTAATAACCGCATGTTGGCCATTGATGGAGCGGAATACAATGGTAGCGGTTACCGCAGAAATGAGTACCGCTTTGATTGATATAAGCGAGTAACGAAAGTGAGGACGCATTTCTTCCACAACAAACATAATGCCAGCGAGAGGCGCGTTGAAAGCGGCTGCAAGACCACCGGCTGCGCCAGAGGCGAGAAGGGTATGTCGACTATCGTCGTTTTTAACTCGGAAAAGGTCAGTTACCATACGACCAATGTTACCGCCCATTTGAACCGTTGGGCCTTCACGTCCTAACACCATTCCGGAACCCAGGGCACCTAAGCCGCCGAAGAATTTTACCGGGAGCACACGCCACCAACGAACAGGGCGCATGTTGTCCATTGCCCCCTCAATTTCGGGAATACCGGATCCGGCAGCTTCGGGCGCAAACTTGTGCACCAAAAAATAGCCGATGAACGCCAAGAATGCGCTAATGACAAAAGCGAGCAGCCATAGAGGCAGTACAGAACCGATTTCATCTTTTAGCCAGTCAGTGCGAGTTTCAGTGACAAAGTGCACACCAATCTCAAACAAGGTACCGACGAGCCCGGCCAAGATACCAACTACGCAGGAAAGCAGTAATACCGAGATAGGCGTTTTATCGCTAGAGAGAAACTGATTAATCGTTCCTTTTGGTACGCGGGCGAGCAACGATTGTTTTATTTTCTCTCTTTTGGTCATAGGGATGAGTGCCTGTATGGAGGATTGAATCTTCAAGGTTAAAATTATACGACTTAGCAAAATTGGCAATAGTGGCAAGAATGAAAAGTAGTATTCCACTTATCACTACTTCTTATGCTTTGGTGGAAAGTTTCACCAATGCTCGACCATTTTGACGTAGGTTCAAAAGCACCACTTATTTTTAGTATTCAGCTTGAAAAAAGTCATTTTTGTACCATAGTTAAATCGTAGGGTTCATATTCGACAAACATGGAGGATCTCATTCCCTACCTACAATTTGGATGTGCAACTTAAGAAACACATACTACTGCCTCGTTTTTATATCTCAGCCGATAGACTTGGTTCAGAGATTCGCAAACTCACGATTGAGTAACGAGGGATCAAGGCGCGCGCAAAGTGCGCCTTTTGTCGTCTATAGAAATCCGAAAATTCCCCCAACTGTTTCTGCCCCTACTATAGTTATGGCGATCCAATACCGCGGCTAGAATAGTTCAGTGCGTTAGGTATATACTTTGGTCATTGACAGACATCGAGTAAGACAATGAAAAATCAAGTACCTACTAACATCATCACTGGGTTTCTTGGCGTAGGTAAAACCACGGCCATTCTCAATTTATTAAAAGAAAAACCGCAACATGAGAATTGGGCTGTATTGGTCAATGAATTTGGTGAAGTCGGCATCGACGGCGCCATGATGGCAGAAGGCGGAGCCATGATTAAAGAGGTACCGGGCGGTTGTATGTGTTGTACAGCGGGAGTACCCATGTCGGTGGGTATCAATGCGCTGCTCAGACAAAAGCCTGATCGCCTGATTATCGAGCCAACTGGCCTTGGTCATCCTAAGCAAGTGATTAAAACACTAACCTCAGAACATTACCAAAATTACATTGATTTGAGAGCGACCATTGCGCTGGTAGATCCACGTAATTTGTCTGATGAGCGCCATCTTGAAAACAATAATTTTAACGACCAGTTAGCATCGGCAGAAGTCATCATTGGTAATAAGGTTGATGAGTGCAGTGCACAAGATATCGACGTATTCAATGACTGGGTGACAGATCAGCAACCCGCTAAGATATTTCATAAACTGGTGAAAAACGGCCAACTTCCTCTTGAACTGCTAGATCTCGAAAGGCGAGAGGCTTCGGTAGAGGGAAATGGTCATGCTCATCATCACGACCACGACCATAGTGATTTAGAGCCAGTATTTGAACTGCCGCCAGAGAAGCCATTTATCCGCCGTGAAAACCAAGGCCAAGGTTATTTTAGTTGTGGCTGGATTGTTGGTGAGGAGCACAAGTTCAATTTCGACGAGCTGTTTTCACTGTTCAGTGACCTTAACGCGGAGCGTGTCAAAGCAGTCGTCAATACCGATAAAGGCTGCTTTGCATTCAACGTCGCGAAACGAGTCGTATCTGTTAATCAGATGTCACTTGAGGGCTATGAATCGCGCATTGAAGTTATTGATTCGCAATTGATGCCATGGGAAGACTTGGAAGGCATCCTGTTGAGGCTTTGCGGTTTGAACGACGCATAATATCGTAATGAAACACTGAGCATTACAGATTAATTAACGAGAGAGGCGAAATGCCTCTCTTTTTTTGTGGAAAGTGAGTAAATCCGCTGGTGAAGCTTGCCGGATGTCCATTCTAGACTATTGTTATTATTGAAATAACAATAACTTGCAAACAAGCAAAGGAATGTCGGATGGGCGTAGTGGTTCGGGTGGTTAGCGCTGTGATCATACTGCTGGCAAGCGTGAGTTCATATGGAAATGAAACCAAGTCGTCGATGGCGAGCGGTGGGCAAGCGAGTTACGTCGGAAGTGACGCTTGCATTGAGTGTCACCAGAAAGAAGTAGAGCAATGGAAAGGCTCTGATCATGAGCGAGCAATGGATCACGCTACTTCACAAAGCGTGTTAGGAGACTTCGACAACGCCACGTTTGAGTTTAAAGGCGAGGAGAATCGGTTTTTTAGAAAAGGTGAGCAGTTCTGGGTCAATATCCAAGGTCCAGATGGTCAGTTTTATGACTACCAAATTGCCTACACATTTGGCCATTATCCGCTTCAACAATACATGGTTGAATTTGAGGATGGCCGCGTTCAATTGATCCCGTTTACCTGGGACTCTAGAAATAAGGAGCAAGGTGGTCAACGTTGGTATCACCTTTATCCCGATACAACGAGCAGCGATGAGTTCTATTGGACAAATACAGGGCAAAACTGGAACTTTATGTGTGCCGATTGCCACTCAACGAACCTCGAAAAGAACTACGACAAAGAATCCAATACCTACGCGTCAAGCTGGTCTGAAATCACGGTGGGGTGTGAGGCCTGCCATGGTCCAGCAAGTGTGCATGTCACCTTGTCTAAGCAAAAGAACCCTAAACAATTTACTATAGATAATCACTATGGGTTTGACCGTGATCTCTCCAAAGCGGTATCTGAGTGGGTTTACCAAGAGGGAAATTCGACCCTTCAACCTAAGTCAATCCAAGAGACCCAACAAGTCAAAGTGTGCGCTCAATGCCACAGTCGCCGAGTGCAACTGTCTGAGCAATACGATCACGTTCAAGGGGATTTATTTGATAGATACCTAGTCTCGAATCTAACGCCTGAGCTATATCATTCTGATGGTCAGATTTATGATGAAGTTTATGTTTTCGGTTCGTTTGAACAATCAAAAATGGCGCAAAAAGGTGTAACGTGTGCTAACTGTCACGATCCACACACGGCCGAACTCAAAATTCCAGAACAAGCGGTCTGTGCTCAGTGCCATGTTGCATCGGAATACACTCCAGAAAAACACACCTTTCATGAGGCTGGTAGCGAAGCGAGTCAATGCACGACTTGCCATATGCCCGAGACGACTTACATGGGAGTAGATCCAAGACGCGATCATAGCTGGCATGTACCCAGACCAGACATGAGCAAGCACATCGGCACTCCAAATGTCTGTGCTTCTTGCCATGAGGACAAGGAGGATGATTGGGCAGTTCAAACCTTAGCTAAGTGGTTCCCCGAGTCGAGCTATCAGAACAGCCAGCATTATGGCATTGCATTTTATGCGGCAGACATCGGTCACCCATCGGCAGCTGATGCGCTTTCCTATATAGCGCAAGACATTAACCAAGCGTCGATTGTAAGAGCATCTGCATTACAAAGAATGGCGAACTACCAAGGGCAAAATAGCTTAATCGCGCTGGGTAGAGCCGTTAAAAATAGTGAGGCCATGATTCGAATAGGGGCGATTCAGGGTAGCGCTCCTTATCCCGCTCACCAGCGCTGGCAGATCATTTCACCGTTACTTGATGACGATGTTCTCGCTGTTCGAGCAGAAGCGGCCGGCGCGTTGGCGCAATATTGGCGCGAGCTAAATCCACTTCAAAAAGATCAGTTGAAACAACCGCTAAAAGAATACATTGGTATTCAGCAGTACAACGCAGACCGAGGCTTTGGCCGCACAAACCTTGGCAATGTGTATGCCGCCCAAGGCAAGACGGAGCTTGCTATTAATGAATACCAAGGGGCGATTAGCATTGAACCCTATTTTGAAAACAGTTACATCAATCTTGCCGATCTGTATCGAGGGCAGGGGGACGAAGCGTCGGCGGATAAAACACTCGCGCTTGGTATCAAAAATCAACCAAAATCGGCAGCTATTCATTACAGCGCAGCGTTGTCAAAGCTTCGTCAAGGCGACAAAGCCACGGCTAGCCAACTGCTTAATAAGGCGACACAGCTAGAAGCAAATAATCCCCAGTATTGGTTTGTGTTTGGGTTAGCAATGGAAACGGCTGACGTTAACGTCTCACTCAAAGCGGTTGATAAGGCCTATCAGTTGAGTAGAAATCCAGAGCACCTGTTTTCTAAGTGCGACTTAATGCTTAAGCATAAGCACCAAGGTGCCGCACAGTGTCTCAACCAGTTATCGAAGTTGGCACCACCAGAAGTTATACAGCAGCTAAAATCACGTTATTAACAATGAAAAAGCATTACCTCTATAACCAAAAGTTATAGAGTGACTAAGTAGTATTAAGTCAATTATCGAGGTCTATTCATTTAAACAAAGACGAGCAAGCAAAAGGTGTGAACCCATGAATCAAGCGCAAACAGAACTTAACCGCCTAGTGACAGAAGTGGGAAAATCAGTGATTGGCCAACAACACGTGGTAACAGCGCTGGTGGTCGGCTTGATTACCAACGGCCACATCTTGCTTGAAGGCTTGCCCGGTACCGCAAAGACTCGCTCAATTAAGTCGCTGGCCGAGCGGTTAAATACCAGTTTTGGACGTATTCAGTTCACCCCAGACCTACTCCCTTCCGACGTTACAGGTACTGAGATATACCAAGACGTAGATGGCAAACCTCAGCTTCATTTTCAAGCTGGTCCGATTTTCAATAGCATCGTTTTAGCCGATGAAATCAACCGTGCCCCTGCAAAAGTACAAGCCGCGCTCCTTGAGGCTATGGCGGAAGGTACAGTCACCGTGGGTGGTGATAGCCATAAATTGCCAGAACTGTTTATGGTGTTGGCAACGCAAAACCCGATTGAGCAAGAAGGTACCTACCCACTGCCAGAAGCGCAGATGGATCGCTTCATCATGAAAGTGACGGTGGATTACCCAGAAGATGAAGCTGAGCGCGACATCATTCGGTTGGTACGAAATGAGGAGCGCGCAGTAGGTGGCGTTAACAGCTCGAAGCCAGCGGATGAATCGGAGTCAGTGACAATCTCAACCGATTCCGTGTTTGCTGCAAGGCGTGAAATGCCAGAGATTGAAGTTTCAGAACTGGTTGAAAACTACATTGTTAACCTTGTTATGGCGACAAGACAGCCCGAGCGCTACCCAGAATCGTCACTCGCAGATTGGATTCTTGTTGGCTCATCGCCGCGCGCTTCTATTGCTCTAGATAAGTGCAGCCGAGCTTATGCTTGGTTACAGGGTCGCAATTATGTCGAACCTGATGATGTAAGAGCGGTTGCCAATATGGTACTTGGCCATAGAATTGCATTGTCCTATAACGCACTGGCTGAACAAGTGACGCAGCAAGATGTTGTTAGTCACTTGCTTGATGTTGTGGCTATTGGCTAAGTCATTCGAGGTACTTCTATGGCTTCTAAACACGCTAATAATCACGATCATCGAATCCACACCTCGTATGAGCGCTTGGTTAATCTGCAATCACAGGTTCAGTCGTTTTCGTTGTTGCCACATTTAGTTGCTCAATCGCGAATGTCAGGACGACATGGTTCGCCTTTTCGTGGGCGTGGTCTTAATTTTGAGGAGCTTCGCCACTATCAAATGGGCGATGATATTCGCAACCTCGATTGGAAAGTCACCATGCGCACAGGCAAGCCCCATGTTCGCACTTACACAGAGGAAAAAGACCGCAACTTTATTCTCTGTGTTGACCAGCGCAGTGGGATGTATTTTTCCTCCGTCGATACCATGAAATCTGTGGTTGCTACCGAGATAGCAGCACTGTCCGCGTGGCGCATTTTAAAAGATAACGATCGGGTCGGTTTTATTATTAGCCGATCGAATCAGATTGAATATCTAAAACCGCAACGCTCTCAAAATCATTTGTTACACGCTCTAAAACGATTGAATGACGCGAACCATACGTTGGATATCGCCAGCGAGGATAGTGAGCGTGCGAACTTTTCTTCAACCATTCGAATGCTAGGAAACCTAGCGCTCAAGAATGCCACCATTTTGTTTATCAGTGACTGGTCAGGCGCGACTGAGTTTGATTTGGATAGGCTCAAGTACCTTCAGCAGCACAATGATATTTTGAGTGTGGTGATTTCCGACCCATTGGAAGCTGCTTTACCAGCCGATATTTTAGATTCTGCTTCGTTGGTGTTTGGAGATGGAAAATATCAGCTGAGTGTGACGGAAAAAACCAAATTGAACAAAGCGAACCAAGGTTTAAAAGCACACGCTCATCATCGCCTGGAAAAGCTTGAGCAATTGATGGCTATGAAGCGATTGCCCGTTATAGAACTATCAACAGATGGCCAGCATATTGATGCCTTCAAACGAGCTGTCGGAGGCTTTACATCATGACCCAAGTTGCCCCGAGTTCCTATATTCTTCGCAATATGTCAGAAGTCCCAAATCCTGATGCCATCTCTTGGTTTCCTCAAACCTTGGGTTGGCAGGTTTTGGCCTTGTTGATTGTTGCCTTCATCATTTACAAATTCGCGCTCGCATATTGTAACAAGCAGATGCAGCGTTATCGAAAAGAAGCAAAGCAGGTATTGGAAATGCATCGCCACACCGATGAAATGCCACTGGTTTGCTACGACGTGCTAAAAAGCACGTTTCACTATTTGTATCCAAACCAGCCACAGCAATTTAACCGAGCTTGGCTATCGACCTTGGGTCAAACATCAGGCGCAAATCTATCGAGCGAACTGGATCTAGATTTAGGCGCAAAGTGGCTGAAAACGCTGGTCACTCGATCCGTAGTATTAACTGACCAAGAAGCTAAGCAGGTTTACAACATGGTTTGTCTTTGGGTTGATAAACATACGACACCAACATGGCTTAAGCAACATTGGTCATTGAGTGCCACGATTTCGCGAGCCTTGAACAAAACCAAGCGTCTTATTTCTAGCGCAATGGGAGAGACGTCATGAGTTGGGACAGTCTTTCTTTAACTCATCCTTTATGGCTACTGCTGCTACCACTGCCGATCTTAGTTTATCGATTAGTGCCTGCGTACAAAACGAAGCAGAGCGCCATTAAGGTACCGTTTTTCCAAAGCCTATTAGACATTCTTGGGGAAGAGCCTGAGCAGGGCGCAAGCCAGCTAAACCCGTCGTGGTGGCAACGGGCTATTTTGGTTATATCGTGGATATTATTAGTTTTCGCAATGACCAAACCGACCGTGTTAGGTGAGCCTCAAACCCGTGAGAAGCTCGGTCGTGATGTTATGGTTGCCGTCGATCTCTCCGGGTCGATGTCTGAAATGGACTTTCTATCACCGGATGGACAAGCTATTTCCAGACTTGACGCAGTAAAAGGTGTACTAACGGATTTTGTCGCAACGCGTGATGGAGACCGTCTTGGTCTGATTCTTTTTGGTGATGCCGCCTATTTGCAAACCCCATTTACTGCAGACCACGATGTTTGGCTTGCACTATTGAACCAAACCGAAGTGGCGATGGCAGGGCAAAGTACTCACCTAGGGGATGCGATTGGCCTTGCGATTAAGGTGTTCGAGCAATCACAGGGGGAAGCTGAACGCGAAAAAGTGGTGATCGTGTTAACCGATGGCAATGACACAGGAAGCTTTGTTGAGCCCAAAGATGCCGCAACGGTAGCGGCAGCGAAACAGGTACGGATTCATGTTATTGCGATGGGTGATCCAGAAACCGTTGGTGAACAGGCACTTGACATGCAAACCATAGAAAACATTGCTAATTCATCAGGTGGTCAAGCATTTCAGGCGATGGATCAAGAGGCCTTGCAACAAGCCTATCAAGCCATAGGAGAGCTGGAGCCGAAATTGTACGAAAGCACACAGTATCGACCGAAACAAACCGTTCACCAATACCTAATGATGATCGTCGTTGTACTGTATTTAATCGCATTTTCGGCGGCAACGATACGTCGTTCCTTGTTCACAGCGAATCAAAATGCAGAAACTAAACAGCAGGAGAGCGAGTCATGAGCAGTTTGGCTATTGAGCAGTTCTTCTCTCAGTTTCATTTTATGCGCCCGATCTGGCTATTAGCGTTTGTTCCGCTGGGATTATTGCTGCTACTTCGCTGGCGCCGAGAAACAACCGCTGCTTGGAAAACGATTATCCCCGAGCATTTGCAAAAGGCACTCATCATAGGAGAGCAGGGCTGGAAGAGTCAGCTACCACTCAAGTTGCTTAGTGCTATTTTAAGCATTGCTATTGTTATTTGCGCAGGGCCCACATGGGAGCGTGAAGCTTCTCCATTTGGCGAGGACCAAGGGGCGCTTGCCATTGTGCTTGATGTCAGCACATCTATGGTTCAAACAGACCTACCGCCGTCACGTTTAGAGCGAGCAAAATACAAGATTCGAGATCTATTGGAAGCGAGAAAAGGGGGCAAAACGTCGCTCATTGTTTTCGGTGGCAGTGCTCATACTGCGACGCCGATGACACAAGACAATCAAGTCTTCTTGCCATTCCTCAATGCGATCACACCTGAAGTGATTCCAGTGCAGGGAAAGAGTGTCCAATCGGCAATACCTGAGCTTCAATCACAGTTAAAAAACTATCCTTCGGCTTCGATTTTGATTGTTTCTGATGGTGTCTCTCAAGAAGGGATCAAACTCTATCAAGATGCTTTTCAAGACACGAATCAATTGGTGATGGTATTGGCTGTGGGTAACGATGCTATTCATAGTAGCTCGGCGACCGACTGGGACAGTTTGAAGCAACTGGCCAGTGCAACCGATGGTCGTTACTACGCATTGACTACGGACGATAGCGATATCAACAGTATTGCGTCCGATGTTGAGCGTCATATGCAGATCTCGGGAGAGTCGGCGATGCCGTGGCGGGACATGGGATACTACCTAGTGTTTCCAGTGATGCTGTTGGCGTTGCTGTGGTTTAGAAAAGGTTGGTTGGTTCAATGGGCGATTCTTGCCACGTTAATCAGCCCCAATATTTTCCTAAATCAAGCCCATGCAGAGACAGTTTCCGCTGTTGCAAGCAGCGAACAGATCACAGAGCCGAAATCGGCCGTCGAAGAACTTTGGGACAGTGCGACACAAACTTGGATGGATTTATGGCTGACACCAGAGCAGCAAGGCCAGTGGTACTTTAACCGAGGGGAATTCATCAAAGCGGCAAATCATTTTCAGGAGCCAATGAATAAGGGCATCGCTTTTTACTATGGACGCGATTTTGCCTCGGCGCAGTCCCAATTTATACAAGTACAGGGCGATGAACGAGCGGTTCTTTATCTAGGAAACACCTTAGCAAGACAACGAGAATATCTTGCAGCACGAAATCTCTATAAAGATCTTATCGAGAAAACCAAAGATGAGAGTATCGCTGCGGTGGCAAAACAAAACTATCAAGCCATGAGTGAACTGGTGGATGAGATTAATCGTGTCAGTGAGAGCCAGTCCGGCACCACAGATGGTCCAGAAGAGTCTATGGAGCTTGGAGACAACCCAAGAACGGCTGACGGAGCTGAAGAAAATACCGCCTCAGAGCTGATGTTAAAAGAAACCTTGAACGCGAACGAGATATTGGGAAGTGAGGAACTTGCAGATAAATGGCTGCGTAAAGTTGAAGCAGACCCGAAAAACTTTTTGCGAAACAAATTCCAAATCCAACTTCGTGAGCATGGGAGCCAGCAATGAACATCGTTAAGTTAGCGAAACTCTTTACTCAAGCGGGTTCACTGTTATTTCTGGCCTTGATGATCTTGCTAGTCCCGATTTCGGCGCAGGCGAGTATGACTATCAATCAGTTGCAAAGAGAAGGTGGCGTAGAGATAACCTCTTGGCTTAGCAAAGGTGACAACGCATCCGAGCCGGCCGCGATACGCGAACAAGTTATTCTTTATATCGAGGTTGCCACACCGAGGTGGTTTACTGGCGGTACGCGTATCTCTGGCTTTGGTATGCCGGATTTGATTGTGAAGCAGCGCAATCAACTTGCAACTAACTACACGGAACGTAAAGACGGTCAGACATGGTCGCGCCAACGCTGGGAAATAACCTTATATCCTCAGCAAAGTGGAGAATATCGATTACCCAAAGTGCCCGTTAGAGTTCAAGTATCGGCTCCGGATGGTTCAAATGTCTCTGGGACACTGTATACCGAACCGATGTCACTGTTTACTTATCTTCCGGATGCGTCGTTTACTCAAGACGAAGCTTGGTTCTCTGCCAATCATGTCAAAGTGCAGGAATCCTGGAGTGCGTCGTCCGAAGATCTGCATGCAGGAGACAGTATCGTAAGGACTCTCGAAGTTGAAGCTGACGACACACTCTCTATTATGTTGCCGCCACTGAGTGATGACAGCATTGCTGGCGTGAAAGCGTATCCGAAACCCAGTGTCTTATCAGACAGCCAAACGCGCGGCGTATACAAATCAAAACGAGTCGATGAGGTCACTTACATTGTTACCACAGGCGGCGAGGTGGTTTTTCCAGAGCAAGTCGTTCGCTGGTGGGATGTCGAAACGCAATCTGTACAGACTGTGACTTTGGAAGCTAAAAAAGTGCGGGTTGCTCACACTTGGCGTTCACTTTTCAATACGTATAAAACTGAATTCGTTATACTTTCGATTATCGCCTTAGCGCTGTTACTGGTTTTGAGATTGACTTATCGATTCTTTAAAACTCACCCGACCCCACCTTGGTGGGAGTTGGCTCAAGCGATTCGTCATCGTGATTGGCCGAGTGTTAGGCGTTTGATTTACAGAAAAGGCCGCCAAGTGAGCGGTGAAGTCGAACTCAAAAAAATGCGCAGCGATGCTTCTTGGCAACAAGCCAGTCAAGGGGTGCAAGATGATAGGTTAGATGCCTCGCAAAGTCGTTGTATGTGGCGTCAACTAAAGGACCCGAAGCCGAGTTACTTAAAGCACGCCTCACCAAAGGCTGGTTCACCAAAGTCTAGTTTTCTAGAACATAGCGCTTCGAGAAAAAGCGAGAGTCAATTCGTACTAAAAGGTTTAGATAGGTGGCGAAAACCGAGCTAAGCCTTTGCAGGTGATAAAAAGGTAATAATGAAAAACACCGAGCTCAACCTTATCCCAGTCTTTGTAGCCATCTATGAAGAGCAGAGTCTATCCAGTGCCGCGACACGTTTAGGTATTAGTCAGCCTGCGGTAAGTAAGGCACTCAAGCGATTACGAGAGATATATGAAGACTCCTTGTTTCATCGCAATGCCAGTGGCGTAGAGCCGACGACGTTTGCCAATGACATCTATCCAGCATTGGCAACGTCGCTTAAAAACTTCAATTCAACCCTAGAGGCTTCCCGAGACTTTAATCCCAAAACGTCAACCAAGACGTTTTCTATTGCTTCTGTTTCTGCCGCGAACTATGCCGTGTTGCCTGAACTGTTAGTAAGATTTGCCAAAATTGCACCCAAGGTGTCGCTGGAAGTTCACCCGCTATTTACCGAAGATCATGAGTCCGATCTGCGATTGCAACGTTATGATTTAGTCATTGATAGAACGCGTTCTGATGTGACTACACTAAAAACCAAAGAGATCTTCAAAGAGAAGCTCTATGTGGTTGCTGCCAATGATCATCCCAGACTAACTGGCGAGACAATAACAACGGACGAATATTTGGCCGAGCAACACGTCGTTATGTCTCGTTGGCAGACTCGTCAAAGTTTCTTTAGTGAAAAAGACTTTCCAGAGTTTGGTAAACGAAAAATAGTGTATCGTGCGCCCGGTGAAGTGGACATGCTCCCCGTGATCAGTCGAACGGAAGCCATTGGCCTTGTCACCCATTCGACGTTTACTAAGTTCTCACAAGGTTTGAACGTCAAAGCGTTACCAATGCCATTTGGCGCCTCTGAACATGGGCTAAGTATGGTGTGGCACCCAAGCCGAAATTCTGATTCCGCACATCAATGGCTGCGAAATCAAATTGCTAAAGTGGCCAACACCGTTAGTCAATAATTTATCTAGGAAGTAAGGAACGCATTTGTGATCAAGTGGGGTGTGATGGGACCAGGAAGGATTGCCCATAACTTTGCCAAAGGCATCGCTGTGACTGATGGTGCTGTCATTCAAGCGGTCGCGAGTAGAAACGAGAAGCGCGCTACGCAGTTTGCCGGTCAATATCAGATTGAAACCATCTATTCAGACTATCAAGCACTAACACAAGACCCAGAAGTCGACATCATCTACATTGCAACACCTCACGCCTTTCACTATGAGCAAGCCTTAATGTGCTTGAATGCTGGAAAGGCTGTAATGTGCGAAAAAGCGCTGACGATAACCGCCGAGCAATCTCGCTATTTGCATCAAGTGTCGAAAGAGCAGGGCGTGTTTATTATGGAAGCGTTTTGGTCTAAGTTTTTGCCTGCCTGGGAGCAAATACAGCACTGGAAACTAAAGATTGGCGATATCAAACTAGTTCAATCCAACTTCTGCTTTAAAGCGGAACGCAACTACAGCGATCGTTTGTTCGATCCCATTCAGGGTGGGGGAGCACTGCATGATATTGGTATTTACAATATCGCATCGTCGAATTATGTTTTTGACCAGTTGCCAATACAGTGGCAGGTTTTAGGAACTGTGGGTGAGACAGGTGTTGAAGAGAGTGTTTCCGCAGTGTTGGAATATGAAGGCGATAGCCGCGCCACATTCACCTGCAGCTTTAACGTGACTACCCCAAACACCATGACGATCTTTGGTGAACATGGTCGAATTGAAATAGCGGAGCCATTCTTTGGTGCTGAGAAAGCTACTCTTGTAACCGATAGCGCCAACGAAGTGTTTGAAATACCTCATGCAGGCGCAGGATTTGAATACCAAATTGCTGAAGCGAATGCATGTTTGCAACTTGGCAAAATTGAGAGTGGTAAGCATCCGATGCAAGCGACGATAGATACGCTAGAAATTATTGGCGAGATGCGAAGATCGTTGGGTATCGGAAGACAATAAAGTTTGATCGATTCCAATACAGATTGTCACTTTTACTCTGTCAGTTCACTTAGCAGAGATTTATGTGAACCAGCTATAGCAAACACGCCTTTGCCCCAAAACGTGTTTAAGCGCACTTCCTTGAAGATAAGGTTAATTGATTGACTGTCTCGGACGCGGTTAATATTCAAGCAATGAAAAGTATGCCTCCCCAATTGTTATAATAAATTCGACAATGCTCTCTTTTTGTGTCGGTCGATTTTTATAGAGTACTTCTTTTTATGCGCTCAGGAAACACATGGCACAACCTCAAATACTACTTACGCGGCTAGATGACATTGGTCGCTCGCTTGACAGTACAGGACGAGCTTTAGCGTTACTTGGACTAGGTAGCGTGGGTTTGGAAACCGATCGACTTGATCAGTTCAGCGACCTCGACTTTTTTCGCTATCGTTAGACCTGGATCGAAACAACGATTTTTAGACAGACTCGATTGGTTAAGCAATATCAACGAAATTGCCTACAGCGTTCGTAACACTGATGATGGTTACAAAGTACTATATAGCGACGGAATATTTTGTGAGTTCGCAATCTTTGAGCCACAAGAACTAGAGAATACAACCTTTGCTCCTGGACGTATTGTATGGCAAGACGCAAGTTTTGATGCCAGCATTAGTCAACCAAGTGTGGAGCGTGCCTCTGCGCCCAAAGCTAACCCTAATATTGAATGGCAACTTGGTGAAGCACTCACAAATCTCTACGTTGGTATGGGCCGAGATTGTCGCGGTGAAAAACTGTCTGCGATGCGCTTTATTCAAGTCTATGCGCTGGATAGGATAATAGATCTTATCAATTTGCAATCTAATCCTACAGAAGTTAATCAAGACCCCTTTATGACTGACCGTAGATTAGAGGCTCGTTATCCTGATTTCTCCGAACAATTAGCGAGTTTTGCGCAAGGCTATGGGCGTAATGCAGAGTCTGCACTGTCTCAACTTGAGTTCTTAAGCAAACATTTTGTAATAAATAGTGAAATGAGTGCAGCCATTATGAATTTGTGTCGACAATCATAGGGGTTATCATCATTTGATCTTGTGAGGATGAGTAAATCTGGCTATATGGCTGAATGTATGCACAAACTGAATTCATTCGTGAAATGCTAATTTAGTAAAGTCACTGGCACGTTTTTGCCTCAAACTTTGCTAAAGGCGCTGATCGTCAATTTCCTCTCAGAACATTTTGCATTGAAAAAACTAATGATAAATTTCCACTGAGAAGTAACCATTTTCAGTGGTTTTAATTTGTTGAGATCGAATAAAAGAACGCTGTTCAGTCTTAATTCGTGCTTTGTGACGTACTTTTTCAGGAGGAAAAACGCTAACAGTTGCTAGGGCAACATTAAGTTTAATAATTTATCAAGCACATAAGGAAGAAAACAACTAGTGAATGTAATTCACTTCAGCCTGAAATCTAAGTAACTTTTTTCAATTAAATCAAAGAGCAATAATTGACTCATCAAGTTAAGTGTCACACGAAGACGCTTGAATAAAAATTGCAAATACTCTTGAGGGGTCATTATGAATCAATATAAAAAATCACTAACGCTCTTAACCTGTGGGGTTCTTCTAGCGAGCACACCATTAACAGTAATGGCAGAAGAAGAGTTTCACGATGCGGATCCACGAAACACCAGTTGGCGAGGCGGCATAGGGGCTTCAAATGAGGGTGAGATAAAACTGGCTGTTGGTGGAGGTGGTTCAAATCTTTTTGATACTGACTATCAGACACAAACGAATGTTTTAATTGAATACTACACAGATTCAGAAAATGCCCGACTTCGTTCCGCACACTTTGATGAGCGATTTGGTGGTGTTTACATTGACTACAATCATATTAGCGATGCGATTGACTTCTATTCGGCAGGTTACATGCTTCCGTTGGATGCTGGCGATAACTTAATGCTTTTTCCGTCGGTCAATTACACTTATGTGGATTTCGATACCGATGGTTTAGCGAAAGTGGCTAATGAAGCATGCAATTTCGCAAACTCTTCTGTTGTGAATGCCTGCGGCACCCTTGAAGGACTTGGAGGAGCAAGTGCAACGTTGATTGAACAAGTGATCGGCAATGACGACTCGGCTCACATGGGGTCTGTGAACTTCTATGCTTTAAAGCCATGGAACGCTAACCACTATACTGTAATCAACGCCAATCTTGGGTCTTCGTTTGATGGTGTTGAAATGAATGTCGCTAACTTAATGTGGTTACAAGGTATCAAGACAAAGTTGGGTGACAACATTCTAAATATCTACTTTGAAGTAAAGTACGATGTAATTGAAATTGAGCCGACTGGCTATACTGCGATTAACAATTCAACATTCAAATCTGAAGAGACCACGGGTACCATCGGCTTTGATTTCCGTTTCTAATCACGGTGAAAATTTTCGCTTGCATGTCAATTTCATGTAAGCGAAACCGTTTCTTTGTTATTCACTTTTCTGCCGTGAACATTGAAAGATCTAGGCAAATGACTCTCTGATCACTCCCTTTAGCCACTGGACCCCCATATCTCTTTCCGTTGCGTTGTGATTGATTAAATAAAGCGGGAGAAGATCACAGTTAAACGGCAAGTCAAAACGTTGAACCAAGTTTAGCTCCTTGGTTTTATCATACAGGTACTCAGGAATGACACTGAGCCAGTCACTTTCGGAAACCATAAAAATAAGATTCATTGCAGCTGTTGAACCATATGTCACGTTCACATTAGGCACTTTATCCTGAATAAGCTCCTCAAATGTATTTCTATCAATATCTGGTCGACTCCAACCAACATGTTCTTCATTAAGGAATGTCTGAAGCGTCAGATGTCCATTGACTCGAGGGTGGTCCTTGTTGGCAATCGCAACCATTTTATCTGTCGCCACTTGTTCAACAACAAAAGAGCGATTTTCAGAGTTGACGAATGAAATAAGCACATCAGCCTTACGCATACTTAATGCGTTGTTAAAAATTTCTTCGCGGTTTTCACTTCTATACTTGACGATATTCACATTGGGTGCTGCGCGCTTTGAGATTTTTAATAATTTTTGAAAATACCAGAGGTCGAGGTCTGAATCTCCTGCGATAAAAAAGGTTCTATCACTTGTCTCTGGGTAAAATGTTTCAAATATTTTTTTGGTTCCTTCAAGAGCTGTGAGGTGTGGTGATACTTCTTTGTAGAGTTCCACTGCGTATGTTGTTGGCTTTAACCCTCTTCCCTCTCTGACGAAAAGCGGGTTGTTATACTCATTTCGTAATTTGCTGAGCGCATGACTGACCGCTGATGAAGTAATGTGCATTATTTCAGACGCACCTCGGACACTTCCCGTTTTATAAATTGCAGAGAATGTTTTGAGTAAATTTAAATCAACCATAGTACGACTCTACCGTTTCGAAGCTTTATTTAAGCGTGAATGAGGTTCATTTGACTTTTCCTGCAATCAGCTCTGAGACCATGTTTTTTAGCCAAACATGCAGGCTATGATTGCGGTTTTTTTGCAGCACAGAAATAGAGAATGGGACTTCAATCGTTTTTGAGAAACTCAGGTCTATTCTTTGAAGAAGATCAGGATAGCGAGCAAGATACATTTTTGAACCGACTAAAATCGTGTCTGAGGTTGATACGATATTCACCGCCGTTTGCAAGTCGCCACATCGTAGATCGATAACATATTCTCTCTCCGTTATCATTTCAGCTTGCGATTTAATCTTCATCCCATTTTCAACTTCAGTCCCTATGCAGACAGCAAGATCAAATTGATCGAGCTCTTGTGGCGTGTGGGCTCCATTGGCTAACGGGTGCTGTTTTCGTCCATACACGCAGAGCTCGTCAACAAACAGTTGCTTGCTGTATATCTCTTTAGGTTGGTCTAGGATTTCATGATTCAGTGACATGTGGATATTGCCATTGAGCAGGCCATTCATCGTGCCTGAATCGCAATTGTCGAGGCGGAGTTTTACATTAGGAGCTTCAGATTTTATTTTGGTATAAAGCTCGGTACCAATGAGTTCAAGCGCGGAAGGGTGCAGGGCAATGCGTAGCTCTTCAGTCAAATGAGCAGGGTTAAAAGACTCTTGGGATTGGAACGTCAATAATAGAGCCTCAAGTGCATTAGGCATTCGAGAGTAAAGGTGATCAGCATACTCTGTTGGGGCTAATCCAGATTTTGTCTTAGTAAACAGAGGGTCGTCTAAGGTGTCTCGAAGTTTTTTCAATGTACGGCTAATAGCCGATTGACTCAACCCTAAACTTTCGGCGGTTTTAGTGGTGTTTCGTATTTGATACAACGAGATAAACACTTTTAGATGATGTATTTCCAACTGTTCTAATCTATTTAGCTTCATAAAAACCTACAAAAAATCCGGCCTATTGAGTATAAAGC
The DNA here is from genome assembly GCF_040412085.2 of Vibrio sp. CB1-14. NCBI lineage: Bacteria > Pseudomonadati > Pseudomonadota > Gammaproteobacteria > Vibrionales > Vibrionaceae > Vibrio > Vibrio chaetopteri. The sequence goes on along the minus strand of NZ_CP115921.1, from coordinate 49,860 downwards.
CAATGTGGGTCAAGTTGACCCACATTGGCGTTCATACGTTAATTTTTATCTGCAATACTTTCTATAGTATGGGCAATATCTTAGATTAAGTTTTGTAATTAAACAGCACACCAAGGTAATGAATCGCGGCATCATATTCACCTTTTAATTGGCTATTTGCAGGCTCATCAAGTGAATAAATGATGTCTGAGCTACCACCGTAATAGTACTCGTAATATAACTGCATGCGTAAATCCGTGGTTATGTCTTTGCTTGTACCAACCCCAAACTTCCACACTTCGCCGGTCGGGACATCAGGAGCCTGTAAAGTTGGATCATCTTGTGGCGAGCTCTCATAAGTGACCCCCGTCTCTAATCGCCATTGAGATTCAAGGTTATAGTGCATACCAAGGCTCAAAGAGTAGGTATCTTCCCATTGTCTGTTAATCGCGGCACTGGTGTTAGGCAAAGTGATGGTTGTTTCTTTAATTTTGCTAAAATCGCTCCAACTTGCGCTCCATAGGGCAGCCGTTTTTGTGGACAGAGCATGATAACCACTGATACTGATAATGTTAGGCATGACGATGTTAAAAGATGCCGGCTTGAGTAGGTTATCGCCTTTAAAATCACCATCCATATCATGACTGATTTCAGAGCGATAAAAAGCGCCAAATCGATGGGCTTCATTGAGCTCGTAAAAAGCACTCAAGGTATAGCCAAACTCGACACTTTCTCCGCTGCCTGTTAACTTTCGCTCATTGTTGCGAGAGGTCATGTTCTGTTCGATTTTACCAAACTCACTGATCAAGCCAACACCCACGGAGAGTTGCTCGTCGATTTTGAACGCAAGACTTGGATTAATCTGTACGGTCATTAACGAAGTATCGGTGACAAGTTGAGCACCCGAGAAGTTACTTCCGTAATCAAGCGCTGAACCACCCGCAGCGGCAATGGCCAGACCGAAGGAAACCGTATCATTGGCTGGTGTTACCCAGTAGAAAGAACCCGCAGGCATAGTCGTTCCAGCTTCGCTATAGTGCTCTCCACCAGCAAAAGCCCCCGTAGAGCCGGTATCGGTGTAGTTGATATCTGAAATAACCCCTTCAAGGTTAAATGCAATCGTGCTTTGCTCAATGTTAGTCATGCTTGCTGGGTTAGCAAAAGCCGTTTCAGCACCTTCGGCAATGGCTTGTGCACCTGCGCCTGCTGTGCTGACACTCATCATGCCCAGTTCAGGAAACACATAGGCGGCAGAATGGACATGCGTGGAAAGTAACGCCGAAATAAGCGCAGTTAAATATGTATATCTCATGGATAAATTTCTCAAAATTTGGGTGTAACTTAGCGCTGTATCGAGTGATATCAGCGCTTAAAATGGGGTTGGTTACAGAGCGTTTAGATACGACTTATACGAATGAAGCCGAACTGTTGCTGCTCCTATTACGTCAATAAAACCAAGTAAAGGGTGAGGCTTACTCGCGGCTATCCATGCTGAACCTGTTGCCCCAATAGGGATGACTTTCCCTTCTGGCTCAAATATTTCGAGTATGATCGTTCGTCCATGAGTACTGGTATTGGAACCGACATGCTGCCTAACACTCTGAGGGCCTTGAATCGGCGACACAGAGGCTTCACCTGTGCCGGCGGTAAAGCTATGAACTCTTGCTCGAAAGACTTCACCGGGGTACGCACCCACATAAAACTCAGCAAACTGTCCTGTTTTTACGTAACGGAAGGTTTGATCGGGAATGCGCATCTCCATAAATTTTCGCGAAGTATCATAAATGTGCATGTTACCGACACGGCTGCCATTAGCGATGTTGACTACCGATACTTGACCATCAAATGGTGCTGTCACGGTTTTACGATCTTGAGTGAATAGAGCTCGCTTTAAATCCGCGTGAAGTGAGGTCAATTTTGCTTCTGACACCCTCAATTGAGATTGATAATCTTCAATATCACGAGCCTTAAAAATAGAGGGAGATTGCTTACTACGCTCTATATCACGTTCCATTTGGGCAATGAGTTCATTTTGTTGAACGATTGCCGATTTAGTTTGCTCAATGATCGCCTCTGAGTCGGTATCAACGAGTGTATAAATGACATCACCCGCTTTTACCATTTGGTTATGGTCGACGTAAATTTGATCAACTTGCTCGCCAATAAGAGGGGATAAAATCGAGTGAGGTGCTTTGACCGTTGAAGAGTAAGAAAAGTCGACAGGAGCCCAGAGCCTTGAAACAATGCCAAGAAATACTAGGATGAAAGCACCGCCCGAGATGATCCAAAACGCGCTTTTTAATGTCCACCTAATAGCCCCTGTTGAGACAAGTATCCACATCAACAAAATATAAGGGATCATAATTTCTTTCATTGTGAGACCTCACTTTTTGTCGTGTTTGTATTTGATGTCACATCATTTGTACGTAGCCCATTTCGAATTATCTAGCTCAAAGAGGCGCTGATATATTTCCAATTTGCAAATGCAATGATGACGGCAACAACCCACCACGCTTTATGAATGAACAAGCCACATAAAGAGAGAGCGGAAACCAATTGGATATGGATGCTCTTATTGTTCTGCTCTTTGTGCACGGCAATTTCGTGCAATTGCCAGAATAGGTAACCGACAAAGCATACAAAAGTAATGGTGACAGCAAAGAGGTAGCCACTAAAGTACTCGCTATTGAGTAGTAGCATTATGGTTTCATTGGGGGTATTTGTGAAAAGTGACATTTCAATGTCTTTTGAGTTAACCCTCCCCATGGGAGCCAGTAAATACGCACCACCAAGCATGACTATCATGAATAATACGAATTTGGTTAATACTATTAATATTGTCGAGATGACAGTGAATATTTTCTTAATGATATTCATATTTTGCCCTTTATACCTAAAGACAGTTTAATTACTTAGTTGATCCATCCGATAATTTATGGTTTTCTCGTTTAGGCATACATTTAGGGATAAACGTCAGTACAGAAGTTTACCCCTAATGATTATCGAATAAAGTCCGCGTCCTTATAAGCAGGATTAGGGTATGTGTAAAAACCCTCATCTCCTTTAACACCTAACTTGTTCTGCTTAACATAGTTTTCATCTAGGTATTTTGCACGAGCGAGTGCAGCCTCGTCGTTGAGTTGCTCTCCCCATAACCTGTTAATATCAGCAGCAAGAGAGAGTCCAACGATATCCATCACGGCGAACGGGCCTCTTTCAACGTTGTGAGCCAGCATCCAGGTTTTATCGACGCTCTCAAAATCCGCCACTCCGTTCACGACTAAGTCAAGTGAAGCATTGATCCACGGAATCATGACAGCATTGATGATGTATCCGCTCTGTTCTTTATGCAGCGGAATAGTCACCATGCCCATTGCTTTGCTAAATTGACAGATAACTTTGTATACCTCAGGGCATGTTGTTGGGTGCCCCATCACCTCACCGATACGGCTGTCCCATACCGTATTACCGAAGTGTAAAGCTAGGAATTTTTTTGGGCGGTCAATGCTATCGACAATCTGGCTTGGAACCAAGGTTGAGGAATTCGTAGTGAAAATGGTTTTCTGAGGGGCAAGCTTAGACAGCTCTTTATAAAATGACTGCTTAATTTCAACAGACTCTGGAATGGATTCACTAATTAAATCTGCATCCTTCACTGCCTCTGATAGATCAGACGTATATTTTAGCCGAGCAAGTGCTTCATCAACTTGTTCTTGAGAGGCGCCACGCGTTGAAACAAATAACTCTGCGTACTCCTTATGGAGTGTTTTGCTCTTATCCAGTTCCTTATCAAAATAATCATAAACCGTGACTTCAAAACCGCTGAATGCGATCTGCCAAGCAACCTGAGAACCAAGAAGTCCCGCACCAGCAATCGTTACATTGTTAATATTCATAATATTATCTCTAGTGACTCATCCATATATTTTTAATATATTGAGTCGATTTATATATGTGAAACAAAATAAGCCGATGAATAGTTATCGGCTTATTAATTTAAGTTTGAACGGCTTATGGCCCGTGTTTACTTGTTTTTTTCAATCGCAGGTGGGATCCACTCACCTGCTAAGATTGACTGCTCTGGTTCGTATAGACGCATTGTTACGCCAATAGCCCCTTTCTCTGGTGAAGGTAGCCAGTTAGAGACTTTATCCGCAGATGGACGCTTATGTTGCATGTACAGAGTAAGAGAGCCGTCTTCGTTGTAAGTAAGCTCGTTGCGGTCGCCAATCGCGTAGCGGTCAAGCTCGTTATGAACCGCAAAACCTTCTGCGTCGTACATGGTCACAGACCAGAATGCGCCCACAGGTGGAAGCTCATCTGCCTCAAAGTGAAGTTGGTAGTTTTGTTCAGCCACCATTTTATCGCCATCCGCATCCGCAATCGCTAGTGGGTAAACAGCGTCTTCTGGGTGGTTAGCACCAAGACCGATTAGGGCAATCATCGCACGTCTAACGTAGTGGTTACCGTAAACGCCCATGGTGTCTGATGGGATCAGCCAACCATTTTGTGGCGTCTCAAATTTAGGCACGTAAGATTTAATGTCGCGCTGACCTTTTGCAGCACCAGCCTCAAGTATTGCTAGTTCAGACTTAGATAGGTTGTCTAGATCCCATCCCGTGTCTGCAGAGAAACCGATATGCTCTAAACGCATCAGTTGTGAGCCATCGGTAGCGTGAGCACCGTATTTAACGATTAGGTCGCTAGCACGTTGGAAGAACTCTTTAGCATCCATTTGCGCAACTTGCTGTAGTGGCGGCGTTTTCATATCAATGTTAGGGTCGATTGGTGATTTTGGTGCCACGTAATCTGTGCCCCACTTCGAAAGTGGTGTCATCTTAAAGCCGTCTTGAATTTCACCAACCTTATCGTAATCGCGACCGTTACTTTCTGTACGTGCGATCATCCAGTTCATTGTGGTTGGAGAAACGATGCGTGTTACGCCTTCTGGAAGTTCACCTTCCCAATCTTCAGAAACGATTGCAAATGCACCACCGTCTGTACCTGATGTACGAGAACCTGGTGAAGCATAGATGTCTGTCCACATGTCGTACATAGGAAGAAGGTGGTAGTGGCCGTTAGTATCTTCAGAAGAGATGATCACAGGCTCTTCAGATACGTCATACCAACCAACAGAGTACAGCGTATCAAAGTTAGGTCGAACTACCTCTTTAAACGATGCGTCTGGGTATGCGCGGAAGTGTTTAAAGCCACCATTCACAGGAACGCCTTTGTTGAGCTGTTGCTCGCGAGTCACATCCATTAGAACGATAGGGTATGCGTAAACGTACGCTTCTGAAGCGATCTGAAGTGCTTGATCTTGAGTCACTTCAGTTGAAAATACTTGTGCGTTCGTGCCAGCGATTGCAGGGGTAGCGGCTAATGAAGCAGCACCTAACGAAAGAGTCAACGTTAAGGCCAGAGCCAATTTATTCTTCTTTAACATATTTAATCTCCGAAGATTTATTTATGATTAATAATTGGTACGGGATTAATTTATGAACTTTTCCTGAGCATTAATAGAATTAGGATCGACTTAGAGTTAGTCGAAAATCGAATAACATCCATCTAGGGCGAAATTTAGATAATACACTCCATTCCTTTCTTGTTATAACCTGTTGAAAAATAATGTAAAAGCATAATTAATATACGCTTTAATTTAATTGTTCACTCTTGGTTTATTGGATGTTTGAATGCTATTAATTCTGTGCATCAAGGTTTGGTATTGTGCATCATATTAAAACTGATAAATTGCCTTCCCAAATAACTCTTCTACTTGTAATAGGCATTTTATGTTTGGAACAAAGCGAATTAAATTAGAAAATGAACAACTAAAACAAGAGTTAGTTGATTTACAAAAGAAATACAATGCGGATGTGAGCTTCCTAGAAAATCAGCTTAAAAAATCTCAAAAGATTGCTCAATCAGTACAGGAAGAGCAACAAAACAGCAATGAAATGCTATCTGATTGTTTGAAAGGTGGAGATATGCTTGAAACTATTCAAACGAAAATGATTGAAAATGCTAAATCGATGGCTCGTGAAAACCTGGAACGTCAACAAATGGATGATATGTTTAAGCAAACACATCAAGCATTAATACGTCTAGACAATCGCGCTGTTAGTATCAGCACTCAAGTTTCTCAAAGTTTTGAGGCTGTGAATATATTAGATCACACTGTGGGAGCTATTTCGAACCTTGTATCTACCATTCAAGAGATTTCTGACCAAACCAATTTGCTTGCATTAAACGCTGCCATCGAGGCCGCACGCGCAGGAGATGCTGGACGTGGGTTTGCAGTCGTAGCAGATGAGGTAAGGACCCTTGCGGGTAAGGCAAGCAAAGCCAGTGAAAAAATTGATTCCTTGGTAAAACAAGTTTTAATCCAAGTAAGTACAATTAAAGCTTCTATTGATGAAAACCAAGTTTGTGCAGAAGAAGTTTCAGCATCTTCTGCTCAAATCAGCGCTATTGTGAATGAAGTCGTTGTAAAGTCAGAAAATATGAAGCAAGTTATTCATATTGCTTCCACCCGCGCTTTCTTAGATTCTGTGAAGCTAGACCACGTTTTGTGGAAAGTTAACACTTATCGTTTACTACAAAGTGGTGCCTTCTACGAAACGCTCAATACTCATTCAGAGTGTCGCTTAGGTCAATGGTATTATCGTGGAGATGGCAGAGTTTACAACCACCTGAGAAGTTATCAATTGCTTGAAAAGCCTCATAAAGAGGTGCATGACAATGGTCGTAAAGCACTGAATCAAGCAGCATCTGGTGATGTTGAGGGGGTAAAAGCGTCAGTTAAAGCTATGGAAGACGCAAGTGTACAAGTTGTCTTTGGAATCGATCGTTTAATGAATGAAATTATCGAAACTGAAACGATATAACATTCATTTTTACTCATTCAGCCCAACCCTGACAGCTAAAAAATTTTTGCCTCCTTACTTATCAGTTCCAGCCGAAAATAATCCAGGTTGGGTCGATCTCTTTTGTTTATCTAACCCATAAATGTCCACCAACGTTTCAGATTTGCCAGAACCTTTTGTGTGCCAGAACCTTTTGTTAGGGAATAAAAATCACCGATAACCAATTTTTAACTCTAGGTGTGCGCGTTCAGTAGATTCCGCATCGAGTGCGGAATGACGACAAATTCGGCAAATGTGCTACTAATGTCCAAAAACGTTTCAGAAAGTGATCAAACTTTAGCTTTTTATAGCCCAATGATTTCTTGAAAAGGTGCGTTTCCGATCAAAGTCTATTGTCCTCCGACATTGGGTGTGGAATAGATAATTGACCAGTGTCGTATAACTCATTGAGTAGGACACACTATTGAACAAAGAAACGCCCAAAGCTATTAGCTTTGGGCGTTTCTTTGTTCAAATACCACGATGCGCAATTTAGCGGCATTATGCGGCTTTTGTGCTTTTATAGTTGCCTAATAGAGCACGATAGAGCTCGTTATCATTGAGTACACCTAACAGCTTACCCTGTTCAGAGAGCAAAATTGGCTGCCCGCTACGGTGTTTGAGTTCAATAGCATCTCGCATGGCTATATCAGGGCTTACAACAACGACTGTAGAAGGGGAAACGTCTTCCAGCTTGTGCTGCTCGCTATCCCATTCCAACAAACTCAGGCCGGGCTGTTGAACCAATGAAAGTGAGTCTGAAGATTGTTCTACCCACACCTGCTGGCTGCAACAAACTTGTAAGCGTGAGTCTTCGCGTTTTAGCTCGCTGGTGGGTTGCATCAACGAGCGCCCCTTCAGCACGTTCAAAGGGTTGGTATGCGCGACAAAATCACGCACATAATCGTTTTCAGGATTAAGAATAATCTCTTCTGGCTTTCCATGTTGAATCAAACGACCAGATTCCATGATTGCAATGTTGTTGCCAATTTTCAGCGCTTCATCGAGGTCATGGCTGACGAACAAAATGGTTTTGTTGAGTTTTTCTTGCAGCAGGATGAGCTCGTCTTGAAGCTGGGCGCGTATCAAGGGATCAAGTGCTGAGAATGGCTCGTCCATCAATAAGATATCGGTATCCATCGCAAATGCTCTTGCGAGACCAACACGCTGCTGCATTCCGCCAGACAGTTCGTGAGGATACTTATCTTCCCATTCTGACAGACCAACCATTTCAAGTTGTTCGCGCGCTCTCATGCGGCGTTCTGATTTGCCTACACCTTGCAACTCTAAACCAAATGCCACGTTATCAAGGACAGTTAGCCAAGGCATTAAAGCAAACTTTTGAAATACCATAGATATCCGGTGAGTCCGTAAATGGCGTAAGGTGTCTTCATCACAACTAGCGAGGTCGACTTGAGCCTCGCCATTTTTGACTTCAAGGTTGCCACGAGAAATTTCGTTTAATCCATTCACAGCACGAAGCAAGCTGGATTTCCCCGAGCCTGAGAGTCCCATGAGAACGCAAATTTCCCCTTCTTTGACTGACATAGAGACATTATCAACACCGACAACTTGACCAGTTTCATCGATAATTTCTTGGCGAGACTTGCCGCTATCTAATTGATCTAGTGCCAATTGTGGTTTGTCACCAAACACGACATCGAGGTTTCGAATAGTAATCGCATCCATGATTAAGCTTCCTTTTGGTTTGGTGATTTACACAGACGATCGAGGATGATTGCCACAAGAACAATAGCCAGTCCTGCCTCAAAGCCTTGGGAGATGTTCACTGTATTCAACGCTCGAACCACAGGCTTTCCTAGGCCATCAGCACCAACAAGGGCAGCAATCACTACCATAGAAAGCGACAACATAATGCACTGAGTGACACCAGCCATTATGCTTGGCATTGCTGCGGGTAGTTCGACTTTGAATAGTAGCTTCATGCGAGTTGCACCAAACGCTTTGCCCGCTTCAACGAGTTCTTCTGGCACTTTTGTGATGCCGAGATACGTCAATCGAATTGGCGCCGCGATGGCAAAAATAATGGTAGAGATCAGCCCCGGTACGATACCAAGCCCAAATAAAACCAAGGTTGGGATCAGGTAAACGAAAGTCGGGACTGTCTGCATTAAATCGAGGATCGGTCTCAAAATGGTATACAACCAAGGACGGTGTGCGGCCATGATCCCTACAGGGACGCCAATTAATACAGAAATCGTTGTCGCGGCAAAAACCAAAACAAAGGTTTCTAGCATTTCTTGCCAGTAGCCAAGATTAAGAATGGTGAGCAGAGCACCAATAACAAATAAAACGAGTGGAATACTACGGTGCAAGTACCAAGCAAGTGCTGCGGTAATCGCAATGGGCATTGCTGGAGGCATCCACTTAAAAATATCGACAGCAAAAAGAATGATGGTCTCGAGGAAAATAGCAATCGCATCAAATAGACCCGCCGCATTAAAGGTTAACCAATCAACCCCTGCTTCCATCCATCGACCCAGTGGGATTTTGTTGTCTGTAATAAAATTCACAATACAGCCTTTGTGGTAATGATTATTCTAGCGTGTGACAAGAGGTGGGCGAGGTGCCCACCAAGCACATCATTCGTTAAGCTTTTGAGTTGATGTAGCTGTTTATTGCGCCTTGAGCGTCTTCACCAGCTAGCGTTTTCACACCTTCTAACCAGGCTTCAACTTGTTGTGGATTCGCTTTCAACCACTGCTGAGCTGCTTTCGCAGGTTTCACATTTTGGTTCAAGATCGCTTCCATCAGCTCGTTTTCCATTTCTAAGCTGAATTCCAGGTTTTTTAGCAAGTTACCGACGTTTTGGCACTCATTTAGGTAGTCTTTTCGGACGTTGGTGTAAACATTGGCTCCGCCATAGTTTGGACCAAAGAAGTCATCGCCGCCGTCTAGGTAAGCCATCTCGATATTGCTGTTCATTGGGTGTGGAGCCCAGCCAAGATAGACGATCCATTGGTTGCGGCGCACAGCACGCGTGACTTGAGACACCATACCTGCTTCACTTGATTCAACTAGGCTGAATTCCTTCAGACCAAATGCGTCACTATCGATCATTGATTGAATGAGGCGGTTGCCGTCATTGCCTGGCTCAATACCGTAGATGCGGTCTTTGAATTTGTCAGCATGCTTTGCAAGATCCGCAAAGCTTTTTACTCCAGCGTCATAAACGTATTTAGGGACCGCTAGGGTGTACTTTGCCCCTTCGAGGTTGGCACGAACGGTCTCTACTGTGCCAGCTTCACGGTATTTAGCGATATCTCCCTCCATTGTTGGCATCCAGTTGCCAAGGAAGATATCGATATCACCGTTCGCCATTGAAGAGTAGGTAACAGGGACAGACAGTAAATCCGTTTTGGTTTGGTAGCCTAAGCCTTTGAGTAGTTCAGACGTAACCGCTGTGGTGGCGGTGATATCTGTCCAACCTACGTCAGCAAAACGTACCGTTTCACATTGATTGGCATAAGCGTTCATCGCGAGGCTACTTAAAGCGAGGGTTGACAGTGTTTTTGTCATCATAGACATGGTGTTTTCCTTGTAATGGTTACTGACTTTTGAGGTTAATTTAGCTCTCTACTTGGAGCGTTAATTCTTTGTTTTTGTTGCCAATCTGGTGCGATCCAAACCAGTTGATTGGTCGATTTAAGCATTGGTTGACCCAGAATCATGTCGGCGGCACGTTCAGCCACCATGATGGTGGGCGCATTGAGATTGCCGTTTGGAATCGTTGGGAAGATGGATGAATCAACAACACGTAAACCTTGAATTCCTCTTACGCGGCAGTATTCATCCAATACCGCCATTGGGTCATCATCGGCGCCTATTTTGCAGCTGCACGAAGGGTGATAAGCGCTTTCGACATTCTCCTTCACCCACTGGTCGATAGCGGCATCACTTGCAACCTTGCTACCTGGTTGAATCTCTTCACCACGATAATCGTCCATTGCTGGCTGCATTAAGATTTCACGAGTGAGGCGAATACAGTCTCGCCAGTCTTGCTTATCTTGTTCTGTAGAGATGTAGTTAAATTCGATCTTCGGCTTGTCTTTAGGGTCGGCGGAGGTAATGGCAATGGATCCGCGACTTTGCGGTTTATTTGGGCCAACGTGAACTTGGAAGCCGTGACCATCAAAGGCAGCTTGGCCGTCATAACGCATAGCAGCAGGTAAGAAGTGATACTGGATATTCGGCCATTTCAACCCTTCGCGCGAGCGGATAAACGCACACGATTCAAAGTGATTGGTTGCCCCCAAGCCCTTGCGCGTTAAAACCCATTCAGTGCCGATGAGGCCTTTGCTAATAAGCCCAAGCTTGCTGTTAAGCGTGATAGGCTGAGAGCAATGATATTGGAAGTAGACTTCAAGGTGATCTTGCAAGTTTTCACCCACACCTGGCAGTTCGTGGGTAAGCTCAACCCCCGCTTGTTCCAATACAGCTTTCGGGCCTATGCCTGAGAGTTGCAATAGCTGGACTGAACCCACTGAGCCGGCACTTGAAATGACTTCTTGATCGGCGAACGCTTGTTTAACAGCGCCTGATTTTTCAAATTCAACGCCTATCGCTTGCTTGTTTTCAAGGAGGACTTTGTGTGCGACGACCCCCTTGATTAGCGTCAGATTAGGGCGTTTTAGTGCACGCTTTAAGTAAGCGTTGGAGGTTGAAGCTCGCACACCGCCATCAACTGTCATGTGCATTGGGCCAAAGCCCTCTTGCTGATAACCGTTGTAGTCTTGAGTTTCTGGATAGCCCGCTTCTTTACCTGCATCTATGAAGGCTTGATAAAGTGGGTTACGTTTCATGTCATTGCCATTGCACGTACCAACAGGACCACTACCACCACGGTAATTATCTTCGCCGCCAATCCAGCTTTCCGCTTTACGAAAATAGGGTAGGCAGGTTTGGTAGTTCCAGTTTTTTGCGCCGTGCTCTTCCCATTCATCAAAGTCACAAGCATGACCGCGCACATATACCATACCGTTGATGGATGAACTGCCGCCAAGTACTTTACCGCGTGGACAATGAAGCTGACGGCCATCGAGGCCTTTCTCCTGAACAGTCTCAAACTGCCAAGCATATTTCTCGGTATTCATTGGGTAAGAAAGGGCAGTGGGCATCTGGATGAAAATACTCTGATCGGAGCCACCCGCTTCAAGCAGTAGAACCTGATGTTGACCACTTTCACTTAGCCGATCCGCCAACACACAGCCGGCCGAACCCGCGCCGACGATAATATAATCGTAGCGTTGCATCATTTAATCTCTCCGTGATTTGAGTTAGGCGTAAGGGCTGGCGTAATCGCCAAGCTCTATTAAAACACTCTTGGTTTGGGTGTAGTGCTTAAGAGTTTCTGGACCATTTTCTCGGCCAATGCCTGAATGCTTGTATCCACCAACTGGCATTTCAGCAGGCGAATCTCCCCAGGTGTTGACCCAGCAAATACCCGCTTGCATCTGATGAATAACGCGGTGAGCACGAGATAGGTTTTGGGTAAACACTCCGGCTGCTAGACCGTAGTCGGTTTTGTTCGCTCGCTCAATGACTTCTTGCTCGTCTTTGAACTTAAGTACCGACATGACAGGGCCAAAGATTTCTTGCTGGACGTGCGGCATGCTGTCATCACAGTCAACAAACACGGTTGGTGCAACAAAGTTACCGCGCTCTAGGCCATTGTTAGTCACTTGATAGCCACCCGTTAGCAGTGTTGCACCACTCTCTTTTGCACTTTCAATGGCTTGTAGAACTTTGCTCAAATGGTCTTTGGAAATGAGTGCGCCAATTTGAGTGTCCATATCCATTGGGTTACCGACAACGAGCTTTTCTGTACGAACTTTTAGCTGTTCAATAAATTGCGGACAGATCGACTCATGGACAAATACACGAGTGCCATTAGTGCATACTTCGCCTTGCGTGTAGAAGTTAGCGACCATCGCAGCAGAAACCGCATTATCGAGCTTGGCGTCGTCAAATACGATCATTGGTGACTTGCCACCCAGTTCCATCGTAACTTGTTTTAGTGTCTTCGCACTGTCAGCCATCACTTGCTTGCCTGTGCCTGATTCACCAGTGAATGACACTTTGGCGATATCTGGATGAGCCGTTAGCATTTGACCAACACGGTGATCACCTTGGACAACGTTGAACACGCCATCAGGCAATCCCGCTTCAGTGAAGATTTCTGCCAATTTGAGTGCAGTAAGGGGGGTTTCTTCAGAAGGCTTGAAGATCATAGCGTTGCCTGCAGCTAGAGCCGGCGCAGACTTCCACATCGCAATTTGAATCGGGTAATTCCACGCGCCAATGCCAGCACAAATGCCTAGTGGCTCGCGGCGAGTGTAGAAAAACTGGCTTTCACTCAATGGCTGCTGTTCACCTTGCATAGCAGGCACAAGACCCGCAAAGTATTCAATAACATCCGCTCCGGTTGCAATATCAACTTCAATCGCTTCTTGAATAGGTTTGCCTGTGTCTGCCACTTCAAGTGCAGCCAGTTCGTCGTTACGTTCGCGCAGAATTGATACAGCTTTAAGCAAAATTCGGCTGCGCTCGACAGGGCTCATCGCTGACCATACGGCAAAGCCTCGCTTAGCAGACTCGACCGACTGATCAAGGTCTTGTTGGCTTGCAAGGCCGATGGTCGCTAGCGGCTCGCCATTGGCGGGGTTATAAGTAACAAAGCTTTCGCCAGACGTTGCTGACTGCGCTTTTCCATCGATAAATAGTGTTTTCATATCCATTTGAAGATCTGACTTTAGAGTTATTTTTGGGAATAGAAAGTGAGTTGTTTGTCGAGATAATCGTTGATGATCACTCGTGCTTTGTCGGCATCTATGCCTTGCGGGTTGAGCGTGCCACGAAGCCAAATACCGTCAATCAAAGCAGCGATACCATGAGCAACAATGTCTGCTTGCGGAGCATCTAAAAGTCCCTTGAGTTCAATTTTAAGGTGGGAGAGCAAGCGCTTTTCATTCACGTGCTGGAGGCGTTTTAACTTGTCGTCGTGCATTGAGTATGACCAAAACGCTAGCCAAGTTTTAGCAACTTGGTTTTCTGCCTGAAAGCCAACAAAGTTTCCATCAACAATCGCAATGATTCTCTGCTGGTGAGCCGAGCTAGATAACTGGGCAAGTTTTGATGTAATGGTCGTTGAGTGCTGACGCAGGATTTCTCGCATCGTTTCCTCAAGCAGCCCATGCTTACCACCAAAGTAATGATTGATTATTCCAGTAGAAACGCCTGCTTCTTTGCTGATTAACGCAATACTTGCCGCATGCAACCCGACGCGATCGATAACCGCCATCGTTGCTTTGACAAGTTGAGGCTTCCTGATTTCGGGCATGCCAACTTTCGGCATTTTGTATCCTTTTTATTTTTAATTGAACGGTTAGTTAAATATAGCGTAACGAAAATTTAGTTAGACCTCAAATGATTTGTGTGAAACTCATGTGAAAAACAAACCAATAGTTAACATTGATGCTACTTTTGTTGGCTTGGTAGATAGACGAATGAAATTGCAAAGACTTGATGTTTTGTTTCGTTAAAACAGAAGTTTGAGTGGTTTTGTTACTGGTTGGTGACGTCATGACAACTAGCTCTGGACGCATGCTATTCATTAATGTCACTTGATAGTGATTGAAGGCTGGTTTAGATGCCAAATTTACTGATATAAAATGTTTTGAGGTCTTATTAATTTGTGGGAGCTGGCGAGCGCAATCTGGATTTCCAAACGGGATACTGTCATACATAAAAGACCCTCGCACCACCTGTAATAGTGCGAGGGCTAAACGACATTAGGAGATCCAAAGTCAAAGCACGTGACGCTCACTTTAACTAAGGGTGTAAGTGAACATTGCTCGATAGGCAATGCTCTTATTCTTATCAAGTAGGTTTGGTTTACCTCTATCGCTTGGGGTCGAACGAGATAATGAGGGCATTCAGTCGCATTTGCGACTCAGCCGATTCTAGAAGCACGGTGTGTTCTAGAATGTCATTAATATTAATGTATTACAAATGCAATTAATGAGATGTAGATCTAGTTTTGGGGATGTCACATTATTCAATTGATCAGTTGTAGGTAACTCGTATTGATAACAGAGCAGTTGCCAAAGATGGGATAGCGTTAGGTGCAAAAAGCAGTTAGTCGATCGTTACCCCTTCTAGCTCCCTCTATGTTGAGTTTCGCAGCTAACGCGGTTGTGAATAGTGTTCTAGGGGAAGAACTTTCTTTCTCGTGGTGCGTGATTGGCGTGGATTATGTGAGCAGAGAGTGGTGTGGTTTTTAGGAGAGCGAAGGAGCCAGTGATATTGATGCTGGCTCCAGTTTAAATGTTCTAAAGAATGTCTCTTACTCTATAGTAGGACATCGCTAGCACCAATGCCGGTGTCTTAAACAGCCTCCCGCCTGGGAATGGCATATGCGGGATCTTATCAAAAATCGCGAAGCGTTCTGCGGTGGTTGCTACGCACTCAGCCATGAGTGTGCCTGCCATCCCCGTCGCTGCGATGCCGTGACCGGAAAAGCCTTGGGCAAAATAGACATTAGGTTTTAGGCGGCCAAAGTGTGGCGCGCGGTTCATGGTGATGGCGACATTACCACCCCATGCATAATCGATCTTTGCGTCGGATAGCTGAGGGAATATGTCGACCATTCGTCCGCGCATGGCTTTTTCTAGGTTGAAAGGTGCCATGCCTGAGTAGCTGACTCGTCCGCCAAATAGCATCCTGTGATCGCCAGAGCAGCGGAAATAATCTAATACGAAGTTTATGTCACAAGCAGCGATGTGATCTTTCATAAGCGCCCCGGTGACCTCTTCACCTAAAGGCTCAGTGGCACAGATATAAGTACCTACAGGCATGACTTTGTTTTCTAACTTAGTCTCCAAACCATCCATATAGGCGTTACAAGCGAGGATGACGTGATTGGCTTTTACGGTGCCGTTTTTTGTGAATAGGGTAGCAGGATCACCGTGTTCGATTTTGGTCACGGCGCTATCTTCATAAAACTCTGCGCCCGCTTGTTTGGCTGCATTAACCAATCCAAGGGTGTAATTAAGTGGATGCAGGTGACCACTGTTGCTATCGAACATTCCAGAGGTGTATTTGTCGCTCGCTATGCGGTGGCGGGTCTCTTCTTGATCCCACATTTCTAGGGATTCATATCCGTAGTTTTCAGTGAGGTCGTCATACCAAGCTTTGAGCTCTTTATCATGGCGACGTTTGACGCCCACATGCACCATGCCATCACGCCAATCACAATCAATATTGTACTTGTTGATGTTAGACTTGGTCAGCGTTAACGCTTCAACTGAAATGTCCCATAGCTTTCGTGCATCGGATTTGCCGACCATCTTTTCTAAGGTGTCTTGTTCGGATGCCCAGCCAAAGATAGCTTGACCACCGCTTCGACCAGAAGCGCCCCAGCCAACACGATTGGCTTCTAGGACAATAACTTTAAAGCCTTTGTTAGCAAGTTCTAGTGCGGCGGTGGCTCCGGTGATTCCGGAGCCAATAACACAGACGTCGGCAACATGATCTCCCATCAGTTTAGGAAAATCGAATTGCTGATTTCGCGATGCCGCGTAATAGGAGTCTGTGTGCTTCACTTTCATTTTGTATCCTTACTTTACTTGTACCACTGATATTCTAATGGTGAGACTTGCGCCGAGAAGCGAGCTTGCTCATGTTTTTTGTTTGCTAAGTAAACCTTGCAGAATTCTTCACCAAAGCTGCGCTTCATAAACTGGCTGTTAGCGAACTCATGCAGTGACATATCCCAAGAGATAGGCAGCATTGGAAGTTCTAGCAAAGAAGCGTCACCTTCTATTGGCTGTGGTGGAGTGAGTTTGTTTTCGATGCCGTCGAGAATAGACGCGAGCAACACCGCGACGGTGAGGTAGGGGTTAACATCGGCGCCAGAGAGTCGATGTTCGATACGCTTGTCTGATTGACCACTTGCGGGTACTCGTACTGCAACGGTTCGGTTATCCCAGCCCCAAGTTGCGTGCAGCGGAACAAACATATTAGGCTGAAGTCGGCGATAAGAGTTAGCGTTAGGCGCGAAGATGGCCATGCTATCTTCAAGGTGTGCCAATACGCCAGCAATGGCGTTCAGAAGAATGCTTTCATCTTCACCAAAAACATTGGCACCGGTTTCATCTCGCAGGCTGATATGCACGTGACAGCCGTTGCCCGCATACTCTGTATAAGGCTTCGCCATAAAGTTGGCATAGAAGCCATGCTTTTTCGCTACTGCTCGAACCACGCGCTTTAACAGCATGGCATGGTCGCAGGCTAACAGAACATCGTCCGTATGCTTAAGGTTGACCTCGAATTGCCCAGGTGCGTACTCGGCAGTAATGTTTTCTGCCGGGATATTTTGTTCTTCACATGTACTGATGATCTCATCCAGGAAAGCTTTGAACTCATCCAGCTCTTCTAGAGAATACACCTGTGTTTGTGTCATACGCTCGCCGCTGATTGGCATGAGTGGTGGTTGTGGGCTGCCCGCTTCGTCTGTTTCGAGATCTTGAAGATAGAACTCAAGCTCAACTGCGATACAAGGCTTGAGTCCTTTGCTAGTAAATTTCTCTAGTTGAACTTCCAGTACATGTCTTGGGTCGGCGAAGAAAGGTTGATTTGAAGTTGGCTCAAACATAGTTACGATGGCTTGGGCGCTGTTCTCTTGCCACGGCGTGGTCGTGAGTGAACTTGTTACCATTCGACAGATCCTATCACCGTCGCCTTTTTCAAAACCAAGCCCGGTTTCTTCAACTGTCTCACCACAAATATCCAGTGCGAAAACCGATGCGGGCAGACAAATACCTTGTTCTAAAACTTTGCTGAGTTGGGTGATGGGGACACGCTTGCCACGAACGACTCCATTCATATCGAACAGGATCAAATCCAAACTGGTGACATCTGGGTGCTGTTCAATAAATCGTTCAATTGTAAGCTTTTCGTGACCAAGTTGAATTGGTTCGATGTTGTCTGCGCTACTCGCAAGTTGACTCGTTCCCACTGTGGCTCCTCCACTTTTCCCAACGATTCCTTATATATCAAGCCCTAAGTTGGGCTTGACCGTGTTGGTTGCTTTTTAACCATAGACACAATGTTCAGTAAAACACAACACTAATGTATCTAAAATGTTAATCGCCATCTCAAAAGTTGCAAAATAATTAACATCATTGTTTGACATTTATACAGGTCGGTGCCAATGCTAAATGGGAGCTTATTGATAAATTCGTTGAGCGAGTAACGAAAAGAAGGATTTATGGAAACGATTAGGAAATGGATAGAAGAGAACCGTATTACTGAAGTTGAGTGTTTGATCCCGGATATCACCGGTAACGCTCGAGGCAAAATCATGCCAGCGAAAAAATTCCTTCGAGAAGGGGGCATGCGTCTTCCCGAAGTGGTTTTTTTCCAGACCGTAACCGGCGATTGGCCAGACGATGAAAGTATGATCGACCTGACCGAGAAGGACATGACACTGGAGCCCGACCAAAACACGATTCGATTTGTGCCTTGGACTAAAGAGCCTACGGCACAGGTGATTCATGACTGCTACACCGTAGAAGGAAACCCAGTCGATATCTCTCCGCGAGCGGTATTGCGTCGTGTGTTAAGTCTTTACGAGAAAGAAGGCTGGCACCCAGTTGTCGCGCCAGAGCTGGAGTTTTTCTTAGTTCAGAAAAACCTTGATTGGGATTACCCACTTGAGCCGCCAATTGGTCGCAATGGTCGCCCGGAAACAGCGAGGCAGTCATTCAGTATCGATGCGGTTAACGAGTTCGACCCTATTTTCGAAGACATGTACGACTACTGCGAAGCGCAGGGTTTGGATGTAGATACTTTAGTTCATGAGTCTGGCGCAGCGCAGATGGAGCTTAACTTTGACCACGGCGAGCCACTAGACAGAGCGGATCAAGTTTTCCTATTTAAACGTACAGTGCGTGAAGCGGCATTAAGACACGATGTTTACGCGACCTTTATGGCAAAACCAATGGAAGACGAACCGGGTAGTGCAATGCACATCCATCAAAGCTTGGTTGATGGTAAAGGCAAAAACCTATTCGCAAACGAAGATGGTTCAAACAGCGAACTGTTTTTGAATTACATCGGCGGCATGCAGAAATATACGCCAGCGGCGATTGCGTTCTTTGCTCCAAACGTGAACTCCTACCGCCGTTTGGTATTCGGTGATTCAGCACCAACCAATGTGGCTTGGGGTGAAGACAACCGTACCGTTGGCCTTCGTGTACCAGTGTCTGATCGTGATTCAAGGCGTTTAGAAAACCGCTACGCGGGCGCAGATGCTAACCCATATCTAGCAATGGCTCTGACCTTAGCGTGTGGCTACCTTGGTATGAAAGAAAAACTCACACCAACGGAAAAGAGTACAGGCGATATGACAACCGAACCATACTCGCTTCCTCACAATCTAGAAGATGCGCTTGTTCTGCTTGAGAACAGTGATGAACTACGAGAAATCTTAGGCGATCGATTTGTATCGGCTTATGTGGCAATCAAACGCAAGGAGTACAAGACCTTCTTCCAAGTCATCAGTTCTTGGGAGCGAGAATTCTTACTTTTAAACGTGTAACTAAGGCAAAGCTATCGAAAAGAGCATTAATTAAACAGCAGGAAATGGAAATTAATTTATGTCAGTACAAAACGGATCAAAATGGACAGAGCAAGACAGCGCACACTGCTTGCATCCATTTACTAACTTCAAAGCACTAAATGACAAAGGGTCACGAGTCATTACTCGTGCAGAAGGCATCTACATCTATGATGAACACGACAACAAAATCTTAGATGGAATGGCGGGGCTTTGGTGCGTGAATATGGGCTACAACTGTGAGCCTCTTATTGAAGCGGCGACGAATCAGTTAAAAGAGTTGCCTTACTACAATCTGTTTTTCCAGACTACTCATCCACCTGCTGTTGAGCTTTCGACGCTGCTTGCTGAAGTAGCACCAGAAGGGATGAATCATGTGTTCTTTACCGGGTCAGGCTCTGAGTGTAACGACACCGTTGTTCGCATGGTTCGCCACTATTGGACAAGCTTAGGTAAGCTAAACAAACAAACCATCATTAGCCGTAAGAATGCCTACCACGGCAGTACGATGGCGGGCGCAAGCCTGGGTGGTATGGCGTTTATGCATGCGCAAGGTGGTTTGCCATTGCCAAATATTACCCATATTGATCAGCCGTATCACTTCGGTGAAGGTCAAGGGATGGATGCTGACGAGTTTGGCTTGGAGCGAGCACGTCAGCTTGAAGCGAAGATCCTTGAACTTGGCGAAGAGAATGTCGCTGCATTTATCGCTGAGCCTATCCAAGGTGCTGGTGGCGTGATTATCCCACCAGACAGCTACTGGCCAGAAATTCAACGTATCTGTGATAAGTATGAAATTCTTCTGATTGCTGATGAAGTGATCTGTGGTTTCGGACGAACAGGTGAGTGGTTTGCAAGCCAAACTTACAACATCAAACCAGACCTCATGTGTATGGCAAAAGGTATTACTTCGGGCTATCTGCCACTTGGTGGTGTGATGGTGCGAGACCACGTTGCAAAGGTGTTGACGGATGCAGACACTGAGTTTGCCCACGGGTTTACCTACTCAGGTCACCCAGCTGCCTGTGCGGTTGCCATTGCCAATATCAAGGAGATGCAGAACCGCAATATCATCAACCAACTTCGCGAAGATACCGCGCCTTACTTTGCGTCACGTTGGAGTGAGCTTTTAGAGCATCCAATGGTCGGTGAAGCAAGAACCAAAGGTCTGGTTGGTGCGATTGAGCTGGTCAAAGATAAACAAACCAATGAGCGATATCACAAAGACCTCGATGTAGGGACGCGCTGTCGTGAGAACTGTTTTAACTCAGGTGTCGTTCTTCGAGCGGTAGGGGACACCATGATTTGTTCGCCACCGTTAATTATTACCCGAGACGAGATCGATGAATTCATCGAAAAAGCAAAACTCGCACTCGACAAAACACTCGCCGACGTTTCGCAGTAGCCGACGAGACTACCCAATACCTAGAAAAGCACAATAAAGGTATTAACCAAAGAGCAAACAGGAAACGGAGATCCAAATGGAGAAAGCAAAAGCATACTTTGGTGTGGCGTTAGGGATGACAATGGGGCTTACCTCAATGACATCTTTTGCTGCTGAGGAAAAAGTCCTCAACATTTACAATTGGTCAGATTACATTGCAGAAGACACCATAGCGAAGTTTGAAGCGGAAACCGGCATCAAAGTTGTGTATGACGTATTCGATTCAAACGAAGTGTTAGAAGCGAAGATCTTGTCGGGCAATACAGGTTTTGACCTTGTTGTACCGAGTAACGACTTCTTAGGTCGTCAGGCGAAAGCGGGGGCTTTCCAAAAACTCGATAAGTCTAAGCTGACCAACTATCAGAACCTTGATCCTAAACTGATGGGTATTCTTGCGGACACCGTTGATCCAGGTAACGACTATTCAGTCCCTTACCTATGGGGTACGACGGGCATCGGTTACAACGTTGAGAAAGTGAAAGCAGTACTTGGCGAAGATGCGCCTGTCGACAGCTGGGATCTCGTGTTCAAGCCAGAGAACATGGAAAAGCTCAGTAAATGTGGTGTCGGCTTCTTGAATGCGCCAACCGAAATCATGGCGGCTGCGCTGAATTATATCGGCAAGGATCCAAACAGTGCCGATCCAAATGACTACAAGAAAGACGCATTGGCGTTGCTTAAAGAAGTTCGTCCATACGTGACGTACTTCCATTCATCGCAATACATCAATGACCTAGCAAACGGTGATATCTGTGTAGCGATCGGTTGGTCTGGTGACGTTCTTCAAGCGGCTGATCGCGCTGCTGAGGCGGACAATGGTGTAGAAGTCGCGTACTCGATTCCTAAAGAGGGCGCTTTGGCTTGGTTCGACCTAATGGCGATTCCAAAGGAGGCGAAGCACCCAGAGAATGCTCACTTGTTTATCAACTATCTACTTCGTCCAGAAGTGATTGCTGAGATCAGTAACTATGTTTGGTATGCGAACCCGAACCCACCATCGCGTGAGTTTATTGACGCAGAAATTCTAGACGATCCAGGAATTTACCCAACAGAAGAAGCGCAAGCGAAGCTATATAGCTCGAAGATGTTGCCACACAAAACATCTCGTGCCATGACTCGCGCTTGGACCGACTTCCTTAAAAACTGATAAGTCAATTTTGGCGACCCAACTTGGGTCGCCCCGTTTGCTTGGAGACTACCATGACAGTGATGTCACTCGACACAGAGCTTAACCATCAACACGTTGCCCCAGTGCCACCAAAACCACTATTGGAAATTCGAGGTCTGACCAAGGATTTCGACGGTCACGTTGTCGTGGACAACATCGATCTCACCATCAATCAAGGTGAGCTATTCGCGCTATTGGGTGCTTCTGGTTGCGGTAAATCGACGCTATTGCGTGTGTTGGCAGGGTTTGAACAGCCGAGCGCCGGCCAAATTATCCTAGATGGTGAAGATCTGGCAGACATTCCGCCTTACAAACGACCAGTGAACATGATGTTCCAATCGTACGCGCTATTCCCACACATGACGGTGGAGAAGAACATCGCCTTTGGTCTGAAGCAAGACGGCATGCCAAGCAAAGAGATCGACGCGACAGTGAAGCACATGCTCGAGTTGGTACGAATGACGGATTTTGCCAAGCGTAAGCCGCATCAACTATCAGGTGGACAAAGACAACGTGTCGCGTTGGCAAGAAGTCTAGCCAAAAAACCAAAACTATTGCTACTCGATGAGCCAATGGGTGCACTGGATAAAAACCTTAGAGAAAAGATGCAGCTTGAGGTGGTCGATATCCTAGAAAGTGTCGGCGTAACCTGTGTAATGGTAACCCACGACCAAGAAGAAGCCATGACTATGGCAACCCGCATCGCCATTATGAACAAAGGGCAGTTCGTACAGATTGGTTCGCCAGAGTCGATTTACGAGCACCCGAACTCCAAATTTGCCGCGAAATTTATTGGTTCGGTCAACATCTTTGAAGGCGTGCTTGAAACCAATGAAGCCGACCATTCAACCGTTCGCACTCCCGATATGGGCAACCCTATCTCCATCAGTCACGGTATCTCTGGTGCGCCAGGTATTTCAGTGTCGATTGCTGTTAGGCCTGAGAAAATCACACTGTGCGACCCTATGAATCCGTCGCCAAATCATTGCAGTGGCATTGTTGAAGATATTGCTTACATGGGCAACCAGTCGATTTATCACGTCAGACTCGACTCCGGTAAACTGGTGACCGCAACATTGCAAAATACCAGTCGCGTTAGGAAAGGAATGCCTACATGGGAGCAAAGAGTCAATCTTTGCTGGGACAAGGAAAGTTGTGTGGTACTCAAGATATGAAGAAACCAGCCAAACTTAATATTTGGAGCATTGTACCGACACCTAAGTGTCTACTACTCGCCGTACCATACGGTTGGCTCCTACTGTTCTTTCTGCTGCCGTTTCTTATCGTATTTAAGATCAGTTTTGCAGAAGTACAGATCGCCATCCCGCCTTATTCAGAGCTACTGAGTTATGCTGAGCAACAGCTGCAATTACTGCTCAATATAGGGAACTACCAGTACCTGATTGAAGATGATCTCTATGCGTCTTCTTATATTCAGTCGATTCGTATCGCCTTTGTCTCGACGTCGTTGTGTCTTATCATTGGTTTTCCGATTGCGTGGGCAATTGTTCACTCTACGCCAAGTACTCGTAATGTGCTTTTGATGCTCATTATCCTACCTTCGTGGACGAGCTTCCTGATCCGAGTCTACGCATGGATAGGTATCCTAAAAAATAACGGACTGCTTAATAATGTCTTGCTGATGTCTGGCGTTATTGACGAGCCATTGCAAATCCTTCACACAGATACGGCTGTTTATATTGGCATTATCTACACCTACTTGCCGTTTATGGTGTTGCCGCTGTACACAGCGCTAATGCGAGTCGATTATTCGCTACTTGAAGCCGCGAGCGACTTGGGCGCTAAACCAATGACAACGCTGTTTACCGTGCTGGTTCCACTGACACGAGCGGGCATCATCGCAGGCTCTATGCTGGTGTTTATTCCAGCCGTAGGTGAATTTGTTATCCCAGAGTTGCTCGGTGGGCCCGATACCGTTCTAATCGGTAAGGTCTTGTGGCAAGAGTTCTTCAACAACCGAGACTGGCCTGTGGCATCCGCCGTCGCCATAGTGATGCTGCTTATTCTGATGCTGCCAATTCTATGGTTCCACCGCTATCAAAAACGTGAATTGGAGGCTCAAGGATGAACGACATCCCAGTTTACAACAGCAAACTTAAATGGGTGATATTGGGCGTGGGCTTTGCGTTCCTTTATCTACCAATTCTGATTCTGATCATCTACTCGTTTAACGAGAACCGCTTGGTAACGGTTTGGTCTGGATTTTCATTCAAATGGTATTTTGAGCTGCTTGAAGATGACTTATTAATGGGTGGTGTGAAGCTCAGTCTGATTATTGGGTTCCTATCGGCAAGTGCTGCTGTGGTTCTAGGCATCATTGCCGCCTTTGTCCTTAACCGGTTTGGAAAGTTCAAAGGAGAGACGGGCTTTGCGTTTATGATTACCGCGCCTTTGGTGATGCCAGAAGTGATTACTGGTTTGTCATTGTTGCTTTTGTTTATTGCAATGGGGCAGGTGTTCGATATCTTCAGCCAACGCGGCATGATGACCATCTGGATAGCCCATGTGACGTTTTGCACTGCTTATGTCACGGTAGTTGTTAGCTCACGGCTTCAAGAAGTCGACCGCTCAATTGAAGAGGCCGCGATGGACTTAGGTGCACCGCCTTGGAAGGTGTTCTTTCAAATTACGCTACCTTCTATTGCACCGGCAATTTTGGCGGGTTGGTTGCTGGCGTTTACCTTGTCTTTAGACGATCTCGTGATTGCGAGTTTTGTGTCAGGGCCAAGTGCAACGACTTTACCTATGGTGGTGTTCTCCAGCGTCAGACTTGGGGTGAGCCCTAAGATCAATGCACTGGCGACGCTCACGATACTAGCGGTTTCATGTGCCACATTTATCGCGTGGTGGTTGATGGCAAAGGCAGAAAAGCGTAGGCTGCTAGAAATGAAGATGAGTCAGCAGTAAACGGAATTAACTAGCTGATAATTAAATCAATTTGGAGAGAGATTCATGGATGTAGGGAAACAGCTAAAAACCATTCGTACAATGCGCGGCCTATCGCAGCGAGAGCTAGCAAAGCGAAGCGGTGTTACCAACTCCATGATCTCTCAAATTGAGCAAAATTTGGTGAACCCTTCAGTGGGTTCACTCAAAAAGATTCTCGACGCTATTCCAATCTCTATGGGTGAGTTCTTCACTCTAGACGTGGAACCCAAAGATGAGATCTTCTTCAATGCCGATCAAATGGCAGACTTAGGCGACGGCACCATCAAAATGCTGCTTGTCGGTGCCAAACGAGAAGGAAGAGAACTTGCTATCCTCCGCGAAATCTACCCACCCGGTTCCGACACCGGTACCGACTTCATGCAGCATGAAGGAGAGGAAGGCGGCGTTGTCATCCGTGGTGAAATCGAAATTACCGTTGGCAGTCAAACCCGTGTCCTCAAAGCTGGCGATTCTTACTACTTCGAAACTCGAAAGCCGCACCGTTTTCGTAATAGGGGTAAAGTTGAGTGTGAATTGATAAGTGCAGCGACTCCCCCGACGTTCTAATCGCGAATAATGGCGTTAAGTAGTTCAGCCTAATACCCACGAATAAGGACATTCACGTGACGGTACTCATTCTTTGTTTAATTTTTGCCTCATTTCTTCCCTACCTAGTCAAAATCCCATTGGCGATCGCGATGGCAAAAGAGGGTGGATACGACAATAACCACCCCAGAGAACAGCAATCTCGTTTAGAAGGCTTTGGTGCGCGAGCACTAGCATCACATCAGAATGCTTTTGAATCTCTATTGGTATTTGGGATAGCTATCTTACTAGCGGTAGCCACCGACACTGTGACTGAGAGCGTGCAAACACTCGCAATAGTGCATATTGTGTTTCGCGTGATTTATCACGTCCTTTATTTAATTGATAAGAGCACACTGCGTTCGATCTCATGGTTTATCGCGATAGCATGTTCGTTTGCCATTATGGGACAGTGTTTGTGAAACTACTATTTAGTACGTATAGTAATCGATGGTTTCTCCGTGCCGTGTAGCAGTGAACACTTCGTAAGGACGTTCATCTACAATTAACCATTCAGTGCGTCAATTCCTTAATCTAGATTAATATTTCCCGCCCACATTCCCTGTACTATCCCGCCTCGCTGCATTATTCCAGCAATAAGCTTAACGATACTTTGAGGGGATAGGACTTGAGCCACTTGTTCACAGAAAGCCGTATTGGCAAATTGACACTTAAGAATCGCTTTATGAGAAGCGCGACTTGGGAAAACATGGCTACGGAAGATGGTCACATGACGGATAAGTTGTATTCCATTTATAAAGAATTAGCCCAAGGTGAGGTCGGCCTGATCGTCACTGGTTATGCCAATATTGTTGAAGAAGAAAAACCCAACGCCGGTATGATGGGGATGTACAACGATTCGTTTATCCCAGAATACCAAAAGCTGACAAGTTTGGTTCACGACAACGACTCAAAAATCGTTATGCAGTTAGCGTATGGCGGAACCAAGACGACCTATAATGTCGGCGAGCGCGTTATCTTTGCACCGAGTGATGTACCTGAGATGGGGACTCAAACCCAAGGTACAGCGATGACCAAATCAGATATTGATTACATCGTTGCTGCGTTTGCGAAAGCGACATTAAGAGCCAAACAGTCGGGCTTTGATGGTGTGGAAATTCACGCAGCGCACACGTACCTTATTAACCAGTTCTTAAGCCCGTATTACAATCGTCGGGATGATGAATATGGTGGTAGTTTAGAAAACCGCATGCGTTTCTTGCTTGAGATATATCGTGAATGCCGGAATCTGGTGGGTAGTGATTTTCCGATTTTGGTTAAGCTGACTGCCACTGAGTTTTTTGACGGGGGCCTCACGTTTGAAGAGACCCGCAAAGTGTGCAAGAAGCTCGACGAAGTCGGTGTCGATGCCATTGTGATCTCTGGCAATATCCACGGAAAAGCCAATACGATGATAGGTGAAGAACATGATGGCTTTACTATTCAAGAAGAGGGCTACTTCCACGAGTATGGGCATATCGTAAGTCAGGATGTGTCGATTCCCGTTATAACGGTTGGTGGTTTAACCGACATTGGTGCCATCGAAGTACTCGCCAATACGACAGACATTCAATACTTCGCACTATCACGTCCATTACTTTCTGAACCGAAACTCATTAAGAGGTGGAAAGAGGGAGACCGAGCGCCTGTTGAGTGCGAGCGCTGCTCTAAGTGCCGTACCAAGCGTGGTAACTTCTGCGTGGTAAACAAAGATAGAAAAGCGCAACTGGCTAGGCTGTAAGCCTATCAAATAGTCAGCTACCACTTGCCCTAAATGGGTTAATGCTATTGCTTGTCGGTTTTTGTTTCGCACAACTGCTTGAGCTGTTCCCTAGTCTGCACTTTATTATTAAGTGTGTCGGTGTTTGGCTGCTATTTGGCTCTTTGTTAAAGCGCGTACTTAATTCGGCCGAAGGTATGGCTATCTTTAACTACTTTATGGCGGGGTTATTGGTGTTTTCAGTGATCCCTGCTGTAGGCGAAATCATGTCTCAACTTCAACAGATGTAACCTTGTAAACCAAAAGGTGCTCAAAGAGTTGAGCACCTAGATGATTCATGCGAAACAATGTGACGATCTAATCCAACTCAATCCATGTCGACTTCATTTCGGTGTACTTGTGCAGTGCGTGAAGAGATTTATCACGGCCATTGCCACTTTGTTTATAACCACCGAATGGCATGGTCATATCGCCACCATCCCAGTTATTGACGAACACGGTACCCGCACGGAGAGCTCGAGAGCAGCGAACCGCTGTAGAAATATCTGAAGTCCAGATTCCTGCCGCTAAGCCGTAGTCACTGTCATTGGCGAGGGTGATCGCTTCTTCGATCGAGTCGAAGGTGGTAACACAAAGAACAGGACCAAAAATTTCTTCTTGGAAGATCCTCATATCCGATGTGACGTCGGTAAACACAGCTGGCTGAATAAAGTAGCCATCTGTTTGTGTCATAGTGGGTTGACCACCAAATGCGAGCGTCGCACCTTCATTTTTACCAATGTCAATGTAGCTAAGCACGCGCTCGTACTGAGCGGCATCAACAATTGCTCCAACGCGGGTATTTTCTAGAAGCGGGTCATTAGGCTGCCAGTTCTCCATGTATTTCAATAGTAGTGCGACAAACTCGTCTTTAATCGAAGAGTGAACGAGCAAACGAGAGCCTGCAGTACACACCTCGCCTTGGTTATAGCAAATAGCGGACGCAGCGGTAGCAGCTGCTTTTTCTATGTCTTTGACATCGTAATGCACAATATGGGGACTTTTACCGCCACATTCCATAAAGGCGCGTTTGAGATTTGATTCTCCGGCAAAGGAGAGTAGTTTTTTTCCGACAGCGGTGGAGCCAGTAAAGGTGATACAATCAACATCGTTATGAAGGGCTAACGCTTGTCCCGCCTCGTGCCCAAATCCTGGGAGTACTTGGAATACGCCTGCTGGGATCCCGGCCTGTTTGGCAAGATCGGCCAAAAGGATAGCAGTCAACGGAGACTTCTCAGACGGCTTCACGATAACCGAGTTACCAGTGGCAAGTGCTGGACCAATTTTCCATGCTGCCATGACAGTTGGGAAGTTCCACGGCACTATCGCAGCCACCACACCTAGTGCTTCTCTGGTGACTAGAGCTAGTGCATCTTCAGTAACAGGAGCAACTTCATCGTACACCTTATCTATGGCTTCCGCGTTCCATTGAATGCAGCGCGCGGTTGCTGGAGCGTCATAGCCCATTGCATCCGATATTGGTTTGCCCATGTCCAGCGACTCGAGCAGCGCGAAGTCTTCTTTATGCTCATCGATCAGCTTGGCATAGTTGAGCAAAATCGCTTTTCTTTCACTAGGTGCTAAACCACTCCACACGCGACTTTCAAATGCCGCACGCGCTGCTTCAACTGCGCTATTAACATCTTGCTCACTGCAGCGAGCTACGTGGGCAAGTGAATGCCCAGTTGCTGGGTTAATAATTTCAAACGTATCGCCGGAAGCCGAATTGACAAATTCACCATTGATGAATGCCTGAGTTCGAAAACTCAATGCCTCTGCCTTGTCATGCCATGTCATGTTGTCCATAAATATCCTTCCTTAATTCCTTTGGTTAGAAGCTTGCCGGTGAGTTTGCACTGATAATGACGCAATCCACATCAGTGGTGTTTCTAAATCGGTGAGGGCGCTCACTATCAAAATAGTAGCTGTCGCCTTCGACTAAACGGGTGACTTGTTCTTCAACGGTGAGCTCAAGCTCGCCTCGCACGATAACACCACACTCTTGTCCTTCGTGACTGAGCATCTCTTGACCAGTATCGGCACCGGGAGAGAGCGTTTCTCTTAGCATGCCGATGTGGCGATCTTCGTGATAATGGCCAATTTGGCGATAGCTGATTTTACCGCGACCAATTTCTGGCTGGTCTGCACGTCGGGTGAAGAACTGCTCTGGTTGTGGCTCATCGACGGCAAAAAACTCCGCCATAGAAGAGGGGATCTTGCTGAGCAATTTACTCAGTGAAGCGACAGACGGGCTAACTGCGTTACTTTCTATTTGTGAAATAAACCCGTTGGTGACGCCTGCACGTTTTGCGAGCTCTCTTTGTGAGAGTCCCGCACGTTCTCGTAGCGCTTTGAATCTTGGTCCAATCTCCATTTCCATGAAATGAATGCTCCCTAGATGACTCGTGGTGGTTAGTAAACTAAACACAATCCTAGCGCACTAAACGCAAAAAACCAGAAAATGTTTATAATTTTATCATTGCACCGCTCAAAAGAACGTTCTATAGTCAATTTTGTTTAATATTTAATAACATTGCATTTACATTAAGCGGTATGGGTGTTTAGCGGTGTTTAGTAAAAGAAACAATTATTCATTCAACTATAAACAGTTCAACTAAGATCAGTTCAACTATGACCGTTGGGGTGCACTATGCATGGGACGAACAATAAGAGCATGGATTCGCTAGTAAGCGAACAATCAACCAATAAAGACGCTTTTTGGATGCCTTTTACGGCAAACTCGCAGTTCAAAGCGTCACCGCGAATGTTGGTATCCGCTGAGGGGATGTATTACACCTCAGAAGATAAAAGAAAGATCCTTGATGGTACTGCTGGACTTTGGTGTTGTAACGCAGGGCATGGCCGACATGAGATCAGTGAAGCTGTGGCAAGCCAAATTCATAATTTGGACTTTGCACCTACGTTTCAAATGGGGCACCCGCTGCCGTTTCAATTTGCAGAACAACTGGCAGAGATTGCCCCGTCGGGCTTGAATCGAGTGTTTTTCACAAACTCGGGTTCAGAGTCTGTTGATACAGCTTTAAAAATTGCGCTAGCTTATCAGCGCGCGATTGGGCAAGGCACTAGAACTCGCTTAATTGGCCGAGAGCGTGGCTACCACGGAGTAGGATTTGGTGGCATCTCCGTTGGGGGCATTGTTAACAATCGCAAAGCGTTCGGCAGTTTGCTTACTGGCGTTGACCACTTACCACATACATTAAGTATCGAGAACAGCGCCTTCAGTCACGGTTTGCCCGATTACGATCCGGGCTGGGCGGAGAGTCTCAATAACATCGTTACCTTGCATGATGCGAGCAATATTGCCGCTGTCATCGTAGAGCCGATTGCTGGATCCACAGGAGTGATTCTACCGCCGAAAGGCTATTTAAAACGACTACGCGAGATCTGTACCCAACATGGTATTTTGCTCATTTTTGATGAAGTGATCACTGGCTTTGGCCGTATCGGTAGCCCATTCGCTGCTCAAGAGTTTGATGTTAAGCCAGACATTATTACCACGGCTAAAGGGCTGACTAACGGCGCTATCCCTATGGGAGCGGTGTTCGTTAGCGATGAAATTTATCAAGCAATGGTTGCTCCTGACAGCCAAGCTATAGAACTGTTCCATGGTTACACCTATTCAGGTCACCCAGTCGCGGCGGCGGCGGGTCTTGCAACCTTGGATATCTATCGTAATGAAAATCTCTATACCCGAGCGGCGGATCTTGCTGACTACTGGCAGCAAGCGGTACATAGCCTGAAGGGCTTACCTCATGTGAAAGATCTACGTAATTACGGATTAATCGCGGGCATTGAGCTCGAAGGTATTGCAGGTAAACCCGGTTCTCGAGCTTACCAGGTGTTTACTAAGTGTTTCGAGAAAGGCGCACTGATTCGGGTGACGGGCGACATCATTGCACTGTCACCTCCCTTGATTATTGAAAAACAGCATATTGATGATCTGTTTACGCTTATTGCCGATGTTCTACAAAATATTGAATACAAGGAATAAAACTTATGTCAGTTTTGGTATCAAACTTTATTAATGGCGAGATTGTTGAAAGTAGTAGCCAGCGAAATGCCGATTTGTTCAACCCTGCTAATGGCGAGCTAAGAGGGCAAGTTCAGCTTTCTAGTGCAGAAGAAGCCTTGGCGGCCGTCGAGGTTGCGAAAAAAGCGCAAGTTGATTGGCAAGCTACTCCGCCACTGCAGCGTGCTCGTGTCATGTTTCGCTTTAAAGCCCTATTGGAAGACAATGCCGATGAGCTGGCAACATTGATTTCGACCGAGCACGGCAAGGTTCATAGCGATGCATTGGGGGAGCTCACTCGCGGTTTGGAAGTAGTCGAGTTTGCTTGTGGTATTCCACACCTACTTAAAGGCGAGCACTCGCTAAATGTTGGACGTGAAATTGATAGCTATTCCATGATGCAGCCTGTGGGTGTTTGTGTTGGGATAACGCCGTTTAATTTCCCGGTGATGGTACCGCTGTGGATGATCCCTGTCTCTCTTGCTTGCGGTAATAGCTTTATTCTTAAGCCTTCGGAAAAAGATCCAAGTGCTTCGCTAATGCTTGCAAAATTGCTAAAAGAAGCTGGTTTGCCAGATGGCGTATTCAATGTTGTCCAAGGTGATAAAGAGGTTGTTGATGCGCTACTGGAAGCGCCTGACGTTGCAGCTGTAAGCTTCGTAGGCTCGACACCAATAGCGGAAGCGATTTACTCAAAAGGCAGTGCTAATGGTAAGCGCGTTCAGGCACTTGGCGGTGCGAAAAATCATCTAGTTGTTATGCCGGATGCCGATCTTGAGGGTGCAACGAACGCGATTATGGGCGCAGCTTATGGCGCGGCGGGTGAGCGCTGTATGGCAATTTCGGTAGCGGTTGCAGTGGGCGATGAAGCGGCGGATAAGTTGGTTGCAGCTCTTAAAGAAAAGGTCCAAGCACTGCGAGTCGGTCCTGGGCTTGGCGTTTCTCCAGAGAACGAAATGGGGCCTTTAGTCAGTGAGCCACACATGAATAAGGTACGTGAGTACATTCAAACGGGTGTTGATCAAGGCGCGACTCTGGTTGTCGATGGAAGAGATATCGATACGGGTGCTCCCGGTTATTTCGTAGGCGGTACACTATTTGATAACGTTACCGCAGATATGACCATCTACAACGAAGAAATCTTTGGTCCAGTACTCTCTGTGGTGCGAGCGAAGGATTATCAACACGCTCTAGAGCTTATTAATGAGCATGAGTTTGGTAATGGCACCGCGATCTTTACCCGTGATGGTGATACAGCTCGTGATTTTGCAGAAAAAGTTGAGATCGGAATGGTGGGTGTAAATGTGCCTATTCCAGTCCCAATGGCATTCCACAGCTTTGGTGGCTGGAAACGTTCTATTTTTGGTCCACTGAATGTGCATGGCAATGATGGTGTTCGCTTCTATACTCGTATGAAGACAGTGACAGCACGATGGCCAAAAGGGCAACGTGAAAGTGAATTTGTAATGCCAACAATGAAGTAGGTGATGAATGAAGATAGGGATTATTACTTGTGGTCATGTAGATCCACCGTTATCCGATTATGGTCAATACGCTGACATGATTGAGGGCTCGTTGGTCGAGATCAATCGTGACTTTACGTTTCAAGACTACGATGCCACCAAAGGTGTGTTACCAGCGCTGGATGAATGTCACGGCTTTATCATTACTGGCAGTGTGCATAACGCGTATGATAATCACCCGTGGATACTTATGCTGGTGGATTGGGTGGTACGTTGTGAAGCGCAGCGCAAGGCATTGGTGGGTATATGCTTTGGTCATCAACTGATCGCGAGAGCACTAGGCGGTAAGGTGCAAAAGTCCGATAAAGGTTGGGGACTAGGAAGCTATGAAGTGCAGATGCAGGCGCAAAAGAAGTGGATGAGTCTGTCGGTAGACAGTGCAAGACTTCTCGTCAGCCATCAAGATCAAGTAACGATTGTTCCTAAAGCGCTTACGGTGATTGCAGGTAATGAGTTTTGTCCTAACTTCATGTTGGTAAAAGATAATCATATCTTCACGGTTCAAGGGCACCCGGAGTTTAGTGTGTCCTTTACTCAGAAGCTGGTGGAAAAGCGTCAGCATCTCATCACGCCAGAACACTATCAGCAAGCGTATGTTGACCTAGAACAGCCACAAGACTCAGCGCTTATTTTGCACTGGATCGACAACTTCTTTGTTATGGCACAACAAGGGAAAAGCGCAGAGCGAATGCAACAAGCGGTCTGATAATTGTTCTGGGTATAACCGTCTCCAATAGGCCTGATGTTTTTCTTCTTTCTAATGAAGAAACATCAGGCCTATTTGTACATCAAGTGATAGTCAGGAATATAACTTTCCCAGATAGCCGGCTCACCAATCGCCAGTTTTAGCTCGTTGATAAACTCCGAGACCAGAAGAGTTTGCTTTCTATGTGGATAGAGGGCGTAGATACCTTTATCAAGAGTCGACAGAGTATGGTCAGTCAGCAGAGGAACTAACCCCAGTTCATCAATGGGCTTCTCCAGGTTGAACAGATCAATCACTGCGTAACCCAAACCATCGCGCACAGCCGCAATTAGGGTGCGTACGTCACTGACTTTGTAGTTGCCTTGCATTTTAAACGAACGAAGTTCACCGCCATTAGGTTCTGTACTCATCTTAAAGGTATCCAGACAAACTGTGCCGTTGTTGTAAATGATGGCGGGCAAGTTAATCAGTGCTTCTGGTGTTGTGGGTTTGCCGTGAGAATCAATAAACGAGTTCGATGCTATTACAGCAAAGTTAGAATTAGCAATTTTTCGGGCAATGAGGTTGGAGTCATCAAGTTTGCCCATCCGAATCGCCACATCATAGTGATCGGCAATGATGTCGGTACGACGGTCGTCTAAATGCAGTACAACTTGAACATTGGGATATTTACGCATAAATCGCGTTACGACAGGTTGGATGTATTGCTGGCCGAGGAACATGGCAGAGACGATACGAATGACGCCTTTCGGCTCAGATTGGTAGGAGTCCGCGATGTTCTTAATGTTATCGAGCGTATCAATGAGTTGATAGGCTTCTGCCAAAATATCCTCTCCAGCAGAGGTCAGGGAAAACGAACGTGTTGAGCGATTAAGTAATTGAACACCTAGGTGTTGTTCGAGCTTCTTGATCTGTTTGGATAGTGAGGAGTTGTCCATATTGTTTAACGATGCGGCTTTGGCAAATGAGCCTTGTTGGACGACATCGACAAACAGTTTAAGTTGCTGAGTAATGGACATGGATTTGCTGCCTTAACTAAATGATTCGTAGACATAATAGTTAAGGGGTATAAAGAATGAAAGGGGCGTTTGATTTATCTAAATCAAACGCCCCTTTAAATGAACGCTAGTTATCGACAACCTCTTCGAGGATATTTCCGGTTGCACCGCTTGGCGCACTGATGTTTAAGTAGCCAGAAAGCGTAGGCGCGATATCATAAGGCGTAACCGGGCGGCTTATGGTTTCAGCTTCCAGTTTGTTACCCGCAAAGATAACCGGCACATGAGTATCATATCGCCAAGGTGAGCCATGCGTTGACGCAATGGTGAGTCCGTCCATATCGTTAATGTACGTACGTGAGCCAAACACCATGTACACATCGCCTGAGCGCAGTGGGTGATAGTTATTGCGAATCAATTGATTCACACGAGAATCCGCTACGCGATTGTTCGCGATGTCTTCACTGGTCACCGCTGCGGCAACACCTTTCACTTTCATCACTTCTTCTGCGATGAGCTTCTGAACGTCACTCAGTGATAGGTTTTTCTTGGCAATTAAGTCGTGATCTAGGTAGATGTATGGCTGTGCGTAAAGCTTAATGACCTCTTCACCCAATCCAAACTCGCTCTTTAACTTGCTCATCAACTCTTTGGTGAGTAGGGCATCTTTATTGAAGTAGAACGGCTGTTTAAAGCCTAATGTATTTAGCGTTGGTGCAGCTTCTGGTACGCCATGATCAGCAGAAAGTACGATTAGCGTATTGTCTAGACCTACGGAATTGTCGATATGGCTGAACAGATCCGCTAAGGTTTTATCGAGCCTAATTAAATTATCTTCAGTCTCTAAACTTGAGGCACCATACAAATGCACCACGTAGTCGTTAGAAGAGAAGCTGATGGCTAAAAAGTCGGTTGCGGAGCCAGTTCCCAGTTTCTCTTGTGCCATTAGCGTTTTAGCAAATTCTGCCGTGATCTCATCACCCGCAGGGCTAACCGTTAGCATGGTCGAGTAGTACTTGTATGACGCAGGTCCGTATGGGTGCGGGAAGGTTCGTGCAAAGCCACCAAGGTCGACTTTGTGGTCTTTAGCTCGTTCTTGTAAAGAGTAGCTTTCTTTAGGCAGAGAGAGCTCCCACCGTTGACCTGAATAACGGTTAGGAATCGCTTTTTCATTCCAACGATTTAGCCATTGTGGATTGCTGTCGTAGTAGTAATTACTGGTGACGAACTCTGACTGTGCTTTTGAGAACCAAAAAGCTTTGCCACTGTGGCCTGCTAAAGATATCGCCCCGCGATCTTTGATTGATACCGAGAAAACACGAGATTGACCATTGTTGGAGATAGTCAGCTCATCACTAAAGGTGGTAGACAAAATAGGGTCTGGAGAGCGTCCATCACCGGCGGCGGCTTTTTGAGTGGGGTCGATTTCCGTTGCTTTATCGACACCGGCCCCCGTGGCTAGCATCGTATAGTTAGGGTCCTCGACATTATATACCAGACGGTCAAGCGTTCGATCGAACCAAACGTTGCCCACCATGCCATGCACAGCAGGCGGCGCGCCCGTTGCTAGGGAGACATGGCCTACGATGGTTTCGGTATTGGCGTGTTCATAGTTGGCGTTTTTGTAGTAGATCCCTTCGTCCATTAGATAGCGAAAACCACCTTGGCCAAAGTTATGTTTGTATCGCTCAATGAGATCGCCACGCAGGCCATCAACGGTAATTTGAACCACTAGCTTGGGCTGGGTAGCCTCTGCGTGGGCGATTGTGGGTAGCAAAAGCCCACCTGAAAGTGACGCCGTCACTAAGAGTGCGCGTGTCACATGGGAAGTTATATTGAGGGTATGTTTCATACAGGTTCCTTGCCAAGACGTTAGTGATCTTTTGCCAGACGTAATCCCATGTCCGACATAATTATAGATTGGCTTGCGAAGTCACGACGGAAATTTTCTGATTCATCAGCGTCATAGGAGAAGCTTCCACCTCTAACGGATTTATGTGACAAGCCAGAATCTGAGTGTTTGGCATTGTTGGGATTATCGACAGGAGAAAAACGGTAAAAGCCGTCATCAAAGGCATCTTGAACGAATTCGCCGACGTTACCTGTCATGTCATAGAGGCCAAGTTCGTTTGGTTGTTTAAGTCCTACAGGATGAGCGCGATTGTTTGCGTTTCCGACATACCATGCGACGTCGTCAATGTTGTTAGAACCCGCATAGGTGTAGCCCTTAGACTCGTTTCCGCCTTTTGCAGCAAATTCCCACTCTGCTTCTGTAGGTAGGCGATAGTTTTCACCTGTCAGTTCGTTTAAACGCTCGACAAAGTAATTGGCCTGTTGCCAGCTTAGGTTATTTACAGGCACGTTAGGGTCGGCAAAAAAGCTCATCGATGAACCCATAACGTATTCAAATAGCTCTTGAGTGACTTCAAATTTGGAAAGGTAGAAACTGTTCACTTTTACAGTGTGAGCTGGGCGCTCTGACTTAGCGGCATCTGGAGCATCGGATCCCATCACATACTCACCACCCTCAACTAGCACCATGTCTTGGTTGATTTTGAGGGCGATAGGGTGATCTGGCTTAGTTGCGCAGCCAGAGAGTAGGATAGGTAGCGCGATGATAGCGAAGACTACGAATAGTTTGGTCGCATTCCATGCCTGTTTTTCCTCTGTGTGATGGTTCATGTGCGTTGCTCTTGTCAGTCAAAAGTATCCTCTAAATATTAACTTCAGCGCACTTTCCTTTTGGTTATATGCACTATAACAATCACCTCTCTGCACTTGGGATACACTAAGCTCGTTATCCGATATAAGGTTTATTTCTATGGTTTTTAGCGCTAACTCGACCACATCTCCAATGGCATCTTCTTCAAACGCCGAGTCACCGATGCAGCTAACTCAAGGACCACAATTTCAAGGAAGACCCTCTAAGCGAATGCACGTGATGGCGAAGCCAATTGGTGCTGTGTGTAATATCGACTGTAACTACTGCTACTATCTGAGCAAACAAGATTTGCTTGAATATAAGAAAGGCTGTTCACCAGAGATGGATGAAGCCATGCTTGAGCAGTACATCAAAAACTACATTCAAGGTCAGAACACCCCGGAGATCATTTTCACTTGGCAGGGTGGTGAACCGACCATGCTTGGTCTGAGCTACTTCAAAAAAATCGTCGAACTACAGGCGAAGTACCAGCCACCAGGTGTGAAGATTTCCAACGACTTGCAAACCAACGGCACCTTGTTAGATGACAAGTGGTGTGAGTTTTTAGCTAAGTACAACTTCCTCGTCGGCTTAAGCATTGATGGACCACAAATGCTGCACGATGCTTATCGCACCAATCGTGCCGGTCGTGGTACTCACAAACAAGTCATGCAGGCAGTCGAGTTATTACATAAATACAAAGTGAGCTTTGCCACGTTAACGTGTGTGAACAATCTAACCAGCAAAAATCCTCTAGAGGTTTACCGCTTTTTGCGCGATGAAGTTCGTTCGCCACAAATGCAGTTCATTCCTATTGTTGAACAGAAGACGTTTCGTACCGATGCGCCTCAGGCAGGGCAATCGAGTGAGCAGTTAACACAAGGCGATAAACGCCTTATACCGGGTAATGCAAACTCTATTATGGAGCCTTGGTGTGTGTCGGATGAGGCTTGGGGTAATTTTCTTATCGCAGTTTTCGACGAATGGGTTCAGAAAGACATTGGTAAGGTGTTTGTTCAGTACTTTGAAGCCAGTGTAGAGACGTGGATGGGGCGCAAAAATCCACTGTGCACTTTAGGGTCACTGTGTGGAAAAGGGTTGGCAATGGAGCCAAATGGAGACGTGTTTAGCTGTGACCACTATGTCTACCCAGAATACAAGATTGGCAATATTAATACCGATAGCCTAGAAAATATGGCTTACAGCAAAGGCCAGCAAGAGTTTGGTTTTGCAAAATCTCGGACATTGACGAGCCAATGTCAGCAATGTGACTACCAGTTCGCTTGTTACGGAGAGTGTCCAAAAAATCGCTTCATCAAAACTCGAAATGGAGAGCCTGGTTTGAACTATCTGTGTGCGGGATGGAAAAAGTTTTTCTCTCATGCAGACAAAGCGTTAGCGTACATACTGCGAGCAACGGGAAATCCAGTAGCCCATGGCAAATTTAGTGATCGAGCGGTCGCTGAGCAAAGAAAGATGGCCATGCAAAGTGTTGTGCACAGCGCCAATACGACCAATGCAACCGGCTTTAATTCAAAGTTCTAACAAGCCACTCAGTATCCATTTTAGGAGCGAATCATGAATATCAAACCTTTGGCGCTGGCAGGCCTGTTACTGGCATCATTCAGCCATTACGCAATTGCAAATAATACCGCTATCGGAGAATCCAACGCACAGGCGGTGCCTTCTGCGCAAGAATCTACCGAACAGCGCATTCAACGTTTGTCTTATGTTGCACAAAACCAAGCAGAAAGCGCAGAAGCGCGTGTCGATGCACTGCATGAACTCAGCCAATACCCCAATCAGAATGCGTTGGTGGCGGTTACGCGTGCTTTGAAAGACAGTAATCCTGATGTGAGGGAAGCAGCAATAGTTGGTGCAAAACCTTATCAATTTGAGTATCGATGGAAGCTAGTATCCCCTTTACTATCTGATGGTGAAGAGTCGGTGCAAATAGCGGCGGCAATTAACTTATTGCCAGATTACTCGACCATGGCTAACGAACAGCAACAGGCGATTGATAAGATTTATCCTACAGTGACCGCATACCTTGAAAGACAATCAGGCAAGCGCAGTCAATTACTATTGGGTGACGTTTATCGTTGGCAATTGCAGTGGGAGAAGGCAGAGCAGCAGTATCTTGCACTCATAGATGATCCGGAGCTGACGACACAAGCATCACTTAGCTTATCTGATAACTATCGCGCCCAATCTAACGATAAACAGGCACTAAATGTACTGAACCAAGCAATCGAACGTGACGATGCTTCAGCACAGCTTCAATATGCGAAAGCGCTGACTTTGGTTCGTATGGAGAATAAATCAGAAGCTGCGAGCGCTATAGAGAAGGCGACAGATCTTGCTCCGGACAACAGTTACTACTGGTATTTAAATGGGGTGTTGCAAGAGCCGTTTGACGTAGCAAAAGCAACTCAGTCGTTCGAAAAAGCCTATTTGATCTCGGGTGCACCAGAGCAGCTTTATGCGGTGTGCGATATGTACGTTCGTCATAACAACGCGAAAACAGAGGCGTGTTTAGGTGAACTAGGTAAGGTGGCTCCCCCGTACGTGATTGAGCAATTGAAAGCGAAGCAAAATCTTTGAGCAATTTCTCAACTATATGTAACAAAATAAAAAATTCACCACAAAAGAGTTGGATAGCATACTGAATACAGGCATCCTGTAGTTATTATTTTGTTACAGGATGTAGGTACTATGATAATTGAAGACGGTGTGATTCATATCGATTCTTTTTTAGCGGTAACCATGGGCATTATTGTTTTGTTTGTGGGGCGCAGGCTTAACCAGGTTGTGGGGTTTCTAAAGGAGTTTAGTATCCCTGAGCCTGTGTCGGGTGGTATTGTTTTCTCAGTTTTGTTCGCACTCTTCCACATGGCAACGTCGCTTGAAGTCTCTTTTGATTTGATGGCTCGCGACGTGCTCTTGGTTTACTTTTTCACCACCATTGGTATTAACGCCAGCCTAGGTGATCTGATGAAAGGCGGTAAGCCGCTCATTATTTTGCTTGCTATCACCGTCGGTTACATGTTGCTCCAAAACGTCACGGGTATAACCGTTGCAACGGCCTTTGGCTTAGAGCCAGTGGCGGGTCTTCTCAGTGGTACGGTATCTTTGATCGGCGGCCACGGTACTGCAATTGCTTGGGCACCAAAAATTCAAGAGCAGTTTGGCCTCAATACAGCGATGGAAATTGGTATTGCGAGTGCGACCTTTGGTTTGATTCTGGCCAGTATCATGGGTGGTCCAATCGCTAAGTTCCTTATTAAACGCTATGACCTTAAGCCTGCTGAAGAACAACACTTAGATGTGGGTGTTGCTGACAACAAACCAGAGCCAAAAATCACCTCTTATGATTTCCTTGATGCCATGCTCGCCATTCACACCTGTATTATTGTCGGTGTGTTCCTTAATGAAGGGGTAGAGTATCTTGGGCTACAACTGCCTCTGTTCGTGACCTGTCTGTTTGCAGGTATCATCCTTTCGAACATTGTCCCGCACAACTATCCACGCATAACTGGCACAAAATGGCCTGCTAACAAACCGGCTGTGGCATTGATTGCTGACATGTCGCTGGGTGCGTTCTTAGCGATGTCACTGATGAGTATGCAGCTTTGGACACTAGTAGATTTGGCAGGACCGATATTTGCTATTCTCGGCGCACAATTTGTGGTCGCGATTTTGGTTAACCTGTTCATCATTTTCCCAGCGATGGGTAAAAACTACGATGCAGCCGTTATCTGTTCAGGCTTTGGTGGTATTTCACTAGGCTCGACACCAACAGCAATGGCTAACATGTCAGCCGTGGCACAAAAGTACGGCAACTCGCACCAAGCCTTTATTGTAGTGCCTTTGGTTTGTGCGTTCTTTATCGACTTAGCGAACGCCTTTATTATTCCTTACTTCATGGGGGCTTTGGCTTAAGCGATTTTGGAATCCAAATAAAAAGACGCCTGGGTTGTCAGGCGTTGCACCATAAAGCTAAAGATTCCGTCATTCCTGCGCAGGCAGGAATCTAATCACAGCGTTACCAACCTGATTTACGTAACCTAGTCGACGTTTTTCAGTCACCAACACGCGGTAGGAGATCCTCACTTTTCGTGAGGATAGCGAATGCATTGAAAGCAGAGTGTTTCGTATAACTAAGAGGCTTTTGTTCAGAACCTTGCCGATTAGGCTCTGGCGCACCTTTGCCCCATTGTGAGTTGTAGCCGTTCAAAGACTCAAGTTATGGAAATGCCCTTTGACATACTTTTCCTCATACATATGGTACTTAACAATACCCATATGAATTCAAAGAAAAAGTATGAATCTCCAACGGCTCAGATTTCTCAAAAAAATTAGAGAGCAACTTCCATTACTAACAACTGGTTCTTACATTCTTTCGATAA
Organism: Vibrio sp. CB1-14; assembly: GCF_040412085.2. Lineage (NCBI taxonomy): Bacteria > Pseudomonadati > Pseudomonadota > Gammaproteobacteria > Vibrionales > Vibrionaceae > Vibrio > Vibrio chaetopteri. Next base: position 8,064 of record NZ_CP115921.1, on the reverse strand, counting down.
TCTACGGCATGCTAATCGCCGCTCTTCAGTATTACTCTTTTGGGATTCCTTTCTTTGATTTTGCATCATTACAGGACTTATTTTATTTAGGTGCTCTCAATTTTTGGAACGGAATCCTATCAATTGTGATCATCTACATTATTTACAAACTAGTAGATACTCACAAAAGTAACCACACTAGTTTCATGCTGAGGCTAATAGCAATTGTGTCGATATTGACTCTAATTGTCTGGTGGGGGAGCAGTCTAACCCATCCCAAAAAGGTTGATATAGAAGGCGGCTACTCTGATGTTTATCGTGTTCAGGTTAAGTCAGAATCCCCAAGGAGTTCGGGCTGTTTTTCTCTAATTGGTTCGACTTTCGATTATCTATTCATTTACAACTATTTGGAGAAGAGAACAGTTGTTGTATCTCGCAGTAATATTGAGTATGTCGAACTTCTTCAAAAGGGCATAGTACCTCCTCAAGAAGGTTGGAGTCTCAAACCCAAAACAATTGTGAGGCAAGAAGTACGAACCGAGTGGGAAGTAGAGCGTTCAAAGATTTGTGGGAAAATAGAAAGCTAAGGTGATGGATTCAATTTATAGGTACAAGTACACCAGATGCGCGGTCTAGCTCAGATATGCCCCATTGTGTGTTTCGACTAATTCAACACGCACTTCACCAAAGCGTCAGCTGACATACTTTTTATAATCTAACGATGTGACCAAACTTGCTAATCCACTACAATATGTAAGGGTCGTATATATAGTTCTATAAGCAAGATGAGACGGTAACGCCTCATCTTGCTTATATCTTGTTTAATTATTTGCACATTGCTACCGACCAGCCATAGTCATTAGTGCGGTAGTTATCACTGCACACTTTAGAGCCTTCAACCATCTGGCCTAAGTGGTTCTGTGTATAGCGTTCAGCGTAATTAATATCCCAGTCGCTGTTAATACGAGTTACTTCGTTAGTATTGTTATCAAGCGGTTTAGTAAGACTCTTAAACCATTGGTCAACGGTTGTGTCATCATCAAAACCTAATCCCCATGTAGACACTTCGGCCCAAATACCAGCATAATCATCTAACGCGAAGCTGTCTAGTAGATGACCAGAGCCACCAAATTGTTGCGTGTTGACACGGTCTGCGCTCAACCAAGTAAACGAGCTGTTATCAAATTCGGCTGTTGGCTCAATAGTACAATCATCAGGTGAACTTACCATAGCTGCTTCTGAGCCGTACTTGGTACGCCCTAGCATCCAACCACCAGCCGCGCCCTCATCAACCCATACTGATTGATGCTGTGCGCATGTAAAGAGCTCGTTTATTAATCCGCGCGATGCAATTGAACTAGTAGATGCGTCAGACGTTTCGCCCTTTACTTCAACTGACTTGCGCTGATGCATTATAAACTCTGTTGTCATTGGTTCGTCAAAAATGCTTCGCTGATTAATACTTTTCCCTGTATCTGGGTCATAGTGGCTGAAACTGCGCTCCCAACCTGGCACAGGGTCTATTCCCATTTCGCCGTAATTAATGTCTTCTATAAACTTATAATGATGAGTAAAAATGTACATTTTAGGCTGACGCTTTAACACTTCTGCTTTTTCTTTAAAACTCTGCTTAAAGCCCTTAACGATTTTAATAGCTAACTCATGGCTTTCAGTGTCGTTGTTTGCAACGTAATCACTGTGAATCTGTTCAATCGTCATGTGATATAGTGCAGCAACGTCAGCAGTTGAACGATCTAAGTGTTCAAGCATTGTTTTATGTTCGCTTGCATTCTCCATGCGTTTTGTACATGAAGCGTTTTCAGTCACTACTTCACCCTGTGCACCAGCTGACATTTTGCTAAGCGCTTCATTCCAAGCAAGTGATGTAAACGGTGTAATATGGCGGTCTTTATCACTAGACCATGTCGCAGGCGCAAGCATCATTTGGTAAGGTTCAGTTACTTCTCCTAGCTCTTCGTCAAAGGCACCAACTGGTACGTTAACCATTGTTGGGACGTATTCTGTACATTTGCGTTCAAACTCAGTTAGTTCTAATGAGTAATCGCCGCCTTCGGACGTTACTGTGTGTGGTTCAAATGATTCAAACTCACCGTTACCATTTATATCTAAAAATACAGTAGCACCGACCACATAGCCATCAATGACTTTACCTGACATAGAAGCTACAATCGGACTGGTTTGTGTATCGTCGCCACCGCCACCGCCACCGCAACCCATTAAAGATACTGTTGCGAGTAGACTAAAAAACCTTTTCATTGTTCATCCTTTCCATAGTTATATTGATGTTGACGTTCTAACTTAAGTCAGATGTTACGGTTATTCTTAGAACAATTCCAATGCGCAGTGCGAATGACGAAGCGGGGGGTATTGACCCTGTGAATTAATGTGATTTATAAGCTTGATAGTTATAATTTTTCCAGGGCGAGATCTCACGTGATTTATAGGGTTTAATTGATTAAATACCAAACAGAGTGGTCAATTTATGTTCACTTGCATCAAAAGATTAAATATTCTTTATTTTCGACTGAACTAATCCTGATTTTGTTGATTCGACCATTATCTATTTATTACTCGACCTACAAAATGACACTTCTTGAACGCCTTAACCGCATACCTGATCCACGTAATGATATTAACGTTAAACACGACTTAGTTGATGTCGTTTTTCTAGTATTTTCTGCTGTGCTCAGTGGTGCTACAGGATGGAAGTCCATTCAAGAATTTGGTGAAAGCCAAATTGACTGGTTGAGACAATATCGAGGATTTGAAAATGGTATTCCCAAACGACACTGCATTGCTAACATTATCAGTGCATTAGATAGTGATGCTTTACTCGAAGCCTTGTTTGAATGGTTGAATTCTGAACGAACTCGAACAGAAAAATCGGTTTTAGCAATAGATGGTAAAGCTTTACGTGGAACTAAAACAAATGGGTTAAAAGCATGTTACACGTTGTCAATGCGTATGATGTTGAAAGTGGGCTAATGCTTTATCAACAATCTACTCATGGCAAAGGTAAAGAAATCAGTTTATCTCGTGATGTTCTAGATGCTTTAGTCCTAAAAGAGGCAATAGTCACCTTAGACTCGCTGCATTGCTTAGCGCCAACGATGGCACAAATCAAGGCAAAGAAAGGCGACTTTACAATCCAGCTCAAAAAGAACCAGCCGACACTTTTTGAGCATGTGACAGAAGCTTTTTTAGCCGTTTATAATCAACCAGATAACATGGCGGAATGTATCCAAGAAAATGAAGGGCATGGTCGCAAAGAATGGCGGAATATCATGCAGATAGAGGCGAATCTTCCACCTGAGTTGAAAGAAAAGTGGCCTCATATAAAAAGCTTTATTGAAGTGGTAAGTGAGCGCACTTGCAATGGAAAAGGAACAAGAGATTCACGTTGGTATGTTAGCTCATTAGAGGTTGATGTTGAACTGGCTGCTCGGACAATCAGAGAGCATTGGTTGGTTGAAAACCAGCTTCATTGGGTTCTTGATGTGGTATTCAGAGAAGATGAACTAAAAGTAAAAGACCCAAATGGAGCTGCTCATTTAGCGGCATTTAATCGTGCTGCGTTGAACACGATAAAGCAGGATGAGAGTGACAAAGATAGCTTGGCTGCCAAACGTAGAAAGTCAGGTTGGTCTGGTGAATATCGCTCAAAAATAATCTTTGGCTAATATTTATTCAAAGTGGAATCCCGCCCTGATAATTTTTCACATCTCTATACAGACATTTTCAAGGTGGCTGTTATCATGTTCTTGCTTATTAAACAGCGTCTTTATTTAGATTTAAGTGAATAACTCCAATTAGAAGTGTCCATCTATTGGGGACCCACTTCTCCCAGCAGTGTGCTGATCTACGCCAGTGATACTGGGAAATCACGTAAGCGACTTTTGCTATATTTTTAATAATTCATGTCTTGCTAATTTAGGCAAGTCACTAGCAAACTTTTGTCCAAAAGTTTGTTGGAGGAAAGCTGTAATGTGTTTAAAGTGTGTGCTGTACTAATAGCTTGCCAACCAATGAAGAATTTGTGATTGCACAGCAGTCGGTTGCACTCCTAGATTGATTTACATTCAATGATTTAAGGCCAATCCTCTTACAGGGTTGGCCTTTTTTATCATTAAAAACAGATATTTACCATTGCTTATAAAAGATAACTTACCCACAAAAATCGTCTGAACTGATTGGTGCTATGCGGTCTAATCGATATATTGAATGCCTATTGTATAGCGTGAAAATTAGGAACAAGTATGGAAATAAGAAAAGCATATATTTACTACAGAGCATCACCTATTGGCTAATGACTCCCAGAGATAGGAGTGAAGTTGAGTACTATCTGGTGCTATCTCGGGATGAACAAGCAGTAGACTTTAAGTTCATTTCGAAAGAATGGGCTGACTTTTTGCTAGAAAAGTGGAGATAGTGCTTCTTTGTAAGTCTTCTGCGTGACGAGGATACATAAGCTGATTAGGAACGACCTCGCAAGCGCAATATGGTAGATCACCACATGGGATAGGGAGTTTCTTTTGTTATGAAGGCAGTAAAGACAATACATTGATTTATACTAATATAATAATGTTAGTTCTATGTTGCTCAGTCCAGCGTTACATGTTTTGCTTACTTAGAGTTTGGTTGGAGACCATTATGAAAAAGATGATCGTGTTATGCTTGCTCTTTCTCTCTATGGATGGAGAAACGTCTGAAAAGCAACTGGTTTATCTTGTTTCAGATTTGAGAATACCCTTTTGGGAAATTATGAGGAGAGGAGTTACTTCGAAAGCAAACGTCTATGATTACGACGTGCTTGTCCTCTCTGCCAACAATGATGCTAAACAAGAATTAGAAAATCTTGTATTGGCCATCGATATGAAGGCTGATGCCATTATCATGTCTCCAACGAATTCTTCTGCCGCGGTGACTTTGCTTAATTTGGCAAAACAAGCCCAGATCCCTGTTGTCATTGCCGATATTGGAGCAGAGAGTGGCGACTACTTGTCCTACATAAAATCAAACAATCTCCAAGGAGCCTATGATTTAGGAAAAATGCTTGCAGCTAAGATGGAGCGTAGCTCAAGTGTTGACGGCACCGTAGGTATTATCGCTATTCCCCAGATGAGAGTGAATGGTCAACAGAGAACACAAGGTTTCATTGCTGCTCTTGATGAAAGTGGTATAGATGTTAATGGTCTTTATCAGCAAGTGGATTTTAGTTATCAGGAAACATTTGATTATACAATCGAAATCTTAACAAAAAATCCTAGAACGCGTGCTATTTGGCTACAAGGTTCGAACAGGTATCAAGCTGCTCTTGATGGTATCGCGAAAATGGGTAAAGGGAAGGAGGTTTTGTTGATTTGTTTTGATGCAGAGCCAGAGTTTCTGGAGTTGCTCAGAACGGGTGTTATTGTTGGAGCTGCGATGCAACAACCTTTTAAAATAGGAGAGCGTTCAGTCGAGACTGTTTATGAGTTTTGGCAAGGGACGAAGATTGAATCAACACAAGAACTTAAGGTGCTTGCTGTGGACAAAAACTCCCTTGATAGCCAAGAAGAAGAAATTAAAAGAAATGTCCTCGGTTTGGATTAGAAAGGAACCTGATGGGGAAAATGAACGCTTCTTCCAAGTCCGTCGCTCTCATAAGAGTGACCATGCTAGTTATCATGCTTAGCATCAGTCTCGTGATAGCTATCTATACAACGATTGCTCTTTCAATTGAAAAACAAGCACTCTCAAAGCACATCAATAAACAAGTTGAAATGAGCTTAATTACACTGAGTAATAATATTGCTCCTTTGATGCAAGCGTATGCTATTAATGAATATAAAAAAATCATCTTAAATGAAGCAAGAGAAAGAAATTACCAAGCTATTGTGGTTTATGACAATCAGTTCGCCAAAATTATTAACCGAGATAACTATGTTTCGGGTGTAACAAAAGTTAATGGTGAAATTTCAGAGTGTGACGAGGAAAAGGGCTATTTGTTTGGTGATGAGTTTGTCATAACAAGCATGCCTATTGAATCACCAAACGGTGAGGAGATTGGCAAAGTAAAGATCAGTGTTTCTGATAGCATTATTAAGGATAAGATGTATGAGTCGCTTTTTCATGCCGTACTCTCAGGTCTAATACTTAACGCTGTTATCTTATCGATATTATATTTTCTTTTACAACGGTTTGTATCGAAACCCTTAGCGAGTTTAAAGCTTCAGTTAGAAGTTGATGAAGTCAATACCATTCCCAATCAGGAGTTGAAGCTCAGTGGGTATAATGAAATTGATGGTTTTATTCGGGTTGTAAACCAGATGTTTTCAACAATCAAAGCAACGCGAATGAAGCTGCTGGAAGAACAGAGAGATTTGAATAGTGTTATTGCAGCAACCAAAATTGGCACTTGGTACTGGAATATAAAGTCGGGTGAAGTTAAATTTAATGAAAGATGGGCAGAGATGCTCGGCTATCGCTTAGCAGAGCTTGAACCACTCACTTTCAAGACTTGGGAAAAGCTCTGTCACCCAGAAGATTTTGTTCAATCAGAAGAACAATTAAAGCGCCACTTTGAAGGTTCTCTTGAAGTTTATGAATGTCAATGTCGTGTTCAACATAAATCTGGACAATGGCTTTGGATACTCGCTCGAGGACAGGTGGTGAAATGGGAAAAGACTGGTGAACCGATAGAGATGTTTGGGACATATCTAGACGTAACGGAAAAGAGCCATGCAGAAGAAGAATTGAGAATGTCAGCGAGTGTTTTTGACAACACGAGAGAAGGTATTTTAATTCTTGATAATTTGGGGTTAGTTCGAAGAGTTAATGAAGCGTTTATTTCAGCTAATGACTACAGTAGAGAAGAACTATTGGGTCACTCTTTAGAGTCAATGATAGATGAAAGTGAATCTCAGGTTCGCTATGCCGAACTTAAACAAAAAATGTTAAGAAGTGGGTTTTGGCGTGGTGAATTATGGCTCGTAAGAAAAGATGGTAAAGCTCATCCTGAACTTGTTAGCCTAACAGCAGTTAAGGATTCTCAAGATAAGCTATCTAACGTTGTTGCCCTGTTTACAGATATATCACGCCTGAAAGAGCAAGAAAAGCAACTAGAGTTACTTGCACTCTATGATCCCCTCACGAAACTGCCTAATCGTAACTTATTGGTGACCAAAGTCAGTGAGTTACTAAAATTCAATGAATTCGGTCGATATATGGCAGTTCTGTTTATTGACCTCGATGAGTTTAAAAAGATTAATGATTCTTTTGGACATGAAGTTGGCGATGAGGCACTAAAGTTACTCGCTTCTACCTTGAGTAAAAATATTCCTTCAAACGATATTCTAGTAAGGTGGGGGGGAGATGAATTTATTATTATCCTTAATAATGTTCGGAATAAAACTAAAGTAAAATCGTACGCTTCAAAGCTACTCAATATAATTTCTACGATGAGATTTAAAACAGATTTGATTCACCCTCAGCCCTTCTCTGCGAGTATTGGTGTGACTATGACGGAGGCGGATAGTGTCACAGATATAGAGCACCTTATTCGACAAGCTGACCTAGCTATGTATGAATCGAAACTGCAGGGGAATAGTATGTCATTCTTTAACCCTGAGCATGATAGAAGTAAGCGAAAACGACATGCTAAAAAGCGACAGTTGGAACAAGCCGTTTCTGAAAATGAGCTGGAACTATACTTTCAGCCAAAAATGAACCTGAGAAGCAATGAGCTGATAGGAGCAGAAGCCCTTCTTCGTTGGAATCACCCCGATAAAGGAGTGTTAACCCCCGAGCAATTTTTGTTTGATATAGAAACTCCCGCGCTACAATGTGAGATTGGTGACTGGGTAATGACTCAAGCCGTTCATCAAGTGTCCGAGTGGATGAAATGTGGCATGGATATACAATTGTCTATTAACGTATCTAGCTATCAATTGGATGATATCAATTTTACCAGTCGCCTAAGAGCGCTATTGTATCAATATAAGGTTCCTCCAAGCTATGTGCAGATAGAAATTCTTGAATCGAGTGCTCTAGAACTGGTAGAAAGAGCTCAGGCGGTGATTGAGC